>NZ_JAQNDO010000001.1:11032500-12232500 GCF_028369105.1 Polyangium mundeleinium | reverse complement strand
GACCTTCATCTCGTGCGCCCCTCCATGCGTCTCCGGGCGCGAAGCCCCGGCACATACCCCGGCACATCATGGTTGGCCTCGAGCCCCGGCACGATCACCCGCACCACCGGAATCCCGAAGGCTGCCTTCGTCAGATCGATCGTGATGACTTGCGAGAGCCCCGCCGCCGCGAGGCGTTCGAGGAGCCAGGCCACGTCGTCGTCGAGCGTCTCGTCTTCGTGATCCGGCGCGGCCTCGAAGCTTCGCGCCGGCGGCGACGCCGCGAGCATCCGGAGCGCCCGGCGCGCGGCGTCGAGATCGCCCCCCTCGGGCCGCTCGTGGCAATGCACGTCGTCGCGAGACCCCGTGATCAGCGTGAGCCGGCTCTGGGCCGCCTCCGTGAGCGCGCGCGACAGGGCGACGGCGCGCGACGGGTGACAGCCCATGCCCCCCATCGGCCCGATCGGCCGCTGGGGGTTCGGCTCCCGGTCCACGATCACGCACGAGAAGACCGGGACGCCGATATCGGACGTCACCTCCCAGACGGCCACCTCCACGCCCGCCTCTTCGTATTTGTCGAGCAGGGACCGGCAGAGCGGGTCATGGACCGTGGAGAGGTCCACGCGCGCCTCTTTTTGTGCCTCGCCGGCAAGCTGGAAGAGCGCCGTCGCGTCGCGCTCGATCAGCTCGGCGAGGGCGTGGCCGAGCGCCTCCAGCGGGTGATTGCCGGAGGCGAGGCCGTTCGAGCTCATCAAGAAGGACCCGCTGCCCGAGGGGAGCGGCAGCGTGTAATCCATATGGACCATCTCGTAAGGCACCCACATGCTGCCGCCATGGAGCATTTCCTGCCCCTCGATCCACAACGTACGTAGGTTGTCGTGAAACACGCTCCCCGCGAGGCGCGGCAGGCCGGAGAGGTCGGCCACGCGGTGGGAGAAGCGCAGCTCGTTCCGGGTGGCGAGCCGGAGGGGTCGGTCGATATGCTCTGCATGATACTGCTCCACCGACTCCATGAGCGCCGAGGCCCGCGCCGAGGCGCGATCCGCGCCCTTGCCCTGCGATACCGAGAGCGACCGCGCATTGGGCCGGATCGCCAGGGCCACGGGAATGCCGATGGTGTCGAGCCCGGCCACGTCGGCGATGCGGGTGATACCCATGATGGGCAGGAGGCCCTGGACGCGGGCGAGCGTCTCCTCGGGCGGGACGATGCGGTGTGTCCCCCGCCGAAAGCGCTTCGCTGCAGGCGTGGTGGACATGCCATCACACCTTCCTCACGAGCTTCCCGGGAGCCGGGGTGATTGGCGAGGGGTTCAGGACGTAACATGTGGTCCACGTCGGCGAGGGGGGCACGTAGGAGGCGAGCGTCTTGTCGCTGGACTGGGCCTTGCTGTTCATGTCGCTGAACGACGGGACTTGGCTGCTTTTGGTAGGAACGATGGTCGCCAAGGTCCAGACGTCGGGCGTGATCGCGTACAGGGTGCCGTCGGCGCCGTAGACGAGCAGCATCCCCGCGCGCAGCGTCGCATACCCGACATTGCCGTTCGCGTCAGCGGCCTGGATGATGGCCGTCCCGAGGTTGATGGCCTCCGCCTTCCCGTCCTCTGGGCCGATCGTCACCACGGCCTTGTTCAAGCTCGTCCAGGTCACGGCATCCACGCCGCGTACGGAGAACGTGATGTCGTTACCCGTCTCGATCGCCGTATCTCTCGGGGCTACCTCGAGAGAACCTACGTAGAGGGTGACGCTCGCCGTGTTTTCATCCTCGTCCATGCCCGTGATGGTCACGGGCGAACTGCTTTGCTCGACGCCCGTCACGAGCCCCGTTCGATCGACGGTCGCAATGCGCGAGTCCGAGCTTGTCCAGGACAGAGATTGGTGCTGCGTAAGGTTCTTCAACGAAATCTGCGTCTGCTGCCCGACGACGAGACTCCGGGTCTCCGCGTGAAGGATGAGAATGCTCATGGTTCTTCAATTGCCTTTCTCGATCATAGGTATTCCGTCTCGCCAGCGCAGACGAGCGCGCGCCGCATTGCAGCCTCCGTGCCACCCTCGCCCCGCGCCGCCTCCAAAGCAGCCGTGAGCGCCTCGGGGAGCCGTTGCTGTCCCGGCTCGATCAGGGCCGCGGCGTAGCAGGCCGCCCCTCCGCGATCCCCCCGCGCGAGCGCCGCCGCCGCGAGCGGCAAGAGCGCCATCCACTGGAAAGGATACACCAGCGCCGACGAACGAAAGCGAGCGAGCGCCGCCTCCCCCAGGCGCATCACCTCGCCGATATCGCCCTCCGCGAGCGCGACCCAGGAGAGGTTCGCGAGCGCCGCGCCCACGTAGTCGTCCATCGCCGCCGCCTCCGCCGTCCCGAGGCTCCTCTTCGCCCACGCCCGCGTCTCGGCCACCCGCCGCCGCCGCCGCCAGACCTGCGTCAGGTACGTCAGGCTCCGCGCCTCGAGCGTCACATCGCCCGTGCGCTCCGCCTCCGCGAGCGCGTCGAGCAGCCGCGCCTCCGCCTCGTCGAGCGCCCCATGCCAGAGCAGCACCGTCGCGAACGCGAACCGCGTCGCGGCGAGATCCGGCGAGCCCTCTTCCTGCTCGCAGGCCAGAAGGCAAGCCCGCGCGTTTCGCACCGTCTCGGCCGAGAGCAAATATCGCTCGCTTCGCAGCCCGATCTGCGTGAGCGCGCGGAAAAAACGCGCCCGCTGCGCCGCCGTCCCCCCCGCCTGCACCACGGGCCGCACCCGCTCCACGATCGCGGCCATCTCGTCGACACGCGCGGCCCAGTAAAACACGGCGATACGGTCGATCTGCACCTCGACCCACGCATCCCACCACGCCGCGGAAGCGCTGGGCGCCGAGGCCCCGAGCGCGGCCTCGGCCTCGGCATACGCCGCGAGCGCCTCACCGTGGTCGTGGTGGACTTCCCACGCCTTGCCGATCTTGCGAAACACGCGGGCCCGCGGGATCGCCGCCTCGACGGGCAGGCGCGCCAGGGCATCTGTGTAGGCCAGCCGCGCTTCCTCCTGCCGCCCCACGAGCCCCAGCACGTCGCCGAGGCTCTCGAGCACGCCCGCCGGCGCGGCCCCCTGCGCCTCCTCCACGGCCGCCCGGTAGAGCCGAATCGCCTCCCCGTTCGCGTACGAGGCGCGTGCTCGATCCGCCGCGCGCGCGAAGAAGACGCTCGCCTGCGGGTGATCGCCGGCCTCCGCGTGATGATGGCCGATCTCCGCGAGCCGCGGTTCGCCGCCCGCGGTGAGCGCGAGCGCGACGTGGTGGTGCATGGTCCGGCGCAGCGCAGGTGCGATCCGCGCCTGCGCGACCTCCCGGATCGTGCCGTGCACGAAGGCGAGCCGCCCATCTCCCTTTTCCTCGAGGATCTGCCGGACCCGCAGCTCCTCGATGGCGTCCATCATCGCGACCTCCTCGAGCCCTCCGAGCTTGTCGAGCATCGCCGTGTCGAGATCACGCCCCAGCACCGCCGCCCACGCGACGACCTTCGCTGCCTGCTCGCCCAGCGCCGACAACCGCCGCTCGACGAGCTCGGCCAGCGTGTGGGGAAGCGTCAGCGAGAGCGTGGTCTGCCCGAGCTGAAGATGCCCCGCGGCGTCCCGCGCGAGCAGCCCTTCGCCGAGCGCCGCCCGCAGGTACTCCGCGACGAAGAACGGATTGCCGCCCGTGCGGAGATGCAGCCCATCCACGAGCTCCCGGGGCGGCGCCGCGAGCGCCACCATGCTCGTGATCATGGCGGCGACGCCCTCGCGATCGAGCCGCCCGATCTGGACGTCGCGCGCGCTCGCCCGGCGCACGATCGCGGAGAGCTCCTCCGTGCGCTCCTCCAGGCGATACGTGCCGAGGACGAAGAGCCCGTCGTGATCGCGCTCCTTCGCCGCGAGGGAAGCCAGAAAGCCTAGCGAGAGATCGTCGGCCCACTGGAGGTCGTCGAGCACGAGCAGGAGCGGGGCGGGCGCCGCGAAGGCGAGGAGGGTCTCTTCGAGCGCGTGGAGCACGCGCGCTCGGGCGGCCTCTGGAGGGAGCGGGGGCGGCTCGGGCGTCGCTCGTACGACGGGGAGATCCGCGATCGCCGGCGCGTAAGGCGCGAGCAGCTTGCCCCGCGCGCCGAGCTGCCTCGTGGTCGCCTCCGCCCCCGCGGCGCGGCACCGATCCGCGATGGCCGTGAGCGCCGGGCGAACGAGGTGGAGCGGCTCGCCACGCAGGACGGCGCTCCCGGACCACACCGTCACGCCCCTTTGCGCGGCCCGCTGGGCGATCTCCAGCGCGAGCCGCGTCTTGCCCACGCCGCTCTCGCCCCCGAAGAACCAGAGCCCCCCGCGTCGTTCGGCCGCGAGCGCCTCGATCGCCGCCGTGCTCTCGGCCAGGATCGTTGCGCGGCCCTCCAGCGCAGGTCGATAGAGATAGGCACGGCTCCGCGACGCAGCAGCAGGCGCATCGCCGCCGGGAACATCGAGCACGGCGAGCGCGTCCGCCACGTCTTCCGCGTACCCGATCCGATCCTCGGGCTGCTTCGCGAGCAGCCGCGCGACGAGCCGATCGAGCGCCTCGGGGACGCCGCGCGCCTTCGAGGACGGCGGCGGGGGTCGCAGGTTGAGGTGCCCGAACCGGATCGTCGCGGCGTCGCGCCCGACGAAGGGCGTCGCGCCCGTCAGGCACTCGTGGAGGATGCAGCCGAGCGCATAGAGATCCGCGCGTGCGTCGACGAGCGCGCCCCGGATCTGCTCGGGCGCCATGTACGGGAGGCTGCCCCCCACGGCGTTGACGTCGATGGCCTCGCGTCCCTCGATGCCGCCGAGCTGCGCGGCGATGCCGAGGTCGACGAGCACGGGCGCGTCGTCCTTCCGGATGATCACGTTGTCGGGCTTGAGATCACGATGCACCAGCCCGGCGGCGTGCATGTGGGCGAGCGGCGCGGTCAGGTGGCGGATGAGCGCGAGCAGGGGCCGGCGCGCGTGCGTCCTTGGGGAGTTGTGGAGGCGCTCGATGCGGCGGCGGAGGGTCTCGCCGGCGACGAGCTCCATGGCCACCCAGGGCAGCCCGTCGAAGACGCCCTGATCGAGGATACGCACGATCCCCGGGTGCTGGAGCCGCCCCAGCGCGTGGATTTCCCGGCGAATCGCGGCGATCGCGCTCGCGGAGGGGAGGGCCACGGTCTTCAGCGCGACGGGGGCACCGGTCGTGGGGTGTTTGGCGCGGTAGACGACGCCCATGCCTCCACGACCGAGGACGCTCGTGATCCGATAGGAGCCGATCTGCGGGAGCGAGCGTCCAGCCGCTTTCATCCGACTGCGATGTTACCCGCCTCGCTTGTGTGAGGTCGAGGGTTCTTCCGAGCGTGAGGGCAAGATGTTGCCCGCGGCAAGAGGTTGCTTTCGGGGGGAGGGGGGCGTCGGGCCAATTGTTGCCGCTCCCGAGCGGCAATGAGGGGGCGCCGTCGCATGGACGATTGGCATGCGGATTGCTCGGTTTATGTGCACGGACGAATCGAGCGGTGCTCGACGGAATCGAACCATTCACCCGGCCAAACCCGACCATGCCCAACCTGAACGTGATCACCTGGAACAGCACGGGGGAGACGCCGCAGGGCGCAGCCGATCTGCTGGACGTCATCAACCATCTCACGACCAACGGCTGGCTGCCGGATCTGATCGTGATCCAGGAGGCGAACGCAGCCCCCGGGGGCCCGATCTACCAGATGCTGCAGGGGCTCGGCGCCGCATACAACCAGCCACCTGCACACGCCACCGAGGGGTGCCCCGGCGGACGAGGTTACATCCTCCTCCTCCGCATCGGCATCGGCGGCCAGGGGTCCTTTGCCACGGCCGATCTGGCCAATGATCAGGCGCTGTTGAACTGGATGAACATCCATTTGAGCCTCGCTGCACGGCAGATTGCCCTGGCCGAGCTCGCGACCATGCGTATGCCGGCGATGGCGACGCTGACCGTCGGCGGCCGAAACGTGCCGTTTCTGACGTGGCATGCGCCGCGCGGGCCTGGGCAAGTGCTCACCGGCGCCACGTTGGGAGGCGGCGCCAACCCCGATGCCTATCTGTTCCTCCAGAACTCCGGCATCTATGGGCCGCTCGTCGCCCCGGGGCCGAACAACCTGGGTCTCATTGCCGGTGACCTCAACGTGAACGTCGCCACGCTCAATCACAATACCGGTATCCCGGCTCTGCCCTACATTCTTCCGGGATTCGTCGGCGTGTCGGACAACCTCGATCACATCCTCGGACATGCCAATGCCGGCGGAGCGCCCCCCACGTTCTCGGGCTCCGGCCATTTCCCGGCCTCGGGCACGCACAACATCCTGGTCAGCACCGTTGGCTTCTAGCCGGCGCGGCCAGCAGACCAAAGAAGAATTCCCACGAAGCGTCCCCTCGCTGCTGAGGGGGCGCGTCGCCAAGCCCAATGGAAAGTGGCTTCAAGAAGAAGCCAGAGGAGATCGAATCATGCCCACGTTCAAGCTGAGCACCGCGTTTACCCAGGAGGACCTGAACCGCTTCTACGCTTCGGGGTCCAACATCGTCGTCGCCAAGCCGAACGCCGGCGGAATGCCGAACGTCGCGTGGCTCGTGTACAGGCCGCTGATCAGCAACACGATCACCTGGGAAGAACGATACGGCATCTACGCGTCCAACGCCGACATCATCAACGGGGCGCAGCTCACGCAGATGTCGAAGTCCGAGTTCCCGGCCCTGGACAACAAGAGCTATCCGCTCACGGCGGCCGGGTTCTTCGGTCCCCCGTCGACGGGCGGGAGCCCGGGCTCCTACACGGCCGTGAATCAATACGACAACCTGCCCAAAGGGTACCTGACGTTCGGGTTGTTCCAGGACGCGGTGGTGGATGGAACGCCGGCCCAGGGGAACGCCGTGTCCGCCGCTCCGGTCATCTACAACAGCACCGCGGACATGACCCCGTTCACCACGGTGTATCTGTGGGTGCAATCCCAGGTGGTGAGCAACACGGTCGTCACCCACGTGACCTCACCCATGACGGAGGTCATGTTCGGCGGCTCCGTCACGGAGGTCGCGCTGATGTACGACGCGAGCTCGGGCAAGTTCGTCACGGCGTCTGGCAAGAACATGGCCGAGAAGGCCCCGCTGCGACATCACCTCCCCTCGCTGGCCTGATCCAAGCGGATCCGAGGCGTTGGTCACGAGCGCCCTGGTCGCCGGAGGCCGAGCCGCTTCATTCGGTACGACAACGTTCGCACCGGTATGCCCAGCCGCTCGGCCGCCGCCTTCCGGCTCCAGCCCGACGCCTCGAGTGCCTCCCGTAAGATCGTCGCCTCGTACCCCTCCACGCGCTCGCGGACCCCGGCCGGATCCTCGCCTTCGCCTTCCACGGGCGCGTCGGCCGTCCTCGTCGGCGCTGGCCCCTCCCATTCCACCGCCGCCCGTGCCGGCCTCTCCGCCCCCCGCACCCGCGCTGGCAAATCCTCCTCGTCGATCAACGTCCCGTGCGCCACCACCACCGCCCGCTCGATCACGTTCCTCAATTCGCGCACGTTGCCCGGCCACGCATACGCCCGCAGCCGCGCGAGCACCGCCGACGAAAAACCTTTCACCGCCCGCGCATTGCCCTCGTTCGCCCGCGCGAGGAACCTGCGTGCGAGCGCCTCGATCTCATCCAGGCGCTCCCGGAGCGGCGGGATCTCGATCACCACCGTGCTCAATCGATAAAACAGATCGGCGCGGAATGCCCCGTCGCGCGCCATGGCCTCCAGATCCCGGTGCGTCGCCGACACGACCCGCACATCCACCGTGATCTCCCGGACCGAGCCCACACGGCACAACGTCCCCGACTCCAGCACCCGCAAGAGCGCCGCCTGCGCTGGCATGGCGAGTTCGCCGATCTCGTCGAGGAATACCGTCCCCCCGTCCGCCTCCTCGAAGACCCCCTTTTGCTGCGCCGCCGCCCCCGTGAAGGCCCCCCGCTCATGCCCGAACAGCGTGCTCTCGACCAGCTCCTTCGGGATCGCCCCGCAGTTGACGCGCACCATTCGCTTGTTTCGCCGCGGCCCGCGCTCGTGCAGCGCCCGCGCGAGCACCTCTTTCCCCGTCCCCGTCTCGCCGTGCAGGATCACCGGCACCCGCGCCCCCGCTACCCGCTCCACTGTCGAGAGCACCTCGCGCATCGCCCGACCCGCGACGAGCGCGTCGTCCTCGAGCACCTCCCCGTCGGCGAATGCCCTCGTCCCCTCCACCTCCACGGGCCGCTCCGCTGTCGCGCGATTGACCGCGTCGCGGGACAGGCTGAACAGCGCCTCCACCGTGCTCCCCGCGTCCGGATACGCGGCCACGCCGACCCGGAGCGACGCCCCTTCCTTCCCCTGCGACGCCACGATCCGCTGCGCCACGCGCGTCGCCTCCTCCGTCCCCATCTCGGGCAAGAGCACCTGCGCTGCCCCGGGCCCGTACGTCGCGATCCGATCGAAGGGCCGGATCGCTTCCCGCACCGCGGCGAGCCAGTCCCGCACGTGCGGCGACCGATCCCCCACGGGCTTCGCGCGCACCACGAGCAGCGCGAACGGCCGCCGCAGCTCGCGCGCCCGCGCCGCCTCCTCGTTCACGCGGCGCAAGAACCCCTCTTCGCCGTCGATCCCGAGCGACTCCCCCGTGGGGGCCAGCACGTGAACACACGCGAGCACGCTGCCCAGCATCACCTCGTCGCCGATCTCGATGCCGGCCCTGTCGATTCGCCGCCCGGCGAGCCACGTCCCGTTGCGCGAGCCAAGATCCTCCACGAGGAGCCGATCGCCCGCGAGCACGAAGCGGGCGTGTTGCCGGGAGAGGGTGCCGTCGTGAACCTGCAGATCCGAAGGCTCCGTCCGCCCCACGACGAGCGGCGTGTCCGGCACGAGCAGAGCGATCTCCATGCCCTGCTGGGCCTGAACCACCACCGCGAGCCGCCGCCCTTCCTCGGGAGCGTCCAGCGGCGAGGGCGCCGATGCCATCGGTTCGGTCTCGACTACGCCGCTCATCGTCAACCCGCAACGTTACCATAGGGCGTTCCGAGGCGGACAGAAGCGGAAGTTGGAGGAACGCGGTGAGGGCGTGCACGAGGTCCGGGACCTTGTGGTCATGGTCCGGGGACTTCGATCACGGAGTCGGCGAGCTTGAAGTCACGGTCCGGGGACTTCGATCACGGAGTCGGCGAGCTTGAAGTCACAGTCCGGGGACTTCGATCACGGAGTCGGCGAGCTTGAAGTCACGGTCCGGGGACTTCGATCACGGAGTCGGCGAGCTTGAAGTCACGGTCCGGGGACTCCGATCACGGAGTCGGCGAGCTTGAAGTCACGGTCTGGGTACTCCGATCACGGAGTCGGGGTACCTCGATCACGGAGTCGGCGAGCTTGAAGTCACGGTCCGGGGACTTCGATCACGGGGTCCGAGGGCGTCAAGGCAAGCGCGCCGTCGCCTTGGCTGCCAGGCGCTCGAGTGCGTCGAACGTGCACGCCTGCTGCCGCGCATGGAAGGTCACGACCATGCTGACGCGGCCCTTCGCCACCGCCACACGGCACAACGAGCCCTCCGCATGACGTTCTGCCACATCGCCCAGGCCGGGCAGGAGTTTCTCCTGCGTCGCCTTCTCATGAGGCCCTCGGACCAGCTCCGCGGCGTCCGACGCGGTCCGGTGCGATCGAAGGTAAACGAGCAAGAACCGCCCATCGTCCGTGTGGAAGTCTCGACTGCAGTTCTCCGCCGAGGTCGGCTCTTCGTCGTCGGACGGCCTCATCGACAGGCCGAGATCCGCTTGGATGTCCTCCGGCGCGAGCAATCGATCACAATCGAGGGGAACGCTCGGAAAGGGGTGACTTTCGTCGCAGGCGAGGACGTCGTCGCCTGTCTTCGCGGCGAGGAAGCAGGCGGCACGGCCTGCCCAGCGCTCCTTGTCAGCCGCCTGTCCTGTCGACTCCTCCTCCAAACACCCCCGAATGAATTCTTGCTCTTTGCCTTCGGTCACCGGGCGCCCGTCGGTCGAGAGCTTCCGAGAAACGACGGCGAGCAGGTGCTCACATACCTCCCGTGGGCCAGCCGGTTGGGCTTGGGCTGTGGGAGCGGCCGTCGCATTCGTGGCGTCCGCGGAGGGAGGAGGCGCGGAGCCGCCGCACGCGCTGCCAGCCGCCGGGAGCGCGAGGGCCCACGCGAGGAGCCGAGGCCGGACGAACGTTCGCAGACAGGCGGTATCAATGCATTCGGAGGAGCGGGTCTTCATGGCGGCGCCATGGGTAGCACGGCGTACGCGCGGAGCACATCGTGGAGCTTCGCCCGCCGTCTGGAGGACCGGAGCTTGCGATGGACAGGAACGTCGTGGCACGCTGCGGCCTCGTCCCCGGCCGCTTTGCGGCTCCCCCGCAGGCCATCAGGCGTCCTGCAACCCTTCACGACCTGCCCCCCACTCGATGAGCGACATCCACAATCGAATCGCGGCCAGCTTTCATGCGCAGGGCCTGATGGCAACCCTCGGTGCAAAGCTCGCCTTGGTGGCAGATGGCGAGGTGCATATCACACTGCCCTTCTCCGAGCGGCTTTCTCAGCAGAATGGCTATGTTCATGCGGGCGCAATCACGAGCATCGTCGACAGTGCTTGTGGGTATGCAGCGTTGACGAAGGCACCACCGGAATGCGATGTCGTCACGGCTGAGTTCAAGATCAATTTCATGCGGCCCGCGCTCGGGGACCATTTTTTGGCGATCGGAAGGGTGCAGAATGCGGGAAAGCTTCTCACGGTCTGCACGGGCGAAGTCCGAGCGTTCTCTGGAACGGGATCTGCCCACAAGGTGATCGCGATCATGCAGGCTACGATCGCCAATGTTCGTCCATGATGCGTGACCTGTCGTTGCCGCCAACCTGCAATGGGACCGCCGATCCGGTCCCGGACCGGTCGGAGCCCCCATAGGGGGCATCCGCCTCCCCACACCCCACGACCGTAACGCGAACGGCCCTGGTCGTGTCCATGGGCGTCGACCCCTCGACCACGGACGCGCGCGTCTCAGCTGGCGTCGATGTGCATGTTCACCATGGTCTTGGGGTTCGACGCACGGTAAACGCCATGCAGGGTGACGTTGTACTGTCGATGCGCGGACTTCTTCACGATGTGCAGGTATCCACCGCCGAACGCCGTCCCCTCCAGGGCGAGGAATTCATTGTAAACGGCTGCGGCGTACTGCTTGGGGACGCTGAGCGCAGGGCCATACATGACACAGCCTGCCCTCGCGGGATTGTCCTTCTTCGCGTAGACGGGGAATCGTCCGATGTTACGCTCGATCTCGTCGAGGATCCCCGTGACGTATTGGTCCACCACCTTCTGGGGATCCTTCGGCGTATGGACCTTGGTCGTCGTCTTGCTTGACCGCGGCACGAAGGCCAGGCGCCGGATCGGCTCCACGCCGGACGCCCTCGCGTAAAACCGCTTCAGATCCTGCCAGTTGTCCCACTCTCCATGGAAGGGCTGCGGGCGCGAGTTCCAGATCTGCTTGAACTCGTAATCTTGGGGCTCCTTGCCGGTCTTGGCGAGCCCGCCTCGCTCGTCCACCCAGTCGCGCAGGGTCGTCTGGACATAATCCAGCCATTGCTCGGAGGTAAGCGGCGGCGGTTCCTTCTTCTTCACCACGGTGATTTGCTGTTTGGGCTTCTGCTTCTGTCTCTGATTCTGCTGCGGCCTCCGCTCGTACACCGGGAGCTCTTCATTGGCGAACGCCGGCAACCAGCTCGACCACCATTGCTTCTCGCCGGTGTCTCGAAAGGTGTCGTCATTGAGGGCCTCGTTCTTGACCCACTTCACGGTTTTGCCCTCGCGCAACCAGAAGGGTTGCGCGACGTCATCCTGCGTCGCCGCGTGGGGCACCTTGGGCTGCGCCACCGTCGCCGCGTGGGGCACCTTGGGTTGCGCCACCGTCGCCGCGTGGGGCACCTTGGGCTGCGCCACCGTTGCCGCGTGGGGGGGATGGGGTTTGCCGTCAGGGCGGCGCCGTTCGTCTTCCTTCATGACATGCCTGTACGCCGATCCAGGCTATGTCAGCGTCCCGCCACAGGCCAAGATCCCGGGCGCCACACGCGGCCCGCGCCAGACCATCCCTGCGAGCGCGTGCCTTTGCGCGCGGGCACGACCGAAGTAGAGTGCGCGCCCGCGTATACCATCTACATCGCCAACAGCGCTTCGAGGGTACCAGACCATCGATTCCGCACAAAAAGGACGCCTGAACCGCACCCCGGCGCTTTGAGGATGCGCGGCCGGCCGGTCCGGTCCTCGACGAGGCACCGAGCAGACCCATGGAGCCCTGCGTGCCCGGCGGACCCTGCCGGGGAGGGGGAGACATGGTTCGAGCTGGCAAGCGCTGGTTTGCGTGGATGGCCGCCGCCTGTTGTGCGGCGGTTTCTGCGATTGCGCAGGCGGCACCGGAGGACGTCGAGGAGGAGACGGAAGAGGTCGCGGACGCTGAAAGTGCGTTCGTGGGGGCTGGCGGATTCTCGGCGGCACTTTTTCGATTCGTGACGATTGTTCAGGATGACGGGACGGATAAAGCAGGCGGATGGCAAGCCGCCGCCACCACACTGAACTTCGTGGACGGACGGCACCTGTTCCCGCAGGGATGGGCCTGTCAGGTGTATATCGGAATGCCCATCCGGCATTCGACGCATGGGGTCATCCCCCCGCAGGAGGCTGCCCGGGTGACCGCTGTAGCCGCGACCAACGCGTCTACGATCGTGATGCATAGAAGACCGCAGTGGTTGCGAGCGCTCTTTTGTTTGGAGTTCGAGAAGGAACTGCTGGCGCAGTTGAACATGCAGAAGTCAGGGCTCGGCGCTACTGTAAGCGCACGATGAAGCACTCGCCCGAGGCGTTGATCGAACTCGCCCGCCAGTACTATCCCGGTATCGGCATCTCGCCTGTCGAGCGCGAATACAGGCAGACAGAGGAACATCGACGGCTGATCGAACGGCGCAGGCAAGCCATCACGAGCGCAGAATACGAGGTCTGGCGCGGCCTGCTCCGCCGCCTCCGGGACCGGTTCCCGGACTGCGACGTGGAGAACGCGTTCCCGCATTTTTGGGGAGCAGGACCGGTCGGGGCTCACGTGGGGGGTATCTGTCTGCCCACGCTCGCCCGGGACGTTGGTTTTCACTCGCTCGCCTTCGAGGTGAGCTTTCTCGTACCCTACTACGTCATCCATAGTTACCGCTATCTATGGCTCGACGAGCCGGACAGCCACGGCAATCTTTTCCCACCGGCGGAGCGGCGCTTCGAGCTTACACCCGAGGAGCAACCCTATGCGGATGGGATCGCACACGAAATCGCAGTCGCGTATCCCGGGTACGAGTTCATGCCGCCCGAAGTCGGCCACGTCGTCGTTCCGGATGTTCAACACCCGTTGAAGTTGGCAGGTGAGGCCACGATCTACGATTGCCTGATCGACGAGCAGGTGCTCCCGCGCAAAAAGGACGCCTGAACTTCACCCCGGAGCCAAAGCGGATCAGCCCCGGCTGTAGCCTTCGCGCGAGGCTGTTCTTGACGACCAGGAGCCGTTTGTCTTACCTACCGCGCTCCGACTCCGGCCCGCTCGCTCCACCTCCCATCGAAGACCATGCTCACTGCCCACCAGATCGAAGAGATTGCCTTGCGGTTCTTCCCGTTCGAGCACGACGGGGACACCTTCGGGTTCAAGAGCTTTTTTTATGAGGACCAGTCGCCCTCGGACGACATCCGGATCGAAGGCGATACCCTCACCCTGACCTACACGATCGTGAAGCGAATGCCGGATGGCAGCATCTCCGACGTTTACGAGTTCGAGGACCGGTACGACCTGACGAAGCTCACCGAGGAGCGCTGGACGGCCTATCTGGAAGGCTTCCGGCGGGCGTTTCCCTCCCTCGAGCACGACCCGGGGATGAGGCGTCCGGAGGCGCTCGACGATCCAGCGAACGTGACGGCGGACGATTTCGAGCGGGCGTTCCTGACGCCTGATCCCGAGGACGAGGACCGCCGGCCGTTCCTCGAGAAGACCGAGGAGGGCTACCAGGCCTACCTGCTGAAGGCGCGGCCCAAGGGCAAAGAAGACGCCCGGCGCCGGCGCGCCGAAGCCGTCGACAAGTTCATGGCCCGCCACGCGGAGGTGGCGGCCCGGGTCGAGCAGACCTACGGGCTTCTCCTGCCCAAGCATGCGGCGCTGACCTGGGCTTTTTTCTCCAGCCTCTCCCCGTATGAGTGGCGGGCACCAGCCCAGCGCCTCGGTATCGGCCCGTATACGGTGTCCTCGGGGGTGCTCAGCCTCTATTCGGAGCGCGCTTTCCAGCGGCCGCTCAAGGAGGGATTCGATCCGCAGATGCACTTCGTCGCTCCGGCCTTCCCGCCGGAGGCCCTGATCATGTTCTGCGGGGACTTCAGCGCGTTCGCGCTCTTCTATGACGATCCGGCCTACCTTCCCAGCGGCGCGGTCGTTTACGACATGGAAGACAAGTCCCGCTGGATGGGAGAGACCTTCCTCGACTTCTTCCGGGACTGGGCCCGTGAACTCATCAAGTACCCCGGGATTCTGAGGGGCGAGGACGGGGAGATCGACGAAACCACGTTCTTCAACGTCCGCTTGTTTCTGGAGGCGCTCGAGGAGTTCGAGGCGTATACGGAGCAGGTCCGCGAGGAAGATCGCGCTCGAATGCGCTGGCCGTACAACGAGCGCGCGCAGATGGCGGAGCACGGCTCGGGGGTCGGCATTTGCACCGATCAAGGGGATGGGGCGGGCTTCGAGATCCCGTCGGACATCCATGCCCCCGAATCCCAAGCGGCCGTCGCGCAGGCGGTCGCGCGCGCCAGGCAGCTCCTCGCGGAAGGAGATCCGCGATATGCATTGGCGCTCGGCCGGGAGCTCCATTGCGCCTGCACCATCCCCCCGGACCGGAGGAACGTCTCCCCGCTCTGGCAGGCGGAGGCGCTTTCGTTGATGGTGGCCGCGTACGAGGCCCTCGGGCGCGGCGCGCTCGCGCGCAAAGCGGAGGTCCACCACGCAAACCGTGGGATCTTCATGCAGGACGCCTACAAGAATGCAGATCCCGTCACCGAGCCGCTGGGGTTCGAGAGCGCCGTGTCGCTTGCGGGAGACTACTTTCCCTTCCTGCGCCGTGACTACAGCCTGGGCTTCGAGACCACAGACGGACAGCGCGCGGAACCGATCGATTGCATCCAGCTCCAGGATGGAATCCTCACCATGAACCTGGCCTTCACCTGCACAGATCCCACGGACGGCTCGGCTGTGGGATTTTTCGTGGCCGCGCAGTACGACGTGACGAACGTCTCCGTGCAGCGCTTTCGCGCGTTCCTCGCCGGGTGGCAGAAGGCGTTCCCGGACCTCGTGGCACGCTGGGAGACGTGCATCGAGCGCATTCGAGAGGAGAACGCGGACCAGGATCCCCTCGAGGGGATGGACATGGCGGACATATGGAGCGCCTATGCGCTGGCCAACGAAGCGAATACCTCCGAGGAGGACTTCGCGTGGGCGATCCGCGACGGTCTCCAGAGCGGCGGCAGAAACAAGGAAGAGCAGTACCGGGCGTACCTGGAGGCCGTGCATCCTTCGGACCCGGAGCAGGACAAGCGTCGCTGGGCCGCCGCGCTCGAAACGGCCCTGGTGCGCTTCCCGGCGGTCGCAGCGCGGGTGGAGAAGACGTACGGGTTCCGCCTGCCCAAACATGTCGCGCTCACGTGGGCCTACTTCAATGGCCTGCAGGAATCCGAGGCGCGTGGTTTCCGGGAGCTGTTCAGCGTCGAGCCCGCGGGCGTGATGGAGCTCTTCGAAGACGGCGGGCTCGATCGAAAGGTCAAGGAGGGCTTCGACGAGCGATTGCACCAGGTCCAGCCGTGCGATCTCCCCGAGTACCTGCTCGTCGCGGCAGCCGGCTCCGACCATCGGCTCGTCCTGGTCTACGACGATCCGTCCTGTACGCCGAGCGGCGTGATGCTCGTCGACAGTTATTTCATGGTTTGGCGCGGGGAGACGCTGCTGGACCAGATTCGCGACTGGGTGGACGGCGTCCTCAAAGACGAGGTGGGCGCATTCCACGGCCGAAAGGTCGAGATGCTTCTGGCGCGGCGGTTGCTCGAGGTGCTGGATGGATTCGCGGAGCACGAGGAGCGAATTCGACGGGAGGACCGCGCCGCCATGCGCTGGTCCTACGAGGAGCGGAGCGCGGTGGACTTCAAGCTGGGCATCGTGGGCATCCGGACCGACCAGGGTGATTCCCAAGGAATGGAGCTCGCCGACGCGCGGACGAAGTACCAGGACGCGGAGGACGAGGTCCAGGCCAAGCTGCCGGGCTGGATTGCGCGCGCCAAGCGAGAGCTCGCGGACGGAGATCCTCGTTATGCGCTGGCCCTCGGGCGGGAGCTCCACGCGTCCTATCCCTGGCCGCCTCAGGAGGAGCGTCCTCCGCGATGGCAAGCTGAAGCGCTTTCGCTGATGGTCGCAGGGTATGAGGCGCTCGGACGGCACGCGTTGGCGCGGCGGGTGGAGGCCCACCACGCCGAGCGGTCCCGGTCCTATGAGAGCGCGTACGAGGATGAGCCCTCGTCGAAGCGCGCTCCCTGATCTCCTCTTCGACCGCGCCTAAGCTTCGTCTTTGCGCTCTTCCCCGGACGTGGCCTCTTCGGCCGGCGGCGGCGTCGGGGCCGGCGTCGCCGGTGCCGCCGCCTCGTCCGGCGCCGCGATCACCTTCCGGATCGCCGTCAAATGCCGCTTCGTCACGCCCGTCACGGCGAGGATCTGCGCGTCCGTGGCCGTGCGTAGCGCACCCATGGAGCCAAGCTCGCGCAGGAGCGCTTTGCGCACGGCGTCGCCGAGGCCCGCGATGTCCTCGATTTCGGAGCGCAGGCGCCGCGCTTTGCCGAGCTTTTCGCGAATGTGGTTCGCGAACCGGTGCGCTTCGTCGCGGGCGCGCGCCAGGAAAAACAAGGACGAGCTGCCAGGCCGGAGCAAGATGCCGTTCTTCTGGCCAGGCAAGTAGACGCGGTCGACCATTTTCTCGCCGATCACGCTCTCCCGCTCTTTTGCCAGGCCCACGATTGGCAAATCGTGCAGCCCCAGGTCGCGCGCCGCCGAGAGCGCCACATTGAGCTGTCCGCGCCCGCCGTCGACCACGAAGAGGTCCGGCAAATCCCACTCGACCTCGGCCTTCTTGCCCGACGACGGCGGCGGCGCTTCGGTCTCCGGCTCGGTCTCCGCCATTGCGTCCGCGGCCGCCTCGATCTCCGTGGCCGCTTCCGCTTCCGCTTCCGCCGCCGCTTCCGCCGCCGCTTCCGCAGCCGCCTCGGCCTCCTTGATTTCTTTGGCCGTGCGGCCGCGCCGGAAGCGGCGGGCGAGGACCTCGTACATCGCCGCGTAATCGTCGCCCTCGGTCTTCGTGCGCACCCGGAAGTTGCGGTAATGCTTGCGGTCGGGCTGGCCGTCGCGCAGCGCCACGATCGAGCCGACGGTGTCGCCGCCGCCGAGGTGCGAGATGTCGCAACATTCGATGCGCCGCGGGAGCGCGGGCAGGCGGAGGCGCTCGCGGAGGTCGTCGAGGCGCGCTTCGATGTCGTCCGAGGCGCGTTGTTTTTCCTTGAAGGCGTGCTCGGCATTCTCGCGCGCCATCGCGAGGAGCTCGACGCGGGGTCCACGCTGGGGCACGACGATCGCGACCTTGCGGCCACGGCGATCGCCGAGCCATTCGGAGACGCCCTCGGCGCCGTCGGGCAGGACCGGCAGGAGGATCTCGTCCGGAATGACGTCGACCGGGACCTCGGCCTCGTCGCCGTAGTATTGCGTGAGGAAATTGCCGAGGATCTCCTCGTCGGGCAGCTCGACGCCGCGCAAGGAGAACGAGACGGTGTCGGCGACGCGGCCGCTCCGGACCTTGATGAGCTCGACCTCGGCGATCGAGCCTTCGCGGTAGAGGCCGACGACGTCCTGGTCGACGTCCTTCACGGAGACGACGCGCTGCGATTCACGCGCGATTTCGACGGCCTTGAGCTGGTCGCGGTAGATCGCCGCGCGCTCGAACTCCATGGAGCGCGCCGCGTCCTTCATGCGTTTTTCGAGCTCGCCCGTGAGCTCGTCGTGCCGGCCTTCGAGGAAGAGCGAGACGGAGCGGACCTGCTCGGCATATTCGTCGCGGTCGACCTCGTAGACGCAGGGCGCGGGGCAACGTTTGATCTGGTATTGCAAGCAGGGCCTGCGCCGCGAGGCCATGTCGAGGTCGGTGCAGGTGCGGAGCTTCCAGTGCTTGTTGACGAGGTGCAGCGTGCGGCGCGCGCTCGTCGCCGAGTGGAAGGGGCCGAAGTAACGGGCGCCGTCGGGCGAGGGGCGGCGGACGGTCTCGAGGCGCGGCCACGCGGCCTTCGTGTCGATGCGCAGGCAGAGGAAGTCCTTGTCGTCCCGGAGCTTCACGTTGAAGCGCGGCTTGTGCTTCTTGATGAGCTCGTTCTCGAGGACGGCCGCTTCCTTCTCCGTGGAGGTGACGACGGTCTCGAGGTCCCGCACGATCTTGCGCAGGATCGGGATGAAGTAACGCGAGTCGCTGCCGCCCTCCTGGAAGTAGCTGCGGACGCGGGAGCGCAGGCTCTTCGCCTTGCCTACGTAAATCGCAGCGCCGCTCTTGTCGTAGAAGAGGTAACAGCCAGGCTTGGGCGGGAGCGTGTCGAGCTTCGCGAGGACCGGATCGGTCTCGGGCTCGGGAGCACGTGCGTCGTCGGACACCTCCTTCGTCTAGCGCCGGATCGCCGCTCCAAGCAAGCTCTGGCTTGACGCGACGCCGAACCGAGAGCGACGCTCCCGTCCGCACGAACGTCCATGCCCAGCCCCAAACCCACGCCCAAGCCAGCACCCAGGCCCACGTCGAGCGAGCCGTCGAAAGGCTTCCGCGTCGCGCTGACCCTCCTCAAGATCGTCGCGATCGTCTGGGGGTTCGTCGCCACGCTGATCTCGCTGATGGCCGTGGTCGGCGCGATGACGGAGAACGGCTATGCCCGGCTGCTCATCGCGCTCGCCGTGACCGTGATCGTGCCGCTCGGGATCGCCGACAAGCTGCTTCCCGAGGGGCAAACCAAGGGGGGGGCGAGCATCGTCACCGACGTGCTCGCGATCGCTTGGCTCGGCGTGGCGCTCGCGTTCACGGGCGCCGCGAAGTTCACCGGGTCGCTCTACGTGAGGGAAGGCGATCGGCTCGCCATCGCGGGGTACAAGCAGCTCGCGCAGGTCGCGTACCTGCTCGGCGGCGTGCGGCCCACGTTTTGGGAGCCCACGCCCACGCCCGCGCCCGTCGCGGACGGGGCCGCGGACGCCGGCGCAGACGCCGAGGCCGCAGCGGATGCGGGCGCGGCGGCGGACGCAGCGGCGGCGGTGCCGGCGGTCGTGGATGCGAGCGCGCCCGTGGATGCGGGCACGCCCGTGGACGCCGGCGCGACGGGGAAGGCCGACAAGACGCCGGCCGAGCTGTTCCGTGACCTCTCGCCTTCAGTCGTGACGATCTTCGTGAAGAAGGGCGAGGCGCAGGGCGGCGGGACCGGGTTCTTGATCGACGAGGCGGGGGTCGTCGTGACGAACCACCACGTGATCGAGGGCGCGACGTCGGCGCGCATCAAGTTCGAGAACGGCGCGGCCTACCACGACATCCAGGTGCTCGTGGACAACCGCGAGGTGGACCTGGCCCTGCTCGCGATCGATCTGAAACAACCGCTCGAAGGCGGCGCGCCGCCGGACGCGAAGCCGCTCGATCTCGGCGACTCGGAGAAGATCGTGGTCGGCGAGAGGGCGATCGCGATCGGCAACCCGCTCGGGCTCGAGCACACGCTGACGGACGGGCTCGTCTCGGCGCGGCGGCTGCACGAGGGGCGGCAGTGGATCCAGATCTCGGTGCCGATTTCCCCGGGAAATTCGGGCGGGCCGCTGTTCAACATGCGCGGTGAGGTGATCGGGATCAACACGGCCCAGTTCGGCGGCGCCTTCGCAGGGGCGCAGAACCTGAACCTGGCCGTGCCGGTGAACGAGCTCAAGCGCCTCGTCAAATCGAGCTACCCCGGGCGGCGCAAGCTCGGCGATCCGAGCGCCTCCTCCAGCCAGTGGTGAGTCCCTTGCGCCAGAAAATCGTCTTCGTTTTGCTCATCTGTCTCCTCGGAGGGTTCGGCGCGATCTTCGTGACGCGGAGCCGCGCGCCCCACACGGCGCCGGCGCCAAGAGACGAGGCCGTCGCGGCGCTGCCCGCCCCGAGCGAGAGCGCAAGCGCGGGCGCAGGGACGAGCGCCGCCGCGAGCGCCGGGCCGGTGCCGAGCGGGAGCGGGAGCGCGGGCGCTGCGCCCGTGGCGAACGGGAGCACGAGCGCGGGCGCGCCGCCGGTGGAAACGAAGCCGCAGCCGTTGCTCGATCGGCCGCTGAAGGTGGTGTCGCTCGGCTGGGAGCTGGCGGCGCCGGGGCTGCTCGCAAACGAGGGGCAAACGCCGGGGCCGAAGAGCGTGTTCACGGCGTCGGGGCTCGACGTGCGGCTCTCGGTGTCGGACGCGATGAGCGCGGTCGAGGAGGCGCTCGCGCGCGGCGGCAGCGACGAGAACGGGGCGGATGTGGCCGTGGTGCCGCTGCCGACGTTCCTCGCGGCCTACGAGCGGCTGCGGGCCCTGTCGCCCGAGGTGTTTTTCGTGGTGGGGTTTTCCCGCGGGCGGGAGGCGTTCGCGGCGAAGGACGGGCTGCCGACGGCGCCCGTGAAGGGCGACGTGACGCTCGTGGGCACGCCGGGCGCGCCGGCGACGTTCGTCGGGCTCTTCTTGCTCGACGTCGCGGGCGTGCCGGCCGCGAACGTGAAGGTCGTGGCGCCCGGGAGCCGTGACGAAAAAGAGGCCGGGTTCGTCGCGTTCGATCGGACGGAGATGGGCGCGGACGGCGCGGCGGGGCGCAAGATCGTGCTGACGACGGCGGACGCGCCGCGGCTCGTTCCGCTCGTGGCCGTGGCGCCGCGCGGGCTCGTGGCGGACAAGGAGCGCGCGCTCGTGGCGCTCGCGAAGGGGTTTCTGGAGGGGCAGAAGAAGCTCGCCACGGATCCGCCGGGCGGGGCGCGGATCGTGGCGGCGGCGAAGGGCGCGCCGGAGCCGCTCGCGCTCTTGCGGCGGCTCGGGGACGTGGCCCCGGCGTCGATCGGGGACAACGCGAGGATGGCGGGGTTGTCGGGGCGCGGGGCGCTGACGCTGACGACGTTGTTCCAGCGGACGTGGCAGCTCTATCGCGGGGCCTCGGTGCTCGCGACGCCGCCGCCGGAGACGCCGCCGATCGCGACGAACGTGATCGCGGCGCTCGCGCGCTCGGGCGCGCTCCCCGGCGGGGACATGAAGAGCGAGGCAGGCAAGGGGAAGCCCTCGGAGGGCGAGAAGCCGCTCGTGGTGTTCCGTCAGGAGAAGCTCGACGAGGAGGCGTTGATCGACACGATCGGGCTGCTCGCGGCGGTGTTCGAGCGGAGCGTGGTGCGCGTGTCGGTGACGAGCGCGGGGGGCGTGGACGGGGCGAAGACGAAGAAGGTGATCGAGGCGGCGGAGGGGCGCTTCGATCTGGAGAGCGGAAAGCTCGTGGCGCCGAAGAAGGCAGGCGCGAAGGGGGCGGCGGTGGTGGAGGTGATGGCATTGCCATAAGGGGGCGCCGTGATTTCGGTCGTCGGGAAGAACGATTCGCCGCTCGTGACGGGCGCGTGATCTAGAGGACTTCCAGAGGTCGGGGCACCTCGTGTACCCTGTCCCGGATGGCATCCGAGAGCGGCCGTTACGACAAGCTCGCCGAGATCGCCTCGGGTGGCATGGCCACGGTCTACCTCGCGCGGGCCCACGGCCTCGGCGGGTTCGAACGGCTCGTCGCCGTGAAGGAGATGCACCCGCACCTCGCCAAGGAGCCGGAGTTCGTCGCGATGTTCCTCGACGAAGCCCGGCTCGCCGCGCGGATCCGGCACCCGAACGTGGTCGCGACCCTCGACGTGACCGAGGCCGAGGAGGGCGCGCTCTCGCTCGTGATGGAATACGTCGAGGGGCCGAGCCTTCAGCAGATCCTGCGGCGCGCCGCTCGTCAGAGCGATCGGGTCCCGGTCGACGTCGCGCTCCGGATCTTCCTCGACGCGCTCGCGGGCCTCGAAGCCGCGCACGAGCTCGCGGACGAACAGGGCGTACCGCTCCGGATCGTGCATCGCGACGTGTCCCCGCAAAACATCCTCGTGAGCACGGACGGCATCACGAAGCTCACGGATTTCGGGGTCGCCCGCGCCGATTCACGGCTTTCGAGCACGCGCACCGGGACGGTGAAGGGGAAAGTGCCGTACATGGCCCCGGAGCAGATTCGTTCGAAGCCTCTCGACAGGCGCACGGACGTGTACGCGGCCGGGGCGGTGTTATGGGAGATGCTCGCCCGTCGCCGGCTGGTGAAGGCCGAGAGCGAGGTGGCGATGATGTACCAGATCACCGAGAACGCGGCCGTGTCGCCGCGCGAGGTGATCCCGGAGGTGCCCGAGGCCATCGCGCAGGTTTGCATGAAGGCCCTGGAGAAAAACCCCGACGAGCGTCACGCGAGCGCCGCCGATTTCGCCGATGCGCTGGAGGCAGCGGCGCGCGCCGACGGGGTCGTGGTGGCAAACGCTCGCGTGGTGGCGGCGTATGTCCGGACGATCAACGTGCACCGTCCGCCGTCGGCGCTTGCCCCGGAGGGCCGGCGATCGACGGTGTCCGGTATTTCGAGCGTGACGGGGACGGGAGGAACGGGGAGCCAAGAGGCAGCCCTGCCCGCGCCGGCGGCGACCCCGGCGCGCACGGCGCTCACGAGCACGCGGGACGCGGAGGTCGAGCCGCCGAAGAAGAGGTCGTTCCGGGGGATGTTTGTTCTGGTGGCCGTGGCGGCGGCGGCCGTCGGGGTGTTCGTCGGGGTGCGGTATGGGCAGCCGTCTCCGGAAGCGAATGGGCCGAGCGAGGGGCGCGTCACGCAGGGCGCGCCGATCGAGACGCAGGCGCCGGCCGTGACGACGGCCACCGAGCCGCCGCCCGTCGCGTCGACGGGGGCGTCTGCAGCGGCGGCGCCAATTCCCACGCCCACGCAGGCGGCGCCATCCGCGGTGGCGAAGCCTGCGACGCCTCTTTCGACGGCTTCGACCCTTCGGACGGCAAACCCTCCGTCGAAGGGGGGCTATCGTCCCCGGGAGTTATGACGCGTTTCATCCGACGTTCCCTCGCTGCATTCGTGGTGGCGGTCCAAATCGCCCTTTCGGGCGCGCCCGCGCTCGCCGCGCCGACCCCTGCATCCACGGCCGCGGCGCAGAAGGCGTTCGACGCGGGGCAGGAACTGTATGACAAGGGCCAGCACGAGGAGGCGATCGCCCGGTTTCGCGAGGCCTACGCGATCACGAAGAGTCCGAATGCACGGATGATGATCGCCCGGTCGCTGCTCGCGCTGGGCAAGCTCGTCGAGGCGTATGAAGAGCTCGCGGCGACGCGGGTCGAGGCGGCGGTCCTGGCCCAGGAGCAACCGAAATACGAGCGGGCCCGCGACAGCGCCGCGGCCGACCTCGCCGCGCTCGAGCCCAAGGTGGCGAAGGTGATCGTGGCCCTCGCGCAGCCCGAGGGCGCCCGCGTGACCCTCAATGGCACGGCGCTGCCGGCCGAGCGGCTCGGCGTGGCCATCGTCGTGCTGCCGGGCAAGGTGGTGGTGGAGGTCGAGCCGGCCCAAGGCGCGCGGATGCAGCGCGAGGAGACCGTGGTCGGCGGGCAGACGAAGACGATCTTCGTGGCCCCGGGCGCCGAGGGGCCGAAAAACGAGCCCATCAAGCCCGCGCTCGCAGAATCGACGGCGGGCGGCGGCGTGCGGATCGCCGGGTACGTGGTCGCGGGGCTCGGCGTGGTGGGGCTCGGGGTGTTTGGCGTGACGACTGCGATGGCGCAGAGCAAATACGACGGGCTTCTCGCCGATTGCGGGGGCAAACGGTGCACGGATCCGCGGTATGCGGACGTGATCGACGAGGGAAAACGGCTCGACGCGATCGCGCTCGGCTCGCTCGTGGGCGGGGCGGCAGGCGTGGCGGCGGGCGCGTTGATGATCGCGCTCGGCGGGCCGAAGGCGGCGAAGCGGACGGACGCGCGGGTCGTGGTCGGGCCCGCGGGCGCGTTCGTCGAAGTGGGTGGAGCGTTCTGATCCGGGCGAGGTTTGGCATGATGTGCAACAACATGATTTCGAGGCTCGCCTGGTTGCCGCTCTTCGCTCACCTCGTCGGCTGCAACCGGGACTGGGACGCGTACGATCCGCGGCTCGGCGGCGGAGGCGCGGGCGCGGAGATGGGCGTGTCGAGCGTCAACAGCAGTTCCGGGTCGGGCGGCGTCGGCGGAATGGGAGGCGAGGGCGGCGCGTCGAGCAGCAGCTCCGCAATGGGCGGCGCAGGTGGTGTGGGCGGCGCGGGCGGCGCGGGCGGGGCTCCGCAGTGCACGATCGCCTTGAAGGACAATTTCGACGACGGGATGACCGATCCGGAGAAATGGTCGAACTACGTGGAAGCCGGCGCGTCGATCGCCGAGTCCGAGGGCAACCTGATCGTGACGATGGAGTCCGGAGCCCCCGGATACGCGGTGCATTACTCGACCCAGCCGTACGACATCTCAAACTGTGGCGTGTTCGTCCAGGTGCTGGAGGTCCCGAACCCGACCGCCAAAGCTTATGCGGCGTTCCAGGTCGGCACGGGGAGCGATAACGCGGTCGAGATCGCTTTCTACCAGGGGACGCTGTACTGCCACAAGATCCTCGCCGACAACTACACCGATGTGGCGTTCACCGAATACAATCCCACCGAGCACGCGTTCTGGCGTATTCGCGAGCAGGACGGGACTACGTTCTGGGAGACGTCGCCCGACGGGCAGCAATGGAAGGTGCAGGCGAGCGAGCCGAACCCGCTGCCCGCCGGAGAGATGTACGTGGCCCTGACCGGAGGGATCGACGAGCCGGCGCCGAACCCGGGCCGGGCGCGTTTCGACAATCTGAACATCCTGCCCTGACGCGGGCCGGCGGTTCAGCGCGTCAATGCGATTCGACGCTGATCACGTTGCCCGTGACGTCCGTGGCCACGGCCCGGATGCGTAGCAGGCCGCTCGTGACGGCGCCGACGAGCCCCGTGAACGTGAAATCGACTTCGTACGCGGGCATCGTGTTGTTGTATTTCTTCGGCCGTACGAGGATGCCCTCGTTGTTCGGGTCGTCGATGACGACGTCGGATTCGCTCGATGAATAGGTGCGATTCCAGTCGTCGATGTCGTAGGCCCGCTCGGAGAGGGGCACGAGGCCTTCGAGGATGGCGCCGGTGTCGGCCTCGAAGGTGGCGACGGAGACGCGGCGGAGGTCGAGCTCGCCCGCGCCCACACGCGCCGTGATCGTGACCTTGGGCTGGAGAGGGTTCGTCATGTCCACCTTGCCAATCTCCAGCGTGGGTGCGCCTTTGTCCGTGTAGGGCAGGACTTCGAGCGGGTGGACGCAGTCCTTTTTGTTGTCGCCGGGCTTGCGAATCTCGAAGTGCAGGTGCGCGAAGCCATTCGAGGCTTTGCCGCTCAGGGCGATGACCTCGCCGGCGTCGACGCTGTCGCCGACGTCGACGTCCACCTCGGAGCAATGCACGTACGTGCTGTAATAGCCGCCGTGGTCGACCTTGACGAGCATGCCGCCGGCACTCGTGTTTGTCTGAATCTCGCTGACCCTGCCCGCGGCGATCGCGGAGACGTCCGTGCCCTCGGGGACGGCGATGTCGATGCCGCGATGAAAGTCATAGATGTCGTCTTCCGTACGGACACGGGGACCAAAGGTGGATGAGAGCGGAAAATCACCGTCGGTCGCGCCGCTGATAGGCCATACGACTGGGCCATCCGCGCCGCAGCCGGCGAGGAAGAGCGCACCCGCAGAAACGAGGACGGAAGCACCCCGTAGCCATAAGAATTTCATGAATGGTATGATATCATTCGTGGCCGGCCGCGGGAGGGAAATGCGCCGGCGATTGCGTGCCGTTCAGGGCAACGTGGTGCCTTGTGGCAGCTCTGCGCGAAAATTCGGCGCAAGCAGGTCCCGCGCGAGCTGGACCTCGACGAGATCGAAGATCGGGCTGTCCGCGACTTTACGCAGGCGCTCTTGTGTGGCCGGGTCGCCCGAGGCGCGTCGTGCCATGGCCGTGTAAAACTCCGCCTCGACTCGCTGTGACGCATTCTGCGCAGCCGCGAGGAGGCCTTCGTCCGTCATACGTCCGAGCGCCCACTGCGCGAGCTTGACGACCCACGCGTCACGGTCGCCATTTGTCGAGAGCGCACGCGCCGTCGTATCGTCCGGCGTCGCGCGAAGTTCCCGTTCGAGGAGGAAGAGCCAGAGGCCGCCATAGATGCGTTCTTCCTGATCGACGTCGGCTTCGAGGCCCTGGCGAACGGCCGCGCGCGCCGCGTCGAGGTCGCGCCGGACGAGCGCGCGCGAGACGACCTGGAGGACCGTGGCGCCGAGCGCAGGACGATCGGTGGCCGCAACCGCGAGGGCCCGATCGTGCGCGCGTCGTGCAGTCTTGGCGTCGCCGTACGCTTCGAGGACGCGGCCGAGCAAGGTCTCGGCCCGGGCGCGCGTGCCCGCTTCGCCGCGCTGCTTCTGGGAGGCGAGCGCGGCGGAGAGCGCGTCCGCGAGCTCGGCCTTCGCCGCATCGGTGGCCCCGAGGTCGCGATGAATCTCGAACGCGAGCAGGTGCGCCTCGGCGAGGTCGGCGAGGGAGGCGCGTGCGTCGGGCGCGGAGAACGAGCGGCGCAGGTTGTCGAGCGCCGCCGCAGAGTCCTTGGCCTGACGATCCGCGCGCGCGACGCGCAGCCACGCGGCGACCGAGGGGTCCCCCTTGGCAGCGGCCACGAAGAGCGGGCGCGCCGCGGCGAGGTCGCCAGCGTGCACTTCGACGGAGGCCATGAGCAAGCGCAGGCGCGCCGGCGTGGGTTCGAGGCCCGCGGCCGCGATCTCGGGGCGATCGGCCGCCGCGAGCAGGGGCGCGGCGGCGCGGAAGGTGCGGCGCACGGCGTCGATGTCGCCGATGTCGGCGTCGACGGCCATGCCATCGAAGACGATGTGGTTCGCGGCCGCGATGAGCCTCGCGTTCGGCTGCGGGCCAAGCGCGCTCGCAAGCACGGCCGGCGCGCCCTCGGACATGCCGAGCAGGACGAGCTCTCCGGCGAGGATCCGGGCCGCGGAAAAGTCCTTCGGGTCCTTGCGGTACGCTTCGAGCACGCTGCCCCAAAGGCCCGCCTCGACGAGGCGCGGATCGAGCCGCTCCTCGCGGTCCTCCTCTTCCTCGTCGCTCATCGGCGTGCGTTCATTGACGAACGCCGAGGCGAGCAGCTCCCACGCCCGCGCGTCGCCGTCCTCGGAGGCCATCAGGAGGCCTTGGCGGAGGCCAGGCGCGGCGATGAGGCGGACCTCGGAGCTCTCGATGCGCGCCAGGGCGCTCTGCGCGTCGCCGTGCCGAGCGAAGATCGACGCGAGCATCATCGCGCCGGTTTCGATGGCGCGCGCGGCCTCCATGGCCTCGGCGCGCTCGGGCCGCTTGCCCGTCTGCCGGAAGATGCGGTTGATCTCGATGCCACGCCCGACCCACGCCTCGATCGCGTTCGCCGCAGCGTCGAGCGTATCGCCGGACGGATCGACCATGGCGCGCGCAGCGAGGTACCGCGCCTCGGCGCCGAGCTTCACGCCGGGGCTGCCCGCGTGGGTGTCGCCCATCCAGCGTTCGAGGTTCGCGAGGTGCTCGTCGAGCTCGGTGCGTCCCGGGGCGTTCGTGCCGAGCGCGGCGGCGCGCATGCGCATGAGCGCGTGCACGCGGCCCTCGTCGCCGAGGCCCGAGAGGTGGCGGATCGCGCCGTCGAGCGCGCGCGCGCCGGTCGCGTCGACCATCGCGCCTTGCCCTTCGCCGACGCGGACGAGGTAGAGCGCGCCGAGGACGCTCGCGGTCCCTCGCTCGGCATGCCCGAGCGCGAAGCGACGTTCGGCATGCGCGAGCTGGCGGCGCACGACGCCCGCGACGAGGCCGAGCCGCTGCGGGGTGCGCGCGCCGTCCGAAAGGACACGCGCGAGGCTGGCGGAGAAGTCCGCGTCCTGGACGTCGACGGGGCGGACAGGGCCCTCGACGACCTGCACAGGGGTCTTCGTGGGCCGGTTCGACGTCCCGCAGCCGACGGCGCTGGCGGCGAGGAGCGAGGCGAGGATGGCTCGGGCGAACGCGCGCGCGCGGGGCGTAGATCTCGGAGGCATCTTCGCGGAGTGTACACGGCGGGCGCGAACCTGCACGAGGGCACGAGGCCCCCCGGACGTCGGAAGCAGGCTCGAAACCGGCCGAAACCAGGATAGACGAACCGGATCGCTTCGCGCTTACGCCTTCGTGCTCGGCTTGTGTCCGAGGAGCTTGCCGGCGAGCTCGTCGCCAAGCTCGTTCGCCATGAGCTTCTCGACGATCGCCTCGGTTTCGCGTCGCTCTTTGTCGTCGTTGTACTGGAACTCGATGCCCATGCCGGCGGGGGAGTCGGGTGTGGCGTCGACGGGACGCACGATCCACTTGACCCGCCCGCGGAGGCGGAGCGGCTCGGCCAGGTTCTTGATGCTGAGCGCGAAGACGAACTCGGTGTTCACGTCGAGGGGCCGGTCCGTGCGGATGAAGGTGCCGCCCTTCGAAATGTTGCGCGTGTAGTCGGCGAAGAACGTGTTGAGCCGCTTGTACTCGACGTTCAGCTCGATGGCCGCGCGGCCTCCGGTGGTTCGCCGCTCGCTCACGGGAGTAACCTATCCCCAACGTCGCGAGACTACAATCCGAGCATGCACTGGAAGGAGAGGCTCTCCTCGCTCGAGCGGGTCGCCAAGGATGTCGTGTTCGGGGCGCGGACGGTAGGCCGCGTCGCGATCCAGACCAAGATGCCGAGCCACGTTCGCTGGGCCGGGCTCGAAGCCACCGCGCGCGAGCTTTTGCGGACGCGCAAGGCCGCGCCGCCGCTGCTTTTTCACTTCATGGCGCACAACGATCCCCACACCGTGGGCCTCGTGGGGCTCTCGGCGTCGCCGAGCGGCAGGCTCGTGGAGGAGCGCGCGTACTCGTTTCAGGAGATGAACGAGCGCATCGAGCGCATCGCCGCGGGGCTCGCGGAGCGAGGCGTTCGGCCGGACGATCGGATCGCGCTGATGATCAAGAACCGGCCGGAGTTCGTGCTGCTGCAGATCGCCGCGGGCAAGCTCGGGTGCGGCGCAGTGAG
Organism: Polyangium mundeleinium; assembly: GCF_028369105.1. Classification (NCBI taxonomy): domain Bacteria; kingdom Pseudomonadati; phylum Myxococcota; order Polyangiales; family Polyangiaceae; genus Polyangium; species Polyangium mundeleinium. The sequence goes on along the minus strand of NZ_JAQNDO010000001.1, from coordinate 12,203,250 downwards.
CTGTTCGTTTCGGTCGACGCCGAGCGAGCTGGAGTATGTGGCGACGCACTCGGGCGCGCGCGCGCTTTTCTTCGACGTGGACGTGGCCGAGACGGTGCGCGAGGCGGCGCCGAAGCTCGCGCAGATCGGCGGAGAGCGATGTTTTTCGGTGGGCGGCGAGGTCGCGTCGTTTCCGACGCTCGAAGCGCTGGTCGCGTCGGCGAAGGGGCCGCCGCCCAAGCCCGGCGACGAGCCCGCGGTGGTGATGTACACGTCGGGCACGACGGGCAAACCCAAGGGCGCGGTGCGGCAGTTCGCGAAGGGAGCGACGAGCGCGGCGTTCGCGTTCATCGGGGAGACGCCGATGCAGATGGGCGAGGTGCACCTCGCGGTGTGCCCGCTCTATCACGCGACGGCGTTCGGGTTCATCACGATGTCGTACCTCGTGGGGAGCACGGTGATCGTGCTGCGCGACTTCCGGCCCGAGTCGTTCCTCGAAGCGATCGAGCGCTACCGCGTGACGACGACCGCCGTGGTGCCGACGATGCTGCACCGGATCGTGGAGCTCGGGGAGGAGAAGATCCGGCGCTACGACACGTCGTCGCTGAAGGCGATCTTCACGGGCGGCGCGGCGATCTCGATCCCGCTCGCGAACGAGGTGCTCCGGCTCTTCGGGGACAAACTGTTCAACTTCTACGGGGCGACGGAGACGGGCGTGGTGACGCTCGCCAAGCCCGCGGATCTGCGCGCGGCGCCGGGGACGATCGGCCGGACGATCCCAGGCGCGGAGGTGCGGCTCTACGACGAGGCGGGGCGCGTCTGCGGGCCGGGAGAGGTGGGCGAGCTCTACGCGCGGAGCGGGCAGCTCTTCTCGGGCTACCACGCCGACGACGCGGGCACGCGCGACGCGATGCGCGACGGGTTCTTCTCGGTCGGTGATCTCGCGCGGAGGGACGAGCGCGGCTACTTCTTCCTCGAAGGTCGCAAGCGCGACATGATCATCTCGGGCGGCGTGAACGTGTATCCAGCCGAGGTGGAGCACGTGCTGCACGATCATCCAGCGGTCGCGGAGGTCGCGATCGTGGGCGTCCCGGACGAAGCCTGGGGCGAGCGGGTGCGCGCGTTCGTGGTGCTGAAGGCGGGCGCGCGCGCCGAGTCGAAGGAACTCGAAGCGTTCGCGCGCGCTCGGCTGTCGGGCGCGAAGGTGCCGCGCGAGTTCGTGTTCGTTCCGTCCTTGCCGCGCAACCCGACAGGCAAGGTGCTGAAGCGCGAACTGCGCGCCATGGCCCTGTGACGAGCGCGGAGGTTTGGTGTAGGAGGGCTTCATGGTCCTCCGCGTTGGCTTGCTCGTCGGACGTGAGCGCTCCTTTCCCGATGCCCTGATCGCCGAGGTCGCGCGGCGCGACGCCGGCGTCGTGGCGAGTTACGCCGAGCTCGACATCACCTCGATCGATCGGCCGCCGCCGTACGACGTGCTCGTCGATCGCATCTCGCACGAGGTGACCTGTTACCAGCCGGTGCTGAAGCTCGCGGTGCTGAATGGCACGCGCGTGGTGAACAATCCGTTCTGGCGGATCGCGGACGACAAACTCTTCGGGACGGCGCTCGCGGCGCGGCTCGGCGTGCGCGTGCCGAGGACCGTGGTGCTGCCGTCGAAGTCGTACGGCGAGGGGGTGTCGAACGAGACGCTCTGCAACTTGCGCTTCCCGCTCGACTGGGAAGGCGCGGCGCGCGAGCTCGGCTTCCCGATGTTCATCAAGCCGCACTGGGGCGGAGGGTTCCGTGACGTCTATCGCGTGAGCTCGCTCGAAGAGCTGTGGCGCGCGTACGATCGGACAGGGATGCTGACGATGATCGCGCAGGAGGCGATCCCGTGGTCGCAGTACGTGCGGTGCATCGTGGTCGGCAAGGAGCACGTGCTGCCCGCGTTGTGGGATCCGCGGCTCGGGCACTTCGACAGGTACGTGCGGGCGAGCGAGACGATGCCTCCGCTCGAACCCGCGCTGCTCGCGCGATGCGTGGAGGACGCTCGTTCGCTCTGTCGCGCGCTCGGCTACGACATGAACACGGTCGAGCTCGCGATCCGCGACGGCGTGCCGTACGCGATCGACTTCATGAACTCGGCGCCCGACTTCGACATCTCGTCGCTCGGGCCCGAGCACTTTCCGTGGGTGGTGGAGAAGATGGCCGACCTCGTGATCCGGCTGGCCCACGAGGGGCCGCCGAAGCCGGCGATGAGCTTCAAAGACGTGATGCGCTGATCACTCGGCGTCGGCGAGGGCGAGCGCCTCGTGCGCGTCGGCCTTCGCGGACACCGGCTTGCGGGCGCCGGGCGGCGGCGCGAGGCGCTTGCGCTTGATCATCTCGACGAGCGTCGTGCGGTTCAGGCCGAGCAGGCGCGAGGCGCGGTTCTTGTTCCAGCCCGTGCGCTCGAGCGCCTGGAGGATCATGCGCGTCTCGAACTCCTCGACCGCAGCGCGCAGATCGAGCCCCTGCACGGGCAAGGCGCCGAGAAGGAGCGGCGAGGCGGGCGCCTTCGGCGCGCGGATTTCCTCGGGCAGATCCGAGACGGTCACGTACGGGCCCTCGGCGAAGCCGACCGCCTGTTCGATCGCGCGTTCGAGGCCACGCGCGTGCTCCGCGAACGTGTGACCTTCGAGCAGCGAGCTCGCTTCGGGGGAGATGCCGCGCAGATCGTTGCGGTGCGCGCGCGCGGCGTGGAGCTCGAAGAAATGCTGGACGAGCTGGGGCAGGTCGTTCGCGCGCTCTTGCAGGGTCGGGAGTTTCACCGTGGTCTCGGCGAAGAGCGCGCAGAGCGCAGCGTTACAGCCGCTGCTCGGATCGAGCGGCCGCTCGGAGGTCACGACGAGGCGCGTGTCGCCGCGGTTCGCGAGGGCGACGAGCTCGGCGGAGAGCTCGGCGGGGAGACGATCGATCGCGACGACGACGAGCGTCCCGCCGCGGGCGCTCTCGGCGGCGGCGTGGAGCGCGGCGGTGTCGATGGGCGCGCTCTCGTCGGAGAGCACGACGAGCGGACCCTGGGCCGTCGTTTCGTGCAGGACCCGCGCGAAGAAGCGCTTGCCGGCGCCGGGCTCCCCGACGAAGTGCACGGGCACGCGGGACATCGAGAGGCGTCCGATCACGCGGACGACCTCCTCGATCGTGGCGCTCTGCCCGACAACGCGGGATCCCATGAAGGCCAACGCCGGGCGCACGGCGCGGGTCTGCGAAGAGGGCTGGGTTTCGTGGCTGAGCTGATCCTGCGTGGCCGTCGACATGTCAGGAACTCCCCGATGCTGAAGTCAGGTCCGCAATGGACTTCAGCAAGGGATATGCCAGCCAAGGAATTGGCAGAGTTTCGCAGATTTACATCAAACCGGGGGGTCAAGGAAGACCCAGGCTTGATTTTGTAAGCTATCGAAATGACGTGGGTGTCGATCCCGTGACGTTCCGTCAGGAGGGTCGTGCGTGACCCATGGGGGTCAGCGTGGACCCCCCTTACGGAATCGACGTACGAGGGCCGCGACGCCGGCGAGGGCGCTGAGGGCGAGGCCACCGGAGGTGGGCGCAGGCGCGTCGGTGCCCGCAGCGCGACAGGCGCAGCCGCTCTCCTGCGAGATGTCCTGCGACGGAGCCACGGGGCCGCCGAAGCCCACGCCCTTGAGGACGATCTCCTGGACCGGGTCGTTCGGATCGTTCGAAGCGATGAACAACGTCGCCTCGAAGGGGCCGTTTTTCTTGGGCATGAAGCGCACGGCCGTGTCCGCCGTGACGCCGGGTTCGATCTCGAGGCTCGGATCCCACGCGGGGAAGAGCTCCGGGCTGCTCGACACGATCGTGACCTTCGCGCGCGCCTCGCCCGCATTCCACAAGCCGAAGCTTTCGAGGCTCTTCTGCCCGACCTCGACCTCGCCGAAATCGATCACGTCCTTCGGCAGCACGAGGTCGGGCAGCGGGACGTGCACGCGCTGCTTGGGGAACGACCACTTCGTCTCCGTGATCGGGAACGAGATCGGGATGTCGATGAGGTCGAACGAGAAGTTCTGGCCGAGGATCTCGACCCACATGCCCGGGATGAGGTGGATGATGCCGTCGTAATCGACGTACCCCTCGGGATGCACGTCGAGATCGATCGAGGGGCCGTTCAAGTACTCGGCCTTCGTCTCGCCGCCCTCCTCGGTGATGTCGCCGCCCACGACGAATTTGCCCTCGGCGGTCTCCACGACGATCCGCTCGGTCGTGTACGTCGCGGCGAGCTCCATCTGCACGTCGACCTTGAGGCCGCCGTCCACGAGGACGCTGGGAATGCTGATGATGTCGCTGAGGGGGACCTCGATGATCGTCTGCGGCGTGGTCTTGCTGGAGAGCGTGGCGCCAGGTTTCCAGCCCCATGCATCGAAGACCTGTTCGCCTTCGACCTGGAAGTCGATCTGCGGGATGTACGGGATGTCGCCGACCCAATCGTACGGGATGCCGGCGATCTTCACGTGGAGCTGCGCCTGCGCGCCGAGCTCGACGCCGTAGTGATACGAGAGCAAGCCGCCCTCGGGCGTGCCGGGCGCGCGGAGCAGGAGCGCTTCGGGCCAGTTCGTTTCGAGCGCGCCTTTGAGCGAGACACGCGTGGTCGCATAGACGCCCGCCCATAGGTGGACCTGCAAGGGCGAGTTTGCCGGGACCCAACCGGTGTCGAAGCTCCATTCGATCGGCAGCGAGTCGCTGCGCGAGAAGGCGATCGGAGCGGTCTTGCACCAGTCGGGATCGACGTCGCAATCCACGGCGACGACCTCGGCGCGCGCAGCGCTCGGAAGAAGCGCGACCCCGAGGGCGAGGGCGGAGGCCGCGAGAACACCTTTTCTCCAAAGAAAGCGCGTCTTCATGGTCGCGGCGCATTATCGCCGCGATGCCCCGCGAAAGCCATCCGCGATGCGTGGCTTCTACCGCGCGCCCGCCATCGCGCCGACGGCGATGGCCGCGGCCGCGAGCACGACCGCCAAAAGGATCCACGGCCACCGTGTCGCCGGCTGTCCCGGGCGCTCCGCGGCGGCGTTCACGGGCGGTGCAGGCTTGGGAGCGAGCGCGACGGCCTTCGCGACGGCCGTGCGGAGCTCGAGCTCGGTGTCGCCCGTGGCGAGCGCGTCGGCGTCGTCGACGGCCGCAGGCGCGATGACGTGATGCTCGTCCCGCGCGCCGGAGAGGGCCTCGGCGAAGGCGCGCGCGGTCTCGTACCGCTCGTCGGGGTTTTTCGCGAGGGCGCGATGGACGACGGCTTCGAGCGCGGGCGGGATGTCCCGATCGGGGCTCGACGCGCGCGGCGAGGGGACGGGCTCGGTGAGGTGCGCGGTCATGGCCGCGATGGGCGTCTTGCCGGTGTACGGCGCGCGGCCCGTGAGCATCTCGAAGAGGAGCACGCCAGCCGCGTAGATGTCGCAGCGGTGATCGACGTCGTCGCCGCGGACCTGCTCGGGCGACATGTACTCGGGCGTGCCGAGGATCATGTTGCGCTCGGTGAGCGAGGTGCCCGAGGGATCGCGGTGCAAGGCCTTGCCAAGGCCGAAGTCGACGACCCAGACCATGGGCACGCGGCCCGTGCCGAGCTCGCCCTGGATGATCACGTTCGCGGGCTTGAGGTCGCGGTGCACGAAGCCGCCCGCGTGCGCGGCGCCGAGCGCGGCGCAGATCTGGAGCGTGATCTCCACGGCATCGTCGATCGAGGGCCGATGCTTGCGGAGCGCCACGTCGAGCGAGAGGCCCTCGACGTATTCGAGCACGAGCACGGGCAGGCCGTCGTCCTCGGTGACGTCGAGCAGGCGCACGATGTGGTTGCCTTCGAGCTGCTTCAGGATCGAGGCCTCGCGCGTGAAGCGGCGCGAGAAGTGCGGGTCGAAGCAGAGGGTCCGGTGGATGACCTTCAGCGCGACACGCGCGTCCGTCTCGCTGTCCTTGGCGACGTAGACGATGCCGCTCGCGCCCTCGCCGACGACGGACTCGACCGTGTACCGCGAGGCGACGACACGGCCCGGCGCGAGCTGCTCGGCGCCGGAGGCGATCGGGGCGCGCGGCTCGCCTTGCTCCACGCCTACCGACCTCCCGCAGGCGCGCGGCGTGGCGCGGTGGGCGCCGCGGACGCGGACGCAGAGGGGATCACGGAGGGAGGCGGCGCGGCGGCGCCGAGGGTGCTCGCGTTCGTACAGGCACGAACGATCTTCGGGGAGAGCTCGATCGGGTCGAGGACAATCGCGGGATCGGCCTCGCGCCAGGCGAGGCAAGAGGTCTCGGCGAGGCCCTGGGCGTCGAGCGCGACGTAGGCCTCGACGAGGCGCTGGTGGATCTGCGCGAGCTGCGTCCGCGAGAGGTCCCCCGAGCCGAGCATGCGGCTCGCGCGCGCGACGGCGTCGACGTAGCGGCCGTTGCGTACGTCGGCGGCGAGCTGCGGCAGGTCCGTATCGACGCGGCGCTGGGCTTCCCGCGCGCGGCCTGCGCCTTCCGAGCGGACGAGCGCGCCTGCGCTCGCGGCGAGGGCCTTTCCTTCGGCCGTGAGCTCGAGCTCGGTGAGCGGCACGAGCACCACGTCGCCGCGCTGGAGCGCCTCACCGCCGAGGCGGTTGTACCGATCGAGCATCCACGCCTTGTCGCGCTGGCCGAGGAAGCGGTAGGCGACGGTCAGCGTGGAGTCGCCTGGGCCGGCGACGTACCGGAGGTTGTAGGGGACGCGGATCTCCTGGCCTTCGGTGGGCTGGATCCAGGGCTTGGCTTCGTTCGTGAGGGCGAGGACGTCGCTGCGATCGGGGTGGCCGAGCAGCGTGTCGGCGAGCGAGGTCCAGGTCTCGCCGGCGGCGACGCGGTGGTGCCCGACGGACGGGATCTCCAGGCGCATGCCGGGCACGATCGAAAGGCCCCTGCCTGCGTCGAGGGCGTTCGCGGAGACGAGGATTTGCTCCATCTCGACGCGGCCGTACACGCGCTCGGCGATCTGAGCGAGCGTCTCGCCGGCGCGGACGACGTGCGGGAACGCGCCTGCGGGCCGGGCGGGGACGAGGAGGAGGGCGAGCGCGGTCGCCACGCCCGCGAGGGGGATCCTCCGCGGGCCGTGCCGGCGACCGAGACCTTGGCGAAGCACGCCCCGAGCGTACCAGACGGACGCGAGGAATGGCGACCGGTTACGCCCGCGGGGGGTGTGGGGGGCAGAGGAACGACCGCAGAGCCGTCCGACCGGAGCCCCCCACCGTCAAGCCAAGAGCGCCTCCAGGAGGGACAGGCTCTCCTCCTCTTCCGGATCGACGCTCCCGTCGGCCTTGACCATGCGTTGCGCGAAATCGAGCACCATCTGCCGGTGCGCGCGCGGGATGGCGGCCGGGTCGACGTCCTCGGCGCGCGGCGGCACTTGCAGCCAGCTCTCGACCTGCTTTGCCTCGTCCGGATCGAGCTTCAGCTCCTTGACCATCTTGTGGACGAGAGCGCGCTCCTTGGGCTTGACCTCGAGATCCGCCCAGGCAAACGAGCACACGAACCCCATCACCCGGAGACGATCCTCGCGGCTCAGGTTCTTCAGCATGGCGGTACTCTATCAGACCTGGTCAGGACGGTGGGGACCGTCTGCGGCCGCGGAGGAGGGCGCGGCGAGCGCTCGGGAGGGTCGAAACACGAGGGCCGCGAGCAGGCAGAGGACCGGCGTGATCACCACGTGATAACGGTCCTCGCCGAAGAAGATCGCGTGCGTGAGCGCCACGGTGGCGACGGCGAAGACGAGGTAGCCGACGGTGGCGTTGCGGGCCGGCGCGCCCGGGAGCGGCAAGGCGCCGAAGAGCACGATCAGCACGGCGAGCGGCCAGAACGGATGCGCGTCCGCGGAGATGCCGTGGAGGACGACGCCCACGACCGCGAGCAGCGCGGCGATCTGCGTGAGCCGCGCGCGCAGCGGCAAACGACCGAGCGGAGAGGCCACGAGGCCGAGCGCGGCGAGCGCGAGCAGCGCGACGTGCACGGCGGTGAGCACGGCGCGGCCCGTGGCTTTGCGGGGCTCGGGCCAGGCCGCGGGGTTCGCCTCGCCGAGGTAGCCCATCGGGAACGACTCGTGATCGAAGGTGTGGCCGAGCTTCTTCGGGACGAGCGAGAGCCAGCGGATCGGGTCGTTTGCGATCCAGCGCAGGCCCTCGTCGCGCCAGCATTGATCCTGCTGGACCTGGCCCGTGACGACCTTGCAACCGTCGCTCGCGCGCAGCGTCTCGAAGCGCCCCGTCGCGCGCGGGGAAGCGCCGATCGCCAGGTTCCATCCGGCGTTCGTCGAGACGAAGGCGCACCCGTCCATCACGCGGCAGTTGCGCGCGGTCCAGGGCAGGACGACGAGCACGGCGGTCGCGAGCGCCAGGCCGGCCGTGATCATGCCCTTCTTCAGCTTCGCGCGGAGCGTGCCGTCGCCGAGCGTGAAGAAGCCTAGGGCCGGCGCGCAAAGCAAGCTCTGCGGCCGGACCAGCGTGGCGAGGCCAAGCGTGAGGCCCGCGAGGAGTGCGCCGCGCAGGGGTTTTTCCTTGGCGTCCCGCGCGACGAGCCACCCAGCTGCGATGAGTCCGAGCGCGGCGAGCGGCTCGGTCATCACGAGCGCGGCGTAGACGATGAGGCCGGGATCGAGCGCGCAGAGCAGACCCGCGGCGCGGGCGCGGTTCTTCGTCGTCGCGTACCGCGCGAGCCTGTGCACGAGCACCGCGACGAGGGCGCCCGTGACGGCGTTGACCACGGGCGCGGTGGCGGGGCCCGCGCCGAAGAGGCGGTAGAAGATCCCGAGGAAGCCGCTGTAGCCGACGGGGTAATGGCACCACGGGTGCCAGACGCGCTGCCCGCCGATGACGACGTCGTCGGAGTAGCCGAGGCCCTCGGCGATGCGGCGTGCGCCGAAGTCGTAGTAGTGCCCGTCCCACACGGGCTCGCGGGCCCAGGCGATCGCGACGTAGAGGCGCGGAAGGAGCGCCAGCACGAAGAGGGCGGCTGAAAAGAGCCGATCCCGTCCTTCGTCCGAAGGCTTATCCACTGCTCCTCGCGCGCCCAAGGGAGAGATCTCGCAGCCTTCGCGTGTACGTCTTCGCGACCTGCGCGGGGTCGAGCTTCAAGAACTTCGCGATCTGCTGGACGAAGCCCTGCACGTACACGAGCGCGGGCAGATCCCCGAACGACTCGTTCTCGATCGCGTGGAGGTGCGTGATGTTGATCTTCGTGCGCTGCGCGATCTCGGTGATCTCGATCCCCTGCGACTCGCGCACCTTGCGCAGGAGCGCGCCCGAGAACTGGGTCTCGGCGTTGATCTCGCGCGCGAGCTCGGCCTGGAGCATGGCGAGCTCCGCCATCTGCGCGGCGTTGCTGCTGCGCTGCGGCACCACCGTGGCCGGCGTGTCGTCGGGGAACGTGGAGAGGTCGTAGGCGCGACGGCGCACGGGATCGAGCAGCGTGTCGTGCGCCTCCTCGATCCGCGCCTGCACCTGGCGCAAGACCTCGGGCGCGACGACCGAGCAGAGCGGCAGGCTGCCCTCGCGGAAGATCTCCCGCTGACGCTTCACGGCACGGCGGATCTCGTCGTCGGCCGCGGTGCGCGGCACGCCGAGCACTTCGTACAACGTGGCGGGCAAGGCGGCGGCGCGCTGCTGGGTGACGGGCGCGCGGGGCGGGAGCGCGCCGCCGCGGGTGCTCTGCGCGGCGAGCAGCGCGAGGATGCGGCGCGCGACGCGCTCGATGTTGCGCGCGCTCTTCGAGGTGGGGCTGTCGATGAGGAGCGGCTGCCTGCGCCGCACCGTGAGCCACACGGCGTCGTCGTGCTCGATGTGGCCGAGGTTGTCGAGCGAGATGCCGAGGAAACGCTCGGCGATCACGGACATGCTCATGCCGAGGTCGAGGTCGGAGCGCAGGCGCGTCTGCCCGACGACGAGGTGCGCGGCGACGCGGAGCATCTCCTCGGCCGCGACCTTGGCGACGCCGTCGTCGTAGCGCTTGATCTCGGCGACGATCGCGGGCGGCGGGGCGAGCGGCGGCAGCGCCGCGATCACGCGCTCGACCAGGCGCAGCTTGAAGCGCTCCTTCGTGAGCGCGCGCCGGAGCACGCGCAGGTAGAGCGCGCGGCAGAAGCGGTAGGTCGTCTCGATCGCGAGCGGCTCGGGCGCCGTCACGCAGATCCCGACGTCGGCCTGGAGGAAGAGATCCAGCGTCGAGGCCGTCGTCGAGGCGCCGAGGTTCAGAAGGACGTAGTCGACGTCGAGCTTCTCGATCTGCCGCGCCCAGTGCGATCCGCGGTTCGGTCGGATCGGCGTCGCCGTCATGGGATCGTAGGCCGTGGGCAAGAGGCGCAGACCCGGCACGATCGTGCTCACGGGCTTGGCCTTGCCTTCTTCGAGCGCCTCGCTCGTCACGAGCGGCGGCGTCTCCAGGCCGAGCACGCCGTGCAGGTTCGAACCGAACGGATCGGTGTCGCAGACGACGACCTCGCGGCCGAGCTGGGCGAAGTAGACGCCGAGGTTCACGGTGAGCAGCGTCTTGCCGACGCCGCCGCGGCCTCCGCCGACGGCGATGACCCGCCGCGTGCGTGCGCCCGAGGGCGACTCGATCATGGGCGGCGGCGGGATCGTGGGTGTCAGCCGCTCGTTGTCGTCGTCTCCGGGCACGGGCACGCCCGGACGTGTACCACAGGATCTGCTTGGTCAAGGGGGAGGTCGGGGTGAGGGGGCGCATGTCCGCGTTTGGCGAAGGCGTGTGCGCGCGTCCGCGAGGGGTTGTGGCGTCGCGGCGAGGGGTTTTGGCGGGTTTGGGACGAGTGATCAGACGTCGACGACGGGTGTGGTTGAGGTTCCTCGAAAGCACTGTTGACGCCGGTTGTACGTCGGGGCATCACCGGGCGGCATGCATCAGCATAATCGAGCAGCATTCTTCAATGTGGATGGGTCTGCTTCGCTTCTTCGACTGTACGTCCGGCTGGTAGCGTTGGAGTTGACGTTGAAGGACGACGACTCGACGAACTATGCGGAGGGGCACGACGTCATTGAGATGGTGAACAAGCGAAGCGATCCTGCGTTGACTTCGCTGGCAACGGCGCTCGATACTACCCTCAGGAAGCTGTGGTGCAGCCACAGGGATGGTACTCCCAGGCAGGTCAACTCCAAGAAGTACCCGGATATCCGGTATTTGCGTCATGAATTTGATTATACGGGCACGACGACGGATACAGACCTCATGGCGGCCCTGGATGCTTTGGAGAGCCTCTGGGAGGAGTTCAGGAAGAAGGGGCTCAAAGCATGCTGACGGGTGCTGATCTGATTGCTCAGATCGACGCTGCGTTTCCAGGTGAGACAAGGCGTCGGTTTCAGTTTCCCTTCGTCCGCATCCACGTGGTCTCTGCTTCTTTCGAGGGGATCGACGAGGACGACCGGGAACAATTCCTGGCCAGACGGGTACGCATTTCGATAGCGGATCTACAAGCTGTCTGCAACAGGCTATTCTTCCGATTGGATCTCCAGACGCCGGGCGAGGCCTCTACCGCGAGAAAGGCGGATCGCGGTCACTTTTGGGCACGACTCCTCATCGAGGAAGACCCGCAGCCCGAGCCACTCGATAGCCCCAGCCCCCTTGTAGCTCATTTTTATGGCTACAAGGGTGGGCAGACGCGCTCCACCGTACTCTGCTTTCTTGCTCGAAAGTTGGCGGATGATGGGTGGCGCGTACTGACCATCGATGTCGACGCCGAGGCGCCTTCGCTAGACATCCTCTTCGGTACACCCGCTTGGGGTATGGCCTCCTCAATCCTCGGCATACATGCCGGCGCGGACGTGACCCCCGTGCGCGCAGTGACTCCGGCGCGCGGTCGAGGTTACGTGGATGTTTTGCCATTTCGACCTCAAGGGGAGCGTTTTGATCTCGATGCGGCCGCGCTGGCGCTAGAGGGCAATGTCCACCCACCAAGTCAGAGCAAAATTATCTCCGGCGTCGTAAAGCTCGCTGTCGACTACGATGTCGTGCTCGTCGATCATCGTACAGGACTTTCATCGACGCTCCCTCCTTGGGTGCGGCATTTGCCTGGTCCTGTCATCGTCTTTGCACGTATGGATGGTCAGTGGAGACCTGCAAAGAATCATTTGCGGCACCTTTGGAGCCTGAGGCCTCGGAACCCAGGCGCGCTCGTATCGTTCAAGCCGGACAACGAGTCCACGGTGGAAGAATATCGCAGGCGAATGTGGGACCAGGCATCGGAGCCGGTCGGAGAGCTGGCTGCCGCCAAAGCGACGCCTGAGATGGATCCCGATGACGTGCCAACCGCCGAAGACATTGCCGATCACTGGATCGTGTGGCCTTATGATACTGCATTCAATGAAACACGCGTTCCGGATGCCGGACGCGTCGGGGCTGCGGTACGTGAATCATGTGAGATGCTTCGAAGGCTTCTCGACCTGGCGGGTCGACCTGCTGTAGAGAAAATTGCATCAGCGCCTACCAAGCAGGCTGTGCTCCATCCGAGCGGTGCGCTCGATGAGGGCGATTTGATTCAAACAGAGGCGTTGCGCGCGCTGCGACCGCGCAACAGCCCATATATTTTCATTGTTGGGCGCAAGGGTACTGGCAAGACCCGCCTCATGCGGACGCTCGTCGAGGAGAATCTGGGCGAAGCGCTTCTCGTACCGAGCGAAGTTGCTGGAGAAACTGGCATCACGGCGGGCGACACCGTGCTCCAAGAGTTCGCGCGCAAAACGAGTCGAGACCCGGAACTGTTCTGGTGGACGCTGCTGCGCGTGGCTCTGGAACGTGAGGACACCGAACGCTCCGCGATGTCTGCAGCACTCGACATGGCCGGTCATGAGGCAGAGAGAAGCTTGCGTCTGGCCAGGATGGCGGCTGCAAACGCAGCATGTGCAAGGACGTTTTTGATTGATGGGCTCGAGACGGCCTTCAGGCCAGCCGAAACATTTGATTTCGTGGGAGCCCTTTTTCGCGTGGAGTCTGCGCTGCGGAGTGACCCTGTCTTCAGCGACAAAGTTCGCATGCGAATCTTCATTCGTAAGGATTTGGCCGATCGAGGTTACGAGAACTTCGAGCAACAGGCGCATGGCCGTAGATGGGATCTGGTTTGGTATACCCAAGGCATCTTGAACTTTGCTCTGTCGCGTATACGCAAACTCCCGTGGTTTGAGCGACGGTTCGCTGCGGCGTACGAGGTAATCAACGAGCATGAGTATGCAGGCGCGATTCTTAATGGCGCGCTGACAGTTGAGGCGTGTGAGGAGTTGCTGCTCGAGATATTTCCGAGGAATCTCGGTCGCCTTAACTTGAACACAACCACGTTCCTGAAAACCTATTTCAGCGATGACCCGACGGGCGAGTCTTCGTACTACCCCCGGATTTATGACGATTTCCTTCGCATCATCGCCGGTCAGGATGCGAAACGAAGAGCGTTCCACGGTCCAGAGCTGGGGGATGACGGGAAGATCAGCGATGCGCTCGTGTTCTTTGCACACGAAGAGGCGGCCGCGAAGTTCTTGATCGATGTTAACGCCGAGCTCCGTAACCTCGTCGAAATGGACAACGAGATGCTGTCGCGCTTGATCGCGGCATTCGCAGGCACCGTCACTCCGTTCGAGGTCGAGAGCCGTCGTGACGAGCTGGCGAGTCGTACGGGCATCGACAGAGTGACCGTTGGGCACGCGCTCGACCGAATGCGTCAGTTCGGTATATTCGAAGATCGCCCCAAATACCCGGGACAATGGCGAGCCGGACGACTCTTCAAGACCTCGCTGAGAATGCGTTACTACCGCAAGCGGAAAGGAGAGGAGTAAACGAAATGAGCTTCGCTCCCCATCCCCCCGCGTTCCGCCTCGACACCTGAGCCCAACCGGGCTAACCGCAGCGCATGGCCAAAGTCCGCCCCTTCCGCGCCTTCCGCCCCCCGCCCTCCTTGGCCCCTGAGGTTGCGAGCCCGCCGTACGACGTCATCTCCACGGCCGAGGCGCGCAAGCTCGCGGAAGGCAACGCGGCGAGCTTCCTGCACGTCTCCCGCCCCGAGATCGACCTCCCCGAGGGCACGGACGAGCACGACGACGCGGTCTACGCCATGGGCGCGCACAACCTGGCGAAGCTCATCGCTGAAGGCGCGCTCGCCGCGGACCCCGAGCCGCACCTCTACCTTTACGCGCAGACCATGGGCGACCACCGCCAGATCGGCGTCGTCGGCTGCGCGGCCGTCTCCGAGTACCTCGCCGAGACGATCAAGAAGCACGAGAAAACCCGGGCCGACAAGGAAGACGACCGCACGCGCCACATCGACGAGCTCGCCGCGCACGACGAGCCCGTCTTCCTCACGTACCGCAAGGACGGGGCGATCGACGCGCTCGTCCGGGCCTCCACCGAGGCGCCGCCGATCTACGACTTCACCACGAAGGACGGCGTTGGCCATCGCTTCTGGGTGCTCGGCCGCGACGCCACGCGCGCCCTCGAAGAGCGCTTCGAGGACGTGCCGTGCCTCTACGTGGCCGACGGCCACCACCGCAGCGCCGCCGCGGCCCGCGTGCACCAGACGTATCGCGGCGACGGCCGCGAACATGACGTCTTCCTCGCGGTCGTCTTCCCGCACGACCAGATGAAGATCCTGCCGTACAACCGCGTCGTGCGGGACCTCGAAGGCCGCTCGCCCGAGGCGATCCTCGAGCGCCTCGCGTCCGTGATGCAGGTCGAGCCGCGCCCCGACGGCCTCGCCGCGACCCCGCCCGAGCCGCGCACCTTCGGCGCTTACCTCGCCGGCAAGTGGTACCTCCTCCGTGCCCCGCAGGATCCCGCGCGCGACCAGGATCCGGTCGCCTCGCTCGACTGCTCGATCGCGCAGGACCTCCTCCTCGGCCCGATCTTCGGCGTGAAGGACCCTCGCCGGGACAAGCATGTCGACTTCGTGGGTGGCATCCGTGGGTACGGCGAGCTCGAACGGCGCGTCGACGCGGGGGCGTTCACGCTCGGCCTGCACCTCTACCCGACGCAGATCGAGCAGCTCTTCGCGGTGAGCGACGCGGGTCTGCTCATGCCGCCGAAGAGCACCTGGTTCGAGCCGAAGCTCCGGAGCGGCCTCTTCGTCCACACGTTCTGATGCGGATCTCGACGCGCCTGTCCGCTTGCCGAGCGGCCTTTTCCGTGGAAACGAGACGCTGAACTCGCCGATGCCCCTCACGCGCCGCCAAGCCCTCGCCTCCGGCCTCGCCCTCCTCACGCTCGGCGGCGGCGGTTACGTCTTCTGGGCGGCGTCTCGTTTCCCGCCGGACACCACGCCCGAAGGCGCCTACCTGCGGATCGCCTTCAACCTCGCGCAGGGCGACGCCCGCACCTGCTTCCATTACCTCGAAGACTCCGCGCAGCACGCCGCCTACAGCATCCGCGATTATCGCAAAAAGGCGAGCGAGCGCATCGCGCAGGCCTACCCCGAGGCCGAGCGCACGCGGCTGCTCGACGCGTACCGGACACACGCGACGGCCGAGGACGGGGCGGACGTATGGGTGGATCTCGCGACGAAAAAGGGATTCGTGACGCGGCTCCGGCGGGATCTCTCCGGCATGGCGAAGGTTGAAATCGTGGGCGAGCGGGCGACGGTGGAAACGGCGCGCGGGACGCGGTATGGGTTTCGGCGGCGCGAGAATGGGATCTGGGGGCTCACGTTGTTCACGGCGGATCTCGTGGCCGAGTCGGAGCGGGCGGCGCGGGATTGGGACATCGTCGAGCGCGCGGCGAAGGATTACGAGCGGGGGCGGTGAGCGGAGGGATTTCGATGGCAGACGACGACGATCTTCAGCAGAAACTCGACACGATTTCGATCTCCGAGATGCGGCGCCGTGTCGACCTCGTGGTGGCTTTTTTGCGCGAGCAACGCCACGCGCTCGCGGTCGAGGTGGGCATGACGCTGGAGAACGCCCCCGGCCCGAGGCCCGCGCTCGACCATGAACAGGGCCAGCGGCACCTGCAGGAGCTGATGGAGATGCTCCCGCTGCTCCGGAGGCGGCTCACGCCGGAGGAGCGCGCGCAGATGAAGCCGAGGAGCGAAGCGCGCACCGAGCAGATGAAGGAGGTCCTCGACGAGCTCGCCTCGCAGCCGGAGCTCTTCGATTCCCTCATGGAGGAGGGGGGACACGACGTCCGGCACGAGGACATCGTGCGGATGCGCGAGGACGTCGAGAAGATGGAGATGCTCAAGGACGTCGAGCGCGAAATGCGTCTCCTCGTGGAGGAGATGCACGCGTACCGGGAGCGGCTGGAAGCGAGCGTCGTGGAGATGATGAAGAAGGCGAGCGGACCGATCGGCCAGGGCTGAAGCTCCCCGTAGGCCACCCCACGGGCCTCTTGTCCGCCCGCGGTATCCCATGGTACCGTCCGCGCACACCATGGCCTTCAAGAACCTCCAGACCGAAGAAATGCTCCAGGTCTCCGCCACCTGGACCGACCCTCACTCCCCCGCCCGCGCGGCCATTCTCGGAAACCCCGATCTCTCCGCCAAGCTCTCCCGCATCGACGAGATCCATTCCATTCTCGGCGCCGCGGCGCAGCCCTCCAAGAATCCGCGGCTCGACGAGATCAGCGCCGAGGAGACCAGGATCGACGTCCGCCACGATGCGATCATCCGGGGTGCCTTCGGGTTCCTCACCTCCACCGCCGAACTCCTCGGCGATGAGATCGGAGCGGATCTCATCCAGCTCCGCGATATCCTCGTCCCCGACGGCCTCCCCAGCTTGCAAAAGACCTATCGCGCGCAGGCCGGCCAGGCGCAGCAGCTCGCCGATCGCCTCACGCCCGCGCTCAAGATGCGCACGAATGCCATTTTCATCGGCCAGGGGCCCGCGCAGAAATCCCTCACGGCGTACCTCGAAGAGTGGATTTTCCTCGGCAAGCAGCTCGGCGAGCGCGAGGACGAAAAAGGGCGCCTCCTCGCCGAGCAATCCGAGCTCGCCACCGGGTCGGCGCTCGTCAAGGCGCGCAATCGGTGGATCCGGGTCGTCAATGCCTTCGTCGCCGACGCCGAGCTCGCCGAGCTCGCGCCCGCCACCGAGGCGCTCGTCTTCGGGCCGCTCCGCGACGCGGAGAAGAAGGCCGACGCACGCGCGAGGAGCGCCCCCGCCGCCAAAGTCCCCGAAAAGGCCTAGTCGAACCACTTCAAAGCGCCGTCGACCCGGCGTTCGCGTGGTTCGAAACCGCCTCGAAGCGCCGCCGACCCGGCGTTCGCGTGGTTCGAAACCACTTCGAAGCGCCGCCGACCCGGCTCGCCGGTGGTTCGAACCACCTGGAACCGCCGCCGACCTGGCTCGCCGGTGGTTCGAGACCCCTTCGAACCCTCGACGACCCGCCTCGCGGGTGGTTCAGTCCCTCTCGCCCCACCATGACCGCCTACCGCGGCCGATTCGCCCCATCGCCCACCGGCGCCCTCCACCTCGGCAGCGCCGCCGCCGCCCTTTTTTGCGCCGCCGCCGCCATGCAAGCGCGCGGCACCCTCGTCCTCCGCATGGAAGACATCGACCGCCCGCGTGTCGTCCCCGGCGCGGCCGAGGCCCTGCTCGACGACCTCGCGTGGCTTGGCCTTCGCTGGGACGAATCTTCCGCGCAGGGCGGCCCCTTCGCGCCGTACGTGCAATCCGAGCGCCTCGCCCTCTACGAAGCCGCCATCGAGCAGCTCGCCGCGCGCGGGTTCGTCTACTACTGCGACTGCTCCCGCGCCGAGATCGCCCGCGTCGCCAGCGCGCCACACGCCGGCGAGGAAGGACCTCGTTACCCCGGCACGTGCAGGCCCTTCGGCATGCAGAAGCGTGACTTCCGCCGCCCGCCCGCTGTTCGCCTCGCCGTGCCCGACGACGACCGCGCGATCGTCACCGTCCACGACCGCGTGCTCGGCACGTACACCGAGCACGTCGGCCACGTGACCGGCGACTTCGTCCTCCGCCGCGGCGACGGCGTCTTCGCGTATCAGCTCGTCGTCGTCGTCGACGACCTCCACATGCAGATCACCGACGTCGTGCGCGGCGGCGACCTCGCGAGCTCCTCCGCGCGGCAGATCCTCCTCGCGAGGCTGCTCGGCGGAGCACCTCCCACGTTCGCGCACGTCCCCTTGCTCGTCGCCGACGACGGCAGCCGCCTCGCCAAGCGGGACAAGCTCATGCCGCTCCACGATCATCGCGCCGCGGGGCGCGACCCGCGCGCGCTCGTGCGCGCCATCGCCCGCGCGTACGGCCACGACGTCGGTGACGCCGATGCGCCGCTCGAAGCGCTCGCCGCGTCGCTCGACTGGTCTCGCTTGCCGCGCGAATCCGTGCGTGTGTCGGCGATCGTCGCGCGGTAAGATTCCCCGCCGATGCACCGCGAGAGCTCCGCCACGTCCGATGCGCTCATCGGAGCTGTCATCGACAAGCGCTTCCGCGTCATCCAGTACCTCGGCAGCGGAGGCGTGGGTCACGTCTACGTCGCCGAAGGGCTGCGCGGCGGGCGCAACGGTCCTCGCGTCACCGTGAAGGTGCTGCGCTCCGAGCACCAGTCGAACGAGATGCTGCGCGCGCGCTTCCATCGCGAGATCGCCTCCGCGTGCCGCGTCGCCGATCCACGCGTCCTCCAGATTCACGACTCCGGCACCTTGCCGAATGGCTTGCCGTACTTCGTGGCCGAGCACCTCGTCGGGCTCGACCTCGCCGACACGCTCTCCTACGCGCGCACGCTCACGCCCGTCCGCGCCACGCGCATCGCCGTCGATGCCGCCTTCGCCCTCGCCGCCGCGCACGCCTCGGGCGTCGTGCACCGCGACGTCAAACCCGAGAACATCTTCCTCGTGCACGCGCCGGACGGGCGCGAGCTCGTCAAGTTGCTCGACTTCGGCTCCGCATGGATCGACGGGGATCCGGGCGGCCCGGGGTTTGGGGCGCAGGGCGCCGAAGGCGACCCGATGCCCCAAGCGTTGAAGGACTCGTTTCGTCTCACGTCGCGACGCTCGGCCGTCGGCACGCCCGAGTACATGCCGGCGGAGCAGGCCGCGGGCGAGCTCGCGGAGCCGACCGCCGACATCTACGCGCTCGGCGTCGTGCTCTTCGAGATGCTCGCCGGCGCTCCGCCGTTCGTCGGCCCGCCCGCGGTGGTCGCCGAGAGGCACGCCGTCGAGCGCCCGCCGCCGCTCCGCATGGTGAACGCCGCGCTCGAAGCCTCGACCGCGCTCGAAGCCGTGGTCGTTCGTGCGCTCGAAAAGGACCCGGCCCGGCGTTACGGTTCCGCCGCCGCCATGGCCGAGGCCCTGCGCGACACCCCCGAGGGACGCTGTTTGCGGTGAGAGTGCTCACGATTCTGCGGTGGACATTTGCCCCCGGGGCCGTCCCCTGCTAGACGCCGTGAATCCTCTCGAAGGGCGGCCCTGGACGTGCAAATCGCTCGGACGAGCCGAGCAACACTCCCACGAGCCGCATGGAAGCCATGGGGCGAACGACCCCCTCTCCTCTGAATCCCCTCCCTGATTACGCCGAGGCCGACCTCGAGCCGAGTTACACCGTCGGCCCGGCGCCGCTCCCGCTGTGCGAGCCTGCGCGTCGATACGACGTCTCCTTCGACGAGGCGCGCATCGACCCGGACGTGCAGAAGGTGATCCGGCGCCTCACGCGTCACGGTCACGAGGCGTACCTCGTCGGCGGTTGCGTCCGCGACCTCCTGCTCGATCGGAGCCCCAAGGACTTCGACGTCGCGACGAGCGCGCGGCCCGAGGAGGTGCGCGAGCTCTTCCGCAACTCCCGCATCATCGGCCGACGCTTCCGCCTCGTGCACGTCCTCTTCCAGGGCGGCAAGGTCATCGAGGTCGCCACGTTCCGGCGCAACCCGAAGGACGACGGCGACGAGTCCGCCGAGCTGCTCATCCGCAGCGACAACGTCTTCGGCGTCGCGAGCGAGGACGCCATGCGGCGCGACTTCACGATGAACGCGCTGTTCTACGACATCGAGGCGCGCCAGATCCTCGACTGGGTGGGCGGCATGGCCGACGTCGAGCGCCGCGTGGTGCACACGATCGGCGACCCCGAGACGCGCTTCCGCGAAGACCCGGTGCGCATCCTGCGCGCGCTCAAGTTCGCAGGGAGGCTCGGCTTCGGGATCACGCCCGACGTCTACGACGCCATCGTCTTCTGCCGCGAGGCGCTCGCGCTCGCAGCGCGTCCGCGTCTGTCGGAGGAGATTCTGCGCCTGCTGCGCGGCGGTCAGGCGCGCCGGACGATCTACCTGGCCTGGGAGACGGGCGTGCTCGACGTGCTGCTGCCCGAGCTCTCCTCGCTGCTCTACGACGAGGAACGCGAGGACGGCCCGGGCATTCGGCAGTGGCGCTTGCTCGAGTACATCGATCAGCGCAGCGTGGAGGTGGGCGGGCTCGACGACACCGTCCTCTGGACCTTGCTCCTGCTCGAACCGCTCAAGGAGGCGTGCGACGGCGCGCGCGACCGGGGCGCCGCCGTGGCCGATTTCCTCGAACCGCTCATCGAGCGGCTCGCGCTCTCGCGCAGGTACGCCGACGGCATCCGCCGCATCATCGGCGTCATGCCGCGCCTCTCGACGGGCCGCGCCGGTCGTTTCGCCCGCACCGAGCTCTTCCAGGCGGCCCTGGAGGTCGCCTTCGCCGACCTGACGGCCCGCGGCGAGCCCACGGCCGCGCTCGAACGGTTTCGCGGCTCCGCGCCTTCGACATCGTCGCTGCCGCACCACCACCATCGCGAGCGGCCGCATCCGTCCCATCGCGGACGGCGATAGGCCCAGCACGCGGATCGCTCTGGTACGCTTCGCGCGTGTCCCGCACGACAGGAGGACCCGCGATGACCAGCTCGAACGACCTTCCCTCGCGCATCGATCGGCTCGAATCGCTGGAGGCGATCCGCACGCTCAAGGCGCAGTACGCCGTCTTCGCCGATCGTTGTCTCGTCGCGCCGAGCGTCGAGCACGCCCGCGCGCTCGCGGACCTGTTCACCGACGACGCCACCACCGACTACGGCTTCTTCGGCACGTTCTCCGGCAAGGAGGCCCTCTTCCACGCCTTCGCCGAGGTGCTGCCCGCGAGCGCGCGCTGGGCCGCCCACCACGTGATGAACCCCATCCTGTCAGTCGACGGCGACACCGCAGAGGGGACGTGGGCGTTCGTCGCGCACAGCGTCCCGCGCGAACCGAAGGACGCCGCGCGGCTCACGTATTTCGGCAGCTACGAGGAAAAGTACCGTCGCGTAGGAGGCGCCTGGAAGATCGCCTCGATCGTCGTCCACTTTTCCTCGCCCTGACGCGATCTCACGCGCATCGCGTGGAACTTCCGCGCCCGTCGTGGTTCACTAGCGGAACGTCATGCGCGTGGCTCCTCCTCCGCTCCCCGCCCGCTCGCGACTTCGACGCGCTCTGGCGCGTCTGCCCTTCGTGCCCTTCGTCCTCGCCGCGACGATCGCCCTCTCGGGCACGGTCGACGCGCAGCAGAGCTCGATCCTGCACGAGTTTCTCCCGCCCGATCCGCAGGAGAACCTCTCGTGGAGCACCACGACCATCGACGGCGACTTGCCCGCCGCGGTGCAGACGCCGAGCGGCATCGCCACCGCGCCCGACCCGCGACGGCCGCCTGACGCGCGGAACCTCTACGGCGGCTCCACGACCGACGACACCCCCGAGTCCACCTACGAGCCCGACCGGGACACGCGCCGCCCCAACGTCGAGAACTACGAAGATCCTTTCACGCCCTCCACCGCGCCGTTCAAGCGCCTGCGCGCCTTCGACGCCGTCCTCGACGACTACACCCTCGCCGTTCGCGACAAGACCCTCCGCCCCGTTCCCATCGGCGGCACGCTCGCGCCCGGCGAGGAGACCTTTTACGGCGACTTCTCCGTCGGCCTCATCCCCGAACAGCCCGTGCGCATCCCGAACGTCGGGCCTGGCTCGCGGCTGCTCCGGCTGAGCTCGAATCCCGAGACGCGCATCGAGGTTCTTCGCGACGGCGCCGACAACTGGTTCGTCCGTGGACACGATCGCAAGGAGGTGCGCCTCGTGGTCCAGCTCGGCATCCCGCGCGCCGCGTTCGGCAGCGCGTTCGCGGACGTAGGCTGGACCGAGCTCGATCGTCTCGTGCCGCCGCAGCCCACCACGCACCGCACGGCCTTCGCCCAGGTCGCCGACGCGATCGGCATCTCACGCGCGATGCGTCCGCGCGACGTGCTCGAAAAGATGGTCGGCTACTTCCGCTCGTTCGAGCCCTCCGACGATCCGCCGCGCGGGCGCGAGGACATCTACCTCGACCTCGCGCTCACGCGGAAAGGCGTCTGTCGGCATCGTTCGTTCGCGTTCCTCGTGACCGCCCTCAACATCGGCCTGCCCGCGCGCATGGTCGTCAACGAGGCGCACGCGTGGGTCGAGGCGTTCGACGGCAACATCTGGCATCGCATCGACCTCGGCGGCGCCGCGCTGAACATGGAGTCGCAGCAGGACGATCGGCCTGCGCACCAGCCGCCACCCGATCCCTACGCTTGGCCGGAGAGCCAGGACTCCGGACAGGAGATGGCCGACCGCGCACGGAACGACGCCGGCGGTCAGAGCGGGAACGCGCAGAATGGCGGGACGAACGGCGCCACGCCTTCGCCGAGCGCGACGACGTCGTCCAGCGCGGCCCCGCCCGAGCCCGCGCCGAGCGCCACGGAGCCCACGGATCCGAACGCGCCGCCCGCGGAGATCACGGTGGGCGAGGTCGGCCGGGACGTGCGTCGTGGCTTGCCGGTGATCCTGCGCGGCGAGGTGAAGAGCGGCGGCAGCGCCTGCCCGAACGTGCGCGTCGACGTGGTCCTGCGCAGCAGGAACGCGCCCGAGGGCATCGTCGTCGGCTCGCTCTCCACCGACGATCGCGGCACGTACAACGGGCCTGTCGTCATCCCGCGCGAGCTCTCGCTCGGCGAGTACGAGCTCGTGATGCGCACGCCGGGCGGCGCGCGTTGCGGGGCGGGGGAGACCAAGTGACCGAGCGAGGCGAGCCTTAGGTGTTCGTCGACGGCGCGCCTCGCCTGGCCGTCGGCGCGGCCGTGATCGATCGTGGTGAGAGCGAGCCGCGTATCTTGCTCGTCCGCCGCGCGCATCCTCCGATGGCCGGGACGTGGTCGCTACCGGGGGGACGTGTCGAGCCGGGCGAGCGGCTGGAGGTCGCGGTCGCTCGGGAGGTGATCGAGGAGTCGGGGCTCGTCGTACGCGTGGGTCCGCTCGTCGAGGTCGTCGAGGTCGTTGATCCCCCCTACCATTACGTGATCCTCGACTATGCGTGTCTCCGGACGGGCGGCGACCTACGGGCGGGGGATGACGCGAGCGAGGTGATTCTCGCGCGTGTGGACGATCTCGGCCGTCTCGGGGTGACGGAGGCCGTTCGGCGGGTCGTGACCCGGGCGCTCGTCTTGCAATGAGGTCGGATGGCGGGATCGTCCGCGCGCCATGCCAGAGGCCTGCGCAATGCCCGTGCAAGGGCCGCGCATCGGGAAGCGGTCCCTTTGTTTGGGACGGATGAATTGCATGTGAGGGACGTGGGAATCCGCGCGCCACGCCGAGGCCACGTGGCCCATCGATTGCACCCCTGACCTTCGTGCGCATCCTCGAAGTCGACCCCGGTCGCTGGCGCGTCGAATTCGACAGCGGCCTGGGCCTCGAAGTGGTCCTGTTGTTCAGCCGCACCGTGGCCTTCTGGCGATGGGGCGGCGAGCTCTTCGCGGAGGTAAATATCGGGGAGTCATGAAGGCGATTGGAAATGAAGAGGAGGCTTCGGAAGAGCCTGCCCGGTGTGGCAGGCTCTTCCTCTTTTCGGCGCCGGAGCCGGGCGTGGTAACCTCCTTGCCGCGAAGCCCATGACGAACGCGCGCCGAACCTTTCCAACCCTCGCGTGTGTTGCGACGCTCGCCGTGCTCTCCGCGGCTTGCGGGGCGCGTCGCGACGTGGGCCCGGGTCCGGCGGTCCCGGCAGCGCCTCCGCCGGTCTCCGCGGGCTCTCAGGCGCCGCCGCGGGTCTGGTCGGATCTCCGTTGCTTGCGCCTCGCGGACGGGCGCGTGGCGGTGGCGTCGATCTGGCGTGGGTCGGATCAAGTGATCCTGCGGTCGAACGGGGTGTCCGAGGCGCCGGTGGTCGATTTCTTGTGCCGCGACAACGACATCATGCTGCTCCTCCCGGATGGCCGCGTGGTGCATCGATATTTCGAGGCATCCGGCATTGGACCCGAAAAGCCGTACGACGATTTCACCGAGGGGAGAGTCGGGTTCGAGGTGAAAGGCGGGAAGCGGCTCGTCGAGGTCACCGGGCGAGCGTGGGCGCTCGTTTGTGTGGCGGGCGCCGGCGACATTCGTTGTCCGCGGGACCTGAAGGTGATTTACGGGGAGCTCGAGGCGTTCGGCGCCATCCGGAATTTGTATGCGCAGGGGAGGGCGGCGCTGCTCGAAGACGGCCGCTTCGTCCTCGGAGGTCCGCAAATGACGAACGACCCGGACAGGTCTCCGCTCTTGCTCGACCGGGTGGTCCGGGCGGAGGTCGCGGACCTCGGCTTCAACCATATCGTGGGCTGCCTCCTGCGCGACGACGCGAGCGTGTGGTGCTGGGGTCCGAACGAATTCGGCCAGCTCGGCGACGGCACGCGCGAACGTCACGACAAACCTGTGCGTGTGGTCGGATTGCCGCGCGTGGTGGACGTAGCCACGTCGGGCCAGCATGCCTGTGCGATCGACGAGCAGGGCGGCGTGTGGTGCTGGGGCCGTTCGGAGCAGGGAGAGACGGGCGAGGCGGGCCGGGAGGCGACGAAAAAGGAAGAGGGGCATCCGGTGCCGGTGAGGCTCGAGGAGATCGAAGGCGCCGTCGCCATCGAGGCAATGCCCGGGCGGACGTGGGCGGTGCGTCGGGACGGGGTGATCGTGATGTGGGGAATCGACGCGCAGGATGGCGAGCCGCGCATGCAGGCGTTTCCCGTGGAGAACGGGGCGGCCGCTTTTCCTAGTTCGCGCTGACGACCTCTTTCCGCACCGCCACCACCCAATCCCGCGCTTCCCATCCCCGCTCGTTGGCCATCACCACCGGCACCGGCCGATACAGCGCCGTCGCCGTCACCGTTGCGCCCGGACAACCCGCCGGCAGCACGAACGAATGCAGGCTCGTCACCGGCGTGAACGGCGGCAGCCTGCTATCGCTCGCCATGTCCACCGCACGGTAATGCGGGACGAACCGGTTTCCCTCCGCGTCCACGAGCACCCGCGCGAACGCCTGCCCCGGCGCCCCCGCGAGCGCCGCCGAGCCCGATCCGTCCATCACCTCCGCCGCGAGCCCATCCCCGAGGAACACCCGATCCCCGGGCATCACCTCCGCCACGCCCGCCGCCACGATTTGCCCGTTCGCCGCCGATACAACGTTCACCTCCGCGACCTGTACACGAATCGGTATTCCCTTGTCCGCCGGAGAAAGCGCAGGATCCGCGAAGACGCCGATGCCCGGGTAGTCCAGCCAATTCCCCGTCTCCCGCACCACCCGCAAGACCTGCCCCGGCTTCGCGCGGGCCGCGCCCTCCGGCCAGGACCAGGATGTCCCGACGACCGCCACGCCTTGCCCGATCCCCCCCTCCGCCCACGCGCCGCCGACGTCCGGCACCGTCGGCCCCGCGCTCGCCACGAGCACCTCGCCGCAGGCCTCGGCGCGAATCACGAGCACGAGGGATCGCATCGGCTCGCCCGTCGGCAAGGCGTGACCACATCCCTGGTTCGAGAGCGTCACCGAAACGTCGACCACGCCTCCCGCGGTTTTCGCCGTCATCCACATCCCGAGCGCCAGACCCAGGAGCCGCGGCGTCCCCGCGAGGGGCCCCCGAAAGGCGTGCGACCGAATCTGCTCCGGCGGCCGCACGAAGCCGAACGTGATGCCTCCATTTTTCGGGGTCGTCTTGTCCAGCGTGTTCCAGAGCCCCTCGTTCGGCGGCATGTGGCAATGCTGGCAAGGCGCGCCCGCCTCCGCCCACGGGCTCGCCGACCATTCCGCGAACGTCGAATGCACGGGCAGGCCGCCGGGGAAGCGCGCCGGATCGACGACCTGGCCCGGGAGGAGCGCCGGCTGCGCCTGCTCGTGGCAGCCCGCGCAGAACGTCGCCTCGGAGAATTTCGGTTGATAACTCCCACCCATGAACTCGTTCGGCACGTCCGGCAGCGGGCCGAACATCACCTGGCGGAGTTTGGCCAGGGGGTCACTGGAGACTTTTTCGCTCGGCCGCTGCAAAAGGAGCCGGCCTGCGGTTCCCGGCGGTTTCGTCAGGTCGATGTCCCGCACCTTGTGGCACGTGTCGCAATGGTTCCCGTTCTCGAACGCGATCCCGGTTGCCTCCAGCAGATCACGGCCGCCCGCCTTTCCGTCGAGCCCCGCCGCGTGGCAATCGGCGCACGCGCCGAACGCAGTCGGCTTTTCGGCCGCGGGCAAGGCCGGATCGTCGCAGGCGAGCGCGCCCTTCGCGCCGCAACCATTGAGGTCCGGCAAAACCCCGCCGCCGAGATAACAACGCGACGCCGTGCCCATCATCGTGCCCGGCACCCGCCCCGTCCGCCATTCCCCGCCCGCCGCCGCGCACGACGCCGCGTCCCCGTGCGCGCGCGACGTCCCCGCATAAAGGTCTTGCACGAGCGGATCCCGTGTCGCCTTCGCGTGCGCCGATTGCTGGAACTGCGCGACGAGCGTCGTGTGACAGTGCCCGCAAATGGCCGTCGTCGCGTCGAGGTTCTCGTCCCCGACGCCCGGCGTGCCGAATTTGTAGCCGTCGGCATTGTCCGGCGGCGCCGCTTCGTGCAGGACGAGCTCGATCGGCCCCTCGGGCAGCGCGTCGAATTCGATGCCGGCGCTCCGGTAGCCCACCTTCGCCGCGACCACCGTGGGCGCGCCCGGGATCGACGTGGAGAGCTCGATCGAAAACGCACCGTCGGGCCCCGTCACGAGCGCAGGCGCGCCGCCGCCTTGCATCACGATCGCGCCGGGCAGCGGCGACGCGCCGTCCGTCACCACGCCCGTCACGGGGAACACCTCGGGCAACGCGCCTCCCGCGCCCGTCGTCGGACCCACTGCCGCTGAAGACGACGACGACGACACGGACCCGGCCGCGCCTTGCCCGCCTGCGCCACCTACGCCCGCGGGTTCGGCTTCGCCGCAGCCGGAGAGCATCCTGGCGGCGGCCGTGACCACGATCGAGGCCGAGGCGAGACGCGCGTGTTTCCCGGGACGCCACATGCACCCGACGCTACCACCGCGCTCGCACGTTTGCGCGGGACGCTCCTTCGGGGGACGCTCGGGGCATGGACGAGCCCGCGCTCCTCTCCCGCATCGCCCGAGCTGCGTCGCTGCTCGTCGCCACCGACTTCGACGGAACGATCTCGGACATCGCCACGGATCCCGACAAAGCCCACGCTCGAAACGACGCGCTCGACGCGCTTTCCAGGCTCACGCGCGCGCCCGGCGTGCACGTCGCCGTCGTCTCGGGACGCACGATGGAGAGCCTGCACGAACGAACGGGCGCCCTCGCGTCGATCTACCGTGTCGCCGAACACGGCGCGTTCATCGAGGGCCCTGACGGAGGCACGATCGGGGGCACGCACCCCGGGCGCGCGGCCGGCCGCTCCGCTCTTTGGGACTTCGTCGAGGCGAACCATGCGCGTGTCCCCGGCATGCGCTTCGAGCGCAAGTCGGTCGGCGCCGCCGTGCACGTGCGCGAGGTCGAGCCTGCGATGCGCGAGGCCGCGGCAGAGGTGCTCGACGCGTTCCGCAAGGCCGCGGTCGCTGCGGGGTTCGAGATCATCGAGGGGCGACAAGTCGTCGAGGCGCGTGACCCCGGCGCCACGAAGCAGACGGCGCTCGCGCAGTTGCTCGCGCGCTTGCCGCCCCGCACGCTCGTCGTGTACGCGGGGGACGACACCACCGACGAGGGCGCGATTGCCCTCGCCCGGCAGCGCGATGGGGTAGGGATTTACGTGGCCTCGGCGGAGCGGCCGACGCCGAACGTCGGGGCGGACCTGGTGCTGCCCGGCCCACGGGCGTGGGCCGAGTTGCTCGCGCGGATCGCCGACGCTCGTGCTGCGATCACTGCCCGATCAGGGCCTTGATCTCCTCGGCGATCTTGTCCTCTTCGCCCTCGCCGTAGCCGGCGTGGATGTGGCGGATCGTGCCCGTCTTGTCGACGACGAACGCGGTCGGCATCTTGGGCGGGCTGTAGGCCTTCGCGGCGCTCTTGTCCTTGTCCCACACGACCGAGAACTTCACGCCCGTCGCCTTCACGAACTCCTCGAGCTTGGCCTTGTCCGTGTCCTCCTCGTCGACGCTCACCGCGATGACGCTGAGGTCGCCGCCGAACTGATCGACGAGCTCCTGGTACTTCGGGAACGACTTCTTGCAGGGGCCGCAGTACGTCGCCCAGAAGTCGATGATGGTCACCTTGCCGGCCGCTTCCTTCACGCTCTTCGGGCCCTCGCCGGTGACCGCCTCGGCGGTGAACTCGGGCGCCGGCTTCCCGACGAGGCCGCCCTCGGCGCCTCCGGTCTCTGCACCGCCGCCCGACGCGGCGCCGCCGCCGCACGCCGCGACGGTGAGCGAGAGGGCCGCGCCCATGACGAGCGCGCTGAGGGTGCGGACAATC
Organism: Polyangium mundeleinium; assembly: GCF_028369105.1. Taxonomy (NCBI): domain Bacteria; kingdom Pseudomonadati; phylum Myxococcota; order Polyangiales; family Polyangiaceae; genus Polyangium; species Polyangium mundeleinium. The sequence goes on along the minus strand of NZ_JAQNDO010000001.1, from coordinate 12,174,641 downwards.
GACGATCTCGAGCTCATTCAGGTCTCCTGGTTTTGCTAAGACGGCGCTCTTTGCGCTCGGAAACTGCGGCGTCGGGCCTCGATCGCGAGAGCACGACCGATCCTTCGAACCGCGCGCACGGCGCGAGCTTACCTCAGCCCAAACCCACCCAGTCGACTTTGTGACGAACCGAGGGCACCATGCGGGGCCATGACCGCGAGAACCTCGCCCAGGGCCCGGTCGCGCCGCACCTTCCGCGCCGCCCTCGCCCTGATCCCCGCCCTCGCGCTTGGCGCGTTTGCCGGCTGCCAGATCGGCGTGGGTGACCAGGCGTGCACCGAGCAGTCGATCGTCAACGACAAGGACGACGCCTGCCCCTACGGCCCGCCCGGAGGCCCCAAGGTCCGCGAGACCGGCTGCCCCGAGCTCACGATCCTCGACCCCTCGGCGTGCACCACGGCCCCGACCTGGGCCGAGGTCTACTCGATCCTCACGGGCCCCTCGGCGGGCTGCACGATCGGCGGTTGTCACGGCGCGGCCCCGGGCGCGCGCGGCATCTTCCTCTCGGCCGACAGCTCCGACGCGTTTTACGACGAGCTCAAGGGGTACTCGGGCGCGCAAGGGTATCCCTACATCAACGAGGAAGACCCTTCGCGGTCGTGGATCCTCTGCAACCTGCAAGGCACGCCGGGCGGCGGCGCGCCGATGCCGCCCCCGAGCGGCCTGTCCGACACCGACTACGCCATCATCGAGCAGTGGGCGCTTTGCGGCCTGCGGCGGACGGGCGGCGGCGGGGACGCGGGGCCGTAAGGAACACGCGGCGCTGGAAGAATCTTGACGCGGGGTGAGAAAAACCCCGTTATACAAGAGAAAACCGGAGCTTCCCGCGATGCTGAACGAAGACACCTCTGCCTCGCTCGTCGTGCGCGCCGGTCGCGCGCTCCTCGTGGTCCTCGTGCTCGGCGGAGGCTTGCTCGCGAGCACCGGCTGCGCGCCCGTCGCGCCGTACGAGCGCGGCAAGCTCGCGCACCCGACGATGACGGCCGCTGACATGTCCGGCTTCGGCGAGTCGCACCTGCGCGCCATCACCGAGGGCGCGGTCGGCGGCAGCGGCGGCACCGGCAGCGGTTGCGGCTGCAACTGATTTCCTCCTCCGAGCCGAAGGTCGCCATCTTGTCGGATCCTTTTTCCCGGGGACGGGTTTATCTTGGCCGCCGCGTGATCCGCCGCCTCGCACAAGCCCTCCTCGCCCCGCTCGTCGCCGCTGCGCTCACGCTGGCCCCCGCGCCTGCGAGCGCCGCGCCCAACGACGAGGAGGTCGAGGTCCTCGTCCAGACGGTGCTCGAAGCGAGCTACAAGGAAGGCAAGTACCAGGAGGCGCTCGACACGCTGAACCTGGCGAAACAAGCGTGCGCCAAGAAGAGCGCGTGCAGCTCGAAGGTCCGCGCGAAGCTCTACGTCGCGCTCGGCACCGTGCTCGCCGGCGGCATGAAGAAGTCGAGCGAAGCGAAGGCCGCGTTCGCCACGGCGATCAAGGAAGATCCGACCATCGCGCTCTTCCCCGACTTCACCTCGCGCGAGATCGAGAAGGCGTGGAGCGAGGCGCGCAGCGCCGGTTCGCCGAGCGGCGGCAACCCGGAGACGAAAGAGGCGAAGGCCGCGTCGGGCGGCTCGAAGAAGCTCAAGGCCACGTACGAGGGGCAGCCCCCGGCGCGTGGCTGGCGCACGGGCGAGGGCTCGTTCTACTATGAACTCGCGACCAAGGCCGAGAAGGAGCGCGAGTGGCTCGACTGCATTGCGTACGGGCGCGCGTCGTACGAGGCCGAGGATCGCACCTCGACGCTTTTCCTCGTCGCCGCGTGCGAGGCGCGCGCCGGCCTCTGGGTCGAGGCCGTCTCCGACTACGAGGCGACCGCCGAGGCCGCGTCGCGCAAGAACATCCGTCAGATGGCCGCGCAGGCGCGCAGCCGCGCCGATGAGCTCCGCGCCAAGATCCCGAAGATCATCGTCCAGAAGCCGGCGAACGCGACCGACCTCAAGGTTCGCGTGAACGGCGTCGAGCTCGCAGAGGATCAGCTCGGCGCCGAGATCCCCGTAAACCCCGGCGAGCGCACGATCATCGCGACGGGCAAGGTGAACGGCGCCGAGCAGTCCTTCGAGCAGAGCGTGAACGTCGGCGAGGGCGAGACGGCGACGGTCGAGGTCAAGCTCGTGCCGAAGGGCAAGGCGATCGACCGCGCGCTCGTCCAGTGCATGCAGAACGCGCAGACGCAGGACCAGTTCGACGAGTGCATCGCGAAGAACCGCAAGCTGCCGTTGAACCTCAAGTTCGGCCTGGAGTTCTCGGCGTACCACGACTCCGACAAGGTCGACGTCGTCAGCCCGACGGTCTTCTTCAACGTCGAGAACCCCACGAGCGGCTGGGGGTTTGGTGGCTCGTTCCTCGTCGACGTCGTCACGGCCGCGTCGACCGACATCGTGGCCACGGCCTCGCCGCGCTGGACCGAGCAGCGGTACGTGCCCGCGCTCGGCGGCCACAAGAAGTTCGGCGACGTCGACGTGAACCTTCACACCGCGATGTCGATCGAGCCCGACTACCTGGCGACGAGCGTCGGCACCACGGTCGCGATCGACCTGCGCCAGAAGACGGTCACGCCGAGCCTGAGCTACGACTTCTCGTACGACATCGCGGGCCGATCGGGCACGAGCTACGAGGTCTTCTCGCGGCGCATCCAGCGCCACGCGCTCGACCTCTCCTCGTCGTTCGTGCTCGACAAGAACTCCATCCTGACCACGAACTTCAGCGCGGTGATCGAGGCGGGCGACAGCTCCAAGCCCTACCGCTACATCCCGACGTTCGCGCCGGACATCGCCCCGCGCGTCTTGCCGGGACAGTCGCTCGCGACGGTAAATTTTTACCGGAACCCCGAGCGCATCCTCGAACAGCTCCCGCTGAGCCGCCAGCGCTTCGCGTTCGCCGCCCGCTACGCGCGCCGCTTCTCCGCGAGCACGTTGCGCGCCGAGGAGCGGCTCTACGCGGATAGCTGGGGCCTCAAGGCCACGACGACGGACCTCCGGTACCTCTACGACATCAGCCAGAACGTGCGCATCTGGCCGCATTTCCGGTTCCACGCGCAGACGGGCGCGGCCTTCTGGCAACTCGCGTACGTGTCCGAACGGACGCCCACGGGCCTGCAAGTGCCTGCGCTGCGCACCGGCGACCGCGAGCTCGGCCCGCTGATCGGCGTGACCGGCGGACTCGGCACGCGCATCGCGTTTGGCGAGGCCAAGAACTGGGGCCTCATCGTGAGCGGCGACGTGATTTACACGCGCTTCTTGAACACGCTCTTCATCCTGCAGCGCTTCGGCTACTTCGGCGCGCTCACGCTGGAGGTCGACGTCGAATGATGACGGCCAAGACCGCCCTCGCCTCGTCGCTCGTTGTGCTTGGCATGCTCGTCGGCTGCGGCAACCGCGCCGTCGACGAGCGTATCGCCGCGCTCGGCGAAGAGGATCCGAATGTCCCCGTGGGCGAGTTTCATCGCCCTGGACAGCCCTGCGTGCTCTGCCACGGCGAGTACCTACGGGAGAACCCGGTCATGAGCGTCGGCGGGACGATCTATGCGTATCCGACGCAGACGCCCGAGCAGAAGCCGCTTCCCGTCAAGGGCGTGAAGGTCAAGCTGACCGATTCGTTCGGCGAGCAATACGAGGTCGGCACGAACTGCGCGGGCAACTTCTTCATCGAAACGGACAAGTGGGACCCGGCCTTTCCGCTGCGCGCCGAGATCGAGTACCCCGTGCCTGGGGCCCTGGAGAGCACGAAACGTGTGGTCATGTCGACGCGCATCAGCCGCGACGGATCCTGCGCGGGGTGCCACGTGGGCAATCCGAACCAGGGTTCGCCCGGGTGGGTGACGTGCGCCGCCGCCGAGACGAATCCTCCGTTCCCGCCGCAAGACCCCGCCTGCCCGGGAGCTGCGAAATGAACACACGACGCAAGGCGAGCCTCTTTTGCTCCAGCGTGGCGCGCTTCGCCGTCGCGGGCTGCGGCGTCATTCTCGTCGCCGCTGGTTGCGGCGTCATTCTCGTCGCCGCTGGTTGCGGCGACCTGGGCCCTGCCGTGAATGAAATCGTGGCCCCGCCCTTCGACCCGACCTCGTTCCGCGCGGTCTCTGCGGTCCTCGAGCGCCGTTGCGGCACGCTCGATTGCCACGGCCACGCCGCGCGGCCGCTGCGGCTGTATGGCCAGTACGGGCTGCGCCGGTACGAGGAGCGAACCTCGCCGAACGTCGAGAACTACGACGAATACTATTCCGGCGGGAAAGAGCCCACGACGATCGCCGAGCTGGAGGACAACTACCGCTCGATTCTGGCGCTCGAACCGGAGCTCGCAGCGAAGGTATTCGCGAAGACCGCGGACCCCGAGGTGCTGTCGATCGTGCGAAAGGCGCGATTGCGCGAGAAACACAAGGGCGGGCTCTTGTGGAACAAGGGCGACCCCGGGGACGTGTGCATGACCAATTGGCTGACGGGGAATACCGATACGACGCAGTGTGAGGTCGAGCTCGGGCATCCTTAGCGGCCCGTGGCCCCGAGGCCACGGGTGAGATATCGCTGCTTGCCACGTTCGTGTTGCGCCAGTCGCGCAATTTGCACAAGTAGCGCAATGCGCGAACCGTGCATTTGAGGCCATGGCGGGGCCGTGTGCCGATGGACGTCCTCCCCAAATTCGACGTCCCCGTGGTTGGTATGGTACCTGCCGTCGCTTCCACGTCCCGGGATGGCGCCGTCGTCACCTCGTGGATTTGTTTGGGAGGTTCAGCATGCTTCGTCGATTCGCCACTTTGATGAAACCGTTGGCCGCGCTCGTGCTCTTCTGCGCTGCCCCGGCTGCATGTCTCATGAGGAGCCCCGACCCGCAGGAGAGTGTCGAGGAGGACACCGACCAGGCGAGCAGCGAGCTGCTGCTGCCAGCGGGCAGCCCGTGTTCGTCGAACTGTCAATGCGAGCTGGGCACGGCCTGCAAGGCGAATGAATCCGGTCAAAAGGTATGCTCGAAGATCAATAATGTCAGTCCGCCCCCGCCGAGCCCCTTTTGCGTAGCCTCATGCCAGTGTACGGGTTCCAAGAGCTGTGTCTTCTTTTCCGAGAGAGACTATGGCTCCTGCGAGGCGCCGACGGAGCCTTGCAGTAGCAATTGTGATTGCGGCGTCTCCAGGATTTGTTCCAACGGAGTCTGCGGCACTGCCTTCAAGCCCTACCCGCAGTGCGTTTGCGACAAGCATTGTCCCACCGGGAAGTCCTGCATCAGCGGCGCCTGTAAGTAGCTGCGCCAGCGCGGTTCCCATCGCGAGACATCGTGGCGGCGATCTCGCCGTTCAGTTCATTCCCGTCTCGATCTCCGTATTTTCTCGACTCCGCGCAATGCGGCTCCTCTGACCCTCCTTCAGCCCCACGCGTGATCTCGTAGGGACGGCTGACGACCCGGTCTGGCTGCATTACGTTCCTCCGCAAAGGATACGTTCCACGAGGAGGGGCTCATGACGCGTACTCTATTGGCGGGTCTTCTCGCGTTCGCAAGCGTGCTCGGTGTCGTTGGGTCTGTCTCGCCCTCGGCGCAGGCCGATGCTCGGCAGCAGGCCCAGGCGCAACGCGCGCCGCGAGCCGGGGTGACGTTTCACGCGAACATCGACGCGCTCACCCGGCAGAATGAAGCCTATCGTCGCGTGCTCTTCACGGCGAAGCGGATGCAGGTGGTGGCCATGAGCATCCCGCCGGGTGGTGAAGTCGGGCAGGAGCAGCACAAGCGGGTCGAGCAGGTCCTGGTCCTGGTCGAGGGAGAAGGAAAAGTCGTCCTCAATGGCGTCGCGTCGCCGTTCCGACCTGGTGACGTGGTGCTCGTGACGCCCGGCGTCCGCCACAACTTCATCAATACGGGCAAGACGCCGCTCAAGCTGTATACGCTCTACGCGCCCCCGAACCACATCCCCGGGCGGGTCCAGCAGACGAAGGCCGACGCCGAGGCGGACCTTGCGGACGAGGCGTTCGGGCAGCAAGTCCGGTGAAGGGTGTCAAAGACCGCCCAATCGAAATCGTGTTTCCCGTCGAAGTCGGTGATCGACGTGAAGCGGCCCACCCGGCTGCGCGAAACTCGCGCGCCCGCCGTGAGAGCCGTCGCTCGCTGCCGTTCCTGAGGGAGTGCCGCCGAGGCCGTCGTTCAAGAAGGGCGGCCATGAAGCCATACAGAGAATCCCTATCGGCAGAGGCTGTCGAGGCCATGCGCACGTCAATCGCAAAACTTGGCAACAAGTCCCGCACCCGTGCTCCGAAAATTTCGAGGATGAGGCTGCCTTCGCCCTTGACGATGCAATCGATGGCTCGATGAATCGAATGCACCCGTGGATTCGCGAGATGAATCACGCGGTTCAAAGGAGGCACCACATGTCCACGCACAAGAATATTTTTCAGCTCAAAGAGGTCTCGGCCAAGGTGAACGCTGCGGCAGAAACGCAGAAGCCCCTCGACTGGGAAGACTGTAAGTGCAAGTGCAAGTGCAAGTCGTTCAGCGATTGAACGATCTCTAGCATAGAGTCGTGGGGGAGCGGCTGCGCCCTGGGCCTGTCGCACAATGGATTGCGCGATGCCATGAGAACGCAGCCGTTCGCCCCTCCTCCGAAATGGAAGAGGTGGCTCGTGAGCCTCAGCGAAATGCAGCGTTACCTCGTCCGCCTGTACACGGACGATTGTTTTCGGATGTTATCCCATATAGCTCCAGAAAAGACGCTTCACATGTACGCGCTTTCGCCTGAAGAGGGTCGGGCTGTTACGGAGATCGACCGCGACATGCTCGAAACGTTCGCGGCCTCTTTGAAGGGAAAGCGACTCGAGCGGATCCAGGAAAACTACCCGCTCACAGGCCGCCTCGTCCCCGCCGCAATGGATCGCTATACCGATCGATTCTACCAGCTTTTCCCGGCGAGACCTCATGCTTCCACGCAGGAGTACCTCGGGAGCTTTGGCACGTTTCTGGAAGAGACGCTTCGGGGGGATGAGGATGTCCCGACATACGCCGCGGAGCTCGCCCGTTATGAGCGCCTCTTTTGCGCAGCCGGATTCCCGCCGACGCGAACGGACGACGACGTAGAGGGCGCCGGGGCGCCCGCCGGTGGCATTTCAATAGACGCCTGCCCCGTCGTGAAGAGCGGCGTTTGTTTTGGTGGATTCGAATACAACATCACGGACATCGTATCCTCGCTGCGTCACGATGAGCTCCCCTGCCGCATCGAAAAGGCCCCAGTTTGGATCGTATTTCAACATCTGGCAGGGCTTTCGCCTCCGCGCGTATTCGAGGTAAACCAGGCTCTTGGGAGCCTGCTCGACCTGTGTGATGGCGTGCGGACCGTGCGGGGTATCGTTGCTGAGCTCGAACATCAGCTTGCTATTGAAGGCCTCATGGAGGATCTGATTCAGGCGCTGGGACACATGGCGTCGATAGGAATTCTCAGGAGCTAAAGCAATGTTACAGTCCTCCGCTCATGCGATCCCGCACCTCGGCTCCGGCCTCGGATTTCGGCGCCGGATGAAATCATCCATCCTGGCTCATAGGGACTCCATCGATTTCATCGAGATCACGACGGAGCATTTCATGACGCCGCGCCAGCTCGACGAGCTCGAGGCGCTCTGTGCCCTCCTGCCCTGCGTGCCCCACGGGCTCCAGCTCTCGGTCGGTTCGACGGCGCCACCTACGACGGAATATCTGCGGTGTATCAAGAAAGTTCTCGAAGTGACCGGCGCTCCCTACTACAGCGACCATCTGGCGATCACTTCCGCACCAGGCATCGATCTCGGACATCTCTCGCCGATTGTGCTCACCAGAAGCAGCCTCGAGAGCATCGTACGCAACATCTCGACCGTGCAGGACCATACGGGCAAGCTGCTGATTGTCGAAAATATAAGCTACTTCTTCGATATCCCTCAAGGCGAGCTCTCCCATACGGATCTGTTGAACGAAATCGTGGAACGCACGGGTTGCGGGCTCCTCCTCGATGCGACCAACCTGTACACCAACGCGACCAACCATGGCTATGACCCCATTCACTTCCTCGAGCAGATACCGCTCGACAGGGTCATACAGGTGCACATGGCCGGCGGCGTTCGGGCGGGCGGGCTGCTCTTCGACTCGCACTCCCATGCGGTCGAAGAGGGGAGCTGGGACGTGCTTCGGGCGCTCGCGCTGCGGACCGACGTCAAGGGCGTGATCATCGAGCGGGACGACAACTACCCGCCGATAGAGGAGCTGCTGGTGGAGATAACCAAGGCGCGGGATATCCTGGAGACGGCGCGCAAGCAGAGAGAGGCGGCCCAGCGATTCGAGTCTCCGAGGCCAAACCTGCCGGGCGGCGCCATGGAGGGAGTCGCATGAACGAAATACTGCGTAGCGTCTTCCCTCCACTTTACTGGAGCTTCCTGCCCTCGTTCTTCGACGAGCCTGCGCCCCGGGAAGACAAGGCCACGTGCGACCGCTGTGCCATGGCCCCGGCCGCTGAGGGCGGCCGTGCCTTGCCAGGCGCCGTCCGTTTTCGTCCCGATGTCAAGTGCTGCAGTTTCCACCCCAGGCTCCCCAATTATCTCGTTGGCGCGATCCTGGCGGACAACAGCCCTGACATGGCCGAGGGGCGCAGCCGCATCCGCGCCAAGATCGCCGCGCGCTCCGGCGTTACGCCACAATGGCTCGCGCCTCCCGCCAAGACGCAGCTCCTGCTGAAGGCCACCCGCCGCACGAGCTTTGGCCGATCGCTCGTGCTGCGCTGCCCCTATTACGAGGTCGAGAGCGGCCTTTGCACCGTATGGCGGCACCGTGAGTCGACTTGCTCCACGTTCTTCTGCCGGTATTCGGCAGGCGCAGATGGCGCAAATTTCTGGACGGCCATGCGCAGCTACCTATCTCACGTGGAGAGCAGGCTCGCCGAGCACGCGCTACAGCGCGTCGCGCCTCAGCTCCGCGAGCCCGCAGCTACGCTCGGCGAGCTCACCCTGGAGGACCTCGAAGACCGGCCTCCTGCCCACTATTCCGCGTGCTGGAGCGAGTGGGAAGGACGCGAGGAGGAGCTGTATCTCCGCTGCCACGAGCACGTCGCCGCCACCAACAGTCAAGAATTCGAGGCCGTTGTAAACAATGGCGATGGCCGGGCTCTGCTCGACGAAGCGGTCCGAGCTTACCGGCAGGCCACGGCGCCGACCTTGCCCGAGCGCCTCGTGATGAATTCTCATATGGTCGGCATCCCCGCGAACGGCGGCATCTATGTGAAGAGCTACAGCCGCTATGAAACCTTCTTCCTGTCCCTGGAGCATCAAGAGGTCCTCCGCGACTTCCGCGGGGACCAGACCGTCGCGGAGAACCGAGTTCGGCTGGCGCAGGAAAAGGGCGTAAGTATCCCCGACGATCTCCTCCTCACGTTCTACCAGGCCCGGATCCTCGTCGAACCATCCATATAACTCGAGCAGGGGGTTTCGCCGGTTCAACGGGCGCCCTGGCCTGCTCGAGCCGACAGGCTGGGCTTTCCTGTCGCGCACTCGCCGTAGCCATGGCTCGTATGCCGTGGGGAGAGGCGAGGACGTTCGTCGTTTTTGCCGCCCTCCAGAGATTCGGGCTCCCCGTGGCATGGCCCCTGCGGATGGCTTCACCCAGGAGGAGAAGGATGCTCCAACGTACCCACGTAGCACACGCCGCGACCCTTTTTGCTCTAGCTTTCTTCCCTGCTTGCGGCGGCAATGGCGAAGGCACAGGCGGCCCGCCATCGTCGAGGCCCCCGAGCCCCTCGGAGAGCGGCGGCGAGCGCGGCGCCGTGTCCGTCAGCGCGGTCGACGTCTGGATCGGAGAAACCGCCACCGTCGAGGCCCCCCGAGACCTCAGCACGACCCCCATCGAGGCCCTCGTTCCCATGGGCGGCGGGCAGTGGCAGACATTCAAAGGCACGGGCAAGGCGGATGGCTCGGTCCTCATTCCCGGCGTCCCCGAGGGCCCCTATGTCCTCCGCGTGGGCGAGTTCGAATATATCTATACCTCGGCCAGGGTCGTCGACCTCGGCGGCGCAATCGCTGGACGCAAGGGTGCGCCGCGCGCGACGGTCGTTCCGACCAACCTCGTCCTGGACATCACGAACCTCGCTCCTTGGCAGGCCAAGGATGACATCCAATTGTTCGTGCCCAACAGCGGTGCAGGGCAGAGGATGTTCGGCTCGGGCTCGGGCGCCGAGAACTGGCCTGCGGTCGGCGACACCAAGCTCGAGAGGTTCACCGTGAACTGGTCGGGCTTCGCCTGGGGCAGCCTCATCGACGCGGGCAAGGGGGATGTCCTCACGGTCTCCCAGCTCTCACAGCAGACGGGCGCTTCCGGCGTGCCTTACGCCATCGTCACGCGATTCGCGAGCTTCGACGATATCACGCAGACCGACGGGAGTACCGTCTCGAGGAGCGGCGCGTTCACCAGCGTCCCGTCGAACGTGAGCGTCTCGCTCGATGTCCATACAACGAAATTCACGAGCCACGTCACAGCGGTGAACCCAAAGGCCGTCGACCAAGGTACCTTCGTCGAGATCCGCACGCGGCCCGGCAACACGTACGCCCCCGTCGGCGCTTCCGCGACGCTTCTCACCCTCGGCATCGCTCCCGGACCCGCCGACGTGAATCTGGGAGCGATCCCGTATGGAAACCCGTATCCCGCGGCCTGGGGGAGCTCCGTGTTCGTCTACCACTATGGCCTGGTGGCCTATACCGCGCCCGGCGTGGCGACGCCGTGGAACGACTTCGGTGTCATCATGTTCAGCCGTGATGTCGCGAGCGTCAGCGGGCGGCCCATCGAGCCGCTGGTGAGCCCGGTCCAGGACCTCGAGGTCAACGGGAAAAACGCGTTCAGCGATCAGACGGGCGTCACCCGGACACCACGCTTGAGCTGGACGGCGCCGGCCGTCGGGACGCCGACGCACTACACGATCGATATCTTGAAGCCCGACGGGGGCTCGTTCGGGACGCTTATCGCGAACCTGCGCACGAAGGACACGAGGATCGATCTCCCTCCGGGCATCCTCGATGACGTGAGCGCCTTCTATGTCCGTGTCGCAGCCCATGTGTCGGATGTCGACATCACGACCCATCCGTTCCGCTCCGCCGCAAAATTCGCGCAGGCAGATGCCTTGTCGAATATCCTCGTACCCTGACGCCGCACAGGGGAGCGCTCGGGCCGGGCGGCCTACGGCGCGTCGATATCGAAGAACGCGGCGAATCTGATCAAACGTACCACCTCGCCCGCCCCCGTCGTGACACCGACGGTGTATGGAACGGCTTGTCCTCGACCGTGCGTCGCACGGCAGTCAGGTTTGTCCCACGCCGTGCTCGTCGGTCCGACGACGATATGGAGTTGGTCCGAGTGGGCCCGGAGGTTCGTCGTGACAGAACCATGCGCCTCCCCCCTTGTCGTTTCCAGACGTTTCCTGATAGCATCAAGGTTCGTCCACGGACTCGATGCGCTACCCCGGTGTAAAGTTACTCACCGCCTCCGTCGTCGCGCTTGCGACGCCTGCGACGCCTGCGATGGCTGACGATACGTCGGTGGACCAGCGGATCGCGTTTCGTCTGGCGTATGTCGTTCCTGCGGACGTTCGATGTCCCACGGAGGCGGCCCTTGCCGAGCTGACGAGCGCGAAGTTCCGCTACGACGTCTTCCCGGAATCGGCGCGTGCGTCCCTCTCCGTCACGGTGCGGCGTGCCGGGGGCCAACTGGAGGCCGTGCTCACCGCGCGAGACGAGCAGGGGACGCTGCAATGGGAGGAGACGGCGACGCCCCGAGGGAAGTGTATTGATCTCGTCGAGGACGTCGCGCTCATGGTGGCGGCGCGTTTCGTCACCGTGAAGGGGGAGACGCCGGAGGCGTGGACACTCCTTGCCCCACCGGCGCCTCCGGAGGCACCCAAGCCCCCGCCGCCGAGCATGGCGGTGCCCCTACCGCAGCTCCGTCGGCGGGCTTATGAGGAGCCCCTGTTCCCACCCTCAACGCCCTCAACGCCCTCAACGCCCTCGGCTCCCGACGGTCCGCCGTTCCGGACCGAGCTGTCTGCGGCCGCCGTGTTCGGACCGTTCGACACTCCGAATGTTGCGCTCGGCGGAGCCTTCCAGGTCGCGATACGCTGGGAATGGGTAACGCTGGGCGCCGAGCTGCGGGGTGTGATCGATCTTTTGGGGGAGGTGGAGGGTGTCCCGGTCCGCACGTCGCTTGCAACCGGTGCAGTTGTTCCGTGCCTCGTGCTTGGGGCGCGGGGACGCATCTGCACCCCCATTTCGGCAGGGTGGTATCAATTCAATTTGGGCGACGCGTTTGGAAAATCCGATGGCATAGCCCAACCATTCTTCGGCGCGGGCCTACGAGGCTCGTACGATCATCCAGTCGCTACGAACGTGTGGGTGCGCGGATATCTGGAGCTCCTGTTCGCGGGAACGAGAAGCGAAGCGGCTGTATTTATGGGCGAATCTGACGCGCAACGATTTTGGAGCACGCCGGGATTTTTGCCTTCTTTCGGAATAGGTGTGACGTGGCAGCCGTCAATGATGAGGCAACCGGAATGATGAGGCATAGAACGTTCATTGTTGTATTGTCTACCCTGTTGACCGCATGTTACACGGGGACCTTCGAAGTTTATCCCTACGTCGACGCCGGACCGGACGCCGAGGACGCCGGAGCGAACGATGGCGGCGAGGAAGACGGCGACGACGGCGGCGTCGAGGCCAAATCATGCGAGGCACGAGGGGGGCAGTGCGTCCCTTTGCGGCCCCTCGGATGGAGCGACCCCATTCTCGTCGCACTGTCGCCGGGGCACCCCCTCGAATGCCCACCGGAGGCGCCCGTACACCATTTTACCAAGTACGCTGAGCTGATCGCGGGGCCGCTCAACTGCGCCTGTGGCTGCAAGCCATCCACCGGGACATGCAAGCTCCCCGCGACGATGACCGCGTCAAACGCCGCCTGCTCCACGCCGGGAGCCGTCGTGACGTCGTTTGATCCTCCGACCGCGTGGGATGGAGCCTGCTCGAACGCGAGCGCAGTCGCTGCCGGTAAACAATGCGACGGGAAGGCGTGCGTCGAATCCCTCACGATTGGCCCGATGGAAGCCGTGGACGAAGGCTGCGAGGTGGAGGAGGATCCCATCCTCACGGGAACCTCCGACGTGCCGAGATGGGGGCTCACGGTCCTTGGCTGCGAGGGCTTCCCGGAAGGTGGGGAGGTGGGGTGCGGCTCCGCGGCGAAGTGTGCCCCCGCGCCCGCGCCCCCGCCCGCGTTCCGCGTCTGCGTGTATCAGGAGGGGGACGTCCCCTGCGAGGCGAAAGTTATACCGAGCGCTTCGTCATTTATACCGGCTACGACGACAAGCGGACCTGCACGGATTGCACGTGCTCGCCCGAGGTCGCCGGCAGTCTGTGTACAGCGACCGCCTCGATCTACTCGGACAGCATGTGTCTGACGCCAGTGATTTCGGGATACCCGATCTCGTCGCTGGACGAGGTGTGTTTGCCCTTGACGCCACCCGGACCGGCGCTCGGGAGCAAGGCCGTGTCGGACGTCAAGTACCACCCGGGCACGTGTCAGCCGATCGGCGGCGCGTCCACCGGCGAGGTAGAGCGCCTCCGCCCATCGACGATTTGCTGTCGCCCTTAGGATTTTGGTGTCCCTCTCGGGGGCTCGACCCAATCCCCGAAGATGTGACCCAGGAACGAACCTCGAACACGTCGACTCGTGACCAGCTCGTGCAGCTCTCGCGCCGCGTCCCGATCTGGTTGGCCCGTCTCGCGCCCCCGTGGGGGCCCGTCGCCGACGAGCACATCCCAGACCTCGCGCAGGAGGTGCTTGTCGCGGCCGTCGCTGGGTTGTCGCGGTACGATCCGGCCAAGGGATCGCTGGGCGTCTGGCTGTACGTGATCACGAGGCGGATGGCGCGCGATCATCGCCAGCGCGAGGACTATCGGAGCGATTTCACCGACGATGCAGACGTGACCATCCTGCCGGTGGGCACGAGAAACCCCGAGGAAGCCATGGCGACAGCGCAGTACGAGCGGCTCGTTCACGAGACCATCGGGGAAATGGACGAGGATCTCCGCGAGGTGCTCACGGCCGTGGAGCTCGCGGAGCTGAGCTACGAGGAGACGGCGCAGCTCATCGGGGGCTCGAAACGAACGGTCAAGGATCGGCTGGAACGGGCGCGGCAGGATTTTTCCCGGCGGATCAAGCGGAAGATGCGCGACCGCGGGCTCGTCGTCCTGCCCTTCGCGGTGGACGGGCTGTTCGCGTTCCTTCGCGCTCGCACGGAGCAGGTGCCGGAGGATCAGCTCGCGCAGCTCCGCGCCATCGTCGAGCAGAGCCCCGCGTCGGGGGCTCGGCCAGCGGTTCCGGATGCCGCGCCGAATGCCGATGCGCCCACGTCTGGCGGGTCGGATGTCGGCTCGTTTGTCGGCGGAAACTTCACGGGCGGTCTTGTGGGTGGGGCGATCGTCTATCTCCTCATGCAGACCGCGTCGGCCCCCGTGCCGGTGGCTGCACGGGCGCAGTTCGACGAGCGCGTCCCGCACGTCCCGACCGTGGACGCGATGCCTATGCAGCAGCCAATCATGCCGCCAGCGGCGACACCGCGGAAACTCCTTGCGGGGCATCCACCGGCGGATCCCCTGTTGGAGGCGCGCGCCTTGCTGGATCGGGCCCGAGGCGCCTTGGAGCGGGGCGATATCGCGGATGCCCGAGAGGCGCTTGCTCGTTACGATCGCCGCTTCCCTGCGAACCCGTTCCCCAAGGTGAGGGCAGCGCTCCTCGGGAAAATCGTGAAGGCCGCGCGCTGAGTGAACTTTTGGGTGTCCTTTCGCCGCGGCCGAACCAATCCCCCTAAGTAGGCCCGCCACAACGACGGGCCGAAGGAAACGTCCCGCAAAGAGGGCGAACGAGGCTGCACGCCCTGGGCGCGTGGTCTCCATCGTCCCCTTTGACGTTCGTTCAGGAGGTAGAGCCATGCCCAGGAAGCCCAGCAAGAGAATGGTCCCCGCCGAGCACGAGCCGTCCGAACCTGAGAAGCTGGCCACGGAGCTCGCGCTTGCCAGCGACGGCAAGCTTTATTTCCAGTTCGAGGACGAGCCGCCTCCGGGGCGTCCGGTATTCGTTGGTTATGCATTGCATGCGGAAGAAGCCGTGAAGTTCAGCGCGGCGGACTTGCTCGCGTGGGCCATGCTCCACACGCTCGCGCTCGGGAGTGATGGCCGCATTTACGTGGAGGAGGGGGCTATCGATGCGGAAGGCCGGGACGTGTTCCGCGGCTTTGCTGCGACGGCGGAGGAAGCGATGCGCGCGGCCGATGTCATGCACCGCGCCGCGTTCAACCTCACGGTGGAGGTGTTTGCGCGGAAGCGCGCGGCGTAGAATCGGTGCGGATCACACCGGATGTGTTCCACGCCTGGCGGGGAACGATCGCGCATGCGATATGCCACGGCGAGACGGCGAGGTCGAGGAGGGGCGGTCGGGGCCGACCATTCGCACCTGATACGATCACGACGGTTGCTCCCGCGGCATGAACAGGGCAGAGATGAGGGCGAGAGGTCCCATGCTCGAGGCGGATCCTTGAACCGACCAACCCCGGCGCAGCTGGAGACAGCCAGGCGATTGCTGGTGTACGAGGGTGCGGCCCGCGTCGCGGACGAGCGTACTGCGACGGCCGCCGGCCGCGTCTACGAGAAGCTCCATGCTCACATGGTCCCTCTTGTGAGCGTCGCCGGCGTCCAGTTGTTGTTCGCGCGTAGCGCGAAGCTGACGCAAGGTGAGTTCGCTTGCCTCGCTGAGTCCTCCCGCCTCGAAGGCTCGACGGAGCTCTGCGCGTGTTTACAGGCACAAGATCCCGCCGTCGCCATGGCGGCGGCCACGGCCCTGTTTGGAACCTTCATCGCGTTGCTCACGACCTTCATCGGAGAGCGACTCACGACCCAGGTGCTACGCAGCGCTTGGCCGAGGATCGAAGAGATGCCGCCCACGGAGAACGAACCATGATCGACCGCGTTCCGATTCGACGATTGTCCTCCGGGGTGCCGGGCCTCGATGAAGTATTGGGCGGTGGGATTCCGGAGTTCTCGTTGAATCTGATCGCTGGCGGCCCAGGGTGCGGCAAGACGACCTTGGGACATCAGATCATGTTCGCGAACGCGAGCCCCGAGCGGAGGGCCGTGTACTTCACCATCATCGGCGAACCTCCCATCAAGATGCTTCGCTATCAGCAGCAGTACACGTTCTTCGACGCGACCAAAGTGGGCGACGGCTCGGTTCGTTTCATCCACCTCGGCAAGCAGGCGCTCGACGGAGGGATGACGAAGGTGCTGGAGGCCATCGCGCAGGAGGTCGAAGCGTCAAATCCGGGAATCGTCGTCGTGGACTCTTTTCGATCCATGGTGCGAGGCACGCTCGCCTCTGGGCCGACCGGCGAGCTGGAGCTGACGGACTTCATGCAGCGCCTCGCGCTGGCGCTCACGGGCTACGAGGCCACCTCCTTCCTCATCGGGGAGTATGCAGAAGGCGAGCACGACAGCGCCGTGTTCACGGTGGCCGACGGGCTCATCTGGCTTTACCAGGCTGTCGAGCGCAACTCCGTCGTGCGCAAGGTGCAGGTGATGAAGTCGCGCGGCCAGGGGCAGATCCCCGGACTCCATACGGCCCGCATCACGGACGAGGGCTACAGCGTCTTCCCGCGGCTCCTCAAGCCGATGGAAGTCCTCATCGAGCGCCCTCTCGAACATCGCCTCTCGACCGGCGTAGAGGGCCTCGATGAGATGATGGGAGGCGGCATCCCGCGCGGGTACTCCACGCTGATCGCCGGCCCTTCCGGCTCGGGCAAGACGGTGCTCTCCAATCAATTCATCCTCGAGGGAGCCGCGCGTGGCGAACATGGCATCGTGGCCATCTTCGAAAAGCGGCCCAACGATTATCTGCATACGACGCCGCACGGGGAGGATTTCGAGAAGCTGGTCCGCCAGAAAAAGTTGGAAGTCATTTACCTGCGCCCGCTGGATCTCTCGATCGACGAGACATTGCTGGAGATTCAAGGTGCCGTGAAGCGCCTCGGCGCGAAGCGGGCGGTGATCGATTCGTTGTCCGGTTTGGAGCTGGCGCTCGCCCCCACGTTCCGAGAGGACTTCCGCGAATCGCTGTACCGAATGATGGGAGCGCTGACGGGGCTCGGCGTCACGGTCATGGCGACGGTCGAGCACGCAGACTCCTACGGCGATCTTCGATTCAGCCCACAGGGCATCGCGTTCCTGACGGACGCCATCATCATGCAGCGCTACGTCGAGATTGACGGGCAGCTCAAGCGAGCGCTGGCGGTCGTGAAGGTGCGCTCCAGCCAGCACAGCAAAGACCTGAGAGAGTACGAAATTTCGTCGGATGGCGAGGTCGTCGTCGGCCGAGCGCTCAAAGGATACGAGGGCCTTCTCACGGGGCGTCCGAGCGGTGGGGAGAGGGGCAAAGGCGGAAGAAAGAGGCGCAGGACGCGCTGAGAACCGCCCGCTCACGATGGATTTCGTGAAGGGCGGTGCACCTGACGCGCGAACCGAGTAATGTAGATGTCGGCGCACGAGGGGCGCGAGTCATGGCGAAGCAAAGCATCGTCGTCGAGCTGGACGACGAGACGATCCGTTCCTTGGCCGTGCTCGGCCAGCCGAACGAAGTGCTCGTGCGGCTGGCTGATTCCGTGAGCGAAGCCGTGCACCGCCCCGACCACCAGCGACGCGCCCGTACGGACGAGAGCCTGCGGATTGAACGGGACAAGGCCGACGACCGCGACGCGGAGGCGCTGGAGCCCTTGGACCAGCGAGCCGCCGCGGATGCGATGCTCGCGCACGAGCGCGCGGAGCGGAGGCGTGACCTGGCCGGCATTCTGGCGCACGAACGCCAAGCCACCGACGAGGATCTCACCGGCGAACGGGCTCACGTCGATACGCTGCTCGTCGACCAGCGCGAAGCGAACGCGCAGATGGTCCGCGCGGCGATTCGTGCGCACGAGCTGGCGGACGAGGCGGACGCGGCCATGGAGCGCGCAGAGGAGAGCGCGCGCGAGCTCCGTAGGATCGCGGAGTTCCGGGAGCTGTTCATGGGGATCCTCGGGCACGACCTGCGTAACCCGCTCGCGTCGATCGTCACGTCCGCCGCCGCGCTGCTTCGGCGCGGCCACCTCGACGAGCACGACGCCAAGACGGCCGCGCGTATCATCCGCAGCAGCCAACGCATGAGCCGAATGATCAGCCAGATGCTCGATTTCACGCGCGCTCGTCTTGGCGGCGGGTTCCCGCTCGAACCGCAGCCGACCGATATGGGTGATGTCTGCCGAAACGTCGTCGAGGAATTCGATGCGACCGTCGACCTGGAGGTGGAAGGCGACGTGACAGGCGCATGGGACCAGGATCGCTTGGCGGAAGTCCTCTCGAACCTCGCGGGCAACGCGATCGAGCACGCCGCGCGGGGAACGGTCGCACGCATCAAGGCACACGCCGAAGGAGCGGAGGTCGTCGTCGAGGTCAGCAATCAGGGCAATGACATTCCCGCGGACGTGCACCCGTTCATTTTTGAGCCCTTTCGCCGAGCGAAGCCGCAGGAGAAGTCAGCGACCGGGAATCTCGGCCTCGGCCTCTACATCGCCCACGAGATCGTGCTCTCGCACGGCGGTACGCTCGAGGCGCACTCTGCCGGCGGCACGACAACCTTTGTGATGCGCCTGCCACGCCGTTCCCCTTCCTGCTGACCCGCAAGGACATCCAACGGCTCCCCCGTTTCAGGCCCTCCGCGACGCGGAGCCACCACGCGTCAACGGGGCGGATCCGTCGTCAGCTCGCCGCGGACCGAGCGGGTGACGCCGAGTCAGAGGTGATGGAACCGACCTCCGAGGTCGGGTCCGAGCGCATCGCGGAGCTCGAAGGGAACCTCGGAGGTCGGATCGAGGTGTCGCGCGACGCTCGAAGGTCGCCTCCGAGGTCGAAACGCAGCTCGGCGCAGCGCTCGAAGCCAACCTCCCAGGTCGATTCGGACGGCAACGGGCGCTCGAAGGTGACCTCAGAGGTTGGCTTCGAGGTCCGCGGCGAGCCCTGAACCAACGTCCGAGGTCACCTTCGAGCTCGGCGTGGCGCTCGAAGCCAACCTCCGAGGTTCCTCCCGTATCCATCCCACCCTGTCATCCTTCCCTTGCCAACCGTTCCGTGTAGGCCGTACAGTCCCACACCATGACAGCTTCCGTCCGTGACCTACAAATCGGGGAGATGATCAGTGTCTCTGCGCACTGGCTTGATCCCCAACACAAACCGACCCTCCTCGCCATCCCGGAGATCGCGCCGCTCGTCGGGCGCATCGAGACCGTGCACGTGAACCTCGTCGCGGCGCGGGACGGCGACTCCTCGGCGTCCGTGCTCCGCGCCCTCGGCGAGGAGGCCGAGGACCTCGACGATCGGCACGACCACCTCTCGCGCGCGCTCTTTTATTCAATGCTCGCGGCCCAGCATTACGAGCTCGGGAAGCCCGTGCCCAATGAAGCGGCCGCGGAGGCCATCGAGAGCGGACGGGATGCGCTCTTCCCCCAGCGTCTCAACATCGTTTCTGCCTCGTACCAGGCGGAAGCTGGCAATGCCGCGCAGATCGCGAAGCTCGCCGAGGGCGAGCTCGCCCCCCTGCTCGAGGTCATTCACGTCGATAAGGGGACGTCGGCCAAGGACCTCGCCTTGCAGCTCGGCGAGACGGGACAAAAGCTCGGGGCCGTCGAGAACCAGAAGCCGCAGGCCGCCGCCGAGGCGCAGAAAATCGCAATCACGCCGGCCGAGGTCCGAAAGCGCATGCGCGCTTGGGCCGCGGTCGCCGAGACGATTCTCGCGAACCTGGAGCAATCGACCGCGCCCGCTGCGGTGGTGGACGCTATGCGCGCACCGCTGCTCGCGGCGGCGGAGAAGGCGACCGCGCGGAGGCGCGCGAAGCGGGCCGCGAAGGCAAAGCAAGGGGCCGGGACGCCGGAGGGGTGATGCGCTGGGGGGGGGCGGGGTTGACGCTCTTGTCGACCCCGTGTGAACCTACCCGCATGAAACGGCTCCCCCGCGCTGCGGCGATCGGGATGCTCGCCTTCGTTCTCCCAAGCGGCTCGATCATGGATCCGGATGATCGCCAGGCGCTGCGTGATCGTCTCGCCGCGATGGCGCCGGACGACATCCTCCATTTGCGGCGGACGTCCCATGAACGTGAAGGGGGTCAACTACTTCAGCGTGAAGCCGGAGGGCGATCAACTGGGCAAGCTCCAGTGCCGTTTCAAGGCCGGCAACCAGTGGACAGAATGGCATGACGAGGAGGACAGCTGGCTCGTCTGGCACCTCTTGGAGTGTCTTCGGGGGAGGCGCTGCTCGCGGAACTCCTGGAGCTCGATCGCCGGGCGAAGCAAGATCCCATTTCCGAGGAGGACGCGGAGTGGGCCCGTGCCCATCGGAAGGGTGAGCGTGGCCTCCTACGAAGAATACGCGCCGCGTGCAGCGAGATCGCCGCTGAGTTCGCCTACCGCGCGTATTGCGAGACCGAAGGCATACCGGTCGACGAGAAGGCGCTCGCGACCCGCCTCCCGGACGCCTTCTACTGGGTCGGTGATCGGATGATCGACAAGCCCGAGGAGCCCGAGCAAGAGCCGCTCGCGGCGGCCCTCGCCGTGTATGCGGCCTGCACGCGAAAGGAGCCGCCCCGCCCCTCGGAAGCCTGGCTCGCCGCGATCCGCAGGCCCGCGAAGTTCTGCCAAAGCCCTACAAACCATGATCCCCCGCGCCACGATTGGTTTCTGCGCGCCCTTCCTCGCCGCGTCCCTCCACGCGGGCTCGGCCCACGCGGAGCCCAATGCCTGGCAATTCGACGTGAAAGCCTCCTACGTGGTCCTCGGCGACCACGCCAAGCGCTCGACCGGCGGCCTCATGCCTTCCTTCTCCGCCCGCCGCTCCTTTGCCCTGCGCGAAAACGTTTCCCTCGCCCTCGGCGCGAATCTCGGAGCGTTTGGCCTCTTCCGTGACGCAGCCTGGATGGGCATCCTCGATCCATCTCGGGATGGCCTACACGCTGGCGAAGCACCTGGCCCTTGTCGCGGCGTGCGGCGTGCGCTTCCTCCGAACGCTCGCGTGGACCGGCGTCAGCGTGGAACCCGCGGTCGCCGGCAGGTTTTTCCTCTGACCGACTTGTCAAGAACCAACCGAGATCCCCCCGCTACGCCCCGTCCGTTCGAGCGCTCTCCGCGGGTGGCGCGGGGGCGGCAGGCGGGGAAACCGCTTCGGTCCGACATTTCCACAGATGATGGATCACGCAGATCGCACAAAGCGCCCACGCGATCTGCGTGGCTCGATGGTCCAGCAGCCGGTCGAGGAGGACCTGCCGCGCGAAGTCCCATACCCGCGGCCCGCGGGGCGTCTCGCCGGGGATCAGGCATAACACCCCTGCGATGAACGTGCACCAGGCCAGGGTCTTCCGTTCCGTAGCGTCTAGCATGCGATAGCCCCGCGCTGGATACCCACGGGCGCGCCGAGCCTAACGCAAACGGCCATGCCCGGGAAGGGGAGGGGAAGGGAAGAGGTGCGGCGGCTCGAAATTCGCGCTAATGGGGGAGCGCCCCATGAGCTCCGCTACCGGCCAGCCGCCCATCGACGCAAGCACGGCCTCCGAGGCCCTCGAAGAAGCGCCGGAAGAGCCTTCTGTAGAAGACACGCCCGCAGGCGCGGCCGAGAAGCCGACGGGGCTCGGGTGGCTCTCGTGGCACCTCCAGGGCTACTGGACGATCTTCCGCGACGTCTACCTCACCATCGACCGGCGGACCCTCGGCTTCGCCCGGCTCATGCTCGGCTTCCTCCTCGTCACGGACCTCATCCGGCGCACGCCGGACTGGCTCCACATGTACTCCGACAAGGGGGTCCTGCCGACGCACCTGAACCTCTTCCGCCCGCAGGCCTGGGGCGCGTTCACCCTCTTCAATGCCTTCTCCACCGCCCCGGAGTTATGGGCCCTCTGGGCGGTCCTCCTCGTCACGTTCCTCTGCGTCTTCGTCGGCTACAAGACGCGTATCGCCCACGCGCTCGCCGCGATCTTCGTGGCCAGCATGAATGGCCGCATCCTCCTCATCGAGAATGGCGGATACGTCGTTTTCAACCTCCTCGTGATGTGGACCGCGTTCCTCCCGATGGGGGACCGTTTCTCCGTCGACGCCCTGCTCGACTCGATGCGCCGCCGCAAAGAGGCGAACGCGGACGAGCTCAACGACCGCACGAACGTCATCGATCCGCGGCGACTCGCGCCCCACGTCTCGCTCGTGGCCGGCGTGATCCTCCTCCAGATCATCGCCATTTATTACTTCAACGTCATTCACAAGACCGGGGCGGCCTGGAAAAACGGTACCGCGGTCCATTACGTGCTCTGGGTCGACCGCATGGTCACCCCGATCGTGGCGGCCGTGCGGGGCCTCGTCCCGCCGGCGCTCATCATCGTGGGCACGAAGTTCGTCTTGATGGCCGAGGCCACGATCCCGATCTGCCTCGCCTCGCCGCTCGGCCGCGCCTGGGCCCGAAGGCTCGCCGTCGCGCTCATGTGCATCCTCCACATCGGCTTCGGCGCGACGTTCGTCCTCGGTCCCTTCGCCTGGGCCATGTGCGTCTTCTCCACGCTGCTCTTCACCTCCGACGACTGGGACCTCGCGACGCGCACGATGCGCCGCGCCCACCGCGCGCGTGTCGTCCTCTTCGACGCCTCGTCCGGCGCCTCGCTCTGGCTCTGCCGCGTGCTGAAGCGCCTCGACCTCTACGAGCTGCTCACGTTCCGCGCCGAGGAGGGCCTGACGCGGGGCATCACCGTCGAGCATCCCAAGGACCACGCGCGCCTCGAACGGAGCGCCGCGCTCGCCGACATCGTCGCCGCGTTGCCGCTCGGCCCCACGATCGCCTGGCTGCTCCGCGTGCCTGGTTTCTCGCACCTCGTCGACGCGATCTGGAAGGCCGTCACGGCGCGCGACGTGTCGCGGATCTTCGGTCTGCGTGTCCCGCGCGCGCCGGGCGCGGTGATCGTCACGGAGCCCTCGCCGCTTCGCCGGAAGGTGGGGCGCTTCGTCGTGACGCTGCGCGAGCTCGCGGTCGTCGCGATGCTCGCGGGCGCGGTGAACCAGGCGATGGTCGAGCTCTGGGTCATCAACCGCCGCGTGAAGGTGCCGCACCCGGAGCCGCTGCGCGTGCTCGCGCAGAAGATGAGGTACCTCCAGGGCTGGTTCATGTTCTCGCCGAACCCCGTGATGGACGACGGCACGATCGTGGTCGACGCGAAGACCGTCGACGGCCGCTCGATCGACCCGTTCACCGGCAAGCCGCCGGAGTTCGACCTCACGAAGGCGCAGAGCCTCCGGTACAACCAGATCTGGAGCGACTACTTCAACCGCATGCACCTGCCGGCGAACACGGCGTACCGGGACGCGATGCGGGACTTCATCTACCGCTACCCGGAGCGCACGGGGCGCCCGGAGGACACGATCGTCTCGGGGGACGTGTACTGGGTGCAGGACATGAACCCGCCCTTCGGCAAGACCGCGTCGTACAAGCTGGAGAAGAACAAGCTGTTCTCCTTCGAGAACCCCGCCGCTCGCAGCCAGCCGAGGCCTGGGGGCTGACCGAACGGCCGAAACGAAAACTTTCGTCTTGACTCGCGAAGCTCTATCAGTAGAGTCCCGCGAGTCGCTGACGGGCCTGTAGCTCAGTTGGGAGAGCGCTAGAATCGCACTCTAGAGGTCGCAGGTTCGATCCCTGTCAGGTCCACAAAGAAGACCCGCAGCGAAAAGAAACGCCGTGTTCCAGTCTGGAACACGGCGTTTTTCGTTTTCCATTCCCCTCTCCCTCCCGGAGACGGCCGGGGCTGAGGCCGGCGCCTTCGAAAACGCGGGAAAGGAAGCGCGCGGCGAGCGCCGTCCGAGGCTTGCGGCTGCCTGCTCGCCTCCACAGGTTCGCCAGCGGACGGCACGGCGGGGGCGGTCTGGGCGGACCCCTGCGCTTTCGTCGTGCCCATGCACCGCCGCGGGTCGTCACCCGCGAGCGATCGAACAAGGGGGGTATCAGAATGAAGAAGCTGCTCGTTGCGCTCGTCGCGGCCAGTTCGGCAGTCCTCGGCATCTCTTCGCAGGCCGATGCACAGCCCTACGACCTCGTCGACGCACCCGAGGGCGTCCAGATCCGCGGGCTCGTGTACAACGGGACAGGTTGCCCGCAGAGCTCGGTCGCCGGCACCCTTTCCGAGGACCGCAAGGCCCTGGAACTCATCTTCGGGGCGTTCACCGCCGAGGCGAGCCAGGTCGGGTTGCCGAGCGAGGCGCGCAAGTTCTGTCAGATCACGGTCGATCTGGCTTTCCCGCAAGGCTACAGCTTCTCGCTCGTCTCGGGCGACTACCGCGGCTACGCCGACCTTCAGGCGGCCGTCGTCGGGACGCAGACGTCGAGTTACTACTTCACCGGCGGCTTCGGGTACACGTTCCGCACGAAGATCGTCGGGCCCTTCTCGGAGAACTACTTCCGCCGCGACAACCTCGCGCTCGAGGCCGCGGTGTGGTCGCCGTGCGGCGCGACCCGTCCGCTCAACATCAACACGCAGGCGGCCGTCTCGACGCTCGCGAACCGCGCGGGCAGCGGTCTCATGACCCTCGACACGCTCAGCCTCGTCGTGCGGCAGACGTACGGTCTCGCGTGGCGCAAGTGCTGACGCGCTTCTCGTGAACGAACCACGGGCCTCCGGACGAGCGTTCGTCCGGGGGCCCGTATCGTTTTCAGGTCAAACCTTCGAGGTGGCTGCGGTCGTTGATGCAGACGATCCGCACGGTGTCGTCGTGGCGCTCGACGCGCTGGACCGAGCAGTTGTCCACGCGGAAGACGACCGGCGGCGGCGCTTCGACCGGCACGCCGAGCAGGTGGTAGAGGAGCTGGTTGATCGCGACGCCGTGGCTCACGAGCACGATCCGACCCTCGGCGCCGCGGGCGAAGAGGGCCTCGACGAAGCCTGCGATCCGGGCCCGGCAGTCGGCGTTCGACTCGCCGCCGGGCGGGCGGAAGAGCGGGTCACGCGCGAGCAGCGCCCGCCACACGTCGGGGTGGCGTGCTTCGATGTCGGCGAACGAGGTGCCCGTCAGATCGCCGAAGTTGCGCTCCCGCAGGGCGGGATCCGCGACGAGCTCTACGCCTGTCTTCTCGACGAGGGGCGCTGCTGTCTCCAGGGCGCGCGGCAGGTCACTCGCGAAGATCGCCGAGACTGGCTTCTCTGCGATCTTCCGCGCGACGGCGTCAGCCTCGCGACGGCCGCGTTCGGTGAGCGGTGAGGGACCGTGCCCCGTGAAGACACGATCACGGTTTCCCTCCGACTGGCCGTGGCGAACGATGATGAGTTCGATGTGCATGGTATGAGAACGTTGCCCTGTGGCGCGCGGCGAGCATAACGCCTCTGCGCGGGGTGAGGACCACGGGCCGCACAGGATCGATGCCTACAGGCATCGATATGAATCTTTCTTCATCGAGGAAGAGTGCGCGGTTCTTGGGGATGACGCGCGCATCCACTGCTGGTACGAAACTTGAACATAACCAAGGTGACCATCCGATTGCTTGGAGAGGATGAATGAGAAGAAGAACGGCCCTCAGCGGTATCGTCGCCGCTCTCGTCTGCGGGGCGGCGGGTACGGCGAGCGCAGAACCGACGCTGCGCGTGCAGGTCACCCAGCGGGGTGACTTCGCTTTGATCGGCAACACGCTCGCGCAGGACTGCGCTGCGAGCGTCCCTGCGCCCGTCGTGGGCGTCATCGGTGCGGCGGGGTGCGGTCTCAACACGAGCGACAACGCGCCTGACGTGTACTGGCGCTCCGACTCGCCCGCCGCGGGGCAGGCGACGGCAGACATCACGGTGCTGCCAGCGTCCGCGCGGACGACCGCGATCTTGAGCCTGCCGGCCGGAGCCACCGTCACGCACGCGTACCTCTACTGGGGCGCGCGCAGCCCCGTCGTCGGCGGGCCCGATCTCGACGTGTCCCTCGATGCCCCCGGCGCGCCCATGTCGACGTCGATCACGGCGGACGAGCACGTGGTGGGGAACTCGAGCTTCACCACCTCCTACCAGGCCCGTGCCGACATCACCGCGCTCGTGCAGCAGCACGGCTCGGGTCCGTACCGCCTCGGCGGCATCGACGCGTTCGTGCTCGCCGGTAGCCCCAGCACCACGCCGTTCGCCGGCTGGTGGATGGTCGTGCTCTACGAGCTCCAGAGCGAGCCGCCGCGCAACATCGCGCTCTTCGACGGCTTCGAGGAGGTCGGCGACGGCGCGAGCGCCGCGACCACGATCTCGGGCTTCAAGGTGCCGCTCGCGGGCTACAACGCGAAGCTCGGCGTCGTCGCGTACGAGGGTGACAACGGCTCGATGGGCGACAGCCTGAGCTGGAACGGCACGACGCTCTCGAACGCGCTGAACCCCGCGAACGACTTCTTCAACAGCACGCGCTCGCTCCTCGGAATGCCCGTCTCCGTGGTCGGTGACCTGCCGCAACTCACGGGCGGCCTGGGCAGCATGAGCGGCATCGATCTCGACATCCTCGACATCACCGGCAACGTGATGCCCGGATCGACATCGGCCGCGATCGAGGCCGCGTCGCTGGGCGACACCTACGTCCTCGGCGGCTTCATCACCTCGATCTCCACGCTGAAGCCCGACTTCACCACGTCCGCGAAGAGCGTCGCCGATCTCAACGGCGGCGTGGTCGACCCCGGCGACGAGCTCGAGTACACGCTCGTCGTCACCAACACGGGCGACGACACCTCGAAGGACACGATCCTCACGGACAAACTGCCCGCCGAGGTCACCTACGTCCCCGGCTCGCTCGAGATCGCCTCCGGCCCGAACATGGGCGCGAAGACGGACGCAGCGGCGGACGATCAAGGCGACTTCGACGCGGGTTCGGGCACGGTCACCGTCCGCCTCGGCACGGGCGCGAACGCCACCGTCGGCGGCAGCCTCAACGTCGGCCAGACGACCTCGGTCCGCTTCCGCGTGACGGTGAACCCCGGCGTCGGCGGCAGCATCCTGAACCAGGGCGTCATCAACGCGAGCGGCACGCAAGGCGCGCCCGCCGAGGACACGCCCACCGACGGCAACGGCGGCGACCCCGGCGCGCCTCCCACCGTGATCATCATCGACTCCGACGGCGACGGCCTCTCGAACGACGACGAGAACGCCGCCGGCACGAATCCGAACGACGCCGACTCGGACGACGACGGCGTGCCCGACGGCGACGAGCCGTTCTGGAACATCGATTCGGACGGCGACGGCCTCATCAACGCGCTCGATCCCGACAGCGACAACGACGGCCTGCTCGACGGCACCGAGCTCGGGCTCGACTGTTCGAATCCCGCGACCGACGTCTCGAAGGGCGCATGCCGCCCCGACGCAGACATGGGCGCGACGAAGACCGATCCGCTCGACGCCGACACCGACAACGGCGGCGTGGACGACGGCTCCGAGGACGGAAACCTCAACGGCCAGATCGACCCCGGCGAGGGCGATCCGAACGATCCGAGCGACGACAACACGATCGTCGACACCGACGGCGACGGCCTCTCCGACATCGTCGAAGCGACGCTCGGCTCGGATCCGAACGACGCCGACAGCGATGACGACGGCGTCATCGACGGCGACGAGCCGAACCCCGGGATCGACACCGACGGCGACGGCGTGCCCAACGTGCTCGACGCCGACAGCGACAACGACGGCCTGTTCGACGGCACCGAGCTCGGGCTCGACTGTTCGAACTCCGCGACCGACACGAGCGCCGGCACCTGCAGGCCGGACGCGGACATGGGCGCGACGAAGACGAGCCCGATCGACGCCGACACGGACGACGGCGGCGTCTCCGACGGCTCGGAGGATACGAACCTCAACGGCCAGGTCGATCCGGGCGAGACGGATCCGAACATCTTCGCCGACGACAGCACGAACACCGACACCGACGGCGACGGGCTCTCGGACAAACTCGAAGAGACGCTCGGGACCGATCCGAACGACGCGGACTCGGACGACGACGGCGTGCCCGATGGGCAAGAGCCGAACCCGGCCGAGGACTCGGACGGCGACGGGCTCATCAACGCGCTCGATCCCGACAGCGACAACGACGGTCTGCTCGACGGCACCGAGCTCGGCTACGACTGCAACGGGCCCGGGACGAACAAGGCCGTCTGCGTTCCCGACGCGGACATGGGCGCGACGAAGACGAGCCCGATCGACCCCGACACCGACGGCGGTGGCGTGAAGGACGGCTCGGAGGACTCGAACCTCAACGGCCAGATCGATCCGGGCGAGAAGGATCCGAACGATCCGAGCGACGACAGCACCGTCGTCGACACGGACGGCGATGGCCTCTCCGACGACCTCGAAGAGCACCTCGGCTCGGATCCGAACGACGCGGACTCGGACGACGACGGCGTGCCCGATGGGCAGGAGCCGAACCCGTCGTTCGACACCGACGGCGACGGCGTGCCCAACGTGCTCGACGCCGACAGCGACAACGACGGTCTGTTCGACGGCACCGAGCTCGGCCTCGGCTGCGACAACGCCGCGACCGACACGAGCGCCGGCCGCTGCGTGCCCGACGGCGACATGGGCGCGACGAAGACGAACCCGCTCGACGCAGACACGGACAACGGCGGGCTCTCCGACGGCTCCGAGGACTGGAACCTCAACGGCGTCGTGGATCCAGGCGAGGGCGATCCGAACGATCCGAGCGACGACAACACCATCCTCGACACGGACGGCGACGGGCTCAGCGACGAGCTCGAGAACTTCCTCGGCTCGGATCCGATGGACGCGGACACGGACGACGACGGCGTGATCGACGGCAAGGAGCCGAACCCGGCCGAGGACACGGACGGCGACGGCATCAAGAACGTCGTCGACCCGGACAGCGACAACGACGGCTTGCCCGACGGCCTGGAGCTCGGTCTCGATTGCTCGAACCCGGCGACGGATCCGGCGGCGAACATCTGCAAGCCGGACGCGGACATGGGCGCGACGACGACGAGCCCGATCAACGCGGACACCGACAACGGCGGCATCCCCGACGGCGTCGAGGACGCGAACGGCGACGGCGCGGTCGACGGCGGCGAGACCGATCCGAACGACCCGAGCGACGACGTGACATGCTCGACGGACGCTGATTGCGGCGGCGAGACGAGCGGCTTGGTGTGCAACCCGAACAAGGCTTGCGTCGAGGGTTGCCGCGGCGTCGGCGGCAACGGTTGCCCGACGGGGCTCGAGTGCACCTCGACGGACAGCACCATCGGGCAGTGCGTGATGCCCGGCGTGGGCGGCGCGGGTGGCGAGGGCGGCGCGGGCGGCGCGGGCGGCGCGGGCGGCGCGGGCGGCGCGGGCGGCGCGGGCGGCGCCCAGGCGGACGGCATCGCGCTCTCCGGTGGCTGCTCGGGTTGCGCGGTCGCGTCCGACGACGACGCTTCGCGTGGCCTGATCGCGGCGCTCGGCGCTGCGCTCCTCGCCTTCGGCCGCCGCCGTCGGCGCGCCTGACACAAGGCAAAAGGGGCTCGGCCTTCCGCGCCGAGCCCCTCCTTCCCCCCGTTCATCCTTCCAAAGCCGGGCTCACTTGCAGCAGAAGGTCACTGCGCCTTCCGGGCTGAGCTCGCCGATCGGCTGGCCGCCCGTGGCGGTGCAGACGCCGCTCGGCGTGGCCAGGACTTGCTGGATCGACCACGTGTTCGAGTCGAGCGACGCGCCCACGTTCCTGCACGTGTTGCTGTCGACGGCGATGGGATTGTCGCCGCCCTCCGTGCACATGTCGTAGTCGAAGAAGCGATACTGCCCGCCCGTGCACGTCGTCGGGGGCGCACACGAGCACGCGCTGCACGCGCGCGTGTCCGTGGCGCTCTTGTAACTCACGACCTGGCTGAAGCCGTCGGGGCAGGCGTGATCGCCTTCCTGCCGGATGCACAGGCTCTCCGTGTCCATGGCGGGTTTCGGCGCGCAGGCCGCGCCGGCGCCGCATCCGCCGTTCGAGGTCTTCGCGGCGCACGCGAGGATCCGTCCGGCGAAGGGCTCCTTGTTCTGGAAATCGCTCGCGGACGGCGGACAGATCCCGGGCGTGGTCACCATCGCGCTCCCGTTCAGGCGGCAGGAGAGCAGGCCTGCGAAGCCGAGCAGGTCCGTCGGTTTCACGCAGGTGGCGCCGTTCTGGAACGCGCTCGTCCAGCTCTCGCCGCCGCCGAAACAGCTGTTCGAGTTCGGATGACATTGCAGTCCCGGCATCGAGCACGCCGCGCCTTGCAGATCCCCGCAGGTGCACGCCGAGCACGCGGCTGCGCCCGCGGGATCCGTGAAGAGCTCCTCGGGCGCAGGGCCGTTCCCGCAGGACGGGGGCGGCGTGTCCCCTTCCGCGGTCCACGCGTACGACCACCCCGAGGGCGCCTCGTCCACGCAGGTAAACCCTGCCGTGCAATCGTCGTCCTCGCAGTCGACATCGCCGTCGTCGTCGTTGTCCTTGCCGTCGAGGCAGTCCTCGGACCCGGTCATCCCGGCGCCCGCGCCGCCTTGCCCGCCGCCGTTGCCGCCTTGCCCGCCCCCACCGGCTTGCCCACCGGCCCCGGCCGAGCCGCCGGAGCCCGTGTTCGTGTTGTTTCCTGCGCCGGCGCTCCCGCCGGTCTGAAACACGCCAGACGTATCGGTGCCGCATCCGAAGAGCGACGCGCCGAGGAGAGTGAGCGCACCACCTGCCAGGGCAGTGGACGCGATGACAGAGAGACGCAATGTGCGACGAGGCCGAACGCGGGTGAACATGGCAAGCTCCCGGGTTTTTGAAGGATTCGAACAGCCCCGAGAGATATCGTGAAACGTGGGATTCGAGAAGGATCGTCTTGAACGTTACTGCGCCCATTGCGCGCGAAGGCGACT
Source organism: Polyangium mundeleinium (assembly GCF_028369105.1). Taxonomy (NCBI): domain Bacteria; kingdom Pseudomonadati; phylum Myxococcota; order Polyangiales; family Polyangiaceae; genus Polyangium; species Polyangium mundeleinium. The sequence continues at coordinate 12,143,644 of NZ_JAQNDO010000001.1, read as the reverse complement.
GCCCTTAGCATCGCGCCTCTCCGGACCCCCACCGCGTTTCTTGCGATGACGATGTCCATCTCTGCGGTCCCGCGTGCTTCCCAGGTCCAGCTCGTGCCGCCGCGCGCCGCGCATGCGCCGCTGTGGTTCGGCTGGCGGAGCGAGGCGCACGCCCAGCGTCACATGCCGATCGAGCCCTGGTCGGTGGATGCGCTGCGCCGCCGCCTCGTTGCGTCGACGCCGGACCTCGCGGATCCCGAGAAGCAGGAGCATCGCTGGATCGTGCAGTGGCAGGAGGAGTGCGTGGGGATCGTCTCGATCCTGCGGCCGAGCTTTCGCCTCGGCCATGCCGAGCTCTCCTACCACGTCGCGCAGGCCCACCATCGGCGGGGCATCGCCACGCAGGCGGTGGCGGCGCTCGTCGATCGGGTCTTCGAGCAGACGGACCTCGCGCGGCTCTACGCGTTCATCAGCGAGCCGAACCGCGCCTCGCGCAAGCTCGCGGAGAAGCTCGGCTTCGTGCACGAGGGCACGCTGCGCGAGCATTTCATGATCCACGGCCGCCGCATCGATCAGTGCGTCTACGGCTTGCTCCGCCGCGAGTGGTGCTCGCCACGCAAGCGCTGAAGAATCAGCCGAGGACGGGGTACTTGCGCTCGTCGTAGAGCTCGCCGAGGCGCTTGCGCATGCGGCCGACGACGAGGTCGAAGCCGGCCTGCACGATCTCCGGATCGGAGGCATGATCGGGCTTCAAGTCACGGCCGAGCGCTTCGGAGAGGTGGATCGGGGGCAGGACCTCGGTCGTGATCTTCGCAGGCAACGGGATTTGCGGCAGGAACGGCAGCGCCCACACGCCCCACGGCAGCCCTGCGAGCAGGGGCCATACATCGGCGGAGCGAACGATTTTCGGGATGCCGAGCATCTTCGCGAAATCGTGGCCACCCGACAGTACGACGACGGTCTCGTGCGAGCCGGCGGAGACCACGGGCGTGATGGGCAGCCCCCAACGGATCGCCTGCGCGATGAAGCCCTTGCGGCCGCCGAGGTCGATGTTCCTGCGGTGCCAGAACGGGCGGAACGACTCGCGCGCGGCGCCCGGGAAGATCAGGACGGATTGCCCGCGCTCGAGCACGGCGTCCATGGCGTTGCGGTCAGCGCGGAGCAGGCCCGAATCTGCGAGCAGGCGGGAGAACGGATCCCACAGGCTGTGCAGGAGATCGTGCGTGAGGACGTAGAGCGGACGATCGAAGCCGAAATGGTCGTACCAGTGGACGCCGAGGCAAAGGCCATTGATCGGCAGCACGCCGCCGTCGTGGTGGGAGACGATGATCGTCTGGGACGACGGGAGCCGCTCGGCGCCTCGAATCTCGCTGCGAAAGTACGATTTCACGATCCGCGAGATGATGCGGTGCGAGCGACGGACGACGTCGGTCCGGATCTCGGGGACGGTATGTCCGTATTTTCGGGAGTTTCGCGGCGCGCTCGAATGCTGCGCGTCTTCGGATTTCATGCGGGGGCCGTCCTCGTCACCTCGGGCACGATCACGGAGCCGAAAAAGCCATCGATCGTCCGGACGACCTCGTCCGGGCATTCGATCATGGGCAAGTGGCCGCACCCAGGAATGACTCTCATTATAACCTTCGGTAGCTTGGCTGCCACCTCGGCCGCGCTCTCCTGCGGAATCAGTCGGTCCCGCTCTCCCCAGACGACCAGGACTGGCATGCGGAAGAGGTGCGCATTCTCCAGGATCGTCGGGGACACCAGATCCTTTGCCAGGTCGTGAAACACCTTCGCCATTTCATCCATGGTCGGGTGAATCGGTCTGTCGAGGGAGTCTTTTACGAATTTCTCGGTATACGCGTTTCGCGCGACGAACACGTGGTCGAGCATCGGCATCGCGAGCCGGTCGAGCGTGCGCGACAGGAGCCAAGGCTGAAGGAGCGTCTCGGCGAGCCACGGCGTTCCGGGGGGGTACCGCCGCATCCCCGCCGCGCCGATCAGCACGAGCCGCTCGACCCGATCCGGTGCTTGGAGCGCCGCCTGTGCAACGACCTGCCCTCCGGCCGAGTGCCCGACGAGCGTCACCCGATGCATCCCACGCTCATCCAACCATTCCAGGAGCGTATCGGCGTATCCCGCGATCGTGTTTCGCGTCCTCGGTTTGTACGAGAGCCCGCAGCCCGGAAGATCGAGCCCTGCGAGGCGAAATCGTCCGGCGAGGGGCTTCATGAGATGTTCGAAGTGCGTGAAATCACCCACGAGTCCGTGGACGAACACCACGCTTTCACCCTCTCCGGCGTCGAAGTAAGCGACGTTCCCACGGCGGAGCGCGGCGAAGCGCGTAGGGAACGGAAACGACTGCGAACGCCCCTGACCCTGACCACCGGATACGACCACGCGCCCGAGGGTAGTGACGAGGCGAGCGACGTCGAGCGAAACCATTCGCCGTGACGCACCTCCGGGTCGGGGCGCGCGTCGCGCCGAACCCGTGAAATATTGCCCACATCACGCGACGACGCGAAGGAAAGCTTTTTCCTGGGGTGCATCGTGGGGGCTCGACGGCGCGCCCACACCGAAGTACATACGCCGCTCGCTCGGCCTCGATCCGGGGCTGGAACGGGCAAAATGACACCTCCTCGAAATCGGCGAAGGTCGGCCTCTCCTCGGGTGGAATCGGAAAACCACGGCGAGCCGGGCTTCGTGCTCGCAAGCCGCGACGCGCAGGTCGATTGGGTCTTCGAGATCCTGTTCGGCAAGGGCGCGCTCGACAGGGACGACGCCGTCGGGCAAGCGCTCGACGCGCTCGTCCTGCTCGGTCTCGCCGACGAGGAGGACGAAGCCAAGAAGGCCAAAGCGCGCGTCGCCGTCGAGCGAGCGATCGACAACGGCCTGCGCGCGGGGCGCTTCGATCGGCCGAAGCGCGGCCAGATCCGGGCCATTCGTACCGACGCGAAGGATTATTCGTCCGAGGATTGGACGCTCTGCCTGGTGAACGCGCTCGACCGCGAGCCGACCGATCGCGACGCGGCCTTGCGCTTCGCGGCCTACTGGGCCGCGTCGAACACGGGTCTGTCGTTTGCGCGTTTGCAGCGCGGCGGATCGATCCTGACGGGCCTCGACGCGGCGCTCGAGTCGGCCTTGCGGCGGGGCCGCTTCCTCGACGTGGGCGGCGGCTGCGTACGCAAGGTCTGACAACCGATCGCTTCGTGATACGTTCCGCGCCATGTTCGGCCGGATCGGCGTCATCGCCCTGAACACGTACCGCGAGTCGGTGCGCGCGCGCATCTTGCTCGGGCTCGCGGTCATGGCCTTCTTCGTGTCGCTCTTCGCGCTCGTGGTCGGCGCCTTCACACTGAAGAACGCGCCGCGCGTCGTGAGCGACCTCGGCGCGGCCTCGATCTCGATCTTCAGCTTGCTCGTGGCGATCGTCATCGGCGCGACCTCGCTCTACCGCGAGCTCGAACAGAAGACGCTTTTTCCCATCCTCGCCCGGCCGATCCGCCGCGGCGAGTACCTCGTCGGCAAGTACCTCGGCACGCTCCTCACGATCGCGGTCTTCGTGATGGCCGACGCGGGCCTCGTGCTCCTGCTCAGCGCGGGCCTCGGCGCGCCCGACTCGGCTGTGCACCTCTATCGCATCGTGGGCGGGCCGCTCGGCTGGCTTTTGCTCATGGTCCTCGTCGGCTGGCGGATCCCGACGATGCGCACCTACGGCGTGATCCCGTGGGCCGCGGGCATGCTCGTGCTCGGCGTCGTGCTCTCGGACGTCGCGCCCGACGAGCGGCGCGTGGTGCTCGCGTCGAGCGCGCTCACGCTCCTCGAGATCGCGATCGTCGCCGCGGCTGCCACGCTCTTCGCATCGTTCTCCACGCCGTTTCTGTCGGCGCTTTTCACGCTCGGGGTGTGGATCGTGGGCCGGTACGCCGACAACCTGGCGCGGCTGCCGGTGAAGCAATTCGGACAAACGATTCACGACATGGGTGTCGGGCTTTCGAAGATTGTCCCGAACCTGCAGATCTTCGTGCCACCGCGGCCGTTGCTCGTCGGCGAGGCGATCGACGTGAAGCTCTCTTCGTACCTCGGCATGGCCTCGCTCACGTCGCTCGGCTGGTCTTTGGGGCTTTTGGCCGTGGCTGCGCTCGTCTTCAACGAGCGTGATTTCCTGTGAGCGACGCGGCCCCTTCGCCCTCGATTTCGCCGGCGCGCGCGCGCTTCGTCACGCGGGTCGTGCGCGCGCTCGGAGCCGTGGCGATCGTCGGGCTCTTGCTCGGCGCCGTGACGGCGCGTGTCGTGTGGTCGGGCGAATCGGAGATCGCCGAGAGCACGGCGGCCTTGCGGCGCGGCGATGCGTACGAGGCGACGGTGCGGGCGCGGAGGGCCGCGGGCTGGTATGCGCCGGGCGCGCCGCACGTGCGGGTCGCCTACGAGCGGCTCGCGTCGATTGCTACGACGGCGGAAGGTCTCGGCGATCGGGATCTCGCGCTCCTCGCCTGGCGCGGCGTCCGCACGGCGGCGCTCGAGACCCGCTGGCTGCTCGTGCCGCACAAGGAGGACCTCGACCGCGCGAACGTGGCCATCGCGCGGATCGAGGCCGCGGCGCCGCGCCCGCCGGGCACGCGGACCGAGCCGCCGCAGCGCATCGAGGAAAAGCAACTCGCGGCGTTGCTCCGCGACGAGGCCCCGCGCACGCCGTGGGTCGTGCTCCTGCTCGTCTCGTTCGTCGCGTGGGCGGGCGGCGCGGCGTGGGCCCTGCGCCGTTCGAGCGCGTCGTCGGGCGTCTTCGAACTCGCGCGGGCGCGGGCGGGCGTCTTCGTCGCGCTCGTCGGTGTTTTCTTGTGGGTGCTCGCGCTCTGGCGCGCTTGATTCAGGGTTTGGCGAGGCCCATTTCCGAGGCCACACCCGTCCCGGGCGAGGACGCGACGACGGGCGGGGGCAGGAGCTTCGGCCTCGGCTGCATGCCGTGCGTGGCCTCGGCGAAGGCGACGAGCGCGTTCGTCTGGACGTGCACGCGCTTGGCGAGCGAGCGCGCCCCGTCCGCGGCGATCTTCCCTTGCTCGTCGCGGTGGGAGCGCGCTGCGCCGATCATCTGCTCCTTCTTCGACACCTGAAGCGGCTCGGTCACCGAAAACAGGATCGTCCCCGTGCGCACGTCGAGGAAATCGGCCTGGGCGATCCCCTGGCTCTCGACCGTCACGCCGGGCGCGAGGAACATGCCGATCACGGTCGGATAGAGCCACGCCCAGCCGTTCAGGTGCGTGCTGTCCTCGAAGCGCTCCGAATAAAGGACGAGATACCGGAGGCGGTAGCGAGCGGCGATCACGCGCAGCCCCTCGATTCCGCCCACGTTCGGGAGATCGGTCGAGATGTCGGTGACCTGCGAGAAATGGGGATTTCCCGCGAGTGCCTTGGCGAAATGGTGTGACGCGGTGTTGCGGAGGCCGAGGGAGGGCGAACCCTTCGGATCAAAAGGCTCGGCCAGGGGAATCACGCCGATGCGGGCGGGGAGCTGCAGATCGATCGGCGCTTCGAGCACGGTTTGCAGGTCCTGCTCGGTGAGCGCGCCGGTGACGTCCTTCGTGAAGTACGAGCGCTGGAGTGCGGGCGCGGCGGGCGCGACCATTTCGGGCCGCGCGGCGGCGTAGGCCTGGGGGTCGGCCATCGGCGCAGGCGCGCCGCCGCAGCCGGCGAGCAGGGCGATCGAGGCGAGGACGGGGGCGATTGTCGAGGCGAAGCGCGTGCGGGCGATCATGGCGGGTATCCGTTCTCCGTGGCGTGTGCAGGAGAACGAGGCTCGAGCCTTCGCCTTACACGGCGATCATCAAGCGCGCGCGAGGGGGGCGAAGAGCAGCGACCGATAATGGGCGAGCTCCTCGATCGATTCACGGATGTCGTCGAGCGCGCGGTGCGTCTCCTTCTTCTTCGGCGCCTGCCGCTCTGGACACCACCGCTTCACGAGCTCCTTCAGCGTGGACACGTCGATCATGCGGTAATGCAGGTGCGCCACGAACGCGGGCATGTAGCGATCGAGGAACTCGCGGTCCTTCCAGACGGAGTTTCCGCAGAGAGGCGCCGTCCCTTTCGTCACGTGCTTCTGTACGAAGGCGAGCGTCTGCGCGGCGGCGTCGTCGAGGGTGACCTTCGAGGTCGGGATCCGTTCGAGCAGCCCCGAGCGCGCGTGCAGGTCGCGGACGAAGTCGTTCATGGTGGCGAGCACCTCGGGCGGCTGGTGGATGACGAGGTTCGGGCCCTCCTCCACGACGCGGAGGTTACAGTCCGTGATGATCGTCGCGATCTCGACGATCGCGCAGCGCTGTGGATCGAGCCCGGTCATCTCGAGGTCCACCCACACGAGGCGGTCCGACGGTTCGGCCATGGGGCGGAGCATAGTCAACGAAGCCCATCCCCCGCCAAGTTTTGACCCGCTCGGCCCGCCCGAGCGGAGCGCCCGAGGCCCGAGCGCGTCGATCGGTGTCTTCGCCCGCTCGTGGATGGACTACCCTCCCGGCCATGGCCCGTGCGGCGCACCCCGACGACCACGCGCATCACGACCACGCGCATCACGACGGTCATGAGCACGACCACGATCACGACCACGATCACGACAAACGCACGAAGGGCCACGCGCACGACGACCACGACCACGGCCACGCGCATGGCCTGAGCGAGCTACGGCGCACGCCGATCCGGCGGCTCGTCGTGGCGTTCACGATCACCGCGGGTTTCATGGTCGTCGAGGCGGTCGTCGGCTTCCTGTCGGGCAGCCTCGCGCTCCTCGCGGACGCGGGCCACATGCTCGCGGACGCGGCGGCGCTGGCGCTGGCCATGATCGCGCAGCGCATCGCCTCGCAGCAGCGCACGCGCGCCCGCACGTACGGCTATCGCCGCGCAGAGGTGCTCGCGGCCTTCGCGAACGGCGTCGCGCTCGCGCTCACGGCCGTGTGGATCTTCGGCGAGGCCGTGCAGCGCTTCCAGGAGCCGCGCTCGATCGACGGCACGGCCATGACGGCGACCGCGGTGGCCGGCCTCGTCGTCAACCTCCTCGCCGCGGCGGTGCTCTCGCTGGGCGACAAGGGGCACAACATCAACACCCGCGCCGCGCTCGCGCACGTGCTCTCCGACGCGCTCGGCTCCGTCGGCGCGATCGTGGGCGGCGTGCTCGTCCTCTCGCTCGGCTGGACCCGGGCCGACCCGGTCATCAGCGCCGTCATTGCGCTCTTGATCTGCTGGGGCGGCTTCAAGCTCGTGCGCGACACCTCGCATGTGCTCATGGAGGGCAGCCCCATCGAGATCGACATCGCGCATGTGGAGGAGACGCTCCTGCAGGTCCCTGGCGTCGTGGGCTTTCACGACCTGCACGTCTGGTCGATCTCCGAGGGCTTCGACGTGCTCACGGTGCACATCGTCATCGCGCGTGGCTTCCACGGCACCGACGTCGTCCAGGCCGTCGCCGCGCGCATGCGCGAGGCCCACGCCCTAGAGCACTGCACCATCCAGCCCGAGCCCTCCTCCGAGCCTCAGCTCGTCCCCCTCCGCCGCAAGTCCCAGGGGGAAAATCCTTCGACCTCCAACGAAGGGAAGAACTGAGCGTCACGACCCCGAGAACAGCTCCGTCACCCAGTACGACCCATCCGTCCCGCGCGACACCGCCACCCCTACGCGCGAAAATCGCTCCAGCAGCAGGTTGCCCCGGTGTGACGGGCTCGCCCAGAGCGCCCGGTGTGCGTTCGGCAGCGAGCTCGCACTCGCCACGTTTTCCCCGGCGATCGCCGCCTGGATCCCCGCGGCCTCGATGCGCTTGCGTGGATCGCCGCCGCCCACGTCGTGGCCCACGAGCCGCGCCTTCATCATCTCCTCCGAGTGCGCCCGCGCCACCTTGTCGAGCGCCGCGTCCCGCACGAGCGGCTTGCGACCTTCGGCGATCCGCGCCGCGTTGATCATGCGCAGCATCGCGTCCGCGTCGTCCTTCGCGCCCGCCGCCGCCTCCTCGCCTGGCACCGCGGCTCGGACGAACTCGCTCGGCGGCTTTTGCCCGGCGTAAATCGTCGTTTCCAGCACGGGCCGCGGCCCCGTCGACACCGTCGCGAGCACCTGTACGAGCCATGCGCCGGGCTGGTCCACCGCGAACGTGGAGCGAATCTTCCCGCCCGACAGCGAACTCGGCACCGTGCGCGGCGCTGCGCGTGGCCCGAGCAGCACGACCTGCACGCCCGAGGCCGGCACGAGCATCGTCCCTTCCAGCGTGATCCATTGCCCCACGCGCGCCGTCGTCGCCACCGGCGCCATGTCCGCGAGCGCGTCGAACGTGATCACCGTTGCGACCGAAGCCCCTGCTTCGCCGTCGAGCTTCGCGACCCCGCACCGCCGCGCGCCGAGCGACCGAAGCCCGCCGATCCACCCCTTGAAACGCGTCTCCGAGTCCGCGTCGTCGAGGTTCACCCCGGACAAGGACCATGCCTTCGGCCACACGTGCGGGTCTCCCGCGGCGCGCAGCGCGAAGGCGAGCTCGTCGGCTGTCAGCGCGCTCGCCCCGTCGAGCTGGCGCCGCGCCACGAGGCCCGCGACCTCCATGAGCGCGCTGTCAGCGGGCCCGCAAAGGCCGAGCAGCGCGGCTTCGCGGGGCCCGGCCTTCGCGGCGGGGTGCGGGGACGAAACGGCTTGCTTCCAGGTGACGCGCAGCGCGCCGGCTTCCGCGGAGGCGACGAGCGGCAGCGCCAGGGCGGCCAGGGCGGGAAGCGAGCAAACGAGCGCGTGGAGGAGGGACGGACCTCGGTGCAATCGGCGCGCATGAGCGTTCATCGACGATCTCCGGGTGGTGTCAACGCGCCGCCGTGTACACCCCTTGCGCGGGGTCGGCGACGAGCGGCGCGCCGAGCATCGTGCGTTCGACGTACCGCACCATGGCCTCATGCACCTCCCGTGGCGCGACCCGCGCCCGCTCGGGACGGTGCCGGCCCAGGATCTCGGTCATGACGTACCCGCCGAGCCCTTCCTCGTGGGCGACCTCGAGGAGCGCGTCCATCGCCGGATCCGCGGGAGCGCGCTCCTTCGACATGCGCGCGGCGACGTACGTCCCGATCGCGGACTCCAGGCAGATCAGCTCTTCCATCATCGTGAGGTGGTAGGGCACGTCCTCGGGCTGCTCGAAGATCCGCGCGCGGATCTCGGGCTCGTAGCGCATCACGGCGCGGCAACCAGCGTAGATCCGCGCGGGATCGCCGCCCGAGGAGCCGACGTGGATCGCGCCCGCGTTGTCGACGTCGAAGAAGACTTGGAACAAGGGCAGGCGCGTGTGACGCGACGAGGCGAGGCCGTTCGAGAGCCGGTCGGCGAGCGCCATCGCGCGGCGCGAGGCGGGCCAGAACGCGATGGCCTCGGCGAGCCTGCGGCGCGCCTCGTCGCGATCCCCTCGTTTTTCGGCAAGCTCGGCGAGGCGGAGGTGCGCCGTCGCGAGCGTGGGGTCGATGCGGACCGCATCCTCGAAGGCCTCGCGTGCTTCCTGCGTCTGCTTTTGCGCGACGAGCATCTCCCCGAGCTCCAGCGCGATCCCCGCGGCCCGCGCGAACCCGCGCGCCGCGCGAAACGCCTCGACGGCGGCCTTCGTATCGCCCGCGTCGCGTTTCGCGCGGGCCGTCGCGAGCGACGCCTTCGCCTCGTCCGAGAGCTTCACCGGCGCCAGCGTGAGCGTGCGGTTCTTGGGGACCACCTCCGCCGTTTGCCACGGATCCGGCTCTGCGGCCGGGGGCGGGCCGTACTGCGCGATCAGGTTCGCGAGCTCGGGGGCTGCGTCGTCGAGCGCGTAGAGCCGCGGGGACTTCTCGATCACCGTGACGATCAACGTGGAAAACCGGAGCGTCCTCTTGAGATCGTCGAGGCGCGCGGGGCCTGCGTACTCGAACCGATGCAGGTCCGGATACACGCGCGATGCGGGCGCCTGAATCGGCGTATCGACTGGCGCGAGCAACGCGCGCTGCGCATCCGTGTACGCGGGGAGCCACGCCGGCCTGTCCCCTCTGGCTTGCGATTCTGTGGCCGGCGCCGTGGGGGCGGGCGTCATCGGCGCGGCGCCGGTGCAGCCCATCCCGCCGAGCGCGAACGTCACGAGCGCTGCCCGAGCTACGCCACGCATGCCTCAGGTGGTAGCAAATTTCGGCGCGCCTGTCGCTCCCTGGTGATCGCCCCGGTGACCACGCGAAACGAGCGCGTCTCTTCAGCATTTCCGTGGTACGCTCGGCTCGCTTGGGCATCGAGGTCAATAAAGGCGCCAAGGTCGGCTTGATGACCGTCGCGCTCGCGGCTGCGGCGTGGGGCGCGTATCGCTTCATCTCGCCCGATGCGGGCACTGAGAACGGTTATCGCGTCTGGGCGTACTTGCCCGACGTGACCGGCGTCGCACCTCATTCGCGCGTGATGATCCAGGGCATCCAGGTCGGCACGGTCGACCGCATCTGGCTCGACGGCGGCAAAGCGCGCGTCGACATCAAGATGTTCCCGACGGCCCCGCTTTTCGACGACGCTGCCATTGGCAAGCGCGCGACGAGCCTGATCGGCGAATACTACATCGTGCTCGCGCCCGGGACGGAAGGCACGCCGCGCATCCCGGATCGCGGGCAGATCACGCACTATATCGAAGAGCCCTCGATCCAGTCCTTGCAGGGGCAGGTCTCGGAGATCCTGAAGGACGTCAAAACGGTGACCGAGTCCTTGAAGGGCACCGTCGGCAGCGACACGGGCAAGGATCAGCTCGAAAAGATCCTGAAAAACCTCGCCGAGGTCACCGAGGCGCTGAACGAGACCGTCAAAGAGAACCGCACGGCGGTCCGCGACACGATCAACAACATCAACACGATCACGCAGAACTCGCAGCCGAACATCAACGCGATCCTCGACAACCTGCGGCAGGTGACGGGCGACGTCCGCAAGATGACGAGTGCGCCCGGCGAGAACGGCAAAGGGGGCGAGCTCCGGAACGCAGCGGCGCGCATCGACAAGGCGACGACCTCGCTCGAGAGCGCGCTCGCGCACGCGGACAACGTCGCGGCGCGGATCGATCGTGGCGAGGGCACGCTCGGCAAGCTCTCGAAGGACGAGACGCTCATCAACGAGGTCGAGAGCGCCGTCGGCGACGTCGGCGAGCTCGTCGGCGGCATGGGCCGGCTTCAGACCATCGTCGGCCTGCGGACCGATTACAACTTCCTCGCGAACACCATCAAGAGCTACGTCGAGCTGCGCCTCCAGCCGTCCGAGGACAAGTATTACCTCATCGAGCTCGTCAACGACCCGCGCGGCCTCACCACGTTCGAGCAGATCGACGTCGACACGACGAACCCGAACGACCCGCCGCATTACCGCGAGGTCCGGACGGTCACGACGAACGCCTTTCGCTTCTCGTTCCAGTTCGCCAAGCGATTCGGCCCCTTCACGGGCCGCTTCGGCATCAAGGAGTCGACGGGCGGCATCGGCCTCGACTTGCACCTGCTCGACGATCGATTCGAGCTCCGCCAGGACCTCTTCGGCTTCGGCGAGCAGGTCTCGCCGCGCTGGAGGGTCGCGCTCGCGTACGAGTTCATCCGCAAACTGTGGCTCCTCGGCGGCGTGGACGACATCCTGAACGCCGACCGGCGTGACTACTTCATCGGCCTTCAGCTCCGCTTCAACGACAAGGACCTGAAGACGATCCTCCCCTTCGCGCCGCCCGTCTTCTGACATCCATCCCGCGCGCGGTGCGGAGCCTGCGCCGCGCCGATCTCTCCGCACGTCGCGCCCGCGGCGATCGCTCCGCAGCCAATTTCCGGCGAAAATCGCGGATCCGCCGCGCGAACGGGCTCGGCACGGTGCGTGCAATTCCTCCTCGCGAGCGCCGAGACAGGCGCTGTCCCAAGGAGCCAGCCATGACGTACGTCCCCTCGTTCTTCCGCCCCCTCGCCGTCGCTCTTTGCCTCGCTTTCGCCGCCGCGCCCACGGTCGCTTTCGCGGGTGAGGGCAGCGCCCCGGCCGGCGCCAAGGCCAGGGACGAGGCCGGCAAGAAGAAGCGCGTCGCGTTCCCGATCCCGGCCGATCAATTCACGAAGCACGTGGAGAAGCGCATCGAGAAGGCCCGCGGGCGCATGGAGAGCCACATGAAGGAGAAAAACCTCCCCGAGGCCGACCGCGCCGCGCGCCGCAAGGCCTTCGACGCGAGCGCGACCGAGGTGCGCGCCGCCGCCAAGCGCGTCGCGCAGGACGGCACCGTCACGAAGGACGAGGCCAAGGAGGTTCGCAAGGCCGCGAAGGGCCTCAAGCAGGGCGGCCACGACAAGAAGAAGGGCCGCGCCCACGACAGGAAGCCCGGAAAAGCGGCCTGATCCTTCGCCCGCTCGCAGCGCCCTCGCTCCCTGAACCTGCCCGCCCCTCACGCCCGCCTCGACCGGAGGCACTTGCTGTACTACTGAACAACCGCCCCCTGTTCCCTCCGGTCGAGGTGCCCTGAAGAACGTATCCCGCCCAACGGCACGTCCGTTCGTCCCCTTGGAACCACAGGTGTTTTTCCACGGTGGATCCCGCGCCGAACCTGGATCGAGAGCCCCGTTGACATGAACTGAAACTTCGTTCAGTATCCGGCCCAGGTCGCGCCTCGCCCGGTCGTGCTGCTCGGGCCTGCTCGCGCGCGCCAGGGAAGTCGTCATGGCTCCGCCCAGCGCCAGTCATCGTGTCGTTTGCCTCGGAGTGCCCGGCGTGTCGCAGCTCGGGTGCGAAGAGACCAATGCCCGCGACGTGTTTCGCCTGTTCACGGGCGCGCTCGGGCCGCCGGACACCGTCGCGACGTGCCTCGTGGGCGAGGACGCCACGAAAATGGCCGTCAACAGCGCATTCGACGCGGCGTCCCGCGAGAGCACGCCGTTCTTCGTCGTGTATTTTTCAGGTCGGGCCAGCGACAAGGGGCTCCATGTCGCGGACGGGTGTATTGGCGCGGAGGCGCTCGCTCGCCATTTCGAGCGCGTGTCTGCGCCGTCCGTGCTTTTCGTCCTCGATCTCGTGGTCGGGGCGGTGCCCGACGAGGACGTGGTGCCAAAATGGGTCGAGGCGGTGGCCCGGGCGCGCAAAGGCCTGCGGGTGGCTGCGGCGCGGGCGACGCGGATCGGCGTGGGGACCGAGGGGGAAGGGCGAGCGCGTTTCACCGGAGCGCTGCTCGAAGCGATGCAAACGTCCGACGGTGATCTGGAGTTTCAGGGCGCGAAATACATTTCGGATATGCGGGCGCTCGACCAATCGCAGGGGATCTTGCAGCGGCGGTGGCACGCGACCCATGTACCTGTTCGAATCGGCACATTCGGTGATTTTCCGTTATCGCGTTGCCAGGCCGCCGCGGGGGTCGGAAAAGGCAGCATCCTCGGCGTCGCGGCCGGGACGCGTCTCTCCGCGACGGTGCGGTATTCGATCGAAGGCCGGGCGCACGTGCCGACGACGCTGCATTACGCGCTCGAAGATACGAGCCACGAGGTGCTCGGCGAGGGCGACGTGGTGGTGATACCCGACAGCAACGTTCATGTCGGTCGCCAGCGCATTCGCTTGCCCTCGCGCGTGCTCGCCGACCACATCGTATGGGGGCCGACGCTCGACCTCGGCGAACGCGTGCATGTCCGCTGGCGCGTCTCCCTGCGTGATGCTCGGGGCCGCACGCTCGATCGGAAGGTCTTCGGACACGAATATGCGGCGCTGCCGAAGTCGTCGCGGCGGTCGCGGGGCTGAGGCGCGAGGCGGCCGGCCGGCGACGAAGCGCCGCGCGCTGTGCTACAAGCCGTCCGATGCCTCGCGCGCTTCCTAGCACGGCTCTCATCCTGTCCCTCGTCCTCGGAGCCACCGTGGCCGCGTGTCAGGGTTGCCGGACGCCTCCCGCTGTCACGGCCGAGGACGACGCGGCCCCCGCGCAGCCGACAATACGCCTGTACCTCCTGAGCACGGTCGCCGGCGCGATCGAGCCGTGTGGTTGCACGAAGGATCAGCTCGGCGGGGTCGATCACCTGGCGGCGTTCCTCCGCGCGGAGTCGGCCGGCGTGCCTGCGGGCCTGGTTCTCGGCGCGGGTCCGATGCTCTTCGGCGAGCCGACGCTCCGGCCCGAGGAGGTGACGCAGCAGTCGTGGAAGGCGGAGACGCTCGCGGCGGCGGCGAAGGAGCTTGGGCTCGTGGCGTGGGCGCCGGGCTTGAACGATTGGGCGGCCGGCGGCGAGGCGCTCACGAAATACGTGTCGACCGCGGGATCGGCGCTTCTCGCGGGGAACGTGGACGGCGTGCCCGGCGTGACGGGCGTTGTGGTGCGCGAGGTCGCGGGCGTGAAGGTGGGGATCATCGGCGTGGCCGAGCCGCGGGATCGCGCGGGGAAGCTGCCCGACGGGATCCGCACGAAGCCCGCGCTCGACGCGATGAAGGCGGGGGTCGCGGAGGCGAAAAAACAGGGCGCGCGCGTGCTCGTGGGGCTCGCCGCGATCCCGCGCGGCGAGGCGCTGCGGCTCGCGGACGCGATTCCTGAGCTCGCGGTGCTGGTGCTCGGCAAGCCACAGGAGACCGACCATAACAACGACGCGCCGAAGCCGCCGATGCGCGTGGGCTCGACGCTCGTCGTGGAGACGTCGAACCACCTGCAGACGGTGGGCGTCGTGGATCTCTACGTGCGCGCGCGGGATTCGGAAGTCCTCTCGTTCGCGGACGCGAGCGGCATCGAGCGCGCCGAGGAGCTCGTCTCGCTCGCGGGCCGCGTTCGTGACCTCGAGACGCGCATTCAATCGTGGGAAAAGGGCGGCAAGGTGAAGGCCGAGGATCTCGCCGCGCGCAAGGCCGACCTTGAAAAGCTGCGCGCCGAGCGGGCGAAGCTCGAAGCACCGATGCCTGCGCCGAAGGGCAGCTTCTTCCGGTACAAGCTTGTCGAGGTGCGCGAAAAACTCGGCGCCGACCCGACGATGGCGACGAAGCTCGTCGATTACTACAAGCGCGTGAACGAGCACAACCGCACGGCGTTTGCCGACCGCAAGCCCGTGGCCGCGGCGGCGGGGAAGGCGACCTTCATCGGCATCGAGGCGTGCACGGTTTGCCACGACGAGGAGCGCAAGGTCTACGACGGCACGGCGCACGCGAAGGCGTACGAGACGCTGCAGAAGGACTTCAAAGAGTTCAACCTCGACTGCGTGAGCTGCCACGTCACGGGCTACGACAAACCCGGAGGCTCGACGGTCACGTTCGTGGACAAACTCAAGGACGTGCAATGCGAGGAGTGCCACGGGCCGGGGTCGCTCCACGCGAGGAAGCCGGATGCGGAGGGGCTCATCATCCTGAAGCCGGATCCGCAGTCGTGCGTCTCGCAATGCCATCACCCGCCGCACGTCGAGAACTTCGACCCGGTGGCGAAGATGGAGCTCGTGCTCGGCCCGGGGCACGGCAAGTAGCGTTGCGCCATTTTCGGGGCCGCTCGCGGGTTCCTCGCGGAGGGGGGCACCCCGCGCCTGCGTCCGCGGTAAAACGTTTTACTTGACGGAACCCCACCCCATCGGTACACGGCGCGTGTGTCCCCCGAAGACGACAGCGTCGATCTGATCCTGCGCCACATCTCGCAGCGGTTCCCGGACGAACTCGCGCGCGGCCTGCTCGGCTGCGAGGGACCGCTCACCGCGACCGTGCTCGAGACCCAGGTCACCTCGCGCCACCGCGAGCTCGATCGAACGCTCGATGTGCGCATCGACGGTGAGAGGAGGCTCCTCCACGTGGAATGGCAGACAGCGATGCCCTCGAACATGCCATATCGGACCTATGAGTATCAGGCGCTCCTCGGCTTTGCGGTCGCGGAAGAGAACAAGAGCGGCCCGGAACTCGTACCGCCCATCGAGAGCATCGTCGTCCTCTTGGGCGGTCGCGAAGAGCCGTGGCCCCTGTACGGCACCTATCGGGTTTCTCCGCGCGGCGCGCCGTTTTCGGGGGTCCACTTCCGCATCGAGCCGGTCTACCAGCGGACGATCGCCGAGCTTGCTGCCTGGGGGAGCTTCTGGCTCGCCTTCGCGCCACTCGCCGTGGACGCGGACGAACGCAGCGTCGAGCGCGTGCTCGGCGAGCTTCGCGCGCGTGTCCCGCCCGCGACGTTCGACGAGCTCGGCACGGCCATGGCCGTCCTGGCGGAAGCGGATCAACGCGAGCGGGGATTACGAGACGTGGTACGATCGCTGTTGCCGAGGGAGCTGGTGATGCAGAACTGGATCTACAAGGAAGGGCTGGAGGAAGGGTACTCGAAGGGGATCGAGCAAGGAATCGAGAAGGGGATCGAGCAAGGAATCGAGAAGGGGATCGAGCAAGGGATCGAGAAGGGCCTCCAGGAAGGCCTCCAGGAGGGCCTCCGGCCGCTCATTCACCTCTTCGAGCGCCGACTCGGCCGCGCGTTGACCGAGCCCGAGCAACGTTGCTCGCGCGAATCCGCGCAGACGGCCCTGACCGGGTCGGCGACGCTGTTCTCGACCTCTCCCCGCAGGACCTCGCCGCCTGGATTGCCGCGACGAACGGTCATTGACGGCCGTGTGCCCCCTGCGCGCCCTTTACCCCTTCCTGCGCAGCCGCAGCCTTCCGTACTCCAAAAGCCTTCCCACCAGCGTCCATCGCGAAATACCCGAGCATCTCGGCGGCGCGGATCTGGTTCTCTCCGCATTGACCGAGCGCCTCGTCGATCTGTCGACGCTCGATCGCCGCCGGCGCCACGCCCCTGTATTCAGCTCCGCGCGGGCAACCCGGCGTTCATCATGACCCGCGTCGCATTGTCGTCGCCCTCGTCGTTGCCCGGCTGGGCGCGGAGCACGACGCGGTCGCGGAAGCGGTACGTGCACTCGATCGACGAGAGGCCCGCCGCGTCGAGGCGTTCTTCCAGCTCGGGGAGCTGGAGCCTGCGCACGGGACCGTCGAGGCCGCCGCGGGCCCAGGGCGCGCCGAGCGTCTCGGCCAGGAACAAGGACCCGTTCGGCGCGAGCATGGCTGCGAGCTCTTCGAGCGCTCGATCGAGCCATGCGAGCCCGTCGCGGAGCGTCCCGCCGCGCAGCTCCATGATGGGCATGAGCACGCTGCCCACCGTCACGACCGTGGCGAGCGGCGTGATGGCGAGCCCGCCTTCGCCGAGCCCCTGCGCGATCGACTTGATGCGTGTCGAGGAGCGGGTCAGGGCTTCCGCGAGCGACCGCTCGGCGCGGATGATCTTCTGGATGTTCGGCTCGACCAGCGTGATGCGGCCGAGCTCGGGGTACGCCGACGCGATGAGGCGCGTCAGCTTGCCCGTGCCGGCGCCGACGTCGACCAGGTGATCGTCGGCGTCGAGCGGCGGGAGCGAAAGGACGAGCTCTCGGTAGTGCTCGGGTTCCCGCTCGGGTCCGGCCGTGAAGGTGGTGTCGTGCAGGTCGTACCAGTCGGGGTGCTCCCACGGCGGCAACATGCCCCGAGCTTATCGCGCCGCCGCCGTCCGCGCCACGCACCGCCCGGCTGACCCCGGGGGTCGCGCGTGCGCCTCGGGCGGGTTCGGCCGGACGTACCCAAGGTTTGCCCTGGGACGCATCCGATGAAAAAAACGTGACCCGGGACAAACGTCGAGGTTGTCAAACGTGAGCACTGTGCCTATAGTTTGCCTCGGAACGATGTTCGTCTGGACAACCGATGGCGAGACACACTGCGCGGGATTCGACGAGACCGGCGCGCTCTTCGGGGGCGCGTTTGCGCTCGTGTTCGGGGGATTGCTCGCGGTGCTCTTGTCCCTACCTTCGCTCTGGGGCCTCGGGGTGCTCGGGATCGTCGTCACGTTGTGCGTGGGCTGCCGGTATTCGATTCGGATCGGACCGGACGGCATTCGCCTGACGCTCTACCGTTTCTGGCTCGTCCCCGTCCACCGGCGGCATTCCTTGCTCGACGCGAACATCGACCTTCATCACGACCTCGACGTGGCGGAGCTCAGGGGGCTCGTCATTCGCGAGCTGTACGCCGATCCCGGCTTCGACAACGAGTCCGACGTGTTCGGGCCTCGGTTTGGCCAGACGCGCCTCGTTCGGCTGCACGCGAGGCTCGTGAACGCGCTCGAAGCCATGCGCGCGGCCGCGGCGAACGCGCCGGTGCCGCCCGAGCTCCGCAATTTCAAGCTCGGCCCGCAGATGGGCGCGTTCGACCTCGTCCGGGCGATTCGCGACGACCGAGGACGCCTTCGACGGGTCCGCTCCGTCTCGCCCGTGTACCTCGGCGAGGTCGAGGTGCCGCCGGGGTCGATGTTTCATTTCAATGAAGACCGCTTCCTCGATCCACGCCGGGAGGACCGGCTGCACGAGGTGGTGCTCGGCGGGCCGATTCCGCTGCTCGGGAAGACGGTCCGCCCGGGGGCGAGCTTCGTGTTCGCCCCGTCGGGGCGTTTGTCGAGCCTGCGCGGCGCATTCGAGTCGGAGGTCGAGATCGACGGGACCTGGGTGAACGGACGCGACGTGCTGTCGTTCAATGAAGAGGGCGAGCTCATGGGATTCACGCTGGCGAAGGACGGGCGCGCGGCCGGCCGTCGTTTTCCCATCGGCAGCCGGTTTCAATGCTGGCCGGGCGACGATCTCTTGCCCACGCGCTGGACCGTACGCCTCGGAGGTCCCCTCGAATTGCCCGACATCACGCTACGCGCGGGGGAGTCGATCGAGCTCTCAGACGACACCTCCCGGATCACGGGCATCTGGCCGCGCCACGACGTGAAGGCCCACGGGCTCGTGGTGCGGGCCGGCATCGTGCCGATTCCGCTCCGCAAGGACGGGCGTATCGATCTGGCTGGCTGCTTGAAAAGCGGAATCTTGCGGCCCCGCGAGGGAGCCGAGGCGCAACGAGGCTACTGACCTCAGGCCCTCGGCATCGGCGGCGTCGGCACGAAGAAACCTTCGAATTCGTCCCAGCCTTCACGCGGGCCGGGGAACCCGAGCACGGCGAGCGTCCGGCGCGCCGGCTCGACGACCCCGGGCGGCAACTCCTCCTCGATGGGAGCGCCGCCCGGCAGCGCGTCGCAGATCTCCTCGACGAGCGTCGCCGCCTCGACCACGCGGCCGACGTCCCCCGAGAGCGAGCCGTTCCGAGACCGGATCCCTTCTGCCGTGCGCACGAACGCGCGGAGCGTCTCCGTCGCCGAGGCGAGCGCCTCGGGGCTGGCCGAGCGGACGGAGGCGAACACGCGGGGCGCCGCGAACATGAAGAGGAGGTTCATGCACTGGGACATCGCATGCGCGACCTCGGCCGCGCGGGGAGAGCTCGCATTCATGGAGGGACATGGTACCACGGACTTTCGGCGTCGGAAAAGCCCTTCGCCGCCTACAGCACAGCCACGACGAGGCATCTCCGTCGCTCCGTCCACAATGGAGAATGACGGTACGATCACTCCGCCGACGAGGAAAAAACTCGTTTGGCGGGGTCAAACGTGACGTTGCGGAGCCTGCTTTTCGGCGGGATGACGGCGCGCATATCCCAGGCGGGCGCCCAGAAAGCCGAAGAGCGCGCCCAGCACGCCGAGCAAGACGAGCAGCGCAGCCCACGTCGGGGCGCCGGGGCCTGGTGTGGGCGCTGCCGCCGCGAGCGCCCAGGCGAGGGCGGCCGCGACGAAGCCGCCCACCGCGCCCTCCTTCGGCCCCGCCTTGCCGCCGAACCGACCCACGAGAAATCCGCCCGCGAGCGTGGCGATCAAAAACCCCACGAGCTGCAGGCCGATGAACGCGAGCTGCGCCGAGAGCGGCACCGCGAGTTTTGCGTCTGCGGGCGCGGGGACGCCGAGCTCGGCCCGATCGACGAGCCGCGCGCCGAGCTTCGCCGCGATCGCCGCGAGCGGCAGCCAGACCAGGAACGTCGCGACCGCGCCGATCCCGGACCAGTGCCACGGCGGCCGATCCTCGGCGTCCGGCTCGTCCGGCGGCGGGCCCGCTTGCACGAGGGGCAGGCGTCGCTTCTTGTCTTCCGTGCTCACCTAGCTCGGCCTGCGCCAGCGCGCGCGAGCCTCGTCCTGCATGCGGAGGAGCCGGCGCTGCTCCTGGATGAAGCTGCCGTAGGCGCGCGGGACACGCGAGTCCTTCGCGAGCGCGTAGAGCACGCGCAGCGCGGCCTCGGCGTCGTCGGTGGCGCGGTGCGCGTTGACGAGCTCGATGCCGAGCAGCGCGGCCATGTCGCCGAGCGCACGGCTGCCCTCGTGTTTGTAGAGCTCGCGCGCGAACGTGAGCGGATCGATCCAGTCGACCTCGCGACGCATCGCGGGCGGCGGGTTTTCCGGACGAATCGAGGCGCGCTCGAGCTCGGCGAGCATGAAGCCGCGGTCGAAGACGGCGTTGTACGCGGCGGGGATCGCGGCCGCGAGCGTCGCGAGGATCTCGCTCGCGACCTCGGCGAAGGCGGGCTTTCCGGCGACGTCCTCGTCGCGGATGCCGTGCACGGCGGTGGACTCGGCGGGGATCGGGCGGCCGGGGTTCACGAGCCAGCTATGCCGCGCGACCACGTCGCCGCGGAGGCCGATGACGACGGCGACCTCGACGAGCCGATCCTGCGCGGCGTTGCGGCCCGTGGTCTCGACGTCGAGGAACGCGATCGGGTGATCGATCCACGGCGCGCTCGCGTCGAGCTCGGAGGCGACGCCGACGGCGCGCACCTTGAGCAGGTGCGCGATGCCGGGGTAGTGCCTCCCGGTCGGGAAACAGCCGCAGGGATCGGCGACCTTCATTTCTTCGCGGGAGCCGTCGAGGGAGCTGCCGAGCCAACCGCAGGGATCGCGGAGCCAGCCGCAGGCACGGCCGAACCCGCCGCGGGGATCGCGGAGCCAGCCGCAGGCATGGCCGAACCTGCTGCGGGCATCGCCGAAGCTGCGGGCTTCGCGGGCGCCGGGGCCGGCTTGATGCCCGCGAGCTCGAGGTCGAGCTTGATCCAGTCCTCGAGGTCTCCGTAGAGGTCCGTGAGTTTGCCGAGCTCGACCTCGCGGCCGTTGATGAAGACCGTGGGCGTGCCCTGGAGACCCACGCCGTCGGCTTGCTTCTTGTCCTTCTCGATGCGGCCGCTCGTGTCGTCCGAGTTCATCTCCACGCGGAACTTCGCGACGTCGAGCTCGAGCTTCTTCGCGTACCGTTCGAGGTCCGACTGCTCCAACCGATCCTGGTTGTCGAAGAGGAGATGGTGCATCTCCCAGAACTTGCCCTGCTTGAACGCCGCGTTCGCCGCGCGCGCGGAAATCTCTCCGTGGGGATGGCTGCCCAGCGGGTAGAACTTGTAGACGGCGCGGACCTGCCCCGGGAACCGCTTCACGAGGTCGTCGACCACCGGGTAAAACGCGCGGCACGCGGGGCACTCGAAGTCCGCCCACTCCACGATCGTCACGGGCGCGTCGGGAGGACCGAGCTCGGGGGAGCCGTCGGTCACCAGCGTGCGGACCTTCTTCGGATCAAAACGAGCCGTGTACGCTTCCTCGCGCTCTTGCTTGCTGCGCCCGGCTTGCACCTGTTTCAGGAGAAACTGCGCCGCGGGAAAACACGCCTTGCAGGGCCGGTTTTCCTGGATGCACTGGCTGATCGGGACCGGCGTCTCGGCGCAAGGGGCGAGCAGCGTCGAAACCTGCGCCGTCCAATCGCGCCGCTCCCGCGGCGTGAGCTGGCCGAGCTCGATCCCCGGGACGCTCGGATCAGGCGTCGCAGAGGGGGCGGGTTTTGGTTCGCTCTGGTCGGACGAACCATGACAGGCGCCGCCGCTCCCGAGGAGGGCCAAGAGGAGAGGCGACCATCGCAGTAGGGCCATCGCGGCGCGAGCTTAGTCGGACCGTTCGTCAGGCGCTAGCCCCGTAGCCCCTTGGGCGAACTGGGTGTAGCGTGTGCGCGTGCGGAGCATCTGCTATCGGTTTCCCGACCCTCGGCAGTTCGAGCAGATGATCGGTTCGGCCGGGGATTCCGAGCTCGAGCTCGGGCTTCCTTCCGGCGAATCGGTGGAAGACGGCGAGTGGGTGCTCGCCATCTTCGACGTCGGTCCGGAGAGACGGGCCACGTCCGCGGCGGCGCGCGCCTCGATCGGCCCCGAGGGTCCTCTCCTCGCGTTCGAACCTCGCGACTGGCGCAGGCTCGCGGACTTCGCGGCGATCGAGGCGTTCCATCGCCCCTCGTCGCGGCCGCCGGCGCGCGCCTCGCAGCCCGACATCGAGCTGCCGCCGAGCCTGCCGCGCTCGTGGCCACCGCGTGCCGGCGAAGGCGCGCAGATCCTCGTCGTCGACGACGACCCCGACATCCGCGACGTCGTCAGCGCGATGCTCGAAGCCGTGGGCCTCGTCGTCACGACCCGCACGAGCGCGGAGGAAGCGCTCGAGACCGTGCAGCGCGAGCACTTCGATCTCCTCGTGCTCGACTGGAACCTGCCGAAGATGACGGGCATCGAGCTCTGCCGGATGATCCGGCGCGACCTCAACGTCACGCTGCCGGTCCTGTTCTTGACGGCGAACGCGTCGAGCCAGGATATGGTCGAGGCGTTCGCGAGCGGCGCCGACGACTACGTCGTCAAACCCTTCCGCGCCCCCGAGCTCGGCGCGCGCATCTTCAGCTTGCTGCGCCGGACTGTAGTTCGAGGAGCGTGATCTCCGCGGGCGCGCCCACGCGCATCGGCGGCCCCCAGTAGCCCGTCCCGCGGCTCACGTAGATCTGCGTCTCGCCGAGGCGATCGAGCCCCGCGACGAAGGGCTGCTGCAGCCGCACGAACATCGTCGCGGGGAAGATCTGCCCGCCGTGCGTGTGACCGCTGATCTGCAGGCCCACGCCGTGCGCGGCGGCCTCGAAGATCTGGCGCGGCTGGTGCGCGAGCAGCACGAGCTCGCGGTTCGGATCACGGCCTGCCACCGCCTTCGCCATGTCGGGGCCGTGCCCCTTCACGTACGAGCCGCCGGTCCAGTCGTCGACGCCCGCGAGGTCGAAGCTCGCCGCGCCCTCGCCGATCGACACGTGCTCGTTGCGCAGCACGCGCACGCCGATGCGGCCGAGCTCCTCGATCCATGCTTCCACGCCCGAGTAGTACTCGTGGTTGCCCGTGACGAAGTAGACGCCGTGCTTCGCGCGCAGCTCCGCGAGCGGCGCGACGTGCTCGCGCAGCGCCTCGACCGAGCCGTCCACGAGGTCGCCCGTGATGACGACGACGTGCGGGTCGAGCGCGTTCACGCGGCCGACGATCTCCGCGAGCCACGCGCGCCCGATCGTCGGGCCCACGTGCACGTCCGTGAGCTGCACGATGCGCAGGCCCGCGAGCTCCTTCGGCAACCTGCGCAGCGCGACGTTCACCTTGCGCACCGCGACCTCGCCGAGCGCCTCCGCCGCGCCCGAGCCCGCGAGGCCGAACGTGATCACGCCGGCCGAACCCGCGATCGTGCGCGAGAGGAACTTGCGCCGCGCCTCGTCGAGCGGACGTGAGGCGAGCTTCGAGAGCGCGTGCACCGCGGCGCGCATCGGCTCGCTGACGAGCAGCGTCGAGACGAGCAGCGCGGCCACGCCCATCCACGTGTACACGACGAACGAGACGAGCGCGCCCGCCGAGCGCGGCAAGAGCCGCACGAGGAACATCGACACGGGCAGCGCGACGCCGAGCGCGACGAGCACGCGCTTCCCCCAGGTCTGCACGCGCTGGTGCAGCGCCGGTGCGCGGAGCAAGCGGTGCCAGAGGTAGAAGTGGATCCCGCCCACGAGCAGGGCGAAGACGGCGAGGAAGATCGCGTACTGGAGGAGAGAGCGCTGCACGCGCCGCAGGATGCCACGCGTTCCTGCGCGGCGCTCCGTCCGGCCCGCTCGATCACACTACTTCACACAGACGCCGATCCCGTCGGGGAAGCTGTTCGCGCCGCCCTGGCAGAACATGCCATCGGGGCAGTCGTTGCCGCCCGTGTGGCAGAGCGCGAGACACTTCTTGAAGGCGGCCACGCAGAGGTAGCCCGCGGCGCACGGGCAGGGACCGTCGAGCCCGCTCGCCCCTGGCGCCACGCAGCTCGTCGTGCCGTCCTCGCGCACGAGCGTGCACGTCAGGCCCTCGGGGCACGACGTGTCGTCGAGCAGCGTGCACTCCGTCGCGGGGATGCACACCGGGATGGGGAGCGGCGTGGGGTTCATCGTGTCTTCCGCCATCGGCGCGGGCGCGCAGTACGTGTCCTCGGGACAAGCCTCGACCGCGCCGCAGCAGTAGGGCCTGCACGAACCCACGCTCGACCCGGTGAGCGCGCAGCCGAGCCCCGCCGCGCAGTCGCTCGTGCGCGTGCACGGGTCGCCCGTCTGGAAGGTGCCCGGCGTCAAACACTGGGCTGACGCGCCGTTCGGGGTCGGCACGATCTGACACGCGATCTGGGGCGCGCCTTCGGGGTTCATCGTGACGCCACAGCCGAGCGCGCTCTCGCTCGACATGCACCCCGCGCCGCAGAGGTGCGTGTACGACGTGTTGCCGTCGGGCGCCGGGTTCGGCGGGGGCAACGTGATGCCGCCCGAGGTGGCCCCGCCGCTCCCGCCGGAGCCGTCGGCCGTGGTCGGCCCCGTCGCTTCACCGCCGCCTGAGGTCCCGGAGTCGTAGTTCCCCACAGTCGAACGCTCATAACTGGCGTCGAGCTGGAAGTTGCACGCGACGCCGAGGACAGACGTGGCCGCGAGGGAAGAGAGAAGGAGAAGGGAGTGGAGGGAGCGCTTCGTAGAGGCCATGGCTAAGGAGGGGTGCGAGCGCGGGAAGGAATGCCCGAGTTTATCACCACCCCTCATTCACGTCCCGTGCCGCGAGGCGCTCACGCAAGGGATCGACGCGTCAGAATCCCGCCTCCCGCCCGCGGATGCTGCGCGAGCGCGGTGCCGAGCACGGACGATGGGGGAGGCTTCGGCGTCGAGATATGACGCCCGTGTCGTGGCGCGAGGTCGAGGCACAGCATCTGGCGCGTCCCGCTCCCTCGACAGGAGCGGGACGAGCGTCAGGGCGCCGTCGGATTACTTCGCTTCGACGTCGCGCGTGACCACGTTGCCCGCGCTGTCGTAGGCGCGGACGGCCACGATGTGCGCCCCGGGCGGCACGATCGACGCGAGGTCGACGTCGAAGGCCTCGGAGGGCTCGTCGAGGACGCCGTCGCTCGGGAAGAGCGGGCGCCACTCGTCGGAGCCGGCGATCGAGACCTCGATGCGGGCGATGGGGCCGAGGCCGTCGACGACCTCGCCCTTCAGCTTGCGGCCTTGCATCGCGAGCGCCTTGTAGACGGGCGGCGTGTTGTCGACGAGGACCGTGGCCGACTCGAGCGAGTGCTTCTGCACGCGGTCGGGCGGGTTCGAAAGCTCGTCCGTCGCCTCGACGAGGATGCGGTAGGGGCCCTCGGGCAGGCCCGTCGTGTCCCAGTCGAGCTCGGGCCGCGTGAGCTTCTCGCCCGGCTTCTGCACGCTGCGCCACGTGTTCTGGCCTTCGAGGCGGTACGAGACGCGGTAGCGCAGGTCGTCCTGATCGGGGTTGTCGACGCGCCACGAGAGCTTGACCGAGCTCGACGGCCGCGGCGACTCGCCGCCCGAGGCGACGATGCCCATCTTGCCGCTCTTGCTGCCGCTGTTCTTCGCCGTCGCGTCGATCGAGGTGATCACCGCGCGCGCGTTGTCGGTGACGAAGTAGAGCGTCACCTCGCGCAGCACCGCCTTCGGGTCGCGGCCCCACCGCGCGCGGATCTGCACGTAACGGCCCGGCGGGCTCTGCACGTCGCCGGGCGCGCCGAGGCCCGAAGACCACGCGCCCCACGTCGCGTCGGGCGTCTCGGTGTTGCCGCTGCGCGTGGAGAGCTCGAGCTGACCCTCGGAGCGCCACGCCAGACGACCGAACGTCGCGCGCAGGCCCGCGTCGAGCACCTTGCTCGTCCACACCGCGTCGGCGCCGCCCGTGCCCTTGATCTCGCGGAACACCACGGGGTCGGTGGTCGCGAGGAAGCGCTGCTTGCCGCTCACCACGACGGCGCCGATCTGGCGCTCGTCCGTATCGGCGACGAGGCTCGCGACGTGCGCGTCGTCGACCGTGTAGAGCCGCCCCTCGGCGCCCGTGCCCACGTACGGCGCGCCGGTGTCGTCGACCGCGAGCGCGACGTAGTGCGACTCGTTGTCGGTGAGGAGCTGCTCGGCGATGCCGTCCTTGCCGAAGCGGTAGAGCATGCCCTTGCCGGGCTTCGCGGGCCGCGTCGACTGCGGGCCGGCCGGGCCCGTGCGGTTGCGCTTCGGCGCCGCGAAGCTCTCGCCCATCTTGTTCGCCACCACGAACATCGAGCCGTTCTTGCCGAACGCGATCGCCTTCACCTCGTCGGCGTCGAAGTCGTACGCGACCGTCGCGCGGCCCGGACCCGTGATCTTGTAGAGCAGGCCTTTGCCATTCGAGCCCGCGTAGACCGTGCCGTCGTCGGCGACCGCGAGCGAGACGATATGCGCCTCGTCGCTGTCGAAATGCACCTGCGCCTTGCCCGCTTGATCGACCCGGAAGACCTTCCCCTCGGGCCCCGTCGCCGCGTAGAGCGACTTCGACTTCGCGTCGAACGCGAGTGCCCACACGTCCTCTGTGCCCGGCAGATCGCCGAACGCCGCCGCGGGGCCGCCGTTGCCGCCGCCCGCGGGCAATCGATAAAGCTTGCCGTCGGGGAACGTCCCCGCGATGACGTCGCCGTTCCAGGCGACGACGAGCGAGCTCACGGCCATTGCGCCCGTCGTCGCGACGAGCGTGGCCTTGCCGCCGGAGACCTTGAAGATCTTGCCGTCGCTGCCGGTGCCGAGCAGCACCGAGCCGTCGGGCAGCACGACCGAGCTCCACACGCTGCTCGCGTCCTGCACGGGGATCGAGCCGAGCGTGAGGCCCGCGCGCACGTTGCCGTTCGAGTCGACGCTCACGCCCGTCAGATCACCGCCCTTGAGCTCGTCGATCGTGTCGAGCTGGAAGGTGCGCGTACCGACGGCGGAGGCGGTTTTCGCGGGAACGACAGCGGCAGCGAGGACGAGCGCGCCGATGCCGAGGCGCGCGATCTTTCCAGGAGAGAGGGATGTCATGCGTGGAGCTTTCTTCGGGGCGGCGAGAAACAAGGGGCTACTTCGCCCCTCTCCCTCAGGGAGAGGGGTTGGGGGTGAGGGGCGTCCAATCAGCGCAGGACGTTGCGGACCTTCACGCGCACGGTGTCGCGACCGATCATGAACTGCTTCAGCGGCACGGCGGTTTGCACCTGGGCGACGAACACCTCGGCCGAGTCGGAGTCGACGCTCGAGCGGAGCGTGTCGAGCGCGCCGGCGGGCAGCCGCGAGGCGAGCTTGCCCTTGTAGGCAGCGCCGTTCTCGCGCAGCCGGAACGAGGCCACGATGCTCTCCGGATCGAAGGTCTGGTTCGGCAGGTTCGCCACGAGCTGCGCCACGTTCTCGGGCGAGGGCAGCGGGCGCTCCACCTCGTAGCCGGGGGCGAGCTCGATCTCGACCTCGCGGCCCGCGAGCTCCGTGGGCACGTCGACCTCGATGATCTTCGTCTCGGTCTTGCCCTGGTAGCGCTGCAATTCGAGCTGGATGTGCACCTTCGCGCCCGCGTCGATCTCCGGCTCGAGGATCTTCGCGCCGCGCAACGTGACGACGTCGCGCTCGTAGGAGACCTTCACCTCGGTCTCGATGCCTTCGATCGACACCGACTCCCAGGGGTTGTTCATGAGCGAGCCGACGGCGCGCACGAGGCGGCCGCGCACGAAGTCCTCGGCGCCGGGCGGATTGCCGTTGCCGGCGCCGAAGTCCGTCAGCGTGATCGTGCCCCAGCGGCCGATCTTCAGCTTGCTCGTGGCGCGGTAGGTGAGGTCGTTGCGCTCGGAGGCCGAGGTCTCGAACGCGTTGCCGATCGCCATCGCGACGAACGTGGGCGAGAGGAATTGATCGTGCGCGACCTCCAGGTTCCACGTCGGGTGCGGGACGCCGCCGGGCGCGGTGATCGTGACCTTCATCGGGAAGACGGGCGCCTTCACGCCCGAATCGACGACGATCGCGGCCTGGCGATCGTTGACGAGCGCGCCGACGGAGCGCACGGACTCGCCGATCTTGAAGCTCCGGTTCTGGCTCGCCATGATCCAGTGCACGCGCGCGACGGCCGTGGGCAATGCCTCGACGCCGCCGCCGAGCATGGGATGACCAAAGGCGACGAGCTTGTCGCCGCTCACGCGCGTGACCGTGCCGAGGCCCATTGCGGAGATGTCGCCGCGGATCAACTCGACGCCGATCGCGCCGCCGTCGACGAACTTCGTGGGCGCGTCGGCCGGGGGCTTCGTCGAGGTGCCGCCGCCGGCCTGGAGCGGCTCCATCCCCATCGGCCCGAGCAGGTTCTGCGCGATCTTGAGCGACGACCCCGCGAGCCCGCCGAGCATGATGGGCGTCGAGGCGCGGGCGAGCGCGCTGCCCTCGGGCGGCGCGAGGAGGCTCGCCGCGCGCGACGCGAGCTGCGTCGCGTGTCCTTGGAGGTCATAACTTTCCGGCGCGCCGTGGAACGTGCGGGCGTGTTTGTCGCGCTTGACGCGGCCGTCATCGTCGGCCGAGGGCAGGGGGCCCTTGCCGGGGATGGGCATGATCGCCTTCGGCATGGGGCGAGCGAGCTCTTCGAGCATCGACTTGATGGGCGTGACGCCGGCGATGGGCTCGACGCCGAAGAGCCATCCATAGGCGTAGGCGCCGATCATCTTGCCATTGAGGTAGATGGGGCTCCCGCTCATGCCGCCGACGGTGCGGGCGACGTCGAGGCGCGGGTGGTTCGGCGTCTTGATGAGGATGAGATCCTGGTTGGGCCGGAAATTCCTGAGCGTGGAGATGACCTCCACGTCGAAGCGCTCGGGGTTCGTCCCGGAGAACACGGTGAGCCCGTAGCCCTTCATGCCGGGCTTGACCTCGGAGAGCGGCAACGTATCGGGCGGGTCCGTGACGGCCTCGGCGACGCCCACACCCACGAGGGCGCTCGTGATCACACCGAGGGCGAGGCCTGCGGGCACGACGCGGGAGCCGGGGAGGAGTCTGTCGAGGAGGGAAGATCGAGGAGAGGCGGGGCGATCTGTGTCGCGGACGGGGATGAGGCTTCTCGGCACGGGCAGAGCTTAGCGTGAAAATGGAGCGGGGACAGAGCCGCGAGCGTGGATCGATCGTGGTGATCGCGCCGGGTTCGTGGGAAAGGGCGCGGGAGGTCTGCGAAGTCGAGGCGAGTCGGCTCCGCCCGCGCTAGGCTCGGGCGCGTGTCCGGTAAGGACGTTGCCGTCGTCGTCCTCCTGATCGTGGGGTTCGCCTCGTTCGTGACCACGCACGTGTGGCTCGCGGGGAGGTTGATTCTCCGCGGATCGTCCCGCTTGCGTGGGATGCTCGCGCTCGTCGTGCCGCCGCTCGCGCCGGTCTGGGGATATCGGCAAGGCTTCCGAAAAGGCGCCGCGTTGTGGGTGGTCGCGCTCGTCACGTACGTGACGGCGCGGGTCGTCGCGTTTTTCGCTTGAGCGAGCTAGCGCGTCAGGGGCTCGGGCGCCTCTTTGACGTGGCGCTCCCAGACGAGCTTGTTCGCGCCCTCGGCGACCCATCGATCACGCACCTTCTTGGCGACGTCGCGGTGTTCGGTGGCGACGACGGCGAAACCCTGGACGAGGCACGTGCCCGGGAAGGACTGGTAGGCGGCGACGGCGCCGACGTAATCGTCGCGGCCGAGCAAGCTGTCGAGCCTGCCTTCGACGAGGTCGACGATCATGGGACGGATCTCGGCGCCGACGCTCTGTGTCATGCGGACGCGTTGACGCTCGCCGATCCGGACGCCGTTCGCGTCGGCGATGGGCGTGGCCATGTCGAGGAACTTGGCGAGACAAGCCTCGGGCTCGTTCGGGCCTTCGATGGTCGTGTACCAGATGGAAGCGACGGCGTAGTGGTCGTCGCCGTACCGATAGGAGGCGCGGGTGGGGTGTCCGAAGATGCGGACCCTGCGCCAGTTTTTCCAGTCGGCGAGGGGGACGTGGAGGGTGTTCCAGAAGTCGCGGCGAAAGCCCCAGGGTTCGGCGCCGAGCCTGGCGAGGGCGGCGCTCTCGGGATCATCGGCGTCGCCGCCCGGGTTCTCGCGGGTGACGGTCTTGGGCGTCGGGGGCGCGCCGGGGGGCTGCGTGTTCGTCTGCGAGGCGCATCCCTCGGCAACGAGGAGAAGTGCAAGAAGAGGAAGCAAACGCGACATCGACATGGCGAGCCCCTCGGGGTGAACGAGCTTCAAGGCTAGCAGGTAGACGGAGGTCGCGTGCGGAGCACGCAGGGGCGCGGGCAGGATCGTGGGGCCTCGCGGTCGAGGTCGGGGACGTCGCGGGCGAAGTCGGGGAGCTCGTGGAGGAGGTCGGGGAGCTCGTGGCGGAGGTCGGGGGACCTCCTGGCGGAGGTCGGTGGACCTCCTGGACGAAGTTGGGGAGCTCGTGGAGGAGGTCGGGGAGCTCGTGGAGGAGGTCGGTGGACCTCCTGGACGAAGTCGGAGAACTCGTGGAGGAGGTCGGGGACCTCGTGGACGAAGTCGGAGAACTCGTGGAGGAGGTCGGGGACCTCGTGGTCGGAGTCGGGGACCTCGTGGACGAAGTCCGGGGACCTCCTGGACGAAGTCGGGGAGCTCGTGGAGGAGGTCGGCGACCTCGTGGTGGAAGTCGGCGACCTTGTGGTGGAAGTCGGGGACCTCGTGGTCGAGGTCAGGCGGGTTCGCCGATGGCGTTCGCGAAGGCGCTCGCGCTCGTGGCGGTGGCGGCGAGGACGAGCCAGCGATCGAGGGTCTCGATGTCGGTGCACGTCGCAATGCGCGCGCGCGTCAGAGGCGGAATGTCCAGGCCGCGAGCGAGGAGGACCCGTTCGATCGACGTGACACGACCACGTGCTTCCCCACGCGTCTCGCCGCGCGCTTCGCCACGCTTTTCCACCCACTCGTCCGTGTAACGCGCCACCTCGCGCTGATCGAAGAACGCGGTCACGGGCAGCGCCGTGAGCCCGTACTTGTCGAGCGCGGGGATCATCGGGACCTCCGCGCCGGGGCGGTAGACGACGGACGCGACCCCGCGGCGCAGGACCTCGACCTCGTGCCGCTCGGCGTGGACGATCCAGACCTCGGGCCAGTCGTGTTCGAGGTAAAGCTTCACCTTCTCTTCGAGGTACTTCTTCGACTGCGTGCCGCGGATCTCGACCGCGAGCACGGGCGTGCCGCGATAGGCGTCGTTTCGCGGGGCGACGAGGTCGCTGACGACGACGACGTCGGGCGCGCGGAGCGAGGGGCCCTGCTCGTCCGTCAGGTCGCAGTAGATGTCGGCGAGGACCGTGTGACCCTCCCGGGCATGCACGCGGAACAAGGCCGCGAGCAGGGCCATGGTGATGCCGTGGATGTCCTTGCTCCCCATCTGCTCCACCAGCTCTCCTCGGTGGAGCTCCCACGGGCTGCCGTCGTAGCAGTCGTCGGGCGTTCCCAGCCGAAGACCGTTCGGTCCGAAGTCGCGGAGCTCGATCGGGCCGGTCCTGCGGGGAGGGCGGGTCGGTCGTGCGTCCATGTGTGGAACGTAGCACGGGCGGAGGGTGGATTGACCGGGCGAGGGCAGCCGTGCACCGCCCCTGGGCCGGCTCCTCGATGGAGAGCTACCGCTCGCCGCGGCGGAGGCGATCAAGCTCCGCCTGGAGCGCTGCCACTCGTTGTTCGGCCTCATCGGCCCGCTTGCGCTCTTCCTCCACCTGCTTGCGCTCTTCCTCCACCTGCTTGCGCTCTTCCTCCACCTGCTTGCGCTCTTCCTCGGCCCGCTTGCGCTCTTCCTCGGCCCGCTTGCGCTCTTGTTTGGCCCGCCGACGCTCTTCCTTGACCTGCCGCCTCGCCTCTTCGAGCGCGCGTTCGTCCTCCTCGCGGCGGTGCACGAGGCCGTCCACCATCGTTTCGAGCTGACCGATGATCTCTTCCGATTCCAGGAGCGGCGTGCCTCCGACCACGAAGCGCAGGCGGCCCTCCACGAGCATCAAGTCGAGCCCCAGCAGCGCGGACGCATAACGTCCCCCCTGCGGCACGATGGGCTGGTAGACGCGCGCTCCCGGCGACACGAGTCGATGACCGCGCAGGCTGAGTCGGCCCCGGTCGAAGATGAAATACTCCGGGATCCCCAGCTCGGCGTAGAGCGCGACGTTGCGCTCGTGATCCTTGCGCTTGTCGCCCTCGACGTGCACTTCGAGCACGAAGTCGAGCCCCTTGCCTTCCGTGGCGACGACCCACTTCGACCGCGGACGCGGGTCGACGTCGAGGACGGCCAGGACATCGGGCACGATGCG
The DNA here is from genome assembly GCF_028369105.1 of Polyangium mundeleinium. NCBI lineage: Bacteria > Pseudomonadati > Myxococcota > Polyangiales > Polyangiaceae > Polyangium > Polyangium mundeleinium. The sequence goes on along the minus strand of NZ_JAQNDO010000001.1, from coordinate 12,111,389 downwards.
CGGGCGGTCCGGGTAGTACGTCGCGAGCTCCGAGGAGAGGTAGACCCTGCGGCCCATGCGGCGGAAGAAGCGGCCGAGCACGTCGAGGGTGCGCTCCTTGGCCTCGCGGTGCGGATCCCCTTCGGGCGCCATGACGTCGATGGGGACGTCGGCCGGAAGCATGTCCACGACGCGCCGCCGCTCCTCGGCGGACAGGGCGTTCCAGACCTCCTCGGAAGGGGCGCGCGGGTCCTCGGGGTCGACGGCGAACACGAGCGGCGGCGTCATAGGGGAAAACGTAGCATGTCGGGTGTCGCCATCGCCGCTGCGCGCCGCGGGTGCGTCGCCGAAGGCCGGTGTGTTAGCGTCGCAAGAACGAGTTTTTCCGCCCGCATGAGCACCGATAGCGCCCCAAAGAGCCCCGCCGGTGCCTCGCCCGAGCCGAAGGCGCCCGAGCTGGGGGACGTCGTCGCGGGCAAGTACCGCGTCGAGCGCGTGATCGGAAAAGGCGGCATGGGGCTCGTCGTCGAGGCCCAGCACACGACGCTGCCTCAGCGCGTCGCCATCAAGATCCTCCTGCCCGAAGCGGCCAAGCAGGATGACGCCGTGGAGCGATTTCTGCGCGAGGCCCGCGCCGCCGTGTCGATCCAGAGCGAGCACGTCGCGCGCGTGATGGACCTCGGCACGCTCGCGTCCGGCTTGCCGTACATGGTGATGGAGCTGCTCACGGGGGCCGATCTGCAAGAGATCGTGCGGCAGCGCGGGCCCTTGCCCATCGCGCAGGCCGTCGACGCCGTGCTGCAAGCCTCCGAGGCCATCGCCGAGGCGCACGTGCTCGGCATCATCCATCGCGACCTCAAGCCCGCGAACCTCTTCGTCACCACGCGTCCCGATGGCTCGCCGCTCGTGAAGGTGCTCGATTTCGGCCTCGCCAAGGCGACGAGGGGCGACGCGCTCTACACGAGCCTCACCGCGGCGAACGTGATCATCGGCTCGCCGTTTTACATGTCGCCCGAGCAGATCCGCGGGCTCAAAGGGCTCGACGCGCGCACCGACATCTGGGCCCTCGGCGTCATCCTGTATCAGATCCTCACCGGCAAGCGGCCCTTCGAGGCGGACGCGACGCACGCGCTTTTCCTGATGATCGGCGGCGATCCGCCCGCCCCGCCGCGCTGGCAGAGGCCCGAGATCCCCGCGGGGCTCGAGGCCGTCGTGCTGCAATGCCTCGAAAAAAAGCCGAGCGATCGCCCGCCGTCGGTCGCCGATCTCGCGCGGCTCTTGCTCCCGTTCGCCTCCGAGGAGGGGCGCATTTCGGTGGAGCGCATTCATCGCCTGCAAGGCGTCGCGCCGCCCGAGCGTCCGCCCTCGATCGTCGAGGGGACCGAAAAGGGCAGAGCCCTGGAGCAGGCCGCGAGCCGAGCCTTCGGCGAGGTCTCGATGTCGGACCATGCGACGACGTTGCGACAACCAGCCAAAGCGCCTCCAGCCGAGGCGCCGAGCGCGCAGAATGGCGCCACCGTGGTGATCCCGAGGCCCGTGCCGATGCCCCCCGCGCCCATCGTCGAAGCGCCGACGTCGAGCTCGCGGGGCCTCGCCGCTGCCGTCGTGGCCGTGGTCGTGGTCCTCGTCGTGATGGCCGCGGTGCTCGCCCTGCGCGCGTGGTGATACCGTCGACGGGCCATGGACGTCGTCGCTCAAGGCCCGCTCCCCGTCGCTTCGCTCCTCTGGCAATCGCGCCCCGGCGCGTGGGCGCTCACGGTGATCTGCAAAGCGACGTTTTTGCTCGTGCCCACCGCGGCAGAGCTCGCGCCCGAGCAGGATCCGATCGTCGAGCAGGACGAGCACTGGGACGACGACGAGACACGTAGCCTGCGCGCCGCGAGCGACATCGCCCCGCTCAAGCAACGCGCCGACGTCGTGCTCGTGGGCATGGCCTTCGCGCCCGAGGCGCGCCCCGTGCGCTCGTTCGTGGCGCGGATGATCGTGGGCGACATCGATAAATCGATCGAGGTGTTCTGCGACCGGGCCTTCACGCTCGACGGCGCGCTGCAAGAAGGGCCGCGCATCACGCGGATGTCCTTGCGTTACGAGCGCGCCGGCGGCGGGCCGGATACGTGGAACCCCGCGGGCATGCGGCCCGACGCGCGCGATCGGCAGGGCCGCATCGCCGTCCCCAATTTGCAGCCGCTCGACAAGGTGGTGAGCGGCCCTGGAGATTTGCTGACGCCGATCGGATTCGGTCCGATCGCGGCGCGCTGGCCCTCGCGGCAGCAGAAGCTCGGTCGTCACGCAGGTCGATGGAGCCCCGCGGATCTCACGCGCGCGCCCGCGCCGGAGGACGTCGAGCTCGCGTATTTCCAGGTCGCGCCGCCCGATCAGCAGGTCGACGCGCTGCGCAGCAACGAGCGCATCGTGCTCGACAACCTGCACCCGACACACGCGCACCTCGTGACGAGCCTGCCGGGGCTCGAGCCGAAGGCCGTGCTGTCGGGGCGCGAAGGGGGGCCACGCGTGATCCCGATGCGCGCCGATACGCTGGTGATCGATACGGAGCGCGCGGCCTGCGTGGTGACGTGGCGCGCGCAGATTCCCCTGCGGAGCGAGAAGGAAGAGGGGCGCGTGGTGGTCACGCTCGACGCTCCAGGGAACACATCCGAGGCGCCCGAGGAGAGGAGCCGGACGACGGTGTTCGTGCGCGAGGAGCGCGCGCCGTCCGAGGCCACGATGCCGTTCAAGGCGGCCTCGCCGGACGTGGTCGTCACGTTCGCGTCGCCGCCGCCGCCGCGCGCGCCGCTCGATCGGCCTCCCTCGGAGCGGACGGCGGCGATCGAGCGCGACGAGCTTCTCGCCCCCGCCGCGGCGTTGCCCTTCGCCGCGGCGGCGCCGGAGGCGAACACGAGCGCGGCGGCTCCGGCGATCAAGCCGCCTGCGTTGATCTTCGACACGCCCGCGCCTTCGCCCGCGCCCGCGCCGAGCCCGTGGGCGAGCGGCGTGCCGCAGGCGCCCGCGCCGGAAGCGGTGGAGCCGATCGTTGCTGCTCGAAAGACCATCGGCGAGGCCGTGGTCGAGAGCGCGCTGCCCGCGGCGCCTGCGGCGTCGACCGCGGAGGCGCCGGGCTTCACGGTCGCGGCGGCGACGTACCGAGGCGCGTCGAAGGGTGACGCGCTCGTGCTCTCGTGGCTCGATCGAAAGAGCATGCCGCGCGTCGTGCGCAAGCGCGCGTGGCAGGAGATCCTCGACGCGCGGGAGGAGGAGCCGATCGATCCGGAGATCGACGATCCGGCGCTGTTCAAGGATCCGGCCGAGATGGAGGACCGCGCGCAGGCGCACGTGATCCTCGATCGCGCCGCGCCCGTGGGGTTCGGAGGGCTGCTCGACGTGGCGACGAGAGCGGCGAAGCGCGGCTCGCTCGTGCCGCCCCTCGAGATGTGCGAGGGGGAGCTCGTGCTGACCTTCGACGCGAGCGAGGCGTCGAGGCTCCGCGAATCGTACGCGGCGCGCACGCCCGCGCCTGCGGGGGACGAGCTCGACGAGCTCGTCGCGCGCGCGCTCTGCGAGGAGCGGCATTACGAGCGGCGCCGGCTGCTCGGCGGGCCGCACCTGCGCGCGCTCCTGCACCCGCCGGGGGAGCCGCATCCGATGGTGGTTTATCTGCCGGCGGCCCTCGCCGACGAATTACCGCTGTTCTCGCGGTTTCCGGCGCGGCTCCTCGTGGAGGTGCATTTCACGGTGGACCCGCAGGAGAAGCTGCCCATTGCATTGCGGGCCGTGGCGCTCGGGCGGGTGGTTCGGCTGCCCCAGGGGTGAAGGCGCCGTCATGCCGCCCCGTAGGCCTGGCCGCCCGAGTCAATGATCCAGCGCCTGCACGTGCGGCACGCACCCAGGCGGGATTTGTCGGACGCTCTGAAGGCGACGAAATAACAACCCTGGAGGTTGGTCGCCCTCTTGCCCGCCGCATAGGCATTGACGAGGGTGTGCACTTCGGCGCAATTGATTCCGAAGCACCACTCCGCACGGTCCGCGTTGGTGAGGTCTTTCGGGATCCGATCCCAGATCTCGGCGGGTACGAGGCCCTGGCGGTTGGGTTTGCCGCTGCTCCCGCTGTACCAGCGCTTCGTCTCGGAATCCCACATCTCGCACCAAACGGTCGCGGATCCGGAGCTCCGCTTCTTCAGGTTCTCCGTGGCGATCGCGACGGCTTCCGCGAGGTTGGTCGGCGTCAGCAGGCGCTCCCGGATCATCGCAGCGGTGATCTGAACGTCTGCGGGGGCCATGGACCTCAGATTGATCCCCTGGGCGACGGCGGTGATTCCGTGAGGGGTCGTGATTCTCTCCGCTCGCACCTGCTCGATCGCGCTCGCCAGGAGATCTTGCCGGGTGAGGCCCATCGCGCTGCCGGGGATCCGACAGCGCACGATTCCGGTCGGCTCGCCGTTGTGGAGCACCTGAGACGCTGCGATGATCCGGCGAGCGTGTTCGCCCGGCTGAAACCTCTCCAGAGGGCTGTCATCGTCAGGGCGCATCATGGCGCGTGTCCTCGCTCGGAGGCGCATTCGGCTGCTGCCTCCCATTCTTCATCGGAGAGACGCTCCCCCAGCAGGCGAATCCGCTCGTCCTGTGGGATCGATTCGTCCGAAAGCACGGCGCGCACGGCCGGGTGCTCGTGAAACCTCGGCCCCACGACGAGCGAGAGCCCCACGAACGCGCCGAGCGACGATTGCCACGTGAGGCCGAATGCCCGGCCCTGCGCCACGCCCGCGCGGATGGCGGCGCGGAGGTGCGCGTCGTCGAGGCGATGAACCTCGGGGTCGGGACATTGGCGGAGGAAGACGAAAATGCCCTCGACGAGCGCGTCCTCCACCAGCGGTTCGAAGGCCTTTTGCTGCCCCCGGCGCAACGTCAGCATCGCCCTATCCCTCCTGCCCGAGCCGCAAGAGCTCGCCCGTGGCGCCCTCGACGAGGAACGATTTGATCTCCGTCCCCAGGATCTCGCTCCGCTGCCGCGGCGTGCACGCCGGCCAGAAGAGGCGGAGGACGCGCGGATCATAGAACCTGAAATAAAGCCGCTTCCCCGTCTCCTCGTCGCGCACCATGAGCGACCGACGTAGCCTTTGGCGGACCTCCTTGAAGGGCCGCTCGCTCGTCAGATACACGCCCCAGCTCTCGCCCCACGCGTCCTCCACGAGGACCGAAAGCAGCGGCGAACCCGGCTGGAGGTGCACGAGGTACGGCGCCACCTCGGCGAGGGCCTCGCCTTTCGGGCCTTCGTAGAGCGAGCGGAATTCCTCGTCGCATGCGGCGAGCAAGGCGCGGACGCGCCGATCCCGGGCCGCATCCAGAATCGCGAAGAGATGCTTCTCCCGCGACAGCACCACGAGCGCCTCCCGGCGCGCCGAAAGCATCTCCGGCGAAGGTGGCGTCCCGGGCGGCGCCGGCGGTAGCTCCGAGCGGAGATCCTCGCTGCGGATGCGGAACAGAAACCGCGTCCCGCCCGCGCCGATCCACGCGCCGTTCCTCAGCTCGGCCTCGTCCACGTGCTTGCCGTCGAGCTCCGTCCCTTGCCGGCTCCGGTCGCGCAGGCGGCACGTGGCGCCGTCCCATGCGAGCTCGAAATGCGCGAGGGCCATTTTCTCGTCGTGCGCCAGGATCAGATCCGCCTGCCCGCCGCGCCCCACGCAAAAGGGCCGGCCCAAAGGGAGCCGCACCTGCTGCCCCGCGGATCGCCCCGTGACGATGGAAAGAACGGCCTTCATGGCTCCCCGCTCGGCCCGGCGAGCGCGCTCGGCTCGCATTCCTCGCAGAAGGGCAAACCCAGCGCCGCGGCCAGGAGCAGCACCTGGATCTGCGGCGTCGTGCCGATGTTCACCGTGGCAAACCCGGTGCTGATCACCGCGCCGTCCACGGCCAGATCGTCGACGCGCGCGGCCGGCATTCCGCCGATGAACACCGTCTCGCAACCCTTGGCGATCTCGCTCGGCACCTCCTGGCAAAGGATCTCGTCCTCGACCCGCGCGGCCGGCTGGAAGCCGATGATCACCGTCGGGCACCCTTCCGTGATGATGCCCGCGCCGTGGACCTCGCACGTCAGCACGTCGTCGATGCGCGCAGCGAGGGGCATGGCCTAGCTCCCACCTTGGCCGGACGTGCCGCCGGTGCCCGTGCTCGAATTCCCCGCCGGCGCGCCGGGCGGCCTGTCGCGCGGCTCGGCCTCCATCGCGTCCTCGGGGGCGTCGGGGGAGGCGCCCTTGCCGAAGGCCGGAAAACCGCCGCTGTTGATGTTGACGAGGAGCCCCACGATATCGATGCCCATCGGGTGGAAATCGATGAAGCCGGCCGGTCCCTTGATGGTCAGCCGCAGCCCGGCTTCGAGCACGAGCGTCATCCCCGCCTTGAGGTGGATCTCCTGCCCGGCGTCGAGCGCGTAATCGGCCCCCACCTTCTCCTGCTTGCCCATCTTCACGGTGAGCGAGACGCCGCCGTCGACCTGGCTGCGCTGGTCGAGCAACACGTGCAAATGGTCCTCCGATTCGATGAGCTGCTTGCGCGCGCCCTTCACCACGAGGTCGGACGTGCCGTCCACCGTCTCCATCTTGTTGTGCTGCGTGCGGAGCACCTCGTCGTTCTTGACGAGCTTGTGCAAATCCCGCTCGGCCTGCACGTAGACGCGCTCCGATCCGGCCTTGTCGTCGAATTTGATCTCGTTGTAGCCGCCCGTGGCCGGGGAGGATTGGCTCTTCCACGTGCTCACGGTCATGTCGTCCGGCAGCTTGTACGGCACCTGCTCGATCGCATTGTAGACGCGGCCCGTCACGATCGGCCGATCCGGGTCGCCGTCGAGGAACGTGACGAGCACCTCCTGGCCGACGCGCGGAATCGTGATCATCCCGTACGCCGTGCCGGCCCAGCCCTGGCTGACGCGCATCCAGCACGAGGAGCGGTCGTCGTTTTGGCCCTCGCGATCCCAGGGGAACTGCACGCGGACGCGGCCGAATTCGTCGGTATGGATCTCCTTGCCCGGCGGGCCCACCACGGTCGCGCTCTGCACGCCGAAGACCCGCGGGCGCGGCGTCTTGACCGGCGGACGATACGGCGCGGCGGGGTCGGAGAAGACCGCGGCGCCGCTCATGGTCCATGCGTCGCCCGGCGTGCCTTCCACGGAGAACGACGAGACGAGCAGCCGCTGGCTCGGCGCGAGCGAGGGGTGCAAGTGGTCCTCGATCGTGAAGACCGCGCCGGGGAAGAGGTCGAGGGTGTTCGTGCCGAACGTGATCCGACGTCTGTCGGCGCGCAGCGATTGCAGGCGGCGCGTCGCGAGGTCGGTCCCGTATTTGGGGTCGTGCCGGGCGATGCCCTGATCGTCCGCCACCGGCGTGCCGCCGCCGCCCATCGTGCCCTCCACGAGGAACGCGCCCGGGCCGTAGGTGTATTGTTCGTATTTGCCCTCGGGGCCCGTCGCGGCAGGGGTGGCCTTGCCGAGGAGCTCGAAGGAGGGCTTGCGGAAATCGTGGTCGCGCATCACGTGCGCGCCCGGCCGGACCTCGTGGCCGAGGCGCACGAGCGAGAGGAACTCGCGCTGCGCGGCCTGGTTCGGGTTGTCGACGAAAGGAATGGGCGGGCGCGGCGCCGCCGCGTGCAGCTTGTCGCCGAACGTGAGCACGGAGCCCGCGCCGCCCCGGTCCGAAAACCAGAACGTGATGCCGGCCTCTTCGAGCAGGCGAGAGAGGAACGTGAAATCGCTCTCGCCGTATTGCACCTTGAATTCGAGCTTCGGGTAGAGCCCACGATCGATCTGCCAGGTGGGCTCGACGCCCCATTCGCCGAGGAGCACGTCGGCGATGTCGGGGATGGAGAGGTGCTGGAAGATGCGGTGGTTCGTGCGTTGCGTGAGCAGCCAGAGGTCGGGGACGATGGTCAGGTAATAGGTCGAGAGCCCGGTCTCTTCGGTCTGGGCCTGGCATTGCTCGATGTAGCCGCAGACGCCTTTCCAGGTGCGCGTGCCCTGGTCCTTCACATAGGTCCATCCGGCCACGATGTGGAGGGAGGCGGGTTTGCCGACGATCGCCTCGAGGTCGAGGTCCGGCCGCTGCGCCCGCGCCACGACGGAGACGTGGAAGAGCTCGGAGAGGGCTTCCTGCACGGAGAAGTTGTGCACGGAGAGCTTCGCTCCGCCTGATAACGTGAGTTCGAGGATTGGCATACGGGTCCCCCTTCGATTGCCCGCTCAAGGGGGGAGCGGCTTGGGTTCGTCGTTGCGGGAGATCACCGCGCGATCGGGGTAGATCCGCGAGACGCGCAAGGTGCGGTTCGCGCACTGGAAGATCGGGCCGCCGGGGCCGCGGCGATAAAAGACGCGGGCGTTCTCCTGGAGGTAGAACGACCAGCGCCCGGCCTCGTCGCGCAGGCCGAACACGCAGCCGAAGCCGGTGCAATCGACGAGCTCGAAGGTCCTGCCCGCCCGCGCCTCCTCGTCCGTGACCTGCTGGATGTATTCCGTCACGAGTGGCGGCACGCACGGCTGTCCGAGGAGCTCGCCGCCCATGTAATGGCGCTTGTTGACCTCGACGTATCTCTCGTGCGCGAAGGTCCGGGGGCGGCTCCTGGCGAAGAGCGCGCGCCAGTGCGTGCCGGCGCTGCCCTGCCAGCTCGCCGCGTGCGCGCCCGAATGAAAGATCTCCGGGCGCCGCTGGTCGCCGCGAATGAAGACCGAGCAGCCCGTGAGCTCGGCGGTGAAAAAGACGGGCGGATTGACGTTCGCGCCCGCGTCGTCGTGGACCTCGCCCGCGGGGATGTGCATCGTGACCTGGCCGCCGCCGGGGTTCCACGGCAAATACCAGGTGAGGAAGGTGTCCGCGGCGCGCGGCGTCCCGGGTTCGTAACGTTCGAGGACGAGCTCGTAGGCGAGGTTCCGGTCGACGGTGGGGTTGTGCGTCTTGACGAGCTTCGCCGCGTGCAGGCGTCGGCTCCGCCGGATCTTGTGGCGCTCTTCGTCCGCCAGGCGCTCGGCGTTGTCGTCGTTCAGCGCGAGCAGGGCGTTCGCCACGATGGGCCGCGTCCTGGCGAATTCGATGGCTCCGTGCGCGAGAAACTTCTGTGTGCCGGTGGCGCTGGACATGGGCGCTCGCTCCGGGAGAGAAGCAAACCGGATCTCCTCGGTCCTGGCAAGCGCGTTCGTGAGCGTTGTAAGATTCGCGCATGAGACGTTCGTTCCTTCGTGTTTCTTCGATGGGGTTCACGGCCGTGCTCGTGTCGAGCTGCGTCGGCGAGGGGTACGACGAGTATGCCCCGAAGCCCCCGCCAAACCTTGCGTGCGCCGTGATCCCCTGCGGGGGCAGCGGCGAGGCGTGCGAGCCGTTCGTGATCGAGCCGAACGTCGTCATGGGGGCGCTGACCTCGGACGCCGAGTCGATCGTCCTCCGGCAATACGAGACGCCCGGCTCGGTGCGACGCTTGCCGAAGCCGGGCTGCTCGGCGCCCCTCCTGGACGTCGGGGGCCTGCGGGTCGAATGGGCCGTGGTCTCGCACGATTTCATCGCCTGGACCCAGCGCGGCAATGAGACCACGTGCCTCGGGTCGAATCTCTCCTGGTGCGACCCGAGGGACTGCAATCCCGACGTGATCCCCGTGCTCGGCGAGCAACCCGAGTTCGAAAAGCTCGCCGGGATCACCCTCGGAGGCGATTCTCTCTATTACATGCTCACGGACGGGCTCGTGGGGCGGGTGAAGAAGGGCTCGACGAAATACGAGGCGCTCTGGATCGACCCGGACTACAAGCAGGGAGCGGCGGCCGCGCTGCTCTACGATATCCGCTCCAGCGAGAGCGACGGCCGGCTCTATTTCACGCGCTTCGCGCTGGGGGACGACGTGCCGAACTCGTGCGACGATGGCGAGAAGCCTCTGACCGGCGCGGTGTACTCGATCGATCCGTCGGTCGGCGTGGGCGTCGAGGAGAAGGCGCTCGCGACGGGCCTCAATTACCCGTCGAGCCTCGACGTCTCCGAGGAATACGTGTTTTTCTTCGCGCAGAACAACGCGCTCCTGAACCGCGTACCGAAGGCCGGTGGGGCGGTGGAGTCGTTCGTGCCGACCAGCGGCGAGCTCATCTTCTCGAATGCGGCGACGGACTTCACGCTCGCGGTCTTGCCGCCGATCGAGGTGAGCGGGGACTGGGTCTATTTCGGCGCGTCGACGTACGACGGCGGCAAGGCGATCGCGCGGCTGCCCGTGGGCGGCAAGAACTGGGGAAGCCAGGTGGCCGAGATCGTCGTGCGGCCGACCGGGCCGTTCCATTTTACGGTCGACGACGAGGCGCTCTACTGGATCGAATGCGAGTCGAACGCGGCGTGCAAGACGGGGCGGCTCAAGGCCCTCGTCCTCGCGCCGGCGCCGTGAGCGCTCGGAGCGAGGCGAATCGAGCGCGACTTCGCCGCGGTCAGTTCGGCTCCCGCACGGCGTCCCCGCGGAGCTGCACCACCACGTCGCCCCGCTTGACCTCGACGATCCGGGCCTCCTCGCCGAGCGCGAGGAACGAGACGACATCGCCGCGCTGGAGGTTTTTCGCCTCCGCCGCCGGGACCGTGACCGGCTTGTGCCGCTCCGACTCGACGGTCACCGGTCGCCAGTTGCAGACCTCCTCGTAGTCGAGCCTGCCGTCCCTGTGAATGCGGGAGATCCGGTTCGTGGTGCGGCAGTTGTACGCCTCCTGCGATGGGTGGCGGTCCTTCTCGAACGTGATCTTCACGCCCTTGCCCCCGGCGGCGGGCTGCACGCTCCCCACGGGGAACGCGCTGGCGCGCGGGGATCCGAGGCCGCTGCCGTCGAGCGCCTTCGCGTACGTCGGCAGGCGCAAATCGACATGGAAGAACGCACGGTCTTTGAAGCGAAATCCGGTCGTGCCCCCCGCGAGGGTCCGCGCCGTCTGCTCGTCGATGCCGTTCTCCTTGGCCTTCTGGTACTTGGCGGAGGCCTCGCGCATCCGGCTGAGCTCGGCGTATTGCGCCGCCGTGATGGCTTGGATGAAGCCGCCGACGTAGCTGCCTTCCCTTTCGTGCATGTGCGACTCCACGTGCGCGTCGAGCCTCTTGCCCTCCGCCACCGCGAGGAGCGCCAGTTCGCGCGTCGTGTGGGCCCAGAGCGGCCGGCCCCTGCAATCGAGCGTTCCGCATTTCGCCACGAAGCGGCTCCGGAGATCCACGAACGAAGGCGCGAGCGCCGCGGCCGCCTCCGCATTGCCGCGGGCCTTCTCGGACTTCGCGAGGAGCTCGTCGAGCTCGGCGTAGAGCTCGGTGTACGCCTCGTAGTGCTTGCTCCGCGACGCATGCACGTCGAGGGGGATCTTCACGTACACCGTCATCTCCTCGGGCGCGAGCCCCGCCGCGCGGGCCCTCTGCGCGGCGCCGTCGAACTGCGCGAGGAACGTCGTCTTGACCTCCGCGGGCACGGCGATGCGCGCGAGCGCGGCCGAGAGGTCTTCACGACGGATCAGCGACGCATAAAAAAGCACGAGGCCCTGATACCGCGCGTCCTTGTAATGCCGCTCGTGCTGGAAGCGCGCGGCGACCTCGTCGTTCCCGATGATCACCGCGCTGAGCGCGGCCGAGACGATATCGAGGTCGCGATCGTCGAGGGAGAGGTACACCTTCTCGGGGTCGAGCGGCTTGATCCGGTTCCATTGGCGGGTCTCGTGCCCGAGCCGCCCCTTCTTCATGTGCCGCGCGCACGTCGCGAGGAGGAGCTGCGCCTCGGGGGACGTGTCCTCCCCAATCGGGAACTTCTTCTCGTTGTGGTTGTAATCGCTCTCCGGGTCGTGGTCGTCGAGATCGTAATAGACGCGACGACACGCCTCGCCCTCGTACGTGCCGGCCCCCGTCGTCTCGCCGCCGCCCCCTGGTCGGAGCACGCCGTTGAAACCGGCACAGCCGCTCGTCGATCCGAGGATCCCGAGAAGGACCACGGTCGAGCCGAGGAGGGATGTACGCGAGGTCGTCGTGCCGCTCATGGCGGCGGTAGAGTTGAGTTTCGAACGCGCGTCAACCGGGTCCGGGTGAAGAAACCCCGCTTTCCCCTCAGAGCGTGACCTCGCGCAAGGAGATGCGGTTCTTGTCGTACACGCCGAGCCCGAGCTCGCTCGCGATGCGGATGTACGTGGGTTCGCGGCCGGCGTCCTTGAGCGTCGGCAGGCCGCTCTCCTTGCGCCACTGCTCGAGGATGCCCCAGCCGAGCGTGTCCATCGCGACGGGGTCCGTCGTCGCGTAGACGGCCTCGTGCAAGACGCGGCGCTTCTTGTTTTTGTCGAGCGGGCCCTCGTCGTAGATGAGCTTGAAGCCGTCGATGATGTGCAAACGCACGCGGCTCCTCACGACGTCCTGCGCGTAGAGCTCGGCGATCTGCGGGCTCGCGTTGTGCTGGTGGAAGGCGTGCGGGTTGATCGTCGCGCCGTGCGTGATGTTCTTGAGGCAACCCGTGAAGCCGCAGATCGAGTGATCCTTGATCAAGCCGAGGTTGATCACGGCCGTCGCCTCGGTGAAGGGTCGGACGAACTTCGTCGGGATGCCCATCACGCTCCGCTCGGGCATCGTCGCGTCTTCGTTCTCGTGCACGGCCGTCGCGATGCCCGCGGGCAGCGCCGGGTCGGGGCCCTTGTGGCGATCCCAGATGCGCGTGCCCTCCAGGAACTTCGGGTACTGCTCGAAGATCATGATCTGGCTGGCAGGAACGCCGGCCGCCATGACGCCGCGGACGACCTCGAGGATGAGCTCGCGGTTCGTGGCCATCGTCGCGCCCTTCTGGCCCGCGATGCCGTTCGGCTTGATGGCGACCTTGTCGTCCTTGTGGACGAACTTGGCGAAGGCTTCGCCGAGATCACTCTTGCCCGTGAGCTCGGCCATGACGCGCTCGAGCATGACCTTGGCCGCGCCCTCGGTGGGCCAGAGGCCGTTCGGCTGCATCACGTTCGACTTCGCGACCTTGGCGACCTTCCCGGGGATCGAGAGGGGCACGAAGCCCGCGGGCGGTTGGGCGACGAGGCCGGAGCCCGCCGCGAGCGCGTGATCAGCGCCGAGCAGCGCCGCGCCGGTCAGCGCAGCGCCGAGGAAGGTGCGACGCGAGAAGGCCTCGGGGTACGGGGAAAAACGCCGGTCGGACATGGTCACCTGCTCCCGCGCCATCGTAGCGCAGGTCGAGGCCGAGGTCGCTCTTGCACGCGGGGGCTACGCTCGGACCAGCCGAGCTATGCCCCCGAACCCCCGATGGCGTCGCCACCCGGCCGCCATGGCGGCGCCACCCCCACGCGGATCCTTTGCACGCCAAAGGGCCGCGCTTTCCCGCGTTCCGTCCGTCGGCACGAAGATCGCCAAGGAGCCCGCCGAGGAGGCTCTCGGTGGAACGTTCAGCAGACGACAAGCAGGTCGGGGCGCGGGGGCAGGCGTTTTTCGGGTCGATCGGGGCGCGGCTGCGCGGGTCGGCATGGACGCCGCTCGCAGGGAAGGTCGCGCTCGGGGCGCTCGGGTTTCTGGCGCTCGCGTTCGTGGGCTCGGGCGCGGCGGCGGATTTGATGCCCCGTCGCGTCGGGGCTTACCTCGGTCCGCCGGCGACGAGCGCGAGCGCGGCGGCGCCGGTGTCGGTGGGGGTCGCGGATGCGGGCGCGGGAGCGGATGCGGATGCGGGCGCGGGAGCGGGAGCGGATGCGGCAGCGGCAGCGGCAGCGGATGCGGGCGTGGAGGCGGGCGCGCCGATCGCCGCGGTGACAGCCGATGGGAGAGTGATCCTGAACCTCGCGACGGAGGAGGATCTGCGGAAGCTGCCGGGCATCGGGGCCACGAAGGCGAAGGCGATCCTCGCGCTGCGGGCGAAGCTCGGGCGGTTCAAGCGGCCGGAGGATCTCCTCCGGGTGAAGGGCCTCGGGCGAAAGTCGCTCGCGCGGCTCCGGCCCAAGCTCCTGATCGACCCGCCGTAGCGGTCGAGAAAGGGCGTGCCAGACTGCGCGCCCATGCGAACGCGCCCCTTCGCCGTCCTCGTCTCGATCGCCGTCGCCGCGTGTTCCCAGGAGCCAGCCGGGGACGCGGCAGCGCCCGCACGAACCGGGACACCCGCGCCGCCGTCCGCCGCGCCGCCGCCCCCCGAGGCCGTCGCCGCGCCCGACGATCTCGACATCGCCGCGCTGAAGAAGGCGCTCACGTGCGCGGCCGACGCGAAGAGCGGTCCGTGCGCGGTGGTCAACGCGTTCGGGTCGTGCAAGCCGTGGAACCCGGTCGTGCCTTCCGGCGACGGTCGATGGATCGGCCGGGGCTACCGCGTCGAGGGCGGCAAGACGAGCGACGAGTTCACCATCGTCCGGTCGCGCCGCGTGCCTTCGAACGAGGTCGGCCCGGGGCAGCTCCCGGCGAAGGTCGGCATCAGCGACATCGCCAAGCAGGAGGGCTCGGCGTTTTCCCAGGCGGACCGGCTGATCCGCACCCTCGAACGGTCGGACGTGCCGCCGCGGAGCAACATGGCGCTCGACTATTTGAAGAAGCGCGCGTCGTGGCCCGAGGGGTTCACCATGAAGACCGTCGGGGGTCAGGTGTACGTCGCGTCCGAGGGAGGCACGTTCGTCTGCCAGGGACCCAAGCAGGAGCTTTACCTGGTCCAGCGCGCCGCGACGCGCGGCAAACCGGGCGACGGGCTCTACGCCACGGCCTACCCCGTGAGCTGGTAAAACCAGGCACCGGGCGCGCAGGCCGGACGAGGAGGGCGCGGGCCGGGCGTGAGGAAGCCCTACGCGGCGTTGCGCCTGTGCTAAGGACGCGGCGTGTCCCGCCCCGATGGCCGTAGCCCCGCCGAACCTCGCTCCGTCGAGATCGTCCCGCACTTCCACCGCAACGCGGAGGGCTCCGTGCTCTACCGCGCCGGCGGGACGGTCGTGCTTTGCACCGCGTCGATCGACGCCGTCGTGCCCGCATGGATGGCGGGCAAAGGCAAAGGCTGGTTGACGGCCGAGTACCAGATGCATCCGCGGGCGAGCCGCGCGCGGCGGGAAGCGCGTGAAGGGCGCGGCAAGTCGCCGAGCGGGCGGACGCAGGAGATCCAGCGGCTCATCGGGCGCGCGCTGCGCAGCGCGATCGACCTCGAAGCGATCGGCGAGCGCACGATCGTGATCGACTGCGACGTGCTGG
Source organism: Polyangium mundeleinium (assembly GCF_028369105.1). NCBI lineage: Bacteria > Pseudomonadati > Myxococcota > Polyangiales > Polyangiaceae > Polyangium > Polyangium mundeleinium. The sequence goes on along the minus strand of NZ_JAQNDO010000001.1, from coordinate 12,096,261 downwards.
AGGCGGACGGCGGGACGCGGACGGCGTCGGTGACCGGAGGCTTCGTGGCCATGGCGCTCGCGCTCGCGAAGCTGCGCGCGTCGAGCGTGGTCGCGCCGGTGCTGCGTGATCAGGTGGCCGCGATCAGCGTGGGTCACGTCGGCGGTGAGGCAATGCTCGATCTCGTCTACGAAGAGGACAGCCAGGCGCGCGTGGATCTGAACGTCGTGGCCACGGCGCGCGGCGCGATCGTCGAAGTGCAAGCGACGGCCGAGGGCGAGGCGCTCGAACGGCGCGCGCTCGACGGCATGATCGATGTCGGGCTCGCGGGCGTCGCAGAGCTCGTGACGATGCAACGAAGCGCGCTCACGGCCGCAGGCGTCGAGCTCGCTTCGCTGTTCCAGGCGGGGAGGTTCGCATGAGCGAGCCGAACCTGCCGCTCTCGATCCTCGTTGCCACGACGAACCGCGGAAAGCTCGCGGAGCTTCTGGCGATCTTCGCCGACCTGCCCATCAAGCTCCTGCCGCTCTCGCAGGTGCTGCCCGATCTGCCGCCGATCATCGAGGACGGCGCGACGTTCGTGGACAACGCCCTGATCAAGGCGCGCACGGCGTCCGAGGCCGCGATGATGGTGACGCTCGCGGAGGACGCGGGGCTCGAGGTCGACGCGCTCGCGGGTCGTCCCGGCGTGCGCTCGGCGCGCTTCGCCAAGGAAGGCGCGACCGACTCGGAGAACAACGCGGCGCTGCTCGCGGCGCTCGAAGAGATCGACGACGAGCACCGCACGGCGCGCTTCCGCTGCACGATGGTGCTGCTCGATCCGTGGAACGAGGTGCAGCCCGAGGTCATCTGCGAGGGCCGCTGCGAGGGGACGATCGCGCAGCAGGCGCGCGGCGCGGGCGGCTTCGGATACGATCCGCTCTTCATCGTCAAAGGCGACGGTCGCACGATGGCGGAGCTCGGCGACGACGAGAAGAACCGCATCAGCCACCGCGCCGAAGCAGCGCGCGCGATGCGGCCCGTGCTGGAGGCGTTGATCGAGAATCGGCGCGCGACGACGACGCGCGTGGTAGGCGAGCGGTGAACGGCAAGGAGCGCAAGCGCCCGCCGAAGGTGGAGGAGTGGCGCGGCGTCGGCAGCCTCGGGACCATCGGGCTCGAGGTCGTCCTGTCGATCGCGTTCGGCTACTTCGGCGGCCGCTGGCTCGACGGCAAGTTCGGCACCGAGCCGTACCTCGCGGTCCTCGGCTTCTGCTTCGGCATCGGCGCGGCCGTGAGGGCGTTTCAGCGCGCGCTCCGCGAGATGAAGGCCCAGGCCGAGCGCGAGGAGCGCGAGCAGGGCAATCCGCTTCCGCGCTACGACGCGCCCGACGAGCGCAAGGACGAGGCGCCGATCACGAGCGCGAGCGACGAAGACACGAACGTCGCGAAGGACGACGAAGGCGCGAGCGACGGCGAATCCGACGGGAGGCGAGGCGGATGAGCGACGCGGAAAAGCCTTCCAAGCTCGACGCGCCGATGCGCGGGGCGCTCGCCGGGGTGATCGGGTCGGCGGTCGTCTTGACGATCGGCTCGTTTGCGCTCGGCGGGCCGCGGTTCGGGATCGGCGTGGCCATCGGCGGGGCGCTGGCGCCCGTGAACCTGTGGGTGTTCGCGCAGGTGGGCGAGGCGTTTTTGTCCCGGCGGGGAAACACCGCGCCCTGGGCGGTCATCGCCACGTTGAAGCTCGCGCTTTTGCTGGGCGGGGTTTGGCTCATTCTGCGCAGCGGGATTGCGTCGGGCCTCTCCCTCATCGTGGGGTATGGGGCGCTGCCCATCGGGATCACGGTGGGGACGCTGTTTGGCCCGAAGCCCCCGGACGACTTCCCGGAGGGTGATCCAAAGCGCAGATCTTTCGGGGACGCGCCGCGCAAAGATGTGCTAAAGGCGAGGCCCGCCGACGAGGGGGACCCCTCGAACGAGCCCTGAGATCGAGCAGCGAGTACGAGTTCGAGATTGGAGCGCTCCGGTGATGGAGCGACGACGGTCATGCCCGAGCATACTGGTTTTCTGACCTTCCTCCTGGCCCACCTCCCTGGTCTCCGCGAGAACGCGAAGAACCTCGGCTACAGCTTCATCGGTCACGAGCCGATGAGCTACCACTCGGTCGAGCCGATCTTCGCGAGCCTGCTCATCGTCATCGTGTTCATCGCGATGGCGATGTCGGTGCGCTCGAAGTTCCGGCGGCTCGACGAGTCGGTGGTCCCGGACGATCGCCTCAGCCTGCGCACGTTCTTCGAGGCGTTCTTTGGCTACTTCTACGACATGGCCAAGGACGTGATGGGGCCGGAGAACGCCAAGCGGTACTTCCCGCTGATCGGCGGCGCCGCGGGCTTCATCTTCTTCTCGAACGTCTCGGGCCTGATCCCCGGCTTCTCGCCGCCCACGTCCAGCCTGAACGTCACGCTCGGCTGCGCGCTGCTCGTCTTCCTCTCCTTCAACATCTGGGGCATCAAGGAGAACGGCTGGAGCTACATCGCGCACCTCGCGGGGCCGAAGTGGTACCTCGCGCCGCTCATCTTCCCGATCGAGGTCATCTCGACGTGCGTCCGTCCGATCACGCTCAGCGTGCGTCTGATGGTCAACATCGCGGTCGACCACCTCATCGCCTCGGTCTTCTTCGGTCTCGTGGCGATCTTCCTGCCGCTGCCCGTGATGATGCTCGGGCTCATCGTGATCGTCGTGCAGACGCTGGTGTTCTGCCTGCTCAGCAGCATCTACATCGGCCTCGCCACGGAGCACCACCACGCAGACCACCACTGAGGCGCCCCCACCGGAAGATCGCGGTGGAATCCTCAAAAAGTCCCTAGCCAAACCGTCAGATTCGGATTAGAGCGGGGCCGCCCGAAGCGAAGCCCCCGAGCCCTCGAGGACGTGAGACCGAAGAGTCGGTCCCCCCGAACCCCGCGGGTCGTCTCGATTGATGCATGCAGCCCCCCATGGGGGCGCGTGGCCTGAAAGGAGCAGAATCGGATGTCTCTCAAGAGCAAGCTCACCCTGTCCACGCTGGTCGCCACCGCGCTGGCCCTCGTTCCCAGCATGGCGTTCGCGCAGGATGCTGCTGCTTCGAACAAGTTCGACACGAGCGGCATGATCGCGCTGGCCGCCGGCCTCGCGATCGGCATCGCCGCCCTCGGCGGTACGCTCGGTCAGGGCCGCGCCGCTGCGGCCGCCCTCGAGGGCATCTCGCGCAACCCGGGCGCCGCAGCGCGTATCCAGACGCCGATGATTCTCGGCCTGGCGCTCATCGAGTCGCTCGTGCTCTTCGCGCTGATCATCGCGTTCTTGCTCCAGGGCAAGATCCCGCAGCTCTGATCAGACAGGCCGCGCGCGGACTTCACCGGGCCGCGAAGCAGGGCGTCGAGGAAGCTCGGCGCCCTGCTGCGCATGTGGCGGCCTGATGCAGTTGGCGGCTAACGGAGGTGGCGGAGCACGTCGAGGACGACGTGCCCGAACATCACGAGCACGCCGAAGACGAGGAGCGTGATGCCGAGCGGGTCCTTCCGATCCGTTTGAAGCAGCCACGTCCCCGCGAAGACGAAGGTCGCCACGACGAGGCCCGCGAAGAGGCGACGTCCAAGGCGATCGACCGTCCGCGGGAGGGTCGGATCGGTGGTGCGTAAGGTCAGCCGCCCGAGGCGCAGGTCGTCGAAGATCTCGCGGAGCTGCTGCGGCATGTCGTAGGCAGCGCCGGAAAGGCGCTCGACGCCGCGCCAGAGCTCCATGCCGATGCGCTCGGGCGAGTAACGTTTGCGCAGGAGATCGAGGAAAAACGGACGAGCGACGCCAAAGACGTCGAGGTCCGGATCGATCTCCTTGCCAACGCCTTCGATCGTCATGATCGCCTTGCCGACGAGCAGGAAGTCGGGCGGGATCTCGATGCCGTATTTGGCCGCGCCGCGCATGAGGTCGCTGATCATCGCGGCCACGTCGATCTCCTTGAGCGGCCTGCCGACGTACTTCTCGGCCAAGAGGCTCACCTCGGCGCGGTAGGCGCGCATGTCGATCTTCTTCGTCGGCGTGCCAATCGCGTAGAGCGCGTCCGCGACGCCGAGGTGGTCCTGACGAACCGCCGCGATCATCAGGTCGAGCGTCTTGTCGCGCATCTCCGGCGACAAACGGCCGACCATGCCGAGATCGATGAGCCCGATCGTGGGGCTGTCAGGATCGCCGGAGATCAAGATGTTTCCAGGGTGCGGGTCCGCGTGGAAAAACCCGTCCTCGAAGATCATCTTCACGACGATGCCGACCGCGGCCTGCGCGATCGCCGGGCCCTTGTGCCCATGGTGGCGGATCTCGTCGTAGACCTTTCCGCCGGGGAGGAGCTCCAGCGTGAGCACGGTCTTCGAGGAGGCCTCGCGGTAGACACGCGGGAAACGCGCGTGCGGGTGGCCCGCGAAGTTCCGCGCGAACTTCTCGGCGTGTTCGGCCTCGAGCGCGAAGTCGAGCTCGCTCGTGATCGCACGGTCGAACTGATCGACGAGCGCCGAGGGTTGGTACAAGGACGATTCGGGGATCGTGCGCTCGATGAGCTTCGCGAGCGCATGCAAGAGTTCGAGGTCACGCGCGACGGTCGTGCGCACGCCGGGTCGCTGCACCTTCACGACGACCTCTTGCGGGCCATCCGCGTGCTTGAGCACGGCGCGGTGCACCTGGCCGATCGAGGCCGCGGCGAGAGGTTTTTCCTCGAAGCCCTCGTAGACGTCCTCGATCGGCGCGCCGAGCGAGGCCTCGACCGCGCCCTTGATGTCGCTCCACGGGAGCGGGTTCACCTCGTCCTGGAGCTTCTTCAGTTCGAGGATCCAGTCGTTCGGCAGGACGTCGGGGCGCGTGGAGGCGATCTGGCCGAGCTTCACGAACGAGGGGCCGAGATCCATGCACACGAGCCGCACGCGCTCGGGCAGCGAGATGCGCCGTCGTTCTTCCTCGCCGCGCTTCGCGTCGGCCTCGGGCGCCTCGACCGCCTCGACCAGCGCGTCGCTCGCGTCGCTGCCTGCGGGGAGTTCGGGCAAGGTTTGCGCGCGTCCACGACCGCCGAGCCCGAGCCGCTGCGCGAGCTCGCCGAAGCCGTGACGAACGAGCACGACGTAGATCTGGCGCAGGCGGCCGAGATCACGAACAGCGTTGACGATCGAGACCATGCGGTGCGCTCTCTAGCGTACACGCACGACGGTGCCCACGTCGTGTGTGCTCGGCAAGGCGGCCGTCCATCCGGCGGGCACACGCGGCGTGGTCCAGAAGAAGAGCCGCTGCGCGTCGAGCGGCGCGAGGTTCACGCAGCCGTGGCTGCGCACGTGGCCGAACGAGCGATGCCAGAACGCGCCGTGCAGGCCTACGCCCTTGGAGAAGAACTGCACCCACGGCACGTCTTCCATCCGGTAGTACCGCGTCGCGCCTTCGTCTTCGAGGTTGTCCATGTTCGACGTGAAGAGCTTCGCCCAGATCCGCGACGTGCCGCGCGGCGTGGCCGTGGCCGATCCTTCGCGGCCCTTGCCCGTCGAGACGAGCGTTGCGAACACCGGGCGTTTGCCCTCGTAGGCGACGAGCGTCTGGCTTTCGAGCTCGACGTCGATCCACTTCTCGCCCGCAGCGACGTCGACCTCGGGCGGCGGCGGCGCGATCGTCGCATGGCGGAGCTCCGACGAGCGGACCCACGCGTTCTCACCGATGCGCGAGAAGCGCGCGCCGCCGACGTTTTTCTCCTCGAAGAAGGGCACACGCTCGAAGCGCGCGCGGCTCGACTCCACCTTGCCGAGGGCGCCCGGCGTCGAGAACACCTTCGCCTTGTCGACGAGGATCCACGCGAAGGGCAAGGCGTCCGCGGGCGCGTCGGGCTTGATCTCTTCGCCGCGGAAGGCGAGCGGCCGCGCGGGGCCGAGGTCGCGCATCGGGATCCAGAGCTCGTTGTGGCTGCGGCCGTAGCGGGCGCCCTCGACCACGCGCTCTTCCACGATCGCTACCGCGAACCCCGGTTCGAGTTGCATGTCGGGCGCGCCGATGTCGACGGCGTGAAGCTTTTTGTACGCAAACGATCCGTCGGGGCCGACGAAGTAGTACCGGAAGGGCAAACCATCCGCGGTCTCGCGGATCGACCGGTAGGCGGCGTCCACGAAGGGCGTCTCCGCGAGCTCGACGGCGTCCTCGCAGACCCAAGCGATCGGGCCGATCGAGAGGAACCGGCCCTTGCAGCCCGGGCCGCGGCGCACGGCGAAGATCGGAAGGTGCACGTCGAGCGCGGCCGAGCCGCGGCGCGGCGCGCCTTCCCACGGAGAGGCGAGGATCGGCTGATCGGCCTTGAGGATGCGCGCGCTGACGATGCCCTGGGGCAGCGGCTCGGTCTCGGGCGCGACCCAGGGAAGCTCGTTCGAGGCGCGGGCGTGTCCCGTGACGAGGAGCGCGGCGAGCGTGAAGGAGAGGAGGGGCGGGGCGTGACGGGTGGCTCGCACGGTTTGTCCACGCGAGCCACCCATGACCACCCCCATCAGCGCGTCAGCGGTAGGAGAACCGGACCTCGTGGTCGCAGATCCGGTACGAGTCGCCCTCACCGATCGCCTTGCGCGTGATGCGCTGGCCGTTGAACTCGACGCCGTTCGTCGAGCCCATGTCGACCATGTAGTACTGGCCGTTCAGGTACTCGACCATCGCGTGCTGGCGCGAGACGTTCGGGTCCTTGATCGTCAGGTCGCTCGACTGCTTGCCGCGGCCGATGATGAAGCGGTCCTTGTTCACGACGCTCCGCTCGCCGCCGTAGTAGGCGAAGAGCGGGATCGCGCCCGGGATGCCGCCGGCCGCGGAAGGCGCAGGCGCGGGCGGAGCCGGCGGCGGGCCGGGCGGCGCCATGTTGCCGTACTGCGGCGGCGGAGGCGGCGGCGGAGCCCCGAAGCCGATCGCCGACGGAGGTCCCGGCGGCGGGGGCGGCGGAGCACCCATCATCGGGCCCGGCGGCGGGGGCGGCGGCGCGCCCATCATCGGGCCCGGCGGCGGGGGCGGCGGCGCACCCATCATCGGGCCGGGCGGAGGCGGGGGCGGCGCGCCCAGCGACGGCGGGGCCGGAGGAGCGCCAGTCGCCATCGGGGGCACCGGCGTGGCGGCCGGGGGCGGCACCGAACGCGTGAGCGGAGGCGGAGCACCCGGGCCCATCGTCTGCCGGTTCGGCGGCGGGGGCGGGGGCGGACCCCCGGGACGCGCGGCGCCCGTGGGCGGCGGCGGCGGCACGTTCGGGCGCGACTGCATGCCCGGTCCCGGCGGCGGCGCGGGGACGCTAGGCGGCCGGTTCGCCGGCTTCGGGGGCGGCGGCGGCGCGCCGGTCATGGAGGCAGACGGCGGACGCGTCGTCCCCGGCGGAGGCGGAGGCGGCGTCGCAGTCGCGGGGCCAGGCGGCGGAGGCGGCGGCGCGCCGAGGCCGGGGGGACCCCCCATCGGGGGACCCCCCATCGGGGGACCCATCGGAGGACCCCCCATCGGAGGACCCCCCATCGGGGGACCACCCATCGGAGCTCCTCCCATCATGGGCGGAGGCCCGGGGGGCGCGCCCGGACCTGCGGTCCCCGTGAGGCTCGGGGGCGCACCGCCGTAGGGCGAGGGCGGCGGAGGCGGCGCGCCGTAGGGCGAAGGCGGTGGAGGCGGAGGCGCACCGAGGCCCGGTCCTCCCATCATGGGCGGAGGCGCACCGAGGCCCGGTCCTCCCATCATGGGCGGCGGCGCGGGCGGTGCGCCGGGGCCTCCCATCATGGGCGGAGGCGCGGGCGGCGCGCCCGGACCTGCGGTCCCCGTGAGGCTCGGGGGCGCACCCCCGTAGGGCGAGGGCGGCGGAGGCGGCGCGCCGAGCATGGGCGGCGGCTGCTGCGCCGACGGGGCGCCGACCATGGGCGGCGGCGCGGGCGGCATGGGAGACATCGGGGCCGAGCTGTACGCCGCGGGCATGGCGGCTGCGGCTGCGGCGGGGGCCGGCGGGTAGCCCGGCGGCGGCGACGGCGGCGGCGCGGGGATTCCCGGCGTCGAATCGGGCTGCCGCTCCCGGGGGCCGACTCGTTGCGGACCGCGCCGGGGAACGGTGTACGCGGGCTGTAGCTGCGCTGCCGCGCGTACTGCTTCATCGACTCGTTGATGAGGTAGTCGATCGAGCACTCCAGCTCGCGTGCCATCTGTTCGAACGTCTCCCAGAGGACGTCGCGGCACTGGAATGTCCTTGCGCTCTTCTTGTTCGGATCCGCGCTCATTTTTCCCTAATCGTCGTCGATGGTTCCGAGCCGTGCTGAGGATCCGGCGATCCCGATCCTCCGAGACCTGGGCGGCACGCTCGGCGATCGCTCGCCGGGGCGTGCTCGGCCGCTCATTTCTTTTGCTCCTTGGCAGCGTCGGGTTTGCGCTCCTTCATGGCCGGCACGACGCAGTGGCGGACGAACTCGCCGATCGTCTTGATCTCTTTCTGCTCGCGCTCCTGGCTGCCCTCTTTCGGGACATCGCAGACCCATTTGCAGTCGGGGTCGCTGTCGCACTTCGGGGCCCTGCCCTCGTCGGACTCCAGCGACGACAGGGCGGAGACGTCCGCCGACGTCCCGTACGTGAAATAATACGCGATCGCGCTCGTCCGCGCTGCGGGTGATCCAGGGCCGAAGTATTTCTTCAGCGCATCGAGGGGCGTGCCCTCCTTCAGCTCACCCATATATGCGCCATACGTGAGCGCCTCGCCGAGGGCGAAATTTTTGTCATCGGGGAGCTTCCCGAGGAACTCGCCCACGTCCTTGACCGTCGACATTTTGAGCACGGTCGTCGCGGCGGCGCGGCGCACCTTCCATTTGTCGGTCTTGAACAGGGCGTAGAGCTTCTCGACGACGGCCTCGCGGGGCAACTCGCCGATGCGGCGGAAGGCTTGATCCAGCACCACGTCGGGCGCGTCGCTGCCCGCGATCTCGAGGATCCGCTTGACGTCGTCGGCGTTGTCCTTCTTGAGGTGCCCTTCGAGCGCGGCGAGCGCCGTTTGCCTTCGTTTCTCGGCCTGATCCTTGCGCGCCGCGAAGCCGAGCAGGTGATCGACCACGGGCCTTTGGCCGACCTTGCGCATCGAGGCGAAGACCTTGATCAGCTCGTCGTCCTGGAGCGAATCGATCTGCTTCTTGAACTGCTCCTCGGTCGGCGTGAGCTTCTGCGCCGCGTTCGAGTCCTTGAGCTCGGGCGTGCGCACCTTCGTCCAGTCGTCCGAGAGGATCCACTTCGCGACCTCGACGAGCGCCGCCGACGCGGCTTCTTTCGTCTTCGCGTCGCCGAGCTCCGCCACGAGCGAGGCCATGGCGTCGAGCTTGCGCGTCTCCTTCGTCATGAGCTTCGGCAGCCCCACGACCGCTTCCGCCCCGATCACGCGCAGGAGCTGCTCCATCCCGTAGGCCTGCCCGCGTGCTTCGAGGCGACGTTCGAAGTCGGCCATCGCCCACTCGACGAGCGCGCCGCGCAGCGTCTGCTTGAGGCCTTCGTCCGTGACGAGCGGCGGCTTGTCCGCCACGAGCATCGCGTAGGCCGCGTCTTTGTACGGGAACGATCCGTCCGCGGGCGCTGGCTGCCCGGGCTGGGCGACGGGCGGCGGGCGCTTCAGCTCCACGATGATCGAGGAGACGAGCTGCGACACGATCGGCGCTTGCACCTCGGCGCGCAGGCCCGAGAGCACGTCGACGAGGCTGCCTTTGCAGGCCTCGTTCTCCGGCGGATCTTCGCTGTCGATCTGCGTGAAGGCGAGGCGCCTGCCGGATCGCGGCTTCATGCGGATCAGCGCCAGCGCGCTCTCGACGCGGAGCGAGGTGTCGTACTTGTCGTACAGCAGCACGGCGCAGAGCTTTTTCGGGCCGTGGGCCGTGTTCTCCCAGCGGTGGATGTCGTTGTCGTCGACGCGGCAACCGCTCGACACGAGCCCCATGCCCAAGGCCACGAGGCACGTCGCGAGAACCCTCGCGGTCTTGGGGCGCGGCCCTGCTCCATCAACGCTTCGCATGCTGTCCTTGGGAATGGCGGCGATGGTACCGCTCGGGGCGTCCCAGGCTCAAAGAATTTCGGGTCCTTAACAAAGGCGCAGCCTCGCCGCGCCGCGCCGAAGAGGGGGATCCTCTGTACCCTCGATCACGAACCCGGCGCGTCCCACCAGCTTCGCCACCAGGGACTTGCATAGAGGGAAGAGTGGGAATATGTAGGCAAGGTAGGTTCAGGTAGGCCATGACCGTTCCCCTCTTCGCTCCGCGTCGTGTGCAGACCGCCCCGGGTCCCGGTGAAACTGTTTCGTCGCCCACGAAAAAGACGCGTGGCGGCGGAGGCCGGGGGGGCGAGGGCGAGGGTGCGTCCGCGGCGATGGCCGCGCCGGCGCGCCATACGTATGCGCGGGAGGCAGCGGCGCTCGTGCTGCTCGCCTCTGCGCTCTACACGTCGCTCGCGCTGGCGTCGTTCCGTGGAGATCCGCTGCGCCCGGAGGTCGTGGGGCCGGACTGGGTCGGGCCCGTGGGCGCGGCGTTCGCCGGATTCGCGGCGAGCACGGTGGGCGTCGTCGCGTGGGCGCTGCCGATCGAGCTCGTGGCGCTGTCGGCGCCGCTGCTCGGGGGCAAGCCGTCGCGCGCGAGCGTGTCGCGCTTCGGCGGCGACACCGTGGTCGTGGTGATCCTGGCGGCGCTCGCGCACGTGGCGTTTCCGCTGGCGACGTCGTTCGGCGCGATGCCGCTCGGCGGCGCGGTGGGCGAGCTCTTCGGCGAGGTGATGCGATCGCTGTTCTCGGCGATCGGCTCGTACATCATCGGGCTGACGGTCGTCTCGTTGATCCTGGTCCAGCGCGCGACGTTCTCGTTCATCGAGCTCGTGCAGCGGATGCGGCGATCGCTGGAGACGGCCGGCGAGAAGGGCGCATTCGGCCTCCGCGCGCTCGCGTCGGCGTGGCAGAAGGCGCGCGAGATCGAGCGCGCGAGCACGAAGGACGAGAAGGCCGAGCGCGCCGCGGACGCGAAGATCGTGGCGACGCCCGCGGCGGACGCGATCATCGCAGCGCTGACGGCCGGCGACGATGGCGACGAGATCAAGAAGGACGCGACGCCCGATGCGATGAACGTGGTGATCGCGAAGGGCGCATCCGAGCCGGCGTTGCCGGTCGCCGCGTGGAACGACGGCGGCGCGATCGCGAGTGCGCTCGTCGAGGCGGATGCGCCGAAGCCGCAACAACGCAAGCGGCGCGCGCAGTCGGCGAAGCCCGCGGCTGCGTCGGGGGAAACGGAGACGAAGGAGGAGAATGCGGCGCCGGCTGCGGTGATCGTGACGAACACGTCGGCGGCGCCGATGGAGGCCGCGCGGTCGATCACGCCTGCTGCATCGACTGCGCCTGCACCTGCTGCGCTCACGCCCGCTGCACCTGCTGCGCGCGTTGCGATCGCGCCTGCCCCGATCGCGCCCGCCGCGCCCGCTGCACCTGCGCCCGTGGCAGCGCCGATCACGTCGAGCGTCAAGGTGTCGTCGGGCCCCGCGATCTTCGCGCCGCCCGCGGATCCCGTGGCGATCGTGGCCGTCTCCGACATGGCCGCAGGAGACTCGTTCTTCGAGGCCGCCGCCACGCCGACGCCGCCTGTCGCGCCGCCGAAGGCACAAGCGCCCAAGGCGATCACGAAGTCTCGTCCGATCGAGTCGCCGAAGACGCCGGCCGCGCCTCCGCCGCCCACGCCCACGCCCACGCCCGAGCCCGCGGTCGTGAACGAGGAGGTCGACGACGAAGAGGACGAAGCGGACGACGAGGACGAGCGCGACTTCGAGCGCGACCTCGAACACGAAGCGCCCGTGAGCGAGGACGAACCGGACGAGGTGATCGACGAGAGCCCGATCGCGCCCGTGAAGGTCGAGGCCCCGAAGCCCATCGCCAAACCCGTGACGCCGCCGATCGCCGTCGCGCCGGCCGCACCGCCTGCTGCACCTCAGGCGATCCCGCGCGCGCCCGAGAAGCCGAGCGCGCCCGAGGTCGTGAAGGTCGTGCCTGCGGTGGGCAGGGGCTTCCGCTTGCCCACGACGGACATGCTCGAACCGCCTTCGCCCGGCGATCGCTTCGCCATTGACGAGGAGCAACTCCGCGACAACGCCGCGCTCCTCGAAAAGACGCTCGCCGACTACGGCGTGAGCGGCAAGGTCGAGGAGATCCACCCGGGCCCGACCGTGACCACGTTCGAGGTCGCGCCGGCAGCGGGCACGAAGGTCTCGAAGGTCGCGAGCCTCGCAGACGACCTCGCGCTCGGCCTCTCGCGCAAGGTCCGCATCATCGCGCCGATCCCGGGCAAGAACCGCATCGGCTTCGAGCTGCCGAACGAGCGGCGCATGCCCGTCTCGCTGCGCGAGCTCGTCGAGGATAAACGCTTCCAGGAGATGAAGGCGCCGCTGCCTTGTGTCCTCGGCCGCGACATCATCGGCGCCCCGTATTTCGCTGACCTCGCGTCCATGCCGCACGTGATCGTCGCGGGCGCGACGGGCGCGGGCAAGAGCGTCGGGCTCAACGTGATGCTCGTGAGCTTGCTCTTCCGCAAGACGCCCGATGAGCTGCGCATGCTCATGATCGATCCCAAGGTCGTCGAGCTCGCGCCCTTCGATCGTATCCCGCACATGCTCCTTCCGGTCGTGACGGACATGAAGCAGGCGGCGAACGCGCTCAAGTGGGCCGTCGACGAGATGGAGCGGCGCTACCAGCTCTTCGCGAATGCGGGCACGAAGAACATCGGCACGTACAACGCGTGGGTCGAGAAGGTGCAACGCGGCGAGGCCAAGCCCCCGCGGCCGCCGAAGAAGGTCGCCGCGATCTCGGCCGAGGGGCTCGAGGTCGAGGTCGACGCCGCGAAGGACGGAACCGACGTGGCCTTGCCGGAGAAGATCCCGTTCATCGTGATCGTCGTCGACGAGTTCGCCGACCTCATGATGCAGCAGGGCAAGGACGTGGAGGCCAGCGTCGCGCGCCTCGCGCAGAAGGCGCGCGCGGCGGGCATGCACGTCATCCTCGCGACGCAGCGCCCGAGCGTCGACGTGATCACCGGCATGATCAAGGCGAACTTCCCGACGCGCATCGCCTTCCGCGTGGCGCAGAAGGTCGACAGCCGCACGATCCTCGACGAGCAGGGCGCCGAGCACCTGCTCGGCCGCGGCGACATGCTCGTGAAGATGAACGGCGCCACCGACACGCGCCGCGTGCAATGCCCCTTCGCGAGCGAGGAAGAGGTGCAGCGAATCACGGACTTCCTGCGCCTCCAGGGCGAGCCCGTCTACGACGAGGCGATCCTCAAGCCGCGCGACGAGGAGGGCCAGGAGGCCGACACGAATGATGCCGAGAACGATCCGATGTACGACGCTGCCGTAAGGATCGTGGCCGAGACGCGGCGCTGCTCGACGTCGTGGATCCAGCGCAAGCTCGGCGTTGGATACAACCGTGCCGCAAAAATCGTCGAGGCCATGGAAAAGCGCGGGATTGTCGGTCCCGCGAACGGAGCGAAGGACCGTGAGGTGCTGATCGCGCCGCTCTGATCGCTATTTGTTTTCCGTCCCCGCGTGCTAGAGACACCGTTCGAGATGGCGTGCGAAGAAGAGCGCACACGGCTCATCGGGCAGATCGCGAGCCTCCTTCGGGAAAACGCGTTGCCGCCCGCCGCTCGGGAAGCGGGGCTCACGCTGATCGCGTGGCTCGCCCGGCGTATGCCCGGCGAGTCCGTCTCGCTCGCCGGCAAAGAAGAGATGATGCGTCGCTGCGTGGAGCACGGCTACACGCTGAACGGCGTGCACGGCGCGAACGGCGCGGCCACGAACGGCGTGCACGGCGCGCATGGTTCGTCGGGTTTGAACGGCGCGAGCCCGGGGCAGAGCCACGGCGCCGAGAAGCGTAGCGGGTCGTCGCGCAGGAGCGGTCGTCGCGCGCGGTGAGGGGCAAGCCGGGGCCGCTCCTCGCGTCCGCGGCCGTCGCGACGATCTGTTCCGCACTCGCCGCCGGACGCGCGCCGCTGACGCTCATGACTGCGCGCGCGACCGAACACGCGATCCTCGACCCGGCGCTCCGCCTCGCGGAGGCCTTCCCGCCGCCTGCACCGCCTCCGCCGCCCGAGGTCGTCGTGCGCGGCCCGCCGAGCCGCACCTTCCGCGGTGACGCCAAGCGCCGGCATCAAAGCCCCTTCTACGGCCCGCGCGCGCTCCCCGCTGCCTCCGTCCTCCACGAGGTCGCCGCATCCATCGCCGCGATGCCCGCCATCCTCGAAGGCGGCGATCTCCTCGTCGCCTCGCTCGGCGGCGCGCTCGTGCGCCTCTCGCCCACCGGCGATCTCCGCTGGAAGATCCAGCTCGGCGATCGCATCTACGCGAGCCCGCTCGTCACGGGTGATCACGCCATCCTCGGCTCCGACGCCGATCGTGTCGTCGCCGTTCGCCTCTCGGATGGCCGCATCCGCTGGCAGCTCCTCGTCGATGGGGACGCCGACACCGCGCCGGCGGAGGCGCCCGATGGCTCGATCGTGATCGCCGCCGGTACCTCGCTCTACGTGATCCGCCCGAGCGGCGCCTTGCGCACGCGCATCCGCTTGCAGCGCAAGATCTACGGATCGCCCGCGATCGACGACGACGGCACCATCTACGTCGGCGCGCAGGACGACCACCTCTACGCGTTCACGCTCGCCGGCGCGCGTGTCTTCCGCCGTGATCTCGGCGCCGATGTCGACTGCGCTCCGCTCCTCGGCGATGACGGCGCGATCTTCGTCGGCACCGACGGCGGCCACGTCTTCGCCTTCGAGAAGAGCGGCGCGCTCCGGTTTCGCGTGGACGTCGGCGGATTCGTCCGTGGGGGGCTCTCGCTTGGCCGTGATGGAAGCGTGATCGCGGGAGTGTACGGCCCGAGGCCTGGCATTGTCGCCCTGGATCCGACGAGCGGCGTCGAGCGGTTTGCCTTTCGGATACGTGAGGGCGGCCCCCGGGAGCTCGGCGTGCATGGCGGGCCCCTCGTCGATGCCGAAGGACGCCTCTACTTCGGCGCGGCCGACGACCACGTCTACGCCCTGGATTCGCGCGGATCGCGCCTCTTCTCGGTGCTGCTCGGCGGCGACGTCGACGCCCCGCTCGTCCTCGGCCCGGGCGGGGTCCTGTACGCCGGCGCAGAGGACGGCCGCCTCTACGCGATCCAGGGGGCGGCACTTCCCGCACCGACCAGAAACGGCCTGTGGTAGGGGTTGTCTGGTCATGGCCGAGCTTTCGGTGACGCTTCCCGATCCGCGCCCCGACGACGCGGAGGATGTCGTCTGGGGGTTGTCGACTGCGAAAACGTTGTGGGCGCGTGGTGAGCGGAGAGACGCGGTTGTGTGGCTCCGCCGCGCTGCCGAGGCCGCTGAATCCTCGGGCAACGCGTTCCGCGCCTCCGAGCTCGGGATGTACGCCCAGGAGATCGACGACGCGCTCGCCGCCGCACCCGACGTGCCGCCTCCGCCGCGCGCGCCCTTGCCCTCGTTCGACATCGAGTTCGATCCCAACACCGGCACGCCGCCGCCCGCGCACGTGAGGCCTGCGATCGTGCCGCCGGCGCCGCTCCCGCCGATGGCGCCGCCGCCCGTGCCGCCGCCGCAAGCGACGACGCCGCTGCCTCCTTCGGCTGTACCGCACACCGCGCGGCCGCCCTCGATGGCGCCGCCGCCTCTCCCTCCGCAGACCACGCCGATCGCGCCGTCGCCCGGCTCCTTGCGGCCGCCGCCTCCGCCGTCCGTGTTCCCGCAGGCAGCGCCGTTCGTCGCGTCTCCCGCGCAGGGCGGCCCGCCTTCCGTCGCGCCGCTCCCCCCGCCCGTATCGCCCCTCCCGCCGGCGGCGCCGCTCCCCGAGGGAGACCTCCTCGCGCCCGTGTCACGCCCGCCCTCGGTGCGCCCTCCGCCTCGCTCGGTGACGCCGCCGCCGATGTCTGCGACGACCGCGCGGACGACCTCCACGCCCCCGCCGGGGCCGGGCAAGTCTGTCGCGCCGCCCCGCAAGACGCCGCTTCGCTCGCCGATCCTCGATCCCTGGTCGGAGGGAGATCCGCAGAGCGCGAACCTGCCGCGTGGCGAAGAGCCTGTGCAGCGGCGTAAATCGGCGACCGGCGAGTCGAGCGCCAGCCTCGCGCGGCCGCGTGTCCCGGCCATGCGCGAAGACGATGACGTCCTCACCTCGGCCGCGCCGCTCGAGCAGACCCTCGGGAAAAAACGCGCCGTCCCGCCGCCGCTCCCTGGCGGCACCGCGCTCGCCGCTGCGCCGGCTTCCACCGCTGCGCCGCCCGCCAAGCCGCCGCCTCCGCCCCTGCGCGCCTCGTCCCCCGCGAACCCTGCGGTCGCGCCGCCCGGGCCGTCCCCGGCCTCGGTGCGCCCGCCCGTGCCTCCGCAGCCGCCGTCCGTGCGACCGCCGCCGCTTCCGCCGCCTGTCGCCGAAGCGCCGAACGAAGCCGCGGCCGCGCCGCTTCCCCCGCCGGTCCCTGCCGCCCCCGAACCGCCGGCTCCCGCGGCGCCGGCTCCTGCGGCGCCTGCGCCTGCGGCGGAAGCGGACGGATCGGGCGAGCCCGCAGCCGCGCCGCAGCCGGGACAACTCGCCACCCAGACCGCTGCCATCCCGCAAAAACAAGGACCGCGCGCGCCGAGTGTGCCCCCGAAGGCCCCCGCGCCGGCCATCGTGCAGAAGACCGCGGGGCCTGCCACCACGCCTTCCCCGCCCGTCCTCGAACCGCGCACCGAGGCGAAAACACAGCCGCCCGTCATCAAGACGGATGCGCCGCCGCCCGAAGCCCCGAAGGCTCCCGCTCCGACCAAGCCCACGACCGGCGGCATCAACCCCACCGCGCGTCGCGCCCTCGCCGACACGCTCCAGAGCCCCATCGCGGCGAGCGCGCTCCGCGTCCCGAAGCCCCCGGCCGTCGCCACGCAACCCACGCCGGACAAGGAGCCCGGCTGGGCCGTGTCTCCGACGGCGAAGACGGTGCCCGCCGTCCCCGATGCCGTGAAGAGAGCCGGCACCACGATGCCGCCGCCCGCGCCGCCGCGCCCCGCGGCCTCGCCCGCCGGTCGCGCTGCGCTCGCCGCGCTCAAGCCCGACGCGGCTCAGCCTGCGGCCGAAGCGCCCAAGCCCGAAGCGCCCAAGCCCGAAGCGCCCAAGCCCGAAGCGCCCAAGCCCGCGCCGCCGGCCGCGGCTGAGCAAGCGCCGCTCTCCTCGGGACCGCCGCGCGTCGGCGACGTGATGCTCGAAGCGATCGAGCCGCTCACGGACCTGCCCGAGGACGTCCAGCGCGCCCTCTCGCGCGCCGCGAAGATCGAGACCCTCGGCCCCGGCCAGACGCGCGTGCTCGGCGTCATGCTGGTGATCGCGGGCGACGTCTCCGTCTACGCGACCGACGCGACCGTGCCGGGCCACGTCGCGGGCCCGCGCTCCTTCTTGACGTCGCGTGGCTCGTTCGAAGGTGGCTTCTCCATGCGCATCGTCACCGGCGCGAGCGGCGCGAAGATCGCGTCGTGGGACGAGGCCACCTTCGACCAAGCGCTGCGCTCGTGCCCCTGGGTGCTCGACGACTGCAAGGCGAGCGCCGATCGCTTGCAGGCGCGCGCCGGCCTCGCGCTCGGCGCGCTCGGTGGGCTCGACGGCAAGACCCGCGACGCCCTCGTCACGCGCCTCGACATGCGCGTGCGTGAGTCGGGCGAGATGATCACGCAGGAGAACGAGCCGATGCCTGGGCTCGTCTTCGTCGTCGGCGGCGGCGTCGAGATCCTGGAAGGGGAACCGCCGGCCGTCGTCGGCGAGGCCCGCGCCGGCGAGCTCCTCTTCGCCGATGCGTTATGGGCCGGCGTGCCTGCGCCGCTCTCGTCGCGCGCGATGGCCTCCGGCGTGATCCTCCTCGTCGGCGATCGCAAGCTCGCGCTCGAGCTCGCGGCCGACGTCCCCCTCGTGGCCGAGCTGCTCTCGCGCTGAGCTGTCCTCTCCCCTCTCCCTCGCGGGAGAAGGGAGGATCAACGAACCGCCGTCGTCGTGCGGAGAGGATCTGCGGCCGGCGCGTTCGGGCTTGCGGGATCGGCGGAGCTCGCCCCTTCGGCGGGCCCTGTCTCTTCGATCATCCAGATGAGCTCGCTGTTGCCTTGGGCGCCGGCGAAGCGGACCCCGAACCACTTGGCTTGGGGCGAGATCGTCGGCCTCCCGTCGCCCGTCGAGCGCGGGAAGCGGATCCGGAACGCTTGCCTGTGCACCGTGCTGTACGGGAAGTACGTCCGTTCGAGCGCGTTCGGCTTCGTGATCGCGATGATCTCTTCCGGCGCCGTCTCGTTGCCCGTGTCGTCGATCAGCCGCACGATCCATGCGCTGTCGGGCTTCGTCAGATCGTTGAACCGACGCTCGCCGCCGTAGAGCGCCACGAAGAACTGGTGCCGCTGCCGTGTCTCGTCGAGCGTCCGCTCGAGCAGCTTCTTCCGTTGATCGATCGTGAGCCGGTAGTCCTGCACGTAGCGCACGACGTAGGCCCATCGAAAATCCCACGACTCGAACGTCGCCGTCGCGGTCAGGTAGTTTTCGAGCTCGCTCACCGCGAACAGGTCTTCGGTGCGCGTCCACTTCCGCAGCACGCTCTCGTAGTCCGTCGCGACGTACTCGCGTGGACCTTCGGCGAGGCTCACGCGTGGCGTCACGCATCCTGCGGCGCCGAAGAGGAGTGTTGCCGCGAGCGTGACGCCGAGGAGCGTGCGTTCCATCGTGATCACTTCGAGAGCATGTGCGGCACGTCTTTGAAGACCGTGATGTACAGCGCGAGCCCGAGCAGCGTCAGGATGCCGAAGCCGTTCGTGTAGACCTCGACCATCGCGTTCGGCTTGCGCCGCGTCACCGCCTCGTAGGCGAGGAACACGAGCCGCCCGCCGTCGAGCGCTGGGAACGGCAGCAGGTTGAAGATCCCGATGTAGGCCGACAGCACGCCGAGCAGCCACAGGTATGCGGCGAGCCCTTGCTTCGCGGCGTCCTCGGTCTCCTTCATCATCCGCAGCGGCCCGCCGAGGTCCTCCGTGTTGCCGCGGAAGAGCTGCGACAGACCTGCGCCGATGCTCTTCACCACCTTCGGCGGCTCGGTCAGCGCGAAGATCGCCGCCTCCTTGAGCGGCACGGGCAGCTTGTGCGGCGCGACGCCGATCTTGCCCTTGCCGTCCTCGTTCGAGGGCGTGATGTCGAGCGTCTTGCGCTCCTCGTGGTTGTCGTCGACCTTTCGCTCGACCACCACCTTGATCGGCGCGCCCGGCCGCTTCGAGATCTGCTCCGCCATCTCGTTCCACGTCGCGACGGGCGTGCCGGCGACCTCGACGATCTTGTCGCCGGGCTGCACGCCCGCGTTATGCGCCGGCCGGCCGGGCAACGCGTCGACGTAGGTGAGGAGCTGCCGCTCGTTGTTGATGACGACCTCGGCTGCTTTGCCGCCGTAGAGCGTCGCGCCGAAGAAGAACACCGAGGCGAAGAGGTAGTTCGCGAGCGGGCCGCTGAAGATCGTCACGATGCGACCCCACAGGCTCCCGTTCGAGAAGTTGCCCTTGTCCTTCGGGTCCACCTCTTCGAGCGGGTTCATCCCGTCGATCTGCACGTACGCCAGGAAGGGGATCATCGCGACCTGGTAGACCGTCGGCCCTTGCTTCTCGGCGTCGTGCTTCCAGAGCCTGAGCTTCACCTTCTCGGCGGCCGAGGTGAACCAGTAGTAGCCGTCCTTCGGGGAGATCTTGAAGAACGTCGGTCCGAACCCGATCGAGAACTTCAGCACGCGCATCCCGAACGTACGCGCTGCGAGGAAGTGCCCCCCTTCGTGGACCACCATCAACAAGGCGAGGGCCAGGATCCCGAACATCGTCGCCAGTCTACCTGCCCGGCAGACGATCCGCACGCAGGAGATGCGCTCGGATCACCAGCTTTACCGTGCTTTTTGCGTCGGATGAGGGGGCCTCTCGGGGGGCGTCCGAGGCCGCCTGGGGGCGGGCCCCTCCCCGGCGAGCGGGGAGGCGGGCCCCGGGGGCGCGGTCAGCTCCCGACGAAGAAGGACACGCCGACGCTGAACATCGGGTACCCGAGGCGGAAGGTCAGCGCGATGTCGTTGTTGAAGTGGATGCGCGTGCCGACCCAGAACGCCGGGTCGATGTCGACGTAGCGGAAGGCGCCCTCGCTGCGGAGAATGCCGCCGAACTCGGCGAACCCGCTCCAGCTCCGCGTGAAGAAGAAGTTCCACTGGAGCGCCACGGGCGACCAGATCGCGTAGTTGTCGCGGTAGTAACGACAGTAGCGACACTGGGTGAAATCGATGCCGAACGAGATGCCGATCGTGTTGTTGATCTTCTTGATGAACATCGGATCGGCGAGCTCGATCGTGGCGCGGAAGCCACCGCCGAGCTCAGCCCCCGAGCCATATCGACCGATGCCGTAGCCGCGTCGGAACAGGATGAAGTTGGCGTGCGGCTCGAGCTCGGCCCGGTACGCCGGGTGTTGCGAAGGGTTTTTGATCACCCAGTCGACGGCGTGGGCGTCCGGCGAGTACGCCACGAAGGCCCCGGCGGCAGCGAGACCTGCAGCAAGCAGGCGGTGTGTCGTGCGCGTCTTCATGGAACCTTCGTAGCAGCAGAATTTCCGGGAAGGAAGGAACCAGCATCAACTCGCTCGCCTGGTGGTAACGCGAGATTCCAGCCCGCGAGCCGCTCTCCGCGTCTTTTTGCGTCGAGGGCGGCCCCAATGCATCAAACGCTCGCCTCGCGGTGGGGATCGATCTACCAACGGCGCGGTTCGTCCCCGTGGGCGCACGGGTGACCACGTCCCCGGATCGGCATGTCTCCCCGCACGAGCGCACGTTTTCTCGGCGCGACCGCGCTCGTCGCGGCGCTCGGGAGCCCCGCGCGTGGCCATGCGGAGGACGACGCCGCCGACGAACCCACGAAGCCCGCGCTCGACGTCACCGTCCGTGGCTCCACCACGCCTGCGTTCGTCTCGCGCGCGTCGATCGACGATCGCGCCCGCGAGCCTGTGGATGCCGCTTCGCTCGTCGCCGAGCTGCCGAGCGTGCACGTGCGTCGCCTCGGCGCCGACGGCGCGCAGGCCACGCTCTCCATTCGTGGCTCCGCGTCCACGCAGGTCGGCGTCTTGCTCGCCGGCATCCCGCTCACGAGCGGCGCCGATCCTTCGTTCGACGTCGGCGCGCTCCCGCTCTGGCCTGGCGCGAGCTTCCGCGTCTACCGCGGCTTCGCGCCGGCCTCGCTCGGCGCCACGGGGTACCTCGGGGGCGTCCTCGTCATCGATCCGCCGACGCCGCTCGCGGGCGCGCGCACCGAGTGGCAAGCGCTCGCCGGCTCCTTCGGCGCGCTCAAGGTCCGCGCCGGCGACGCGCGCAAGATCGGCGACGTCACGCTTGGCCTCGGCGTCTTCGGCGCGCGCTCCGACGGCGACTTCTCCTACGAGGTCACGGACCCGTTCACGGGAAAGCGCGGCACGCGCACGCGCACGAACGCGGGCGCCGTCTCGGCGGGCGCGGTCGGCCGCGTCGCGCTCGAACGATCGTGGGGCTCCGTCGGCGCGACCTTCCTCGCCGACGCGCGCCGCGTCGGACTGCCCGGCTCCGCCACGTACACCACGCTCTTCCCGCGCCTCGAAACGGATCGCCTCGTCCTCGGCGTCGACGCCACCGTGCGTGACGTCGCGCGTGGCTCGCTCCGCCTGCAAGCGTGGGGACGACGCGAGGGCGCGACCTACTCGGATCCGTATGGCGAAATCGATCCCACGCGTGTCGGCGTCGACGCGCGCCAGACGATCCTCGCGGCGGGCGGCTCCGTCGGTTACCGCGTCGTGATCCCGCGCGCCGCGCACGCGAGCCTCGGCGTCTTCCTCGACCTCCGCGGCGAGTCGCTCACGCCTCCCGAGACGAGCGCCGTCCTCGCGGGCACCACGGCCTCACGCCTCGCGGGCGGCGCCGGCGTCGAGCTCGAACTGCGCCCGTCCGAACCGCTCCGCCTCTTCGCGACCGCGCGCCTCGACGCGCGCCGCGACCGCGCGACCGACGTCCCTGCCTTGCTCTCCCCGACGGGCGACACGAACCCCACGGCGGCGGACCTCGTCCCGAGTGGCCACCTCGGCGCCTCGTACCGCTTCTCCGACGCGGCGATCCTCTCGGCGCACGGCGGCTTCCTTCGCCGCTTCCCGAGCTTCGTCGAGCTCTACGGAGATCGCGGCAGCTTGCTCGGCGACCCGCGCTTGCGTGTCGAAGGCGCGCTCGCGGCCGACGTCGGCGTGCATGGCGACGTCGCGGCGGGCCGCGCGACGTTCCGCTACGAGCTCGTCGGGTTCGTCACGTCGCCGCGTGACCTCATCGTCTTCCTCCCGCTCGGGCGCAGCACCTTCCGCGCGAGCAACGTGGACGCGGCGCGTATCGTGGGCGCGGAGGTCTCGGCCTCGCTCGTCGCTGCGAACCTCGCGACCACGTTGAGCTACACGCTCATGCACACGGAAAACCTCGGCGCGGATCCGCTCTCCTACGGCCGCCCGCTGCCGGGCCGCCCGCTGCACGACCTCTCGTACGACGCGGCGTATCGATTCGGCCCGGTGCGGCTGCGGTATGGCATCGACGCGGTGGCGGGCACGACGGTGGACACGGCGGGCACGCTCCTCGTCCCGCCGCGCTTCTTCCACAGCGCGGGCGCCTCGCTCGACGTGCCGCGCATGCGCGCGTTGCGGATCGGCGTCGAGGTGCAGAACCTGTTCGACGTGCGCACGTTCGGGGTGCCGTCGGAGCTGCTCCGGACGAGCGTGGCGATGCCGGTGAGCGACTTTCTGGGGTTTCCGCTGCCGGGGCGGACGTTGTGGGTGACGGCGCGGTATCGGGCGCCGTAGAGGGGAACCCTCCCCACTCCACGCGCGGAGGTGGAGCAGGGAGGGTCGGGGAGGGGGAGGCGAATCAGCCGCTCGTGCTCTCGGGGGCGGGCTGCGTGGCCTGTTTCCCCCGCCGCGTCGCGCGGCTCGCGGCGAGCGCCTTTGCATGGGCGACGGCGTCGTTCAGGGGAGCGAGCAGGGCCCGATTCTCGCGGGCGACCTCGACATTCCCCGCCGGCACGCGGCATTCGAGGTATTTGCGCAGCCGCCCGACCACGTCGACCCACGCGGCCTCTGCCGCCTTCCCCAGGCTGACATGGTCGCCGACCGCGCCACGCGCCGTGGCTCTTTCCGCGAGCGCGAGCTCACTCTCTCCGACCGCGAAGTCGAGCCGCTCGATCCATTCCATGGGAAACGAAATGCCCGCGAGCGTCGCTGCGTGCTCCGGCGCGCGCAGGACGGCGAGGATCCTCCGGACCTCCCGGTTCTCGTCGGGGACGTGATCATCGAGGAATGCGCGCCCGCGCGGGAATGCGGCGGTATGGAGGGCGCGCGCCGAGACGACGTAGGGACCAGCCCGGCGGCTGCCTTCGACGTCGATGTACCCCTCGATGTGCCGGCCGATGGTATCGACCTCGATATCGGCCTTCTCGCTGCGGTCGGCATGCGCGACGCGCGCGGCGCTCGTCTCGTCTTTGCCGGCGACGTGCGCTTCGAGGCGCGTCGTCGTGGCGTCGAGCTGGGGGATGAAGGCGTCGAGCGTGGGCTCGGGCGGGCCATTTTGGGCGCGGAGGATGAGGTTTTCGTGGAGCTTGCGGCCGATGGTGGCTTTTTCGGCGCGGGAGAGCTTGGCGGGGGAATGGTTCTTCGGCACGGGAAACACCTCGCTGAACCGAGCGCGGCGGAATGCCGCGCGGCGGGTTTCGGGGGATCGATATGGCAAGTCGGATGCCAGCGTGGAATGGGGCGGAAAAGAAGGGGGCGAGGGTTGGGAGCGGAGGGCGGGTGCTCCGAAACGGAGCGGCGAGCGCTCCAAAACGGAGCGGGGCGCTCAAAAACGGAGCGGCGAAGCGCCAACGGGAGGTCGGGAGGGGAGAGGAGGGGCTTGGCGAGGCGCCAGGTGGGGGTCGGGAGGGGAGGGGAGGGGCTTGGCGAGGCGCCTGGCCGGGGTCGGAGCGGTCCGGGAGGGGCTTGGCGAGGCGCCGAGGGAGGTCGGGAGGGGAGGGGAGGGGCTTGGCGAGGCGCCAGGTGGAGGTCGGGAGGGGAGGGGAGAGGCTTGGCGGGGCGCCAGGTGGAGGTCGGGGCGGTCGGGGTGGGGCCGGGCGGTGCGCCGAGGAGAGGTCGGGGGGATCCGGGCGGAACCTGGCGATACGCCGGGCGCGAAGGGGCGAGCGGTCCGGGGCTTTGGGCGCGGCGCCGAAGCGGACCTGCCGGTCGGGGCATGGTAGGGTGCGGGGCATGTCGGCGAGGCAGGACTGGGAGGAGGTCTACAAGCTGTTCGATCCCGAGCAGCCCGCGTACGACAGCCGGATTCGCGTGGATCGGACCGATGGCCCCGTCACGCAGATCGTGAAGGCGCTCGGGCGGACGTTCGGTACGCCGCGCGTGCTCTTCACCGGGACGACGGGGACGGGCAAGACGACCGAGCTCCTTCGGCTTGTCGAGCAACGCCAGGGCATCGAGCTCGTCGTGTTCCTCGACCTCGAACGGCATTTTTCGGACGTCGTCCAGGACCCGAGCGCGCTCCAGAAAGTCAGCCCGTGGGAGGTCTGTTTCCTCGCCGGCCTGCACCTCATCGCGGAGTTTCGCCGGCAATGCGGGATGGAGCTGCCAAAGGAGCTCGTCCAGGATTTCGCCGAGGCCTGGTCCCGGGCGGCACGGCGGACCGATACGCCGAGGGCCGCCGAGGTCGACGTGGGGGTCTTGACGAAAGCGCTGCTCACGGTGGCCTCGGGCGGCGTGGCGATGGCGACGGGAGCGCCGGCCGCGGCGGTGCCGGTGATGGGCAAGCTCGTCGCAGACGCGTTCGGCGCGCTCAAATTGAGCTTGCCGGTGGGCCGCAGCGCGCGTGAATTGCCGGATCAGGACCCCGACATGCAGACGCTGCTCGGGTGCGTGAACAACCTCGTGACCGAGGCGCGCCGCAGGAGCCGCCCAGTGCTTTTCGTCATCGACGGCCTCGATCGAATTCGTGACATCGAGCGGGCCAAGGCGCTTTTCGTCGATTCGCAGATCATCTCGAAGCTCGACTGTCCGAGCATCGTCTGCGGCCCCTTTGCGCTGCGGCATCATCCGTCCACGGCCGCGATTCGTGGCTGGAGCACCGTGCGCGTCCTGGTCAACGAACCCGTCCTCCTTCAAGCGGATCCCCGAAAGCCGGGCCCGGGAGTCGAATTCTTCTGCCAGCTTTTCGACCGCCGGGTCGAGCACATCCAGAAAAGGAACAACCAGAGGCTGATTCCCGACGAGCTCCTTCACCGGCTCGCCTATCGATCGGGCGGGCGGGCGCGGGATTTCATTCGTTTCGTGCAGGCGGTCGCGGAGCAAGCATGGGACGCGGACGAGGCCGTCGCGTCCGAGAAGACCGTGAAGGACGTGCTGGACACGATGCGGCGGCAGCGCGAGATGGGCCTGCACACGGGGCACATCGACATGCTGGAGCAGGTCGCCGCCGATCCCGAGCATCGCTTGCCGGAGCATCCGCTCGCGCAGGAGCTCCTGACCTATGGCACGCTTCTCCCGTACCCCAACGAGTCGGAATGGTTCTACCCGCACCCCCTCCTGACGATGCACCTCGTGAAGGAGCCTGGCTCGACGCCATCCTCCGCGAGCTGAAGCTTGCGGGCGAGGGCCGGGGCCTGCTCGTCCTCGTGGACCACGCGCGCCCGGAGCGGCTGCGCGACCTCGTCCTCGCCCTTTTGCCGACGTATCCGGACGTCGAGGTCTATACGGACGTGCGGGCCGTGTACGAGGTGCCGGAGGGCGCGGTGATGATCCTTGCGCCGCGGGCGGAGGATGCGGACTGGCTGAACCAGCAGCGTCCGGTCTTCGCGCGTCGGAAGCTCAAGGTGATCCTGTGGTGTGATGCGGAGACGTCGGTCGCGCTCTCGCAGAAGGCGGTCGACTTCTTCGATTGGATATCGCATCGGCACGAGTGTCCGCCAGGGGTGCCGATGCATGCGGTGTATGGGATCCGGGCGGCGCTTTGTGCGCGGGCCAAGGGGATCGCGTGGCAAGGGGATCATCTGGAGGCGTGTTTTCGGGTGGCGTTGCCCGGAAGGCGGCTCGTTCATCTGAGCGCACGGATGCCACAAGACGACCTCGTGCAGGCGATGCGTAATGCGGGGCGCGCGTGGCTCGTCGTGCACGATGCTGCCGACCAGGCCGACGCATCGAAGGTAGAGGCTGCGCTCAAGGAACTGGGGATCAGGACGCGGGTCATTTGTGTTGATAGCGTGATCGGGTTCGGCAGTTCGGTCTTCTTTTGGACCTTCAAAGAGCATTGTCTTAGCCTCGTCGAGGCGCGTGCGGGCCTGGCGGCCCTGGGAGTGCGCACCCCCGGGCGACTCGCTGTGCTCGCCGCGCTTGAGCCGGAAGCCGTCCAAGTGATCGAGTTCGGTTTGCGGCGCGGCGTTCCGGAGACGGACTTCGAGCGGTTGATGCGAAACGCCGCGGATCCCGGGGCTGCCGCGGTGCGCCTTGTCGAAGACGATATCCCGTGGCTATGGGTCATGTTTTGGCGTTCGCTGTTGTGGCGCGGCACGGGACGACTGTGGCCCTCGTGGCTGCGTCTGCCTGTTGAGGAAACGCCCGTCGCCTGGTTGGCGTTTTTCGCGACCAAGGACGCACTCCGGCGGGGAAAGCTGCGCGAGGCGACCCGATGGGCTCGCTCCTCGCTCATTGCTGCCGATAGTCTCGACACGGTACGTGTCAGCGTAGAGAGCGTCAATGCGCTTCGGGCGCTCGCACTGGTGTACTCCCGTAAGGAAAACTTCGCCGAAGCTACGTCCCACCTTCGCGATGCGCTTCGCCAGGCCGAAATCCGCCTCGGCCCCGAAGACCCCTTCCTCGGCGGCCTCTACGGCGACCTCGCGGAGATCCTCGCCCAGAAGGGCGACTTCGACGAAGCCAAACGCCTCGCCGAGCGCGCCTTCCAGATCGAAAAAAGCATCCCCTCCCTGTCGAGCCCCTACATGAGCCGCGCCTACAAGCGCTTCGCGTACATCCAATCCCTCGAGGATGCAGCGGCCGCTCAGGCCCAAGGCGGGAGTCGGGGCAACGAATGAGAAGGAAAGCATCTGGCCGGGGCGCACCGGACGTTGCACCCGCGAGGAGGTGGTAGTAACCCCCCGTGAACGACCGCCATGCCCCCCCTTTCCACACCACGTTACGACCACATCGGCCAGGGCTACGCCCATACCCGCAAGGAAGACCCGCGCCTCCGTGATCGCATCCTGGCGGCGCTCGGCCCTGCACGGACCGTCGTCAATGTCGGCGCGGGGGCCGGGTCGTATGAGCCGCGCGACCGCCACGTGATGGCCATCGAGCCGAGTGATGTCATGGCCGGACAGCGCCCGCGCGAGCTCGCCCCCGCGATTCGGGCGACGGCCGATTCGCTGCCGCTGCGTGATGGCAGCGTCGACGCGGCCATGACCGTCTTGTCCCTCCACCACTGGGACGAAGGGCGGGAGCAGGGCGTCCGCGAGATGCGACGGGTCGCGACAGGGCCGGTCGTCATCGTCACCTGTGATCCGGAGGTGAGCGGCGCGATGTGGCTGATGGCCGATTATCTGCCCGAGGTCGCGGCGCTCGACCATCGGACCTTCCCCCGCCCCGCACAGCTCGCCGCCTGGCTCGGCGGCCGCACCGAGATCGTGGTGATGCCCATTCCTCGCGATACCTCCGACTGGACGTTGATGTCGTTCTGGGCGCATCCCGAGCGGGTGCTCGATGAGGGGGCGCGCAATGCCACCTCCGGTTTCGCCCGGATGGAACCCGCGGTCGTGCATCGCGTGGTGACCGCGGTGCGCCGCGATCTCGAAGACGGTACCTGGGACGCACGCCATGGCCACTTGCGAAGGCTCGACGAATACGACGCCGGCCTGCGGCTCGTGCTCAACATGCCTTCCTGACCGCCCTGCTCCATGGGGGCTCGGAATCCGTACCGCTCGGCCGCGCCGCGAAACGCCCACGTCAATCGACGCTCTCGCAGATCCGCTCCGGGGGCGAGGGAGGGCTTCCTGCCCCGCACCAGATCTCGATCTCGCAGATATGGTTCGTGCGTATCCCGCGCAGCGTGTTGCCCCTTGGCACGCCGTAGCAGGTGATGACCGTCTCGCGCCCCACGACGGTCGTATAACTGCTGGAGGAATAATAGTATCGCATGATCCTGTAGGCGGGCAGCGCGTTCCCGAGGGTCGCGACGAGCAGCACGCTCGCGCCGGCCAGGAGGGCCATGAACATTCGTTTTTTGGTCATCGTACGTTCCCCCCTCCCTCGAAGGGCAGCTCGCATGCCAGGGCGAACGGCCCCGCGACGTACGGAAACCACACGTCACCCCGTCGAGCGGCGGCCTCTCAAGCCCACCCGAACCGCCGATAAAACCACCGCTTCACCACCTCCACGGTCACCAGATACGCCGCCACGAGCGGCACCAGCAGCACGAAAAACACCGGCGGCAGCGGCGCGAAGCCCACCTTCGCCCCGAGCGATGTGAAGGGAAGGAACAACGCCAGCGCCACCACCAAAAGGCTCGTCCCGAGGAGCGCCCGGCTCGGCCTTCCCCGCAGCGCGCTGCCTTGCGTCCGGATCACGAAAATCACGAGCACCTGCGTCGCCAGCGATTCGACGAACCAGCCCGTCTGGAACAGCCGCTCGTCTCCTTGGAACAAGTACAAGAGCAACGCGAACGCGGCAAAATCGAAGATCGAGCTCACCGGCCCGATCACCAGCATGAAGTGACGAATGAACGGCATGTCCCACCGGTGCGGGCGGGCCACGAAGTCCTCGTCCACCCGGTCCGTCGGGATGGGCAGCTCCGAGAGGTCGTACAGAAAGTTGTTCAAGAGGATCTGCGCCGGCAACATCGGCAGGAAGGGCAGGAAGAGCGACGCGCCGGCCATGCTGAACATGTTGCCGAAGTTCGAGCTCGTCCCCATCAGGATGTATTTGAGGATGTTGCCGAGCGTCCGACGCCCCTCGAAGATCCCCTCCGCCACCACCGAGAGGTCCCGTTCGAGCAGCAGGATGTCCGCCGCCTCCTTCGCCACGTCCACCGCGCTGTCGACCGAGATCCCCACGTCCGCCGAATGCAACGACGGCGCGTCGTTGATCCCGTCGCCGAGATACCCGACCACCCGCCCTCGTTTCTTCAAGGCGAGGATCACCCGGTTCTTTTGCGTCGGGTTCAGCCGGCAAAACAGGTTCACGCTCTCCACGCGCGCCCCGAGCGCGTGCACGTCGAGCTCGTCGAGCTCCGTCCCCGTCAGGCAACCACGCACCGGAACGCCGAGCTTTTGGCACACGTGCGTGGCCACGTGCTCGTTGTCCCCCGTCACGATCACCACGGACACGCCCGCGTCGCGCAGCGCCCGGAGCGCCGCGCCCGCGCTCTCCTTCGGCGGATCCTCGAAGGCCGCGAAGCCCGCGAAGACGAGCTCCGTCTCGTCGTCGATGACCACGTGCCGGCAATCGGCGGCCTCCGCCTTCCAGGCGATCCCGAGCACGCGGTATCCCTCCCGCCCGAGGTCCTCGAATCGCTCGAAGAACGCGCGCCGCGCCGCCGCGTCGAGGGGACGCACGTCGTCGGGACCGTTCCCCTCGTAATGCGTCGAGAGCCGCAGGATCTCCTCGAACGCGCCCTTCACGACGAGCCGCGTGTCTCCGTTTCGCCGGACCAGCACCGAGATGCGCCGGCGCTCGAAATCGAACGGCACCTCGTCGAGCTTCTCCCAGCCCCCGATGTCGACCGGCTCGCGCCGCAGGATCGCGTCGTCGAGCGGGCTCCGGAGGCCCGACTCGAAATAGCTGTTGAGATAGGCGAGCGCGAGCACCCGCGGGCTGTCGCGACCCTGCGGGTCGAGGTGCTTTTCCAGGCGAATGCGCGCTTCGGTCAGGGTCCCCGTCTTGTCCGTGCAGAGCACGTCCATGCTCCCGAGGTCGTGAATGGCCGAGAGCCGCTTGACGAGCACCTTCTTTTTCGACATTCGCAGCGCGCCGCGCGCCAGGGTCACCGAGACGACCATGGGGAGCAGCTCCGGCGTGAGGCCCACCGCGAGTGCAATCGCGAACATGAACGACGTGAGCCACGTGCGCTCGCGGACGAGGTTCACGAGCAGCACGAACAGCACCATCCACATCGCCAGGCGCAGGATGAGCAGGCCGAAATTCCGCGTGCCGAGCTCGAAGGCCGTGGGCGGCGGCTGTCTCGTCAGCGCGACGCCGATCTTGCCGACCGCCGTGTTCGACCCCGTCTGCGTGATCACGGCCTTGCCGCTGCCGCTGATCACGGACGTGCCCATGAAGACCTCGGCCGTGGCGCCGTCCGCGTTCGTGGCGTCCGCGCTCGGCCCGGGGTGTTTTTCCACGGGATAAGGCTCGCCTGTCAGGAGCGCCTGGTTGACGAAGAGGTCGCGCGCTTCGAGCAACGTTCCATCGGCGGGGACGAGGTCCCCGGCTGCGAGGAGCACGACGTCGCCGGGCACGATCTCCTCGGTGGGCACTTCGCGCGCCGCGCCGTCCCGCACGACGGTCGCGTGGACCCGCGTCGCTTTGCGCAGCTGCTCGGCCGCCCGGCCCGCGCGGTGCTCCTGCACGAAATCGAGCACCACGCTGAGCACGACGATGACCATGATGATCGTCGAGCTCCCGAGGTCCCCCGTCACCGCCGAGACGACACACGCCGCGAGCAAAAGGAGAATGAGCGGGTTCTTGAATCGCGCGAGGAGCTCCACGACGGCGGAGCGGCGTTTGGCCCCGCGGAGCACGTTGCGCCCGTGGAGGGCGAGTCGCCTCGACGCTTCGGCCTGCGAGAGCCCCTCGTCCGTGTTCAAGGCGCCTCCCCGAGGCCGAGCTCCTCCGCGAGCGCGAGCGTCCTCCGATGCGCCGGCACGTCCTCCGAATAGCTCCGTCGGAATTTGGGATCCTCGATGCGCGCTGCCGTCGTGACGAGCAGCTCCCTCGCCTCGATGCATGCCTCGCGCGCGGCCTCCGTATCTCCCGTGGCCCACCGGGCCTCCACCACGGCCAGACGAAATCGACTCTCGCCGATGCCCGTGCTCCCGCGCCCCGCGAGCAGCCCGAGGTCCTGCTCGGCGATTTCACGCGCCTCGGCCGCGCGCCCCTGCCGGAGGAGCGCCGTGACCAGGTACGACGACGCGAGCAGACGATAACTCGGCATCGTCGTCAGGTTGTCCCGTGCCATGCGGGCCTCCGCTTCGGCGCTCGCGAGGTCGCCCTCGTGGAGCGCGGTGCTCGCAAGGCAGATGTGGGCGAACGCCGAGAACAGGCTGGGCCCGGGGTAGACGTGGATGTTCTCGCGCGAGAGGCCTTTCAGCTCCTCGATATGCGGGGCGTCCTCGAGCAGGGCCCATTGGAGCGTGCTTTGGGCGTACGCCCGCACGAGCGGATCCTGCACGCGCTGGGCGAGCGCCAGCGTCTTTCGTGCGTCCTCGATGCTCGCCTCGCGCTGCCCCATCCAGAACAGCATGACCGTGGCCCCATTCTCCACGAACACCTTTTGCCGGAGGTCCCCCACCTCCGTGAAGCCCGCGGCGGCCTTCCGGAAGAGGACGAGGCTCTTCCAGGGATCCTGGTCCCGCACCATGAGGTACCACGCTCGGGTTTGCCAGGCATGGCAGCGCTCGAGGAGGTCTGTCTCCTCCAAACGATCCTCCACGCGCTGCAAGTAGTCGATCATGTCGCGCGCAATCGAGCCCTCGCCGACCGCGGCCAGTCCCCCGACGACGATCACGAGGAGCTCCATCACGACGGGGCGCGCCGAGGTGTCGGGTGAGGTCGCGGCGATCTCCCTCGCGAGCGTGATGGCGTACTCCCGCTGGCCGGTGAACATGCAATGGGAGCACAAGACGTGGGTCATCCGGTACCACGCGGAGCTGCCAGGCCTCGCCTTCGCCCGCGCCTCCTCGGCCAGGCGAATCACCTCCTCCGTGAAGCTCCCGCGGAAATTGTGCGCCATGAGCTGCCAGCTCCGGAGCGTGAGCAGCACCTCGCCGGTCGCCCCGCACGAGACCCCGCGCTCCACATGAACGAGGACGCCATCCAGATCGAAATGCGCGAACGACCGCTCGGCCGCGCGGGCGTGGTAATGGCAGGCGCGTTCGAGGTCGCCGCCGCGCTCGAAATGCTCGGCCAGCACCGTCGGCTCCTGCTCGCCGTGCCGTTCGAGCCATTCTCCGGCGAGGAGGTGGCCGAGCGCCCGATCCTCGCCGAGGAGCATCGAATACGCGCCTTCGCGGAGCAGCGCGTGGTGAAAGCGGAATTCTTCCTCGCCGGGGAACCGGCTTTCGCGCGCCTTTGCGACGAGCTCGCCGTCCACGAGCCGCGAAAACGCTTCGTGCATCTCGGACGCGTGGAGGCTCGCGCCGAGCAAGGCCGCGACGCCTCCGGCCCAGAACGTCTCCCCGAAGACGCTCGCCGCCCGCAAGATATGCCGCGCCGGGCCGTCGAGCTGCGTGAGCCTCGATTGCACCATCGACACCACGGTCGCCGGGAGCGTGGTCTGCTTCTCCTCCGCCGCGCGGATGAGCTCCTCCAGGTAAAACGCATTGCCGTCGGAGAGGGCGCAGATCCGCGTGACGGTCTCCTCGGGGGCCGCGTCGCCGAGCACGTGCCGGACGAGCTCTTCGCTCGCCTTCGGGCCGAGCTTGCGGAGCCGGAGCTCGTACAAGCGCCGCTTCGACCAGAGGTTCGGAAAGACGTCGTGGACCTCCGGCCTCGCCAGCGCGAGCACGAAGAGCGGAGAGCGCTGGCCTTCCCGCAGCGCGGCGTCCACGAGCTGCACCGTCGGCCGATCGCTCCATTGCAGATCGTCGAGCAAGAGCAGCACCGGCGCCGCGCTGCATTCGGCTTGCAGGAAGGAGAGCCAGGCGTCCTGGATGCGATCGGCGAGGAGCTGGGCGTTCTTGCGCGCCTCGCGGAGCGGCGCGCTCTCCGCGTCGGGAAACGGCGTGGAGGTGATCTCGCCGAGCACCTCGGCCACGGGTCGCCCCGCGGGGCCCATTCGCTCGGTGATGCGCGCGAGCAGCGCCTCCCTCCGCGCTTCGAGCGGCTGACCTTCGCGAAGCCCGCACGCGCCGCGGAGGGCCTGCCCGAGGAGGCCGAGCGCCGAGCTTTGCCGGAGCGGATCGGCGCGCACGTTCCAGATCGACGGGGGGTTTGGGGGCGCAGCTCGGCTCGTCCGAGCGGAGCCCCCAAGCGTCGAAGGAGGCTTGGTCCGCGCGCGGAGCTCCCGCACGAGCTCGTGGGCCAGGCGCGATTTGCCCATGCCCGGGGGCGCCACGACGAGCACGCCGTGCGCGACACCGTCCTCCACGCATTCGTCGAAGAGCTGCAAGGCCAGCGCGAGGTCGCGCTCCCGGCCCACGTACGGCGTCGGCTTTCCGAGGAGCAAACGCGGGCCCTCCGCGATCTGTCGCCGCACGACCGTGCGCCGCTCGCTTCCGGTGATCGCGCTCCGGGGGCGCTCCGGCGTCGGGGCGTCGTCCACGAGCCACGACGTCGAGAGGGCCGCGGCGACGGCCCGCCC
Organism: Polyangium mundeleinium; assembly: GCF_028369105.1. Taxonomy (NCBI): domain Bacteria; kingdom Pseudomonadati; phylum Myxococcota; order Polyangiales; family Polyangiaceae; genus Polyangium; species Polyangium mundeleinium. The sequence goes on along the minus strand of NZ_JAQNDO010000001.1, from coordinate 12,062,646 downwards.
ATCCGCCGGCCGGTCCTCCGGGTGTTTCGAAAGCATTCGCGCGACGAGCGCTTCGAGCCCCTCCGGCGCCCGAGGGACGAGCTGCCGCAGCCGCGGGGGTTCGTCGAAGAGCGTCTTGCTCAGGACGGCGAGGAACGTCGCCCCCGGAAACGCGCGCTGTCCGGTCAGGCATTCGAAGAGGACCGCGCCCAGCGAAAAGACGTCGGCCCCCGCGCCCACCCCCTCGCGATCCCTCGCTTGCTCGGGGGCCATGTACCCGGGGGTCCCGAGGATCAACCCCGTGTCCGTGAGCCGCGAGGCCCCGGGGAGCTGGGCAATGCCGAAATCGAGCACCTTCAATCCCTCGATGCGCCCGCCGACGAGGAACAGGTTGCCCGGCTTGATGTCCCGATGGACGACGCCGCGCGCGTGCATGGCGCCGAGCGCCTCGGCCGCGGCGCGGAGCAATCGAACGCCCTCGGCGATGCCGAGCGGACCCCGCCCGAGGCGGCTCGCGAGGTCCTCCCCCTCGAGCCATTCCATCACGAGCCAAGGCTCTCCCGAGGGCAGCACCCCGCGCGCCACGTACTGCACGATATGCGGGTGCGACGACGTGGACAGGATCGCCGTCTCCCGCTCGAAGCGCGCGGCCGCATCGTCCCGGCCGGCCCGGAGCACCTTCACGGCGAGCCGCTTGCCCGTCGAGTGCTCGCGCGCTTCGTAGATCTCCCCCATTCCGCCAGTCCCCGCGAGCCGCACGAGATCGTACCGCCCCCCCAGGGTCTCCCCGATCACGAGCATAGGTCCCCCCTCCGACGCGGACGCGCAACGCTACCATTGCCTCCGGCCCGCCGCGAGGTTATGCGCGAACGACGGCCATGACCACTCCTGCCGAGCCTGCCGAGACCGAGACCGAGATCCCGCCGGAGCTCGTCCCCCGCAAGCGCCGCTTCTGGCCTGTCATCGGCGTGTTCGCCGCGCTCGCGGGCGTGGCCGGCTTCTTCGGCCTGCGCTCGCTCGCCGAGCCCGAGCCGCTGCGCGTGGTCGTCGCCGTGGATCTCGACGGGCACTTCTGGGAAGGCTCGCGCGCGTCGGCCCGGCTCGTGAACGAGCTTTGCCAGCGCCTCGACGCGATCGGGTTCGAGCCCGTGCGCGCCGGTGACCCCGAGGTGCTCGACGTCCTGCGCGAGGCCGAGAGCCCCGAGGCCGCCGCGAAGAAGCTCCGCGCCGCGTTCGTCGTCAAGGCGAAGTTGAGCCCCGAGACGCTCGAGCATCCGGTGGAAGGAGGCTACTTCGAGGTCCGCGCCGACGCTTCGTTCGAGGTTCACCATGTCCGCGACGAGGTCGCGCAGAGCGGCCGCCTCGTCGGCTGGGCGGGCGGCAAGCAGAAGGGCGACGCCTTGCGCCGCCTCGCCGACACGCTCGCGCTCCAGGCCTTTGATCAGGTCGTCCCGCACCTGGTCAAGCACCCGGCGCTCCAGAGCATTTTCCAGGGCAACGACATCAAGCTCGCCGATCACGTCGCCAAGGCGAAGAAATACGTCGAGGTCCGCGGCGACCGCCTCGGCGACGCGCAGCGCACCTACGAGGACCTGGAGAAGCGCCGCAAGGAGTTCGACAAGGGCCCCGCGAAGGTCACCTACCACAGCGCCCTCGGCGCCGACGACGCGCTCGGCGGTTCGGCCGCGCCCGGGTTTCTCGTGAAGACGGCCGACATCACGCCGTTCGTCGCGCCGCGCACGATGAACCTCTCGTGGATCACGGGCCTCGAAACCCTCGAATGGCGAAAGCCCGGCGGCGAGCGAAAGCTCCTCTGGAGCGGGTACCACCTCTTCAGTTATCCGGCGGCTGCGCCGGACGGCGGGCGCGTGGTGTTCGCGGAGGACCTCTTCGGCTGGGCGAAGACGCTCACCGTGGTCGAGCCTGACGGCAAGGCGCGGCGCCTGCGGATCGACGAGGATCACCGATTCTCGTCGCCCGAGGTCGCGCCGGGCGGCAAGGCGACCGCGCTTTATGATCGCCCCTGCCGCGATTGCCCGGGCAACCTGCTCGTCGTCTCGCTCGACGACGGCAAGACGCTCTACGAGCGCGCGCCCGAGGGCGGCTTTTTCTCGGGGTTCGCCTGGATCGACGCGAACCGGCTCGCGTTCCTGCACATGCCGGGTTCGCAGGAGGAGCCGCCCGCGCCGAGCGAGGAGGCGTCGGGCGAGGCCCCGTTCAAGCCTCTGCACCAGACGTTGTACGTCGCCGACCTCGGGGCCTCGCCGCCGGCCGTGACGCGGCTCTACGAGGTGGACCCCCACGACCGCTTGTCGGCCCTCGAAGCGAGCCGCGACGGAAAGAAGCTCGTCATGGAGACCCTGGGCCTCGCGATGTTCGACCTCGAGGCGGGCAAGCTCCTGCGCTTCGACATCGGGTCGGCCGAGAACCCGAGTGTTTCGCCCGACGGCAAGCTCGTCACGTTCACGCGGCGCGGGGACGTGTTCCTGTTCGACATCGAGCAAAAGCACGTCCGTCGTTTCACGCAGAACCCCTGGAAGGAGCGATATCCGCTTTTCTCCGAGGACGGATCGCGCATCTATTTCGAGTCCACGAGCGACGATCCGAACTACGAGCGCCGCACGATGTCGCTCATCGGCTCCGTTGCGGTCAAGGATGCGGGGCCGCCGGAGCCCGCGAGCGCACCTTGACGCCCTGATTCCCCCTCCTTACCACTTCTTCTTATCCCCTTATGCTCCCGCGTGCGGGAGAGGCAGACGGCATCATGTCCCAGCAGCGGATCGTCCTCGTCACCGGCGCGACCGACGGAATCGGGCGCCAGACCGCGCTCGAGCTTCTTCGGCGCGGCGCCCGCGTCGTCGTGCACGGGCGGACCGCGGCCAAGACGAACGCGGTTTGCGAAGCGCTCGCGCGGGAGAGCCATTCGAACGATCTCGTGCCCGTCGCCGCGGATCTCTCGTCGATGTCCTCCGTCCGCGCGCTCGCCGCGGAGGTCGCGGGGCGCGTGGAGCGGCTCGACGTGCTGCTCAACAATGCCGGCGTCTTCATGCACGAGCGAAAGCTCACGGAGGACGGATTCGAGATGACGTTCGCCGTCAATCACCTCGCGCCGTTCCTGCTCACGCACCTCTTGCTCCCCCAGCTCCGCGCGAGCGACGACGGCCGCATCGTCACCGTGAGCTCGATCGCCCATACCCGCGGGCAGATCGAATTCGGCGATCTCACGTCCGAGCGCTATTTCCACGGGTATACGGCGTATGCCACGTCGAAGCTCGCGAACGTGCTCTTCGCGTATGAAATGGGGCGAAGGCTCGCCGGGACGCGGATCACCTCGAACGCGCTGCATCCGGGGGTCATCGGCACGAAGCTCTTGCGCAGCGGCTTCGGCATGGGCGGGGGCACGGTCGCGCAGGGGGCCGCCACGTCCGTCCGGCTCGCGACCGACCCCACGCTTGCCGGGGTGACGTGCAAATACTTCTCCGACGAGCACGAGGAGGCCTCGTCGAAGGCTTCGCACGATCGCGCGCTCCAGCGCCGGCTCTACGAGGTCAGCGCGAAGCTCGTGGGCGTCGAGGGGTTGCCGGACGTCACGTAGGGTCACGTTCGCCCCTTGTGGCGCTTGCCCTTGTGTGTACACTCCGCGCCAAACCGAACAGGGAGACGATCCACATGGCGACGATCACGCTGAAGGGCAATCCGATTCACACGTCCGGCGAGCTGCCGAGCCTGGGGAGCAAGGTGCCCGATTTTAAGCTCCTCCGGGGCGACCTCGCCCGGGCCTCGCTCGCGACGTTCTCGGGCAAGAAGATCCTCAATATCTTCCCGAGCATCGACACGCCCGTTTGCGCCGTCTCGGTCCGCAAGTTCAACGAGCGCGCGTCCAAGAGCGGCGTGACGGTGCTGAACATCTCCGAGGACCTGCCCTTCGCGCAGAAGCGCTTCTGCGGCGCCGAAGGCCTCGCCAACGTCGAGACGCTCTCCGCGTTCCGCTCCTCGTTCGGCAAGGATTACGGCGTCGAGATCGCCGACGGCCCCCTCGCCGGCCTCACGGCGCGCGCCGTGCTCGTCCTCGATGGCGACAACAAGGTCCTGCACGCCGAGCTCGTCCCCGAGATCGCGCAGGAGCCGAACTACGACGCCGCGCTCGCCGCCATCGGCTGATTCTCCCCGCCTGGCGCACCTCCCGCCTCCCTCCGCGAAAAAGATTACACATTTCCAGAAGTTGACGCCGCTTCCGCGCGCCGCGAGAATCTGGCGCATTGCGTCGTGCTCACGCCTGCTTGGAAGGCGCCGGCCCGGCGCTCCACGGGAGATGGCGTATGAGGAAGCTTGCGCTTGCGGTGGTTCTCGGTTCGGGTCTCGCTTCCGTGGGGGGATGCACGGTGTCGCAGTACGAGCCGCCGCCTCCGCCGGGGCTGGGCGACGGCTGCACCGCGGAGGTGACCTGCAAAGGGACGCCGGTTGCGGTCGAGCACGGGGTCGTCACCGCGAAGGACGACGCCTTCCATGCTGTCGCAGCCTCGAACGACGGCGTGGTGTTCATGGGCGGCTTCGGGTCGGGGACGGCGGAGGCCGACGGCGTGCCGAAAGACGGCCGCGTCCTGCTTACCCGGCGCGGCCCCGACGGGGCGATCTCGGATTGGTCCACCAAGTTCCTGCCGGAGTCGGATGGCAAGCTCATCACCGTCGCGGGCCTCGCGGTCGCGCCGAACGGGGACGTCGCGGTGGCCGGGTATTTCAGCGGCAAGATCCAGATCGGGATCGAGTCGTACGACTCGTCGTTGGGTTCGCGGGACGCGTTTTTGGCCGTGTTCGACGGGGGGGGAGCGCTCAAATACCTCAAGGCCCTCGGGGACCAGGCCTACCAGGTGGCGCACGCCGTCGCGTTCGATGCGGAGAGCAACGTGTACCTCGGTGGCTCGTTCGCAGGGGCGGTGAATTTCGGCGACAAGGCAGGGCTCGAGGCGTCAGGGACGGGCGACGGGTTTTTGGTGTCCTACAATCGCACCGGCACGCTTCGCTGGCAGGTGCCTGTGCGCGGCCCCGGATTTCAGGCGGTCTACGCGCTCGCGGTCACGGACGACGGCGACATCATCGCGGCGGGGCTCATGGATGGGGAGAGCTCCCTCGGGTCGCTCGAAGGGGAGCTCACGCAGGGGAAAGACATGTTCCTCGCGCGCCTCGACGCGGCGTCGGGGGATGTGCAATGGGCGCAGAGGATGGGCGGGTCGGGCGATCAGATCGTCGACGCGATCGACATCTCGCCGAAGACCGGTGAAATCGCGCTCGTCGGCAATTTCCGCGGCGGGACGATGGATCTCCTCGGCAAGCAATACACGAACGACGACATGCTCGCATGGGACATGTTCGCCGCGTTTTATTCGCCGACGGACGGCGCGCTCCTCCGGAGCGCGGCCTTTCAAGGGCCCGGGATCCAAGCCGGCACCGGCGTCGCGTTCGATCCGGCCGGGGATGTCGTGATCGGCTGCCTGTTTTCGCAGCAGCTCCAGCTCGGCATCAAGCTCCTCGCAACGGAGAGCGGGCTCGACGCCGACGCCTGCGCCTTCAAGCTGCGGGGCGGGACCCTCGACGTGGTCTGGGGCCACGACTTTGGCGACGCCTGGGCGCAGGGGATCACCGCCGTCGACGTCTCCCCCAAGACGGGCCGTCCGCTCCTCGTCGGCGGCTTCCAGGGCAAGCTCGTGGGGGCCCTCAACGAGCCCGCGAGCGCCGGCGGGTTCGACGCGTTTTTCCTCGAACTCTCGCCCTGACCGGGCCGCGCTTCCCTTCCATCGACTGGCGCCTCGTCCCGGGCGTTTCGTCCGTGGGCCCCGGGGGGGACAGGGCCGCCGTGGCGGCGAGATCTCCTCGTCCCGAAAAAAGTTGGTCACATCGAGGCCCGACCTCGCCACATGGCGAGCGCGCGACGCTCGCGCTCGGAGGGAGGAACCGATGGTGAATGTGTGGAAGGTCTCGACGCTGGTGCTCGCGGGAGCGCTCGTGGTCGTCGTCGGCAGGGGCGCGGTGCAGGAGTCAGCCGCGTGTGACGCGGATCTCCCGTCGGCCGAGCAGGTCACGCGGCTCAAGCTCGCGCGGGGCTTCGCGTTCCTGGAGCGCGCCGAACAAGAGGTCGAGCAAGCCACGGCGGCCCGACCGCGGGAACGCGCGAATGCGCTCGCGCAGATCGCCAAGGCCAAGGCGTCGATCGAGCTCGCCCTCGGCCCGGCCGTCGAGCCCCAGCCCCTCCCCAAGCCCCAGCCCCTCCCTCTCCCCAAGCCCAAGCCGCGCATCCCGCGCAAGCCGGTGAGCGAGACGCCGGCCACGCAGGCGGCGACCACGACGGTGCAGCCGCGCGGCAATCCGTTCCTGGTCGCCACGCACAAGGACCTGCTGAACGGCCGCAACTGAGCGCGCGGCCGCGAATCTTCGCCCTTCCCCTCAAACCCGACGCTCGCCTCGTGCGTCCAAGGGCCATGGCCTACCGCGACGACGAGCACGCCCTGGAGATCAAGAAGGCCGAGATCGAGGCCCGCCTCGCGCAGATCGAGGCGCAGCAGCGCGAGCTCGAAGGTCTCTCGCGTGAGGGAGCGGATCTCGGCAAGGAGCTCGCGGACGTGCAACGCCGGCTCGACGAGAAGCGGCGCTTGCCTCTGCTCTCCCGTGTCGAGGTCGCGGCCCCTTGCAGCGCGGACTGGGCCTCGATGGTGGGCGACGACCGGGCGCGGTTCTGTCCGTCCTGCGAAAAGAACGTTTACAATCTCTCGGCCCTGACCGCCCAGGAGGCGGAGCAGCTCATCCGCGCGAAGGAGGGCAACCTCTGCGTCCGGTACTTCCAGCGCAAGGACGGGACGGTGATGACCTCCGATTGCCCCGTCGGCGTGCGGAGGAGGCGTGTGCGGCGCGTGCTTTCCGTGGTCGCCGTCGGGACGGGCGCAGTGGCCGCGGCCTGGGTGGGCCTGGGCATGCGCACGGAGCAGACGGTGGGGCAGATGATGCTCGCGCCGGAGCCCCCTCGCACGCGCGCGGGGGTCGAGACGATGGGGGAGCTCACGCCCGAGCAATTCCTGATGCACGACGAGGCGGCCGGGAAAGCGGCGGAGAAGACGCCGAAAAAGCCCGCGGAAACACCTTAGCCGTTCAGCCCACGCGCGCCGTCACCGCCCGAAGGATCTGCTTCTGCACCGCCGCGAAGAGCGCGAGGACGGGCAAGCTCAGGATCACGTTCCCCGCCATTACGATGTGCCAGCGCACGCCGGTGCCTTGCTCGCGGAGCAAGGCCACCGCGAGGGGCAAGGTGCGCACGTCGTCGTCGGTGGTCATGACGAGCGGCCAGAAATAATCGTTGTAATGGAACACGAAGCTGAAGAGGAACAACGACGCGAGCGTCGGCCGTAACATCGGAGCGAGCAGGCCGTAGACGATCCGAAGCTCGCTCGCGCCGTCGAGCCGCGCCGCTTCGATCATCTCATCGGGCACGGAGAGCAGCGCTTGCCGCACGAGGAATGTCCCGAGCGCGCTCACGCCGAACGGCAAGACGAGCGCCGCGAACGTGTTCACGAGGCCGAGCGGGCCGAGCATCGAGAAGACGGGGACGAACGTCACCTGCGCCGGGATGAGGAGGCACGCGAGCACCAGGGCAAATGCGACCTTCTTGCCGACGAAATGCAATTTGGCGAGCGCGTATCCCGCGGGCAAGGCGAGCAGGATTTGCAGGAGCGCGATGGCCACGGCCATGGCCGTCGTGTTGAGGAAATACCGACCGACGGGGATCGCCGTGAGGACCTCGCGGTAGGCGTCGAACTGGATCGATTTCGGGATGGGCCACGCGGGCGCCGCCACGATTTCCGGCAAGGTCCGGAGCGAGGTCAGCACCATCCACGCATACGGCCCGACCCAGAGCAGGGCCACGACGACGAGCAGGATGCGCGAAAAGGCGAGCTTCATGCGCGCCTCGCGCCGGTTCGGCCGAGCCGCCAGGTGCCGAGCTGCAAGGCCGTGAGCCCGAGCAGGAGCACGAAAAACGCGACAGTCATCGCGCTCGCCCGCCCGACGCGCAGGTTCACGAAGACGTGCTCGTAAATCGCGTAGACGAAGACCGTCGTCGATTTCACGGGCCCACCCTGGGTCATCACGCGGACCACGTCGAAGGCCTGGAACGAGAGGATCAAGCTGGTCGTCCCGACGAACGATGCGCTCGGGCGCAACATGGGCCAGGTGACGTGGAGGAACCGCGAAATGGCCCCGGCCCCGTCGAGCGCCGCGGCCTCGTGCAAGGAGCGCGGGATGTCCTGGAGGCCCGCCAGGAAAATCACCATCGAATACCCCGTGATTTTCCAGACGCTCACGGCCGCGAGCGTGTAGAGCGCGACCGAGGGATCGCCGAGCCAGTTCTTGGGGACGATGCCGACGGCGCGGCAAAGCGAGGAGAGCAGCCCGCCGTCCGCGTCGAGGATCCACATCCAGAGCAGGGCCACGGCGACCCAGGAGACGACGTACGCGCTGAAGACCGCGCCCCGCACGAAGGCATAAAGTTTTCCGGGGCGATCGAGCGCGAGCGCGAGGCCGAGGCCGAGGCCGAGCGAGATCACCACGACCACGACGCTGTAGGAGAGCGTCCGCCCGATCGTGCCCCAAAGCTCGCCGCTCGCGAGGATCTGTCCGTAGTTCGCCGTGCCTACCCATTCGGGGGGCGTGAGCATGTCCCAGCGATAAAAGCTGTTCTTGAAGACGAGCGCGAGCGGCCAGAAAAAGAAGAGGCCGAGCACGAGCGCCGTCGGGGCGAGGAAGAGATAGGGATCGAGCGGGCGCTTCGGCTTCATGGCTCCCCCGCTGCGCGGCGCGCTTCGTCGAGCGTCGCCCGCGCGTCCCTCCTGGCGAGGACGGCCTCTTCGAGCCGCGGCTGCACCGCCTCGCGCTGGATGCGGAACAAGGTCGGCGCCCACGGCCACGCGAACGCGTCCTTCAATTGATCAAGCGCGACCCGGTCGTTCGGGTGCTCGCGGTAATACCCGCTCGCTTCGAGCTCGGCGAGCCCCTTTTGCGAGACGGGCAAATACCCCGTCCGCGTGGCCCATTCGTTCGCCTGCCGCGGCTGCATCATCCATTGCAGGAAGGCGCGCGCGGCGGGGCGCTCGTGCTCCGATGAGGCGGCTGGCACGACGAACATCGTGCCACCCGTGGGCACACTCCTGCGCACATCCCCCGGCAGCGGCGCGGCGCCGACCGGGAATTTTGCGTTTGTTTCGAGGTACTTGAGGAACGCGGTCGAGGTCCAGATCATCGCCACGCGGCCCGCGAGGAAATCGGTGTTCGTGGCTTGCCAGGCATTGTAATCACGCCCGGGCGGCGGCTTCATCGTGCGCTCCTCGTGCACGAGCCGCTGCCAGAATTCGAGCGCGCGCACCCCGGCCTCGCCGCCGAGCGAGGGTGTCCCGTCGTCCTCCACGACGGTCCCGCCCGCTTGTCCCACGAGCGCCACCCAGAACCACCAATCGATGGGGCAAGCGAATCCGTGGCGGGTCACGGTCCCGTCGTTTGCACGGACGGTCGCCGCGCGGGCCACAGATTCGAGCTCGCTCCATGTGGTCGGCGGGTGCAGGCCGAGTTCGTCGAAGATCGCGCGGTTGTAATACGCAATCGGCGTCGATCGATTGAAAGGCGCGCAGACGATCGGCCGCTCCCCGCCCCGCACGAAACACCCGGTTTGCCCGAGGGCAGGGACGACATCCCCGGTCACGTGGTGGGTCTCGTCGATCGGCAGGAGCGTGCCGGCCTGCGCGAGGTAAGGAACGACCTCGCCGACCACGTGCGTGAGCGCCGGCGCCGTGCGCGCCGCGATGGCCGTGCGGAGCTTCGCCAGGGCCTCGAAATAGTCACCCTGGTAAATGGCCTTGATGCGATACGTGGTTTGCTCGGCGTTGAAGCGGTTCACCAGCGAGAGCAGCACCTCGCGGTTGGTGCCGCCATACGCGAACCACAACGACGCCTCGCCGTCCTTGCCGCCGCGCGCGCAGCCCGCCCCCGCGAGGGCGGCGAACGACGAGGCGAGCGTGATCAGCGCGTCCCTGCGCCGGAGGCGCGCGCTCATCCTCGCGCCTCCGCGAGCCTTTGGCCCGTCCTGGCGTCAAAGAACAGGCAATGGCGCAGCTCGACCGCGGCCACGAGCGTGTCACCCGGAGCGAAGGCCCCCCAGCCCGGCATGCGCGCCGCGATCCTCGTCCCCGCCGCGTCGAGATAAAGGTACGTCTCGGCGCCGAGGGGCTCGGCGTGCACGACCTTCGTGGTGATCGAAATGTCGTCGGCGCGTGGTTTGTCACGCACGATGGATACGTGCTCCGGCCGGATCCCCACGATGACGCGGTTCGGCAGCCCGAGCGTGACCGGCACCGAAAAGAGGAGGCTCGGCGCCTCGATCGTCCCGGCGTGGTACGTCGCCTCGATGCGATTGATGGCCGGCGTGCCGAGGAACGAGGCCACGAAGACATTGGCCGGTTCTTCGTAAATCTCCTTGGGCGTCCCCACCTGCTGGAGCACGCCGCCCTTCATCACGGCGATACGATCGCCGATCGTCATCGCCTCGACCTGATCGTGGGTGACATAAATGCTCGTGACGCCGAGCCTGCGCACGAGCGAAGCGAGCTCGACGCGCAGCTCGGCCCGGAGCGCGGCGTCGAGGTTCGAGAGCGGCTCGTCGAACAAAAAGACCCGCGGCGAACGCACGATGGCCCGCCCCATCGCGACCCGTTGCCGCTCCCCGCCCGAGAGCTCGCCGGGCCGCCGATCGAGCAGCTTCGACAACCCGAGCATCTCCGCCGCCTCCTCGACTTTTTTGTCCTGCTCGGGACGCGGCACGCCGCGCATTTTGAGGGGGAACGCCAGGATCTCGCGCACCCTCATGTGCGGATAAAGGGCATACCCTTGAAACACCATGGCCACGTCCCGATCTTGCGGCGCGACGTGCGTGACGTCGCGACCGTCGATCCGGATCGTCCCGGCGTCGGGCGTGTCGAGCCCCGAGACGAGGCGCAGCGTCGTCGATTTGCCGCACCCCGAGGGGCCGACGAGGACGAGCATTTCGCCGTCGCGCACGTCGAGATCGAGTTTGTCGAGGGCGGGGATTTCGGTGCCGGGGTGCTTTCGGACGAGGCCGCGGAGCTCGATCGTCGCCATGGCTCAGGTACCAAGGACGACGAGGCTCGGGATCTCGGCCGCGCGCGCGAGCAATCCCGCCTTCGGACGCACGCCGACCGGCACGCGTGACGCTGCGAGCATCGGCACGTCGTAACTCGAATCCCCGAACGCGCCGAGGAGCGTCGCGCCCGGGCACGCCTCGCGCAGCGCGAGGGGCTTGTGCTCCCCATAAACAGGCCGCCCGACGAGCTCGGCCGCGATGCGACCGTCTTGGATACGAGGCGTCATCGCGACCACGCGATTCGCCGGGATTCCGAGGAGTGCGACGCCAATCTCGACGATCCAGCGCGGCGAAGCGGAGACCACCCACACGGGCACCTTTTCCGCCTCGGCCCAGGCGAGGACGGGTGAAAGAAATCGATGCAGCCGTGCTTCGAGCCCGCGTGACGCGACGACGCGGCCGGCAAACTCCGCCACCTCGCCCAGGGAAAACCCCGCGAAGACCCAGGCCATCATGGCGAACGCGCGCGCTTCTTCATACGTGCCTTCTGCGAGCGCGCGGTAGAGGCCTTGTGCGATGTCGAGCGTGTGGCCGTCGGCTTTCGCGCCGGCCGCGCGGGCTTCGACGATGAGCGCCTCGCGCGCCTCTTCGCGCACCGCCGACTCGGCGATCAGCGTCTCGAAGAGGTCGTTGCCGACGTCGCCGCTCCAGAGCGTACCGTCGGCGTCGAACGCGAGGACCAGGTCCTCCTCGCGCGGGAGCGCCGCGCGCGCGGCCACGAGGCGCCGAACGACGCCCTCGGGGGTCTCTTGAATCGGGGTTCGACCTTCCTGCACGGTCTCCCCCTACCACATCCGCGGCGCGGCGGGCCATCCAGCCAGCAGGCAAACGCGTCCGTCGCAGTCCTTGCGCCGCCACGCACGCCTTGCGTTTCGTGACGAGGGGATCCGCCGCGCCTCGCGTGTTCCCCGGCGTTTTTCGTGGCGTTGCTCCGCGGCACGTCCGTTGCGATGGCAGCTTTGCCATGACCACCCGACATGCCGTCGTTTGGCTCGATCACAATGAGGCCCACATTTTCCACCTCACACCCGAGAGTTATGCCGGGGAGGTGATCAGGTCGCCGCACGCGCATACGAAGCTGCACCGGAAGGCGGGCCCGACGGCTTCGTCGGGGCACGCGGGCGAGGACCCGCATTATTATCACGATGTCGCGATGCTCCTCGCCGGCACCGAGGAGATCCTCGTGGTCGGGCCGGCGAACGCGAAAGACGCGTTCGTCCGGCACCTGGAGAACCACCACCACGACCTGAAATCCAGGGTCGTCGCGGTGGAGACCCTGGATCACCCGACCGACAAGCAGATCGCCGCCCACGCGCGCGCGTACTTCAAGCGCGAGGGGACGCTGTAGCGCGGCGCCTCAGCCTTCGAGCATGCGCGCGAGGCCGCGGAGCGGGATGGCGAGCCAGTCGGGGCGATTGTCGAGCTCGTAGCCAATCTCGTAGATGCACTTCTCGAGCACGTAGAAATCGAGGAGGAGGTCGGTGTCGGGATCGTGTTTCGGGAGAAACTCGCTCCCCGCGGCCGCGTTGAGGTAACCGGCGAGGTACACGGCCTCGGCCCAGGCGACCCAGGCATTCGTCCAGGGTTCGAGCACGGGCACGTCCTCGGGCCGCGCGCGGCCGGAGGCGAGGGCGGATGCCGCCGCATAATCGAAGGAGCGGATCATGCCGGCCACGTCCCGGAGCGGCGTGCGGCGGTAGCGGCGCGTCGCGAGCGGGCGCATGGGTTCGCCCTCGAAATCGATGAAGACGAAATCGTCGCCGGTGAAGAGGACCTGCCCGAGGTGGAAGTCGCCGTGGCAACGGATCCGCGTGGCGTCGACCTTGCGCGCGCCGATCGCCTTGAACCGCCGGTCGACCTCGTCCTCGCGTCGCACGATCTCCCGCGCGAGCTCCGCCGCGCCCTCTGGCAAGCTGCGCGCCCGCCGGCGAAGCGCGTCGAAGGTGCGCGCGAGCATCGTGTGCGCGGCTTGATAGAGGGATTGCTGGTGCAGCGTGGAATAGGGCTCGCGGCCGAACGTGGTATCGGTCGTATCGGCCGCGAGGGTCGCGTGGAGCTCGGCCGTCCTCTGGCCGAGTTTGTTCAGCCAAACCACCTGCGCGCCGAGCAGGTCGTGCGCGAGGGGCGGCGTCGCGCCGCGCGCGCGCTCGGTGAACGTGCCTCGCGGCAGGGGCGGCACGGCGCCCGAGCGCGCGGCTTCATCGGCGAGGACCCTATCGAAGAAGAGGTCGAGGGATTCGAGCGCGAGCTGGAAAGCATTCCCTCGACTCGGCATCCATTGCTGGACCATTCCGAGCACCGTGCGGTCGCGCCCGGTCACCTGGTATTCGATGGCGCCCCCGAGCCGCGGGACGCTGGGGTAGCGTTGCGCGTCGAGGAACGCCTGGACCTCGAACTCGGGATTGATGCCCTCCTCGACCTGGCGGAAGAGCTTGAGCATCACGGATTCGCCGTACACGAGGATGCTGTTCGATTGCTCGGCCGAGAGGAGCCGGCCGTGCTCGGTGGCCTCCTCGGGCACGTTTTGCAGGAAGGGATGCGGGACGAACCGGAGTTCCCCGCGCGCCCCGGAAAACTTCGCGCCCTGGCGAACGAAACGAAGGAGCGCATTCGAGAGGTCGGGGTCGACGAGCGCGTCGATGAGCGTGCCCTCGATGACCTCGGTGTGCCCATTGCTCACGTGCAGCCGAACGGCCGCGATGACCGCGTGGGCCGCGTTGGCTTCGAGCTCTCGCGCGCGCTCGCCCGTCGCGAAGGCGATGGGCAGGACGTAGGTCTCCGGTGGCCCGGAGGCGAAATCGACGCGGACGAAGAGGAGCCATGCGAGCGGGGCGCTGGGATCGCCGAGGGGAATGGCGTCCAGGATCGTGGCGCTCGAACGCGCGCGACCCTTGCTGCGGAAATACCGCCGCGTCGCGAGGTCATTGCAGAGGACGCGCTCGAGCGCGCGTCGCCCCTCGGGCCGCTTCACGAGGCTCTCGATGGACTGCTCGGCGAGCAGGACGGGGAGCCTCTCGCGCGCGGCGATCGTGAGAGGCGCGGTGCGTTCGAGGCCGAACCAGAAGAAATCGTGCGGCCCGAGCGAGAGCGGGTATTTGCCTTCGACCTCGGGGAAGCGGGTCCGGCCGAAGAGCTCCGTGGGCACCATGCCGCGGAAGCGCGAGAGGTCGAGCTCGACGAATTGGCCATACCGCGAGAGGTTCGCGACGACGAGCACGTTCTCGTCCCGGTGGGAGCGGATGAACGCGAGGACGCGGTGGTTGTCGGGCTGGAGGAACTCGATCGTGCCGCGGCCGAAGACCTCGTATTGCTTGCGCAGGCCGATGAGGCGCTTCATCCACCAGAGCAAGGACTGCGGGTTCGCCTGCTGGGCCTCGACGTTGACGGCCTCGTAATGGAACTCGGGATCGACGATGACGGGCAGGTAGAGCCGCTGCGGGTTGCAGCGCGAGAACCCCGCATTGCGATCGGAGCTCCATTGCATGGGCGTGCGGACGCCGTCGCGGTCACCGAGGAAGATGTTGTCGCCCATGCCGATCTCGTCGCCGTAATAGAGGACGGGCGTGCCCGGCAGCGAGAAGAGGAGCGCGTTCATGAGCTCGATGCGGCGGCGCGTGCGCATGAGCGGGGCGAGGCGGCGGCGGATGCCGAGGTTGATGCGCGCGTTGCGCTCCTCGGCGTAGACCTTGACCATGTAGTCGCGGTCCTCGTCGGTGACCATTTCGAGCGTGAGCTCGTCGTGGTTCCGGAGGAACGTCGCCCACTGGCAGGACTCGGGGATCGACGGGGTCTGGCGGAGGATGTTGACGATGGGAAAACTATCCTCGAGCTCGACCGCCATGAACATGCGCGGCATGAGCGGGAAATGGAAGTTCATGTGGCACTCGTCGCCGGCGCCGAAATACGCGGCGGCGTCGCTGGGCCACTGGTTCGCCTCGGCGAGGAGCATGCGGCCCTCGTGGCGAGAATCGACGTGGGCGCGGAGTTTCCTCAGGAAGGCGTGGGTCTCGGCGAGGTTCTCGCAGTTCGTCCCTTCGCGCTCGTAGAGGTAGGGCACAGCGTCGAGGCGCATGCCGTCGACGCCCATGTCGAACCAGTGATCGACGACCTTGAGCAGCGCCTCGTGGACGGCGGGGTTGTCGAAGTTGAGGTCGGGCTGGTGGGCATAAAATCGGTGCCAGTAATAGGCACGCGCGAGCGGATCCCAGGCCCAGTTCGAGCTCTCGAAATCCTGGAAGATGATGCGCGCCTCCTCGAAGCGGTTTGGCGCGTCGCTCCACACGTAAAAGTCACGGTACGGGTCGCCGGGCGGGGCGCGGCGCGCGCGCTGGAACCAGGCGTGCTCGCTCGACGTGTGATTGAGGACGAGCTCGGTGATGACGCGGATGTCCCGGTCGTGGGCCTCGCGGAGCAGGCGGGCGAAGTCCTCGCGCGTGCCGTAGCTCTCGCTGACGCCCGTGTAATCCGCGATGTCGTAGCCGCCGTCCCGGAGCGGCGAGGGGTAGAACGGCAGGAGCCAGATGGCCGTGACGCCGAGGTCCTGGAGATAATCGAGCTTGTGCGCGAGCCCCGGGAGGTCCCCGATTCCGTCGCCGTTCTGATCGTTGAACGCGCGGACGTGCAGCTCGTAGACGACGGCGTCCTTGTACCAGAGGGGATCGCGTTTCATAGGAAATACTCGTAATCGATCTCCCTGCGGGCGAGCCTCCGCGCATGGAAGACACAGGCGGGCGAGGTCCGCGGATCGAGCTCGACCCAGTTTCGCTTTCCTCGGAACGTATAACGCGCGCCGCTCAGGAGGTCATGGACCTCGAAGCCACGCCCCGCGTCCGTGAGCCCCGGCAGATCGAGCTCGACCCACGCGCCATGATGGTGGTACGGGTCGAGGTTGACGACGACGATCAGCGTGTCGTCCCCGTGCGTCTTGCCATAGGCGAGGACGAGGTCGCTGTCCGTCTGGAAAAAATGGAGATTGTCGCTCCGCGCGAGCGCGGGGTGCTCCATCCGGATGCGGTTGATGCGCGTGATCATGGGGCGCAGGCTGTCCGGGCGGCGGAGGTCCCAGCGGCGAAGCTCGTATTTCTCGCTGTTCGCATACTCCTCGGCGCCCTCGCGCGGAGGACTGTGCTCCATGAGCTCGAACGCCGGGCCGTACATCCCGTACGAGCTCGACAGCGTGGCGGCGAGGATGAGGCGGATGAGGAATGCCGCGGGCTCGCCGTTCTGGAGGTGCTCGGGCAGGATGTCGGGTGTGTTCGGCCAGAAGTTCGGCCGGTAAAACTCGGCGATCTCGGTCTTCGTGAGGTCGTGCATGTAGGACGTGATCTCGTCCTTGGAGACGCGCCAGGTGAAATACGTGTACGACTGGGTGAAGCCGCGTTTGGCGAGGCCATACATGAGCGCGGGGCGCGTGAACGCCTCGGAGAGGAAGACGACCTCGGGGTGGTCGCGCTTGATCGAGCGGATGACCCACTCCCAGAACGGCAGGGGCTTCGTGTGCGGGTTGTCGACGCGGAAGAAGCGGACGCCGCGGGCGATCCAGAACCGGAAAATGCCTTCGAGCGAGCGCCAGAGCTCGGGCCACTCCTCGGCCTCGAAATCGAAGGGGTGGATGTCCTGGTATTTCTTCGGAGGATTCTCGGCATACCGGGCGGTGCCGTCGGCGCGGCGCGGGAACCACCCCGGATGCTCGTGGACCCAGGGGTGATCGGGCGAGGCCTGCAAGGCGATGTCGAGCGCGACGTCGATGCCGAGGCGCGCTGCGGCCTGGAAAAACCGATCGAAATCGTCGAGGGTGCCGAGCGAGGGGTGCACCGCGGTATGGCCGCCTTCGGGCGCGCCGATGGCCCAGGGGCTGCCGACGTCGCCCCGCTGCGCGACGAGGGTGTTGTTTTTCCCTTTGCGGTTCGTCTGGCCAATCGGATGGATCGGCGGGAGGTAAAGGACGTCGAAGCCCATTTCGGCGACGTACGGCAGGCGCGCCTCGGCGTCGGCGAAGGTGCCGTGGCTGCCCTCGGCGCCGAAGGAGCGGGGAAAGAGCTCGTACCAGGTGGAGAAGCGGGCCTTTTCGGGGTCGACCACGACTTCGAGGATGCCCGGATATCGCGTGGCGAGGCGGCGATCGGGGTGGCGCGCGGCGGCCATGCAAAGGCCGCTGTCGAGCGCGAGCGTGATTCGTTCGGTGAGCGGAATCGTGTCGTCGCGCAGGCGCGCAGCCACGTCCGCGAGGGAGCGGGCGTCGTCGCCGGTCGCGTCTTTGGCGGCCTGTTCGAGCAAGGTCGCGCCGTCGAGGATGTCGACGGAGACGTCCTGCGCCGCCTCGACGCGTTTCTTGAGGTCGCGGCGGAACGTGCCGAACCGATCGATCAAGGCTTCGACGGTGTATTGCCAGAGGCCGATCGTGTCGGGCGAAAACGATGCGACGAATCGATCGGGCTCGGCGGTGGCTTCGAGCGGTACGGAGAGCCAGGGCGGATCGGGATCCCCGATGGACGGCGCGGGACGATAGAGGAGCGAGCAGACGAGCAGGTCGTGCCCATCGGCGTACACGAGGGCCGAGACGTTGATGCGATCGCCGAGGATTCGCTTGATCGGGAAGCGCCCGCCGTCGATCTCGGGACGGACGCGCTCGATCTGCACACGCCGGCGGCCTTCTTCAGGGAGCTTGTCGAGATCCACCAAGGCGTTTCGATGCGCCGCGGGGGAGGGGGGTTGTTCGAGCGGGCGGGCCCGGGAAGAGAAAGGTTGTCGTCCGGGCGAGGTCCAGGGTAAGAGCGGACGTCGTGATCAAAGCCTCCCTGGATCCCCATTTGCGCGCCCGCATCCTCACGTCCCGGCCCCTGCCCGGGGTGCGGGCGGGATCGGCGCTGGTTTGGCATGACGAGCGATTGCTCGTGATCCAGGACGACGCATTCTCCGTGGTGTGGGTCGATCCGGCGTCAGGGGCGATGTCGCGCGTGCGGCTCGAAGGGGGCGGGGAGGAGCTGCCCAAATCCAAAAAACCTGATTTCGAGGCGGCGTTCGTGGGGCCGGGGCGCGCCGTGACGGTGCTCGGGTCGGGCTCTGCGGCTGTGCGTAGGCAGAAGGCGTCGGTGGATCTCGATTCGGGCCGCGTGCAGGTCACGGATCTCGGGCCGCTCTTCGACGCCGTGGAGGCGCGGATCGGCGTCCGGCCGAACATCGAGGGCGCGGTGCTGGCGGGCGAGGTCTTGCGGCTGTTTCATCGCGGCGCGGGGCCCGGGGCGAGCGCGACCGTGGACGTTGCGGCGAGCGTGCTCCAAGGCCGCGCGGTGGAGCTCTTCGGACACGTGTTGTACGACCTCGGAGTCGCGGGCGGCGTGCCGCTGCATTTCACGGACGCGGCGGCATTCGGCGGGCGGACGTTTTACCTTGCTGTCGCCGAGGGGACGCCGAATGCGATCGACGACGGGCCGGTCGTGGGCGCCGCCGTCGGGTTCGTCGCGGGGGAGCAGGCGCGGTATGCCATGCTCGAAGAACCCTCGGGGGAAGGCTCGTGCCGCAAGGTCGAGGGGATTGCGTTCGATCCGGAGCGAAAGACGATCTGGGCCGTCACCGATCCCGATGATCCCGAGCGGCCCGCGGAGCTTTGCGTGATCGCGCTGGAAGGGTTTTTCTGAGGCGAGGCCCGCGGCTCACCACGACGACGGCCGCCTCCGCGAGGAGACGACCGGGACGAGCTCGTTCGGCGTGAAGAGATCCTTGGTGCGCCAACCTTGGAGGTCGTACTCGTCGAGGCAGCGGCCCGCGAAGGCCTTGCAGCGCTCGGAGAGGCCACTCGTGGCGGCCGCGGAGAGCACGTCGATGCGCATGTCGTCGGCGCTCTCCAGGCGGTCGCCCGAGGCGAAATGGTTGTCGATCTGGCCGCCGAGCGCGTCCCAGAGCAGCTTCGTGAGCTTGACCCGATCGAGCGCGGTGTAGCCGTTCTCGCCGCGCACGAAGCGCTCGAGGTACGCCCGCGTCTCGGGGTTCATGAAGTCGCTCGCGTTCGCGGAGAGGAAGACCTGGCCGGTGCCTACCGCCCGCTCGATGACGTCGCGCAGCCGCGGATAAGCGAGGGTCGAAAAGATGCGGAAGGACAAACCATGCTCGGGGTTCGGGAGCAAGGCGCCGTTCGCCCAGGGGGCCGGGACCCGCGCCTGCGCCTCGGTCAGGCCCCAAAACAGATTGCGGTAGGAGAGGACCTCGCCGAGCGCCGCGCGGACCTCCGGCGAGCCGCCCGTGCCTGCCGCCTCGACGGAGCGCAAAAGCAGGCCCGCGAGGAATTCGAGCTTGATGCTGAGGCGCGTGCACTCCTGGAAGCTCGCGCGCGCGGCGAAGGAGGCGCGCTGGAAGGCCGCGGTTCGCCCGCCTTCGTCGCGATACAGAAACACGTTTTCCCAGGGGACGAGGACCTCGTCGAACGAAAGGACGGCCTCGTCCTCTTCGAGGCGGCTCGTCAGCGGGTGGTCGAAGGGGCTGCCGTGGAGCTTCGTGTTCGTGGTGGCGCTCGGGCGGCATTGCAGCTTCACGCCGCGGCTGTCCATGGGCACGACGAACGAGAGGAGGATCTCCTCGTCGCGCACGATGCCCGGGTGGACGACGAAGCTGCCATGGGAGAGCGCCGCGACCGAGGGGACGGGCGTCGCGCCATTGATGACGATCCCCGCGTCGGTCTCGCGCTCGATGTAGAGCGGCGCAGGGGCCGCGGCATTCGGCGGATGCGTGCGGCGTTCGAGCATCGCGTGATGGAAAAAGAGGGCCTGCGTGCTCGCATTGCGATACCAGGTCCGCGCGTTGTCGGCGAACCGGCCATAGACCTCGGGCGCGGCGCCGAGCGTCGCAATGAGGCTCGCGCCTTCTTCCGGGCTTTGCCCCATCCAGCCGTACGTGATGCGCGCCCATTCCGCGATGGCGTCGCGCGTCGCCACGAGGTCCTCGATGCTCCGTGGGAGGCAGAAGAAGCGGTGCGTCCGGGCGCCCGAGTCGAGGGCCGTCTCGGCCGTGAGCACGCCTTGCCGCGCGGGATCGTGCAGGGCGTCGTAGAGGCGCGCGAGCATCCGCGCGGCGTTGCGGAAGATCGGGTGGTTTGGCAGGTCCGTGACGCGTTCGCCGCGGATCCAGACGTCACGCCCGTCGCGCAGGCTCTCGAGGTACTCCGCGCCGGTGAGCGGGCGGGTGCGAGGGGCCGCGGTGCCATTCGTGCGAGGGGCGCTCATGACGTCGTCTCCTGGGCAGCCCGGTAGTCTAGCCCGGTCTGCCCGTTCTACCGCAGATTTCGCCGAGAATACCCGACAGCGCCGCGAAAGGACCGCGCTTTTTTTGGCGCTCCCGGCTGTCCGGTGCAACATCGCGGGCGCCCCATGCGGAGCTCGCTCGTTCGAAAGGTCGCCCTCGCCTGCGCGCTCGCCCTCGGCGCAGGCTGCTCGCGCGAGGTCGCAGAGCTCGACGCGTCCTTCCTTCTGCCGCCCATCTCCACGGCCGAACCACGCGCCGCGCTCGCCCTCGACTGCGACGATCTGCCCAACCTGTCGCCCGAAGAAGCTGCCCGTCCGCCGCTATCGCCGCCGCGCCTCGAAAAGTCGACGCCACGGGGAAAACCGCCGGCCTGGAATGCCGTCGCGGACGTGACGCTGCCGGATCCGGTCGCGGACAAGGTCGATGCGATCGACGAGGCGTACTTCCGGCGGACGGGAAAACACGTCACGGTCACGAGCGGGACGCGGGACGCGGCGCGGCAGGCCAAGGCCATGTACAAGATGCTGCGCCTCGGCGGGGATCCGATCCGGCTCTACCGGAACAAGGAGGCCGCGCGCGAGATCACGCAGGCCTACGAGAAAGGACGCGCGGCGCGGAAGGAGCCGGACGACGTCGTCGCCGCGATGTACGAGGTGCTCAAATCGCAGATCGCCCGCGGCGTGTACATTTCGGCGCACCTCCGCGCGGGGGCCGTGGACGTGCGAAACCGCGACATGTCGTCGTCCGACAAGAAGGCGTTCGTCGCGGCCGTGAACGAGGCGAAAGGCGTGACGCTGCTCGAAGAGTCGGCGCCGCCGCACTGGCATTTGCAGATCGATTGAAGGCGCGTCAGGCGAGTGACGCTGCCCATTCCGCGATGTCTCGCCAGACGGGGAGCGAGCGCGCGTCGGTCACGAGCCCCATGTGATCCGGCGCCCGGCCTTCGTGCTCGGCGTGCGTCACGATGCGCAGCCTCTTCTCCGTGCTGCCGATGCGGGAGAAGAAACGCGTGACGGATGCGGGGTGCGCGAGGAGTTTGTCGCCCTCGCTCGCCACGGCGAGGACCGGGCAGGCGACGCGGGTGAGCGCCTCCGCATAATCGTACCGATCGTCCATGCTGCTGTAGCGATCGGAGGACCACACCTTCCAGAACTGGCGGATGTACGGCAGGGCGACGGCGTCCGAGCCGATGCGCAATGGTTTGGGGTCAAAATAGCCGACGGCCTCCGCCGCGGCGAGCCAGGTCCGGAGCGTGGCCGCCTTCGCGGCGCGCCGCGCGGCGCTCGGTTCGTCCGAAGGGAACCAGAAGTTCCCGGCGATCGAGGCGATCGCGTCGGGGGCCTTGTCCGGAAAAACGCCGGCCGACACGAGCGCCGCGTGCGCGCCGAGGCTGTGGCCGATGATGATCACGCGTTTGTCTGGGAACAGGGAGCGGGTGAGGCCGACGAGCGCGGGGACGTCGAAGAGCACGCAATCGTCGTACGTGTACCGCGCGCCTTCTCGCGCGGAGGGGCCGCTCTCGCCGTGGCCGCGGAGATCCATGGAGACGACCGCGAGCCCGGCCGCGGCGAGGGTCGCGGCGAGGCCCGCGCCGCGTGGTTTGTCCATGCTCCTGCGGCTCGCCATCATCGCGTGCAGGAGCAGCGCCACTGCGGGCCGCGTGCCTTCGGCGAGGATTTCGCCGCGCAGGTGCCAGCCGTCGTCAGTCCGGGCGGAGACGGGCCCGATTGCGATCATGGAGACGAGGCTACCACGCGCCGCATCCTTCGCTACAGTGCGCGCCATGCTGGACCAACCCCCGATCGCCCTGTTCGCCGCGCAGCCCGGCGTGACGCCGGGATGGGTGATCCGCAACCTCCCCACCTGGACTTACACGAAGTCGGTGTACGGCGTGGCGATGTGGCAGTGGGTCGCGCTGCCGCTCGCGCTCGTGCTCTCGATGCTCATCGGCGCCCTCCTGTCCGCGCTTTTCGTGCGTCTCATGTCGCCGATCGCGCGGCGCACGGCGACGAAGTGGGACGACGAGCTGCTCGTCGCGCTCCGCGGACCCGCGACGCTCTTCCTCGGGACGACGGCGTTCTGGTCCGTGGAGCCGGCGATCGCGCTGCGCCGCGCGGCGAGCGACGTGGCGGGCCGCGGCGTCGACGCGCTGCTCGTCGCGAGCCTGCTGTGGGGCCTCTTCGGCCTGCTCGACGTGCTCGCCCACCGCGTGGGGGCGCGGATCGCGAAAGCGGGCGACACGAAGGATCGCGGCGGCGCGCTCTCGCTCGTGGCGATCTCGACGAAAGCCGCGAAGGTCCTGCTCGTGGTCTTCGGGTTCATCGTGGTGCTCGGGCAGCTCGGGCTCCAGGTGACGGGGATCATCGCGGGCCTCGGGATCGGCGGTATCGCCGTCGCGCTCGCGAGCCAGAAGACGCTGGAGAATCTGTTTGGCTCGTTCACGATCGGCGTGGACCGGCCGCTGCACATCGGCGATTACGTGAAGGTCGACGATCTCGTGGGGACCGTGGAGCAGATTGGCCTGCGCTCGACGCGGATCCGGACGCTCGACCGGACGCTCGTGACGATGCCGAACGGGCGGCTGTCGGACATGCGGATCGAGAACTACAGCGCCCGTGACCGGCTGCGCCTGCACGCGAAGCTCAACCTCGTGTATTCGACGCGCCCCGCCGCCGTGCGGCGGATCGTGGAGGAGATGCGCGGTTATCTAGCCGAGCGGCCGGGCATTTACCCCGACGCGATCAACGTGAACCTCATCGGCTTCGGCGAGTCGTCGCTGACCATCGAGGTGATGGTGTGGCTCGACTCCTGCGAGTGGACCGAGTTCCTCACGTGGCGGGAGGAGATCCTGCTCGGGCTGATGGAAATCGTCGAGAAAAACGGCTCGGCGCTCGCGTTTCCGACGCAGACGGTGCACGTGGCATCGTATCCGTCCCCTCCGCAGCCGGGCCCGGCCGAAAGGAGGCCCGAGCGGTGAGGCTTTACAGCGCGACCGATCTGAAGGATACGTGACAAAAGTCCGAGACGAGGAGGGCCCCGTGGCAAGCTGGCGTGACGAGCTCATCGAGGCAGCGAAGACCAAGGCGGAGCGCGACGCCGAGGAGCAGGAACGGCATCGAAAGCGCGTCCAAGAGGCGCTCCACACGGCCGAGGCCGCGCTCTCGCTGGGCGCCGAGGCACTGCGCTTCACCCGCGACCGGCTGCGCGACAAGGGGCAGCCGCCCTCGTTCGCCGAGCAGGCGGACGACTACAAGCTGAAGCTCGGCGATTTCAGCCTGCGCGTGGAGCTCGCCCGGGACGCGGCCGTCGTGCGTGTGACGTTCGGCGACGGCAAGCCGCGCGAGTTCGACTTCGCCAAGGACCGGCACATCGCGCCCGCCGACGTCGAGGAGTACATCGGCCGCCGCGCCGTCGAGCTCGTGCGCACGGCCCAGAAGGCATCCCCCTGGTGATCGCCTGGGGCTTCGCTCGGACAAGCCGAGTTATGCCCCCGCACGTCCGTTCGTGGTAGAGGCGTGGCTGTGAAGCCGACCCTCCTACGCCTCCGTGGGCGCCTCGCGATCCACGCGTCCATCCTCGCCCTGCTCGCCGCCTGTGGCCCCGCGGCCGAGCCCGTGACCCCGCCGCCGCCCGCGCCGCCGGAGCTGCCCCAAGCGGCGGCGCCGAAGGCGGAAAACCCCATCGAAAAAGGGGATCCGCAGCGGATCGACGCGGACGTGAAGCAGCTCGCGTCGGACGAGTTCGCAGGTCGCGGGACGGGCGATACGGGCGCGCAGCAAGCCGCCGAGCACGTGGAGAAGCGCTTCCGCGAGCTCGGGCTCGAGGCGTTCGGAGACGCGGAGGGGAACAACAAGAGCTTCAAGCAGAAGTTCTCCGCGCGCGTCGGCGCGAAGGTCGAGGCGCCGACCGTCTCGCTCGCGAAGAAGGGGCAGAAGGCGGCGAAGACGCCGGCAGCGGCCGACGTGATCACGGCGGAAGGCGCGCAGACGGGCGAGGCCAAGGGCGAGGTCGTGTTCGTCGGGCACGGCGTGACGGCGCCCGCGGCGTCGTGGGACGACTACGCCGGCAAGGAGATCGCAGGGAAGGTGGCGCTGATTGTGGACGGCGCGCCGAAGCCCGAGTCCGGCGGCAAGAACGCCGAGGCGCTGCGCGACTTCAAGAGCGTGCGGTACAAGCTGCGCACGGCCCGCGAGCACAAGGCCGTCGCGGCGATCGTGGTGGCCGCAGGCGAGGAGCTTCCGGCCGCGCCGGAGAACGCGAGCGGGATGGGCATCCCCGCGGTGGTGATCAAGCGGAGCGCGGCGAAGGTGCTGTTCCCGGAGATCAAGTGGGACGACGCAGCGGTCAGCGCACCGAAGGCCGCCGTGAAGCCGAAGCCGCTCGCGGGCACGGAGCTCTCCGTGGCGACGCGGATCGAGCCGACGTTCGCGGACGCTTGGAACGTGGTCGCGCGGCTGCCGGCGCGCGCGGGTTCGAAGACGGCCGAGGAGTACGTCGTGGTCGGCGCGCACTACGATCACCTCGGGAAGGGCGGCACGTCGCACTCACGCGCGCCGGGCTCGCGCGAGATTCACCACGGCGCGGACGACAACGCCTCGGGGACGGCGCTCCTGCTCGACGTGGCTAGGCGCTTCTCGAAGCTCGCCGAGAAGCCTGCGCGGAGCATCGTGTTCATCGCGTTCGGCGCGGAGGAGCTCGGCACGCTGGGTTCGCGGCACTGGGTGGAGCACCCGCCTGTGCCGATCGGCTCGGTGACGGCGATGATCAACGCGGACATGGTCGGGCGGATGCGTGACCGGACGCTGGTCGTCGACGGCACGGGGACGGCGGCAGCGTGGCCGGAACTCGTGAACGCGGCGAACGCGGGGCTCTCGCTCACGCTGAAGCTCGGCGCCGAGGGCTTCGGCGCGAGTGATCACGCCTCGTTCACGGCGGCGCGTGTGCCCGTCGCGTTCCTGTTCACGGGCGTGCACGACGACTACCACAAGCCGAGCGACACGGCCGACAAGGTCGATGTGGGCGGCATCGACCTCGCCGCGACGCTCGCCGCGCGCCTCACGCAAGCCGTCGCGGAGCGCCCGGAGCGGCTCGCGTTCGTGGAGGCGCCGGCGGCGCACGATCCGCACAAGGGTGGCGGCGGGGGCGGCGGGCGAGCCTTCCGCGTCTCGCTCGGCTCGATCCCGGACTACGCGTGGCAGGGCAAGGGCGTGAAGCTCACGGGCGTTCGTCCAGACGCACCCGCGGCGCGCGCGGGCCTGCAGGCGGGGGACATCATCGTGAAGCTCGACAAGCACGAGATCACGAACGTGCACGACTACACCTTCGCGCTCGGCGACCTGGAGCCGGGTCGCGAGATCACGGTCGAGGTCGAGCGCGACGGCAAGCGCGTGGCGCTGAAGATCATCCCCGCCCCGGGCCGATGAGCGAACGGTACACGACGTCGTCGAGGCTGGGCCTCGGCTTCCTTTTCTGCGTCGCGCTCGCCACCTCGGCGACGGCCCCCGCGTGCTCGGGCGGCTCCACGCCAGCCGCGCCCGACGCGCCTGCGGACGCCGCGATCGAAGCCGCGGAGGCGGCTGCAGAGCTCGACGCCGCGCTCGCCGATGCAGCGCTGGATGCAGATGCAGACGCGGATGCGGATGCGGACGCCCATGCGTCTGCGGATGTGGATGCGTCTGCGGATGCGCCGCTGCCTGGGACGAGCGAGGGTTGTCCGGGCGACATGGTGCTCGTGGCCGGCGAGTATTGCCCGCTCGTGCAGCAGAGGTGCGTGGAGCACCACGACGAATTCGAGAAGGATCAGGCGAAGAAGAAAAAAGCTTCCGAGCAGGGCGAGGGCTCCGGGGCGAGCACGGTGAGCGAGCGTTGCATGCGGTACGAGGAGCCGTCGGTGTGCCTCTCGAAGAAGCGCACGCCGATGCGGTTCTGCATGGACCGTTATGAATGGCCAAACCAGAAAGGCGAGCTGCCGGCGCTCCTGGTCTCGTGGGGCGACGCGCAGAAGCTCTGCGAGGCGAAGGGAAAGCGGCTCTGCGCGGAGGCCGAGTTCAACTTCGCCTGCGAGGGCGAGGCGATGCTGCCGTACACGTACGGCTACGAGCGCGACCCCACGGCGTGCAACATCGACAAACCCTATCGAAAACGCGAAAAGAAGCTGTTCAAGTACGAACGGTGCATGAAGCGCCCGGAGTGCAAGGCCGAGCTGGAGAAGCTCGACCAGCGCTTGCCGACGGGCTCACTGCCGCGCTGCGTGTCGCCGTTCGGGGTGTACGACCTGAATGGCAACATCAACGAATGGGTGGTGCGGCCGAAGCAGAAATACCCGAACCGGAGCGGCCTGAAAGGCGGCTGGTGGGGCCCGGTGCGCGGCCGCTGCCGGCCGACGGTGGGGTTCCACAAGGAAGACGATTACGGCTACGAGGAGGGGTTCCGCTGCTGCAAGGAGGCGGAGGGGACGTGAGGGAGCGGACGGGCGTCCGTGCCCGTTCGTCGCGGCGTTCGTTCAGAAAACGTTTGTCGAAACATGCGACATCCACGCGATTGATGCGTGAAATGAAAACGCGTGTCGACACACCTCCACGTAGACGGCCCTTCTCCGTCCCCGGCACAGCCCGGCGGGCACGATCCCTCGGTTTTGACCCACTGCGTCGAGCACGCCCCCGCCTCTCGTTGGGGTTTTCCACCTGCCCTCGTCTCCGCTAGGCTGCGGGCATGGGGCTAGGACATCGTGGGCAGCACGGCTTCAGCGGCGGGCTCGGGCTCGCGGCGGTGCTCTTCTTCACGGCGTGTGGCGGTAGCCAGGCCGACGGCTCGCCCCCGACGGTCGAGGGCGGCAACGCGTACGCACCTACGGCCGGGCAAGGGACCGTCGCCGGACAGCAGGCCCCGTACGGGCCGTCGACACCTTATGGCACCGCGCCGCAAGGTCAGGTCGCGGGATACGGGCAACCACAAGCCGCGCCGACAGGCACCACGCCCCCGCCGAGCGCGCTCTCCCCCTTGTGCTCCGAGGCCACTGCGATCGTATGCGGCGGTCATCGCTGCAATGCGCAGGTCGGACGGTGCGCGATGCCCTGTGGCTCGGCGCAGGATTGCAATCCGGGGTTCTCGTGTCTGGGGGCGGGCGGGCCGACGGCGATCTGCGTGCCGGGCGGACCGTGAAGGAAGGTCAGGCCGCGCCGGGCTGAATGCCCTGCACGGCGAGCATCTTCTCGCGCTCTTTTTGCTTGTCGAGGCCGCGGTACTTCTCCTCGAGCTTGGCGACGTCGAGCTTCAGGATCCGGCCGAGGAGCATGAACATCGGGCCGAGCACCGAGCCGTGGCATTCAGCCTTCACCCGCTCGTCGTAATAGGGATACGCGGCGTGGTGGAAGCTCTTCAGGTTGTAGAACGGGATCCCCGGGTACTTGTGGTGCTCGTTGTGGTACGTGACGTTGTTCCACAAGAAATTGAGGAAATGGCTCTGCGTCCCGTACGTGCGTGAGCTGTAGGCGTCGTCGTCCGTCGCCGGCATCTCGAAATGCTCGATCATCGACGTCAGGCTGGCCAGGATCGCGCCGAAGATGAACGGCAGGCCGAAGAAGAAGAACCATACCTGAAACGGCATCTTCCACGCTGCGATCCCCACGAGCGTGAAGATGCCGATCGTCTCGAGGTGCGTCCGCACCTGGAGCGCCGGCGTGAGGCGCTTCATGTAGAACTTCAGCATCTGCCCGAGGAAATAGAACGGGTACGCGAACAGGTAGACGCAGAAGAGGAAGAGCTTCGCCAGCGTTGGATTTTTCGTGTAATCGGTGACCACGACGTTGTCGACGTCGGGGTACGTGTTCGTGATCTTGTGGTGGTGCAGGTGATAGTTCGCGTAGAGCGTCACCGGAAACCCCGAGGGCGACCAGCACAAGAGCGCGAGCAGGTACGAGATCGTCTTCGATCGCGAGAGATTTCCGTGCACGGCGTCGTGCCCCACCGCCCCGAGCCCGCGGATCAGGTTCGCGATCGTAAACGCGACCACGATGCCGATCGGGATCGCGAAACGATGATGCTGCGTCGCGTAGAGGACCCACGCGAGGCCCGCCCAGAGACCATAATGCAGCGGGATCTTGAGCAGGTAGATCGGCTTGCGCTCGTAGGCCGCGCGCAAGATCTCCCGGGGTACCGCGTCCATGCCCTGTCCGGCCATCACTCGCTCCACGTAAGAATCGTCGGGGGCGGAAGGTGGCAAAGATCGGGACAGATGACAAGCGCGGACGCTGCTAAGCCTGCGGCATGACGACGCGCATCGAGACCGACACGTTCGGACCCATCGAGGTCGAGGCCTCCCGCTACTGGGGCGCGCAGACCGAGCGCTCGCTGCACCACTTCGCGATCGGCGCCGAGCGCTTCCCGAGGCCGCTCCTCCGTGCCCTCGGCCTCGTGAAGAAGGCCGCCGCGCTCACGAACGCCGAGCTCGGGCTGCTCGGGCCGCAGGAATCGCAGCAGATCGTGGCCGCCGCCGACGAGGTGATCGCAGGCCAGCACGACGCGCATTTCCCGCTCTCGATCTGGCAGACCGGCAGCGGGACGCAGACGAACATGAACGCGAACGAGGTGATCGCGAACCGCGCCATCGAGACGAGCGGCGGCGTGCTCGGCTCGAAGAAGCCGATCCACCCGAACGATCACGTGAACCTCGGGCAGAGCTCGAACGACGTGTTTCCGACCGCGATGCACGTGGCGATCGCCTCCGAGATCACGGGCACGCTCCTGCCGAAGCTCGCCACGCTGCGCGCGACGCTCGCCCGGAAAGCCGAGGCGTGCGCGGAGGTCGTGAAGATCGGAAGGACGCACCTGCAAGACGCGACGCCGCTCACGCTCGGGCAGGAGATCTCGGGCTGGGTCGCGCAGCTCGATCAAGCCAAGGGGATGATCGAGCGGGCGCTGCCGCCGCTCTACGAGCTCGCGCTCGGCGGGACGGCGGTCGGGACGGGGCTCAACACGCATCCGGAGTTCGCCACGCGCGCGGTCGCGAAGATCGCCGCGCTCGCGGGCCTGCCGTTCGTGCCTGCGCCGAACAAGTTCCAGGCGCTCGCCGGGCACGAGGCGATCGTGTTCGCCCACGGCGCGCTGAAGACGCTCGCCGCGAGCCTGACGAAGATCGCGAACGACGTGCGGTGGTTGTCGAGCGGGCCGCGCGCAGGGCTCGGCGAGATCACGATCCCCGAGAACGAGCCGGGCAGCTCGATCATGCCGGGCAAGGTGAACCCGACGCAAAGCGAGGCCGTGATCATGGTCGCGGCCATGGTGCAAGGGAACGACGTCGCCGTGGGGATCGCCGGCGCGGGCGGAAACTTCGAGCTCAACGTGATGAAGCCACTCCTCTTGCACGTGACGCTCCAGTCGATCCGGCTGCTCGGCGACGCGATGGCCTCGTTCGAGGAGCACTGCGCGCGCGGGATCGAGCCGAACCGCGCCCGGATCACCGAGAACCTCCAGAAGAGCCTGATGCTCGTGACCGCGCTCGCGCCGCGGCTCGGCTACGACGCGGCGGCGCGTATCGCGAAGAAAGCGCACGCCGAGGGGACGACGCTGCGCCAGGCGACGCTCGCGCTCGGTCTGCTCACGGGTGAGGATTTCGACGCGATCGTGCGGCCAGAGCTCATGATCGGCCCGAACAAATCGATCTAGCCACGGCGAGCGGCCTCATGGGACGATGAGGGCATGCGCACGTTGGTCCTGGACATCGGAGGGACGGGTCTCAAGGGGAGGGTCCTCGACGTCGAGGGAAACGCGCTCACCGAGCGTGTCCGCGTCCCCACGCCCGAGCCCGCCACGCCCGAGGCGGTGCTCGCCGCGATCGCCGAGCTGATCCGCGGGCTCGGCGAGTTCGATCGGGTGTCGGTGGGATTTCCCGGCGTGGTGACGGAGGGGACGACCCGCACCGCGCCGCACCTCGACGCGGCCTGGGCCGGTTTTCCGCTCGCGAAGGAGATCGAGCAGCGCACGGGGCGGCCGGCCCGGGTGCTCAACGACGCGGGGCTGCACGGGTTCGGGGTCATCGAGGGGCGCGGGACCGAGATCCTGATCACGCTCGGCACGGGGATGGGCTTCGCGCTCTACGTGGACGGGCATTACGTGCCGAACATCGAGCTCGGGCATCACCCGTTCCGCAAGCGCCAGACGTACGAGGATCGGATCAGCAACGCGGTGCGGAAGAAGGTCGGCAAGCGCCGGTGGAACGAGCGGGTCCGGGGCGTGGTCGCGCAGATCGCCCCCATTTTCAATCACCGCAAGCTCTACCTCGGCGGCGGCAACGCGCGGCACGTGGAGGCCGAGGGGCTGCCGAGTGATGTCGTGCTCATCGACAACGTGATGGGCCTGCGCGGCGGCGTGCGGCTCTGGTCGGTCTGAAAAAAAGACCGGGCGCGCGTGGCCAGGGGGATTACCACGCGCGCCCGGCGACCCGTAGCATTGGGATCCCCTACGGGATCATCCAGGGCAGCTCGAGCTGAAAGCCCATGAGCACGCCCTGCATCCCGCGTGACTCGGCGACCACCGTCGTGGCGGTCTCGATGGGGATGAGCAGAGCCCGCATCGGTCCCACGTAAATGGTGGGCTGCTCGGGGCTCTGCGGGATGAACGTCCGCATGTCCGCGCCCCACAATTGCGAGGGGACGCTCACCTGTACAGCCGGTGTGATGGCGGGCGGCGCGCCATAACGCGTGAGATCCGCGAACGCCTCGAATGCCTCGAACGTATCGAGCAGGACGCGGCGGTAGCCATCCCCGAACGGGGTGGCGGGTGTCACCACCTGGGCGGGCTGCCAGGGCTGGCTCCCTGCCGAGAGCGGCGCCAGCGGCGCCTGTGCCCAAGCCAAAGCAGGCGTGCCGAGCGCGATTCCTATCGCGACGACCGCTCCCAGCACCTTCGTGCAAGCTCCCATCGCACGCTCCTCCATGGACGCACGCCGCGCGCGCGCCGGTGACCGTGGGAGGCGGCGAACCGCCCCCGAATCCAATGGCAAACACGAATATAGCGAGTGCCAGCGACAGTGAAAAGAGGGTCTCCTCACGCAAGCGGCATTTTCCAGCGCGCGCTCGCGTTCCGACCCGCTCGCCCGAGGAGGGGCCCGACGTGCCTACGGCCCTTCCTCGGGTGCCTGCTTGCCTCGCCCGGACATGACACGCGGCGGCAGAAATGAAGGGTGCGTGGGGTGCAGCCCGCGCGGTGGCGTCACTCCCAGGTGACGTCGACCGGCGTCATCGCGCCCGCGGGGTCGAAGCGCAGGGCATACACGCCCGTCACCGTCGAGAGGAGCAGGATCGCGAATCCCTCGCGGGAGAAGAGCCGCAGGTCGAAGAGCGTCGAGAGCTTCTGGACCTGGCCGTCCTTGTAGAGGTCGTCATAGAGGATCGCGTCGTCCACACGCTCGATCTCTTCGGCCTTGGCATAACGCATGCGCACGCCGCCACGCTCGCCGGCCGCCCACACGACGAGCAGCTTTCCGTCGACGTCGACCGCGTCGACTTTTCGCTCGCGCGGGCCAAACTCATATTGGCTCTTCAGGATCTTGTCGAACGCGACGTCGTGCACGCGGCAGCCGGCGGTCGTGCACTGGCTCTGCGCGATCTTCGTGGCCCAGCCTTTGTCCGGGCCGCCCGGATAGAGCCGCGTGACCACGGCCTCGGTGCCGTGGCAGGAGAGCACGCCGTCGCTGACCGTGGGCGACATCGGCGGGCTCCACTTGCCGCCGACGAGGAAGCTCATGAAATCGTTGTCGTAGCCCTTCACGCGGACGACCATGGCCTGCGACGACCGGCAGCCGCTGATGTGCGGGGGTTCGTCCGCGCCGCCCTCGACGAGGCCCGGCTCGGGCAGATCGCCCACGTCGGCGAACGAAGGCTCGGCCTGGCCCGCGAGGCCATACGGCGAGACGAAGAGCCGGCGCTCGTTCTGCTTGGTCACGCCGCGCAGGATGAGCTGGTCCCAGAGGATCTGCGTCGAGTAATAATAATTGCCGACCCGGAAATCAGGCTCGATCTTGGTGCGTCCGGGCGCGCCGCCGGCGGGCCTTCGCGTGAGCAGGAGGTCCTTCGTCTTCTCTTCGAACCCGAGCGCCGCGGCCGCGCCGTCCTTCTTGGCATAGCCGCCATAGCTGTACATGGCGTCGATCTTGTCGCCGCTGTCCGCGCGGAAAATGCCGGCCTGCCCGCGCTCGCCCGCGAAGACGAGCGGCGCGGAGTCGTCGTCGGCCGTGCCCCAGAGGCGCAGGCCGTGGCCCTTCGGCATCGAGCCCGGCAGCGATTTGCACGTGGCCTTCGCGTCCTTCGCGGCGAACGTGCAGAGGAACGGCGCCTTCTCCACGCCCTTCTCCTCGATGAGCAGGCGCATCACGCCCGCCGGATGCGCGTCCGTGTAGGCCGCCTTGAACGTGAACGCGGTGCGCGAGAGCGGCTCGCTGAGCTCGTCGAGGCGCGTGGCGTCGAGCGGACGCACAGGCTCGGGCGCGCGCGGGCCCTTCTCGACCACGACGCGCTGCACGCCGGCCTTCTTGGCCTGCGTGAAGGCCGCGTCGATCGCCTCGGAGACGTCGTCCATCCGTGCCGTCGGCTCGCCGAGGGATTTCGCCAGGGCTTCGGCCGCGGCGCCGAGGTCCTTGCCGCCTTCCTCGGTGCGCCCTGCGCTCTTCCACACCTCGGCGACGGCGTGGCCGAGCGGCGCGCACGCGGCTGGCCAGGGTTTGTCCACGCCCGGCGTCATCCGCTCGGCGTCCGTCATCGTCATCGCTTCGAGCTGCACGCGCCGAAAGCGCAGGCTCGCGGGCTCCTTCTCGTCGAGCTCGGCGCCGATCGCGCATGTGGCGAACGCGCTCCACGCCTCGGAGATCGCCTTCGTGTTCTGCGCGTCCTGATACCGGAGCAGCCCGAAGATGCCGCCGCCCCCGAGGACGACCGCGAGCGCCCCGAACGTGAGGAGCCGGCGCGAGCGCTTCTTGCGGTCTTCCACGAGATCGTCGATGGGCTCGGGCGGCGGCGGCTCGTGATCGGCCGCGTGCGAGGAGATGGGTTCGTTCATGATGGAGTGTTCTCCCTCCCTGGGCGGCCCGAGACATACCACGCGTTCCGATGATTCCGGAAGATTCCCCCGATGGACAGGCGTGGGTCCCTCTGGCAAGCTCGCGCGCCCATGGCCGGATCCCTCCCCATTCGCAGACCTCTCTACCCCGAAATCGAGCCCTTCCGCACCGGGCGCCTGCGCGTCTCCGACGTGCACGAGCTTCATTTCGAGGAGTCCGGCAATCCCACCGGAAAACCCGTCGTCTTCCTGCACGGCGGGCCCGGCGGCGGCAGCGACGCGAAGCAGCGGCGCTTCTTCGATCCCGCCCATTACCGCATCGTCCTCTTCGACCAGCGCGGCTGCGGCAAGAGCACGCCCCACGCGTCGCTCGAGGACAATACGACCTGGCACCTGGTCTCGGACATCGAGCGGCTGCGCGAGCACCTCGGCATCGAGCGCTGGCAGGTCTTCGGCGGCTCGTGGGGCTCGACGCTCGCGCTCGCCTATGCGGAGAAGCACCCCGAGCGCGTCACCGAGCTCGTGCTCCGGGGGATTTTCCTTCTGCGCAAGTGGGAGATCGACTGGTTTTACCAGGACACCGGCGCGGGCGCATTTTTCCCGGACGCCTGGGAGGCGTACCTCGCCGCGATCCCCGAGGCGGAGCGGGGGGATCTCGTGGCCGCGTATCATCGGCGCCTCACGAGCGACGACCCGGCCGTGCGACAAGCCGCGGCGCGCGCGTGGAGCGTGTGGGAAGGCAGCACGAGCTTCCTTTTCCAGAACCCGGATTACATCGCGCGGTGCGCGGGCGACGCATTCGCCGACGCGTTTGCTCGTATCGAGTGCCATTACTTCGTGAACCGCGGGTTCTTCGAGCACGACGGGCAGCTCCTCACGGACGTGGGCCGCATTCGCCACATCCCCACCGTCATCGTTCAGGGGCGGTACGACGTGGTTTGTCCCGCGAAGAGCGCGTGGGATCTGCACCGCGCCTTTCCCGAGGCAAACCTTCGTATCGTGCCCGACGCGGGGCACTCGGCGTTCGAGGCCGGGATCATCCACGAGCTCATCACGGCGACGGACGGTTTTCGCAGCAAGAAGTGAGCGTGCCCAGCGATTGACGGCCAGCCGTGAGCCTGGTTGGATGGAAAGGCCATGAAGCGAAAGGCCCCCCGGAGAGCGCTGGCCATGACGGTCGAGACGCTGTTCGAAGCGGCCGCGGCTTCCTCCGCCCTGGGCGAGACGACGAACGACGACGTGCTGCTCGTATCGGGGCACGTGTACGGCGTGTTCGACGGTGGGCGGAGCGGGACGATCGCGAGCGAGGTGTTCGGCGACCGGACACGCGCGCCGCTCGCCGAGCTGTGTCAGGAGGCGAATCGGCGCATCGGCGAGGCGCGGGCCGAGGGCGGGGCGCAAACGGGCAGCGCGGCGGCCGTGGTGCGGGTGGCGAAGGACGCGTTCGAGTGGGTGATGGTCGGAAGGAGCCAGGTCGTCGTGGTCCGGGCGGATGGCTCCTTCGAGCGCCTCGCGCCCGAGGACGCGCACCTGCTCTCCGGCGAGCCTTCGGCCGAGGCGTTCATGCGCGCAGGGGAGCGCAAGCTCGCGGGCGTGCGGCATCTCCTTCTGTTCACGGACGGTTTGCTCGCGTCCGACGCGGACGAGGCCATGGAGGACCTCGTCCGCCGTTTCCTCGACGGAGGCCTCGGGGCGGCGCGGCAGACGGCGAACGAGGCGGACGTCGCCGCGGTGGCGATTTCGTTTTTGCCGCCAAACCCGGTGGCGCGGAAGCGTATCTCGATGTTCCCGCGCCGGATCCTCACGGGAGGCGCGAAGCGGAGCTCGGGCGCGCCTTCGCGCAGGCGACGGGGCCGGTCGTGACCCTCCGTTTTTCCTAGGGCTTCTTGGCCAGCTTGTCGGCGAGGTCCTGCGTGAGCGCGACCATCGTCATGGTCGGGTTCCACGACCCGCTGGTCGGCCAGAGGCTGCCGCCCGTCACGTACACGTTTTCGACGCCGTTGAGCTTGTAGTTCAGGTCCACCACGCCCTCCTTGCCCTTGCCAATCCACATGGTGGAGCCCTCGTGGACGAGGCCGGGCACCCGGCGCTCCGTGAGGCTCGGCCGCTCCTTCGTCCATTCGCCTTTGTTCGGGTCGCCGTGCCAGTACTCGATTCCCTTGTCCTTTGCGGCCGGGGGACACAGCGCGCCCTCGAGGAGCTGGAACGTGCCCTCATCCATCGTGTCCCACGTCTTCCGGTCCTTGTCGTTGGCCAGCACCTGCAAGGTCACGTTCGTCGTGGGATCCGACCCGCCATTGGGACGGAAGAAGTTATGGGGGTTGTTGCTATCGAGCTCGCCCAGCACGGCGCACACGAAGACCAGGTGGTCCTGCGAGGTCGCGAGCTGCGCCTGCGACGCCGTCGCCACGACGTCCGGCATGTAGCGTGCTGCCTTTTCGGCGTATTGCTCCGGGTTCTTGTCGGAGAGCACCGAGAGCTGAACATGGTACTGCATCTTGCTCTTCGGGTTCTCTCCCGCGACGTAGATCGCCGCGAGCTCGAGATCCTCGAGTTTGTCGCCGAAGGGGTAGGCGTTCCGGGGGATACGCGCGATCACCGAGGTGATGAAGTGCGAGGTGAAGCGCGTGCCTGCCTTCTCGACCTGCGGGAACGAATTGAGCACCAGCGTCGTCGCCGGAAGCGTGCCCATGGCCAGGATCACCTTCGCATTCCCCACGTTCACGACCCCGCGGGAGGTCTCGAGCGCCGTGGCGTGGTACTCGGTTTGCTCATTCTTGATGAAATTCTGCTGGAGAATTCGCGTGACCACGCAGTCGGTCGCGATGTGCAGCGGGCTGCCTTCGCGCTTCGCGGCGAGCCTCGCCTGCCGGTCGATCAGGTTGAGCAGCGGCGCAGGCGTCGAGAATTTCGCGAAGTCGAGGCCCTCCTGCACGCCGGCCCCGACCGCCAGCGGCGCCGCCATGAAGCGCGTCAACGAGGAGACCTTGCGCCGGTTCTCCTGCAGCATCTCCTGCAGCTCTTGCTGCAGCTTGGAGTAGACCGGGCGGCTCTGGGCGACCTTCCGCCGGAGCGTGGAATCATCGAGGTTCTTGTCGATCTCGTCGGCGGGGACGACGTTGAGCAGCTTCTCGGCGTCTCCGAAGTATTCGTTCGCCGCGCGAATGACCTCTTCAGGCCAGCCCTCCATTTCCTCGTGCGTGGGTCGGGGGCACCACGCGCTCCACAGGGTGCTGCGACCGCCGAAGAAGGGCACCATTCCGTGCTGGAACTGGATGTTGCCCGCGGGCTGGTTCACTGTATTGGCGGACAGGGTCCAGGGGAAGGTCTCGGAGAGACCCCCCAGCGTGCGCTGATAGGAGATGGGCAGGTTCTGGAAGTGCTGCGGGAGGAAAAACGAGCCGCGCTCGATGATCAGGATCTTCGCGTGGGGGTTCTTGTCGAGCGTACGCTCGGCGAACGCCAGCGCGCAGAAGCCGCTGCCGATGATGATGTAATCGAACGTCTCCTCCTCGCGGGCCCGCTTCCAGCCCGTCTCGGAGAGGAAAAACACGTGATTCATCACCTGCTGCCCGGTGGGATGCTGCGGGCCGGGTGTCGGGTATCCATAATTGAAATTGGGAGATGACGAAGCAGCGCTCATGGCTTCTCCACCTTTCGTTCGAAAATAGGAAGGTCGCCCCCTGGAGCTCGGACAACGAGCCCACGCTCGGCCCCGCGACGTCACCGACGTAAGAATCGTCCGTCGGGTGCCCGGAGGGCGAGCGTATGAACCATGCAACGTCAGCCGTCTTCCCACGTCAAGGCTTTTATCGCGTCGGCTTCGCGAAATCGGCGTGATCTCCGCAGCGTGTGTCGTGGACGTTTTCACGCGCAGGCGGCGGAGCGGACCTGATTTGCTTCAACCGCAGTGGGCCCAGCGCAGTCGATAGGTTTGTCGAACCACGCCGTCCACGCTATCGACGGTGAGCAGGCCGCTCTTGCCGCGGGCGAGGCGGTCGTCGAGGAGGGCGTCGGTCTTGATGTGCAGGTTTTTCCGGCCTGTGCAGGGGACGGGGTGGTCCGGCGCGAGGACGTCGTGTTTCTCGTAGATTTCGTCCATCACGCCCTGGAACACCATCTCGAAGGCGCGCTCCTCGCGGGAGAGGCCGGGGAACGAATAGATCGAGCGGACAATGCCGGTGAGGCCCGCTTCGAGGAACGCATAGCCGCGCACGTCGCCGCCCTCGATGGCGAAGGACCAGCCAGGCGGGACCTCGAAGAGAAGGGTGAGGTTGCAGCGCTTCTTGGCGTCGTCGCGGTCCACGTTCGGCCCGATCTCGGCATAAAGCTTGGAAAAGAGGATCGTGAAGGCCGCTGCGTCCTGCGAGGCGAGGTACGCGACGGATCCTTCGGGGCAGCCGGCGCCGGCGTATTTGAGGTCGCGGAGGGCGAACGCCCCCGGTGCTTCGGCCCGCGCTTCGGCGGAGAAGGCGGCGCTCACGGCGAAGAAGGCGAAAAGCGAGCGCGCGAAATGCCTCATGGTCGTGGCCTCCCGGGGAGGCTCCATGAGACGGCCCCGCCGGCTCGGCAAGCGAGCCTCCCCCCAGCCGCTTTCCCGCCGGGAAAGAGGTGAAACGAGGGAATGTGGGGGGAGGGAAGGGAGGGGAGCGGGACGGGCGGAGGCGATTACTTCATCAGGCTGACGAGCGTCGCGGCCATATCGGCCGGGGTCGGAGCGACCTTCACGCCGGCGTCTTCGAGCGCCTCGATCTTCTCGGCTGCCGTGCCCTTGCCGCCCGAGATGATGGCGCCCGCGTGGCCCATGCGCTTGCCAGGGGGCGCGGCGCGGCCCGCGATGAGCGCCGCCACGGGCTTCTTCATGTTCGCCTTGATCCACGCCGCGGCTTTCTGCTCCGCGCCGCCGCCGATCTCGCCGATCATGATCACGCCGTGCGTGTCCGGGTCCTCATTGAAGAGCTCGAGCACGTCGATGAAGTCCATGCCCGCGACCGGGTCGCCGCCGATGCCCACGCACGACGACTGGCCAATGCCCAGCGCCGTGAGCTGACCGACGGCCTCGTACGTGAGCGTGCCCGACTTCGACAGAACGCCGATATGGCCCTTCTTGTGGATATGCCCCGGCATGATGCCGATCTTGCATTCCTCGGGCGTGATGATGCCGGGGCAATTCGGCCCGATGAGGCGCGTCGGCTTGCCTTCCAGGTACCGGCGCACCTTCACCATGTCGAGCACCGGAATGCCCTCCGTGATGCAGATGACGAGCCGACAGCCGGCGTCCGCGGCCTCGACGATCGCGTCGGCCGCGCCCACGGGCGGGACGAAGATACAGGAGACGTCAGCGCCCTCTTTCTTCACGGCGTCTTCCACCGTGTCGAACATCGGGACCTTGTCCTCGAATCGCTGGCCGCCGCGGCCGGGCGTGACGCCGGCGACGACCTTCGTGCCGTACGCGAGGCAGGCGCGGGCGTGCTGCGAGCCGTACTCCCCGGTGATGCCCTGGATGACGACCCGCGTGTCCTTGTTGACGAGAATGCTCATCGCAACTGGTTCCTTTTCGTGACGAAAATCATCCCCGGCATCAGGCCGCGGCGCCCGGTTTCACCGCGGCGACGATCTTTTGCGCGCCGTCGCCCATGGAGGAAGCGCTCTCGATTTTCAGGCCGCTTTCGTCGAGGATCTTGCGACCCGCCTCGACGTTCGTGCCTTCGAGCCGCACCACGAGCGGCACCGACAAACCGAGCTCCTTCGTCGCCGCGACGATACCCGCCGCGACCACGTCGCAGCGCATGATGCCGCCGAAGATGTTGACGAAGACGCCCTTCACCTTGTCGGAGCGAAGGATCATCTGGAACGCCTTCTTCACCTGCTCCTGCGTGGCGCCGCCGCCGACGTCGAGGAAGTTCGCGGGCTTGCCGCCGTAGTGCAGGATGATGTCCATCGTGCCCATCGCGAGGCCCGCGCCGTTCACGAGACAGCCGATGTCGCCGTCGAGCGAGACGTACGAGATACCGACCTTCTTCGCCTCGAGCTCGACCGGATCTTCCTCATCCGCGTCGCGCAGATCCGCCCACTCGGGGTGGCGGACCTCGGCGTTGTCGTCGAACGTCACCTTGCCGTCGAGCGCGACGATGTCGCCCTTCTTCGTCACGATGAGCGGATTGATCTCGATGAGCGAGGCGTCCTCGGCGAGGAAGCACTTGTAGAGGCTGTCGACGAGCTTCGTGAACTGCCGCATCTGCTCCTTCGCCCCGAGCCCGAGCGCGAACGCGAGCTTGCGGGCCTGGTAGGGGGCGAGGCCGATCACGGGGTCGACGTGCAGCGTGTGGATCTTCTCGGGCGTGTCGTGGGCGACCTGCTCGATGTCCATGCCGCCCTCCCGCGAGGCCATCACGGCGATGCGGCGGCGATCACGGTCGAGCGTGAGCGCGAGGTAGATCTCGCGGTCGATGTCGAGGCCCTGCTCGATGTAGAGCCTGCGGACCTTCTGCCCGGCGGGGCCCGTCTGCACCGTGACGAGCTGCATGCCGAGGATTTTCTCGGCGAGCTCGCGCGCCTCGGCGACGCCGCCCTTTGCGACCTTCACTCCGCCGCCTTTGCCGCGGCCGCCCGCGTGGATCTGGGCTTTCACGACGACCACCGGGATCCCGGTCGCCTCGATCAGGCGCTTCGCCGCGGCCTCCGCCTCCGCCACGGAGAAGGCAGGCTCACCCTTCGGCACGGGGATCCCGTAGCGTGCGAAGATTTGCTTGGCTTGATACTCGTGGATTTTCATGCGAGGGCGGGCAAGGTATCACACGCATGAGTCCAGCATGGGATCGAATTTGAAAAGGTTGACCGTGGCCGCCGTGATGTCCCTCACGGCATCGAGCTGCGGCGGTCCAACGGAGTTACCAAAAGGGGCGAACACGACGGGCGTGCCTGGCCCAACGTCGAGCGCGCCCCCGGCGGAGCTCGTTCCCACGGCGAAAACGGCCGCTCCTTCCGCGAGCACGAGCGCGGAGCTGATGTCCGCGGCGCCGGCGAGCGAGGCGAAAGCGAAGTCGCCTTGCCCGGACGACATGGCCTTCGTCGACACGACGTATTGCCCCGACGTCGAGCTCGAGTGCCTGAAAAAAGAGCACAACAAGCCGAACAAGATCATCATCTGCCACGAGTTCGCCGAGCAGGCGCAGAAGTGCAAGACGGAGCTCCGGCGCCAGCGATACTGCATCGACAAATACGAGTATCCGAACAAAGCGGGCGCGCATCCGCCGGTCATGGTCGACTGGTACGACTCGCTTCAGATGTGCCAGGAGCAGGGAAAACGCCTCTGCTGGGAGAGCGAGTGGGTCGCGGCCTGTGAAGGGCCGAAAAAGACGCCATTCCCTTATGGGTACAAGCGCGACCCGAAAACCTGCAACATCGACAACCCCTGGTACCAGCCCGTCCTCAAGAACATTTATTCGCGTGAGGCCTGGCTCCAGGATCAAGAGCTTTTTCGGCTCGACCAGAGCGTGTCGAGCGGCGAGATGCCCGGCTGCGCGAGCGGGTTCGACGTCCACGATCAAACCGGAAACGTGGATGAGTGGGTCAACGCGGAGAAGAACTACGAAAAGTCGAAGTGGGCCGGGCTGAAAGGCGGCGCCTGGGGCCACGTGCGGAACGCCTGCCGGCCCATGACCGTGAGCCACGAGCCGGAGTTCACCTATTACTTCGTCTCCTTCCGCTGCTGCGCCGACGCCACGCCCGACCCCGCCGCCGAGGCCGATCCGACACTCTGGCGCCCGCCCCCGCAGCCCACGCCGAAGAAACACGGCGCGTACTCCAAGGGGTGGACGCCGAAGACGCGCGCCCCCCACCAGCCGTCGCCCCCGAAGCCGTGACCGGGCCCCACGTCGGCCGGGGGGGCTTGGGGGACCGAGAGGTTTTTCCCCGGCGCGAGCAAGATCCCGGACTTCTCGCCCCTTCCATCCGCGCCCGAACCCGCCGTATCGTGCGGTCGAAACTCCCCCTCCGGCGGAGGCTCCCCCCGCATGGTCCCCGAGTTCCCCGGCTGCACCATCATCGCAACCCTCGCTGAGGACACGCGCTTCGCCCTGCATCGCGGCCAGCTCGAGGACGGCACGCCCGTGCTCGTCGAGACGGCGCGTGCCCGCGCCCGCGGGGAGGAACGCGCGCGCATCCGCCGCGCCCACGCCATCGCCAAGGACCTCGGCGAGACCATCGTCCCGCGCACGCTCGGCCTCGTCGAGCACGGCGACGTGTTCGCGCTGCTGCGCGCCGACCCCGGCGGATGCACGCTCGCGGAGCTGCTCGCGACGCGCAGGCTGCGCATCGAGACCGCCCTGGAGATCACGATCGCGCTCGGGCGGGCGCTCTCCACGCTCGCGGCGCACGGCATCGTCCACCGCGACATCGCCCCGAAGAACGTGCTCTTTCGCGAGGACGACGGCGCCGTCTGGATCCTCCACTTCACCTCGGCCGCGCGCGTCGGCGAGGAGTCGCTCCGCACGCCGAACCCGCAAGCGCCCGAGGGGACGCTCGCGTACATGCCGCCCGAGCAGACGGGCCGCACGAACCGCCCGGTCGACCACCGCGCCGACCTCTACGGGCTCGGCGCCGTGCTCTACGAGATGCTGACGGGCTCGCCGCCCTTCACCACGCAGGACCCGGTCGCGCTCGTGCACGCGCACCTCGCGCGCACGCCGAAGCCGCCGCACGAGCTCGAACCAAACGTGCCGCCGGCCGTGTCGCGCCTCGTGCTCAAGCTGCTCGCGAAGGGCGCCGACGATCGGTACCAGAGCGCGCGCGGGCTCGTGGCCGACCTCGAGACGTGCCTCACGCGCCTGCGCAAATCGGGCCGCATCGATCCCTTCCCGCTCGGCGGTCAGGACCGGCCGACGATGCTGGCGTCGGCGGTGCGGCTCTACGGCCGCGACGCGGAGCGCGAGACGTTCGCCTCGGCGATCGAGCGAGCGCGGCGCGGCGGGCGTGAGCTCTTCGCCATCCAGGGCGCCCCCGGCATGGGCAAGACCGCGCTCGTCCTCGACGCGGCCACGCGCATCGGCCCCGAGGACGCCTACATCGTCACGGGCAAGTTCGATCCGATCGGGCAAGGCCTGCCGTTCTCGGGCTTCGGCCACGCGCTCGGCGAGCTCGTGCGCGCGGCGCTCGCCGAGAGCGAGTCCGAGCTCGCGCGCATCCGCAGCGAGATCGACGTCGCGCTCGGGCCGAACGCCGAGCTCGTCACGCGCGTGGTCCCCGAGGTCGGGCTGCTCTTCGGGCCCGCGGAGGCCGCGCCGGACCTCGGGCCGATCGAGTCGCAGAACCGCTTCGCGCTCGTCGTGCAGCGCTTCCTGTCGGTGTTCACGCGGCGCCGGCCGGTGCTGCTTTTCCTCGACGATCTCCAGTGGGCCGACCCCGCCTCGCTCAAGCTCCTGCGCGACCTGCTCGCCGATCCGCAGTCGAGTTACCTGCTCGTCGTCGTGGCGTTCCGCGGCCGCGAGGACGGGGATGGGTTCCGGGCCGTCGGGCGTGTGATCGACGAGGTCGAGTGGCAAGGCGTGCCCGTCTCGAAGGTGGAGCTCCGGCCGCTGCGCCCGTCGGACGTGCGCGCGCTCGTCGCGGGGCTGCTCGGCTGCGACCTCGCGGACGTGGAGTCGCTCGGCGTGCTCTTGTGGAGCAAGACGAGCGGCAATCCGCTCTTCATCCGGCAGCTCCTCGGCACGCTCGTGCGCGAGGGCCTCGTCGAGGTGGATCCGGCGACGGGCGCCGTGGTCTCGGACGAGGCGCGGATCGAGGAGACGGTCACCGACGACATCGTGACGCTCCTGCTCGACAAGATCGGCGACCTCTCGCCCGCGGCGCAGCGGACGCTCGAGCTCGCGTCGGTCTTCGGGCACGAGTTCCAGATCGACGCGCTCGGGGCGCTCGCCGACAGGCCGGAGGTCGAGGTGCGCGCGGACCTCGCCGCGGCGCTGAGCGAGGGGCTCGTGCTTCCTGTGCGCGTGCGGCCTTCGACGCCGCGCGGGTCGGGCAAGTCGACCCCACCCCGGCCGATCGCGCCGCGCGCGTTCCGGTTCTCGCACGACAAGGTGCAGCAGGCGGCCTACTCGCTCCTGCGCCCGGAGGAAGTGCCCGCGCTGCACCTCGCGATCGGGCGGCGGCTGCGCGACGAGATCGGCATGGAGGGCGAAGGGCTCTTCGAGCTGCTCTTGCACATGAGCCGCGGCATCGCGGTGATGAAGGATCCGGCCGAGCGGCTGGAGATCGCGCGGCTCGCGCTCGACGGCGGGCAACAGGCGAAGGGCGCGGCCGCGTACGAGGCGGCGATCGGCTACCTCGCGACGGGCATGGAGCTGCTCGGCGAGCGCGGCTGGGACGAGCACACGTTCCTCAC
The DNA here is from genome assembly GCF_028369105.1 of Polyangium mundeleinium. Taxonomy (NCBI): domain Bacteria; kingdom Pseudomonadati; phylum Myxococcota; order Polyangiales; family Polyangiaceae; genus Polyangium; species Polyangium mundeleinium. The sequence goes on along the minus strand of NZ_JAQNDO010000001.1, from coordinate 12,018,811 downwards.
GTTCGCGCTCACGCGTGACCGCGCGGCGTGCGCCTACCTGACGGGCCAGTTCCACGAGGCCGAGCAGCTCTTCGCGCTCCTCCTGTCCCACGCGAACTCGGCGCTCGATCGCGCCGGCGTGCACGACCTTTTGGTGGTCCTCTACGTGACGCAGGGCAGGTTCGCGGACGCCGTGCGCGTGGCCCGCGAGGCGCTCGCGTTGCTCGGCGAGGCGCTCCCGGACGAGGCGGACCTCGAAGCGGCGCTCGCGCAGGAGCAAGCCGCGCTCGCGGCCGAGCTCGAAGCCCGCTCGATCGAGTCGATCACCTCGGCCCCGCCGCTCGACGACGCGCGGAAGCGCGCGACGTTGCGGACGTGGATGCACCTCGTGTCGGCGGCGTACGGCACGTCGCCGTCGCTCCTGTTTTTCGTGTGCGCGCGCATGGTGCGCGCGACGCTCGCGTGGGGGCCAACGGAGCTCTCCGCCTACGGATTCTCCGCCTACGGCATGAGCCTCGTCGCGGCGCGGCGGTACGAAGAGGCGCACCGGATGGGCGAGATCGCCCTGCGCCTGCATGACCGGCTGCCGAGCCCGAACATCGCCTGCAAGGTCTACCTGAACCAGGGCGCGACCCTGCACCCGTTCCGCCGCCCGCTCTCGGCGTGCCTGCCGTTCCTCGAACGTGCGCACCGCGAGGGGCTCGCGACGGGCGACTTCTCGTTCCTGTCGTACGCGTGTTTCTCGACGACGATGGTGCGGCTCGGGATCGGCGAGGACCTCGCCGTCGTCGAGCAGGAGGCCGAGGGCTTCCTCACGCTGATGCAGAAGACGCGGGACGCGACGTCGGAGGCGTACCTGCGGATCATGTACCAGCTCATCCGTTGCCTGCGCGGCCGGACGCGCGGCCGGATCTCGCTCTCGGATCGCGAGTTCGAGGAGGTCTCGTTCGTCGCCTCGCTGGTCGAGAAGAAGCTGCCGTTCATCGCGTGCCGCTACCACGCGGCGCGCCTGGAGCTCGGCCTGCTCTTCCACGACCTCGAGCTCGCGGAGAAGGCGGCCGCCGAGGCCGAGACGCTGCTCCCCACGGTCGTCGCGCAGTACTTCGCGACGGAGGTCGTCTTCCACGGCGCGATCGTCGCGGCCGCATTGCTCCACACTGGCACGCCCGCGGATCAGGCGCGCCGGCGGGCGGACCTCGATCGACGCGAGGCCGATCTCGCCGCCCTCGCGCGGAGCTGCCCGGAGACGTACCAGCACCGGCTCGACCTCGTCCGCGCGGAGCGCGCGCGCGCGGAGGGACGCGACGCCGAGGCGATCGACCTCTTCGAGACGGCGATCGCGGGCGCGTGCGAGCACGGCTTCATCAAGGACGAGGCGCTCGCGAGCGAGCGCGCGGCCGTGCATCACATCATGCGGGGCCGAAAACGCCTCGCCCGCGCCTACGTGCTCGACGCGCGCAAGGCCTACCAGCGCTGGGGCGCGCGCGCGAAGGTGGAGAACATCGCGGCGCGGTACGAGGATCTCTGGGAGAACGAGACGCCGCCGTGGGACATGCCGGCGAACTCGAGCCCCGGCGAGCGTTCGTTCGCGACGCTCGACACGGCCACGGTGATCCGCGCGGCGCAGGCGATCGCGGGCGAGATCCTCCTCGAACGTGTGCTCTTGCGCGTCGTGCGCGCGGTGATCGAGAGCGCGGGCGCGGACCGGGGGATGCTGCTCATCGAGCGGGGCGGTCGTCTCTGGGTCGAGGCGATGATGGTGGTGGATCCCGAGCGGCTGACGGCGGGCCCGAGCGTGCTCGCGGAGGAGACGGAGGAGCTGCCGCTCTCGGTGGTGGAGTACGTGCGGCGCACGCGCGAGCCGCTCTTGCTCGGCGACGCGCGCTCGGATCGGCGCTTCGCGAAGGATCGGTACATGGTGGCGCGCTCGCCGCGCTCGATCCTGTGCACGCCGATGCTGCACAAGGGCCGGCTCGTGGGGATCATCTACCTGGAGCACGCGCTCGCGACGGAGGCGTTCGTGCCGGCGCGGCTCGTGCTGGTGGACTTCCTGGCCTCGCAAGCGGGCGCCGCGGTGGAGAGCGCGCTGCTCTACACGGAGGTGCAGCGCGTGACGGAGGAGCTGCTGCGCACGAACGAGGGCCTCGAAGAGGAGGTCGCGCGGCGGACGCGGGAGTCGAACGAGACGGCGGAGCAACTCCGCGTCGAGCTCGAACAACGCATGCTCGCGGAGCTCGAGCGCGAGTCGCTGCAAGCGCACATCATCGAGGTGCAGCGCGAGCGCCTGGCGGAGCTGTCGACGCCGATCATCCCGATCACGGACGACGTGGTGGTGATGCCGCTCATCGGGGCGATGGACCGAGCGCGCTCGGACGAGGTGATGGGCGCAGCGCTGCGCGGCGCGTCAGAGCGGCGAGCGCGCGCGGTGATCCTGGACGTGACGGGCGTGAAGGGTGGCGACATCTACATCGCGGAGGCGCTCGTCCGAACGGCGTCGGCGCTGAAGCTGCTCGGAGCGCAGGCGATCCTGACGGGCGTGCGCGCGGACGTGGCGCGGTCGCTCGTGGGAAGCTCGGCGGAACTGCAGGGGATCGTGACGAAGGGGAGCTTGCAGGCGGGAATCGCGTTTGCGATGGGCGCGCGGAAGCGCGGCTAAAACGCCAGAAACCGCGGAAACCAGAGCTTCGTGAACGCGGCCAGCACCCCGAGGCCGACGATCGTGAGGAACGTACCCGGGACGATCATGTCCCGCGCCGTGAACTCGCCCCGCCCGGAGGGATCCACGCTGAACCCGTACGCCATCGCGTTCGGCGGCGTGCTCACCGGCAGCGGCATCGAGAGCGTGCACGCGAACGCCGCGACGAGCAGCAGGGGCGCGGAGGGCACGCCTTCGAGCCCGATCACCACGGGCGCGAGCAGGTTGACCGCGGCCGTGTTGCTCATGACCGACGAGACCACCACCGCGAAGACCGCCACGACGCCCATCACGACGAAGGGTGGCAGCCCCGCGGTCGGGAGCTTTTGTGTCGCCCACGCGGCGAGCCCCGATTGCTCGACGGCCGCGCCGAGCGCGAGCCCGCCGCCGATGAGGAGGATCACGTCCCACGGCAGGGCGCGCAGGTCCGGCGCGCGCAGGAGGTCCGTGCCGAAGAAGACCACGACCGGCAGGAGCGCGACCGTGCCCGAGGTGATCGAGAGCGCGCCGCCGAAGATCCAGCCTGCCACCGTCAACACGAACACGCCGAGCACGAGCGCCTGCGGCCGTCCGAACGGACGTGGCGCCTCGTCGTCGAGCGTGATCGCCTTCACGCCGCTCGGGTAACGACGCCCGAGGTAAACGAGCAAGAGGAGCTGAAGCACCACCTGCAGCGGCACGGCGAGCGCCATCCACACCGCGAAGCTTGGCGCCTCGGCGCCGAGGTACCGGATCACGATCGCGTTGGGCGGCGAGCTGATCGGCGTGGCGAGGCCGCCGAGGTTCGCCGAGAACGCGATGCCGAGCAGGAGCGCCTTGCGGAACCCGTCCCCCGGCGGGACCCGCGCGAGCATCGACGCCGCCGGGCCGAGCATCAACGCGCACGCGGCCGTGTTGCTCATCCACACGCCGATCACGCTCGTCGCGATCATCATGGCGAGCAGCACGCGTTGCGGGGACGTGCCCGCGCGGCGGAGGAGCGCGCGCGAGATGCGCCGGTCGAGCTGGGTGCGCTCGATGGCGACGCTGAGCACGAAGCCGCCGAGGAAGAGGAGCGTCACGTCCGAGAAGAACGCGTTCAGGAAGAGCGTCGGGCCGTGGTGCGCGGGGTCGAGGGCGGGCGAGAGCCAGACGAGCTCGAGCGTGAGGATGACGAGGCTCGTGACGAAGAGCGGCACGGCCTCGGTGAGCCAGAGCGTGGCCGCGACCGCGACGATCCCGAGCGTGATCTCTGCGGGCCGCGTGAGCCCGAGCGGCCCGCCGAGCCAGCCGCGGTGCGTCACGAAGGCCGCGACGATCGCCAGCGTGAACCCGACGAACGCGCGCGGATCGAGACGCAGCGCGAGGGGCGCGAGGCTCGATTCCTTCGCCAGCTCACGCGACATGGCCTGCTTATAGCCCGAGGGCCGGCCTCGACGCACGCGGCGTTGCCCTTTGCGCCGCGTGAGAATCGGCGCATTCTCGCGCCCTTGTGACCGACGCCCGTCCCGCCCACGACACCCGGATCTGGCTCTACGCGTTCGGCTATTTCGCCTGCTATTGGCCCTACAGCGCGCTCACCAAGCTCGCTTCGCAGGGCCGGATCCCCGGCATGACGCGCGCCGTCTCGGGCTTCGAGCTCTTGCCCGTCACCACCCTCGCCTCGCTCGTGGGCATGCTCGTCTTCCTCTCGTGGCGTGGCCTCTTTCGGTACGCGACGCATCGAACCGTGTTCGGCCGCGTGATCCCCGTCCCCACGCGCTGGACCTTCCTTTCGGGCGTGGCCACGGCGGTCATCATCGCGACGACCACGCTCGCGTACACCTTCGACGGCGTATCGATTGTCCTCATGATGCTCCTCATGCGCGGCGGCGTGCTCGTCCTCGCGCCGTTCGTCGACGCGTGGAGCGGGCGCCGCGTCCGGTGGGTCTCGTGGATCGCGCTCGGGCTCAGCCTCGCCTCGCTCGCCGTGACGCTCGCCGATGGGGCGAGGTACGACATGACCGTGATGGCCGCGGTCGACGTCGCCGCGTACCTCGCCAGTTATTTCGTGCGGCTGCGTTTCATGAGCCATCTGGCGAAATCGGAGGACCCGCGCGACACGTATCGATATTTCGTCGAAGAGCAGATGGTCGCGACGCCGGTGGTGGTGTGTTTGCTGGTGGTGGGCGCGGTGATCGGAAAGGGCGCGGTGCTCGGAGAGCTGCGGGCCGGATTCGTCTCGCTCGGGGAGACGGGCGCGCTGCTCCCGGCGATTGCCATTGGCTTGCTCTCGCAGGGCACGGGTGTTTTCGGCGCGCTCATTCTGCTCGATGGGCGCGAGAATGCGTTTTGCGTGCCGGTGAATCGCGCGTCGAGCGTGCTCGCCGGGGTGCTCGCGTCGGCGACGCTCGCGCTCCTCGGGCTCGGCCAGGCCACGCCGATGCGTGAGGTTGCGGGGGCTGTGCTCGTGCTTTCGGCGATCGTGGTGCTGGCGTGGCCGACGTTGAGCGCGCGGCGGCGCGGAGGACCTGCGTCCACGGCGCGGCCTGTGTCCTGATCCCATCCGCCCTCGTCGCTCGTGGGAAGCTCGGCGGAGTTTCAAGGGCTCGTGACGAAGAGAGCTGGCCGCCGGGGATTGCGTTTGCGGTGGGGCGCGGAGGCGGAGTTAACTCAGAAGGCTAGGAGCTCGTCGAGGCGGCCAAGGTCGAGTTTCCGCCCAGGCTTGCTGTGAGGGAGTCCGGCCAGATCGGAAGCTTTGTCGAGCGCGAGCCCGAAGACTTGTTCGAGCGTGAGACCACGATCAACCCAGCGCTCAGCTGCGTCGAGGACCGGCTCCGTCAGGGCTATGAAGCGCTGATACAACTCTATGGCAGCATGGTCTCTTTCGAGCGTCTCTCCGCCGTGCGCTGCACGGTTGCGAGTCTCATAGACGTGGGCGAAGAATGATGCGATGTCCTCGTAGAGCTGGCGGAAGTAATCAGCGAGCTTAGTTCCGTTCCCGACACTCTCGCGCTTGGTGTCCTTCTCTTCCCCTGTAATGACAAGATAATCGTGCAAACCGGCGGCCGCGAAGGGGGCCCAGACGGTGAGCACATCTTTGAACTCGAGGAGCGTCCTGCGTTGCTCCCAGAGCCACCGCAACGAGCTTTCCTCGCCCAGCGCAGGAATTCGGTCCATCACCCTCTTTCGGCGCATGGATGGGACGGCCTCCGGGTCGAGCACCGCTCGTTGTTCCTCGGACAGATCGGGTAACCATTGCGCAACGAGCCGTGCCAAAGGTTCGTTCTGAGGCTCCATGCACGCTGAAAGCCAGAGACCCGCTCGCGCGTCGTGAAGGATCCGAGTGAACGTACCCTTAAGGTGGAGGAGCGCCGCGGGCGCTGCCAGGCACGGGATCGTTTCGACCTTACTCTGCAAGCCTGTGGCGACTAGGCGCTCCATCGCCATCCAGGCGAGCATGGTGCGTTGTTCACCATTCAATCCCGGGCGACGCGTGTCCAGAATCTCACGGCGGGCTCGCAGAATCCGCTGACGCGGAACCGAGGTTTCCGTGCCTCTCGATGGGTTTGCCCGCAACGCAGGGGCCGAGGAATCGCGTCGGTAGGGGGCAAGACCGGGGAAGCTGCGATCGGCGTCCAGGGGCTCCTCGCGGTCGGCATGCTCCATCGAGTGCGCCTCAATGGACTCGACGTGCTCGTAGGCCACACGCTCGTGCAAATCTATCGTTACGTCTGGCTCAGGCATCACACGACGTGCGAAGCGCTCGCTGAGGAGCGCATGCACCCGTTGTCGCCCCATCTGTCGAGCCTCGAAATTGGAGCGAGCTTGCGTCTGAAGGATGAACTCGACGATATGCGTACCATCTTCGGACGCAATTGGGCCTATACGTATCTCGATGTCATCCGATGCGGAGGCGTTGGCCTTATCGAGTTCGAGCTGCGTCACGACGTCGAGCGGTAGTCGCCGATGCTGGGTATAGCGAGCCGACCACGGTTTCGCGAAGAGCACGTTCAGGAAGGCGCTCGCCGCGTCTCGGGGCCGCTGTCGTCGCAATTCCCTGTGCAGGCGTTCGCGTAAGCTTCGAGCGCTCCCGATCCCCGCCGCGATCGCGTCATGGATGATGCTCCTCGTGGCTTCGCGTGCTGTGTCCCACCGCTTCCAGAATGATGTGTTTTCAGGCGGCAGATCGAGAAACGCATCGATATCGGTTCGTAGCTTGTCCGCGACGGTCGCCGCATATCTTCGTCCTCTTTCCAGCACGGGGCGCGGATCACGCGAACCGTCATCCAGCCACGTTTGCTGGATGCGCTGGACGACCCAATCCTCTTCGATGGCCCGCAGCATGGGCTCTAGGCGCGCGAGGGGATGAAGGCAATAAGGATTTGTACTCGGCTTCTGCGCTTGGGGATGGAGGATTTCGTCGTGGCGCAGGGCACGCTTCTCTCTTAGCCGGTGCTCGGGGAGATCCATGAGCAGCCCGTCGAGACGCGCCATCGCCATGACGAGTCCACCCCAGCGTACGACATCGAGCGCACCTCTCTGGGGGGGAGAGAGGAGTTGGTCGACGTAATGCAGCCAGAGCCTTTGATGAACGGGGACAGCGGTGCGCAGTAAGGCATCCGGATCCGAAACTTCTTGCTTCGGAGGTTCGGTGGGAATCACGGATGGTTCCGTCTCGCGTTCATTGGTCGTTCCGGTTTCCGAGGAAGCCTCTTTCGTCGAGCCTATGGGCGCCAGAACTTCTGCAGTCGAGTCTATCCGCGTCGGAGCGGCGGATTCCGCCTTGTGCGCGACGGGCTCGTCCACTGGTACATCGACGTCCCATCCGCGCTCCTCAGCCAGGACCGCCGCGCTCTCCCATGCGACATTGAGGTCTTTCACGGAGCCGCCTCGTTTTACGGCGATGCTGATGCCCCTATGCGCCGCAGCGTTGAGGAGAGCATGCGCGCGCTGACGATCGATCCAGGCCCCAGGCGCCTCGTCGAGGAACTTCGCTTGAGCTAGGAGAACCGCCGCATCCAGTAGGACTTCCTCGCGGCGGAGGACGGTCAGTTCCTTAGGAATCGTCGCAAGTGTATTGGCGAATTCCCGACCCGTCGAAGGCCGCAAGAGTTCGACCCCCTCGCCCCGAAGAAAGACGCGAGAAATCCCGCTTCGGAGCAGGGCCTCGGTGTCCCCCTCGAAGCGCTGTCGCTCGCTTCGTAGCCGCGAACCTGCTTCGGTCAAACGGTACCCGGCCCCTCCCCCCACCACCGTCGTTCGCTCAAGGTATCCAAGGTCGCGTAAAAGCTCCACGTACGGGTAAAGGACCGTATGTGCCTTGAAACTTTTCTGTTGCGGCGAAGCGCCCTCTGCCTGTTTCCGAAGGACGCTCCGGTCCTCACGGGCTTTTCGGGCGAGCGTATCCAGCACCTCCGAGAGCCTCTCCGCAACCTCAGCTGTGGTTTGTTCCTCTGTGGGCCACCCCGAAAGGAGTGGCAGGACGACGTCACCCGCAGCTTGTACGACGATGTAGAAGGCAATCCAGCGCGAGGCTCCTCGCCATACGAGCGGATTGCCGTCATCGGGCGACCATGGAGCTACCGCGCGCAGGACATGGCCTATTTCCGTGAGCGTCTCGGTCGTCGTGTCATAGATACCGAAGTTGACGCCCATCGCCGCGAGACGATCGATACGGCTGGGTGGTACGTTTCCTCGGGGGGACACGGAGAAGCCAGCTTCGTCGATCCATGGCTCGAAGTTGCCCTGGAGAGACAGGATCGATGCCCGGAGGGAGTCGAGAGGTAGGCGCTCCGTGCCGACGATGCCAGCAATGAGCCGCAGCCATCCCAGTCGAATTTGATCGGGCGACGTTTGCCGCAAAAAACGCATGCTAGCCCTTCGTCATGGCGTACCAGCGCCGGATCATGTCCGCCCGGATCGGAGGTTCGACGCCCTTCTCGACGGCGTTCAGTCCGATGTCCGAGAGCACGTGGAGGAGGTCTCGGGGGCTCGACGTAGCGAAGAGCTGCTCTTCGTCCCGGACCAGCCTGCGGTAGAGGTCTTCCAGGCGATGCGCGACAAGGTCGAAGGCCGCTCGTTCGAGCAGGAATGGCAGGCTGTTGGCGTCGCTCGTCAAGCCGGGCCAAAGCCGCTCCATGAACTGGCTGCGGTCTTCCGCGGTGCCGAGCGGCTTCAAGCGGAGCTGCCGGTTTCCGATTCGACTCTGTACGTCACTTCGGAGCAATGGATGGATGCCGCCGCGCACCCGCGGTGTATTCAGGCCGAGGAAGAAACCCAAGCTCTGATTCTCGCTGTCGAACAGGGTGCGCATCCCACTGCCGATGCTGGCTTGCGCGTCGATATCCACGACGTTGCTGAAAGTCTCCGCCTCGTCCAGGAGGAGCAGGAGCTTCTTGCCGAAGACACTCCGATGGAGGTCACTGATGGCCTTGTAAAGCTCCACGATTTGCGTCGGTCCTGCTTCCTCGAAGAGTGTGCATGTGAACTTCGCCTTGGCCATGGCGGGACCCGAAAGCTTGCTGCTCGCCATCAGCCATTGCTTGGCGGTCGTGGCGCCGGGATGCGCTGTCCCCACGCCCGGGAGTCCGAGATCCCGTAACGCGAGGCGCATGTTCTCCGTAATGCCGTGGATCCCATCCAGCCGCTTTTCCCTCTCCTTTCCCGGCGCCTGCATCGCTGCGGTGGCTTTCTTGATGAACTCCGGGGCGATCTGCTGGTGGACCGACAGGAAGTTCGAGCGTCGATGAAAGCCGGAAAGCGCTACGTAGACAGGTTCGAAACGAACCAGCGGGCTGTCAGGGCCGAGGAGGACGTGCTCGACGTAACGCAGGAGGTGGCTCTTTCCCGTTCCAAAATCCCCCTCTACGACGAGGAGGGGGGTTTCGACGCGGAGGGCCTGCTCGACTTTTGGGAGGGATCCGTCCAGATCGACGTAAAGCCGCAGGTGCTCGGGCAGCTTCGTGCTCAACCGAAAGTCGGTTCGCTCGGCATCCTTGAGCTTGAAGTAGCGTGCGAAGGGGGTCACGGACGAACTTTCCGATGGAGCCATGCACGGTCGTCATGCACCGGCCGCGCCGAGCCTAGCCGGGAGCCCCCTTGGAAGTCTACAAAACTGACGCAAGGGGCGCCGGGGTCTTCGCAGAACCGGGGCGCCCTCCTGTGCAAGTTAGCCCTCCTCGTAAGGAGATGCCGCTTCCTCACTCCGCACCGGCGCTCGCGCGCAGGTGAATCCGCTTATACTCCTCGACGCCGGACGGTGCACCTCGCGCACCACGTGCTTGAACGACAGATACTTCTCGTAGGCGGGGCCGTAGGCTGCCGCGCGCGCCTGGTTCGCGTTCCCGAGCGCCTTGTTCGCCGTGACGGGTTCACCATCTTGGATGGCCTGCGGGGCGAGCTTGCCGAATTCGCCGCCGAGGAGGTCATTGGCCCAGGCCGTCCCCACGTGGTCGTCGATAGCGTCGGGCAGGTTCTCGATCGCCGTGATTTTGTTGGTATCGGTGACTGCCTCTTCAGGGTATCGAGCAGCTTCAGGGGGGCTATAGGCCGATGCGACGGCGCGTGCTTCACGGTAAAGCTCGTCGAGCGATTCGGGGGCGGCTGCTGCCTCGGACCTTTCCTTCGCCGCGGTGTTCTCGCCTGCGACCACCGTCTTGTTACGCGGCGACGAATTCATCTGCCGGGGCTTTCAAGAGGTCGCATGCACCCGCGCCACGGCCGGGCCTGCGTCCACGGCGCGGCCCGCGTCCTGATTGCGTCAAGAAATGTTGGCCCCGGAGCTACCGCCCGCCCCGCGGAGCCACGCCGCCGGTAGATCCGTCGTCGCGCCGCCCGGCCCCCCGCCGCCGTCTCGCCACGGCGACACCCACGCACAGCAGCACAATCGCCTCGACCTCCTCCGCCTCGCTCGTGCAGCCCGGAGACGCGCACGCGCACGACCGTCGCGGCGGCACGGGCGGCGGTGTGGCCGCTCCCGCGCCGCCCACGCGGAGGGCGGGCAGCGTGAAGCGGCGGGAGAGGCTTTGCTTCTTGTCGTCCTCGATGTCCACGCGCAGGTCGAGCGCATAATGGCCCGGGGCGAGCGGAGGCGTGAACGCGAGGAACGCGTGGTCGATCTCGGTGCGGCCGCTCATCGATCCCGAGAGCATCTCCGGCATCAGGTCGAGCGTGCCCGCGGCGTGGTCGCCGGCGCGCGCCGTGATGACGACGCGGGAGACGTGAGGGCGGCGCTCACGGGTGCTCGTCAGGAAGATGTCGACGACGCGGCGGCGGCGCCTCGCCCATACGATGGGCTCGATCACGTCGTGGCTGCCGAGGAGCTTCTCGCGCAGGGCGAAATGCTCGGCGCTCTCCAGGAGGCTCCACTGCACGTGCGCGTCGGTCTCGCGACCCCAGCGGGCCAGGAGGGCCGCCGCGACGGGCGGGGGCGGCTCCTGCGCGCTGAAGCGCAGGTCGAGCGCGGCGGCGCGCACCTCGGGCTCCGGATCGTCGTAGAGCGAGGCGAGCTGGGGCGCGTGCTTGCGCGATGGATCGAGCTTGCTCGACAGAGGGAACCTGCCGATCTCCAGCAGCGTGAGGGCGGCGAGGCGGCGGTGGAGTGGCACGGCGGGCGAAGCGGCGGCCGCGAGGAGGCTCGGACCGGACACGCTTTCGGGGATCATGGGCAAGGAGACGCCTCCGACCCGGCGCGCGACGCCGTCGAGGAGCGCGTCGAGATCCCCCGTGCTCGCGAGCGCTTCAATGGCCTTCGTCGCAATGCGATCGTCCCAGGAGGAGACGTGGCCGAGGGGCACGGGAGCGTCGTCGTCGTCCGCGGGCGGGCCGATGAGCTCCACGAGCTTGCGCCGGCCCTCGGGGGTGGCCCGCGCCGCGATCGCCTCGCGGGCGGCTCGGGCCCGCGCGACAGCGGCGTCGATCGCGCGGCGCAGGCCGTCCTGATCGAGCGGCGCGCCGGCGCGAGGATCCCCCATGATGTCGAACGGATCCGCGCGCTGCGGGACGGGCTCGGAGAGGCCGGGGTTCATGTGCTGCTCGAAGCGGTAGGCCTGGCCGTCCCGGAAGATGCGCAGGCCCGACAGCTCCCAGGGCGGCGCGCCGGCCGCGTCGCTGTCGGTAGGCTGGAGGAAGAGGACCACCTCGTCCCGAGACGACACCCGCGGTCGCACCCGGAGCGGGGCGTGGCCACCCCCACGACGGTTCGAGGACGTGGCCGTCGTACGACACCTCCACGCGATCACCCGGGCGAAGCGGGCCCGTGTACGACTCCAGGACGTGGTGCTCGATAACGGTCTCCCCGGTCGCGCGCCGCTGCTCCGGCCCTCGCCGCGCGAGGACGATGGCCTCGCTCTCGAACGCGAGCGAGGCCAGGTCCTGGTGGAGCATCTGCGCGGCCTCGGCCGGCTTCGCCAGGAACGAGAGCAGCGCCGCGACGAGGAGCGCGAGGGCGCGTTTCCGGACTTCGGGCGGACGGGTCGAGGGGGGCATGGGATCTCGGGGACGGTTCAGCCGGATGGCCATTGGGTGCGCGTTGGCAGAAATCGCGACCACGACCCGCGTCGGAGATGGGTCGCGACCACGACCCGAAGTCCTGGCCGAGGGGGGTGGACGGGCGACATGCCGTTATGCAGTCTGAGCCGATGTCGCGGGGCAAGCTTGGTGAATTCGCCGATGATCCGGACAGCGTCTTCGTCGACGTTCCACCGAACCCTGCGTGGATCGCATGGGTCGATGCGCTGATCGCCGGCGGCGCGGCCGTCGGAACCTTCTTCGCGGCGAAGCACTTCGGGGCAAACGGAGTCCTCGCCGCGGTGCTGGCCGCTCTGGCGGCTCCCCTGGCGGGCTTCAAGCTCTCGTTCTTTGCTCGGCACCGCAGGATTCCGCGGCTCACCGTCGAGGAGTTCGACGCGGCGCGCCGCGCAGGCTCGTTGGCGCTCGCGGAGTTCCGCCGTGCCAACCCGGAGCACACGCAGGTCGACTGGTCGTTGGTCGCCTCGTCGTCCGAGGGAAACGTCATCGGTTGCATGGGAAGCCGCGAAGGGGCTGACCGCATGGCCCGCCGCGGCCTCATCGTCGTCTATCTCGTCGCCGCCGACGGGGCGATCCGCGAGGTCGCCGATCCACGCCTAGGCAGCTACTCGCAGCGCATCGGGCGATCCGAGTGCGTGAATGCCCGCGGTTGAGTGGCTTGTTACGGAGGAGGGACCGACTCCGCTTCGACGAGGTCGCCGACCTTGAGAAGGAGGTTGCCGACCTTGCGTAGGAGGTCGCCGACCTTGCGTAGGAGGTCGCCGACTTTGCGTAGGAGGTCGCCGACTTTGCGTAGGAAGTCGTCGACCTTGCGTAGGAGGTCGCCGACTTTGCGTAGGAGGTCGCCGACTTTGCGTAGGAGGTCGCCGACCTTGAGAAGGAAGTCGCCGACCTTCAGAACGTGGTCCTTGGACCTCTCGTACGAGGTCGCCGATCTCGAGTAAGGGGTCGCCGACCTCTGGTCGGAGGTTGTTGGACCTCTGGTTGGAGGTCGCCGACCTCTGGTTGGAGGTCGTTGGACCTCTGGTCGGAGGTCGTTGGACCTCTGGTCGGAGGTCGTTGGACCTCTGGTCGGAGGTCGTTGGACCTCCTCCCCGAGGTCTACTCCGCCGCAACCACGAGCGGCTCGCAGCAGAAGACGCTTGGATCCCTGGGCACCGCCTCCCCAATCGCCTCGCCGCCCGCCACCACGCACGACCCCGGCTCCTCCGCCAACCACCCCGCGGAGATCGAGCCGAGGGAGAGCGGCATGGACGTGTCGTAACAGGCGGAGGCGTTCAGGCCAACGGCCGCGTTCTGAAAGATAGGCATGGGCGCACCGCCGCAGCTCGCGTCCTGGAACGCGCTCACCGACGCAATGCAGATCCCGTCGGCCGGCGGTGCACACGAGCACGCGGTGCATTCGCGTGTATCCGAGAGGCCTGCATAAAACACATGCCGCTCCGGAAACTCCGCCGGACACACCTGCGTCTCGCTCTCCTCCGTCCCCTCGGGGTAACGAAGGCAGCGCTGAAACCCGGCCGGAAGCTTCTCGATCCCACGCACGCATGCGGCCCCTGCACACGCGGGCGGGCTCTCCTCTTCTTCCGCAGCACAAGCCCGCGCGGCCACCGCCCACTGGGCCGGCCATGCACTCGCAAACTGCGGTACCGGCAGGGGATCCTCAATGACCTCGCAGCCCGCCGTGCCCACGGCGCCGATGTGCACCGAGCTGAACGTCCCAGGCCCGAGCGACGGCCCCGCGAGGCACCCGCCTTCCCACGACGGCGGCGGCTCGACCGCGCCGACGACACTCCCGCCGCACGCGTCCCCCGCCGTCGCGCGCACCGAAGGCAAGACGCACGAGGGCTCGGAGCATCGGCACGGGGCGCACATCGGGGGCGCCGTGAGCCCGGCATACCCATTAAAGACCGCCTTGGGCGCCTGCTTCGGGCACGCCGGCTCCTTGCCCTCGGGGCCCACCCACAAGGCGACGATCGTCCGCTCGAACGCCAGGGAAATCTCCTCGCAGCCTCCCATGCAAATGGACTGCGGCTTCCCTTTCTCCTCCAGATGGCACGGGTCGGGGTTTCCCTTGGAATCGAAGTGGCCGATGTCCGGGTTGTCGCAGGAGTAAACCACGTCCTCGGTTTCCACCTCGCAGCCGAGGACGAACGTCGACATCGAGAGCAAAACGAGCGCAAAGCGTAATTGCTTCATTCCAACGGTTCCTTCGTTTCGTATTGCATGATGTCGTAAATGATCTGCATCGAGAGGACGCCGAACACAGGAAACGGCGGGCCCCATCTCTGGTCGAACCTCGCGTCCACGCGGAGCGTGGGTTTGGCGAAGGTGTACCCACCTTCGGCGAGAACCCGAAAGGAGAGCCTTTGCGCAAACCGCCAGGAAAACTCGGCGCCGAGGAGCGCCGCCCCGCTCGACCCCTTGGACTCCAGGGGGCCACTTGGGGTCTTGTTCCAGCCGTACCAGTCGCCGAGCCGAGCGCCGGCAAAGACCCCGAAAAACGCCCAGGGGCGGACGCCGACGTGCGCGAAGAGGGAGACGTCGTATCCGCGCATCGGCGCGAGGAAGCGCTCCTCGGGGACCACGGCCAGGGCGAACGTCGTGCCGAGGTCCCACAGCCACATCGGGCTCCGGATGCTCAGGTTCACCATGCCCCCCGCGTGATAGAGGCTGGGGACGGGCCCGCCGATCTGGGCGAGCGGGCCAGCGGCGACGGAGAACGACTTGAGGCCGCGCGGGGAGGATGAGGATGAGGATGAGGATGGGTCCGGTGGCGTGGGCGGTCTGGTGGGCGCGCCGGGGGTTGCGTTCGCGGCGGAGGAAGCCAGGGCCCCGAGAAATACGGCTCCTCCTACGCCCAAGGCCAGACGTCGACAAACCCGCATCCGTAGGCCTTACCGGGGGTTTTTCCGGGGGTCAAGGGATGTTTGTCCTCGTTCCACCGACAATTCGGTTCGTCGGCGTCCCTCGGTCCCCACATATCGACGCCCGTATGCACGCAGCGGTCGGTGTTCGGTGCAAATCGAGGAAAACGCGGGCGGCGCAATCGTGGCGTGTATCGCGCACACCACGGACGTTGCTGGACGTCCAGGCTGTGGCCCCGAATTCTCCTTGTCGCTCGCCCTGTTCTGTGCCCTCCCGTGTCCGCCACGCCGTGCCGATCACCGCGGTGGTGGGCGTCGTTCACCTCCGCGCGAAGCGACGCGCGCCTCGTCGCCGCGTCGTTCCAGGGCTTCCGGCGCGTCCGCCGTTCGGCATGGCGCGACGCGTCCGAGGTGCGTCACAAAAAATTGGGCCCGGCGGCGTCGCTTCCGGTAGGGGGGCTTCATGATCATCGCGCTCACCGGACAGAAGGGTGGGATCGGCAAGAGCACGACAGCCGTGAGCCTCGCCGTGGCGGCGCTCGCGCAGGGGCAGCGCGTGCTCCTCGTGGACGCCGATCCACAGGGCACGGTGCGCACGTGGGGCGAGGTCGCGAACGAGGCGGGGCACAAGGCGCCGACGATCGTGGCCATGGGCGCGCAGATGCATCGCCCCGGGCAGCTCGACAGCGTCTCGCTCGCGTACGACCTCACGATCATCGACTGCCCGCCGCGCCACGGAGAGATCACCCGATCGGCGCTCATGGTCGCGGACGTCGCCGTCTTCCCCTGCGGCCCGACCGCGGCCGACGCCTGGGCGCTCACGGCCGCGATCGAGGTGTTCCAGGAGGCGCGCGCGCTGCGGGACAAACTCGCCGGCTGCGTGCTCATCACGCGCAAGCAAGGCCGCACGGCGCTCGCCAAGAGCGCGCGCACCGCGCTCGAGACCTCGGGCCTGCCGGTCCTCGGCACCGAGCTCGGGTTTCGTGTGGCGTACCAGGAGGCGATCGCCGTGGGGAAGGGCGTGACCACGTACGCCCCGCGCGACGCCTCCGCGAAAGAGATTCACCAATTGCTCGACGAGCTCACGAGGTTTCACCATGGCCAAGAAGCAAGTCGCGGTTTCGCTCCGCAAGCCGCCGTCGCCTGAATCGATCGACGCATTCGTCAGCGGAGACGAGCCGCCCGCCGCCGCAGCCGCGGCCCCGAAGCGCGCGCGCCGCGCCCCGGCGAAAGCGGAGCGTGGGGGTTTGGGGGCGCAGCTCGGCTCGTCCGAGCGGAGCCCCCAAGCGGGGACCGAGGCCGACGCCACGCCCGTCCCGGAGAGCGTCACGCCCGTCCCGGAGAGCGCCGTCGTCGCCGTCGAGGCCCGCGCCGAAGCGCCTGCCGCGGCCGCGGCCGCGCCTGCCGAGCCCGTCGCCGCGCCCGCGCCTGCTGCGCCTTCGCCGCTGCCCGAGCCGACGGTCGTGGGCGGCGTGCCGCTCCGCCCCGTCACGATTTACCTGACGCCGGAGCTCGCCGAGCGCCTTACGATCCATTGCATTCAGCACGATCGGGACCTCAGCAACGTCATCGGCGAGGCCCTCACGAATCACCTCGCGCCGCGCCTCGGCGCCGGCACGGCCGAAGCTTCCGCCGCGCCCGGGGACGCCTCGCCGCCGCGTCCGTCCCCGTTCTGGGGCAAGGAGCCCTTCCCGCACGTGGAATGGCCTCCCCGCCGCTTCGAGCAGATCGTGGAGATCGGCCGTATTCTGCTCAGCGTCGTGCGTCGGCGCGGATACGCCGCGACCGCGTAGTCCTGCGTGTGACGAAATTCCGTCCCCCCGCGGGGGCTCCCCGTCAACCGGAGAAATCTTGCACAGCGGTTGAAAGCGCCCCGCTTTGCGCTGAACATGACCGCTCGGCGCCGGCCCCCCGTCGCCGTGACTTCGTTACGTACTCTCAACCCTTGGTGGCTCTCGCTCGGACGTGCCGAGCGACGCCGCCAAATCCCCTTACGAGGAGCTTTTTCCCATGCGAATGAGCCGAGTGGGTCTTCTGTCGTTGTCTCTCGTCACGCTGTTTGCGCTCGGTTGCTCCGGGGATGCCGGTCCGCAGGGGCCCGCGGGACAGCCCGGTGAAGAGGGGCCGAGCGCGGACCCGAGCATCAGCGCCGTCACGCCGGGCAAGGTCTTCATCTCGCGCCGCGCGGACATCACGATCAGCGGCTTCAACACGACCTGGACCGACGCCGCGTCGCTCGACTTCGGGCCGGGCGTCACGGTCGTCGACAAGAAGATCGCGAGCCCCACGGCGATCGTCGCGACGATCGAGATCGACGCCTCGGCCGCGATCGGCCCGCGTGACGTGAACGTCAGCGAGGGCGAGTCGAAGGTCACCTACGCGGGCGCGTTCTCCCTCGACGCGCCGCTCGAAGTGTCGTTCCTCGGCACGCAGGCGCAGGGCTCGATCCTCATCGCGAGCGCCAAGCAGCGGGACCTCTCGACGCCGTTCGACCTGACGACCACCGGCGACGGGTTCTTCGAGCCGCTCGTCTACACGAACCTCGCGGTCTCCAGCGCGGGCGGCGTCTTCGGCGACGTCGCGGACGCGCAGCTCTACGCCGCCGAGCTCACGGTCTTCACCGACGTGACCGCGGCCGCCGGACCGGCGGACGTCACGATCGCCAGCGGCCTGCCCGGCGAGGAGATCCTCTCGCCCGCGCCGGGGAGCTTGCAGATCGCGGCGCGCCAGCCGACCGCGCTCACGCCGGGCATGAACCTCAACGGCACGATCGATCAGCCGTTCGCCACGGTGCTCTACCAGTACACGCCCACGGGCCCGGGGAAGATCATCGCCGTCGAGGCGCTGGCCGACTCGCCCGACGCGTCGCCCGGCTTCGCGGTGCTGCCGGCGAGCGGCAAGTTCACCGACCTCATCACGTTCGAAGAGGCGCCCACGGTCGAGGTCGGCGCGGACCCGATCTACTTCATCTACTGGGACAACACGGGCACGTCGGGCTACGGCTTCGACCTGTCGATCACGGAGATCGTCCCGGCGGAGGTCGAGCCGAACAACACCTGCGGCGAGGCGCAGGCGGTCGCGTCGCTGCCGGCGTCGCTCGACGCGTTCAAGATGGCGGACAAGGACGACCAGGACTGGCTCGTCATCGACGCCGTGGAGGCGGACGTGGGCAAGGTCATCCACGTCGTCACGTCGGCGGGCGAGGCGCAGACGGACACGGTCGTCGAGGTCGTGGGCTCGGACTGCACCACGTCGCTCGGCGTGAGCGAGGACTCGAACTACCACGAGGACTTCACGAGCGACCCGATCCCGGCGCCCGGGAAGTACTACATCAAGGTCACGAACTCGACGTACGGCTACTCCGGCGCGCTGTACAACCTCGAGATCACGCTCGAGTGATCCGAGGGTGAGGGGAGCGCGCGGCGTGCCCGCGTGCTCCCCGCTGTCCCGCCCATTTCCCGGAAAAACCTCCTCTGCGAGCCGAAGGCCTTGACGCATGTCCGGGCCTTGGGAAAACTCTCGCGCGCTCCGAAGGAGGAGGGAACCACATGACCACGCAAGAACCGTCGAAGCCGGCCCCGCCGAACTGGCCCCGCATTTCGTGCTCGCTCTACTACGAGGATTCGAGGGCCGCGATCGACTGGCTCTGCCGCGCCTTCGGATTCCAGGTGCGGCTGCTCGTCGAGGGGGAAAACGGGTCGGTCGAGCACTCGGAGCTCGGGTACGGCGAGGGGCTCATCATGGTGGGTCATCCCAAACCGGAGAAGTTCCCGTACATGAGGGCCCCGAGCCAGATCGGCGGCGCGAACACGCAGAACATCCTGGTGTACGTCGACGACGTGGAGGCGCACTGCGCGCGGGCCCGGGACGCGGGCGCGCGGATCGTCAAGGAGCCCGCGACCGTCGATTACGGCGAGGAATACTGGTCGGATCGCGGATACGAGTGTGTCGACATCGGCGGCCACCACTGGTGGTTTTACCAGCGGCTCCGCGATCCGAAGACGAGCTGATCGTCAGGGTTTCTGGAGCTCGATCGCGCTCTCCCCGGCGCCCGCCGGGACCTTGACCCACGCCGAGCGCGTCTCCGCTTCGTAATAAAAGCCCGAGGGGGCCGCATCCAGCGCGGCCCGCGTGGCGTGTTTCGTCGTCGCGCTGCCGGAGATCGTGACGCTGCCCGGCTCCTCCTCCACGCGGACGCGGAGGAGCGTCTCCACGAGCGTGCGCGAGATCGACACGGACGCCGCATTCGCGGTCGCGGACGCCTTCACGACGGTGACCACGTCATCCGTGTCGTGCAGGGAAAAGCTCGACGACGTCGCGTCCGGGAACACGAGCACCGTCAGTTTGCCCGCGGACGCCGCATTGCCGAGCCCCGTGACCTCGTCCGCGACGTGCATCGGCACGATCGCGCCGGACCGGAAATACAGCGGCACCTTCTGCAGATCGGCCGAGAAATCGGCGGCGACCGTCGTCCCGCCCTCGATCGGCGCCGCCGACGGCGTCCAGAAATCATAATAACGCGCTCCTGCCGGGAGCGTGACGTCCCGCTTCCCCGTGCCATCGAGCAGCGGCGCGACGAAGAGGGCGTCGCCGATCGCATACCGATAATCCTTGGGCCAGCTCGCCTCCGCGCCCTCGGGCCGCACGGGGACCGCGGCCCCGGCATACGCTTCCTCGGAGAGGCTGTACCAGAAGGGGACGAGCTCGTGGTGGAGCTTCGACCAGAATCGATAGATGTCGGCGATCTCGGTCCCATTCTGCGGCACGGTCCAGGGCGTGATGTTCGCGCGGCCGTGGAGCTGCATGAACGGCGAGAGCGCGCCGATCGCGGTCCAGCGCGCGAAATTCACGGGGTCGAGCGGGATCTGCTCGCCGAGCAGGTCCTTGTCGTCCCGATCGAGATACCCGCCGATGTCGGAGCCGAGCACCACGTACCCCGCGGCCGCCGAGCGGAACATGTGATCGAGCGAGTCCTCGAGGCCCACCCAATCGCGGCGGTTGTCGCCCATCCACGCGACGGGCGCGTGCTCCTTGCGGGCGAAGAAGCGGCCCTTGAAATCGTACGACTCGTCCCAGGCCCGGACCATCGTGACGAACTCGGGCCCGCGCCGCGCCACGCCATAGGCCAGGAAGTCCTGGTAATAGGCCTCCGAGTATTCCTGGTGCGGGACGGGCCCCGCGGCCGTCGTGACCGTATCGAGCCGGACGTAGCTGTCGCCGAAATCGATCTTCCAGCCGTCGATCCCCATGTCGAGCACGCCGTTCTGCTGCTCGTGCCACCACGACCGCGCCGACGGGTTCATGAAGTCGACCGCGGCGCCCGTGCCTTTCCACCATGCGAACCGCGCCGAATCCTCGACGAAATACCCACACGTCTCGCCCTCCGCGAGGTTCGGCGAGGCGCCCACGTAGCCGTCGCCCCCTTCTTCGAGGTCGTACGAGACCGCGTTCACGAGGTTCGTGATCCACAGGACGACGCGCACGCCGTCCGCGTGCATGTCCGCCACCATCTTGCCGAAATCGGGGTACCGCGAGGGATTCGGGATGAACGTGTTGTAATGGGTTTCCCACGGGCTATCGAGGACCACGGCGCCGACGGGGATGTCGCGCTCGCGGAAGCCGGACACGAAGGCATACGTGTCCGGGCCGTCCGAGATGTCCTTCGAGATCCAGGGCTCGAAGGCCCAGCGCGGCGTGTGGCGCGTGGGCTCGGGCAGGTTCTCGGCGGGCCGGAGACAAGGATCCGCCGGGTCCGGGGGGGTCGGTTTGGGATCGTCCGAGCAACCAGCGAGCGCGAGAACGACGAGAGGCAATGGTAACAAATGCAACGGGAACGAAGCCAGCTTCATTGGGGGAGCCTATCGCGGCTCGTTTCCCCCTGCCACGCTCGTCTCGAAGGGGACGTCTGGCATCCACAGGAGCGTATGGGTTTCCCCTCTTCTGCCCCACGTTTGCGCGAGCCGCTCCACTTCCTGCGCGCCGAGGCCTTCGTCCACCTGGGCTTGGGCAAGAAGCCCGACCGCCTCTGAACACATGCACCCGGCTCGCGCGGCGGACCGATCGAACGCACGGGACCCCCCCCGGCGTTCGTCCCAGGGCCCCGGGTAAAACCCCACCGGTTTGGAAATCTGTAACTTTCTGCGTTTGTCGCTTGACGCGGCGCCTCGATTTGGGGACGGTATTCGCAGTGGAGGACGTCCTCTCGCTCCGTGCGCAAACGCCTCGCGAGCACCCACCCGGCAGCACCGGGAGACGGGACCGAGGAAAAATCAAAGCCGGACCTCGCGGGGACCTCTCCTCCACGCCTTTTTCCGTGACTCGCTCTCGTGGTCCCACGATCCAGGGACCCACCGTTGAAATCGACATGTCGGGTGAAGTTTTTGCCTCACGAAACCTCGCCTCCGGTGAATACAGGCCATGAGTGCTGGTTCTGCCCCCCGCCATTCCGACCTCTTGGCTCGCGTCGCAGACCTCCGTCCCGACGTCGAGCGCTTCCTCGCCAGCCGCCGGAAGGGCCGCGAGGACGGCGACAGCCTCGAAGACGAGGTGCAAGTCGTGATGACGGAGGCCGTCGCGAGCCTGCCGAATTACCGCGAAGACGAGGGTGATCTGAAGTCATGGGTCCTCGGCATCGCCGCAAACATCGCGAAGCGCGCGGAGCGGACGCGGCAGCGGGACGCGTGCCTCGCGACGGAGGACGGCGCCGTTTCGGTGCTCTCGCCGCACGCTTCCCCGGAGCGCATCGCCCGGATGCATGAGCTGCGACGAAAGGTCGGGCTCGTGCTCCAGGCGATGCCGGAGCCGCTGTTCATCGTGCTCTACCTCGTTTGCATCGAGGAAAACTCACACCAGGAGGCGGCCGAGCTGCTCGGGATCACCGAAGAAGCCTCCCGCAAGCGCCTCCAGGACGCGCGCGCGTACATCGAGAGGGAGAGCGGGATCAGCCGCGACGAGCTGCGCGTCGTGTATCCGTTCTGCGTCGAGAGCGAAGAGGAACAACGGGAGGGCACCGGGATACTGGCCAGGCTGTTCTCCTTCTTTCGGCGCGGCGGGGACTTCCTGACGGTGTGGATCATCGCGGCGCTTTCGTGGCCTTCGCCGTCGGTGCACACCGCGCGTGCGGGGCTCTCCGTGCCCGCGGTCCATGGGGCGACGGCCGAGAGCGCTTCCGCCGTGATCGAGATCGCGCCTGCGCCGCGTGTCGATGTCCCCGCGCCCGCGCCCTCCTCCGCGAAGGTGAGCGCAAAGCTGCCCGCGGCTCGCCCGAAGCCCGCTGAGCCGGTCGAGACTGCACGCGGCGCCGCAGCCGCGACGACGGATGAGCCCTTCCTCGACAACGTCGCGGACCTCGAATTCCGGCGGCGTTAGGGGTTCGTCGCGTGACCGCTTGGGCTCCTCGGCGCCGCGCGCATGGAGTATTGTGGAGCGGGATGCGGCCCCTCGTCGTCGTGGCCATCGCGCTTGTCGGCATTGCATCCCCTGCGGCTGCCGACGAGCCACGCGCCGCGCCTCCCGTTCCGCCGGACGCTCTCGCGGACGCGGCGAAGAACGCGACGTTCACGGCCCACGTCATCGACGGAGACAACGCGCGTGCGGCCGGCCGCAAGACGGCAGCCGCGAGGTCTTACGCCGCAGCGCTCGCGGTCCGTCATGACCCGTTGATCGCAGGCCGGCTCGGGGTGCTGCTCGTCGAGCTTGGTCGCCCCGTCGATGCGGCCGACCTCTTGCTCGACGCGATCCAGCGCGCATCGAGCGCGAGCTCCGAGGAACGACAGGGGTTCTTGAAGGCGTACGACGCGGCGCGCGCCGAGGTCGCGTGGATCGACGTCACGATCTCGCATGTCGGGGCCAAGCTCACGCTCGACAGCGAGCCCCGAAACAAGAACGGCTTTTCCGCGCTGTCGATGTTCGTCATGCCGGGCGAGCACGAGCTCCGCGCGACGCTGGACGGGTACGAGCCAGCGGTGGAGAGCTTCACGGCGCGCAAGGGGGAGCAGAGGACGATCACGCTGACGCTGCGCGAGCGGAAGAAGCCGCTGCCGCCGTCGGAGCGGCTCTTGCGTCGGCGAGACGTCGATCGGGTCTACACCGTGGAGGAACCGCCGGAGGACGAGCGCGCGCGGCGTGAGCCGATCGTCGGCGGTGTGGCCGGGCAGGAGAAGAAGCCGGGCTTGCGAGGGACGATCGGCGCGGGCCCCGTCGTCGTGTTCGGCGTCGCGTCGTGGAGCCCGGCGGTGGGCGGCGTCCTCGCGGGTAGTTTGAGGACGAACGAGTACGTGTCGATCGGCGTGGAAGGACGTGCCGCGTGGCTCACGTCGGGCGTGCAAGGCGGGCAGATCAACGCGATGACCGGAGGCGCCCTGCTCAACGCTTGTGGACACTACCGCTGGTTCTACGGTTGCCTGGTCGGGCACCTCGGTGTGATCAACATCGAGTTTGAAGGGACCAGCTACAAGGAGCGGTCGCTCTCCTTCGTGAAGCCCGGTGTGGGGGGCCGGATCGGAGCAAGGCTCAGCTTCGGTTCCTCCTTCTCCGTGCAAGCGGCAGCGGAGGCGCTGGGGCTCGCCCGCGGCACAAAACTGGTTGCTGGTCAAGCCATCTTCGTGGACCAGCCGCCGATGATGATCACGTCTCAGCTACTCGCGGAATGGAGCTTCTGATGTTGCGCCGAGGTTTGTCCTTCGGGTTGATCGTGGGTCTGGGCATCTGGACGGGCGGTTGTTCGAGCTCGCCCCACGTGGGCGTGGCTGAGTGCGATCCCGATGCTCCCTTCCCCGATCCGTGGTGCCTCCCCGCCGACGCCGGCCCCGACGCCGCCGACGCCGGAAGCGACGCCGACTCCCTCATCGATCCCGGCACCCCAGCGCCGCAATCCTCCTGCTCCGGCCGCTGCCTCCCCGAGCCGAGCGACGACTTCGCGGGGAGCTGGCCCCGCACGCCCTTTCTCCTGTGGGTCGGTCCTCGCGCCCTCGCGCCGACGAGCTGCGACGAGGCGCGCAAGGCCGCAGGCCTCCCCGAGGACGTCGTCTTCTTCGAGAAGTACCGCCGCTTCACGGGCCTCGTCGCCCCACCCGCAGCGTGCGAGGCCTGCACGTGCGCCATGTCGGAAGGCACATGCACCGGGCTGCCCGGGAGCCTGGAGGTCCGCGCGGGCACGTGCGCGGAGAGCGACGCGTCGTCGCTCCCGTTCGGCGGGCCCGACGGCTGGGAGGGCGCGTGCACGAGCGCGAACGCGCTGCCTTCGGGCGCGCAGTGCAACGGCGAGCCGTGCGCGCAGTCCGTCTACGCCTCGCCGCTCCCCGGCCCTTCGAGCGAGGCTTGCCCGATCAGCTCGACGCCGCCCGCGTTCGTGAAGACGACGGACTGGGAGACAGCAGGCGTCGCGTGCGAGGCGAAGGAGCTCGACGAGCCCTGCGACCCGACGACGTACCGCTGCATGCACAACGCGCCGCTGCCGTGGCTCCAGTGCGTCGCGCTCGACGGCATCCACGAGACGTGCCCCGGCAACTACACGTTCGCGCGGTACGAGCTCTACGGCGAGCAGCCGATCGACACGCGCGACTGCACGACGTGTGAATGCGGCGGGGCGCCGGTGGGGAGCGCGTGTTTGGGCACGTTGCGGCTCTACAGCGATGGCGCCTGCGCAGTGCCTGCGGACAACGTCGGCCTTTCCAGCTACGGCGAACAGTGCGTCAACGTGTACCCCGTCGGCCGTGCCCTCGGCGGCAAAGCCATCACGGACCTCGGGTACATGCCCGGCATCTGCCTCTCCACGGGCGGCGAGTCGACAGGCTCGGCCGAGCGCGACCCCGCGCAGGCCGTGACGTTTTGCTGCCGGTCGCCGTTCGACGACGAGCCCCAGCCGCCCAAGTAGCCGCTGGCCCGGCTCTCCCGACCGCCGGGGAAAATCGACCCGATGCGCCTCACGAAATTCTCTCTCCGGTGAATATAGGGGAACGAGGCCATGATTCCCCAAAGCTTTGCCCGGCTGGACCCCAGATTCAGGACGGCGTACGCGCACCGGAGCGATGGCAGGCTCTACGTCGAAAGCTTTTATCTTCGCGAGCCGGAGAGCCGCGAGGCGGCGAGCGCCTGGTATGCGCTGACCTACCGCGAATCGGAGCGATTCCTCGAAGATCTTGCAGAGCGGCTACGGGGCGGGCTTTACCTCGTCGGCAGCGATCACCGCATCTATGTCCCCGGGGACAAGCTCACCCATCTGCATCGTCGGCGCGTCTTCCACGGAAGCCCGGCCAGCGAAGAGCTGGCAGCGCTGCTCATCGAGGAAATCCACAAGATAGCCTCCGAGGTGGTCAGCCTCGCGCTGATCGAATGGCGTGCGCTCGGGCGCGGCGGGACCCCTGTTCGACTTCTGCCATGAGCAGGGTTCCCCTCGCGCCCCCGGTCACGCGATGTTGTCGGGCTTGAGATCCGGATACTCTTTGTAGAGTGGACTCAGAACGTCCGTGTAAAGATACCCGAGCGCTCTCCCGAATCCCATGATGTATTCTTTTCTTTCGGGTGACGAGCAGCTCGCGTGCACGAGGGCGACGGCGTCGTGGAGCTTGAAATAGGCTTCGAGGGTTATCTTGTTCAACTTTTCGGCCGTGTCTCGGTCCATTGTCTCCTCCTTACGGGCAGTTGGCCTTCTCCATGCACGCTCGTAGGCAACGGGTGAAGTGCGGTTCGTGCATCCCTTGGTGCAGTGTCGTATCGGCACAGAATTCGATACAGCCTTGCTTGACCTTCTTGCACCGTTCCTTCTCGGCGTCCTCGTCGGCGGCATCCTTCAAGGAAACGGCCGCGGCCACGACGAGGACCGCGACGCCCACGACGATCGTCACGCCGGATGCCGAGACGATCAGCGGGGCGAGTCGGATCAACTGGGAGATCACCGACACGTTCGCCAAGAGGCCCCGCGCAGGCAAGAGGCCGCCGCGCGAGATCAGCTCGTCGGGGTTTGGCGTGTAGCCCGCGTCCGCCATCGTCCGCAGCGCATCGAGCATGCACCGTTCGAGGCCGGCGTCGTCGAGCCGCGGACCCTTGGGCCTCACCTTGGAGACCTGGTTGTCGGTCAACTCGACCTGGAAGTCGATCTCGTACGCATGGCGCCCGAGCCGCCCCGCGTGCTTCTCCGCGCATGCTTGAAGCGCCCGGACCGTGCTCGCGGGGAGCGACCCCTCGGTCGGGGGCACAGGCATGGCGGCGTATTCATCGCTCGCCCCGCATCCCATGGGCGCCAAACACACCGCCATGCACGTAGCGAACAACGTTGCCCCGGCAAGCCGCCCCTTCCCCATGAGCTCACCCCCCTGCCTGCGGACGAGAGGATACGGCCGTTGGGCTGAGTTGGAAAAGCGGAACCCGGCGCCGGGCGGGGGGTTTCGGAGCCCTCCGGCGCCTGTCGACGACCCGGGGAGGGGGGTTTGGGAGCCCCGGCGCGCCTGTCAGCGTCCTCCAGGAGGGGTTTTTCAGCCTCCGGTGGGTCCTGCCGGGGCGGGCTCGGGCTTTTTCTTGCCTCGGCCGCCTGCCCGGGAGCGAACGACGCTGAAGAGCGAGGGGAAGGTCTTTTCCGGCGCGGGCTCGTGACGCAAGAGCCACCGGCCGGCGGAGGCGATTTCCTCGTAGGTATCGAGCAAGAGCGTGAACGCGCGAGCGAGGTCATCGGCGGCCGCACGCGCCTCCGGGCCAAGCCGCGCGCCCAGCGTGGCGAGGATCTCCTCCGCGACCTTCACGGCGTCGTCGGCGTCGGTCGAACGGAAGTGCTTTTTATCGATGGAGAGCGCGTCATAATGGTCTCGATACACACTGGCATAACCGAGCAGATCCGCCGCGAGGTCACGGTGGCCCGTGCCCCCGCGCAGCATGGCGAGGTAGGGGCCGACCTCGGGGTGATCATTCAAATGGTACTCGCAGCAGGCCTGCATGCGCGCCTCGATGGCGAGGGCCTTCTGCACGAGTTCGACCGGGAGTTTCGCCTCTGTGGAGAGAGCGCGCGCCTTTTGATCCTCGGTCGCGGCGTACCAGCACGCCCAGGCGGCCGTGGGGAGCAGAGCGACGAGGCTCGCGTCGAATTCGCTCGCGGGGAGGCTCTTGTAGCGGGCGAGGAGCTTCGGCTCGCTCGCCCGTGCGGACAATCCGAGCGCCGCGACGGCGACGAGGCCCGCGTCGGCATTCACGACGGAGAGGGATTCCACCGGCATCGCCTTGTAGCGAGGGAGGAGTGTGTCGAAGGCTTGCTTACCCTGGATGGGATCGAATGAGGGGCTGCTCATGCGCGGCATGGGACCACAGGAGGAGAAGCGCGCGCAAGAGGAGAAAGGTGTGGACGCACTGTGGGGGTAGACACGGCCTGCGTTGACAGAAACCGGTGTTCCTGATCGCATCCTGGCAATGACGGTCCCGCGTGTGCGTACCTTTCTGTCCCTCGGGCTCCTCGGCTGGGCGACGGCAGCGCTCATACCGCTCGGCTGCGGGGCGAAGATCACGTACCCGGAAGCGAGCGAGGGCCCGCGCGTACCGGATGCAACTGCGGAGCGCCTGCGAGAATGCGTGGATGCGTTCGGTGGTGACCTCCCCCGAGGGAAATTCACGTTCGACGTCGTGTTGTCGGTCGACGAAGGCGGACATGTCGTGGATGTCAAGAGCAAAGGCGTGCCCCATGAAGAGCTCGCGATATGCATGCGGATCGCGTTGCGAAGCATGACCATCCCGGAGGAGCTGCTCAGGCTGCGCAAGCTGCGCCTGTCCGCGTCGCCCGCGCCTGCGAATGTGCAGAGGCCGGCCGAGCGTGGGCTTGTCGGAAACCCCGCGGTGCTCGTGGCCGTGGCGATCACGCTGGCCGACCTCATCATCGAGGCGGCCCCCGTTGTCATCGTGGTCGCCGCGTCGGTGGAGCTTGGCAAGTCGGATATTGCGAAGACGGCTCGGAAGAAAGACGATGACCCGTGTCAAGAGCCCCTGAACGACTGCCTTGACTCGGCTGTACAAAGCAAAAAGGGGAGCGTATGGAACCATTCGAGATGTAAGACGTGCTTTGAAAAATGTCGTGGGGAGGGCAAATGGCCCGACAAAATCATGATGTCCAAATGGGAGACGTGTAAATGAGCGATGAGCGGGAATCCGGCGAAGAGATGGAGGGGGAGGAGCTGGCCTTCTGCAACGCCAGCGACCGCCTTTTGGTCAAGTCTCTGGATAAGGAGCGAAGCTTCGCCGAGGCCGTGGATGATTTCCGTCGGCTCGAGGAGGAGTTCGTGGTGCGCGGATGCGACAGTGACTTTCACGTGCTCGAGACGAGGCGACGCATCGCCGAGACGATCCTCACGCTCGCGGAAGTGAAGCACCCCCCCTTCGAGGTTTGCCGCCAGGCGTGGAACGAGTTGGTTCGCCTCGGCTTCTCGGCCAAGGACCGAGAATACGTGATGACGTGGTTTTTCGCGGAGTGCTGTCGGTACGACGAGAACCCCGAGGAGGGGCTCGCCGTGCTTTGGCCGCTCATCGCCGAGCTCGAGCGAGGGCTCGAAGAAGCGAGGGCGACGCAGAGCGACACGGAGTTCTACGAATATCACCTCGAACCTCTGCTGAAACTCCGTGACGAGCTCCTGGCCCAACAAAGGGGCGAGCAAATCCCGGGGAAGAGGACGCGTCGGATCGACGAGGCGCGCATCAGCGCCCCGGATGAAGACTGAGCCCCGTGAGCGTCCCTCGACGCGTGCGTCCATCCTGTGCGGCGAGCCCGAAATGCGGCTCGTCCGCCCCTGTCATTCGCTCCGGCCTCCACGCCCTCGCTCCCTGCGTGCATGGTATGCTCGGGAACGATGCCTCCCCTCGCGCCGGTCGACATCCTCGCCCCCGCATTCAAGGCGGATCCATTTCCCTTTTACGCCCGCCTCCGGGCCGAGGCGCCCGTCTTTCGCACGAAGCTCGAAGACCGGCGCACGGCCTACTTCATCACCCGGTACGACGATGTCGTGTCCGTCCTGAAAGATCCGCGCTTCGCCAAGGATCGCACGGCCGTCCTCACGCCGGAGCAACAGGCGAAGCAGCCGTGGGTCCCGGACTTCGTGAAGCCCCTCGAGCGCAACATGCTCGACGTCGACGAGCCCGATCACCGTCGCCTGCGCAACCTCGTTCACCAGGTATTCACCCCGCGCATGGTCGAGGACATGCGCGCGCGCGTGCAGCAAATCGCCGACGATCTCCTCTCGAAGGTCGCGTCGCGCGGCCGCATGGACCTCGTGCGTGATTATGCGCTCCCGCTCCCGCTCACCGTGATCGCCGAGCTCCTCGGCATCCCCCCCGAGGCCCGGCCGAGGTTCCATCGCTTCTCGAAGGCGCTGATGGAGACGACCTCGAACGTGAAGATGCTGCTCTCGCTCCCGCACTTCTACTTCATGCTGCGGTATCTCCGCGGGCTCATCGCCGAGAAACGCGCGCGGCCCCGGGACGATCTCCTGAGCGCCCTCGCGCGAGCCGAGGAGGAGGGCAGCCACCTCAGCGAGAACGAGCTGCTCGCGATGATCATCCTTTTGACCGTCGCCGGGCACGAGACCACGGTGAACCTCATTGCCTCCGGCACGCTCGCGTTGCTCCAGCACCCGCGCGAGCTCGAGCGCCTCCGGCAAGATCCCACGCTGCTCAAATCGGCGATCGAGGAGTTGCTCCGGTTCACGAGTCCCGTCGAGATGGCGACCGAGCGGTATGCCCGCGAGGACGTCGAGCTTGCCGGCGTCACGATTCCCCGCGGCGAGCTCGTGCTCGTGGTCCTCGCGTCCGCGAACCGCGACGCCTCCCAGTTCGTGGACCCGGACCAACTCGACCTCACGCGCGACCCGAACCGCCACGTCGCCTTCGGCCAGGGCATCCATTATTGCCTCGGCGCGCCGCTCGCGCGGCTCGAAGGCCAGATCGCGCTCGCCACGCTCCTGCGCACGCTGCCCGATCTCCGCCTCGACGCGGCCCCGCACACGCTGCGCTGGCGCCCCACGTACATCGTGCGCGGGCTCGAAGCGCTCCCCGTCGCGTTCTAGCCCCTGGAAACACGAAACCCCCTCCCATCACGCGGATGAGAGGGGGCTTCGGGGCGTACGAGCGGGCGCGTGTTACTGCTTGTCGCCCTTGTCGCCCTTGCCCTTCGGCTGCAGCGCCGAGAGGTCTTCGGCGACGATCGCCTTCGGGTTCATGATCTCGAAGAAGGCCTTCTTCGCCATCTCGCCCGTCTCGCCCTGCTCCTGACGGAGCGCCATCAGGACGCCGCGCTCCTTCATGAACTTGAGCGTCTGGATCGCGCCCTTCTTCCGGGTCGCGTCGCCCGTCTTCGCGTCCTGCCAGAGCCGGTAACGCAGGACGACGCGCGTCTCGGAGTGCGGGCCGTTGTCGAACTTGAGGTTGTCGAACTGCGACTGCAGGCGCTGACGCGACCACTCCTGCGGCGTGTCCGCCACCTTGATGCGCGCGATCGCCTCGGCGTTCGTCACCCAGCGGTAGATGTTGCCGCGCTTGAAGTCCTCGTCCGACCAGTAGCCGAACGCCCGGAAGTAGTGGTCCTTGAGGTCGTTCAGCGCGTCGGGGCCGAAGTCGCCGTACATCGCGACCGTGCGGGCCGCCGTATCCGTCGAGCCGCCGAGGATCAGCGCGAGCGCCGCGGCGTTGCGGATCTCCGGGTTCTGCAGCTTCTCGAAGAGCTTCGCCTCCGTCGCCTGATCAAAGCCGCCGATGCCGATCGCGCGGGCGTAGGCCATGCGCAGGCCGATGTCGAGCTCGGGCGTGAGCAGGTCCGCGAGCTCCGACGCGATCGTCGGCACGGGCTTGAGCGAGAGCGTCGAGGCGTAGCAGGCGCCGATGAGCTGCTTGCGCGGCTCCTTCTTCGCCCCGTACTCCTTCGCCTTCTTCGCGACCTCGCTCATCGTCTTGTCGTCGGCGCACCACGCGAGCGCGTCACAGGCGGCGGCGCGCGCCTCCTCGTGCCACGACTCGTCCTCGATGAGCTCCATGAGCGGCTTCGAGGCGCGGTTGTCGCCCCACTGCCCGAGGCCCTGCGCCGCGCCGTAGCCCACCGCGCGGAGCGCCATGCCGAGCATCGCCAGGCCCGCGCCGTTCAGCGCCTCCTGCGTGATGTCCATCTTCTTGTCGGGCTTGCGCTTGAACTGCTCGAGCAGCTTCGGGAACGCCGACTCGTCCTTCATCAGGCCGACGTAGCGGAGCGCGCTCTGCGCCGTCTCGAAGGCCGTGGGGAAGGGAGGCTGCGCGCCCTCCTTCGGCAGCGGGTCCTTCGGGAACGCCCAGTCGCGCAGGTCGTTCTTGACCTTCTCGCTCTGCACGGCGGCGAGGAAACGCAGGCCGTTCGCGTGCGGCTGCGGGCGGTCCTTGATCCAGAAGAGCACGCCGTCCTCGGCCGCGGCCTTGAGCTCGACCTTCTTGTCGGGGTGGATCATCGCGAGGTCCGCGAGCATGCGGGTCGCGACCACGCGCGGCAGATCCGTGCGCGAGAGATGGCCGCCCTCGTCGGCCTCCCAGAACCGCTCTTGCGCGTAGAGCTTCCCGGGATCGATGCGCATGCGCTCGCCGAGGTACTTCGCCGCGCGGACGTCGCCGACCTCGGCGAGCCGCGTCCCGGCCTCGCCCTGCCAGTGCAGCGTGGGCTTCGAGCCGTCGAGCCACTTCACGAGCGAGTCACCGACGCGCGGATCGGCGATGTCCTTCATCATCTCGAAGAGCTGCTTCGTCTGGAACCACTCGCTCTCGGGCGGATCCTTCTTCACGCTGTCGAGCGCGAGCACGAGGCCCTCGCCGCCGATGCCGTCGCGCAGCGCCTCCAGGAACTTCTGCCGGTTCTCCTTGCTCGAGCTGCTGAGCGCCGAGAGCAAGGGGGCGCGCGCGGTCTCGTCGCCGATCTTGCCGAGGCCCGTGGCGGCCTCGCGGCCGACCTCGGAGTCGGGATCCTTCACGAGCGTGATGAGCGTCTGCGTCCACTTCGGGGACGCGTCGCGCGAGAGCAGCGTGGCCACGAGCTGGCGCACCGACGGGCTCTGATCGCTCGCGAGCTTGGCGAACTCGTCGAGCGGCACGAGGCTCGCGAGCCGCTCCGGATCGAACGCGGTGCCGCCGCCGAGGCGCTCGACCTTCGACAGGAAGCCCTTCCTGTACTGGTCCATCGCGTCCTTGAAGACCTGCGGCTCCTTCAGCATGACGAGGGCCCACACGATCTGCGGCTTGTCGCTGTCGTCGGCCTCCTGCAGCGCCTTGAGCAGCGCCGCCTTGCCGGCGTCGCCCTTCGGCGATCCGTAGTAGGCGAGCACCTGCGCGGAGACGCCCTTCACGCGGTGATCGGGCTGCTCGAGCGCCTTGATCGCGTGCGTCACGCCCTCGGGATCCTCGGCGTAGGCGAGCTGGATCAGCGCCTCTTGCTGGAGGGACCACTCGTTCGGGTTCGCGGCCCACGTGCGCCAGCGCGGAATCTGGTCCTTCACGGGCAGGACGAAGATGTTCTTCTTCTCCTTGACGACCTGCTCGACCGTCATCTTCTCCTGGCCCTGCTTGATGCCGAAGAAGAGCGCGGCTGCGCCGCCGGCGACGATGAGCAGCGCCACGATGATCGTGACGGGGTTGAAGCGACCCTTCTTGAAGTCGCCGTCGCCGAAGTCGGCACCACCGCCGCCGCCGCCTGCGGGCGCGGGGGGCACGGCGCCGCCGTCGGGCGCGCCGCCGGGAAGGTCGGCGTCGTCCGGCGGCCACTTGGCGAGGTCGAGCCGATCGGGCGTTCGGAGCCTTCGCTTGATGGGTTTCGCTGTGCCCCCGAGCCCCTGGGGAGGAGGCTTATGTCCGTTGGGAAGAGGAGACGGTTCGGGCTGTGGATTCGGACGATCGAGCATGGTTCCTCCCCGCGTCGCTCTCGTGCGACCGGCGGAGCGGCGGCGCCGCTTTGCGGGGAGCGAACATACCAGGGGACGCCTTTCGGGCGCAGCCGCAAAGAACTTGCTAAGGAGAACGGGTGCCGACGCCCGCCTCCGCTCCCTCCGACGGCAAAGTTCGCTCCTGGGTGTTCGCGGGCCTTCTCGGCCTGGGCGCGCTCGTGGTGCTTTCTCTGCTGCCGCGCGTCGTCGGCGGGGGGAGCCCGTTCGAGGGCAAGCCGGCGCCTGACGCGGTCTTCGCGGTCGCGGCGAACGGCGATCCCGGGGCGCGCATGCAGCTCGAGAGCCTCAAGGGTCACCCGGTGGTCCTGGACTTCTGGGCGACCTGGTGTGGCCCGTGCGCCGCGCAGGCCCCGATCCTCGACCGCATCGCGCGAAGGTACGAAAAACAAGGCCTCATCGTGCTCGGCGTGAACGCGCACGACCCGCCCGCGAAGGCGAAGAGTTATGCGGAAAAGAAGGGACTTTCGTACCCCATCGTGATCGACGCGGGCCAGGAGGCGGCGCAGGCGTACGACGTGCAGAACCTGCCGAGCCTCGTGGTGATCGATCGCGAGGGCCGCGTCGTTCGGTACATGACGGGCCTCGTGGACGAGGCCTCGCTCGACGAGATCGTGGCGGCGACGCTGTAGCTAGGCGGCCGACGTCGCGCCCTCGGCCTCGCCGAGCACGCGCGCCGGGCGCTTCTCCTCAGCGCTCTCGGCGCCCGCGACCTCGCGGCGATGTTGCGACCACTGGTACGCAAGGAACCGCTCGACCGCGGCGAGCGCGTGCCCCGTGCGCTCCGAGGGGAACACCTCGAAGGCGTGCTGCGCGCCCGGCAGCTCCGCGTAGAGCACCGGCGCGCGGCTCTCGGCGCGCAAGAGCTCCACGAAGAGCCGCGCCTCCTGCACGGGCACGAGCGAATCGCGATCGCCGTGGACCACGAAGAACGGCGGCGCGTCCTTGCGCACCAGGCTCATCGGCGAGGCCGCCTCGAACGCCGCGTGATCCTCGTCGAGCCGCTTCTTCATCACGCTCTTTTCGAGGATCGTCCGCAGGAGCGTACCCCGCCAGATCCCGCGCCGGTCCGTGAAGTCGTAGACCCCGTAGAACGGCACGCAGGCTTGCACGCGCGTGTCCACGTCTTCGAAGCCCGGCTGGTAGCGCGGATCGTTTGGCGTGAGCGTGGCGAGCGCCGCGAGGTGACCGCCCGCCGAGCCGCCCGTGATCACGAGGAAGCTCGGGTCCGCCCCGTACTCCTTGCCGTGCTCGCGGATCCAGCGGATCGCGCTCTTCACGTCGATCAGATGATCCGGGAACGTGAAGCGCGGCGAGAGCCGGTAGTTCGCCGACACCACGACCCACCCGTGCGCGGCGAGCCGGTACGCGAGGGGTTTGCCCTGGTCGTCCTTGCTCCCGATCACCCACGCTCCGCCGTGCACGAACAGCACCGTCGGGCGTGGTTTCGTGTTGCCGCGCGGCCGGTAGACGTCGAGCCGCAGCTCCACGCCGCCTGCGCGCGAGAAGACGATGTTGCGCACGACCTCCACGCGGCCGTCGAGCACGGGCAGCGGGAAGAGGCGTTGCCGCAGCGAGAAGTGATCGTCGACGTGCGCGCTGATCTCCTCGGGGATCACGCTTCGATACGTTGTCCCGAGCCCCTCGCGCAGCGCCGACTCCGTCACGTCGCGCGCCTTGCGTGCGTCGATCACGATCCGCACGAGCCCGATCCACGACATCGACACGATGAGCAGCGCGACCCAGCCGGGCCAGCCGTCGAGCCCGCCGGCCCACACGAAGAGCGCCGTCGCGACGACCTGCCAGAACAGGTGGTGCGCCGCGAGCTCGCCCGTCAGC
Organism: Polyangium mundeleinium; assembly: GCF_028369105.1. Classification (NCBI taxonomy): domain Bacteria; kingdom Pseudomonadati; phylum Myxococcota; order Polyangiales; family Polyangiaceae; genus Polyangium; species Polyangium mundeleinium. The sequence continues at coordinate 11,984,033 of NZ_JAQNDO010000001.1, read as the reverse complement.
CACGACGCGAAAAACCCCGCGCCGACCAGCGGCCAGAACTTCCGGGCGGGCCGAAGCGCGTTGAGCGTGAACATCGCCCCGACGGCTGCGGCCATCAGGAAGAGCACCGGCGAGGGAAGCAGGAAGGGCAGGGGCACGTCGCGTGGAAAATAACCGAGGCGCGTGGTGTTGTCCCGCGCCGAGGCGGCATGAAATGCGCCGTCGGGCGAGCACGGCCCTGCGTGGTATCTTGCGCTGCGATGAAGAAGAGGATCGCGTTCGGGACGATCGGCGAGGTGCTCGTGCTCGCGCACGCCGATTCACCGCCGACCGATCCCGAGTGGAATGCCTACGTCGAGGCCTGGGAGGCCCACCACGCGACGCATGGCCGCTCTCGCTTGCTCGTCTGCACCGAGGGCGGCGCGCCGACTGCGGCCCAGCGCCACGGCCTCGACGAGCGCGTCCGTCGGTTCGGGTCCGACACCGCGCGTGCCGCGATCCTCAGCGAATCGCTCTTCGCGCGTGTCGTCACGAACGCCTTGAGCGCGATGGCGCACGCGCGTGATGACAACATCTTGGGGCGGTTCGGCGACAGCCACGGGCCCGCGTCGTCCCGCGTGTATCGCATGTTCGCGCGGAATGATCTCCGCCACGCGCTCGCCTGGCTCGACGTCTCCGCCACGCGCGAGCCCGAGATCGTTCGCTGCATCGAGCAGCTCAAAGCCGCGCTCGAGAACAGCGGCTGACCATCACGCCCACACGTCTTCGGCCACGCTCGCCACGACCGCGTGCTGGAACCGGAACGTCCGCGCCCGGTCGTACGTCCCCGTCAGGTTCAGCGCGATCTCGTCGAACGACGCGCATCGCGCGCGCCGAAACCCTTCCTCGTAGAGCATCGGCAGCACGTGATCGACGCCGAAGACCACGGGCTCGCCCATCTCCGCGACGTTGTCGCGCGCCGCGATCGACGACGCGTCGCGCACGTTCCCTTCGCCCATGCGTTTGCCCACGTGGTCGAAGAGGATCACCGAGCTCGGGTGGAGCTTTTCGGCGATGCGCCGCAGCGTCGCCCGTACGGCTGGTTCTTCCAGGTAATACGTCACGCCTTCCCAGATCAGGAGCGCTGGGAGTTCCGCGCGAAACCCGCTCGAATCGAGCCGCTCCACGAAATCGTTCACCGCGAAATCGCAGGGCACGTACGTCGCATTCTCGAACGGATACCCGGGCAGCGCGGAGAGACGCGCGAGTTTGTCCGCCTGCGTCGTCGGGTGATCCACCTCGAAGAACCGCACGCCCTTCTGCCCGAGCCGCGCCGCGCGGGTATCGAGCCCGGCGCCGAGCAGCACCACCTGGGTACACCCTCGCGCGAGCCAGCGCCGCGTCTCCCGGTCGAACAGCGCCGTGCGCAGCGCCACGAAGAGCTCGATATGCGGGTACCCCTGCTCGTAACGCGCCGCGTCCTCGAACCCGCGGGTCCCGGCGAGCGTGCGGGCGAACGGATCGTCGCAGAGCGGCGTTTCCCGCTCCGTCGCTCGTGCTCGGAGCGCCGCCACCATCCTCGCCGTTCGGCTCGGCTGCTGCATCGCCTCAGAATGACAGGGCATGCCGCAGCGCGCAACGTCCACGTTTCACCCAGGACGGACCAAATGCCTCGCGGGTCTCCCTGTCGTGTGGCGTGCGTCGGGGACATCGTCGACGGCAAGGGCGACCTCGAGCGCGTGATCGAGCGGTTATGCGAGCACCCGGGCGTCGCGGTGCGTGGCAATCACGAGCCCCCTACGCCCTTCGAGATGCCGTAGGCTCGAATCCATGCGCGCCGTCGTCTCGCCCCTCTTCTCGCTTTTCGCCCTTCTTTCCGCGTGTGGCGGAGGGCCCTCCGCGCAGCAGGAGCCGGCGAAGGCGCCTGTCGTCGAGATGGGCGCGGGTTCCGACGCGCCGCCCTTGTCTGCGCAGGGACCCGAGGACGACGGGGACGCCGAGCCGCGCGCCGCGAACGACGCCGAGGCCCTCGACACCTGTATCGAGCACATGCGGGACGGCCGGGGTTTGCCCGAGCGCGCGAAGGGCTCGCCCGAAGCCTCGCAATATGCCCAGACCCACGCCGCCGAGCGGGCGGGCAAGCTGGACGATGCGAAGAAAGGGTACCTGAAGCTCGTCCAGCAATATCCGGAATCGCTCTACATGCCGCTCGTCTTTTTCGCGTTCGGCGAGCTCTTTTTCAAGGACGGCCAAAAGGACCCCATCAAGCTCGATTTCGCGGAGCAGTCGTACGTCGAAGTGCTCAATTTTCCCATGCCGAACAACACCGCCTGGATCGCGGCGAACTTCCGGCTCGCCGAGGTCTACCGGCAAAAAGGCGAACACCCGCAGGCGCTTTCCTCGCTGAAGAAGGTCGCCGAAGCCGCGGCGAAAGAGCCGGGCGCGCCATGCGCGGCCTCGCTCGCCGCCCCCGGACGCGCGCGCCTCGTCGCCGTGTATGCCGACGCGGGCCGGCCGAGCGCCGCGTTCGATTTCTTCAAGACGGCGAGCGGCGACAAGGGAGACGAACGCACGAATGCCATCGCGATGGTCGCCTCGCTCGCAGAGCTCTACGTCCAGCAGCAGAAACACGACGACGCAGCGACGGCGCTGCTCACCGTGAATGCGAGGTTTTACGACGCGGCATATTGCCGGCGGGAGGGCCAGCTCGTCACGAAGCTCGGGCCCTCGCTCACGGCGACGCGCCGGGACGAGCTCGCCCGCGCGCATTCGCTCCATTGCGTCGCGCGGTGAGACATTTTACCGCGAAAGCTTCACCCATGCTGCCGCCAGCACCTCGGCCGCCCGCGTGATCTCCGCCTCCGTCGTCCCTCGCCCGAGCGTCAATCGCACCGAGCCGATCGCCTCCTCCGGCTTCACGCCCATCGCGAGGATCACGCTCGACGCCGACTCGTGGCCGTCGTGGCAAGCCGAACCCGTCGACGCCGCCACCTCCTCCGCCTGCGCGAGCAGCGCCGTCCCGCTCACCCGCGGGAACCGCACGTTCAGCGTGTTCGGCAATCGCTTCTCGGGATGCCCATTCAGCGCGAGCCCCGGCACCCGCTCGCGCAGCAGGACAAACAGCTTGTCCCGTAAAACCCGCACCCGCGCGCTCTCCGCCGCGAGGTCCCGCCTCGCCGCCTTCGCCGCGACCCCGAGCCCCACGATCGACGGCACGTTCTCCGTCCCGGGCCGGATCCCCCGCTCGTGCCCCGCGCCCAGCATGAACGGCGCGATCGGCATGTCTTTCCGGATGAACAGCGCGCCCACGCCCTTCGGCGCATACAGCTTGTGCCCTGCGATCGACAGGAGATCCGCGCCGAGCTCGCCCACGTCGATCGGCACCTTGCCCACCGATTGCGCCGCGTCCGTGTGCACGACCGCGCCCGCGCGCCACGCGGCCCGCGTGATCTCCTCGATCGGCTGGAGCACGCCCGTCTCGTTGTTCGCGTGCATCACCGTGATCACGCCCGTCTCGTCCCCGAGCTTTGCGGCGACCTCCTCCGCGCGCACCCGCCCCTCCGCGTCGACGCCCACCACATCGACGCGATGCCCGTGCCGCGCGAGCCACGCGCAGAGCTTCGACGTCGCCGGATGCTCGATCGACGACGTGATCAGGTGCGTTCGATCGGGCAGCGCCTCGGCCACGCCTCGGATCGCCAGGTTGTTCGCCTCGGTCCCGCCCGACGTGAAGACGAGCTCTTCCGGCGTGCAACCGATCAGCGCCGCCACCTCTGCGCGCCCCGCCTCGATCGCGGCCCGCGCGCGCCTTCCGTACACGTGGCTGCTCGACGGATTGCCGAATCCACCTCGCAGCCAGGGCAGCATGGCGTCGACCACCTCGGGCAGGAGCGGCGTCGACGCGTTGTAGTCGAGGTAGATCGGATCTTCGGCGTGCACGATCTCTCGCGGTACTCAGCCCCCGCCTTCGCGTCAAGCGCGCTTTTCGCCGCGGAGCCCGTGCGACTGCCTTGACGTGTCGCTCCCGCTCGTGCCTCCATTCGTTATGGGCGTCGCACCCCGGCGCCCGCTTGATCTGGAGACGCACGATGAAAATGCTTGGTATCCTTGGAATTCTGATCCTTTCGGCGACCTCCTTCCTCGCGTGTAGCAGCGGCGAAGGATCGAGCGGGAGCGAAAACACGCCTCCCGCATCTTCGCTCGACGTCACGCCCTCGATCAGCGCGTGTGGCGGCTTCCTCGGCGCATCGGAGGGCGCGAAGATCCCGCCCTCCCCCGATCCGGCCACGTATTGCGAGGCCGAGCGCCTCCTCTGGAATTACGACGCCGCCACGCGCACGCTCGGCCTGCTCGACGCGCGCATCCAGCTCAATTGCTGCGGCCGGCACTCCATCGACGTCGCCGTCGAGGACGGCGTCCACGTCGTCACGCAGACCGACGCCCCGGAAAAACTCGAAAACGGCGACGAGGCACGTTGCGGCTGCATGTGCGTCTTCGATTATGCGGCCGACGTCGCGCCCGTCGAGAGCTCCACCATATCGATGCGCATCATGCGCAACGTGACGGACCAGAAGCCGCCCGTCACGCTCGTATGGGAGGGCACCGTCGACCTCACGGCCGGCTCGGGCGAGGTCGTGATCTCCACGGCGAGCGCCGAGCCCTGGTGCAGCAACAAGGAACCCTGATCCTCGGGGCTTCCCCGCGCGCGCGGCCTCGGTTATCCTTCGGCGCGAAAAGCGGTCCGGAGGACAGATCATGGCGGAAAAGTACCGGCTGGTGACGCGGAGCGACTTCGACGGCCTCGTGTGCGCCGTTCTCTTGAAGAAGCTCGGCATCCTCGACGAAATCAAGTTCGTCCACCCGAAGGACATGCAGGACGGCAAGGTCCCCGTCACCGAGCGGGACATCACGACGAACCTTCCGTACGTCGAGGGGGTTCACCTCGCGTTTGATCACCACGCGAGCGAGACGCAGCGGGTCGGCAAGCGCGACAACCACATCATCGACCCCCATGCCCCCTCCGCCGCGCGTGTCGTCTGGCGCCATTATGGCGGCAAGGACAAGTTCGCCGACATCCCCGACGAGATGATGGAGGCCGTCGACAAGGCCGACGCCGCGCAGTTCTCCCGCGACGAGATCCTCTCGCCGAAGGGCTGGGTCCTCCTCAACTACCTCATGGATGCGCGCACCGGCCTCGGCCGATTCCGGCAGTTCCGCATCTCGAACTACGACCTCATGATGCGCCTCATCGACGCGTGTCTCACGTCCTCGGTCGACGAGATCCTCCAGATGCCCGACGTCAAGGAGCGCGTCGATATGTATTTCGAGCACGAAGAGCGCTTCAAGGAGCAGATCCAACGCTGCTCCACGGTGCACAAAAACCTCGTCGTGCTCGACCTCCGGAACGAGGAGACGATCTGGGCGGGCAACCGTTTCATGATCTACGCGCTCCATCCCGAGACGAACATCTCGATCCACGTCATGTGGGGCCTCAAGAAGCAGAACACCGTCTTCGCCACCGGCAAATCGATCCTCGACCGGAGCAGCAAGACGAACGTCGGCGCGTTCATGCTTGAATACGGCGGCGGCGGCCACGAGGCGGCCGGCACCTGCCAGATCGACAATGACAAGGCCGACGAGGTGCTGAAGACCCTCATCGCCCGCATCAACGCCGATGGCTGATCGCCCCTCGGGCGATCGTCGTTCACAACCCTCCAGCGCCGTCGTCCATCCCTCGCCATGATCAAACGTCGCTCGTTCCTCGTCGGTTCGCTCGCCGCGGCCGCGTCCACGACCTTCGGCTGCGCGTCCCAGCCGCCCCCGCCTCCCGCCGATCCTGCGGGGGCTGCGGGCGCGGGCGCGGGCGCGGCGCCTCCGCCCCCGACGAACCAGAAAAAGAGCCTGCTGATCCTCGGCGGCACGGGGTTCGTCGGGCCCGCCGTCGTCGAGGCGGCGCGGGCGCGCGGGTTCGCCATTACCCTCTTCAATCGCGGCAAGACCCGCCCCGAGCTCTTCCCCGACATCGAAAAGCTCCGCGGCAACCGCGACCCCAACAAGGACGAGGGCCTCAAGGCCCTCGAAGGCCGGAGCTTCGACGCGGTCATCGACACCTCGGGCTACGTCCCGCGTATCGTCCGCGCCTCGGCCGAGCTGCTTTCGAAAAACGTCAAGCAATACATCTTCATCTCCAGCATCTCGGTCTACAAGGACACCTCGACGCCGAACATGGACGAGACCGCGGCGGTCGGGACCATGGCCGATCCCACCGTCGAGACCATGGGCAAGGAGTTCGAGAATTACGGCCCCTTGAAGGCTCTCTGCGAGCAGGTCGCCGAAAAGGCCATGCCTGGCCGCGTCGCCAATGTGCGGCCCGGGTACATCGTCGGCCCGGGCGACGGAACGGATCGATTCACGTACTGGCCGCTCCGCGTCGCGAAGGGCGGCGAAATGCTCGTCCCCGGCTCGGCGAACGATCCCATTCAGGTGATCGACGTCCGCGACCTCGCCGAATGGCTCGTCAAGCTCGTCGCCGACGGCACGAACGGCGTCTTCAACGCCACGGGCCCCGGCACGCCCCTCACGATGGGCGGCGTGATCGAGGCCAGCAAAAAGGCCTCGCCGAAGAGCGACGTCAAGCTCACGTGGGTCCCGGCCTCGTGGTTGAAGACGAAAGAATCGGGCGGCGGCGAGCCGATCGATCTGCCGATCTGGGCGCCGGCCGAGGGCGAAACGGCGGGCTTCCACCGCGTCAGCGTCGATCGTGCGCAGAAAGCAGGCCTCACGTTCCGCCCGCTCGACACGACGATGACGGACCTCCTCGCCTGGTTCAACGCCTTGCCCGCGGAGCGCCAAGCCAAACGCCGCGCGGGTCTCTCGCCCGAGCGCGAGGCCGAGCTGCTCCGCGCGTTCCACGAAGAATCGAAAAAGAAATAGCCGCCTCAGCGCGGATCGAGCGCCTCGCAGACGGGGGGCTTCACGTCCGTGTTCCAGCGGAACGATTGAAGCCACGCGTCGAGCGTCCGCTGCGCCATCGGCTCCTTGAACGATTGCAGGAACACGAGCGACCCCGTCCCGCCGCAGATCGGGACCATCACGGCGCGCACCGAGACCGACGTATCGCCGATCGTCCACCATCGCTCGATGCCAGCCCCGAGCGGCGTCGCCACGGGCCCAGTCCTCGCGGGCACCACGGGTTTTCCCTCCGCGCCCTTGGCGAGCCCGCCCGCGACGTCGGCGAACAGTTTTTCCTGGAATCGCGGCGTCGTCACGAGGTCCGAGACGAACAGGGCCCCGCTGACGAGCACGTCGGGGCGGCTGATCCGGAGCTCGAGCCCCTCGTATCCGAGGACGGCATTCACCCCGAACGGGATGCGCCCGGCGACGCCGAGCCACCGGCTGAAATAATCGTGACCGACGAGCCACCCGCGCTCGCGCTGCGGCAAGGGCACGCGCGGCGGGAGCTGATAGGGGAGAGCCACCGGCGGGCCCGCGGGCGCGGCGATCGGCGCATCGAGCATCTGCGTCGCGGCCGCCTCGGCGAGCGCCCCTGACAAACCACGGACCACGGCCACGCGGTTTTTCTCCGCGCGCACCACGATCCCGTCCTCGATCGACGTGCCTCCGAGCGACAGCGCGCGCAGGCAGCCGGGCCTCGATTGAAGGGCCGCGACGAACTCGGCCGCGTCGCTCTCCGAATCCCACGCCGTGCTCCAGAGCAGCCCCACGCCGCCCTTCGGCGACGCGACCAGCGTGTACCGATCGCCGCCCCAGCCCGCGGCCGCCGCTGCGGAGAGCGGCGAACATCGATCGAGCACGACCCGCGTCTCCAGCTCGCCGAGCGTCCCTTCGTCGAGCGTCCGGTATCCCTCGGGCGCCCGCGGCGCGGCCAGCACGACAGGCCGCTCCCCCGCGAGGTACTTTTCGGGGTGGATCACCTGTTCGGTCGAAACGGGCGGCGACACGAACATGCGATTGACGAGATCGAGCCCACCCGCGCGATAAAGCTCCGCGACCATGGCGGTGCCGGCGTGATACCGGAACAGGAGGCGCTCGCGCACGATGGGCAACGCGCGAAACAGCGCCGCATCGCCGTCGCCCGCGACAAACCGCTCGGCCGGCACGTCGCGCATCACATCGGCGGCCCTCCGCACCATTCGCTGGAACGGCACGCCGCGCTCCGACGCGAGATATGCGAACATCGTGAGCATCGCGTCGCCTTCGAGCAGCGACCCGTACGCGAGGACCTCGTCCGCGTCCATCGTCGCCTGCTTTTGCTTGTCCGGCCGACCGAAGCTCTGGTCCTGCAAGGCGTGCTCGATCTCGTGCGCCAGGATCGCTCGTTCCTTTTCGGCCTCGGCCTCGGTGCGCGGCCGCGACGCGCGCACCACGATGATCCGCTGTTCGTGATCGTAAAAACCGCGCACCTGCTCTTCGAGCACCTCGCGCGTGCTGCTCGGCGGCGCGGCGCCCGGCTTTCCGTCGGGCAGGAGATCAAACGCGAGGTGAAATGCCGTGCGCGCCTCGGTCTCGGCCGCCGCCGCCTTCCGCTCGGCCCGCGCGCGCAACGCTGCGAGGAACGCCGGCTCGTCGAGCAAATACACCGGCACGGGCGCGCGCTGGGGCAAACCGCGCAGATGCGCGACCTCGGCGACGAGCGCCTGAATGCGCTCCTGCGTGAGTGGCGCCGGGGGAGCGGCCGCAGCGGGGTGTTCCGACGCAGGCGGCGGCGACCCGGCGCAACCAGCGAGGGCGAGGCAAAGACCTAACGCCGCGGCTCTTTGACCTGTTCGATCACCCATCGCGCGATCTCCTTCGCCCCTGGGCCCCCGAAATGCATTCCATCCGGCCGGATCGGCTCGCCTTCGCTCATGAGCGCGCATTGCCCGCCGGGGCAGAGATGCGCCGCGAGGTCGAGCAGGTGGATTCGCGGTTCCCCTTGCGCCGCCTTTTCGATCAGCGTGTTGAAGCAATCGACCTGTGCGTTCAGCGCCGGCTTTTGCCATCCGCCCACCGGATACGGCACGCGCGCCACGTAGACCCGGCCGCCCTTGTCCGCGAGCATCGCGAGCTTGCCCCCGAGCTCCTTCGCATACGCCGCGTCCCAGCCCGGCTCGCAGATGTGCTGCCAGCGCCCCTCGACCTCCACCCGCGCGAAATACCCGCCGCCGAGCACCACCAGCGTCGCGTCCGGGTGCAGCTCGTCCACGTCGCTCCCCCAGCGCGCGTCGCAATCGCCGCCGTCGTGCGGCACGTTCGTCAAGGAGCGCGCCGGCAGCGTCCCCTCCATGATGCTGCAATCGGGCGTCCCCCGCTCGATCACGAATGCGCCCGTGCCCGTCTGCACCGCCTTCATTCGCTCGCCGAGCGCCTGCGCCACGGAATCGCCGACGATCAGGATCTTCACCGTGCCCGGCGGCACGGTCTCCGGCCAAGGCAGGAGCTGGAGCCCGATCTGCATCACCCTCCGGCTCTGCGTGCCGACGAGCAGCGCGCCGATGCAGAGCGCCACCGACGACGAGAGCATCACCGCCGGCCGCCCGAACGGCGCGCCGCGCTTGCGGATCGGCTGCTCTAGGAAATGGTAGGAGATCAGCGCCACCGCGAACGTCGCCGTATACCGCAGCGCCGAGAGCCCGAGCCCGGACAAACCAATCCGCTCCGGCCGCAGCACCACGTAGATGGGCCAGTGCCAGAGGTAAAGCCCGTAACTCACGAGCCCCACCCACGCCACCGGGCGGAACGCGAGCGCCCGCGCCACGAGGCTCTGCTCGCCGTGCGCCGCGCAGACGATGAGCACGAGCACGCAGAGCTCCGTCCCGAAAAATCCCCCGCGGTAGAGCAGCGGGTTCTGCCCGTCGAGCTTCACCCAGGCCCACGCGAGCCCGATCGCCGCGAGCAGGCCGAGCCCATCGAGCGCCCGCACCACCTGCTTGTTTTTCGATGTCCCGCGCTCGGCCATCAGGCACGCGAGCGAGGCGCCGAGCAGGATGGCCACGCCGCGTGTATCCGTGCCCATATAGGCCCGCGACGTGTCCGTCCGGTTGCCCAGCCAAACCATCACCGCGCCCGAGATCACCGCGAGCCCGAGGGACACGGCGAGCATCACGCGCCGCGAGCCCCGCGACAGGTAGAGCACGCCGAATGCGAGCAGCGGCCAGACGACGTAAAACTGTTCCTCGATCGCGAGGCTCCAGGTGTGCTCGAGCGGCGAGGGCACCTGGAACATGTCCCAGTAGCTCCGCCCCGAGAAAATCGCGCGCCAGTTCGCCACGTAGGCCAGCGTCGCGAGCCCGTCCTTGCGGATCCGATCGAGCTCTTCGGGCTTCGCGAGCTTTTGTGCATACGCCGCGACCACGGGCAGGAGCGCGAGGAGCGCCGGGAAGAGGCGGCGCGCGCGGCGAACCCAGAAAGCCTTGAGATCGATCGTCCCGGCCTTGGCCCACTCCGCGAGCAGCAGCGAGTGGATGAGGTATCCGGACAGGACGAAGAACAGGTCGACGCCGAGATACCCGCCGTCGAGCCTGCCATCGTGGAACAGGAGCACGCCGAGCACGGCGAGGCCCCGGAGGCCGTCGAGCGCGGGCAAATGCGGGATGGTGGCGCGGCGGAGCGGATTAGGGGGTTGTTCGAGGGCAGGCGGGCTCACGGGCAGCCCGGGAGATAGCGCATTCCGGGCGCCCCGGACATGAAGAATGTGCGGGTGAAGGTCAGTGGACGACGGCGGCGCCGTCGGGCATGCCCGCTTCCTCGGCTTCGGCCTGGGGTGCGTCGGGCCTGCGGACGAGCCGGCCCGTGGGCACGAGCGTCGTCGTGGAGTCGCGCAGCTCGCGGAAGTAATACTTTCGGAAAAACAGCGTCGGCGCGTCGGTCGCGACGGACGGCTCCTCGCCCGGCGGCGGCACCTCGGGCGGGTTCGAGGTTTCGAGCACCTCGCGATCCTCACCGAGGATGTTGTTGAACTTCGTGGCGAACCAGGTGATGAGCTCCGCGCCGAGGAACGTCCGCGCCGAGATGAGCAACATCTTCGTGTGCGCCTCGTCGACCGGAATGCAATAGACCTGGATGCACATCCGGCGCTTTGGCTCGTCCATGATGTGGAGCTCCATCGCGTTCGGCCTGCGCCACTTCAAAATCTGCTTCTCCTCCGCCTCGTAATCCCATTTTGCGTAAACGAGGCCGCCGAAGGGAGCGGGCTCGATGCGCATCTCGAGGGTCGTGTCCGGCCGGAGCTTTTTCCTGACGTCCTTGCCGATGCTCTTGCGGTGGATGTAAGGCAGATGCGGCGTGTCGAGCATGTTCTCCATGGCCCGCGTCCAGTGCGTCTTCCAGATCTCCTGGGTATACCCGACGTGCCACCCCGGCTCGACCAGCGCGGGCGGCGGCTCGGGCTCCGTGCCGGCAGGATCCGGGCCCGTGAAGATCCAGACGAGCCCGCCGATTTCCCGCACGGGGACGGCCGTCGCGCCATAACGCGCGCGTTTCTCCGGGGAAACGGTGTTCAGGGGGATCTTCGCGCAGGCGCCGTCCTTCTGGAAGGACCAGCCGTGAAAAGGACAGGTGAGGCAGCCGGCCGCATCGACCTGACCCAGCGAGAGCGCGACGCCGCGGTGCGGACATCGATCGAGGAGCGCGCCCACGCCGCCCTTTCCATCCCGGAAGAGGGCGATCGTCTCACCGGCGACCTTCACCGAAAGCGGCTTCTTCCTGAGCTCTTTGGCCGTGATGACCGGAGTCCACACGTTGGCGAAGCTCTCGAACACGTTTGCCTCCTGTTTTGTTACACCAAATGTTCTAGAAAACAGGAAGCGGTTGTCAAGCCCTCGCTCGGAGAGTTCGCGGGGCCACGGCTGCGGAGGCACGCTCGCGGGCGAGATCCGTGGCGGCGAAATACTCGGTGATCCAGGAGGGAACGTCGCCCTCGCCCGGCGCGTGTGTGGTGCAGAAGAGGACACGCGTCGTCGCTTCGGCCTCGGGGAAACAGTAGAGCAGCGTGCGCTTTTCGGGCGTGCGCGGCGGGAGAAACAACTCGACGCAGCCGGGCGCGCGAAACACGAGCACGGGCTCCTCGGGCGTGTCGCCGAGGGCCCATGTGAAGGGCAGGTTCGCCGGATCGAGCAAGGCCTCGATCACGCGCCCGAACGGCGCAGACCAGGTCTCGGCGTGGACCACGAGAGGCCGCACCGGATCGAGCAAAGGCAACACCGGGCCCTCGGCCGGGGCCTCGCGGCCCGTGAAGATCCAGACGAGCCCGAGGGCCTCACGCGCGGGCACGGGCAGACGAGCCGGCAGCGTGACCACCTCGGGCAGAGCCGAGGACGCGTGATCGACGCACGCCCCGGGCTCCCCGTGCTCGTCGCGAAAGAGCAAGATCGGCTCCCCGGCGACCCGTACGCGCCGAGCTTCGTCCCGCAGATCCCGCGCAGGCAAGACCGGCGTCCATACGTTCGCGAAGCCCTCGAACATGGAAGCCTCCATTTTGTAGAACGGTGAGTCTAAGAAAAATCCGCCGTTCGTCAAGCGGGCCAGGCCGGGCTTGCGACGGCGGCCGCGCCCGAGTCTTGAACTGCAAGATGGATGATCTAGAGTTCCGGACGACGAGATGGGCAGGCCCGCAGGATCACGCAACCCGGACTTCGAGGCGACGCGCGCGTCGCTCGTCGCGTCCGTGCAGAAGCGGCTCTCGGAGCCGGACGGCCCGCGGGCGAGCTTCCGCGAAATGGCGGCGGCCGCGGGGGTGAGCGTGGCGACGCTCCGGCACTATTTCGGCTCGCGCGAGGGCGTGGTGTCGGCGGTGCTCTCGCATTGGCACGAACGCGGGCAGAGGTACATGCTGGAGGTCGCGACGGGTCCGCTCTTGCCCGTACGTGCGTCGCTCCGAGGGTTTTTGTTTTATCTGGACCTCGGCTTCCGGGCTGGCGTCGGGGAGGTGCACGCGATCGGCATCGCCTGCGGCCTGCGCGAGCCCACGCTCGGCCCGAAATACCTCTCCGAGGTGCTCGATCCGACGCTCGAATCCGTGGAGGCGCGGCTCGCCCGGCACGTGGCGCGGGGCGAGCTGCGCGCGGGCGACGTGCGGCACATGGCGCTCGCGCTGGTCTCGCCGCCCCTGCTCGTCTTTTTGCATCAACACCCGCTCGGCGGGACGAAGGCGCGCCCGCTCGATTGGGACAAATTCGCCGACGAGCATATCGAGGCCTTCCTGCGCGCCTACGGCACGGGCCACGAGGCGCCGGCCGAGCCGGGCGCCGAGGCGTCGTTCGGCGGCGGCGGTCCCCCGCCCCGAAAACGCCCGCGTGGGCAACACGACGCTTGAGAGGGCTCAGCGTTTGTCCGGGTGAATGCCGAGCGACGTGACCGTCTCCGGCGTCGCGGCCTCGACGAAGGCGCGCAGGCTCGCCGCGTCCATGGGGAGATCGTCCATCCAGCGCCGCACGGTCCGGTCTTTTCCGGCCGTCACGAGGGAGCGGCCTCCCTCGGCGAACCGGACGGCGAGGACGTTGCCCTCGTGCCCTTCGAGGAGCCGGCTCTCGCCCGCTTCGAGGTCCCATAACCGCACGATGCCGTCCGCGCCCGCCGTCGCGAGCCGGCTGCCCTCGGGCGAGACGTCGATCCCTTCGACGACGCCTCGATAGCCGCGCAAGACGTCGAGCAGCCGGCCGTCCACCGCGCTCCAGAGTTTTACGTTCGCCTCGCCGCCCAGCGTCGCGAATCGCTTGCCGTCCGGGAAAAATACGAGCCGCGTGAGCCCTGTCCCCGCGGCGTCGATCACGTGGCGCAGAGCGCCCTGGGGCACGTCCCAAAGGCGAACGGAATGGTCCATTCCGCCGGACACGAGCAGGCCGCCGTCCGGGGAAAACACGAGCACGTGGACCGCGTCGTGGTGGCCGGCGAGGACGGTCTCCCGGCCCGTCGTCAGTTCGCGCAGAAGGACCCGGCCATCGGCGAAGGAATACGCGAGGCGCGCGCCGTCCGGAGAAAACGCGAGCGCTGTGGCCGCGACCGAATGCCGCGCGAGGATCTGGCCCTCGCCGCCCTTTGCGGGAAAACTCCGAAGGACCCCGTCCGCGCCGGCCGAGACGACGCGCGCGCCGTCGGGCGAAAATAGCAGGTGGCTCGCCGCGCCATCGTGCGCGTCGAACGAGATTGCCGCGCCCTGTGTGCTGAAGATACGCACGCGGCCGTCCGCGCCGGCCGAGGCGATGGCGGTGCCGTCGGGGGAAAACGCGACGTCATGCACTTCGCCCGCGTGCTGGCCGAGCGTCCGCGGGGTGCCGTCTGTGAGGTTTGTCCAAACAACCGTCCCGTCGGCGCCGCCCGAGGCGACACACGCTCCCTGGGGTGAGACGGCGATCACGTGCGCCGCGCGCTCGTGTACAGCCATGACGCGGTCGCGCAAGGCTTCGAGCGAATAGACGCGCAGGCTGTTGTCGTAACTCGCGACGAGCGCGCGCTTGCCGTCGCGGGAAAACTCGACATCCGAGATCGAGTCGTTCGGGCCCCGCAGGATGCGCGACATGCTGGAGGCCACGTCCCACACCCGCGCCGTCTGGTCGGCGGCGCCCGACATCAAGGTCTTTCCATCCGGAGACACGGCGACGGTATAGACCGATCCTTCGTGTCCCCTGAGTACGCGCGCCTCGCCCGTGTGGACGTCCCATATTCGTACGGTGCGGTCGATTCCCGATGACACGAGGCGGGAAGAATCCGGGAGAAACACGACGGATCGCACCTTCCCGGTATGACCTTCGAGGCGCCTCGAAACACCCGCCGCGACGTCCCACAACCGAACAATGCCTTTTTGATCGCCCGTGGCCACGAGGGCACCGTCAGGGGAGAACGTGAGCGCCTCCGTCTCGTGCGCCTCGCCCTCGAAGCGGCGCTCGGTCCCGGCGTCGACATCAAAAAGAACGAGCGAACCTGCCGATACGAAGGCGAGGGTGCGTTCGTCCGGGGAGATGGCGAGTTTTCGCTCGGCGCCACCCACAGGCCACACGGGTTTGCATTGCCCCGCGGTGATGTCCCACAAGCAGACCGAGCCATCGCGGCCCCGGGAGGCGAGGCGACGCCCGTCCCGGAAAAACTGAATCGCGCCGAGCGGCGCCGCGTGTCCCGCGAGGACCTTGGTTTCGTTCGTCTTCACGCTCCAGAGCCGGACCGTGGTGTCCTTGCTTCGGCTCGCGAGCCAGGCGCCGTCCGGAGAGAATGCCGCTTCCCATACTTCGTCGGTGTGCCCTTCGAGGACGCGTGCCTGGGCTGTCGAAAGGTCCCATAGACGGAGCGTCCGGTCGTCGCTCGACGAGGCCACGAACCGGCCCTCCGGCGAAAACGACGCGCGATTGATACCCGCCGCATGCCCACGCAAAAGCATCGGGACGCCCTTTGCAAGGGCATCCGCCGCCACGAGCCGCTTGCGCCGGTGCCCCCGGAACGAAGCCGACAACGTCTTCAGCCAGGCGAGCGCTTCGAGGGGATCTCGCGAGGCCGCCGCGCGCGCCTCGACGAGCGTGAGCGTATCGGCGCGCTCCGATTCTCGCCGCTCGGCTTCCGCGGCCCTGTCGCGCTCGCGCCGCGCCTCGTCGCGCGCGTCGAGCACCCTTCCCACGGCGAGCGCGCCCGTGACCGCGAGCGCGGCAAGCGCGGCGAATGCCATGAGAAGCGTCGCGCGATGGCGACGGGCGAACCGAAGGAGCCGCTCGCGGGCCGAATAGTGATGCGCCTGGACAATCTGCCCTGTCTGGAACCGACGCAGGTCCGCGGCGAGCTCTCCGGCCGTTCGATATCGCTCGGCCTTCGCACGTGCCATGGCCTTTTGCACGATCGTCACGAGGTCGCGCGGCACGCCCGGCTGCAGCTTTTCGATGGGCACCGGTGGCTCACGCAGCACGCGCCGGACGATCTCCATCGGGTATTGGCCCTCGTACGAGGGTTTTCCCGCGAGCAGATGATACAGAATGGCCCCGATCGCATACACGTCGGCGCGCTCGTCCACGCTGCGCCCCGCCGCCTGCTCGGGCGGCATATACGCGGGCGTGCCCATGACGACACCAAGCACGGTGAGCGCCATCGATCCCGGCGAGGACGGCGACGACAATCTCTGCGGCGGCAGCGACGAGCAACGCGACAGCTCGGGGGATTCCTCGTTGAGGTCCTTCGCGAGCCCCCAATCGATGACCACGGTCTCGCCAAACGGACCGAGCAAGATGTTCTGCGGCTTGAGGTCGCGGTGAATGATGCGCTCGTTATGCGCATATGCCATCGCCTCGGCGACCGCGAGCACGTGGGGGAGCAGGACGAGGCGCTGATCGAGCGTGCTCGCCTCCTCGATGAAATGGTCGAGCGAGCGCCCGGAGACGAGCTTCATCGCGAAAAACGGCTCGCCCGAGGGCCAGATGCCCGCCTCGTAGAGCGGCACGATCGAGGGGTGCTGCAGGCGCGCCGTGATCCGCGCCTCGCGAATGAAGCGCTCCTCGGTCTGCGGATCCCGCGTGATGAGCTCCTTCAGCGCGACGGGGCGATCGAGGTGCGTGTCATACGCCCGCAGAATCCGGCCAATGCCGCCCTTCGCGACCTCCGATTCCACCGCGTACGTCTCTGGATCGACGACGCGCATTCGCCGCGTGGCGGCGCTCTCCGGGGCCTCTTCGTCCTCGGCCTCGTCCCTCCCGGTGCGCGCGATGAGCGTCTCCATCGGGGGCACGGGCAGCGTCTCGCCGAGCGTGCCGGGCCGGACATGTCTCCCCTCCGCGGGATCGAGCGTCGCGGCTTCGAGCGTGGAGGGGAGCGTGCGTCCGGCGGTCACGGCCAATCGAAGAGCGCGCGGCTCACAAATCCCAGGGTGACGCTCGCCATGTTCGCGGCAAACGCCCACCCGAGCGTCTTTTTCTTACCAATGAACCGGAAATATCCGGCCTCCGCGGTCACGGCGAACGTCTCGGCGATGACCACCATGATCCAGTACCGCGGCGTCTGCGATATCCATAACGAGGGATGGGGCGCGAGCACGGCGAGGTAGAAGCGCTCCCACAGGTTCGGAATGACGAACCAAACGATCGGGTGCGTCAGCGCGCTCGCGCCGAACGCCTCGTACACGCGGACGCGGAGCCCGTAGACGTAAATCGGGATCTCGACGACCTGCGTGAAGACGAATGCCCAGAACCAGTCCACCCCTCAACCCGCCGGACGCGCGCGGCGTTTCGCCCGGCAGAGCGCGAGCGCGGCCAGGGCGACGGTGATCCCGAGCGGGGCCCCTTCGTTCGAGCTTCCCGCCGCCGAGACGGAGCAGCCCTTTTTCTCGGCCACGGTCACGGTCGCGGCGGACGGCTGCGGGCCGGCCGTCTTTGCTTCGTTCGTCTGCGGAGCCGGTGCTTTTGCGCCCGCCACGCAGCGGAGCAACTCTCGGCCCCGGAGGTCCTTCACGCCGGTGCACGTGCCGGCCGCGCCGGCGGGATCGGCGCACGCATCCCCGGCGGCCTTGTTGTAACAGCTCTCTTCCAGCGGCCCGACCTCGTCCGCCGCCGCGGAGGCGGGGCCGACGAGCGCGGCGATCGCGAGGAAGACGCCGGAAAGGCGACGCAGGAGGGAGGGTTTGTCCTGGGAAATGGGGGCGTGCATCAAGAACACCTCGCTCCTTCGCCCGGCGAAGTCAAGGGCGACGGGGCGCGCGAGGCGCGGGCGGTGGAGGGCTGCGTCGCCAGGGCCGGATCGGGCGGGCAATTCTTCCCCTCGACATCCGGCGCGATCGGGCGGCACAATGGCGCCCATGTCTCGATGGGTCGCTCGCGCCGCGCTCGTCCTCGGCCTCGCCGAGGGCCCGCGCGCGCACGCGGGCGAGCCGGAGAATGTCTCGAAGGCGCGCGAAGCGCGCAGCCAGCGGGAGCGAGCGCTGCGCGCGTGGGGGCCGTCGCTGCTCGTCGGGGTCACGGGCGCCGCGACCGAGGAGGTGAAGGCGACGGTCGACGACAACCCCCTCGCGCTCGGGATGAAGGAGGTCGTGCTCGATGAGGAGGGCGCGCCCGCCGCTTCGGCTTCGGCCGCGCCGGGCCCCCTGCCTGCGAGTGAAGCAAAGACTGTCAAACCACTGCCTTCCGCGACGACGAAGAAGACGCGTGACCTCGGGTATTGAGAGACCATGGTGAGCACGAAAGCCGGCACGACGAAATCGACGAAGACCACCAAGAAGACGGCCACGAAGAAGGCCAAGGCCCCCACGAAGAAGGCGGCTCCCCCGGCGAAAAAGGCAGCCGGACGAGCGAGCAAAATGGAGGGGTCCGGCGGAACGCTCGAACGGTTCCGCGCCATTTGCATGGGTTTTCCCGAGGCGAGCGAGGTCGAGGCCTGGGGGCACCCGACGTTCCGCGTGCGGGACAAGATCTTCGCCGCGATTGGCAGGGAAAACGGCGTATGGTCGTTCGGCGTGAAGACCACGTTCGAGATGCAGGCCGGGCTCGTGGCGACCGACCCGCGATTCACGATTGCGAAATACGTCGGCAAACACGGATGGGTCAACGTGCGGATCGACGAGCCGAACGACGGCCCGGTCGACTGGAACGAGGTGCGGGCGCTCGTCACGGGCAGCTACAAGATGATCGCCCCGAAGACCCTTGCCGCGCGTGTAGACGACTGAGCCGCACCACCTCCTTACGTCACGTCACGCCGTTGGTAGATCCTTGATTATTCCTTTCGGGGTGTAATCAATTTTGCATATTTCCTGCTCGACGATGCCACGAGCGGCGTGATAGTCCCTCCGTTTGAACCCGTAGGTTCGTGGAGACTGTAATGGATTCGGCTTGGTTCCAGCATTGCCCGGGTATCCTCGTGGCCACGAGCCAGGAGGGCGCGATTTCAGGCTTCAATCCCGAGGCCGAGCGTGTCCTCGGAGCCGAGCGCGTGCGAGGCGGCTCCTTGTTCGAGTCCGTTCATCCCGATCACAGGGACGCGGTCGCGTCGGCGTGGGCGAAGATGAGCGAGGGCGAAGCCTGGAACTCCCTCTGCCAGATGCGTGACGCCGATGGTTCCTATCGTGCGTTTTCTCTGCATGCGCGGCGCGTGTCGGGTCGGTCCGAGATCTACGTCACGATCGTCGCCATGCCGCAGCTCTCCTCGGGTCATCTCGCGGTGCCCCCCGCCGAGGACTTGAAGTCGCTTCCCGTCATCGCGCCCGAGCGCGTGCTCCGGGAGATCCTCGATTGCCTGGATCTATCGGTGTACGTGATCGACCACCAGGGCACGTACCTGCTGCACGACGGAAAAGGGTGCAGAGCCGGCGGCTTCGAGCCCGGGACGCTCATCGGGCGAAACCTTTTCGAAATTTTCGGCGCCGATAAAGACTCCATGACCGATATCCAGCGCGCGCTCGCAGGCGAGCCCGTCCACGCGACGGCCGAGGCCATCGACGTCCTGTGGGAGAGCTGGTTCGTGCCGATGCGCGAGAACAGCGGCGAGGTCGTGGGGATGCTCGGCCTGACGCTCGCCAAGAGCGACGTGCGGAAAGCCTTGGTCGAGCTTCGGACGAAGATGGAGCTCATCGAGCGGCAAGAAGAGGTCATTCGGAACCTGGAGACGCCGGTGATCCAGGTATGGGAGAAGGTGCTCACGCTCCCGATGATGGGCATGGTCGACAGCCAGCGCGTGGGGCGCCTGATGGACGATGTGCTCTCGGCCGTGGTGCGCACGTCGGCGCGGTTCGCGATTCTCGATTTGACAGGCGTCGATATGGTCGACACGGCCACGGCGAGCCACCTCTTCAGCCTGATTCGAGCGATTCGGCTCCTCGGCGCGGAGGGCATCGTCACGGGGATCCGGCCGACGGTGGCGCAGACGGCGGTGACGCTCGGGCTCGATCTGTCGAGCGTGACGACGTGTGCGAACTTGCGCGAGGGGCTCCGGCTCTGCATTCGCCGGATGGCGGAGGAGAATCGGGGCCGTCGGAACGAAATGGATCAATAACCGACCATGTCTTCCTGCCGCGGCAGGTTTTCCACTTCGCGCGGGCCCTCCGCGAGCAAGGCGCGCCCGCGGCCGAGCGCGAGGTGGCAATCTCGTACCGTTGTGCAATCGCGGATCCAGCCGACGATTTTGGAGCGGCGCGCCACGACCTCGACGTCGAAGGCCCATATCATGGCCATGAGCGGCCAGACGAAGAACCGACCCGGGCTCACCCGGCTGCGCAAGGCCGGCGGGACGTGCTCGCCGCCGAAATGGCCCTCGGCCGCCGAGAGGATGAAGCCGGTGAGCGCCGAGCGGAACGTCTGGTTTGCATAGACGTGCTCGATGCAGCGTTTGTAAAAGTCGAATCCAGGGCTCGTCGGTTCGAGGCTCACGGCGCCGAGGAAGCCGCCGGCGTCGGTGAGCTCGGCGATGGCCCGCAGGCTGGCCGCGTCCGAGACACCATTGAAGCGGTCGGCGCCGAGGCCGACCGAGCAGAGCAGCTTGAGTTTCACGCCTTCGAGCGAGGCCACGGCGCCCACCGAGACCGCGTCTTCGATCGGATCGCCGAGCCCCTCCTCGTCGCCGCGCATGAGCGAATCCGAGCCCCCGTCGACGAGGATCACGGCGTCGACGGCGTGGCGCTGGACGAGCTCGGCATAAAAGGCGCGGAGCGCGGGCACGGTGAAGGACCGCGCGTAATAGGCGTACACGAAATGCGGCGCGCTCTTGGGGCGCTCCTGGTCGAGGAAGCTCGCGAGGTGGACCTCCGGGCCGTAATCGGGCGGGGGGCTCGAATGCGCGAGGACCTGCTTGACGACGGCGCCCGTCTCGGCCGTGTACACGACGGCCGCGTCGTCGATGCGCTCGGGCTGCCCGAACGAATAACTGCCGAGGATCACGCGCTTACCGAGGCGCTCGAGCTCGGGCAAGAGCGTCGCGCCTTGCAGGAAATCGAAGCCTCCGCCGCAGCCGCAGAGGAGGACGGTTTTGATCGAAGGGTCGGCGAGCCGCGCGAGGAAGGTCGGTAGCATGGCGCGGCGCCGAGGATACCACGGCGGCAGCGGATGTCGTAGTCCGAGCGCGTCAGCGGCGGCGCTTCGGCGTGCCGGGCTCGATGTGCCTTGGCTGCACGTGTCCCTCGCCGGAGAGCCGGGCCGCGAGGTAGTCGTGGTTCATTTGTGTGATGACCTGGAGGGGGATGCTCTTCGGGCATGCGGTCTCGCATTCACCGGCGAACGTGCAATGGCCGAATCCCTCCGCCGCCGCGGCCCGGACCATCCGGAGCGCGCGCCGCCCTTGCTCGGGCTGGCCCTGCGGGAGTTTTCCGAGGTGCGTGATCTTCGCGCCCGTGAAGAGCGCGGCCGAGGCATTCGGGCAAGCAGCAATGCAGGCCCCGCACGCGATACACGCGGCCGCGTCCATGGCCTGCTCGGCGTCGTCCTTGTGGATCGTCGAGGTGTTCGCCTCCGGCGCATTGCCCGTGTTGACGGTGACGTAGCCGCCCGCGGCGATGATCCGATCGAGCGCGCTCCGGTTGATGACGAGGTCCTTGAGGAGGGGAAATGCCTTGGCGCGAAACGGTTCGATCCAGAGCGTCTCTCCGTCGCGGAAGTTCCGCAGGTAGACCTGGCACGCGGCCGCGCCCTGGAGCGGGCCGTGCGCGAGGCCGTTGACCATGAATCCACAGGTGCCGCAGATGCCCTCGCGGCAATCGCTGTCGAAGGCGATCGGCTCTTCGCCTTTTTGCACGAGGCCCTCGTTGACGACGTCGAGCAGCTCGAGGAGCGACATGTCGGGCGAGGCCTCGGTGGTCTCGTACCGGACGAACTGTCCAGGCGCCTCAGGGCTCCGCTGCCGCCAGACCTCGAGCGCGATCCGCATCACTTGTAGCTCCTTTGCATGGGCGGGGCTGCCTCGAACACGAGCGGCTCCTTGTGCAGGATGGGCGGTTCGCCTTCGCGCCATTGCCACGCAGCGACGTAGGCGAAATGCTCGTCGTCGCGCAGGGCCTCTCCGTCCGGCGTCTGGTATTCCTCACGGAAGTGGCCGCCGCACGATTCTTCGCGGTGGAGGGCGTCGCGGCAGATGAGCTCGCCGAGTTCGAAATAGTCGGCGACGCGGCCGGCAGTTTCGAGCTCTCGGTTCAAG
Source organism: Polyangium mundeleinium (assembly GCF_028369105.1). Classification (NCBI taxonomy): domain Bacteria; kingdom Pseudomonadati; phylum Myxococcota; order Polyangiales; family Polyangiaceae; genus Polyangium; species Polyangium mundeleinium. The sequence goes on along the minus strand of NZ_JAQNDO010000001.1, from coordinate 11,962,001 downwards.
GTTTCGCCCCGGCCGGGGACGAGCAGTTCCCGGTAAAACCTGTCGCGAAGCTCGGGGATATGGGTGAGCGCGCGTTCGAGCCCTTCGCGGTTGCGCGACATGCCGCATGTGTCCCAGAGGAGCTTGCCAAGCTCGCGATGGAACGAGGCTGCGGTGCGCTTGCCGCGTACCGAGAGGAGCCGCTCGATGCGAGCCGCCGTGTCGTTGCGCGCGTCTTCGAACGCGGGGTGCGCGTCGTCGATCGCCGGCGGCTTTGCGCGCGCGAGGTAGCTGCCCACGGCGAGCGGGACGATGAAATAGCCGTCGGCGAGGCCCTGCATGAGCGCGCTCGCGCCGAGCCGGTTGGCCCCGTGATCGGAGAAGTTCGCCTCGCCGATCACGAAGAGGCCGTCGATCGTGCTCATGAGATCGTAATCGACCCAGAGGCCGCCCATCGTGTAATGGATGGCCGGGTAGATCCGCATCGGGGCGCGGTAGGGGTCCTCGCCCGTGATCTCGGCGTACATGTCGAAGAGATTTCCATACCGCTCGGCGATGACGTCCGCGCCGAGGCGGCGGATGGCGTCCGCGAAATCGAGGTAGACGCCGAGTCCGCTCGGGCCGACGCCGCGGCCTTCGTCACAAACAGCCTTGGCCGCGCGGGAGGCGACGTCGCGGGGCGTGAGGTTTCCATAACTCGGGTAGCGGCGTTCGAGGTAATAATCACGCTCGTCCTCGGGGATCTGCTCGGGCGAGCGTTTGTCCCCGGCGCGGAGCGGCACCCAGATGCGGCCGTCGTTGCGGAGTGATTCGCTCATGAGGGTGAGCTTCGATTGATGCTCGCCGCTGACGGGGATGCACGTGGGGTGGATCTGCGTGAAGCACGGGTTCGCGAGGTACGCGCCGCGGCGATGGGCGCGCCAGATCGCGGTCGCGTTCGAGTTTCGCGCGTACGTGGAGAGGAAATACGCATTGCCATAGCCGCCCGTGGCGAGGACGACCGCATCGGCGACGAACGTGCGGATCTCGCCGGTCACGAGGTCCCGCGCGACGATGCCGCGGGCTTTGCCGTGGGCGACGACGAGGTCGAGCATTTCCGTGCGTGGCGAGAGGCGCACCGTGCCGGCCTGGACCTGGCGGAGCAAGGCCTGGTAGGCGCCGAGGAGGAGCTGCTGGCCCGTCTGGCCACGCGCATAAAACGTGCGGGAGACCTGGGCGCCGCCGAAGGAGCGGTTCGCGAGTTTTCCCCCGTACTCGCGGGCGAACGGGACGCCCTGCGCGACGCATTGGTCGATGATGCGCAGGCTCACCTCGGCGAGGCGGTAGACGTTGCCCTCGCGGGCCCGGTAATCGCCCCCCTTGATCGTGTCCTGGAAGAGGCGCTGCACGCTGTCGCCGTCGTTCTGGTAGTTCTTCGCGGCGTTGATGCCGCCCTGGGCCGCGATGCTGTGCGCGCGGCGGGGGCTGTCGTGGAAAAATACGCATTCGACGCGGTAGCCGAGTTCGCCGAGCGTGGCCGCGGCCGAGGCGCCCGCGAGGCCCGTGCCGACGACGAGGACCCTGTATTTACGGCGGTTCGCCGGGCTCACGAGCGCATAGTCGAGCTTGCGGCGCTCCCATTTCTGCGGAAGAGGACCGCCGGGGATCTTGCCGTCGAGGTGCATGAATGCCTCCCCCTACCGCCCCCGCAGCAGCGAGAGCGTGAGCGCGGTGATCGGAATGGCGGCGAGGCCCACGGCGACGATCCACGCGAGGGCGGCGGCGAACCGCCGGAGCCCACGCAGCCGGTCACGCCGCAGGGTGAGGCCGAGCGATTGCGTCATCGCGAGCGTGCCGTGCGAGACGTGCAAGCCGAGCGCGATCATGCTGAGCACGTAGATCACAGTGGGCATGATCGACGAAAAAGCGGCCGAGACATTCGAATGGACGCGGCCCGGGGAATACGCGGGGAGGAAGAAGCCCAGGGTCAAATGGAGGACGTGGTAGACGACGAACCCGAGCAAAATGAGGCCGGTCCAGAGCATCGTGCGCGCGCCGAGGCTGCTCGCGGCGCGCTCGTAGCGGCCGTACGAGATCGGGCGCGCGACCTGGCGGCGCATGTAGAGGTCGAGTGCGACGAACACATGGACGCAAAACGACGCGAAGAGGACGGTTCGGGCCGACCAGAGCAGGGCGGGGTTTTTGTGGAGGAGCGCGCCATACGCGTCGAGCGCCTCGGGGCCCGCGAAATAGAGCAGGTTGCCCGCGAGGTGCAGGACGACGTACCCCGTGAGCACGACTCCGCTCGCTGCCATGAGCGCTTTTTTCGCGACGCTCGTCGCCCCGAGTTTCACGGTCGCCGCCATCCCGGGCCCCCTCCCTGCACGACGATCCGGATGCCTCAGCGCGGATACCCGTAATAATAGACGCGCGGCTGCGCCGGACCTCGCGGAACGACCACCGAGCGCGGATAAAAGAACGGATCGTACCACCAGTACGGATACGCCCCGCCGCCCCAGCCGTAGCCAAACCCGTACGTCACCGTGGACGGGGGAGGCTCGATGCTACGCCGCTCGAATGGGGTCCGCTGGGTGACGATACGATCGTCGGTGTGCACCCGCCAGACGATGTCGAATTGCGGTAGGTCGCGGGCACCCCGGAGCGACTCCGGGAGCGGAAAGTAGGCGTCGATCGTCGTCGATTCGCCGCGCGGGATCACGACGACGGGCATGCTCGCGTGGGTCGCATTCGCGAGCACGGGCGCGGTCTCGCCCGCCATGTCGGCGAACTGCACGCGGAGCTCGCGTGTATCGACGGTCCAGGGCTCGGCGCCGTCCTCGTTTGCCACGACGAACCGGACGTGGAGCGCGCGGACCGGCTCTTCGTCCTCGGAGAGGCGCACGTCCGTCACGCCAAACGAGCTCACCCGCACGTCTCCTTGGCCCGTGCCCGGCGGGATGTCGTACCGCGCCGCGGGATACCCCGATACCGTCGCGTTGGCTTGCTCGGCAGGCTGGTAATAATACGAGCCGCCGCATCCGGTCACGGCGAGCGCGAGGGCGAGGAGCAAACGGCGCATGTCCTTCGATCCGTGCAACCTTCATGCGCGAGGGAGCGCGATCCTCCTTCCAGGACGCCCGCTCGTGACCCTCCGAGGCAAGCTCCTCCGTGGCACTGTGCAATCGTCACCGTGCCCGGCCTGCGCACGAATCGTGCATGAAGCGCGCGCGAATCTGTTCGAATGAGGAGGGGGTCGTCATGGCTGGATTCATGCGCAAACGAGAAGGTCGAGAAGGGCAGGGCCCATCGCGGGAGATGACACAGGCGGGCGCCCGGGAGCCGAGGCGCGAGCAAAGGCTCGCGACGGCGGATCCGTTCCGCTCGCTCGGGTATGGAGATCCATTCCGACGCATGCGCGAGATGCTCGCGTGGGACCCGTTCGCCGAAATGGAATCCTTTCTGCCGCAAGGCCGGGCCTTCATGCCCGACATGGAGGTGCGCGAGACGAAGGATGGATACGCGATCCGCGCGGATCTGCCGGGCTTGAAGGAGGACGACATTTCAATCGACGTCTCCGGCCGGCGGCTCACGATCAGCGGCCGGCGCGAGGAGGAGCAGCGCGACGAGAACGAGCGGTACTGGGCCTACGAGCGTTCGTACGGGAGTTTTACCCGGTCGTTCACGCTGCCCGAAGGGATCGATCCGGAGCGGATCGACGCAAATCTTTCGAACGGCGTGCTCGAGGTGCTCATCCCGAAATCGAAGGCCGAGGAGCCGAAGCGCATCAGCGTGAGGCGCGGAGAAGCCCGCGCCGAGGAGCAAGGCGCGCAATCGAGCGTGCGTCCACAAACCTCGGCGAGCGGCGCGTCGGGCACGGGCGCGAGCACGACCGCAGGACAACCTTCCGCGGCCGGCGGGGGTGCGGCCGGGACGCACGGGACCTCGCAGGCCACGACGGGCGCGGGAGGCAGTGAACAGGGCATGACGCAGGGCGGCTCACGGGAGAAGGCGGCCTAGCAGCCCGATTTACAAGGGCGCCGCGGCGCTGCTATCACTGGCCGCGTGCTGCCGCTCGCGGAGGTCGTGCTCTTGGCCGGGATTCAGGGCCTCGCGGAGGCGCTGCCGATCTCGCGCTCGGGGCACGACGCGGTCGCCCGCTTGTGGCTCGATCCGGGCCGCAGCGCCGCGGCGCTCGAGTCGATCCTGCACGTCGCGACGGCCTCCGCGCTCCTCGTCGGCGCCCGGCGTCACCTCGTCGCCGCGGTCTCCGAGGGGCTCAGGGCCGTCGCGCGTCCCTCGCTCTTGCGCTCGTCGCCAGGCGCGCACGACGCGGCCGTGCTCGTGGTCGCGGCGGCCACGAGCCTGCTCTCGCGCGCGCTCGCGGCGCCGTTCGTGGAGCTCTGGAGCGGCGCGCCGATCGCCATCGGCTTCGGCCTCGTCTGGACGGGGCTCCTCGTCGGCACGATGAGCCTCGCGCCGGCCGGGCGCGTGGAGGCGCCGTCGCTCTCGCTCGCCGCGCTGCTCGGCCTCGTGCATGGGACGGGCGTGTTGCCCGGCGGCTCGGACGTGGGCGCGGCGCTCGTGATCGCCATGTGGATGGGCACGAAGGCCGATCGGGCGCTCGATCTGGCCTTCGCGCTCACGGGGATCACGCTGCTCGCGTCGTTCGTCGCGGGCCTCGGCGCGCGGTCCGAGGTCACGGAGCTCGGCGCGCCGGCGATCGGCTTCGGCCTCGTGACGGCTTTCCTCGGCGCGACGGTCGCGATCGGCCTCGCGCGCAGCTTGCTCGAAAAACACGCCCTCGCGCGGCTCGCGTTCTGGGTCCTCCCCTTGGGTTTCGCCACGGTCTCGTACGGCCGTTCCTTCGGCGAAGCTTCGATGCGGGAGGCGCCGGCGCACGTGATGATGGTCGTTATGTCCGAGGATGACATACCATGCAAACCGCTCCTTCCGTCTACGCCCTGATCCTCGCCGGCGGTGCCGGCACGCGTTTCTGGCCGGCCTCGCGCGCCGCGCGGCCGAAGCAGCTTTTGCCCCTGGTCGGGAAATCCCCGCTCATCCGGCAGACGGCAGAGCGAATCACGCCGCTCGTCGACTGGGAGCGGCTCTTCGTCGCGACAGGCAAGCACCTCGTGGAGCAGACGGCCGAGGCGCTGCCGGAGCTCTACGCCGAGAATACGCTCGTCGAGCCCGCCGCGCGGAACACGGCGCCTTGTATTGGTTGGGCGAGCTTTCACATTGCCCGGACGAACCCGGACGCGGTGCTGATGGTGCTGCCGAGTGACCACCACGTGCGCGACGTCGCGGGCTTCCGGTTCGCGCTGGAGCGCGCCGTGGCCTCGGCCGCGAGCGGGACGATCACGACGATCGGAATCAAGCCCACGCACGCGGAGACGGGCTATGGGTACATCGAGCTCGAAGGCGAGGCGCGCGGCATCGAGGCGCTGCCGGCGAAGCGATTCGTGGAGAAGCCGGACGCGGCGCGTGCGGAAGCCTTCGTGGCCGGGGGCAAACACCTCTGGAATGCGGGCATGTTCTTTTTCCGGGTGCGCGACATGGTGGATGCCATCCGCGCGCACATGCCCGCCCTCGCCGAGGGGCTCGACGCGATCGACCGCGCCGCCGAGGAGGGGGAGAAGCAAGCCGCGCTCGAAAAGATTTTCCCGACGTTGCCGTCGATCAGCATCGATCACGGCGTGATGGACCACATCGACCATTTCGCGGTCGTGCCTGGCGATTTCGGCTGGAGCGACGTGGGGAGTTTTCAGACCGCGTTCGATCTCGCCGAGAAGGACGCGCAGCAGAATGCGGCGCCCCATAGCGCGTTGTTCGTCGATGCGCGGCGAAATCTGGTGCTCGATCTGCGCACGGGGGCGGAGGAGGGCAAACGCGTGATTGCGCTCGTCGGCGTGGAGGATCTCGTGGTGGTGGAGACCGACGACGCATTGCTCGTGGTGCCGCGGGCGCGGGCGCAGGATGTAAAAGAGGTCGTGGCGGCGCTCAAGTCGCGCGGCCGAACCCGCCTCGTTTGATAGGGCCTGTGGGGACGGACGCTCGCGAGGGGTGGACAGGGCGGGCGCGAGGCTCCATTCTTCCCCCGGCCATGAAGGGACACGCGCGCCACATCATGACGCATCACGCCGAGGCCGTCTCGCTCGGGACGCCGCTCGAGGAGATCGCACGGCTGCTCGTGGACGCGCGGATCGGCGGCGTCCCGGTCGTCGACGAGCACGAGCGCGTGGTCGGATTCGTGAGCGAGACGGATCTGATGGCGACGCTCCTGCAAGGGCAGACGCCCGGGGCCGCGGCGCGCGACGTGATGAGCCATCCGCCGATCGTCGTGGACGAGTTCGCCACGACAGACGAGGTGATGGCCATCCTCCGAACCGGTCAGATCCACCATTTGCCGGTGGTGCGGAGCGGACGGCTCGTCGGGATCATCACCCCGCTCGACGTGCTCAGATATTTCGTGGAAAAGGTGATGCCGCCCGAGCCCGAAGTGGGCTGATGCTCAGAGGTTGAAGAGCTCGGCGCAACAGCTCGTCTTCGGGCCGCATGTCTCGGGGTCGGGGTTCGTGCAGGTGCCGACGACCGTGTCGCCCTGGGTGCACGTACACGTCGTCATCCCGCCGTTGCCGGGGGTCTCGCAGTTCGTCGAATAGGCCACGCCCTTGCAGGTGGAGGTGCAGCCGCAGCTCGATTCGCCGTTCGGACCGGCGCCGGCGAAGCATTCTGCGTCGTCGACGCAACCGTTCGCCATCTGGCACGTCTCCGCGGCCTCCATCTCGTCGTTGCACTCGGGCGGGGGGTCGTTCGGGCAATCCTTCGCGGCGGGGATGTAACACGCGAAGAGCGAGCCGAATTCGTCCTCGCATTCGGAGGGCATGTCGGCGAATACCTCGTCGCAGAACTCGTTGCAATTGCCGGTCTGCATGCCGCAGTTATTGACCTCGCCGATGTGGCAGAAATCCAGGCACGCCTGCCTGGCGTCGCCCGGCGATGTGCCACCGCTGCCGCCCGAGCCGCCGCTGCCCCCGGCGCCGCCTGCGCCCGAGCCGCCTTGCCCGTTATTCGTGACGTCACTGCCGCACGCGACGAGGATCGGCGCGGCACCCAAAAGAAAAAGCCCAACCAAGGAAACACGAAGCATATGCATGACGCGACCATACCCGCTCCACGCGGCTATGTCGAGGACGCTTCCGTGCGTCCTTATGCCCGTGTGATCGGCAAGCGCGCCGCGGAGAGCTCGTCGTAACGTTTGCCCGTGCGCGGGTGCGCCGCGTCGGGGGCGACGTCGAGGAGCGGGCGGAGCGCGAAGACGCGGCCTTCGAGGCGCGGATGCGGGACTTCGAGGCCAGGCTCGTCGATGCATTCCCCCTCGATCCAGAGGATGTCGATGTCGATCGTGCGAGGCCCCCAGCGGACGGGATCCGGTCGGACGCGGCCGAGCGAGCGCTCGATGGCCTGCGTCCGCATGAGGACGTCACGCGCAGGCAAGGCCGTCGCGACGAGGACGGCGCCATTCAAATAATCCCCCTGGGGTGGTCCGCCTGCCGGTGGTGTGACGTAAAGCGGCGAGCAGTCGACCACGACAAACCCCGGCGTGTCGCGCAGGTCGGCGATGGCGCGTTCGATCGTGGCGGCACGGTCGCCGAGGTTCGAGCCGAGGGCGAGGGCGATGCGCCGGGCGTGCTGCATGCGTGTCGTGTAAGGCGCGGGCTCAGTCGTGAGGATCGGTGGCGCGGCGGCCATTCGAGGCGCGGCGGCCTTCGGGGCGCGGCGGGAAGGCGCGCCGATCCTCGCCCCAGCGGCGCGGAATCGGCGACCTGCGTTCGACGCCGCTGCCGGTGCGGATGGTGACGCCGACGAAGAGCGCGCGGAGCTCTTCGAAGGTCTCCGGGCGCGCAGCGACGACGGTGGCCGCGTGGTTGCGGCAGAGGTGGAGCGTGCGTCCCTCGATGTAGACGCGGACGAGCGAGGTCGTTGCCGAGGCCTCGGCGGCGCAGACGGCGCATGCGTGGGCGGGCGGGGCCATGCGCGAACCCTGGTCGAGAGGCGTCGCGCGGGCCAAATTTTGGAGGAACGTTCAGCGCGAATGGGCGTTTTTTTCGGCCCACTCGATGACACGGGCCGACTGATCCTGGCCGGTGAAGCGGCTGAGCTCCTGGATGCCGGTCGGGCTCGTGACGTTCACCTCGGTGAGGTGTTCGCCGATGACATCGAGGCCCACGAAGTAGAGGCCGTCGGCCTTGAGGCGCGCGCCGACCGAGCGGACGAGCTCACGCTCGCGCGGCGTGAGGTCGGTCGGGACGACGCTGCCGCCGACGTGGATGTTCGATCGGATCTCGTCGCCGCGCGGGACGCGGAGGATCGCGCCGAGGGGCTCGCCGTCGAGCAGGAGGATACGTTTGTCGCCCTGGGACACAGCCGGGAGGAACTCCTGCACCATGGCGAGCTGCCGGCCCTCGCCCGTGAGCATGTCGGCGATGGCGCGGGCGTTCTTGTCGTCCGAGCGGAGCATCATGACGCCCCAGCCGCCGGCGCCGTCGAGCGGCTTGATGACGGCTTTTCCGCCGACATCACGGACGAAGTCGTGGATCATGTCGCGATCGGCCGTGACGAGCGTCTTCGGCGTCCACTCGGAGAAGCCGAGCGCGTAGAGCTTTTCGTTGGCGTCACGCAGGCCACGCGGGTCGTTGATGATGAGCGTCTTGCCGCGCGCGGGCTCGAGCATGAGCGTCGCGTAGAGGTAGGCCTGGTCGAAGGGCGGATCCTTGCGGATGAAGATGGCCTCGACGTCGTGCAGCGGCAGGCGTTGCGCGCCTTCGTCCCGACGGAGCGTGATGTAAGGCGGATCGGGGAGAATCTCGACACGGTGCGCCGTGACGAACGGAAAACCCTGCGAGACGTAGAGGTCCTGCGGCAAGCAGTGGAAGCTCTGATGACCACGCGCCTGCGCCGCGCGGATGAACGCGAAGGTGGTGTCCTTGTCGTGCGTCACGCGGGTCAGGGGGTCCATCACGAACACGAAGCGCATGGTTTGGCTCTCCCGGCGGGGATCGAGTGCTTTCTCCGGCCACGGTTGATCCCCGCGGCGCGGCCGGGGCATCCTAGCGCACGCGCGGGGCACCCGCGCAGATGGAGCTGTGCCATGCGAACTCTCCGTGCCCTCTCGACGGCATCGTTTGCCGCCGCCCTCGCGCTGCTGGTCGCCTTGCCCGGATCAGGCTGCAGCGCGCCGGCCGCGCGCTCGCCGGACGAGACCACGGCAAAGGCCCCGCCGCCCGCCGCGCCCACGCCCGCCGCGCCACCCGCGAACCTGATCCCCCAAGGAACGGCGCAGGCGCCCGCGCCCGCCGCGCCGACGAAGCACAAGTACGCCGTGGCGACGGAGAACGCGACGGCGTCGGCGATCGCGATGGATGTGCTCGCACGCGGCGGGAGTGCGGTGGATGCGGCGATCGCGGGCGCGCTGGCGATCGGCGTCGTGCATCCGGTGTCGAGCGGGCTCGGCGGAGGCGGGTTCGCGACGGTGTACGACGCGAAGACGAAGGAGATCCGGATCCTCGATTTCCGGGAGACCGCGCCGAAGGACCTCGTGCCGACGGAGCTCGCGAAGCGGCCAGTGCCCGAGGACCAACGCGGCGTGATGACGGGCGTGCCCGGCGAGGTCGCGGGGATCGCGGAGATGCACGCGCGCTGGGGCAAGCTCGCGATGGCCGAGCTCGTGCGCGGCGCGGCGGACATGGCGGAGAAAGGTTTTCCCGTGAGCGCGCACATGATCCGCGCGCTGAAGTGGAACGAGAAGTGGCTGCTCTCGTCGCCGCGGTACGGGCTCTTCGCGAAGGCCGGCGCGATCGTGCCGGCGGGCGAGATCGTGAAGAACCCGGCGCTCGCCGCGACGCTGCGGAGGATCGGCGCCGAGGGGAAGAAGGCGTTTTACGAGGGGGCGATCGCGGCCGACATCCTGGCCACGGCGCGGGCCGGCAAGTGCCGCATGACGAAGAAGGATCTCGAGGACTACAAGGTGCTCGATCGCGAGCCGCTGCGTACGAAGTGGGAGGGCTACGAGGTCGTCACGATGCCGCCGCCCTCGGCCGGCGGCGTGATGATGCTGGAGACGCTCCACATGCACTCGAAGGCGGATCTCGCGGCGCTCGGGCACAACACGGGGGCGTACACGCACCTGCTCGCCGAGACGATGCGCGGCGCGGTCGCGGATCGGGTGCGGCTGCTCGGGGACCCCGCGTTCGTGAAGATGGACGTGGCGAAGCTCGTGAGCCCCGAGCGGATGAAGGCGCGGCGCGCGAGGATCTCGATGACGTCGACGACGAAGGCCGAGAACTTCCCGGTGACCGACGCGGGCACGACGCACATCGTGACCGTGGACGCGGAGGGGAACGTCGCGTCGATCACGACGACGGTGAACAACATGTTCGGCTCGCAGCTCGTGACGGAAGGCGGGTTCTTGCTGAACGACGAGCTCGCGGATTTCACGGCCGAGCGCGTGGAGAAGCTGTTCGGCATGTCGAAGGGGCCGAACTATCCGCGCGGCGGGGCGCGGCCGACGTCGAGCATGACGCCGACGATCGTGACGAAGGATGGAAAGCCCGTGCTCGCGCTCGGCGGGTCGGGCGGGACGCGCATCGCGACGGGCACGACGCAGGTGCTCCTGTCGCATCTCGTGTTCGGAATGCCGGTCGACAAGGCCGTGGCCGCGCCGCGCTTCGAGACGCCGCCGACGGGCGGGCTGTTCATCGACGCGGCGATCGGGACGGAGGTGCTGCAGGACCTGGAGAAGCGCGGCGAGGTCGTGGACACGAGCAAGCCGAACTTCTCCGCGGTGCAGGCCGTGTCGATCCAGGAGGGCCCGGACGGCGCGCGCGTGATCTCCGTCGGCGCTGATCCGCGCAAGGGCGGCGCCGGGCTCGTGCAGTAGGGAGGGCTTGTCGGGGACGAGGAGGGGTTCGTCGGGGTTGTCCCCGCGAACCCCTCAAGCGTCGAGCGGTTTTACTGCTGCGTGGCGGCGAGAACGAGCTGCGCGCTGCGTTCGTCGTCGAAGTCCGTCGCGAGCGCGTAACCAACGCCGCTCTTCTCGACGGCCGCGACCGAGTAGCCGCGGAGTTTGCCCACGTAGACCGGACGCTCGCGCACGACGCGTGGTTCGAGCCGCGTCACGCGCATCATCGGCACGGCGCGCGGATCGAAGACGTACACCGTGACGCGGTGTTTGCCCTCGACCGTGTACTGCAGGAGCGCCGCACGTTGATCACGCATCGCGTGCACACGCGCGCCGTTGAAGCTCGCCACGAACGGCTGGAACGCAGGCCGACGCACGGGCACGCCGACGAGCGGGTCGAAACGGACGAGCTCTTCGGGGTTTGTCGTCTCGGGCGGCAAGGGATGCGCGTGGAGCGCGACGAGATCGTCGAGCAGCGAGTCCATGCCAGCCGCAGCCATCTCCGTCGTCGCGCCGATCCGCGCGAGCTCCGGCGTGACCACCACGTCCTTCTGGTTTTTCGCGGCCGCCACCGTGAGCGCGACACCAGCCGCAGCCGCGAGCGTCGCCGCGTATTTCCAGCTCACGAGCTTCGCGGAGTGGACCTCGCGATCGGCCTCCTTCACGCGGCGCTTCTCGGCGAGCATCGCGGCATGGATGCGCGCGCGCATCGCGTCGGGGACACGCTTCGCGGCCGTGCGCTTCATGCTCGCGCGCATCACCCGCAGGAACGTCACGCGCTCGGAGCACGTGCCGCAATGAAGGACGTGCGCCTCCATGTCGACCGCGTGTCCTGGATCGAGCTCTCCGTCCACGTACGCAGAGATGCAACGCGAGAACATCGAGCACTCGTCGGTCATCACCTTGAGCCCATTCATACCGCAGCACTCCGCTTCCGCTTCCGGTACGCCGCGAGGTCCGTCGGGGCCTGGTCGGCCTTGTTCGAGGACCCCTCGCTCACGATGCCCATGGCGACCGCATGGTCGCGCAACGTCTTCTGCAAGAGCTTCCGGCCGCGGTGCAGCCTCGACATCACCGTGCCGATCGGCGTGCCCATCGCCTCGGCGATCTCCTTGTAGGAGAGCTCCTCGATGTCCGAGAGCACGACCGCGATGCGGAACTCCGGCGGCAGATCGTCGAGCGCGCGCTGCACCTCGGCCTCGACCAGCGGCGCGAGGGCCGCCGTCTCGGGATCCCGCATGCCGCGCATCGTCGTCGCGCCGATCCATCCGTCGGTCAGCGACTCGACGTCCGGACCTTCGAGGATGTCGCGCTCGAGTCCGCCGCGGCGGTAGCGGTTGATGAACGTGTTCGTGAGGATACGAAGCAGCCAGGCCTTGAGGTTCGTGCCCGGCTCGAACTGATCGCGGGCACGCATGGCCTTCACGACCGTGTCCTGGACGAGATCCTCGGCCTCGGTCGTGCTTCGTGTCATGCGGCAGCTCACCGCATACAACGTGTCGAGGTGACCAAGCAGCTCCACCTCGAAATTGTCGACCCCCGGCGCACCGTCCCCGGCGCCGGCGAAGCTCAGGTCCTGGGCGACCGAAGCTGGCTTTTTACTGAAGAAAAACGCCATCGCGGTCTCCCAACAGGAGCACCCCCCCGACTATTCCTCGGTCGTCGAGGTTTCGGGCTGCGCGGGCGTCTCGGGCGTGTCGGTCGGCTCACCACCGAGCTTGCGCACCACGGCTTCGAGCTCCTCGACGCGCTGCGAGAGGCGGTGGACGTCGGCCTGAAGGTCGCGGAAGAGGCCGACGCCGGGCAGGATGTGACGGATCCGATCGTCCACGGCGTGCTGCCACTGGTCGAGGGTCTGCTTCGAGCTCTCGACGATCTCGGACAGACGTGCCTTCGCACCATGGGTGGTGGCGGGTTTGTCCGCTTCGGTCGGAGCGGGGGCCGCGGCAGGCGGGGGCGGCTGCGTGGGCGGTTTGTCCGGGGTGGTGGCCGGCGCGGCCGCCTCGGCGGGGGCGTCTTCGGGTCCGCCGCCCGGGATGAGCCGCCCGATCGGGCCCTCGCGGAGCGTGTTGAGCAGGCGTTCGCCGCGCTCCTGGATCAGGTCCCGCAGCGTCCCGAGGGGCACGCTGCGCGGCTGGGACTTGAGGTCTTCCGAGATGATGAGCGCCAGCGTGACCTCGGTTTTGTCCTCCTTGGTCGCGTTGTCGATGATCTGGACCTCTTCGCCCGCACGGACCATCTCCCCGATCTGCTGGAGGGTCACGTAGCGGCTGTCCTTCGTATCGTACAACTTACGGTTGGAGTACCGCTTGATGACGCGCCGCGGCGTCGCACTGGCCCCCGAGGTCTCCTTCACCGTATCCATGATCTCCCCTTCGCGCCTCGACTGAATTGGACCACCTGTAACTCATATGTGCAAGCTGATGACAGCGTGAATCGTCCGAGGGCCGGAAATGTCGCGGATGCCATGAATGCCATCGAACTTACCGGGGTGTCGGTTCGCTACGCAGCGGGAGGCGGCGTGGCGCTCGAAGACATCGACCTTTCCGTGCGAAAAGGCGAGATTTGCGCGGTCCTCGGGCCGAACGGGGCCGGGAAGTCGACGCTCGTGAAGGTGATCTCGGGCGCGCTTCGGCCCCAGCGTGGAGAGGTACACGTTCTCGGCGAACCACTCGCGCGCCTGGAGCGTCGGGAGATCGCGAAGAAGATCGCGCTCGTGCCGCAGTCGTCGGAGCCGGCGGTGGGCTTCGCGGTGCGCGAGATCGTGAGGATGGGCCGCGCGCCGTACCAGGGCGCGTGGATGCGCGCGTCGAAGCACGATGAAGAGGCCGTGGAGAGGGCGATCGCCGCGTGCGAGCTCGAGACGCTCGCCGATCGGCGCGTGTCGGAGCTCTCGGGCGGCGAGCAGCAACGGGTCGCGATCGCGCGGGCGCTCGCGCAGGAGGCGCCGGTGCTCTTGCTCGATGAGGCGACGGCGCACCTCGATGTGCGGCACTTCCTCGCGCTGTCGGAGCTCGTGTGGCGCGAGGTGCGGGATCGAGGGCTCGCATGCCTGATGGTGCTGCACGATCTGAACGCGGCGGCGCAGTACGCGGATCGGATCGCGCTCTTGAAGGCCGGGAGGCTCGTGGCGCACGGGACGATCGAAGAGGTGATGACGTACCGGCGCCTCAAGGAGGTGTTCGAGGCGGAGCTCTACGTGGGCGTGAACGAGCTCGACAACGCCCGGTATTTCCTGCCGGTTCGCCCTCAACTTGGCCCTCTGCCGCGGCGCGATGGATAAGCCCGGGCCATGCCCGGACATGGAAGGATCACGCTCGCCCTCGCCTGCCTCTTGGCGATCGGCTGTAACGTGAACGACACCGCGCCCGACCTCCTGCGGGTGGTCGACGTGGCGCCGCGTGAGCTCGAGTCGGGCGATCGGCTGGAGGTGCTCGGGACGAACCTGCCGACGGGAGAGGCGCGCGAGGCGACGATCACGTTCCGCGGGACGCTGAAGCGGCCGGGAGAAGCGCCGATCGAAGGGCAGACGATCATCGTCGACAAGGCGAGGATCTCGACCGACAAGGTGAGCGCCGCCGTGAGCGAGGCGCTCGTGGCGCGGTTTTGCGGGCAGGGCGATGACGCGGCGCACACGACGTTCCACGGAAACGTAACCGTGACGCTGGAGACGAAGGCCGAAGGCGCGCTGCCGGTGACGGGGTCGGTCAAGGACGTGACGATCGACGTGCGGCCGAAGGCGCCGCGGCGCGCGATCGCGCTGGCCCGCGAGCGCGACGGGCAACGGGCGCTCGATTTTCTGGGGATCACGGTGTCTCCAGACGCACCGACGTCGAACGGGATCGTGGTGGCGGCGGTTCGTCCGGACAGCCCCGCGGCCGCGGCGCGGATCGAGGGCGGCGACGTGATCACGAGCTTCGAGGGCATGAAGGTGACGAGCGTGGCCGACGTGATCCCGAGCGGTGAAGAGCGCGCGCCGCTCGCGACCGTGCGGCGCGGCGCGGAGGATCCGCGGGTCGTGTCGATCTCGATCGAGGGCTTCCACGCGAGCGCGCCGTCGGACCTGCTCGGCGCGGCGATCGTGCTGGGTTTGTCCGCGGCGACGCTGCTCGTGTTCGCGACGCCGCTCGGCGCGCTCGTGGCGTGGCTCGTGCGGCGCGTGGCGTCGCGGCTCGCCGCGCAGAGGAACGGGAAGAAGGCGCTCGCGCGTTCGCCGGTCGCGCGGCTCGCCTCCGAGGTGCATCGCGAGGTGGCCTCGGCGATCGCGCCGCCGGACGCCGATCCGATCCTGTCGAAGCTCGCCCCGGTGCTCGCGTTCGCGGCGATCTCGGCGACGTTCGTGGTGATGCCGTTCTCGCAGCGGCTCGTGGGCGCGGACCTCGACGTGGGGATGCTCTTCCTGCTCGCGCTCGTGGCGCTGCTCGGGCTCGGGTTCGTGACGGGGGGATCGCTCGCGGGGCAGGCGTGGTCCGTGCTGCGAGGTCTGCGCGGCGCCGGGCGGGTGCTGCTGCAGGAGCTGCCGGCCGTGGTGGCGATCGTGTGCGTCGTGTCGAGCACGGGATCGCTTCGGCTCGAAGACATCGTGGCGGCGCAGGGCGGGCAGGGAGGCTCGCCGTTCGACGCGGGCGGGTGGCCCTGGCACTGGTTCGTGTTCCGGAACCCGGCGACGTTCGTGTTGTTTCTCGCGTACGTGACGTCGATGATCACGGCCGACGGGCGCGTGTCGGGCGCGCTGCGGGAGGCCGAGGCGAGCGGGGACGAGCTCGCGCCGCCGGCGAAGATCGGCGCGCGGCAGCTTCTGTTTTACTTCGGGGAGTGGGCGCACGTGTTCGTGGCCTGCGGGATCGCGAGCGCGATCTTCCTCGGCGGCTGGCAATTGCCGGGCGTGGCGGGCGCGACGCAGGAGAGCGCGGGCGCGCTGAAGATCGTGGGCGCGCTCTTGTTCTTGCTGAAGAGCTGGGGCCTCGTGCTGACGGTGGTTTGGCTGCGCTGGGCGCTGCCGCGGCTCTGCGCGGAGGAGCGGTCGCGGATCGCGCTGCGGTGGTTCTTGCCGCTCGCGATCGTGGCCTCGGCGTTCGTCCTGCTCGGCGCTCTCGCGACGACGACGATCGGGTTCGGCCGGAACGCGGGGCTCGTCAGCGGGGTGGTCACGTTCGTGACCTGGGCCGCCTTTGCGGCGCATTTCGTGCGGCGGATTCAGGTGGATCTGCGGGAAACGCGGTCCCCCCTGCACCTGAACCCCCTGATCTGATCGGGGCGAACAGCCCCGGAAAAGGCGGCGCGGATCACGGCGCGCGCACATTGTGCCCGCGGCGGGCCGCGTTCGCTTTATCCTCTGCGCGGTGGGAGCCGCGAGCCGAACGGCCCGGGAGTTCTGCACGGTGTGCGGATGGCCCGTCCACGGGCCACGCTGCGACGCCTGCGGGGAGTACCGCGCTCCGCTGGCGCTCGAAGACTCGATGCGCAGGTTCGTGCCGCGCGGGCACGCGTCGCTCGATCCTTCGGGGCTGGAGAGAGCGACCGAGTCGTTCCGGCGTGGCGAGTACGCGCGGGCGCTCGGTCTTGTCGTTGGTACAGAAACGAATTTGACGGCGCGCGCGGTGAACCTGCCCGAGGGGCCGGGCTGGGCGCTCATCGGCAAGGAGTCGAGCGTGTTCCTGTCGCTCGACATGCAGTCGATGCACCTCATCGTGGAGTCGCCGGTGGCGCGCCTGCCGCGCAGCCAGCGTGTCCCCGCGATGCGGCTCTCGCTCGAGCTCTGCGACGCGGAGGCGATGACGTCGCGCGTGTGCCTGCGCGACGATCTGCTCCTCCTGCGCTTCGTCACGCAGCTCGGCGCGGCGTCGCCGCCGCTCGTGCGGCACGTGATCCGCGAGATGATGGCGACGTCGGAGCGGTACGCGGAGATCTTCGTGGCGTCGTTCGACGCGCGCACCGCGGCGCACGGAGACGCGCGCGGAGGCGGCGGGTGGGAGTCGCTCGGGAGGAAACGAACGCTGTCGACGCTGCAGCCGGCGCCGCAGCGACGATCGGTCGTACCGCCGCCGCCCTCGACGCTCCGGCCCGCGGACAACACGACGCCGCCGGACGACGATCTGCCGCCGATCCTCGCGCCGGCCTTCGCGAACGAGCCGTCGCGCGGCCCTGCCGCCGAGGAGGAGCTGCCGCCGGTGCTCGCGCCGTTCCGCCTCTCCGATACGTGGCGCGGCGAGGACGGGGTGCCGCCGGTGCTCGCGCCTCCCGAGAACGTGCCGCAGACCGCGCGGCTCGGGGTTCCGCAGACGTCCGCGTTCGCCGCGCCGCCTGCGCCGGACCGCGAGCCGTCGCCGGAAACCGCGCGCCTCGGGGCGATCCCGTCGCTCACGACACCGCTCCCGTTCGCGGCGCCCGTCGCGCGTCGGCGCACCGTCCCGGGGATGCCCGCGGTCGAAGGCGTGACGCGCCCCGGCTCGCCGGACCTCGACGATGCAGCCGCGCGCCGGGCGCTCACGCCCGCGGACAAACTCTGTGAGCTCTTGCATCAGGCGCAGGCGCTCGCGACGGCGCTGAGCTACGAGGAGCGGCCCGCGACGATGCTCCTGCTCGTGCGGGCCGTGGTGTACCGCGCGATCTACGAGTTCGGCGAGGCCGTGCCCGACGCGGTCTCGTACCTCTACCGGAACGCGGCGGGCGTGACGCGGGCGATCTGGCCGAGCGCGTCGCCCGGCGGCAAACGTCCTTCGTCGCCGATCCCGATGGCCGAGCCCGCGCTGCTCGCGATGGAGCGGATCGTCGCGGCGCGCGCGCAGCTCCCGAAGGAGCGCGCGGTCATCGTCGAGCCGCTCGCGACGGCGGCGCAGGCGCGTGAGCACCTTGCGCGGTACGCAGAGGAGATCGAACTCGCGCCCCAGGACGCGACGCTCCGCCACTTCCTCGCGCTCGGCGCGCTGACGGAGCTGCTCTCGCGCACGCGCTTGCCGGCGCAGACGTCGCAGCGGCTGAAGGAAATCGTGGCGCACGCGCTTCGCGACGTGCCCAAGCAGGCGGCGCTCGATCTGATGATGACGGCGCTGAAGAGGATCGCGTCCGGATGAGCTCGCGTATCGCCTCGGCGCTCGAGGATCTCATGCAGCACGGCGGCGCGGAGGAGAGCGTGCTCGGCGTCGCGCGTCGTGGTGTCGTGACGGTGACCTCGGGGATGTCGAGCGGCACGGGCTGGGTCGCGCTCGGCAACGGCGTGATCGTGACGAGCTGGCGTACGGTCGGGTTCCAGGCCGAGGTGACGCTCTCCACGGAGGAGGGCAGGCGCGCGGCGGGGCGCGTCGTCGCCGTGGATGCCGAGCGGGATCTCGCGTTCGTGCTCCCGCTCGAAGCGATCGGCTCCGCGCCGCTGCCGCTCCGCGCCGATCCGTTGCCGCGGCTCGGCGAGGCCGTCATGACGCTGATCGCGACGCCCGGCGATACGCTCGTGACGGCGATGGCCGTCGTGTGCGCCGAAGGTCGTGGCGGCGAGCTCGCGGCGCTCGATCCGGATCTCGGCGTGCGTGCAGGTCGCGGCGGCTCGCCCGTGATCGACGCGGTGGGGCGCGTGATCGGCGTGATCACGACGGCGCGGCGGAGCGGCCGGGATCCGCTCGATCGATCGCGATGTGTCCTGCCCGTCGGGCTCCTCTCGCGTGACCTCCGCGCGCTCGACGTGCCGGCGGAAGGGCTCGGCGAGCGCACGCTCATCCACCGCTGTCCTGGCTGCACCGAGGCGTTCTCTGCGGACAACGATCGTTGCGAGTCGTGCGGGATCCTCCTGCCGCATGCCTACGAAACGGAATCCCCCGGGGCCGAGCGTGTGGTGCGTGATGCGCTCGTCGCGCTGGGGCTCGTCGCGAACAAGGCGCGCGTGGGGCCGCGGGCGTGGCGCATCCAGCACCGCGCGCTCGGCGGAGACGCGACGCCCTCCGAGGTCACGGTGCGCCTCGACAGCGTGGGCTTGCAGGTGATCCTGCGCGTGCCGCTCGTGCGGTTGCCCTCGGCGAACCACGAGCCGTTTTACCGGCTCCTTCTCACGGCGAACGATCAGACCTCGGGCGTGTGTCGCCTGTCGCTCGCGGGGGACGTCGTCGTCCTCTCCTTCTCTGAGCCCGTGAGCGCGTTCGCGAGCGAGCACGACGTCGCCGCGGTCTTCCACGACCTCGTGCGGCTCGCCGATCAGTACCGCAAGGTGCTCGCCGAGCTCTTCGGCGCAGAGCCTCTCCGCGACGGCTCCTGGTGATCACGCGCTTCGAAAAGAAAACCCCGATCCCGGGGAACCGAAACCCGGGATCGGGAGGAGGAGCCGACGACCGCGCTGCTCAGTTGCCCTTGCTGGGGATGAACTGGCTTCCGCCCTTGCTGGGGACGAACTGGCTTCCGCCCTTGCTGGGGACGAACTGGCTTCCGCCCTTGCTGGGTACGAACTGGCTGTCGCCCTGACCGACGTTGTTGTCCACGCCGTACTGGGTGTCGCCGCGACCGCCGTACTGGGTGTCGCCGCCGTACGGGACGTCGTCGCGACCGCCGTACTGGGTGTCGCCGCCGTACGGGACGTCGTCGCGACCGCCGTACTGGGTGTCGCCGCCGTACGGGACGTCGTCGCGACCGCCGTACTGGGTGTCGCCGCCGTACGGGACGTCGCCGCGACCGCCGTACTGGGTGTCGCTGCCGTACGGAACGTCTCCGCGACCGCCGTACTGGGTGTCGCTGCCGTACGGAACGTCTCCGCGACCGCCGTACTGGACGTCGCCCTTGCCGCCGTACTGGACGTCGCCCTTGCCGCCGTACTGCGTCCCGTAGTCGCCGCGGTCCTTGGCGCCGTGCGCGTCGCAGGTCACGCGCTCGCGCAAGTAGGGTACGTTGTTCGTCTCGTCGAGCAGACGCGCGTTGACGAGCGTCACCTGCGTGAGCTCCGGCTGGTAGTCGCCGCCGCGGCAAGCGCCGGCGCCGCGGAACCGATCACGCGGCATGATGAACTCCCCGTAGACGCGGCCCTGCCGGTTCGCCTGGAAGCTCTTCGCGTCCTTCCACGAGTCGCGCATGACGATCGGCTCGCCCGCGTACTGCCCGCGCCGATCCTTGCATCGGTACGTCGCCTGGAGATCGGCGTCGAGCGAGTAACGGATGTTCTGCCGGCGGATGTTCGACTGCTCGAAGCCGAACCGCAGATCGCCGTTGTCGAGGAGCTTGGCGTCGACGTTGCCGAAGCGCGGGTTGTAGTCGTAGCGGCCGCCGTCCGCCGAAGCCTCGTCGATGCTCAGGAAGGGTGCGCTCGTGGCGATCGTCGCCGCCATGAGGAGCTTGATCGAGTTCTTCATCGAGATACCTCTCCTTGTGTCGCGTGACGCCCTCGCTCGGCTCGCGCCGCGCGCGGGGGAAGATGCCTCGCGACGAGCTGTCCGCTCGTCGTCGAAGCGCTCGCTCACGTCGCAATGCAAGGCGGCGGCCGTGGGCCTTTCGGGCCTCGCGCATCCAGCACATGCGGGGAATTCTCGGACCACGCGGCGCGTGTTCTCCACGAATCGTCTCGCTTTGGAGCCGTGTCCGCCCCGAGACGCTCGATGCCGTCTTCGGCGGTTCGCGCGCGTTCGTCCTGCGCGTCCGTGCGTGCGTCGATTTTGCCCCCGTCTATCTGCCCACGACCCGAGCGTGTGCACGCGCGTCCGGACACGTCGACGCGAGCCGAGCGGGACGTACGCGTCCGTCGTCAGTCCTTCTGCGTCCTCTTCGAAACGACAGCGGCGAAGACGAGGCCAATCGGGCCGAGCACCGCGCACGTGAGGAACCAGAAGCAGCCGCCGCGGCCCTTCGTCGTGGCGATCCAAGCGCCGAGGATGCCGCAGAGCAGCCAGACCGGAATGCCGAGCTCGAGCTTCATCCCTGCTGACGCTAGCACGCGGATGCACGTCGCGCGGTTCGCCCCCCGTCACGCGCGCCTCGTGTAGCCTCTCGCCATGGCGGCGACGAAGACGCTCGTGACGGAGACGCTCGACCTCGGCGATGTCGAACTCTCGTGCACCGTGTACGGCGACGGGCCCCTCGTCCTTTGCGCGCACGGCTTCCCCGACGACGCGCGCTCGTTTCGTGCTCAGATCGATCCGCTCGTCGCGCGAGGCTTCCGCGTCGCGTGCCCGACGATGCGCGGCTACGCGCCGAGCGGCATCCCGAAGAGCCGTCGTTACGATGCGGAAGCGCTCGGCCGCGACCTCTGCACGCTCGCGGATCGGCTCTCGCCCAGCTCGCCCGTGCGCCTCGTGGGCCACGACTGGGGCGCCGTCGCCGCCTACGCCGCGACCGCGCTCGCGCCCGCGCGCTTCTCCCACCTCGTCACGATCGCCGTGCCGCACCTCCGCGCCACGTTGCCGAGGCTCGCGCAACCCGCGCAGCTCCGCCGCTCCTGGTACACCGCCTACTTCCAGCTCCGCGGTGTCGCCGAGCGTGGCCTCGCGAAGGACGACTTCGCGCTCATCGATCGCCTCTGGCGCGACTGGTCCCCTGGCTACACCGCGTCCCGCGAGGACCTCGATCCGATCAAAGCAGGCATCGCCCCTCGCGTGCCCGAGGTCATCGGCTACTACCGCGCGTTCTTCTCGTCGCGCGTGCTCCTCGGCGCGTCACGGCGCCTCCTCTTCGCGAAGACGACCGTGCCCGCGATCCACATCCACGGCGAGGACGACGGCTGCATCGGCGCCGAGCTCGCGCGCGGCGTGGATGAGCGACATTTCCTCGCGGGCATCCGCGTGCATATGGTGCCGCGCGCGGGCCACTTCGTGCACCTCGAACGACCCGAGGTCGTGAACCCGGTCCTGCTCGATTTCCTCGGCGCGCCCTGACGCGCGTCTACCGCGCTTCGCCGTCACGCACGCGCGCGAGCACGCGCACGATGCCCGTGAGGTTCCACGCGGCGAAGCCCAGGAAGAGCGCGACCAGCGCGACGGCCCAGCGCGACGCGCGCGGCGAGCTCCCGTCGATGAGCACCCAGGCGTCCTCGGGCACGGCCTTGTTCGTCTGCTCGTGCACCGCTTCGGGCAGGCGCGCGTGGCGCAGGCCTGCTTTGCGGAACGGCACGAGCCTGCCGGCGAAGCTCGTCGGCGGCACGAAGCGGGGACCCTCGAAGCCCTCCGGCACGCGGATCTCCACCCAGATCTTCTCGTTGCCCGCGATGGGCGCGAGCCGGAACGAGTCTCCCTCCGCCGCGCGCCCGTAGCGGATCGCCCCCGTCGTGCCGAGCAGGCCCGTCGCGCGCACGTAGCGGTTCTCCAGATCCGCGCCCGGCGCGAGCGTCGCGAGGTCCGGCACCTCCATGAGCTGGCCCGGCGTGAGCGCGTAGCGCGCTTCTCCAGACAGCACGAACGCCATCCAGGCGGCCGCGAGCGTCGTGAGCGCCATCAGCACCACCGTCGCCGTGCGCTCGCGTTTGGGCGGCGCGGGCAGCGCGATGAGGTCAGGATCCGACCCCGCGGCGTCGAGGGCCGGCGGGCGGGGCGCGGTCAGGGTGGGCGACGGATCGCGGGGCACGAGCAGGGCGTTGGGGGTGGCGTAGCGGTGTCCGGTCACGAGTATAACCGACGGACATCGCCGGGCGGGCCGGGTTCCTTCTTCCTCGCGTCGGATTTCCGCCGCCTGCCCGTCAGGTTCCTCGGGGCCGGGCGGGGGATCTCTTGCCCTCGTGCCCTCGCTTTTCTAGCCTACGCCCGTGGCAACGTCCGCGAAGAAGGTTTCCTCCGTCGTCTGCCCCTCCTGCGGAGCGACGAACTCGCCTGTTCCGCCGAGCGGTCGGTGCGTCTCGTGCGGCGCGTCGATGGATCTCGGCCGGAGCCGCGACGAAGGCGGCGATGGGCGGCGCGGCAGCGACGGCTTCAGCGTCGCCTGGGCCGGCATCGCGCTGCTCGTCCAGGCCGTGCTCACGGCCGCGATCGTCGTCGGTTTGCCGATGGTCGTCAGCGCCTTCGACTTCGAGGGCCGCTACGGGATGATGATCGCGGTGCCCGTGTGGTTCGTCGGGGGCATCCTGCTCGGCATGATCTCGCCGGGAAAGACGGTGGCCGAGCCGGTCATCGCCACGCTGCTCGTCGCGATCCCCACGGTCTTTCAGCTCATGAAGTCGCAGACCGTCCGGACGCTGCCGCTCTTCATGTACGTCATCCTCGCGGTGATCGGCGTGCTCTTCACGATGGTCGGCTCGTACATCGGCGAGCGCATCCAGATGGGCCCGGCGCCGAAGCGCGCGGGCGCGGATTGATCCGCCGAGGCCTGCTCCTCCTCGCCCTGGGCCTCCCTTCTGCCCTCGGCTGCATGTCCGCCGAAGCCGAGGAGGAGCGCGCGCTCCTCGCGGCGATCGAGGCGCTCCGCGACGCACCGGCCGACGACCTGACCGGACGGAAGAACCGGCTCTCGGCGCTCGAAACGAAGCCGGCCCCGAGCCCCGAGGCCCGGCGTGCCCGGGACAGTTGCGTCGAGGCCTACCGCCTCCTCGGCGAGGGCAAGGAGGGCACCGAGGCCGTCAAGCGTGCGCTCGGCGGCGCGGGCCCGGTGCCAACGACCCTGCTCGCCGACCTCGCCGCGGCCGAAGAGAAGATCCGCAAGAGCAGCGAAGAGGCCATGCCGGCCTGCGAAAAGGCGGCGACCGAGCTGCGCCTTCGCCGCCGCTGACGGAGTCTGAGGAACCAGGCAAGGGAAAACGCGCGCGAGGGGGTACGGACGCGCGCGCCTCGTGCTAAAGAGCGCCCCCGTATGTTCGACACGCTCGCCCGAGGTTTTCGTCAGGCCCGCAACCGCCTCGCGGGGCTCACGGAGCTCTCCGAGTCCAACATCGAGCCCGCGCTCCGCGAGGTGAGGCTCAGCTTGCTCGAAGCCGACGTCGAGATCGGCGTCGTGAAGGCCTTCCTGAGCCGCGTGAAGCAGAAGGCCGTCGGCCGCACGCTCGAGGCGAAGGTGAAACACGAAGGCGAGACCCTTCAGGTCTCGGCGAGTGATCACTTCGTCAAGATCTGCCACGACGAGCTCGAGGCCATGATGTCGCACGAGGGCGAGCCCATCGTGTGGGCGTCGGGCCGCCCGACCGGCCTCATGATGGTCGGCCTCCAGGGCTCGGGTAAGACGACGACCTGCGCCAAGCTCGCGCGGCACATCTCGAAGCTGGGCAAGAAGCCCATGCTCGTCGCGGCCGACATGCAGCGCCCGGCGGCCGTCGAGCAGCTCAAGGTGCTCGGCAACCAGATCAAGATCCCGGTCTTCAACATCTCGGGCAAGTCGCCCGTCGAGATCTGCGCGGCTGCCGAGGCCGAGGCGAAGAAGCTCGGCCGCGACGTCATCATCTACGACACCGCGGGCCGCCTCGCGATCGACGAGAAGCTCATGCAGGAGCTCGCGGAGATCAAATCGCGCGTCGCGCCGGAGAACATCTTCCTCGTCGTCGACGCGATGATCGGCCAGGACTCGGTGAAGACCGCGCGCTCGTTCCACGAGCGGCTCGGCATCAGCGGCGTCGTGCTCACGAAGCTCGACGGCGACGCGCGCGGCGGCGCGGCGATCAGCATCAAGGAGGTCACGGGCGCGCCCGTCCTCTTCAGCGGCGTCGGCGAGACGACGGACAAGTTCGAGGAGTTCCGCGCCGACGGCATGGCGAGCCGCATCCTCGGCATGGGCGACGTCGTCGGCCTCATGCAGGACTTCGAGCAGGTCGTCGATCAGAAGAAGGCCGAGAAGGACGCCGAGCGCTTGCTCCAGGGCGACTTCTCGCTCGACGACTTCCTCGAGCAGGTCCGCATGATCCAGAAGATGGGGTCGCTCAAGGACCTCGTCGACAAGCTCCCGCTCGGCGGCATGTTCCCCGGCGGCCTGCCGAAGGACGTGAACCTCGACGACCGCGAGCTCGTGCGGATCGAGGCGATCATCCAGTCGATGACGCGCTTCGAGAAGCGTGATCCTTACGCGCTCATCCGCGAGCCGCGGCGCGCCGAGCGTATCGCGAAGGGCTCGGGCACGAACGCCGAGGCCGTCGCGGAGCTCGTGCAGAAGTTCCTGTTCATGAAGCAGATGATGTCGGGGCTCGGCCAGAACATGGGCATGATGGGCAAGATCCCCGGCATGAAGCAGATGGCCCAGATGCGGAACATGCAGAAGGCCATGGCCGGCATGGGCGGCGGCGGCGGCATGCCGGGCTTCCCGGGCATGGGCGGCATGCCGGGCATGCCGGGCGGCTTCCCCGGGATGGGGATGCCGGGCTTCCCGGGCATGGGCATGCCGGGCTTCCCCGGGATGGGGATGCCGGGTATGGGCATGCCGGGCGGCGGCGCCGAGGGGCCGAGCATGACGAAGATGCGCACCCTCAGCCAGGCCGAGAAGAACGCGAAGAAGGCGCAACGCAAGCGCGAGCGCGACGCGCGGAAGAAGGGCCGGAAGTAGCAGGGAGCGCGCATGCGTCGATTCCTCTTCGTCGCGTGCGCGCTCGCCCTCGCCGCGTGCTCGCGGGATCCGGGCGGCGGCAAATCCGAACAACAAGCGGGCGGGACGGGCGCTACGAGCGCGCCGGGCGAGGATCCGCGCCGCGTGATCAAAGAGATCGCCGTGAAGGCGATCGCGTCCGGCGACACGATCACGATCGACGGCAAGCTCGACGAGCCTGCGTGGGCGAAGGCGACGGAGACCGGACCGTTCGTCGACGTCGCGTCGGGCGCGCCCAATCCGCGGATCCCGGTGCAGGGCAGCGCGCGGCTCCTCTGGGACGACCAGCACCTGTACGTCGCCTTCGACGTGAAAGACACGACGATTCGCGGCGGTTTTCCCACGGACGCGCCGGACCCGCACCTTTGGGAGCGCGACACCGTCGAGGTCATGATCGACCCCGACGGCGACGGCGACAACAAGGACTATTACGAGATCCAGGTAAGCCCGCAGAACCTGGTCTTCGACTCGCAGTTCGACGATTACAATCGTCCCCGGGGCGGCAACGCCGGTCCCTTCGGGCACCAGGACTGGAGCGCCGGGCTCGCGAGCGCGGTCGTCCTCCGCGGCACGATCGACGCGGACGAGGACAAGGACGAGGGATACACCGTGGAGGCGCGGATCCCCTGGAAATCGTTCGCCAAAGCAAAAGCCTCGCCGCCCGCGCCCGGGGATGTCTGGCGGATGAATTTTTATGCGATGCAGAACAACGGCGGCGTCGCCTGGTCCCCGATCCTCGGGATGGGGAACTTCCACAAGGCGTCGCGGTTTGGCCGTGTGAAATGGGTGCGCGAGTAGCCGCTCAGCGCGGCTCCTGCTGCGTGATGCAATGAATGCCGCCGCCGCCGAGGTTCACGGCCTCGGCGTCGATCGGGACGATCTTCCTCCCGGGAAACACCTCCCCGAGGATCCGCTGCGCGGCCGCGTCCTTTTCTTTCACGCGCGAAGGCCTCCCCTCTTTGGAATACACCTGCACGAGGACCACGCCGTTCGTGACCAGGAAATTCAGGTAACTCGTCGACACGATGATCCGCACCGGCGAGCCCTTCGGAAACGTCACGCCGCTCGTGTACCGCATTCTCTTCAGCGACTCGTAGACGCCGTCGCCGGAGCCGAGCGTGTCATAGAGCGGCTCGGGCATCGGGACACGCACGAGCCGGAAAGGACGGCCGTCCTGATCGACCGACGCCTCGATCGCCGCGCGCGCTCGTTCGAGCCGCTCGCGCGTCATGGCGTGGATCACATCCTTCCGCGCCTCGTCCTCGGTCACCTCGCCGAGTAGAATCGTGTGGGCGTCGGCGAAACGTGCATATTCGTCGATGTGCCCGCCCGGCGTGAGCGGCGTGTAAATGCCGCCCGGCAGCGGCCCTTCCCACGTCGCGTCGTCCTCCGCGATTCCTTGGGGCAGCCACACGAAAGCTTTGGCGCCGAGCGTCCTCCGGAACTCCGCCTCGATCTGCGCGCGCGACATCCCCGGGTTTCGCTGCCGCTCCACCTGTTCCGTGAGCATCAACGTCCCCGCGCCGTTCGACTCCCGATTGCCCCCTTCGCTCGACATGCTCGATCGCACGACCGGCAGGCCCCGCAACGCCGCCACGTTTCGATCGATGGCGTCCTCGCGCAATGCCGTCGGGCTCGATCGATCAAACCCGGGATATCCCCAGCCATTGTACGCGTAATCGACGACCGCGCGTCCGCCGCCGCTCGTCTTCACGAAGATCGGCCCCATGTCGCGCAGCCAGATGTCCGCGTGCGGCATGGCGTGAATTCGCACGTGATCGGACGGCACGGCATCCCGCGCGAACCGCTCCCGGATCACGCCTGCCTCCGCCTCGTCCTGGGCGAGCAGGTCGACCGACACGTGGCCGTGGAGCGCGCGGACGATGTCCTCCACGACGCGCTCGGTCGGGTGCCCCGCCTTGTTTTCGTAGGTCGGCCAGGCGAGCCAGATCGACGCGTGTGGCTCGAACTCGGCCGGGAACGAATACGTGGTTCCGGTCTCCGCCTGCGGGACGGCGGCCTCCGGGGCCGTCGTACACGCCGCGATCACGAAGCCGAGAAGGGCGAGGGCCATCGGACGCATGGGAGGCGTGACTCGTACCACGAGTTGCGTGGGCTCGTCAGGCGTCGCGTCGCTGGATTCTAAGGGTTCGTTCTCGCGTCGCCGTCGGAGAGCTCGGAGAGCAGCGCCGCCTCTTGCGCCGCGAGATCGGCCTTGAGCTTCTGGAGCGCTTCGAGCTTGGCCTTCTTCTGTCGCTGGGCGGCCTTTGCCCGCTCGGCGGCGATCTTTGCTTCTTGCTCGACGAGAGCGTCGCGCTGCTTCCTCAGCGCTTCGAGCTCCGCCTCGACCGCGCCGATCTTCTTGTCGAGATGGCTCAGGGTCGGCTCTTCGGCCGACTCTTGCTGGAAGAACGACTCTGCCCAGCCGGCGCCGAGCTTGTGCTCGTGCTGGATCTCGCCCAGCTTGCCGTATAGCGACTTCCGCAATTTGTTGAGATCCTGGTTCAGCTTCACGCGTGTGCCGATGGTGCGGAAGTTAGCCAGGTTCAGGGTCGCGGTCTTCTTCTCGTTTGCCGCCGAGGTCCCCGCCGTCGCGCGTGTGGCGAGCACGGGCGCGTGGTCCTTCAGGACGGCTTTGTCGGTTTCCGCCAGCGCTTCGGGCCAGGATGTCATGATATCGAGCTGACCGCCGAGCGTGGGTCGCTTCAATTCACTCGGGCGCAGGTCGCCGAAGAGTCGCTGCGCGAGGAGCGAGCCCTTCTCCACGTTCGCGGCCACGAAATCGACCGAATCGTCGAGGTCCCGATCGGCGAACTGCACGGCCGCGCCGGCTTCGGCCTCGGCTTCGATCAGGTTCTTCTCTTCCGCGATGGCCGCGTCGATGCGCGGGTGGAACGCCTCCATCTCGGCGACGAGGTGTTGCGTGTACGGATTGCGCCGCATGCGTACCAAGGTAAAGCGGAAATGGCCTTCCGCGCTCCCTGTTGTCCCCGCGTCGGGGAGAGTCTTGATTCCGACCATGGTGGAGCACGGTAGGATGCCGGAGTACGGGGTGTCAACAGCAAGCGAACATACGCGGGAGGGTCGAAGCGCTCCGGAGACGCGTCGCGAGGGCGGCTCGGGTGCCTGAAGTGCTGTTGCAACGTGGTATGGGGGGGTTGGGGCGGCGGAAACGGGGTTGCAACGTTCCCGAGCGACCCAAGAGCGGGGGGAGCGGGGGCGCGAGCGGTTGCGGGGGGCGCTTTCGGCGAGCGCGGCGAACGCGGCCCGGGTCTTCGTGGTGGCCGGGGCGGCCGAAGTGGAACTGCAAGCGAGGCACGGGGCGCTACGGGCAGCCCGAGCGCGGGGGTGACGCGTCGACGGTTGGGTTTCGGCGTCCGGGGAGGCGTCGAGAATTGGCGCGCACGCGGAAGCGGCGGCGGAAGTACGCTCGTGAATTCGCGTCGGCGCGGTTCGGGTGTTCGAAGTGCAGCGGTGCGCCGTCCCGGAAGCACTTGGGGCATGTGGGCGTGTGGAACGCAGGGAAAATGCCGGCAAAACGGTTGACGGAGGCATTGACTCTTTCGTAGCCTACCCCACCTGCGTCGAGGCCGAGGGGGTGGGCTCATGAGGAAGCGGCGGCTTGCGGGGGCGACCTTGGTCGCTTTGTGCATGGCGGTGGCCATGGTGCTGATCGGATGCGGGGCGAGCGACGAGTACGCCGCCGCGCCCAGGCAGGGCAGCGGGCTCGCGCTCCCTCCGATGACGGTCCAGGGGCTTCAGGCGTGCGTCAAAGAGGGGGGCCAGCGGCTTCGGCACAATGCGTACGAGATCGAGTTCGCGGTCGAGTTGACGGGCGACCGCATCACGGCGGTGAAGCCCAAGGGCCTGCGGCTCGACGATGCCGGTGTCCAGCAGTGCATGATCGAAGCGCTGCGGGCGATGGCGGACGCGGGGTTCTCGCCGGACCCCGACGAGCTGGTCTCGCGCGGCGGCCTCTTGCCTACGCGAGGCCTGCTGGCGAACACGTGGGCGCTGCCCCAGGTGATCAGGCTGATCCCGGTGGTCGTCGGGTCGTCGGGGACGATGATCGTCGTGGCGGTCGCGGTCCTCGTCGTGGTCGCGGCCGTGTCGTTGAAGGATGATACCGACGAGGAAGCCGAGAAGGAACGGTGCAAGAATGCGGCCTATACCCCACTTGAGGCATGTTACAATGCGTGTGAAGCCATTTGGAATATGGACAACGCGCGCTGCCGCAAGTTGCGAAGTGCGAGGGACAGGGCCATTTGTTGGGCGCAATCGAACGAGGACCGGGCGAACTGTCGGCGCGCCTGCGAACGAGAGGCAATGAAGGACAAATGCCCACGATGAAAAGGATCGTTGCCGAGAGGATACTTGAATTCCGTCACTCCCAGGATTCAAAGCCTAAAAATGTCAGGGTGCGAATCGGCGCACCTCAAAAAGAAGGAAACGATTGGTCCGTCGTGTATGAGATACGCGGGCCCGGTAGGCGGCGAGAAAAGCGGAAAGTTTGGGGGGTCGATTCCGTGCAAGCGCTTCACATGGCAATGGGAAGCGTGCCCGTCGACGTGCGAGGAATTGAAATGTTGACGGGCGGCAAGGTGACATTCCTCGGAGGGGAGGATCTCATGTTTCCAGGCTTCAAATGACACTGCCGCTCGGGCCCCGTGGTGGGCCCGAGGTGCGCGCGCGGCTGCATTTTGTTTTCAATGAAATGATTGAATTTGCGCAATCCCGTTGCGACAAAGGCGAAGAGCGCGTCGTTCGGCTTGCTGTCGATTGTGCTCTTTCGGAGCTGCTGGACAGGCTCATGACCCCCATTCTCCGCGAATACCCGGACCTCTTTCCCGAAGGCATCGAGTATACGCCGTTGAAGGGTCCGACGTTCACGGAGCTAGCCGCAAAGTTGAGGCCGGAGCCTCCTCCGAACGAAACCCGGAGCAGCAAGAAACCATAAGCGCCCGACGGAGTACCTCTACGCGGTTCTCTCGCCGGGGGGCATGCGTGCCGAACGTTCACGCCGCCCCCCGTACCCCCGAAAGTTTGTCGCGGTGCTTGATACCTCGGTTTGTCCCCGGTAAGGGTTGTCCCCGGAGGCCCACGCTGGGCGTGCGCTCCTGACCCGAGTCGCACCAAGACGCTCGCGTCGGCCTCCCCCTTTTTCGGCACGATTTGCGGTATCTTCTCCCCATCATGCCGCGCGCCGCAGCCCTCGCCCCGCTCCTCGGCCTCTCGCTCCTTGCGCCCATCGTTTACGCCGACGAACCCGACACGACGCTACCTGAAGCCCCATCCCCCTCGGAGCCGCCTTCGCCGTCCCCCGAGGCGATTACGAAGGCCTGGAAAGCCTTCGTCGAGCTGGGCGACGCAGCGCGGGCGCGCGGGCAGGTCGAGGAGGCGCTGAAGGCGTACCGGCGAGCTTACGATCTTCACCCGGATCCGGAGCTCGCTGCGCGTGTGGGACTCTTTCTCCTGGAGGTCGACAGGCCCCTCTCGGCCGCGACACTCCTCATGGAGGCCCTGGAAGGCGGCGCGGGGAAGGACGCGAAAGAGAAAGAAAAGATCATGCGGGGGATCCTCACCGTAAGGTCGCGGATCTGTCTGCTCCACGTGCGAGGAAACGTCTACGACGCGACGGTCACCATCGACGGCAGATCCGCGACGAACGAACTCGGCTCGACGTTCCGCTCGTTCGAGCGCCCTGGCCGCCTCGTCATCGTCGGCCAATCGAAAGAGCACGGCGAGTCGCGCGAGGTCGTCGATTGTCCGGCCGGCGGCCAGGTGTACGCGCATCTGCGCTGGAAGTTGCCCGAGCCGGCGCCGCAGGCCACGGCGGAGCCCGCGCCGCCGCCAGCGCCATGCACGCCCGTGGCACCACCTTCGGTCGGGGCGCCGCTCGCGGTGACGAAGGCGAAGGCCGATCACGCGCTCGGTATCTACGTCGAGCGGTACACGAAACAGGAGAATCCGTACGGGTATGACGAACCGCCCGCGAAGCGTGCGGACGCAGAGAAAGCGGGGATGCGTGGCTTCGTCGGCTTGGGGCCAGTCGTGGTGTTTGGCGCGGCAACGTGGGCGCCCGCGGTGGGCGCGTCGATCACGGGAGGACTGCGGCTCCATGAGCATGTGTCGCTGGAGCTGGAGGGGCTGCATGGCTTGCGGGGGATGTCAAGGGACAACCGATCTCCACCATGACGGCGGGGGGCCTGCTTGGGCTATGCGGGCACTGGCGGTGGTTCTTCGGGTGCGGGCTCGGGCATCTCGGGGTGATCACGGTCAGCGGGGACGAAGAAGCATTTCAGGACAAGATCGATGTCTTCCTCCGACCGGGGTTTGGTGTGCGCGTAGGCGGCCGATTCGATCTGGGCACCTCGTGGGGCGTGCAGGTGGCCGGGGATGTCCTGGGGCTGTCCCGGGCGACGCGGATTGCTCTCGGGCAAACCATCCTCGTGGAACAACCTGCGGTCATGGTTGGCACTTCGCTAGCGGCGTTCTGGAAGTTCTAGGGTTCGTCCGAGAACGCTTGACAGTACCGTGACGAACCCACGACCATGATCCTCATGAGGAAGTCAAAGGTAGGAACAGGGCTCGCCCTCGTGTGCCTGATGGGCGGGGCCGCTGTCGCGCTCGGAGCTGGGTGCAGCGGGGTGCCGGAGACGTCGAGATGGGATTGTGATCCCGATTCGCTCTTTCCCGCCGCCGGCTGCGTGCAAGACGCCGGCATCGACGACGCAAGCGACGCCGGTACTGACGGCCCCACGGCGGACAACGGCCGCTGCCCGGCGGACACGCATACGTGCGTACCTCTCCCCGAAGGCGACGACGCGATTTTCTGGCACGCGGATCCGCCTCTCCTCGTGTGGTTCGGCGACAACGTCGAGGGCGAGGAGAACCAGCCAAAGTGCCCCGCGGACACGGCGCCCGCCGTGCAGGCGCGCATGTACGCCGATCTCATCGCGCCACCGGCCACGTGCGATTCATGCTCCTGCAAGTCGGCGACGGCCGATTGCGACCCGGTCCCCACCTCCATCACGATCCGCGCGGGCACCTGCGACGACCCGAGCGCCGCGACGATTTCCTTCGATGGCCCTGCCGGCTGGGACGGGAGCTGCACGGCCGCGAATGCCTTGCCCGAGGGCGCCGAATGTCCGCCCGGCAGCGGCGTTCCCTGCCTGCAATCAATCGAGATCGGGCCGCTGCCGCCCCCGCAAAATGGAAAATGCGAAGTGGACGTGGTCGAAGTGCCCAAGGTCGCCGGCCTCATCACGAAATGGCAGACGACGAGCCTCGCCTGTCGCGGAGAGAACGATACGTCGCTCTGCGATGATGCGGCCCGGATGTGCCTCCCGAAGGCGCTGTTCCCCGACCGGATCTGCGTTTGGCGCGAGGGGCTTCATACGCAATGCCCCAGGAACTACCAGGCCGAGCCCGCACGCTGGATGTACCCGGAGCAGGTGAAGGAAGGACGAGGGTGCACCGAATGCGCGTGCGGGGCACCGAGCGGCGGGGCGTGCGTGTCGTCGTTGCGGCTATTTCAGGATGAAGCGTGTTCGGCGCAGTTTGACGAGTCCACAACGGCGTCACTCGGCGGAGATTGCGCGCCGGTCTTCCCGAACGGCCGCGCCCTCGGCAGTAAGGAGGCGGGGCCCGCGATGTACATGGCCGGCACCTGCGAGGCGAGCGGCGGCGAGCCCTTCGGCGAGGCGATGGTGGACCTGGACAACGCGGTCACGTTCTGCTGCCGGCCGTCGTACGTATTCGAAACGTGAGCCGTCCAGGAGGCGGACTCAGCAGAGGGGCTCGCATGTGTCCAGTTCCGCCAGCAACTCTTTCCGTTTCTTGGCGTTGGGGGTGTTGTTCCGCGGGCGAATGAGTTCTTCGACGTGCAAATCCTCGGCCGTAATACCTGTCACGAGCAAAAGGCCGAATCCGAACCGCTTGAGCTTGTTGTTGAGTACTTCCGGATCCCAATGGTGCACGTTGCGTGCGTTCGCGTGCTTGTCGAGGTACTTCGGAGCCATGCAAGGTAGCCCCTTCGTGTTCTTGATGCCGTCCTCCGACCCTCAGGCGTCGCCCAAGGCCGCCCGCGACGCCCGCTCGATCAAATCGATCGCCGACTTCTCCAGCGGATCGACCCGCTCCGCGCCCACGCGCAGCCGCAGCGTGAGCCGCCGCGTCTCCTTGCGTTTGCCGAATTCCTCGCGGAGCTTCTCGCTGAGCGCTTTCGCGAACGCGCGCGAGAACTTGCTGCCCGCGTCCGGCACGATGAGCACGAGGCTCGACGGCCCGTACCGGCCGAGGAAGTTCTTTCGCCCGTAGAGCCCGTGCAGCGTGGTCACGAGCTCGCGCACGTCGGCGTCGATCGTCGCCTTGTCCCGGATGGGATCGAGGCCGCGCAGCGGCATCTCGAAGACGACGATCGAGAACTTCGTGCCCGTCATCTTCGCCTTCGCGATCGCCTCGTCGAGCGTCAGGCGCAGGTACCGCTCGCTGTAGGCGCCCGTCGCTGGATCACGGAAGAGCGGGACGTTGTCCTCCCAGGACTCGTGGACGGGCTTCGTCTTGCTCTTCGGCGGCTTCGCCGAGGCGGAAGGCGGCGCGGGCGCGTCGGCGTAAAGGAACGGTTTGTCCGCGTGCGGCGAGGGCGAACGTAGGGCCGCGGGCGCGTGGGATGCCGGCGGCGCGTCGGCGTAGAAGAAGGGCCTGTCGGCGACCGGCGGCGGACGCGCGGGCAGGGCCGGCGTGCTGCGCGGGCTCGACGGCGGGGGCAGGGCCACGGCGATCGTGGCGTTCGAGGTCACGACGCCGAGGGCCTCGCAGAGCTCGGCGATCGCCTGCGTCGCGCGCTCGGGGCGCCTCTGCGGTTCGAGGTTCGTGGTGCGCGAGAACCAGGCGTCGAACGGGGGCGTGATGCGCACGCCGCGCCGCGCCGCGCGGGTCGTCGCAGGCTCGGGCGGGCCCGCCATGATTCGCTTGAAGAGCACGAAGAGCGAGAGCGAGCTCTTCGCCTCGCTCATCCAGTACGCCTCGCCCGAGAGCAGCGTGTAGGCGAGGTGGCCGAGCGCGTAGACGTCGGCGCGCGGGCCGATCGCGCCGTCGCCCTGGACCTGCTCGGGCGCCATGTAGAGCGGCGTGCCGACGATCGCGGTGCGGCGCTGGAACGTCGTCTCCACCATCACCTTCGCGACGCCGTAATCCAGGATCTTCAGGCAGGGGCTTCCGTCGTCGCGCATCGTGACGAACAGGTTCTCGGGCTTGAGATCCCTGTGCACGATGTTCGCCGCGTGCGTCTTGTCGAGCGCGAGCGCCGCCTGTCCCAGGTAGAGCACGACCTCGGCCGGCGGCAGCGCGCCGCGGCGCACGATCAGGCTGCCGAGCTCTTCGCCCGAGAGCAGGTCCATCACGAGGAAGGGCATGCTCGTGCTCTCGTCGATGCCCGCGTCGGAGACCTGCACGATATGGTCGCTCTCGATGCCGCCCGTGATCGTGGCCTCCTGCGAGAATCGCTCGCGCAGGATCGGGTCCTCGATCGTGCCGGGGAGCATCACCTTGAGCGCGCGCCTTCGCCGCGTCGTTTCGTCGGCGACCTCGTAGACCGCGCCCATGCCGCCCGCCTTGATGCAGCGGAGGACCCGGTAGCGGCCGTGAAAGAGCACGTCGGGTACGAGCACGTGGGCGAGGCGCCGCCCTGCCGGGAAAGCCGGAGGCGAGCGCGGAGAGCATGGATGAAGTCGGGGACGCAGATCAAGGCCGACGCGTCTGCCCTCGTACGTCGCGCGTGCCCTCGCTCTGCGTCCCTTGGATCAGGGCGCTTCTTCGTCGACCGGCTCGCTCGACGCGGCTGCGTCGACGGAGAGCACCGTCAGCATCGACGACGTCGGGAAGTCGGTATCGACGTGCGTGTCGGTGTTTCGAAGGATGCGGAACGGCTGCAGGTTGAGCGTGGTGCTCACCTCCGACCCGTCGGAGCCGAGGAGCGTCGCGTCGGCCAGGTACGTTCCTTCGGGCAGGGTCACCGTCATTTGCAGCTCTCGGCAGGGCTGATAGGCGCGCGCCACCGTGCGTCCGGCCGTGTCGCGGATGACGAGCTCCATGCGATCGGCGCCATACATGCGGCAGCGGCTCGGGTCGAAGCGCCCGCCGAGCGACCAGCTTTGCGTCACCGTCCCCGTGTCGCGGCCGATGGGCACGAACACGGCCCCCTCGGCCTGGCACCCGATCGCGGCGGGGGCGAGCGAAAGCACCAAGGCCCAAGGGCCTGCCCATTGGATGATGGAATTGCGCATGGAAAACCCCTCCCCCTGTGTGTCGCCGGTCAATGCGGCCGGTACTCGCGATGAATTTCGCGCGGTTTCGTCGGACGAACCGGCGGATAGCCGTACTCGACCGCGGGCGGCGGCACGGCGCGCGGCGCGGTCTGGACATTCGTGCGGTACCTCGTGAGCTCAGGCGGCTCTTCGACGAACACGACCCAGCCATTGTCCGTCGGCCAGTACCAGCGCCCCTCGACGAGGTAAGCGAGCCGGCCCCGATACTCGACGGCCGGGTACATATTCACATCGACGGGGACCGCCTCCGCGTACGCCACGTCGTACCCGCCCACGTTCGGGGTCCCGGCCGACAGCGTCGCGACACAGCCCGCGGCCAGCATCGACAATGCGATGACGGGCGCGAGGAGCCACGCGCCGCTTCCGTCGCGATTCACTCGCCTATATCGTCCGTCCCGGGCGCCAACGTTGCATCGGATCCGCACAGGTCACCTCGCTTGCGGCTCGGACGAGCAACCGAGGTGCCATCCCGCGGCGAGCATGCACAACCGTTTGACAAGGGCGTCGTCGCTCTGTAGGGAACCGCGCCCGTGAGCGCGTCCAAAGTCCCCGTCTCGATCCTCGGCGTCAGCGGCTTTGCCGGCAGCGAGCTCGCGCGGCTCGTCGCCGACCACGCCTCGCTCTCGCTCGTGGGTGTTGCTGCGGATCGCTGGCAGGGATCGAAGCTCGGCGAGCGCGTGCGTGTGCCCGCGAGCGTCGCCAAGCTCCCTGTCGCGCCGATGAGCGACGCCATCGCCATCGCCCGACAGAGCGAGGTCGCGCTGCTCGCGACGCCCGCCGAGGTCTCGGCCAAGCTCGCGCCGGAGCTGCTCGCGCACGGCGTGCGCGTCGTGGATCTCTCGGGCGCGTTTCGCCTGGAGGATCCGGCCGCGTATCCGCGCTGGTACGGCTTCGAGCACCCCGCGCCCGAGCTGCTCGCCGAGGCGCATTACGGCCTGCCGGAGGTCGCCTCTGCCTCGACGCGCACGGGCGGCGCGAAGGACGCGCGCCTCATCGCGAACCCCGGCTGCTACGCGACGGCCGCGATCCTCGCGCTCGCGCCGCTCGTCGAGGCGGGCGCGATCGACCCGGCGTCGATGTACGTCGACGGCAAGAGCGGCGTCTCGGGCGCGGGCCGCAAGGTCGAGGAGCGGCTCCTGTTCATGGAGGTCGACGAGAACCTCTCGGCCTACCGCGTGGGCAACCACCAGCACACGCCCGAGATCGAGCAAGCGCTCTCGCGTGCGGGCCGCGCGCGCGCCTCCGTGACGTTCGTCCCGCACCTCTTGCCCGTGCGTCGTGGCCTGCTCGTCACGGCCTTCGCGCGCCTCTCGGGCGCGGTCCCGCCCGCGCAAATCGAGGCGCTCTTCCGCCGCGCGTACGCCCCCGCGGACCTCGTCGAGGTGCGCGCGCCGGAGGACGTCACGCTCGCCCAGGTCGCGTACACCCCGTATGCGCGCCTCGGCGTCCGCGCCGACGCCGAGCGTGGCTCGGTCGTCGTCACCTCTGCGCTCGACAACCTGCTCAAGGGAGCCGCCTCGCAGGCGCTCCAGAACCTCTGCGCCATGATCGGCGCGCCGCCGCTTTCGCCGCATTGACCCACGAAGGGCTCCCCCGCGTCGCCCGCGCGCCGCGGCTCCCCCTATCCCGAGGTGGCCCGTGAAAATTCCGCTAGGTTTCTCGTTTGCCGGCGCCTCCGCCGGCATCAAGGTCAAACGCTCCGACCTCGCGCTCGTGCTCTCGGAGGTGCCCGCCGTCGCGGCCGGGTGCTTCACGCGCTCGAAGTCGCGCGCGGCGTGCGTCGACTGGAACGTCGCGCGGCTGCCTCGCAAGGACGCGCGCGCGATCGTGGCGAACAGCGGCAACGCGAACTGCCTCGCGGGGGAAGAAGGCGTCCTCGCGAACCAGCGCATGGCCGCCTCCGTCGCCGACGCGCTCGGCATCCCGATCGACGCGGTCCTCACCTGCTCGACGGGCGTCATCGGCGTGCCCTTGCCGCATGCAAAGGTCTCCGCCGCGGTCCCTGGCCTCATCGCCAAGCTCGGCCAGGATCCCACGCCTGCGGCCGAGGCGATCCTCACGACGGACACCTGCACGAAGCTCGCCTCGCGCGAGATTTTCCTCGGCGGGGATCGCGTGCGTATCGCGGGCATCGCCAAGGGCTCGGGCATGATCCACCCGAACATGGCCACGATGCTCGCGTTCCTCGTGACCGACGCGGCGATCGATGTCTCCGTGCTCGACGCGATCCTCCACGCCGCCGTGGACGAGACCTTCAACATGGTCAGCGTCGATCGCGACACGTCGACGAACGATCAGGTCCTCGTGCTCGCGAACGGCATGGCGGAGAACGACCCGATCACGCGCCGCGACTCGCCCGAGGCGCAGAGCTTCG
The DNA here is from genome assembly GCF_028369105.1 of Polyangium mundeleinium. Classification (NCBI taxonomy): domain Bacteria; kingdom Pseudomonadati; phylum Myxococcota; order Polyangiales; family Polyangiaceae; genus Polyangium; species Polyangium mundeleinium. Next base: position 11,923,930 of record NZ_JAQNDO010000001.1, on the reverse strand, counting down.
CCGCTGCGCTCATCGACATCTGCCGCGAGCTCGCGCGCACCATCGCCGGTGATGGCGAGGGCGCGCAGCACCTCATCACGGTCACCGTGCGCGGCGCGGAGGATCTCACGTCGGCGCGCGCGCTCGCGCGTGCCGTCACCGAGTCGAACCTCGCGAAGGCCGCGTTTTTCGGGACGGACCCGAACTGGGGCCGCGTCCTCGCGGCGGTTGGCTCACGCGCCGCCGAGCAGCACATTCGCTTCGATCCGGCGGTCGCGAGCGTGCGCCTGCAGAACGTCCTCGTCTACGCGCAGGGCAAGCCGCAGCCGTTCGACGCCGACGCCCTCCGCGCGCTCCTCCGCGGCGAGGAGGTCTTCGTCGACATCGAGGTCGGCTCGGGCCTCGGCGAGGCCACGGCCTGGGGCTGCGACCTTTCCTACGACTACGTACGAATCAACGCGGACTACGCGGCGGTGCTCGTCGACTCGCCCGACGGCCCCGTGCGCCGGGATCCGAGCCTCGACAGGAAGACGCCGGAGCTCAAGGCCGACACGCTCGTGCAGGCGCTCCGGTACATCGAGCGTTTCGCCGGCACGCGCGCGGTCATCAAGTACGGCGGCGCCGCGATGGTGCGCGCCGACCTCAAGGACCGCTTCGCCGAGGACGTACGCCTGCTCCAGGCCGTGGGCCTTCGGCCGATCATCGTGCACGGCGGCGGCCCCGAGATCTCGCGCACGCTCGAGCAGATGGGCCAGACGACCGAGTTCGTCGACGGCCTGCGCGTCACCGACGCCGCGAGCCTGCGCGTCGTCGAGATGGTCCTCACGGGCCAGATCAACAAGGAGGTCGTCGCCTCGCTCGCGCGCGCGGGCACGAAGGCCGTGGGGTTGTCCGGCAAGGACGGCGGCCTCATCGAGGCGCGCAAGATGAACATGCCGCCCGGCAAGGACCTCGGCTACGTCGGCGAGGTCGCGCGGGTCGATCCCGACGTGCTCGAGCTCTTGCTCGGCAAGGGGTACATCCCGGTCATCTCGCCGATCGGCCTCGGCAAGGACGGGAACACGTACAACATCAACGCCGACACGGTGGCCGCGGAGGTCGCGGTCGCGTGCGGCGCGCGCAAGCTCATCTTCCTGACCGACGTCGCGGGCATCCTCTCGAAGGGCCTGCTCGTCTCGGAGATGAGCGCGGAGGAGCTCGACGCGCGCATGCGTGACGGCACGGTCACGGGCGGCATGCTCCCGAAGGCGGCGTCGATCCTGCGCGCGCTCGAAGGCGGCGTGGAGACGGTGCACATCATCGACGGCCGCGTCCCGCACAACGTCGTGGCGGAGCTCTTCACCTCGCGCGGCGTCGGCACGATGATCCGCGCGGGCGCGCCCAAAGAGGGCGAAGAATTCCCCATGGGCTGAGCCCGCGCTCCCCATGCTCGACGCGGAGATCGTGATCGTCGGCGGCGGCCCCGCCGGCATCTCGACGGCGCTCTTTTTCGCGCACGCCGCGCCGCGGCTCGCCGAACGCATCGTCGTGCTGGAGCGAGCGACGTATCCGAGAGAGAAAATCTGCGCGGGTGCGATCGGCGCCCGCGCGGATCGGCTGCTCGCGTCGATCGGCGTGCGCGTCGACGTCCCCTCGGTCCCGATCCACGGTTTGTCCGTGGACGCTGCGGGCCGCCGGCTCGCCGCGCGCGCCGAGGGACCGCCGATCGGCCGTGTCGTCCGGCGCTTCGAGTTCGATCATGCCTTCGCGCGTGAGGCGATGGCGCGCGGCGTGCGGGTGCGCGACGGCGTGAAGGTTACGGGGCTCGTGATCGGCGATCACGATGCGCGGATCGAGACCTCGATCGGCGAGATCCGCGCGCGCGCCGTCGTCGGCGCGGACGGTGTCGGCAGCGTCGTGCGGCGCGCGCTCGGCTTGCCGCGCGGCGCGTTCATGGCCCAGGCCGTGGAGGTCGACACGCAGGCGGCCCGCGGCGACGGTCCTCGGGACGTCCTCCATTTCGACATGGCCGCGCGGGGTTTGCCCGGGTACGCCTGGGACTTTCCCACGCTCGTCCACGGAACCCCCATGGTTTGTCGTGGCATCTACGAGCTCCGCGCCGAGGGCGTCCCCGAGCGCGCCGCGACCGAGCCAGCGCCGGGCGAGCGGCTCCTCGCCCGCGCGGACGAGCAGGGCGTGCCCGTGCCCGTGTCGTCGCTGCGCCGCTTCGCCGAACGTGGCCTCTCCTTGCACGAGCCCTTCGCGCGGCCGCGTGTGCTCCTCGTCGGCGAAGCAGCGGGCATCGATCCGGCGCTCGGCGAGGGCATCGCACAGGCAATCCAGTACGGCGCCGTCGCGGGCCCGTTCCTCGCGCGCGCGCTCGAAGCAGGCGACCTCTCGTTCGCCTCGTTCCCCGCGGTGCTCCGCGCGAGCCGCCTCGGGTTGGATCTCCGCCTGCGCGCGCGTGCGGCGCGCTTCGTCTACGGCGGCACGCGCCCCGTGATCGAGCGATGGATCACGCGCTCACACGCGCTCGCGCGGGCGGGGATGGAGTACTTCGCGGGGGAACGGGTCGATCGGCGCGCGCTCGGCAGGAGCGCGCTCGATCTCGGGGGGGCCTTGTTCGGCTGGGCGTTCGATCAGGCGCGCTTCACTTGGGCGCCTCGGTCGGGGGCTTCGCCGTGACGTGCATGAAGTAGTTGCCGATCGACTTGATCTTGAAGAAGGCCATCCCCGTCGAGTCGTCGATCTTCTCGGGCGCGACGACGGTCCAGGTGATCTTCTCGCGGCCCTTGTCGTCGACCTTCACGTCGCCGATCGCGAGGTTCGCGTCCTTCTTGTTGCCCGCGGGGAAGCTGAACTCGAAGGGTTTGTCCAGGGTCTCGAGCGTGGGCAGATCCGGCGAGTTCTCGATCTGCACGAGCAGCCGGTAGATCTTCCCGATCGGCACGCCCGTCGACTTGCCCTTCGGATCGAGCTTGAACGTGATGATGTGCGGCGAGCCCAGCGAGCCTTCGCGGATGCGGAAGATGGCGCGGCCGCTGTCGTCGCCGAGCTCGAGCTTCGCGCCTGGGCTCATCGTGAAGATCGACTGGAGCTCCTTGTCGGAGCTCATCAGCACCGGCGGGCGCTCCTCCGTGGGCTTCGGCGCCTCGGCGCTCGCCGACGCCGTGGGCTGGGGCGGGGGCGTCTCGGGCGCGGCTGTCGGGGTCTCCGTCGGCGTGGGCGCAGGCGTCGCCGCGGGGGGCGGCTCGGGCTTGGCCGGGGGCGGCGTCTGCTCACCGCCGCACGCCGCGGCGACGACGGCGACGAGCGCCGAACATCCAAGGGTCGTGATGCGGAGCAGGTGGTCTTTGCGGGTCCGTACGCGCATGGAGTTCGGCGTAGGACGAGGCGGCGCGGAACGCAAGCCCGAGTCCGCGCGTGATTCGGGCTCTCCTCGACGCCCGCTTCCGCCCGCCGTATAAGGCGGACCATGCGTACGTCGCTCCTTCCGGCCGTTGCCCTCCTCGCCCTCGCGTGTGGCCCGTCGCCCGCGACCGTCGAACCTACGAAGACCCCGGCCGATACCCCGAAGGACAAGGGCGCAGCGCAAGTCGCCGTCGCGCCGCCCACCGAGACGGCCTACGACCTCTCGCCGGTGCCGGAGCCCCAGGACGTCGTCGCATTCTTCGGCTGGAAGAGCCCCGCGGCCACGCTGAATGCGTTCGGGGGCTGCGCGGCCATTCCGTCGGAGCCGCTCATGGGCGGCGTCGAGGGCCAGCTCCGGGCGCTCTTGCGCGACGTCGTGTCGAGCAACGTCGACGTGCGTAGCCTCGCGGCCGCCGTCTCCCTCGACGCGCCGGTGTTCGCCGTGGCCTCGCTCGAAACACAATCGAAGCGCCCCGGCGCGTTCGTGGCCTTCTCGCTCGGCCTCACCTCGATCGAAAAGGCGAAGATGGCCGTCGAGGGCGCGGGCCCCGTCACGGAGCTCGGGCCGGGCATGTTCCGCATCGGCGGCAAGTCGGGCTCGACGTGCGTGATCGCAGCGTCCGCGGGCGCGACGCCCGCGCGGCTCGTGTGCGGGCCGAAGGAGAAGGACGTCACCACGCTCGCTCCGTACCTCACACGCACGTTGCCGACGCAGGCCGGCGCGGCCTCGGACATGCACCTCGAAGTGCGCTTCGCGCCGGCCGAGGCCCGCTACGGCTCGCTCCTCCGCACGCAGGTCCAGGGTTTGCCCGTGATCGCGCAGGCCGAGCTCTCCCTCGGCGAACCCAAGTTCGACCGCGCGATCGTCGACGCTGCCACGGGCCTCGCGGACGAGATCGTCGCGTTCGCCTCGGATGCGGACAAACTCACCTTCGACGTGGCGATGGACCCGGCCACGTGCCTGCGCGCGAGCGCCTCGCTCTCGATGCGCGGGAAAAACTCCTGGGTGAGCGGCCTCATGGGCGAGCGTCCCGAGCGCGCCGGCCCGCCGCCCGCGATTTTCTGGCGCGCGCCCAAGGACAGCGCGAGCGTCGTGTATGGCCGCGGCACCGAACCGAAGCGCTTCCAGCCGCTCCTGCGCACGGCGCGCCTCCTCAGCGAAGGCGTCCTCGCGAAGGTGAACATCGGCTCCGAGGCCGATCATCGCGCGTTCGGCGACCTGTTCGACTGGCCCATGAGCAAGGACGTCGAGACGGTCTCGGCGAGCGGCCGCAACGAGGTCTCGGAGGTCAAGGGCAAGCGCACGCCGCAGCAAGAGGCGGATGCCCTCGTCAACACCTGGATCGGTTGGGGCCTCGTGGGCTACGAGGAGGGCTCGGCGAACCTCGGCAAGCAGCTCCGCAAGATCGCGGACGTCTACAACCGCAAGGGCTTCCAGGATCCGATGCGCAAGGAGTTCGGCCCGGAGCTCTCGAAGGCGATCCCCAAGGTGAAGGTCGGCCCCGGCCCCGCGGCCCTCGGGGCCGATTCGCTGGACCTCGCGATCCGGATCGAGAACCTCCCGGCGGCGTTGCTCGACAAGAGCGCCTCGAAGAAAAATCTCGTCACCGTGGAGATGCACGTCCTGCTCATGTCGGACGGCAAGTCGCGCACGTGGCTCGCCGTCGGGGGCGGCAAGCCGGACGGGCTCGTCAAGCGCCTGCTCGCGGTGAAGACCGGCGCGCCCGACACGGGGACGATCGCGTCGCGCACGGATCTCGAGCCGCTCCGCCGCGGCACCTACATGGGCGCGGGCTTCATGTCGATGGGCCCGCTGGTCAAGAACCTGGAGCGCATGAAGGACGTCATCGGCCCGCGCGAGGATGCGCGCGTCGAGCAGCTCATGCGCGCCGTCGCCACGATGCCGCACCAGGGCGACACGCCCATCTTCCTCACGTCGAGCTCGTCGGGCACCGTGGACGCACCCCGCGGTGAGGTCGCCCTCACGGCCTCGAAGGCGGCGCTCGAAGACATCGGCTGGCTCATCAAGACGCTCGGGGTCGGCGGCGCGCGCCGTTGAGCCTGCTAGGCTCTCCGTCCTTCGGCGCGACGTGCGATTCGTGCGCAGGACGGGGGGCATGTCCTTTGCCGTTCGTCCGGAAAACACTCGCCGAACGGCAAAGGGAACCATGGACGCTCGAAAGGGAGTAGGGATCGGGAGCATCGTGCCGCAAAGGCCCGTTGCAAGGCCGGCGACGCGCGAGTCGATCGACGAGCTACCCGAGCTCACGCAAGAGCAGCGCGAGGAGCTGCGCTCGTTGCTGGAGACGCGTCGCGCAGAGATTCTGGCGAGCATCGAGACACGCCAGGAGCAAGAGCGCGACACCGGCCGCGAGGTCGGCGACGAGATGGACGAGGCGAACATCGAGGGCGCGACGGCGATGGCCTCACGCCTGCTCGAACGGGACGTGCAGCTCCTCTCGGAGATCGACCGCGCGCTCGCGAAGTTCAGCGACGGCACGTATGGCCTGTGCGAGGGCACGGGCGAGCCGATTGGCGTTCCGCGTCTGCGCTCGCGGCCCTGGGCGCGCTTCAGCGTGGAGTACCAGGAGCAGCTCGAGCGCGAAGCGCGCACGCGCGGCGGCATCTGAAAACCGGCCCGACGGGGGCGCCTGCCTGATACAGTCTCGGGGGTGATTCGCCGCCGAGATCGCTTGTTTTTGCGCAGCGCCGTGGCCCTCGGCGCGCTCGCGCTCCCCGTCGTCGTGTTCGCGTGCTCGCCGGTCGAGACGGTGTCCCCCGCGCCCGTGGACGCGGGCGCGGAGGCGTCGTCCTCGTCGTCGTCCTCGTCTACGTCCTCGTCCTCGTCCTCGTCTAGCGGCGCAGGAGGGCAGGGGGGCGGCGGAAGCGGCGGCGCTGGTGGTGTCGGCGGAAGCGGCGGCACGGGCGGCGTCGGCGGAAGCGGAGGCGGAGGCGGCACCGGAGGCGGAAGCGGTGGCGCGGGCGGCAGCGGAAGCGGCACCGGAGGCGTTGGCGGAAGCGGCGGCGCCGGAGGCGTTGGCGGAAGCGGTGGCGCCGGCGGCAGCGAACCCGACGCTGGACCGGGGGATGCCGGCGCCTGCCCCGTCACCACGATGGCCGTGCCCATCGCGCCCGCCCCGCACGTCGTGATGTGCTCCCCCGTCGTGTACGCGACGAACCCTCCGACCTCGGGCCCGCACTACCCCTCGTGGGCTGCGTTCAAGTGGTACGACGCGCCCGTCCCGCGTGGTTTCCTCGTCCATTCGATGGAGCACGGCGCGGTCGTCATCTCGTACCATTGCGAAGGCGGCTGCGAATCCGAGCTCGCGACCCTCGCGGCATTCCTCGACGCACGCCCGGCCGATCCGCTCTGCGTCGCACCCTTGAAGGCGCGCATCATCGTCGTCCCCGACCCTGCGCTGGACGTCCGATTCGCCGCGGCCGCGTGGGGCGGGCTCCTCCGCGCCGATTGCCTCGACACCGCCGCGCTCGGCGCCTTCCTCGACACGTATTATGCGAAGGGGCCCGAAAACTTCTGCTACGACGGCGTGGACGTCCTCGCCCCGGGCAGCGGGGTCCCGGCCGATTGCGGCACGGCGCCCATGGACGCGGGCGCGGATTGACGCGAATTCAGCGATATCGTTCAGCGCAGACGCCGAGCGCCACGCCTGTCGTGTGCAGGCATTTGTTCAGATCGGCGCACGTGGACAGAGGTTCTCGGTAGCTGCATTCCTGTGCCACGTTGTAGCAGCGGATGCAGGCCGCCTCGTTGAACTTCTCGGTGGTGAGCTTGTGCTCGTAGACCACGAAGTCCGCGGTGCCCCGCCCGGGCTCGAATGTGGGCGGGTTTTTCAGCGCGCTGCCGTCGAACGTCGTGAACGAGAGCTCTGCCGGCTGGGTCCGATAGACGGGGCAGGCGATCTCCCCGGCGCCCGTGCGTGACCAGATCCCGTCGAGGAAGTGCTTCGAGTAAAACCTGCTCTGATCCCCGTCGCGCCGCTGGCTGAAGCCGCCGGCGCCGGCGTTGTTGTGCGGTATGCCGGGGAAGACCTCCGGATTGGGGACCTTGTACGTGAAATTGATCGAAGTGACCTCGCTGAACTTCCGCTCGATGGGTTCGGGGTGGAAGGCGATCGCCATCATGTAACAATGCCCGCGCTTGAGCTGGATGGTCTCGGGCGCCCGGTCGCGGAGATCTTCGAGCTTCGCGGTGAATCGTTTGACCTCGCGGTAGCCGTCCTTGGCCAGCGAAAGCCGCCCGAGGAGCGTCTCGACGTCGGGGTATTTGGGCGGGTCGGGGGCGAGGGAGACGGCGTAATAGGTCCGCCTCCGCTCGGGCATTCGAGCGAAGGGATCGGTGACGCTGCTCGTCAGGTAGAGAGCGTTTGCGCCATGGCGCGCCGCCTCCGCGGCGAGGAGTTTTTCCCGGCGCGCGCGCAGGGCCTCGTTGTTGAACGCGGCCTTGAGCCCCTCTTTGTCGTACCCCGAGACGTCGACGCGCTCCTTCAGGGAGATCATGCCGAGGACACGATGAGGCCGCTCCTCGCTCGGATACCCCGGCGCTGCCGTGAACCTCTTCTCCGGCGTCGCGCCATATTGGTCGTAGAAGAAGGCGTCCGGCTGTTCGAGTGCCTCGTGGATCTCGACGCGCGACGCTTCGGCGGGGGGCGCGTCCTCGACGAAGGACTTGTAGGCGAGGTCGTGCTGGTGCTCGAAGTTGATCCCGTCCGCCCCGTGCCTTCGGCAACTCGAGGCCGAGGCGACGGACAGGACGAGCGCGAGGAGGAGGGCGGTGCGCTTCACGGATGAGCTCGCTCGTGGGAGGGGCGCCGCGTATTACCCCAGGCACGAGCAAGCGCGCAAGCGCTCGGGCGCGTCGACTGGCACGAAGACGAAGGGATGGCCCGCGCTCCGCTGGGCCACGGCTCTACCCATGGCCCGCGAGCTCTCGTCAGCGTTTTTCGATCGATTGGAGGTAGCGGTAGAAGTCGGAGTCTGCCCTGAGCATGAGGGTTGTGTTGGCCCCCATCGTATCGCGGTAGGTCTCCAGGGTTTCGAGAAAGCTATAGAACTCGGCGTTCTTGCTATGGGCACGACCGTAGAGGCGGGCCACCTGGGCATCGGCGGCTCCGCGGATCTCTTCGGCCTTGCGTGAAGCTTCCGAGCGGATGTCCTGGAGCTCTTTCTGCATCTCACCGAGGATCTCCTCGCTGCGGCCACGGCCCTCGGAGCGGAATTTCTCCGCGATGCTTTGACGCTCGGAGATCATGCGGTTCTCCACCTGCTCCCGTACGCTTGCGATGTAGTTGACGCGCTTGATACGGACGTCCAAAAGCTCGATTCCGTAGCTGGACATCTGAGCCTGGGCAGCTTCCAGGATCCCTCGCTCCAGCTCTTCTCGGCCCGGAGAGCCGATGACCCCTTCCAGCCTGGCGCCGGAGACCTTGTCGCGCACGGCAGCGTGGAGGATGTCATCGAAGCTGAGCTGCGCGCCGCGCTCGTCGTGCACGCTTTCCAGAAACAGCCGTGGATCGTCGATACGCCAGCGGGTGCTGGCATTGACCAGGATGAACTCGCGATCGCGGGTCGGAACCTGCTCGACATCTCCCTCCCAGACGAGCCGGCGCTCGTCGAAGCGGCGGACCTCCTGGACGAAGGGCAGCTTCCAATGGAGACCGGGTTTGGTAATCGCCTCGCCCTTGATCTCGCCGAACTGGAGGATGAATGCCTGGTCCGTCTCGCTCACGACGAAGGCAGAGGAATAGACGGTGATCAAAAGGATGGCAAAAAGAACGCAGAGGCCGGCGGTTTTGAAATTCATTTCTGCGCGTCTCCCGATTGCTCGTTCAGGTGGAGGAACGACTGTGGGTGGCTGTCCCCATCCTGCACGACAATGATCTTGCCGGCCTTGGGTGCGACCTCCCGGAGGGCCTCCAGATAGAGGCGTCTGCGGGTCACCTCCGGCGCTCGCTCGTACTCCTTGAGGATGGCCTGGAACCGGGCGACATCACCTTTGGCACGATTGACGCGCTCGATGGCGTACGCCTCGGCCTCGGCGATGGTACGTTTGGCCTCGCCGATGGCTTTCGGGATCGCCTGGTTCTTCTGCTTGATGGCGTCGTTGATCATCTGCTCGCGCTCTTGGCGAGCCTGGTTGACCTCATTGAAGGAGGAGCGCACCCGCTCCGGGGGGACCACGGCATGCAATTCCACCGCCGTGACGTGAATGCCGGAGGCATCGTCGGTCATCGCCTTCTGGATCTCGTCACGCGCCAGCAGGGAGATCTCCCCCCCGCCCGTGGTCAGCACGTCACTGGCCGGGTGCATCCCCACGAGGCGGCGGATGACCGCCTCGGAGACGTCCCGTAACGAGCGCTCGGGATCCTTCAATTGATACAAATATTCGACCGGGTCACGGATCTGGTACTGCACCACCCAGGACACATCGATCATGTTGAGATCCCCCGTGAGCATCTCGCGCTCCTCTCGGTCATCCCCGATGGGGGCGTGGGCGCGATCGCCCTCCTTGCTCGATTCGGTGGGGAACCCGAACTTCTGCTTGAGGACGCGCTCCGTGGGGACCTTCTGGACCTCGTCGATACCGAAGGGGAGTTTGAAGTGAAGCCCGGGCCCCGCCTGGCCGATGACCGCGCCGAAGCGCGTGATCACGGCCCGCTCGTCCGGCTGGACGGTATAGAAAAGATTCTGGGCTGCCATTCCCCCGATCACGAGCACCGCGACGAGGATGTTGATGGTCAGGATGCTGGTTTTTTCCGACGAGCGTGTGGGCTCCTGCTCCGCGGGTGCGGCCTCGACATTTTCGGGTGTAGTTTCAGCGTTCACGATGGTAGACCTCCGGGCATGAAATGAGCCATTTGTGGACCGTCGAAAGCGGCTGGTCAGCGAGGGACGGGATTCTGGTCCGCCACCGCCAACATCTCCGCCGGGCTCGGATAGAGCTCCCTCACGAGAGGGTATTTGTCCTGCACGTGATGCAGGAACCTGAAGGCCTCTTCGCGCGTGATGCGTTGGGTCTTCCCGAACAGGGTCACGAACTCTCTCCGCAGATCCATGTCCAGCAATGCACGCCGGAGGTGATCGCGAAGGGAGCGTCGCGAGCCCCGCGCCCGGAGGCGCGAGACGAGGCCGTCGAACACCTCTTTGAATGGATGGAAGCTGAACGCGACCCGCGCGTCGGAAAGCCGGCCTGAATCCAGCATCGCCGGTGCCGCGCTTTCTCCGGTGCCGTCTGCCGGCTCCTTGCTCGGGCCTCGTCGCCGGATGTGGAGCGACAAGAAGGCCAGCATGCAAAGGAGGAGCGCGGCCACCGCCCATACGATATGGCGGTACGACGCGGCAAGGGAGGCGTGGTCGGCAAAAAGCCCCATCGAATAGGAGAGGCCTTGGGCCCCCAGGGTGCCTGCCATCAGACCAATGCCTGACAGCATCGAGCTCTTCGTGGGGGCGAGCTCCATCGACAAGCCCAGCATCAGCGGGAAGAGCGCTCCCAGACCGAAGCCGAACATGAAGTTCAGGGTACAGAGGGCCGAGTAGCTCTGGTGGTCCACCACGGATGCCGCTGCGACGGTGGCGATCGAGACGAGGATCGCCATCAAGGTCGTGGATCGGAAGATCCAGCTGAGCCAGCTCATCAGAAGCCGTGACGAGGCCATTCCGACCAGAAAGAGACTGAAGGCCTCTCGGGCTTGTTCCGTAGAGAGGCCTATGGCCTCGTGGGCATACGTGACGAACCAGACGCAGTGCCCCCATTCGGTGGCTTGCAGGAACAGGCATCCCATCATGAATGCCAACGCGATTGGGCTGCGGAGCACCGAGAGATAGTCGGACCCGACGCGCGCAGCCGCCTTTGTCGGATCCGGTCGCGGCCCCTCGGGGCGGCGTGCGGCCAGCACCAGGACGACGACCAGCAAGGCTGCCGCGACCAGGAAGACGAGCCGCCAGTTGCCGATCGCCTGAGCGCCGGAAGGAGCGAATCGATTGACCAAGAGAGGCGTCGACAAGCTCCCCATGCTGAACGAGAAGTCCATGAAGCTCAGGGTCGATACCTTGTTGCCTCGACTGGCTTTGGCGGCGGTCGCATGCCCCGCGGTGAAGAACACGCTCCCCGACAAGGACAGAGCGAAGATGTAGAGCCGATAGAACGGGAGTTCCCTCTCTCCGTAGAGCAGCAAGAGGCAAGCGATGGAGGACAGAGAGGTCACGATGAGGAGCGTCCTCGCCGAGGCAACGTAAAATGCCTTCCCGCCGAGATAGGCGCCGACGAGGACCCCGCAGGACCAACAGACGAACACCATGCCGGAAGCTTCGTTCGTGATGCCAAACTCCTGTTTTACATTGGGTATCGTGACGCCTATGATCGTGCTGAGCAGGCCAAACACAAAGAACCCGATGAACAGCAGGGAGAGCCCGCCATCACGTGCTTCGTTCTTCGATGCGGCAGTGCCTTGCGACATCTCCGTGGTTCCTTCGCGTTCCATCGCAGTGGGTCGGCCTGTCATCACGCCTGGCGCTGGACGCGATAGGCGGGCGTCCCTTCGAAGTCCTTCTTTCCCACATCGACGCCTGCTGATCGGAGCAGGGAGTACACGACGGTGATGTGGAAGTAGAGATTGGGGAGGACATAGTCGAGCAGGAAGGAGCGGGTCTCGAAGATGCGCGCCTCCCCTCGCTTGGCCACCGTGATGGTGGCCGGCGCAGCCTCGATCTCCTGGCACGAGAGCGTCTTCAGGTACGCGATGGCATCTTCGATCTGCGCCTGCAGCTCGTCGAAGGACGTGAGCCGGTCGCCAAAGGATGGCTCGTCCCCTCTGTTGAAGACCGCGAACTCCGGCCTCTCCTCCTTCGGATCCAGGCGGCCGGCCAGCCGGGCGGCGCTGCCCTTCACGCCTGAGACCACGATTTCCACCTGCCGCGAGAGCGGAAACATGTCTGGATGGAGGCTCCGGTCGAGCAGGGCAGCCGGGCTCATTCCTTTCTGGCCAGCAAAGGCGGCCCCCTTTTGAAGGATCTGCCTCAGATTCTGCAACATGCGAATCATGGTGGGGATGCTGGCGTCGTACAGAGATACGTTCATGCTTACATCCGCCTCTCCGCCGTCGGGCTTTGGATGGGTTCGATCAATACTTGCAGTTCACCGATACCGGCGGTTCATAGGCCGTCGAACCGAACAGGATCGCTGGCCAATGCCTGATCTTGTTGTGCCTTAGCTCTTCGAACATCCGGACGTAGGGTTGAAACAGGAAGCGCAGGGGCGTGCGGCAGTAGTCGGCCTCCTCGCTGAACAACCCCGTGTCTGGTATGTGGGCGGGCGGCTCGACGTAGGTCCCGAAGAGCCTGTCCCAGAGGGTCAATCTCGCGCCGAAGTTGCATCCGTTCACGATGTTGTGAATCGGCTCCCTCGAATGGTGCGTGAAATGCACGGCGGGGGTGACCAGGACCGCACGGAACAACCTCAGCACGCGGAACCTGTTCTCGGCGTGGTAGAGAACGACGGAGTGGGAGGGGTTGGTCCACGCGTCGAGGAGGATCAGGACGATGAAGACCCAGCCGCTCTCGCGAACGTCGAGCGCGAAGACCTTCGTCACCAGGGGGAGCAAGAAGATCACGAAGGCCCTCCCGCCGGCCACGTCCAGGAGGGAGGACTGTGGGTCGACGGCCTGGGTGAGCTGGGACAGGTTACGCGAGCGATGATGATTGATGTGCCCGAGGTTCCAAAAGAATCGGTTCCCGTGACTCCATCGGTGGGACCAGTAGTAACAAAAGTCCGCAAGGAGGCACGCGACGATCAGCGCGAGGGCGCCGTGCAGGTGCACCATCGTCGGGACACGGTCTATCAAGGCTGCGTAGTGCTGCAGCAGCCGCTGAACCGATGGGTTCATGAAGGTGAACACCGTCGTCAACAGAAACACGACATTGACGACGGAGACGTTGATCATGGCCTCCCAATCGAACGGGCGTCCCGTGATCCTCTTGTAGAATGCGGCATCGAGGATCCCGACGAGGATTCCAAAGACGATGCGCGCCATCGCCGCGGCGACGATCCATGAGGCGATCGGGGCGTCCACGTCGGAGAGCGCCAATGCCTTCACGTTGTAGAAGATCACCACGCTCTTCGCGTGCAGGAGTTCCAGCAACCCGAGTCCGTCGTGATGCCAGGACAGCTCCGCGACGAGCGCGGCGGCGGCGAGGACGGCGAGAACCATGACCTGCGGCCCGGCTCTCCCGAAGGAGATGTCTCTATCCCATACCCACCGCTTCAGCGCCTTCAGCCGCTGAATGGCCTCATTCGCTTGCCGGTTGCAGTTCGGTACATCGATTCGTACTTCCATGCCCGATGGCTCCTCCCCTTCGCACCATGGCCACGTTTTGCGACGCCCTCATTTCAACCGGAGCGCGTGATGGCCGCGCGTCGCCTTGGCCTCGAGATAGGCGCGGTTGTGCGAATCGTCCCGGAGATCGGGCGCGAATCCGAGCCGCTCGTTGGCCAGGAATCGCGATAGGGAATCCCTCGGCGATGGTTGCCCTTGGCGACGGTCATGCGCAGGCGGTCGGTCATAGGTGCTCCGTTTCGGCGCTCTGCAATGTGGCGTCTTCGTCGGCGACCACGGACAGCACCTCTCGTGCCACGCCCCGCAGCGGCCTCCGGCGGCCTCGAATCCCAGCAGGGTCGCGCTGGAGACCGATCCGGCACATGGCGCGCGTGCGGGCTCGTGGAAGACGGCTTGCGCGATGACGCAAACGCCTGCCGTAGGCCGAGCGCCCATGGGCTCAGCCAGCCGCGACCGAAACGCGGAGCAGGCGCTGCGGGACGGGAAGCAGGTGCGGTCGCAGACGCGACGCGTGGACCCGATCGGGCGCTGTCAAGAGCCCACGTGCATGCGGGCGGCGGGAAGGTCCGGCTCAGCCGACGAGGGCAGCGAGACGTAGAGCGGCCGTGGGCAAGCCCGTAGGGTCACCCGCCACGAGCTGCCCCGCCGCTCTCAGGTCGCGAGCCAGAAATCCGCGCCGAGCAGGCTCTTCGCCGTCTCGATCGTGCTGAACGCGCGCTTCAGGTCCGACTTCGCCTGGTGCTCGGAGAGCTGCACGATGTACGGGATCCACAACGGGCGGCACACGAGCAGCGCCGCGTAAAACCCCTCGGCCTCCTCGTGCCAGCTTTGCGCCGCGGCGATGCGGGCGAGCAGGGCGTTCACCGGCACCGGCGAGCCGACCTGCCCGATCTCCGACGCGCGCGCCATCACGTCGCGGGCGAGCTCCGCACGCGCGGCCTCGTCCTCCACGTTCTTCGTGCCCCGGAACTTCTGGAACGCGATCTCCAGCCGTTGCTCGTTGTCGACCTGCTCCTGCAGCCGATCCCGCACGATCACGCTCCAGGCCTCCAAAAACGGCCGCCCGACGAGGTCGGACGACGCCTCGCAGTGTGCGAGCAGGAGCTCGGCTTCCTTCCAGTCACCCGCGTCGCGCGCGAGCTCGAGGCCCGAGACCACGCGCTCTTCGTCGCAGCGCCCCGGGTCCTTCTCCAGGAGCCAGCGCTCCCAGTAGAGGGCGCCGCGCGAGAGCGTGCGGAACACCATCGCCGGTTGCGTGAGCCGCGCGTACATCGCCTGCTGGATCAGGAGGCTCTTGTGGCGCTCGACGTCCGGCACCGTGAGGCTCTTCGGCCAGGCCTCGGCCCCGAAGGCGAAGGTGATCATGACAGGACCCGGATCGCGGCCTTTCCTCCGCCGAAGGCCACGGCGCCGGCGATCTTCCGCCCACCCGGCGCGCCATGCACGTGCTTCACCACGTCCGCGAGCACGCCGTCGGGATCCGCGCCCTGGGTCCCGAACACGACGAGCACCCCGTCACCCCGCCCATCGAGCCGCTGGAGATGCAGATCCAGCCACGGGCCACGCTTCGACACGCGCGCCACGCGGAGATCGTCCCGCGCCCGCAGGATCGCCGTGATCACGCCGGCCGCCGCCACGTGCAGCAGATCCTCGTGCCCGGCGGCGCGCAGCGCCTCGACGTCGGAGGCCGAGACGTCGGTCGCGTGCACCAGCGAAAAACGTTCGATCGTCGGATCCTGGACGCCCTGGGCGAAGTAGGCGAGCTCGAAGGAGCTCGTGGTCCCGGGCGCGGCCTCGCACGCGAGCAGACACGCAGGCAGCACGAGCGGCGGCCACAAATTCGGCTGATCCGCCCTCAATTTCGCGAGGTTATAAGTCTGCATCGAGGAGATCCGCGAGCAGGGTACCACGCCGCGACCATGCTCAAAAGGCCCATGCGCGAGGGGATGGCACGGAACCTCGGCGCGCCTGCGTGGTGGGCTGTTACACTCACGAAAGGACAAACACAGGAGCTTGCACATGCACTTCGAGCGTCATCGTCATGACCGTCGGCCCACGTTTTTCCGCCGCCTCTTCGTGCCCGCCCTCGCGATCGGGCTCGCGTCCTGGGTCGCCGCGCTCGCGGCGAGTTGTGGATCGAACAGCACCGGTGCGGCGCCTTGCGAGTCGGTCTACGCCGGCAAGTGCGGCGGCACCTGCGGCAACGACTTCGCGTGTCCAGAGGGCCTGTATTGCGGCATCAGCGGCACCTGCACGGCGGACTGCGCCTCTGGCGCGGCCGGCTGCCCCGCGGGGAGTGTCTGCAACGTCAAGGGCCGGTGCATCCCCACGGGCGAGGGCGGGTCCGGCGGCATGGGCGGCATCGACTTCGTGACGTCGGTGGGCACCATGGGCACCGGCGCCGACGCCTGCGCCGACGTCAACGTCAATTTCGACAAGCAGATCCCCACCGTGATGTTGCTCATCGACCAGTCGGGCAGCATGACCGAGGGCTTCGGCAATGGAAATCGCTGGGACGTCCTTTACGACACGCTCATGGATCCGAACACCGGAATCGTGAAGAAGCTCGAAAAGGACGTGCGGTTCGGGCTCGCGCTTTACACGAGCAATGGCGGGAACGCGGGCGGCACGTGCCCCATGCTCGCGAAGGTGCCGCTCGCGCTGAACAACCACGCGGCCATCGACGCCGTGTACGCCCCGCAGAGCCCCGCGGGCGACACGCCCACCGGCGAGAGCATCACGGCCGTGACCACGGATCTCGTCGCGTACCAGGAGCCGGGGCCGAAGATCCTCGTGCTCGCGACCGACGGCGAGCCCGACACCTGCGCGGAGCCGAATCCGCAAAATGGCCAGGACGAGTCGATCGCCGCCGCGCAAGCCGCGTTTGGCAAAGACGTCCGCACCTTCGTGATCAGCGTGGGCGCTGAGGTGAGCCTCGGCCATTTGCAGGACCTGGCGAACGCGGGCGCGGGCCTGCCCATCGGCGGCGCCGAGAAGGCCACGTATTACCAGGCGCTCGACCCGCAAACGCTGATCGACGCCTTCGACAAGATCATCAACGGCGTCCGCTCGTGCGTGCTCAAATTGAACGGCATCGTCGATGAGACCGCGGCCGCCGAAGGTCAGGTCTACCTCGACGGCATGGCGCTGCCCTACAACGACATGAACGGTTGGCGGCTGAACAGCCCCGACGAGATCGAGCTGCTCGGCACCGCGTGCGATACGATCAAGCAGGGCGACCACTCCATTTCGGTCCAGTTCCCCTGCGGGATCGTCATCCCGAAGTGATTCGCTGAATCAGCCCCCCATTCGCTTCACGAACGGCACGATCCGCTCCACGAACGCCTGCTTGTGGAACCGGTCGAACTCGGCCCACGTGCAAAGCGTCGAGGTATCGGTCACCCGATCCACGAAGAGCTTCCCGTCGAGGTGGTCGACCTCGTGCTGGAACGTCCCCGCCGTCAAACCTCGCGCCACGCGCTCGAACGGCGCCCCGTGCCGATCCCAGCCGGTCACGCGCACCTCGGCGAACCGGGAGACCATGCCGCGCAGGTTCGGCACCGACAGGCACCCCTCGTTGTTGTCGAATCGCTCCTCCGTGAGCGGTTCGACGACCGGATTGACCACGATCGTGAGCGGGATGTTCGGCTTGTACGGGTACCGCGGGTTGTCCTTGACCTCGATCGCCACGATTCGCTTCGGCACGTGGACCTGCGTGGCGGCGAGGCCGGCGCCGTTCGCGTCGCGCATCGTCTCGACGAGGTCGTCGATGAACGCCTGCACCTCGGCCGTGGCGAGCTCGTCGCGCTCGACCTCGCGCGCTCGGCTCCGGAGCACCGGATGTCCAATCTGAGCAATTTTGAGGAGCGTCACGGGGGCGAGCCTACCACGAGACGTCGTGGACGACGCGCGCTCGACGTGGACGCGCGTGCGCCCCAGGGATCGGCGCATGAACCAGGATAAGCGCCAGCCCGACTATTCCACGAACGTCCCCCAAGGCAGCGACACCGAGACGAGCGGACGAACGGACGTCGAGCACGAGGTGCAGGGCGAGGAGAACGCCCCGATCGAGCGCAGCGGCGGCGATGAACGCGAGAGCGGCTCGATCGAGCGGGCCAAGGCCCACCTCGGGCACGCGGGCCGCGACATCGCCGCGGCGGCGAGCGAGGTGGCCACCGTCGCGCGCGCCGCGGCCGAGTCCGCGAAGGAAGCGTTCAAAGACGAAGTCCCCTCGACCCGGCGCACGGGCGAGCCCTCGAAGGAGAGCACGCTCGACCGGCTGAACGACCTCTTGCGCGGCGAGCTCGCGAGCGTCGAGACCTACGATCTTGCGCTCCGCAGCGTGCGCGACCCGGACCTGACGAGCTCACTGCGCCAGATCCACGAGAGCCACGAGCGGCGCGTCGACAAGCTACGCGCCAAGGTCCGCGAGCTCGGCGGCGAGCCCGCGCTGAGCTCGGGCGTATGGGGCGCATTCGCGCGGATCGTGCAGCGCGGCGCCGACCTGCTCGGCCACCGCGCCGCGCTCGCCGCGCTCGAAGAGGGCGAGGATCAGGGCAAAAAGCGATATGCGCGGGACATGGACGAGCTCGAACCCCCCGTGCGTGATTTCGTCCTCCAGGAGCTCGCGCCCGAGCAACAACGGACGCACGACCTCGCCCAATCGTTGCAGAAGTTCGTCAAGGCGGCTTGACGCGAAGAGGGGCGAGTTCGGACATCACGAAGCAGTCGTCATGTGGAGCCGTCGCTCGCCTTTTCGGCGGCGGCGGCTTCTGCGGCAGCCTTGGCGTTCTTGCGCCTCGTCGCGGCGGCTTTCTCGCCGATCTGGGAGTAATACTTCAGCGTCTTCTCGAAGGGCGCGGCCACGCTGGGATCGACGTGTTTCGCGGCCGTCTGCACGGTCTTCGCGACGATCGCGATATCGCCTTCGCGCAGGTGTTCCTCGTGCGCTTCGGTCTCGTCGAGGACCTCGTACATCTTCTTCGCAATGCCCTTCTTCTCGCGGACGACCTTGAGCCTGCCCGTGCGACCCTCGATCCGCGCGACGACATCGATTGCGATACCGGCCTTCGCGAGCGCGCCGCTTTTGGCCTTGAGGAGCTCGTCGAGCACCTCTTCGAACCCGTCCTTCTCGAACTTGAGATGTTGCTTCTCGCCGTCCGGGAGGTCGATGATGTCGTCCTTGATATCCGTGATGTCGCACACGCTCGGCCCGTTGTAGATCGCTTTGGGTCCGTTGCTCATCCAGTCATCCCCTTTCTCAGTGTCCTACATTTCAAGAAGGGGGAAATTTTGTCAACAACGTATCGACGCGCAGTGGTCTGAGTAGCAAAATTTCGGCGACCGGGGCCGGAACGACCCACGGTAGGACGGCTGGGTGTGCGATATCGTACCGTCAGTCGACGATGGCATGGTCCCGGGCGGCGTCGACGTGGTTCGAGGCGACGATGACGTGGTGCGAGGCGACGATGACGTGGTCCCGGATGACGTCGACGTCGTTGCACGCGACGTCGACGTCGTTGCACGCGACTCGATGTCCTTGGAGGCGACGGTGACGTGGTCCATGTCGACGGTGACGTGGTCCATGTCGACGGTGACGTGGTGCCGGACGACGTCGACGTGGCTCGATGTGACGATGACGTGGTTCGATGTGACGATGACGTGGTTCGAGGCGACGGTGACGTGATCGCAGACGACTCGACGTCATCGAAGGCGACGGTGACGTGGTTCGAGGCGACGATGACGTGGTGTCGGGTGGCGTCGACGTGGATCCATGTGACGTCAGCGTGGTCCGCAAAAGAAGCGCGCGACCGTGGCGATGGTCTCCGGTGTCTGGTCGCATCTCGGCCATGCTGTTCCAGCGCACACGAACGCTCCTCTCGCTCGGGCTCCTCGGCTGCGCGACGATGGCGCTCGTCCCGCTCGGCTGCGGGGCCAAGATCACCTACCCGGCGGCGAGCGAGGGCCCGCGTGTGCCGGATGCCACCGCCGAGCGCCTGCGAGCGTGTGCGGAGGAGTTCGGAGGTGACCTTGACCGGGGGTCCTACACGTTCGATTACAAGGTGCTGGTCGACGAAGAGGGCCGCGTGGTCGATGTGGCGTCGAAGGGCGTGCCGCACGCGGATCTCGCGGGCTGCACGCGGATCGCGCTGCGAGGCATGAAGGTGCCGGAGGAGCTGCTCCGGCTGCGCAAGCTGCGCCTGGCCGAATCGCCCGCGCCTGCGAACGGGCAGACGATGCCGGAGCGGGGGCTGGTCGGGGAGGTCGTGATCGTGACCGTGACGACCGTGACGACCATCTTCGTCGACATCCTCATTGAAGCGGGCGTGGCGACGATGGTGTTTGCTGTCACCATGGAGATTGCCAAGGATGTCGCGGAGGCGATTCAGAAGAAGCCCAAATGGGAGAAGGAATGCAATCGACACCGGACGGCTTGCCTGGACACGCCTGTGCAGAGCGAACCCGGGCACGTGTGGAACGCGTCAAGATGTAATGAATGTCATGACCAATGCATGGCGAACAAGAAGTGGCCAACGGAAGGCCCTTGGAAATCGTGTATATACCCGAACATCAAATGGTAACATTCGAGACGATATGACCACACAAGAAGTAAGAGTCGATCAGCTCTTCTCGGAACTCACGAGAGCGAGTAACGCCATCCTGTTGGAATCGTTCAATCGGACCCGAAGCTATGCCGAGGTCGTCGACGACTACCGAAAGATCGAAACCGAGTTCGTGGCGTGCATGGGTGACGACGAGTTCGGCGTGCTCGAGACGAAGCGACGCATCGCCGAGTCGATCTTTTCGCTGGCGCGTCGCAGGGGTCCCAGCTTCGAGGTCTGCCGAGAGGCCTGGAACGATCTCGTTCGCGTCGGCTTCACGGGGCCCCTCATGAAGTGCATGCATTCCTTGATGTATGCGGACTTTTGCGCGTTCGACGAGCAGCCCCAGGAAGGGCTCGCGGTGCTCGAGCCGCTCCGCGCCGAGCTCGAGGGATGGCTGGAACAAGCCAGGGCGGCGCAACGGTCCACCATGTTTTACGAAGAACAGCTCGAGCACCTGGGGGACCTAAGAGACGAACTCGAAGCCCAACGAAGAGGCGAGCACAACCCACATCGCGTCACCCGGACCGAGGTCGAAGCGTACGATCCGGGCCCTGAGGGGGAAGAAATCAACCAAGTCTACGAGGCGATTTGGGAAGCGCGCCGCGCCGTTCATAAGGCCTTTGCACGATCGCGGGGTCGGGGCTTTGCCGAGATCGCGGATGACTACCGGCGGGTCGAGGCGGAGGTCGTGGTGCGGGCACGCGCATGTGATGCCTACAAGCCTTTGGTACCCAAAGTGCGTCGATATATCGTCCAAGATGCTTTTTGTGCAGCCTGTGGTTCCGAACAACCCTTCGAGGTCTACCGCGACGCCTGGAACGAGGTGGTCCGACTGGGCTTTTCGGACTTCGAGGCGCAGTGCAGGATGACACGCATGTACGCGGAGTCCGCTGGTGTGAACCAAAAGCCCGAGGAGGGGCTCGCCGTGCTGGAGCCTCTGCTCGTGGACCTCGAGCAAGGGCTCAAGGCGAAGGAACTCACGCGAAAGCGATGGCTCAAGGTACGCGCGAAACGAAAACCACCCATGCACGAGAAGGAGCCGCCCCCGAGCTTTTACCGAGAATGGATCACGAGCATGACCGAGCTTCGGGACAAACTCGAAGCCCAGCGAAAGGGCGGCGAGCCATCGACCTGAGGGAGGAGAAGGCCGATCCGCTCGGCACGGCTGGGACCAAGAGGTCGGATCCCTGTGCGGCACGACGAAAATCGACGCGAGCCACTCGATTTCTTCGATCCAAATTCCTCGGCCGATCATGAAGGGGGAACATGGCGCGTACAACGATTCCCTCTCCGCTCACGTCCGAACTGGTCGCGCTTCGTCCAGATGTGGCATGCATGCTGCAACGTCGCTCGGACACCCTCGCCACCGACAGGATGCAGGAGCTCATGCTGCGGGGACTCGCGGCGCTCTCCGGCTACACGCCACACCCCGACGGGGTTCGGCCTTTCCTGTTCGGCATCGCCAAGAACCTCCGGAGCGAGGAAGCGCGCCGAGCGCAACGCGAACGCGAGCTTTTCTGTCCGGACCTCGGCGACGCGGAGCGCACGGCGACGCCGGACGTGTCGCCGGAGAAGGAAGCTTGGCGTTCCGAGGCCCGTCGCGCGCTTCTATCGGCCTTGAAGATGCTTCCGCCGGAGCAGTTCCTTGTGATCGTGCTCGTCGACCTCGCCGAGTGCACGTGTTCGGAGGCGGCCGAGCTGCTCGATATCCCGCTTGGAACCGTGAAATCACGACTCGCCGCCGCGCGTACGAACATGCAGCGCGCCCTCGGACCGAAGGAGCAGTACCTCGGCAGCCCCGGACTGCTTGCTCTGTTCGGACGCCGCGTCCTCAAGGCCGTCAGCGAGTATGCGTACCCGCTCGGACACCTTCTCCTCGCCATGCTGTTCTTCGCCTTGCCCCGGCCCGCACCGCACGCGCCCCATGCCGTCGCGACCGGGGCTGCCCGCGTCATCGGCGCATCGGCCGCCGACGTGGCAAGGGCAGCGGATGTCTCGGGCCCACTGACAAACCCCGAGCCGCCCGCGACAGCGCCAGCGACGACGACGGTGGTGCCGCGCCGTGGAAGGGCTCCCGAGCCGTTCGTGGTGAAACCCTCGGGGCGACGGCATTGGTTGGTCGGCGGGAACGGTTCGTCCGGGTAGACGTCGCTGTCGGATTGCGATATCGATCGCGGGTATGCTCCGCCTCGGTCTCGTATCGGTTCTCCTCTGTGGACTCGCATCGCCCGCATGGACGGACGCGCCGCTCGAGAAGGAAGAGGGCGAGGAGAGCGCGGAGGACATGCGCTTCCGTGCGCTCGCATCGCTGGGGGATTCGGCGGTCGGCTCGGCGTCTTGCTCGTAAAGCTCGGCCGGCCCGAGTTGCCCCCGAGTATTTGCTCGACGCGATCCACCCATTAGGGCCGCGGCCCCTTCCCGGGCGCTTCACCTGTGCCGCCGTCGCCCGTCCCGGCGTCCGGAGCGGGTGCCGGGGCCGGATCGATCAGCTCACACGGCGCATAGTCGTACGTCTCATGGTTGCCGCAGAGGATGGAATTCTCATTGCAGCAGTTGGCACAACTGTAACTCGCCTCTCGTCGAAAGCAGCTATAAAAGCACTCCCGGTCCAATTGGTCGCAGATCTCGGGCCTTTTGCGCGGCTTCTCCTCCTCATCTCGGTCGCGCTCCGGCCTGTACGGGCCGCAGCCCGGGCGCGAACTTCCGAGGGAGGCCAGGACCACGAGCGCGAGCAGCACCTTCTTCATGAAGACCTCGAGGCATCGAACATAGGATGGTTGTAGGCCGCTGCTATTCCTTGTTGGGACACCAAAAGAAGCTGTGGCTCTCGGCCTTCCTGCACGCATCTCGGGCGTCGGTGCAGCAACTGTTGCACGCGGGGCCGGCCTTGAAGCAACTGTTCTGGCAAGCGATCGCCTTCTTGTCGCACGAAGGGAGGTCGTCAAAGTCATCCGAGCATCCACCGAGAACAAGGGACAGGGCAACGAGGGAGAGACGGAGGACAAGCGCTCGCATCGTGGGGCTCCTTGTTCCCCATGGTACCGCGGCCCACCCCCTGAACCAAGGAAGAAGCGAGGGGCCACGTACAGGCCATCCTTGGTCCGGACCGCTTCCATTTTCGGTCGCTCCCCGGCGAACATTCGCGCGCCCGCTCTGCCCATCCACGAGAGGAGACGACCGATGCTTGCCGGACGCATGATGGTCTTTCCCCTCACCCTCACGCATTTCCTCGAACGCGCGCGCACCTTCTTCGGTCGCAACGAAATCGTCTCGCGCCTCCCGGACAAGACCCTCGTCCGCGGCACATACGGAGATTTCTACCGCCGCACGTCCAAGCCCGCGGCAGCGCCAGCGACGACGACGGTGGTGCCGCGCCGTGGAAGGGCTCCCGAGCCGTTCGTGGTGAAACCCTCGGGGCGACGGCATTGGTTGGTCGGCGGGAACGGTTCGTCCGGGTAGACGTCGCTGTCGGATTGCGATATCGATCGCGGGTATGCTCCGCCTCGGTCTCGTATCGGTTCTCCTCTGTGGACTCGCATCGCCCGCATTGACGGACGCGCCGCTCGACAAGGAAGAGGGCGAGGAGAGCGCGGAGGACATGCGCTTCCGTGCGCTCGCATCGCTGGGGGATCGTGAGCGAGCCGCGGGCCATCCTCGCGCGGCGGCGCGGGCCTACATGGAAGCGCTCGACGTGCGCCACGATCCGCTCGTCGCCGGGGGCCTCTGCGCCGCGCCACCGCATGCAGAGCCACCGCGTGCACCCTGCCTTGACGCAATTCGAGCTGTCTGGTCGCATCTCGTCCATGCTGTTCCAGCGCACGCGAACACTCATCTCGCTCGGGCTTCTCGGCTGCGCGACGACGGCGCTCGTGCCGCTCGGCTGCGGGGCCTCGGTCAGACAACTGGCGCAGCAGGACGACCGCCCGCGTGTCCCCGACGCCACCGCGGAGCGCCTACGCGAATGTGTGGATGAGTTCGGTGGTGGCCTTTCGGGGGGTACTACACGTTCGACGTCGCAGTGAAGGTCGACGAGGAGGGCCGCGTGGTCGATGTGGCGTCGAAGGGCGTGCCCCACGCGGATCTCGCGGGCTGCATGCGGATCGCGCTGCGAGGCATGACCGTGCCGGAGGAGCTGCTCAGGCTGCGCAAGCTGCGCCTGTCCGAGTCGCCCGCTCCCGCGAACGGGCAGACGCCGGCCGAGCGTGGCCTCGTCGGCAACCCCGCGGTGCTCGTGGCCGTGGCGATCGCCCTCGCTGACCTCATCATCGAAGTCGGCCCCGCCGTCATCATCGTGTGTGCCGCTTCGCTGGAGCTCAGCAAGGCGGATATTGTGGAGACGGTTCGAGAGCGGGGAAAATGGGAGGAGGAATGCCAAAATGGTTTAAACGATTGCCTGATGTCGCCTCTGCAGAGCAAACGGGGCAGCACATGGAACTCGAAGAGATGCAAGATGTGCTGGGAGCTGTGCAAGGCGCACAAGGAATGGCAGGACGGCGTCGAATTCACGGACGGTACGTGGGCATCCTGCAAATAACAGGAGACCATCTGGAGTAGGTGGTATGATCACGGAAGAAGAACTCGAGCAACTCGGCCAAGAGTTTGCGAATGCGAGCGAGGCCATTTTGGCCAAATCGTTCGAGCGTGACTTCGTCGATGTCGCCGAAGACTACCGCAGGCTGGAGGCTGAATATGTGGCACGAATGGGCGACCATGAATTCGGCGTGCTCGAGACGAAGCGCCGCATCGCCGAAGACATTCTCTCGGCGGCACACTCCAAGCATCCACCCTTCGAGGTCTGCCGGGAGGTCTGGAACGAGCTTGTTCACCTCGGCTTCTCGAACACCTTCCGAGAATGCCTGATGAGCGGATTTTACGCGGATTGCTGCGCGTACGACGAGCAGCCCGAGGAGGGGCTCGCCGTGCTCGAACCTCTCCTCGCGAAGCTCCAGCGACGGCTCGACGAAGCCAAGGCGGTGCAGAAACCCACACGCTTTTACGAACAGGAGCTGGGAAAACTGCACGACCTCCAGGGCGCGCTCCTGGCGCAGCAGAGGGGACAGCTCGGCCCAGAGCGAAGCACCCGGCGGCTCGACGAGGCGCACCCTCCCCCCACCGCGGAAGAAGAGAGGAGCGATGCGCTCGGCGAGCTCCGGGACAAGCTCGAAGCCCAGCGAAATGGCGGCGCGCCAACGACCTGAGGGATGGGATGCTGGAGCGTATACTGGCGGGGGCTCGCGACGCCGCCGAGCGTGGCGTCGCCGGAGCCGTTCGTGGTGAAACCCTCGGGGCGACGGCATTGGTTGGTCGGCGGAAACGGTTCGTCCGGGTAGACGTCGCCGTCGGGTTGCGCTATCGATCGCGGGTATGCGCCGCGTCGGTCTCGTATCGGTTCTCCTCTGTGGACTCGCATCGCCCGCATGGGCGGACGCGCCGATCGACAAGGAAGAGGGCGAGGAGAGCGCGGAGGACATGCGCTTCCGTGCGCTCGCATCGCTGGGCGATCGCGAGCGAGCCGCGGGTCATCCTCGCGCGGCGGCGCGGGCCTACATGGAAGCGCTCGACGTGCGCCACGATCCGCTCGTCGGCGGGCGGCTCGGCGTCTTGCTCGTAAAGCTCGGCCGGCCCGAGTTTGCCCCCGAGTATTTGCTCGACGCGATCCACCTCGCGACGACGTCGGCGGAGGAGCGCGGCGAGTTCTTCAAAGCGCACGAGGCGGCGCGCGCGCAAGGCGCGTGGATCGAGCTGATGGTGTCGCATGTGGGCGCAGAGGTGACGATGGACGGGGCGCCCAAGGATACGGGCGGGCACACGGCGTCCTGGTTCTTCGTCCGCGCGGGGGAGCACGAGGTACGCGCGAAGCTCGACGGGTACGAGGAGGTCGCCGTGAAGTTCACGGCGCCGAAGGGCGGGAACTTGCCGGTTCGGATCACGTTCAAGCCGCTTCCGGCGCCGCCCCCGGCCGTGTCGGCGGTGTATGAGCCGGAGAAGGAGCCGCCAAAGAGCGTTGCGCCCGCGGTGGTGGTGGGTGAGCCGAAGCTCTCGAAGCAGGAGGACCCGTACGCCTACGACGACAAGCCCGCGACGAACCGAGGCGACGGAGAGAAGAAAGGAGTGCGGGGCTCGATTGGCGCGGGGCCGGTCGTCGTGTTTGGCGTGGCGTCATGGAGTCCCGCGGTGGGACTTTCCGTAGGGGCGAGCTTGCGGCCGAGCGAGTACGTGTCGCTCGGGATCGAGGGGCGCGCCGCGTGGCTGACCTCCGGCATCGAGGGACGACAAATCAACGCCATGACCGCGGGTGGGCTGGCGAGCGCATGCGGGCACTGGCGCTGGCTGTTCGGCTGCGCGCTTGGGCACCTTGGCGTGATCAACGTAGCCTTCTCCGACGGCAGCTACACCGGAAAGTCCTTCGTTAACGTCAAGCCTGGCGCTGGGGCGCGCGTCGGTGCGAAGGTCCACGTAACTTCCTCGTTCAGCTTGCTGGGAGCGGCAGACATTCTTGGCTTGACGAGCGGAATAAAGGTGGTGGCTGGTCAAACGGTACTCGCAGATCAATCACCTCTGATGTTTGGGACACAGTTTATGGGGGCGTGGGAGTTCTAGCGATGGCTACTCGATTTATTTTTACGGCACCTTTTCTCATGAGCGTCGTCGTTGCGTGTACCGCGGCGCCTTCGATCAACCGCGATACGTGCGATCCCGAAGCACTTTTTCCGGATCCTGAGTGTGTCCCCGACGCCGGCACCGACGCAGGCGACGCCGACGCGAGCGACGACGCAGTCAACCCTGGGCCCCAAGCCATCGAATGCCCCGGTCGATGCGTCCCCGAGCCGAGCAGCGAATCGGCTGGAGATTGGCCGCGCACGACGATGCTCCTCTGGTACGGGCCGCGTGAACTCGCGCCCGCGAACTGCGACGAGGCGCGCAAGCTAGGCGGCTACAGCGATGACGTGGAGCTCTTCGAGAAGTACCGACGCTTCGCGTACCTCGACGCGCCGCCAGCGGCATGCGAGTGCTCGTGCCCGGCCTCGGAAGGCTCGTGCACCAAGCTCCCCGAGACGATCGAGGTCCGCGCGGGCACGTGCGCGGAGGACGGAGCCTCCGCGCTCCCTTTCGGCGGACCCGTCGGCTGGGACGGCTCGTGCACCAGCACGAACGCCCTGCCGGCGGGGGCTGATTGTGGCGGCGAGCCCTGCGCACAGTCCGTCTACGCCTCTCCGCTCCCGGGCCCGACGAGCGAGGCGTGCCCGGCGATCACGAAGCCGGCCGCGTTTACCAAGACCACGGATTGGCGCTGGATAGGCCTCGCCTGCGAGGCGAAGGAGCGCGAAGGGAGATGCGAGACGGCCACGCACCGATGCATGTACGATATGCCGTACCCGTTTCTCCAGTGCGTCGCGCTCAAGGGGATACACGACAAGTGCCCTGGCAACTACGACCGCTATGACCCCATCTACCTCTACGGCGAGGTGCCCATCGATACGCGCGGCTGCACGACGTGCGAGTGCGGGGGAAGCCCGGTCGGGAGCGGGTGCATCGGAAACCTGCGGTTTTACAGCGATGGCGCATGCACCACTGGGGCGAATACGGTGGACGTGGCGTCCTTCGACGAGCAGTGCACGAACGTCTTCCCGCCGGGCCGAGCACTCGGAAGCAAAGCCATCACGGACCTCGCCTACATCCCCGGCCTCTGCCTCGCGACGGGCGGAGAGCCCACAGGCGCAGCCTCGGAAGACCCCGCCGACGCCGTGACGTTCTGCTGCCTCGCGCCGTTCGAGTTCGCCGAGTAGGACAAGCCCCCACCTATTTATCACGTTCGTCGATCCGAATCGCCTCCTCGATCATGTAGCGCAGGTGAGGGGCGAGACTCGGGACTCCGGCGAATGCGCGCCAGGCTAAACCGAGGGCTCGACGCTCGTCCCTCCTGCCCGAGCCGAACACGGTCCTCCTGGCCTCGTAAACGAAAAGGCGCCGTGTTCGGCTTCGGGCGGGTTCTACGACCCGCAGAAGAGGGCGATGGGGGCGCGTGCACCTGGGCAAGCACCTCTCGCCTCCATCGTCCTCTCCTGCCGGTCGTTCGTCGTCGATCCGAGCCGGCTGCGCCGCGCGGCGTTTCCCCGTACGCGCACGCTTCACGCGACGCAGCCGCCTCGGGTCGGTGACTTTCCTGGAGGTAAACGATGAGCGCCGCACCGGACATGGATGACGACGACGCCAAAACCACCGTCATGGATCGGGCGGCCTTGCCCCCGGCGAGCGGAACGCGCGTGTCCGTCGCGCATTCCGAGCCGCCAAGGGATACGGTCGTGGATCCCCTCTCGCCTTGGCGCCGCGCACGAGCCGCGATTGGGACCGCGTTCCGCCACATCGGCCAGCGATTCCGGAAACCGCGTCTTTCCGACCGCCTGCCTGCGCTTCCGCCACCTCGGTCCATGACCGCGACCCGCGTATCCCCGGGCGGCGTCGGCCACGACGAGCGCGGCGAGCAGCTCCTCCTCGACATCATGCGCGCGGCGCGGTCCTACCAGGACGCCGCGGTCTACGTGGCGAATTACGCGATCGCCCTCCGGAAGCTTGGCGGCGACGAGTACGCCGAGGGCCTGGCCCATTTCGCGCTTTCACGTATGCGTCCGGATGCCGACGGGCACGTCTCCATCGCACGCTTGCGAGATAGGCTTCCCGAGCTGTCGCACTTGGGAATGCTCGTGCCCGCGCTGACGCGGCTGGAGGCGGCACGGCTCGTCGACCTCGTAGCAATGACGGATGATGCCGCACCGCAGGTCGACCGCGTGCGGCTTCGGGTTCCTTTGTGATCAAGCTGCGGCCCGTCGCCTTCGGGTACGACCTGCAATGGCGGGGGCAGATCATCGGCCGCATCAAACGCGAGGGCGAAGGGGGGCGGGCGCCGCCGCCCGCTTTTACTTCCAAGCCGGCGGCGTCATCCCGAGCTTGTTGTAGAAAAACTTCGCCGCCGTCCGCGAGAGCTGATCCTTCGGCTCGTACACGTCCGGCCCGCGCGACAGAAGCCCTGCCGACAGCGACCCGAGCCGCTTGCCCATGAGCCGCTCCAGGTCGTCGCAAAAAGCCTCCATCGTCGAATACCGATCCTCGGGCTTCTTGCGCAGCGCCTTCAGGATCACGCCTTCCGTGGCTCGATCGATGCTCGGCAGCACGTCCGAGGGCTCGCGCGGCGGCACGATGAGCTGCCTCGCCAGAAGGACCGCATAATCGTCCGCGCGGAACGGCAGCTCCCCGACCAGCATCCGATACATCATCACGCCGAGCGCATACACGTCCGACCGCGGATCCGACTTGTCCCCCACCACCTGCTCCGGCGGCATGTATTCGGGCGTCCCCACGGCCACCCCCGCCTGCGTGACCGCCTTGGCCGCTTCGAGCTTCGACAAGCCAAAATCGAGCACCTTCGTGTTGTAGGGCTCGCCCGGCTCGCCGACCAGAAAGAGATTGTCCGGCTTCACGTCGCGATGCACGATCCCCGCGCGGTGCGCCACCCCGAGCGCCGAGGCCGTGTGCGACAGCACCGGGAGCGCGATGTGGAGCTGCATCGTCGTCTCGCGACGCAGCCAATCCCCGAGCGTCTCGCCGAAGAGGTACTCCATCACGAGGAACGGCACGCCGTCCGGCCGCTCCCCCGTATCGAGGACTTTTACGATGTTTGGATGGGCGAGCGCGTTGGCCGCCTTCGCCTCCCGGTCGAAACGCGCGCGCGCGCCGGGCGCGCGGAGGTGCAGCGAATCGAGCATCTTGATGGCGACCGGTTCGCTCGTATTTCGATCGAGCGCCAGGTAGATCCGGGCCATGCCCCCCCGACCGATGAGCCCTCGCACCTCGTAGCGGCCTCCGAGCACCACGCCGGTCTCGGGCGTGGGCTTGGCGCGGAGCGCCGATACGTCGGGCGTCGCGACGAGCTTGGTCCCGTCGTACGGACAGAAGCGGTGCTCTTCATCCTCGAAACGCCTGAGACAACGTGGGCAATACATCGGTCCCCGTCCCATTCAACAAATCACGGCATCGCGCCGCCGCAGATCCAGTCCGACACCACCTGAATCTTGGCATCGGAAAGCGCGATGGACGGCGGCATCTTGTTTCCGGCGCATTTGTCGACGTTCATCATCTTGTCGATGATGTAGCTCTCCGAGGGGGCGCCCGGCTTGACGCGCATCCGCGTCTCGCCCGCGCATTGCTCGGCCGGCACGTTCACGAGTTCCGCGTGCGCGTTCGCGCTCGTCAGGTCGAGCCCCTGCTTCGGCGCCGCGCCCGAATGGCAGCCGCCGACGGCGCAGCTCGCCGACAGGATCGTCTGCACCTCCGCGAACGCGACGCTCGTCGATCCGCAGGTGCAAACGCCGCCCGCGCACGTCTGGCCCGGCGCGCATTGGTTGTCGCAGGTGCCGCAGTTCGCCGGATCCGTCATCGTATCGCCGCAGCCGCCGCCCGCGCCGCCGGCCCCGCCCATGCCGCCCATGCCGCCGCTGCCCGAGCTGCTGCTGCTCGAGCTGCTGCTCGCCGGCGAGCCGCCCGCGCCACCTTCACCACCGGCGCCGCCCGAGCCGTCCGGCTCGTCCGAGCACCCGGTCCCCGCAAAGCCGAGAGCCGCCGCGCAAGGCACGGCGAAAAGCAAAGTCTTCATCCACCGATTCGTCGACATCGACCGACCTCCAACCAAGTCATCCGAAAAGCGGCCCCTCGGATCAGCCGAGGTGCCGGTGCAAGAAAGCAATCGAGCGGCTCCAGGCGAGCGCGGCCGCCTCCGGGACGTACACGTCCTTGCGCGACTCGTGCGCGAACGCGTGCCCGGCCTCGTAGACGTGAAGTTCCATGGATTGCCCGCGCGAATGCATCTGCTCCATCACCGCGCGGGCGTTGTCCGCCCGGGCCCACTCGTCCTGGGTGGCGAAATGCGCGAGGATCGGCGCCTTGACCTTCGCGTAATCGAACTTGTCCGAGGGGGCGAGCCCGTAAAACGGCACGACGGCCTCGAACTCCGGCACGAGCGTGGCCGACGCGAACGAGAGCGCGCCGCCGAGGCAGAATCCGATCACGCCGACATGGCCGTTGCTGCGCGGATGCTTCTTCAGGTAGGCCGCCGCGCTGCCGATCTCGTCGAGCGCCCGCGGCCAATCGAGGCCTTCCATGAGCTTCTGCGCCTCGGCGGGGTCGACGGTCCAGCGCCCGTGATAGAGATCGGGGATCGCGACGAGGAACCCCTCGCGGGCGAGGCGGGCGGCGACGTGACGGATCTGCCCGTTGAGCCCCCACCACTCCTGGATCAGCACCACCGCGGGCGCCCGCTCCACGCCCTCGGGCGCCACGAGCTCACCCGGCGCTTCGGCCCCACGTTTCGTTGGAAATTTGATCGGTTCGTACAAGGTGCTCGCCTCCGTGCATCCTCGCGCAGCCGCGCGGGCGGGCGGAGCATAGCCTAGTTCGTCGTGGCGGGGGGCGGCTGTCGAGGTGGGGTGTTCAGTACGACAGCGAAACAACCCTGCGCTCACTTCACCGGAGCCACGCTTCGATCTCGGCGATCTGCGCCTCGGTGCCGGGGCGGCCGAGGGAGCGGAAGAGCTCGACGGCGCGGCGGGCGTGCGGGAGGGCCTGGGCCTTCGCGTGGCCTGCGCAGACCCACGCCTTCGCGTGCAGGAACTCGAGGACCGCCGCGTCCTCGGGCTCGCACGCGGACTTCGCGCAGATGGCGAGCGCCCGCTGCGTCTCGTCGAGGCCTTCGGCGCACGCGCCCTCCGCGACGTACACCTGGCCGAGGCCCGTGAGCGCGCGCGCGCGGTCCGGCGCATCGGGCCCGAGGGCCCGCTCCAAGGCCGCCGCCGACTCGATGTAACGAGCGCGCGCGTCCGGATATCGCTTCAGGCGGTAGAGCGCCTCGGCGAGGTTCGAGGCCGCACGGCCAATCCGCGGATGGTTCGCGCCGAGCGTGCGCTTGTATCCGGCGAGCGCCGCCTCGAACACCGGGACCGCCTCCGTGAAGCGGCCGGCGTTGCCGAGCGCCGCGCCGTAGGAATTGAGCGCCTGGAACGCGTCGGGGTGATCGGCGCCGAGCGCCGCGACGGAGAGGTCGTACGACTCCTTCAGCAACGGCAGCGCGTCGTCGAAGCGACCCTGGTGCAAGATCGCGCTCGCCAGATTGGAGAGCACGCGGGCGCGGCTCGGGTGCGCCGCGCCGAGCCGCTTGCGGACGCTCTCCTCCACGCGGCGAAAATGCTCCTCGGCCAGCCGCAGGTTGCCGCGGCGCGCCTCGATGACCCCGCGCACCGTGGCGACGCGATCGAGGAGCGGCGCATCGTCGGGGCCGAGCAGCGCGTCCGCTTGCGACGCCCATCGCTCGCCGTCATCGGGACGCGCGCGCAGGTACCCGACGACGTAGGCGAGCTCCGCGAACGCCTCGGCGGCGAGGGCGCGGCTTCCCACCCGGTGCGCGGCCAGCGCTGCGTCGAATATCTCGCGCTCGGCCTCGTCGAGGCGGCCGAGCGGCTCGAGCGTGCGCGCGTGCTCGACGAGGAGCGCGGCCCGCGCGGCGGCGGCGTTCGGCGGCGCCTCGCGCGCGAGCGCGCCCTGGGTGACACGCTCGGCCTCGGCGAATTTTCCGAGCTGTTGCAGGGTCCTTCCGCGCTGCACGTCGGCGCGGATCGCCACGCACGCCTCGCACGGCTCCGCGTCGGCAGGTCCGGCGCGGGCTGCCACGCAGGCGTCGAGCGGCGCCATTCGCTCGACGACGGACGTCGCGCGGTTGACCGCGTCGGCCCCGCCGAGCGAGAGCACCTCGACCGCGGCATCGAGCTCCGCCAGGCGTTCATCCAGGCACGCGACACGCGCGCGGAAGAGGGGATCGGGCT
The DNA here is from genome assembly GCF_028369105.1 of Polyangium mundeleinium. Taxonomy (NCBI): domain Bacteria; kingdom Pseudomonadati; phylum Myxococcota; order Polyangiales; family Polyangiaceae; genus Polyangium; species Polyangium mundeleinium. The sequence goes on along the minus strand of NZ_JAQNDO010000001.1, from coordinate 11,890,741 downwards.
GCGGCGCTTCGACGAGCGCCTCGCACGCCTCGGCGCGCTCGGCCCGCCAGGCGGACGCGCGTGCCGAGACCGCGCTGTCGACGGCGCCAAAGGCCTGCGCGGCATACGAGAGGCCCGTGCGGTCGAAGCCCTCGCGCACCACGGCGCGGCGCGCCTCGTCCCACCCGGCCCGGTGCCGCTCCTCGGCGAGCACGCACGTCGGGTGACGGCGGACGGCCTCGTTCGGCCGCGCGACGACGACGACGACGACGACGACGAGGGCCAGCAAGGCCGCGCCGATCCGCATCGGGAGGCCGAAACGACGAGGCGCCTCGGTCGCGCGTTCGAGCGCGTCGACGAGCGCGGTCATCGAAGCATGACGTTCGCGTGGATCGGGATGGAGCCCGCATTGCAGCAGGCGACGCACGGCGGGAGGCACCGGCGACGAGGCCGGCGCGCGGGGCGCCTGCGCCCGCACGACCCGCGCGAGCTCGGCGATCGTGTGACCGGCGAAGGGGCGCTCGCCATGCAGCGCTTCCCATAACGACACGCAGAACGCGAACTGATCGGAGGCCTCGGTGGCCGGCGCGCCTTCGAGCTGATCCGGCGCCATGTAGACCGGCGTCCCGAGGAGCGCGCCCGTCTCCGTGAGGGCCATCTCGGTCGGCGCGGCCGCTTCGTCGCCGAGCCGTGTTTCGGCGGCCAGGCCGAAGTCGGTGACCTGCGCGCGACCATCGGCGCGCACGAGCACGTTGTCGGGCTTCAGGTCCCGGTGCACGACCCCGGCTGCGTGCGCCGCGGCGAGCCCGCGCCCGACCTGGATCCATAGCTGCACGATCTCGCGCCACGTGCGCGGTTCTCGCGTGGCCCATGCGCGGGCCGACCCGCCGGGGACGAACTCGAGCGCGATGAAAAACTGCTGCTCCCACGTCCCCACGTCGAACACGGTCACGACGTTCGGGTGCGACAGGCGCGCCAGCGTTTGGGCCTCGCGCGCGAGCCGCGCGCGCCGCTGCTCCTCCTCCGCGCCTGACCGCGACGAGAAGCGCAAAAGCTTCAGCGCCACCTTGCGGTCGAGCTCGGGATCGTAGGCGGCGAACACCTGCCCCATGGCGCCGACGCCGACCCGCTCCACGACGAGGTAGCGGCCGATCGCCGTCCCGCGTTGCACGAGGGCCGGGGGCTTCGGCGCGGCGGCCCCGCTCGCGCGCAGCGTCGCGGCCACCACGCGCCGGCAGCGGGGGCAGGTGTCGAGGTGCTCTTCGGCCTTGGCCAAGGCGGCCCCGTCGAGCTGCCCGACGGACAACTCGAACAAGAGGTTCTCGTCGAGGCAGGCCATCAGCGCGTCTTCTGCCTCAGGGCAAGACGCACTGCCCCAGCGCGTCGTTGCACTTGAATGCGCTCGGGCAATCGGCGTTGTATTTGCACGGCAGCCCGCCGCACTCGGCGCTCGCCTCCACGCAATGCCCCGTGGCCTCGTTGCAGCCCGCGTCGCCCGAGCAATCGGAGTTGTACATGCACGCGGCGCCGTGACACGCCGGGGTCGCGACGGCGATGCGGCAATACGAGCCGAACCCGTACTCGTCGCGGCACACCGTGCCGACGAGCTCCGGCTCGCCGACGGCGTTGCAGGCCCAGTCCCCGGCCTGCGTCTTGCCGAGGCAATCGGTCTCCGCGACCCACTTGTCCTGGCATAGATCGGTCTGCGTCTTGCTCATGATGTCGACGCACTGGGCCGTCGATGTGAACCAGGCGGGGCAGCCGGCGAGCATCGTTTTCTCGCAGTAGACCTGGAGGCGCTCCATTTCGGTGATGCCGCTGGGCCCGGACGACGTGGACGACGAGCTGGAACTGGAAGAAGAAGAAGAAGACGAAGACGAACCAGGGCCGCTCCCGCCCTCGCCCCCGCCCCCGCCCTCGCCGTTGTCGGAGCCGGAGCTCCCGGTGCCGGCGCTGCAGGCGAGGAGGAAAGCGAGAGGGAGCGACCACACGAGTTGTTTCACGACGAGACTCCTTGGTGACGTGGAGGAACACCGCGGCCGGTGCACATGCACCCCGCACCAAGGGACAGGTCGCCTCCGATCGAGGTCGCAACAAATCGTCAGGTCGCATCAGGCGGGGCCTCGGCGCCGTGGGACTCGCGCAGCAGGCGGGACAGGCTGAGGTCGAAACGGCTGAGCACGCCGCCGAGCAGGCTCTCGAGGTCGTCCGGGCGCAGGCGCAGGCGGCTGGCGAGCGCCTGCCGGGTCCGCGTGGCCAAGAGGTCGCGCGCGGCGCCGAGCCAGCGGGCCACGGTCGCGCGATGGGCGCCGTACATCGGCGCGATGTCGTCGATCGAGAGGCCATCGAGCAAGCTGAGGCGCAAAAGCGCGCGGTCGCGCGACGAGAGCGTCGCGAGCGCCTCCCGAAAGGCCGCGCGAAAGTGCTGCTGCTGGTCCAGCCGGCAGAGCCCCGCCTCCACGTCGGCGGCCTCGGGCAGCGCGGCCAGCGCGTCGTCGTCGTCCTCGATGGGCTTCGCCGCGGCCTCGTCGTTCGCGAGGAGGTGGACCGCGACGGTGCGTACGAACCCGCCGACGGGCCCGCGACCGGCGTACAGCGCGAGCTTGGGGGGGCCGTGAAGCTCCGTGAGCAGGCGCGTGCGCGTCCGTTGCAGCATCTCATCGACGCGCGCTTCGTCGGCGCGCATCGACAGCGCGCGTCGCGCCGAGGGCAAGACCTCCCGCTCGAACGCTTCGAGCGCCGCAGGCACGCCGCGCAAGCAAGCGGCGGCGAGGTACAGGCCGCCCGCGTCGATGGCATCGAGCTGCGCCGCGAGGGGCTCGCCATCGCGGAGCTTGCGGGCCAGGTGACCGAACCACACCTCGTCCTCGATCTGCACCGCGGGCCACGCCTCGCGGCCGCGCGCCGCTGCCCGCGCGAGCGCGGCTTCGGCCCGCGCGTCGAGCGCGCCACGCAGCGGCTCGGGCAGGCCCGCCTCGAAGGCTCCTCGTGCAATCCTCTCCTTCTCGATCACGGCGCCATTGTTGCACACGTCCTCCCCGCGACCACCGCGCATGGCGCCGCGCCGGATCAGGGGGTCCCGCCGAAGACATCGTCGGCTGCGCGCTCGAATGCCGAAAGCGCGCGCGCCCCGAACAGCACCATCCGCACGAAGGACGGCGCGCCGTGGGCGCGCAGGTCGTCCCGCACCGCCGTGAGCGACACGCGCGCGGCCTCGTCGAGCGGATAGCCGTACACACCCGTGCTGATCGCGGGGAATGCGATGGACGACAGACCCTGCTCGCGGCAAAGGTGCAGCGCCTCGGTATGACAGCTCGCGAGCAGCCCCGGCGCCCGCGCGCCCTCGCGCTCGTACACCGGGCCGACGCAGTGAATCACGTGCCTTCCGCGCAGGCGGAACCCGGGCGTGATCACGGCCCCGCCGGTCCGCAAAAGGCCACCGGGGAGGGTCTTTTTCACCTCGCGGCAAGCGGCGACGAGCTCGGGACCCGCGGCCCGGTGAATGGCGCCGTCCACGCCGCCGCCGCCGAGCAGCCCGGCATTTGCGGCATTGGCAATGGCGTCGACGTCCTCGGTCGTGATGTCACCTTCGACCAGGGAGACTTTGCAGGGACCCACGGCGAACTCGCGCGGCATACGTCGCTCCTTGTTTCGGGGGACGTACGATACGGTAGGATCGCCCCTTTGGCACATGAATGAATGGGCGTGGTCCCGGGGGAGGGGGCCGGACGAGACGAGGAGGGGGTCCGGAAGACAGGCGAAAGGGGGGCGCTCGTTCGGCCGCCAACGACATCTCCTGTGCTAGGGTGCGCCGCGATGTCGAGCGCCCCGCCTGCCCTGACCCCGAAACCCACGCGTTTCCTCGACGCCGTTCGTCGCGGCGTGCTCGTCGTCGACGGGGGCATGGGGACGCAGATCTACGAGCGAGGCGTCCTCTTCAACGTCAACTACGAAGAGCTCGTCGTCTCGCGCCCGGAGCTCGTCCTCCGCATCCACGAAGACTACGTGCGCGCCGGCGCCCAGGTGGTCGAGACCAACACCTTCGGCGCCAACCGCGTCCGGCTCGCCCGCCACGGCTACGCCGACCGCGTCCGCGAGTTCAACGTCGCCGCCGCCCAGCTCGCCCGCAAGGCCGTGGGCGACCGTGGCCACGTCGCCGGCGCCATTGGCCCGAGCGGCCTCGTGTTCGCCGCCTTCGGCGAGGACGACCGCACCCGCGTGCGCGACGCCTTCCGCGAGCAGGCCGAAGCCCTCACCGAGGGCGGCGCCGACGTCCTCCTGCTCGAAACGATGCGCCAGCCCGAGGAGCTGTTCCTCGCCATCGAAGGCGTCCGCAGCGCCGTCAGCGACGCCTTGCCCATCGTCGCCCATGTCTCCGTCGACGCCGACCTCACCCTCTCCGACGGCACGCCCGTCGCCGACATCGGCGCCCGCCTGCGCGACGTCGGCTGCAATGTCATCGGCGTCAATTGCTCCGACGGCCCCCAGGTCGTCCTCGCCGCGATCGAAAAACTCCTGCCGCTCGGCATTCCGCTCTCGGCCATCCCCAACGCCGGCATTCCCCGCCGCGTCGACGACCGCTTCATTTACGTCTCCACGCCCGAATACTTCGGCGTCTTTGCCCGGAGGCTCTGCAAGCTCGGCGTCCGCCTCATCGGCGGCTGCTGCGGCACCACCCCCGAGCACGTTCGCCGCATGGCCGCCGCCGCGCGCATGGAGGCGAGCGCCGCCGCGGGCGCGTGCGAGGATCCCGGTCCCCTCTGGGTCGGGGTCGCCGATAGCAGCATTCCCCCCGAGCCGCCCGTCCTGGTGATCGGCCAGCGGCCCGTCGCCACGGCGGAAAAGAGCAAACTCGCGTCCAAGATCGGCAAGAAGTTCGTCGTCTCCGTCGAGGTGAACCCGCCCGTCGGCGTCGACCCCACCTCGGCCATCCAGGCCGCGAAGATGCTCGTCACGGGTGGCGTCGACATCATCAACATCGCGGACGGCGCGCGCGCCCAGGCGCGCATGTCGAACCTCGCGCTCGCCGTGCGCATGCAGGAAGAGCTCGGCGTCGAGACGCTCTTGCACGTCTGCGGCCGGGATCGGAACCTGCTCGGGCAGGTCGCGCACCTCCTCGGCGCCCACGCGCTCGGCATTCGCAACCTCGTCGTGGTCACCGGCGATCCCCCCAAGATGGGCGATTTCCCGGACGCGACGGCCGTCTACGACCTCGACTCGATCGGCATCCTCCGCCTCGCCTCCCGCCTCAATGCCGGCATCGATCCCGGCGGCAAGCCGCTCGGCGGCGTCACCTCGTTTTTCTGCGCGACGGGCGCCGAGCCCGCGGCCTTGAACTACGAGCGCGAAATGGAGCGCCTCAAGCTGAAGAAACGCGCCGGCGCCGAATTGATCATGACGCAGCCGGTCTACGACCCGAACGTGCTCGATCGATTCTTGAAAGACGTCGAGCCCCTCGGCCTGCCCGTCCTCGTCGGCATCCTGCCGCTCGCGAGCCACAAGAATGCCGAGTTCCTCCACAACGAGGTCCCCGGCATGCAGATCCCGCGGGACGTGCGCGACCGCATGCAACGCGCCGGCAGCGGCCCCGCCGCGCGCAAGGAGGGCGTCGCCATTGCCCGGGAGATGCTCGCGGCGGTGCGAAATCGCGTCGCGGGGGCGTACATCATGCCGCCGCTCGGGCGGTACGAGCTCGCGCTCGAGGTGATGGACGGGATCGTGTGACCCCGGGGGGGGCGCCTCGACGTGCCGGGCTTTGCCTCGCCATGGCCTGGCTTGCCCTCGCGGGGTGTCGAGGCGCGTCTTGCGCGGCCCCTCGTGAAGAGGTGACGATCACACCCGCGCCGGATCCGCCGAAACGTATCGAGACCGTGGTGCTCACCCTGGAGGGCGCGCACGTGACGAGCCTCGTCGCGACGGGCAAAAACGACCTTCTCGTCGGAGGGAGGTTCTTTCGCCAGGCGCGCATCGGCGATCACACGGTGCACGGCGATCCCGCCGACGAGCTCGGCCACGTCTTTCTTGCGCGCGTGGTCGATGGGCAGGTCCAATGGGCACGCGTCTTTCCTGCGATGAGCGTCGCGCTCGCACGGTCCTCCGACGGAATCCCCTGGGCGGTGCTCACCTACGAGCGTCCGATCGTGCTCGGCCCTCATCGGTACGTGCCGCGGGGCCGCGCGACCGAGGATTACGATTGGAAGGGGCCGCTGGACCTGCTCCTTTGGCGTGTCGATGCGACGGGCGCATCGGCGCAGAATGAGTCGGGCCCGCGCTCGGTAGGCTGCTCTCCAAAGAGAATCTTCACGAGGAAGCCGCTCCCCGGGCCATCGGACGGCCCCTCGGGACGACCTCTTTCGCGCGTACAGTCCCGGGCGGAACGTGGCTCTTTTCGGTCCGCATTGGCCTGAGGGCCCATTCCAGGTGAGCCCGACTCTCGTGCGACGCGGCGCATGGCGTAGACTTTCCGTTTAGGCTCGCAATGGGCCGGGGGGAAGGGAAACGATGCGTGCAGAGAGCGCGGCCCGCGTGCTCGTGGCCATGGTTCCGCTGGTACTCTTGTCCGCATGCCAGGCGGGGCGGAGCTCCACCGCCCAGGACGCGCGGGCGCCGCCGCCCGCGAAACATGGCCCTCACGCGCCGCCCGTGGCCTCCGCGGAGCGGCCATGCCCGCTCCCGTCCGGCAACCCCTTCTGCCCTCTGAACAGCGCCTTCCGCGACGCTTACGCCGAACGCCGCGCCGCCATGCTCGCGGCATCCGGACCGGTGCTCGTGCAATCCGGCGATACGCTCGTGCTCCTGCATCGTGGCGAGCGGCTCGAGCGGCCGGCCACGAATGAACGTTATCACGAGCTCAAGGCCGTGGCGCACGTGCCCTTTGCTCTCTATTTGCTGCTCGTCGGGGTGGACGGCCCGATCGACGTGGCGCTGCTCGGCAAGCTCGTCTCGTACAAAGCCCTCGTCGAGGCGGCGCTCGCCACCATGGACGGGAGGTTTTCCGACCCGGCGCAGCACGAGCGACAGCGGCGCATCCTGACCCGCTCGCTTTCGTGGATCGAGCGAGTCACGCGCGAAAAACGCCTGACGTCGAGCGAGCTCGGCGCGTTCGTCCGCTCGCAGCGCGCCGACGTCGTGCAGAACGTGAAGGACGCCGCCTACCAGAATGTCATGACCTTGCATGCGCAAGTCACGGCGCTTTCGGCGCGCATGACGCCCGAGGAGCGCGCGCGGCTGCAGGTGGTCATCGGGACGCCGCACATGGCCCGCCCCGGGAACCTGTCGCTTCAATACTTCGCAGCCTGGCTCGGTGAGCCCTCCGCCGGTCGCAACGCCGACGAGCGCGTCGCCGAAGGGGCGCGTATCATCGTGGCCGAGAACATTTTCGATACCGACCGCTCGGCCGCGCTCGTCGGGACGCACCTCGTCGATCGAGCCGCCGCGGCGGCATTTTTCGACGAACCCTTGCGCCTCGACCGGGACCTCCTGTCGGACGCGGCCGAGGAGGTCATTCGCGCGCTCTTCGGCGGCTCACCTGCGCAGGGAACGCCGCCACGTGCTTCGCCGCACCTTGCAGGGGAATGACGCATTCGTATGCGCTGGTGACGTTCGTGTCGATGACGCGTCGCGCCGCGCGCGAGGGCCGTGCCGCGCGCCGGCGCTGCGCGCGGCAATCGCAGGAAGGGGCCTCCGGTGAATTCGTGAAATTTTGCCCTGCGTACGGTGTGTGTTTACCGTTGCCTGCTCGAACCTTCATTCGAGCGGAAGGGGCCATTGATGAGCCGGATGCAGCACTCCTTGGTTGCGGCTGTGACGTTGTGTATTCTTTTCGCCTCTACAGGCTGCGGCACGAGTGCCGGGCCGTGGGACGAGGACGCGCTCGGCGCGACAGCGGATGAGCTGGGGGCGGGCTCTTGTGTCTTCTCCTGGGACGGTTCGGAGATCTGCCCCCTCGGAGGGGCGACGATCGCGCCCCCCGATGCCGCCGGCACGATCCGCGTCGGGAACTTCGCGAAATCCGGTGCCGGTTTTTCGACGTCGTTTTCTCCGACCACGGAATGGGTGCATGCAGGGAACATGATCCGCTCCGCCGGAGGTGGGAATTCCATCACGTTCACCGATTCATCGAGCGGCACAGTGGGTAGCTCGGTCAGCTTCGTTCAGGTCGGTACAAGCGACACGTTCCGCGTCACGCCCAGCTTCAAGGACGCTCAGGGGAAGGCGGTTTCGTACAATGTTCGGGTCCTGCTGCACGGGCAGGTCGTCGCCGAAGAGCAGGGGGTCCCGGGCGCCACCGACTTTCATGTCGTCATCAAGGACGCCAGCACGATTCCCGATCTCTTTTGGAGATACATGCACATCACCCTCAAAGGCGAATACACCATTCCGATCGCGATGCCCGCGGGCCAGACGACCGTCGGTGATGCCATCGAGGTCTCTCCGCACAAGTCCCCAGCGTTCGTTCTACCCGTCTCCAAGGTGGCTGTGACGGGGACCATGAAGGCCTACGAGATCTTGCCGACGAAATGACGCCACGTTCGGGGTCCTGACCACCGGAGCGGGCGGTCAGGACGGGGGAACTTGCCGCAGCAGGACTAGGGAAGAATCTTCACGAGGAAGCCGCTCCCCGGATACTCGGACGGCCCTTGCATCTGCGACACGCCGTTGAAATCGAGCGTCGACTCGAAGTATCCCGTGACGTAGATGTTGCCCTGCGGGTCCATGACGAGATCGGAGGCGTCCTGGTGGCTTTCCGTGCCGGAGAGGGCGGTGCTGTAGAGGTGGTTTCCTGACGGATCGAGCTTGACGACATAGGAATCCCGCGTCCAGTGGGGGTTCAGGTTGTCCAGGATCCCTCCGCCGAAATCGAAGCGGCCGACGAATTGGCCCGTGAAGGCCACGTTGCCTGCCGGGTCGACCGCGAGATCGTTGAAGTTCATCGCTCCCCCCTCGATCTCATCCGGGGAGATGAACTGCCTCGCCCACATTTGCGCGCCCGAGGCGCCGCTGAATTTCGCGACGTGGATGTCGTTCAGCGAATAGCCATTGTTGGGCAAGCCCGCGGCGAGGATGTTGCCCGCGGCATCGAAGGCGACGCCATCCATGTCCGTGTCGACCGGCAGGCTGAAGAGGGTATTTCCCGCGGCGTCGAGCTTGACGAGGAATCCGAGGGTCGAGCCCGACAGGGGACCCTTGCCGAAATCGGGCTGCCCCTCCCGTCGTCCCACGATGGCCACTTCGCCCGCCGGGGTCACCGCAATCGCCCACGGCCTCACCTCGTCGCCGTCCGCGAGGGTCGTGATCTTCTTGCTGAAGATGTGCTCTCCGCCGGGGCCGTATTTCGCGAGGAAGAGGCTATCGTCGAGATAGAGGTAGCCGCCGCCGAAATTGATGCCCTGGGGATCGATGCCCGTGACCAGCACGTTCCCTGCTGCGTCGGCCGCCATGTAACGGCGACTGTACGCGACGCCGTCCGCGTACCCGATCTTCTTGGCCCAGAGGCCGTGGCCCGAGCCGTCGAGCTTGGCCACGAAAGAATACCCATGGCCCTCGGCGGTGAGGGTCACGCCGTCGAGATCGAGCTCATACTTCATGATGCCGCTCAGGAGCAGGTTGCCGTCGTCGTCGATGGCGAGCCTGTCGACGCGCTCTACCCCATCGCCGCCAAAGGCCTTGGCGTAGAGGATCTGGCCTTGTGCATCGAACCGCGCCAGGTACATCGCGCTGGGCGCCGGCGGGACGAGCGGGCCCAATCCGAGATCGATCGTCTCGTGGAGGATCCCTGCCACGTAGACATTGCCTGCCTTGTCGATGGTGATCTGCTGGCCGTCGTAGTCGGCGGGCAGCTTCTTGCTCCACGCCATGACGCCGGGATTGCTGCTGCCGCCTGCGCCGCCTTGCCCACCGTCGCCGCCTGCGCCGCCTTGTCCGCCTGCGCCGCCTTGTCCGCCTGCGCCGCCTTGCCCACCCGCGCCGCCTTGCCCGCCCGCGCCGCCTTGTCCGTCTGGGGTCCCTTGTCCGCTGGTGCCGCCGCAGGCTGCCGAAAGCACGAGGCACGCAATGCCGAGGGCATGGATCCCCGGCAAGACCAGACGAAGGCTCTTTGAATTCGTACGAAAGGAAGTCACGTGATTGGCTCCTGAAGATGAAGATCGACGACTCCGCCGCGTCGACTCGGCAGTCGTAGCGCCCGAAAGGCCGGGGGAGAATGCACGTCGGCACCCGACGGCCGTGCAAAAATCCACAGCCTCTGACCGTGCATCGCCTGCGGGCGACCTCTGGGAAGGCAGGGCCGACCTCTGGGACGTTGTGGGCGACCTCTGGGAAGCTGCGGGCGACCTCTGAGAAGCCGCGGGCGGTCTCTGGGAAGCCGCGGGCGGCCTCTGGGAAGCCGCGGGCGGCCTCTGGGAAGCCGCGGGCGGCCTCTGGGAAGCCGCGGGCATGTCTTTGAGAAGCCGCGGGCGGTCTCTAGGAAGCCGCGGGCGGCCTCTGGGAAGCCGCGGGCGGTCTCTAGGAAGCCGCGGGCGGCCTCTGGGAAGCCGCGGGCGGTCTCTAGGAAGCCGCGGGCGGCCTCTGGGAAGCCGCGGGCGACCTCCGAGAAGCCGCGGCACGCCTCGAACCCGGCGCGCGCCCTCTCAGACTCAGTGCGCCGCGTACCAGGCCGCCCAGGTGGTCCAGAGGTGCACCTGGTGGGCTGGCTCCCCGAAGCCGTGGGGCTCGCGGGGGTAGCGGTGGAAGCGCACCTCACAACCGATGTCGGTCAGGGCACGGTAGAGGAGCCAGCCGTTGATCGGGGGCACGCGCGCGTCCTCGTCGCCGTGCGCGATCAACGTAGGGGTGACCACCTTGCTCACCGAGCGCAGCGGGTTCGAGTCGGCGAACTCCTCGGGCTGCTTCCAGGGATTGCCGCGGAACTCCCATTCCGCGGCCGCGCCATGGTTGATGTCCGAGTTCGCATACTGCGCCACCACGTCCACGACCCCGGCGCCCACCAGCGCGGCCCGGTAGCGGCGCGTGTGGCCGATGGTCCATGCGGTGACGAATCCGCCCCAGGACCAGCCGCCATAATAAAGCCGCTGCGGATCGACACGCCCGGCCTTGATGAGCGCGTCCACGCCGCTCTCGATGTCGGCGAACTCGACCTCGCCCAGCCGGCCCCGGTTCGCCGCGTAAAAGGCCTGCCCATACCCGAAGCTGCCGCGGTAGTTCGGGCGCAGGACGGAGTAGCCGCGCGCCGCCATGTACTGCGCGAACGGGCTGAACCCGTCCTGGCTCACGTCGTCGGGCCCGCCGTGCGGGTAGACCAAAAGCGGCGCCGGCCCGGCGCCCGCGTGCGGCGAGACCGTGAGAACGCCCTCGATCTCCATGCCGTCCGCATTCTTCCAGCGCACCACCTCGCTCTTCGCGAGCGTCCATCCCGCCACGCGCGGCGCTTGCGGCGCGACCACCTGGAGCGCGCCGGTTTGCAGGTCGACCACCGTCGGCGCGTGGGGATCGGTCGGCGCGGACGAGACGGTCGCCGCAAACCGCCCCGATCGGTCCGTCGTGCCGAGGGGGCCGAGGATACGCGTCGTCCGGCCGAGCTGGGTGGCGCTGCCACCCGCGGCGGGGATGCGCACGAGCTTGGTCCCGGTCCGCTCGGCGACGACCAGGGTCAGGTTCCGGCTGTCGCCCGACCACGCGAAGCTCGTGATCGTCGCGTCGAGCTTGTCCGCCAAGTCCCAGGAGCGCCCGCCCGCGACTTCGTACACATGGAGCGCGTTGAGCATCGAGAGCGTGTTCTTGCCGCTGTGCACGGCCAGGTGGCGCCCGTCCGGCGACCACGCGAGGCTCCCGAGCGGCCGCGGCTCCCGGGTCAGCTCGCGGACGAGGGCCCCGTCGGCGGCGCCGAGGATACGCACCGAGTGCGAGATGGCCGCGTCATGGGGCTCCGCCGACGGCGAGGTGATCACCGCGAACGTCCGCCCATCCGGCGACCAGCGGAACGTGATCACGTTCTCCTTGCCCGACGTCACCCGCCGCGGAACCTTGCCGCCCCGCGGAAGCACCCAGAGCTGCGACGACCTGAAGTGGCTGGCCTCGTCGACCACGCCGCCATTGCGCCAGGTGGCCTCTTTCTCGGCCGCAGTGAGCGGCGGCGCGGCCGTGAAGGCGAGGGCGCGCCCGTCCGGCGAGAAATCGTAGTCCTCGAATTCGAGCTCGCCGAGGTCGAGCACCTCGGCCTCGCCGCCGTCGAGCGGGAGCACGTGGATCTTGCGCCCCTTGCCCTGCGCGCGCACGAACGCGACGGCGCGCCCATCGGGCAGCCACCTCGGGTTTCCGACCGATTTTTCAGCCCGCGTGAGCTGCCGGGGCGTCCCACCCGCGCGCCCCACCACCCAGAGCTGCGCCTCGGACTTCCAGCCGCCGGACGTGTCGCTGTCCGAGGGCTGTGCGTCCGGGTCGAGCCGCGTCTCTTTCACGACGTAGGCGACCTGCTGCCCGTCCGGGGAGATGCTGACGGCCTGGATGCGCGGCAGGGACGCGACGTCCACCGCGAGCGGGCGCGTCTCGGGGTGCGTCTCCGCCGGGAGCGTGGGCACGGCGGCCGGCGCGGAGGCGGCGGGCGCGGCGGGCGTGGCGGGCGTGGTCCACGGGGGCAGCGCGGCCGCGCTCGGGGAGGCGGGGGCCGTGGACGTCGCGGAAGGCGTGGCGGGGCCCGAGGCAGGGGCCGCGCCGCAGCCGAGGAGGGCGAGGACCAGCAAGGTCGGAAAACGCGTGCGCATGGCGGACGGACGCTAGCACGCCCCCGACGAAGAAGGCCCACGCGGAGACGCCCACGGGCGCTCGCTTCAGCCGGTCGTCGGGCGCACGATCAGCACGTCGCTCGGCAGCGTGGCGAGCAGCCGCAGGGCCACGCTGCCGAGGAGGGCGCCAAGGAGCCCGGTGCGGCCGGCGGTGCCGAGCACGACGAGGTCGAGCCCGCGTGTATGGGTGAGATCGGACAGGAGCACGCCGGGGTCGCCGTATTCGCAGATCAGCGGGATGGCGTGGCCCGTTCCGGCGTTCGCGCGGAGGTTCGCGACGAACGCGAGTCCCTCGTCCGTCGCCCGGTGATGCGCCGCATCGCGCGCGGAGATCCGGTCGTCGATGTGTCCCTCGAAGAGGACGTCGTAGGCGTGGAAGAGGCTGATCTTCGCGCTTGCCGGGAGCAGGGGGAGCGCCGTCGGCAGCGCGCGCTGGGAGCTCTCGGAGTAGTCGGACGTGAGCATCACGTTCCGGTAGGCGTCGTGGGGCCGCGACTTCACGACGAGCAGCGGGACCCTGGACTTGCGGACGATCTGCTCGACGGTGGTGCCGAGGAGCATGCGCCCGAGCGTCTCGCCGCGCGCCACGCCGGTCACGACGAGATCGGGCTCCAGCCGCTCGATGGCCCCGAGGAGGACCGACGCCGGATCACCTTGCTCCACCACCATGTCGACGTGGACATCCGGGGCCTTGGGCATGTCGGCGCGGATCTGCTGCAAGGCGAGCTGCGCGGGGGTGAGCGTCTGGCGCCACGAGGGGAGGTCCGTCACCGACGGCGATTCCTCGAGCGCATGCACGACCGTGAGGCTCGCGTGCCACGTGGAGGCGAGGAGGGCCGCGCGGTCCAGGGCGCGATCACAACGGCAGCTCAGGTCGGTCGCGAGGAGGATTTTCTTGCGCGTCACGAGGTCTCCATCGTTTGTGGTGCAACGACTTTATCGAAACACGTCCAGGGCGGCAACAGTCCAAGGAAGGTTTTCCCGCTTGACCGCACCTCCGCGTTGGCTCCGTTGCGATTTTCCTGCGGAAGATGCGCTCCCCGCCGGGACCGTATTTCGCGATGAAGGTTGCTCGCAGCGGTGGGAAACCGCGTCGCGGGGGCTTGCATCGTGCCGCCGTTCGGGCGGTACGAGCTCGCGTTCGAGGTGATGGCCGGGATCGTTTGACCGGACAAGGGCGCGCTTGCCGGTGGCGCCGGTCAATCGAGCGGATAGATGGGCAGGTCGACCGCGACGTTGAGCATGACTTGCATCGGCCCCTGCCAGCATGCCTGCTTGCCGCCGGCCCCGCAATCCGTGGCGCCCGCTTTCATCAAGGGCTGCCAGCGTACCCCGCCCATGAGGGCGATGGGCGAGCGGAACATCCCCCAGCGCACGAACAAGCCCGGCGACACGACGCCGTCGAAATCGTACTCCACCTCCTGATCCTCACGCTCCACGACCCGAAGCGCCAGGGGATCGAGCACCGTCAGGGTCAGGCCCACGTTCTGCGTCTTCCGCGAGACGATCGTCCAGTCGATCCCGATGGGGGCGGACAAGGGGACGAAGCTGAAGTCGTCCGGCCTCTGGATCACGCTGTTCTTCTCGCGCCTGCGCATTGTCCAGAAGTTGTAGGAGCCGCCGAGCCCGACGAATCCGTTGATGAACCACCGGTTCGTCCCGACGTATTTCGCCCGGTAGCTGCCGAGGGGCGCGGCGTGCTCATCGAGGAGCTTGCGGACGTCGTCCCTCGTCTTCGCCTGGCCGAGCGCGAATACGAACGTGAGGCCCTTCTTCGTCTTCTCGTGGATGTACGGTGCCACGAGCGGGCTGTTGAGCATGACGTGGAGGCTCGCCGCGACGGCGCGATAGTCCTGCCGCGTCGCCGCGGTCGTCGCCTTCAGCCCCTCGTGGACCAGGCCCGTCACCTGCTTCAACTGCTGGAGCTTGTTCAGCCCGTTCCCCAATCCGTTCGACGACCCTTGCGTGGTCCCCACGTGTTTCGCGATGGCCTCGCCGAGGCTCAGCATGGAGCCGGTCAGCGCGTCGAGGGCCGCCGCGACGCCCTCCGCCGCCTCGGCGCCGGCCACCATGGGCGGCTTCGATGCGAGCGCCGCCTTGTATTGCGCCTCGACGGCGCTGACCGCGTCGTGGAAGTCGGCGATCGCCTGCACCATCGCCTGGAGCTCGTTCCATACGGCGACCTCGGTCTCGGCGAGCCCGCCGAAGACACACTTGTTCCCGTCCGTCTCGCCTCCGTACCCCTCGCAGAAGCTCTTCGTGCCCTCCTCGATCCACTTGAATCCGAGCTGCTCGGGAGGGAACTTCTCGGCGTCGAGCTGCTCCAGCATGATCTGGGTCTTCGAGGCCATCGTGAAGAACAGCCCGAGGACGCAGGGCAACGAGGGCGCGGTGCCTTTCTGGAACTTGCAATCCGTCGGCAAGGCGCTCGTGCCCTTCTCGTCCTTCTCGGCTTCGAGCGCCTTCCGGATGGCCGGCTCGAGACCTTCGAGGAACTCGAGCGCAGGCTTCTTGGTCTGCACGGTGCCCAGGAGCTGCGTGGCCAGCGTGTACGCCATGATCCGGAGTTGCTTCTCTTCCGTGGCGGTCGCGGTGGCCTTGGAGAGCGGCAGACCCTCGAGCGAGAGCAGGCGGATCGGCAGGGTCATGACCTCGCCCGCGAGCACGCGTTGCAGCCGGCCGCTGTAGATGGCGTCGACGTCCGCATGCCCGCGGAGCCCGCGGGGGAGGAACGTGGCGCACGTCTCCGGGAAGAACATGGAGCCCGAGGCCAGGTCTCGGTTCGACATCGCGTTCGTCCGGAGCTCGCGTGCTTTCTTGTTGTCCACGGAGCCGAGCGCCCAGTACCCGACCGCCACCCCGTTCGGGAGGGTCGCCGCCGAGCGAGCCGCGAGGATGGGATCGGACCAGCGCAGGCCCGTGAGCTCCGTGGAATCGAGCCATGCAATGGGTTTGCTGGTGCCGAGCGCGAAGCCTTCCACATCGGCGAGCGTTCCCGTCTTGTCTTTTTCGTACTTGATCGTGAGCTTGTGCTTCGCGAACGTCTGCAGGTCCTCGAAGCCATAATCCTCGCCCGCGCCGCAGAATTTCTCGCCGATGTTCTCCACGGCGAACGCGAGCAGCTCCTCTTGGGCGCGCTCCTTCAAGAAGTCGCCGGCGCCCTGGAGCATCGGGGCGACGAACGCAGCGAGCGCGATCCCGGCGCCTGCCCGCTTGGTGCGCGGCTTGCAGAGCTCGTGGAGCTCGTCGTATTCAGGGATCGTCCGCAGTCCGTCGGCGCCCGGGGTGTTGAGCACGACATCGCACAGTGTCTCTTTTTTTTGGCTAGGCGTCTTGACGTCCTTTGCTTCCCAGGACGAAGCGCGGCTCGTGGCCTGGGACGTCCAGCCTGCGCTGTCGGTGCATTCCAGCGCCGTGCGCATGGACGACTTGTCCGGGAGCGTCTTGCATAGCTGGGCCACGAGGCGAGCCGGGTCCTCCCGCTTCCCGCATGCCTTCAGGAGGTCTTTCGTCGGCGCCGCGCCGGGCTTGTCGAAATCCACCAACTTCGCCACCTTTTCCGCCGCGGCGCATGCCGTCTCCATGCTCGTCCGCGGAGGGGACGACCTGTAGCTCGATCCCTCCTGGATACGGAACCAGGCCTGATATCCGCCACCCGTGCACGAGAGCGTTCCCTTCACCGCACCCGACTCGGCGCCATCGCCGCAGATCCGCCGCGTCATGTCCTCCAGATTGGGCCATTTCAGCTCGAATACGCGCATCGCGGGCGCCGTGCTCCTGGTTTGCCCGGAGGCGCGCCCGTCATCGATCGGCGGCTCGGGGGCATCGGGATCGCGCGGCTTCGCCGGAGCCTCCTCGCCTGCTGCTGCATTGGCCGCGCCGGCCTTCGCCGCTGCGTTGCCCTTGTTCGCCGGCTTCTTCGTGTCGCTCGCCGCGGCGGGCTTGGCGGGCTTGCTCTGCGCCGCCGCGTCGGGCGCCGGGAGCGTGGGCGACAGGGCCGCAAGAAGGACGGCCATGGCCGAACCAAAGGAATGTGCTCGATGTGTTCTCATTGCTTCTCCGGGAGTAATTCGTACATGCCGCTCAATGCGAGCCCCACGTATGATTTGTTGGGCCCCGTTGGTGTGTCGTCATTGGTCGTGATTCCCACGAGGTAGACCTTGTCCCCCGATGCATGAAAAAGACCGCCGCCGCTGGCGCCCGGGGGCACGGTCAGATCGTCCGAGAAAAAGGCGCGGCCGTTCCCGATCCGCTCCACCGAGCCCTCGCCGAAGCGCGAGCCGCTCGTCGGGAAGCCATACCGCACCACGGAATGGCGCCCGCCCGAGGCGCCGAAGTCGCGCTTGCGCCAGACCCCGAGGCCGGGCGCGTGTTCGACCTCGATGAGCGCATAGTCGCAATCCACGCGGCCCTGCGAGAACCCGGGATGCACCTTCACATCGCGAACCCTGAACGAACGGCCGAGCCTCGGTGAGCCGACCGTCACGGAGTGGGCGCCCACGACCACGTGCGCCGCGGTCAGGACCAGGTACGAACCGAGGAACACGCCCGAGCCCACCTTCGGCTTCAATCCGTTCGCCGTGACCTGGACGACCGAGTCCGCCCATTCGGAGCCCCGGTCATCTCGCCCCGGGAGCCCCTTCTTGACCGTATCGATGCGCGGGTCGCTCCTCGGACCTTCGCGTGGGAAGAGATCCGCGTCGAGCAGCGCCTTCACGGCGTCCCCGCGTGTCTTCCGCGCCAAGCGGTAGACCTCGACGAGGTCCGCCGGCACCTCGATGTCGAGGAGCTGCTTCGCCGCCCCGGAGAGCTCCTCGACGAGCTCCGGACGCCACGTCGGCTCGTTCTCCTTCTGGATCTGCGGGACGAGGGCCTGCAGGGCGAGCAGCCCCTGGAGCTCGCCGGACGGCCCCACCAGGCTGCGGGGCACGTGCTGGTAGGCGCGATGATGGCGGATCTCCTCGGCGATCGGTTCATACGTCGCGTCCGCGCGCAGGAGGAGGAGGGGGAGGTCCGGCTGTTTCGCGACGACCATTGCCTCGATGCGCTCGATTTCCTCGTCTGCCACGAGGAAGCTCCGCGCGGCGCGATCGACGCCGCCGGACCTGAGCGAGGGAGCGGCGCTGTTCGCCTGGAGAAATGTCTTGATGGCCCTGTTCGAGGTCGTCATGCCAAGTCCCTTCCTTCCTCATCGCGAGCGAGGTGTCCGAGCGTGATCCGCTTTGCACGTGGGGAGAGCCCCACGCCGACGGCTGGCCACACTCCATTGCGATGTCCGTGCCAGATACGGAAACGACGGGGGCCGGCCGTGGAGCGTCGAGCCATCCGCGCGTACGAGCGCATGGCGTGTGCCGCCACGAGGTCCGCGTATTCTCACGGGCACGCAATCCATTCGCCGAGACGATTCGTTTGCATCCCCCGGGCGTATCTGCGCTCGTCACGTCCAGCCGCAGGCATGAACGGCGACCTTGCCGCCGACCTTTGCCCGTCGCCTCGCGCGACCATCGTCGACCTCGCTTGCGAGGTCCGCTTCCTTGCCCGCGAGACGGCTTGACCAGAGGTCATCGAGCGCGCCCGCGAAATCGTCGAGCGCGCCCGAGGACATCGTCGACGGCGCCCGCGCGATCGTCGACCCGGCCCGAGGACATCGTCGACGGCGCCCGCGCGATCGTCGACCCGGCCCGAGGACATCGTCGACGGCGCCCGCGCGATCGTCGACCCGGCCCGAGGACATCGTCGACCCGGCCCGCGACATCGTCGACGGCGCCCGCGTGATCGTCGACCCGGCCCGACGAGATCGTCGCCCCGGCCCGCGCCATCGTCGACGGCACCCGCGCGATCGTCGACCCGACCCGACGAGATCGTCCACTCGGCCCGACGACATCGCCGAGCCCGTCCGCGACATCGATCGACCCTGCCACCCCCTCGTTCCTGCTACGGTGTCCGCTTCCCCTTGAAGCCCGGCTCCACCGCCTCCGACGATCCCTCCGCGGCCCTCGCCGCGCGCCTCTGCAAGGTCGTCCCCGCGCTCGCCGACCTCGGCATGCGCACCGCGCTCGTCCTGCGCACCCTCGAAGACGCCGGCGCGTCCGTCGCGGCCCGCGCCCTCGACGAGATCGCCACCCGCGCCGAACAGACGGAAGCCCCCGCCCGCGAGGTCCTCGCCGCCTTGCTCCCGCTCCTCGGCGACCCCCTGCACGCCGGCTTCGTCGGCGCCCTCCGCGTCGTCGCCAAGGACACCTCGCTCCTCGCCCTCGCCCGCCTCCTCCGCCGCAAAGTCAAACACGCCGAACCCCACGCCGTCTCGCCGATCGAGCACCGCGGCATCGCCCTCGAACCCGGCGGCCGGCCGCTCTCCCTCGGCGAGCGCCGTGCCCTCGCGCGCAAGCCCTCGCGCGGGATCCTCGACAAACTCCTCGCCGACCCGCATCCGCGCGTCATCGAGAACCTGCTCGCCAATCCGCGCCTCACCGAGGACGACGTCGTCCGTATCGCCGCCAAGCGGCCGCAAAAGCCCGAAATCGCCTCCGAGGTCGCTCGCTCCGCGCGCTGGATGGCCCGCGCCCGCGTGCGCATGGCGTTCGTCCTGAATCCCGGCACGCCGCCCGAGCTCTCCGTGCCCGTCCTCTCGCAGCTCCTCCGCCACGAGCTCGCCGACGTCGCAGCGTCGACCCAGGTCCCCGCCGTGCTTCGCTCCGCCGCCCTCGACCTGCTCGCGCGGAGGCCTCCGCTGCCGCCGGATCCGAACGGCGGCGCTTCGATGCAATGACCTGGTAACGGGGGAGTCCGATGGTTTAACCTCGCCGAATGGAGGTCGTATCCCTCTCCCCGCTGCCGGTCGCGTCGATGATCTGGCAGTCCGGACCCGGCGCCTGGACCCTCACGTTCGTCGCCAAGGCGACGTGCCAGATCCAGCCCGGAAAATCGCCCCTCGCCCCGGCCCAGGAGCCGGTGCACGAGGAGGACTCCCACTGGGACGACGACGACGCCCGGAGCCTCTTCGCCGCGAGCGACCTCGCCCCCCTCAAGCCGCGCATCGACGTCACGCTCGTCGGCTCCGCGTTCGCGCCGCAAGGACAACCCGTCCGCTCCCTCTTCGCGCGTCTCATCGTCGGCGACCTCGACAAATCGATCGAGGTCCACCAGGACCGCACCTTCACCGCCGAGGGCGCCCTCGTCGAGGGCCAGCGATTCGCCCGCATGTCGCTCGCGTACGAGCGCGCCGCGGGCGGCCCCGATACCTCGAACCCCGTCGGCGTGCGTGTGGACGTCCGCGACTCCTTCGGCCGCATCAAGCTGCCGAACCTCCAGCCGCCGGGCCTCCTCGTCAGCTCCGCCAGCACCCCCATCGCGCCCGTCGGGTTTGGCCCGGTCGCCCCGGGCTGGCCGCTCCGCCACGGAAAGCTCGGCCGGTATGCCGCGAGCTTCACCCCGCATTCCCTCATTGCGGCCCCTTTGCCCGAGGACCTCGATCGTTCGTATTTCAATGTCGCGCCCGGCGACCAGCAGCTCGGCGAGCTCGCCGAGGACGCGCGCATCGTCCTCGAAAACATGCACCCGCAAATCCCCCGCCTCGTCACGAACCTGCCGGGGCTCCGCCCCCGCGCCGTGCTCGAAGGTCGGGGCGGCACGCAGGTCCTTGCCTTGGCCTGCGATACGCTCTGGATCGACACCGATCGCCAGCTCGCGACGTTGACGTTCCGCGGCCGTATTCAGCTCGAACGCCTCGAAGAGCCGGGCCGCATCGTGGTGACGCTCGAAGAGGCCACGAATGTCGTCGCCATCGCGCCGGCCGTCCCCGGGAGGCCCGTGAGCCCGGAGCCGGTCATTCCTCCGCCGCCGAAGCCGCGCGCCGCGACGATGACGATGATCGCGGCCGACGACGAGGGGATCGATACCGTCATTCCCACGGATCTGCACGGGGGTCCGGCGCCGCGGCAGAAAGGCGCGCTCCCGTTCGTGAGGGCCGCCGCGCCCGCCCACAACATCACCGACGAACGCACGACGCAATCGGGCGGGCTTCCCTTCGCCGCCACGAGCGCGCAGCCGGCGCAGCCGCGGGCGATATGGGACGAGCGGACGACGCCCTCGGGCGGGCTCCCGTTTGCCAAGCCAAGCCAGGCCGCAAACCCCTGGCCCACCGCGACCCCCGCGCCGCAAGCACCGCAAGCGCCGCAAGCACCGCAAGCGCCGCAAGCGCCGAAGGCGCCGCCTCCGCCCCCGGCGCGGAGCTCGTCGTCGGGCTGGAGTGCGCAGAGTATGCCCGGGCAGCCGCCCGCGGCGCCGCCGTCGCCCGTCGTGGCCCCGCCGCCGCCCGTCGTGGCCCCGCCGCCGCCCGCGCCCGTGCAGCCGCCGCCGCCCGTCCCGCGCGGCTCGCAGCCGGGCGGCGCGTCCCGTCCTGCCGACGATAGCGTGTGGGGTGCAGGCATCAGCCGTGGGGAGGCCCCGGCCGGGCAATCCATTGGCCAGGTCGTCGTCGCCGCCTCGGCCGCCGCGGCACAAGCGTCCCCGCAGGATGCGAGCGCCGGCGTCCTCGGCGCCAGCAATGCGGCGGCGGGCCCCTCGAATGCAACGACGACCGCGGGCAAACGGGACGACGGCCGCCTCCCGGCCACGGCCTTCGGCGCGGGCGTCCGCCCCTCGGGTCGGCTCGACGCGCGCGACGTCCTGCATTTGATCTGGTACAACCCCGAGAGCGTCGCGCGCATCTGCCGCGTGCCCGTCTGGCGCGCCATTCTCGACGAAATGGAGGACGAGGCCGCCGACGAGTCGCTGAACGATCCGGCCCCGACGAAGGACCCGATCATCGTCGAGGATACGCGCGACATCTTCGAGATCCTCTCGCGCGGCGCCTCCCAGGACGTCGATCAGCTCGAAGCCGAGCTCGGCGCGGCCGTTCGACCGGGCAACAAGTTCGTCCCGTCCTTGCTCCTGCTCGCCGGCGAGCTTTCTTTCCCCTTCGACGAACGGAAGACCCTCGAAGCCGCCATGGCCGTGGCGACGCCCATCGCGGGCGCCGACGAGGGGCTCAAGACGGCGCTGCGCGAGGCCCGCGAATTCTTGACCTCGCCCGAACAGCTCTGCCCTGCGCCGATCGTCGAGGGATACACGGCGCGTATTCGCGAGGCCTACCAGCGCGGCCGCCGCGCCCTCGGCCCCGACGCGCTCGATATGCAAATGGAGCGCGCGCTCATCGAGGGGCGCCATTACCAGAAGCGCCAGGTCCTCGGCATGACGGCGATCCGCGCCCACTTGCATACGAGCACCGGCACCGGCGCGCGCCCCGCGCCCGTTTACCTGCCGGACGACATCACGAAAAAGCTCCCGCTCTTCCAGAAGTTCCGCGCGCGCTTGCTCGTCGAGCTCTACTTCCAGGAAGACCAGTACGAGCCGCACCCGGCCGCGCTCAAGGCGCTCGCCATCGGCCGGGTGCAATCATCGCACGACCGGCGCTGACGCGGGCAGGTCTCGCCATCAGTCATCTTTCTCGAAGATGAGCGTGCCCTGCCCATTGCCGTACTCGATTCTCAGTTCATCTCCCACGAGCTGGAAGGTGTTGGCCTGCGCCAGCGCTCGGAGGTACCGGCCCTCCTGTTCCATCACGCCCTCG
The DNA here is from genome assembly GCF_028369105.1 of Polyangium mundeleinium. Lineage (NCBI taxonomy): Bacteria > Pseudomonadati > Myxococcota > Polyangiales > Polyangiaceae > Polyangium > Polyangium mundeleinium. The sequence continues at coordinate 11,868,373 of NZ_JAQNDO010000001.1, read as the reverse complement.
CAGAACATTCTCGTGCTCCCCGCGGAGGACATCGAGAGCGTGTCACCCTCGACCGTGTAGGAGGCGAAGTAGTAGTTGCAGGGGGCTCTGCCAGTCGCGGTCCCGTCCGCCTGGAACTCCAGCGTGACCTCGGTCCTCCCGGAGGGCTCCCACATCGTCCTTCCCTCGATCAGGGATTCGAGCTCCCATCGCGTATTCGCCAGGATGTTCGCCTCGTTCGCCGCCGCAGGGGCGACCATCGACAGGACGGGCAGCATCGCGAACAGGGATCGCAGAACGTAACCCATGGTGTACCTCCGAGGCGCGCCTGTGGACCATCGACGCGAACCGTGCCTCGAAGGCGAAGCAATGCTCGCGCCCCGAGCGTGCCTGCGCGGATGTGCAATCCCTGCCCTCGCGCGAACGGGCGAGCCGGCCGAGGACCACGCGTGAGGCGGCTCGTTACTCCTCGAAGCGCACGTGCAGATGGTTGTGGTGCCCTTCCCAGAAGCGCACGCCGGCCATCTTCGAATCGTTGAACAGGATGAGCTTCAGGTTCGGCTCTGCGTGCAGCGCCTCCACGAGCAGCTTCGTCCGCGCGTGGCTGTAATTCGGATCCGTGATCGTCACCGGCGCCCGTCGCCCGTCCGCGCGCACCGGCCGAATGTCGACATCCGTGCCGCGCCGGTGCGAGCCGTGCGGCGCCATCCGGCCGCCTTGCTGGAAGCTGATGTCCCCGATCGCGATCTCGAACCCGTGCGGCTTCAACACCGCGGCGACGTTCCGGATCGATTGAATGGTCGACGCCGTGCCCCAGACCCGGTCCTGCGCCTCGTACAGATAAAAATTGCCGTTTTCCCCCGAGAGCTGCACGAACGCCACGTTCGTCGCCTGGGGCTGATCCCCGAGCAACATGCGCCAGGTTCGTCCGTGGGGATCGACGCGCCCGTCGGGCGAGCCGAGCCGCACGACGGAACGCTGGAACGCGAGGATCGCGCGCAGCGTCGCCTCGTCCATGATTCCGGTCTCGGGCAACGTGCCGATCGCGGACGCAATGTGCGCGTTCTTGTTGAGCTGTTTCTGGACGAGAAGCACGTCGTCGTGCGCGTTGCGCCCGCCCTGGCCGACCGAACCCGTGAGACGATACATGGTGCGCTCCTCCGCGTGAGATCAGGTATCGGCGAGCTCGGGCGGCATGCCGACGAGGTGGCAAATCTGCGCAAACGTGGCGCGCCGCGTCGCCTCGTCGTCCTCGCGCAGGCCCCGAATGAGGGGGCGGAACTCGAGCGCGAGCGGGCTTTTGGCGAGGCCTGCCATATAAAGAAGCGTCGCGCCCGCGCTGACACGGACCACGCGCGACGGGTGATGAATGCAGGCCCAGGCGAGCGCGTCGCGAATCTCCGGTGATTTCATCTGCCCGGCCGCGACCACCGCCGGCGGACCGCTGTCCTCGTCGCCCTCGCGAATCACCTCCGCGACGATCGGGTCGGCCTTGGGAATCGCGTCGAGGTCTTCGAGCGCGCGCGCGATGGCCACCTTCATGCGCCCGCTCGCGTCGGGCAAGGCCCTTTGCATGGGCATGACGGCGCCGCGCGTCTTTGCGGCGGCGAGTGCGGCCGGCGCGCGCCAATCGTCGACCAAGAGCCGCTCCATGAGCAGCTCCTCGGCCGGGCGCCGCTCCTCTTTTTCGAGGGAGAGGAGCGTCTCCACGTCGACCGACTCCCGGAAGTCTTCACCGGGCTTCTCGACGCTGTCGACGAAACGCTTGAATGCCTGGGATCGCTGTTCGGTGCTCATGATGCCTTCTTCGGCGGGGGCACCGCCAGCACGTCCTCGAGCGGCACGGGGACGAGGTCGTAGGTTTTTCCGGCCTTGTCCGTGTATTTGCCCGTCGCGCTCTCTTGCATCAAAAGGACGTTGATCGACGTGTATTTCTCATTGTCGAGGAGGACTTGCACCTCCTCGCGGAAGATCGCCGACATGCCGAGCGGCATGTAGGAGACGACCACGTTGATCTCGCCGCTCGCGCCGTCCGCGAGCCTGCCCGAGATCGCGCGCCAGGCCTTGTCCTGGACCTCCCACGCGTCGCCGTCCGCGGCCTTCACGAGCGCGTCGCCGCCCGGGGTCATTTCGAGGCGCGCGCTCGGCGTGCCGCCCGCCGAGCGTTCTCTCGCGAGCTGCTCGGCCACGTACCCCGCCTTGTCGCCGCCGCCCGACCAGAACACGGCGCCGCTCGGCGGCGTGGTCACGTTGCCTTCGAGCGCGATGCTCATGAGCGCCGCATAACGAACGGCCGCGGGCCCCTTGCGCGGAATCTTGGGCTTGAGCGTCTCCGCGAGCGCCGAGACCGTCGCGAACGCCGGCGATTTCTCGGGCACGTGGGTGAAGCCGGTCTCCGTCTTCGCCTCCTTGGCCTTCGCGATCTCTTTCGGGTGCGAGCCATGCCCATGCCCGGCTCGGCCGCTCACGTTGATATCGACCTTCGTCCCCGAGATCACGACCCCGGTCATGTCGATCCGCACGAATCCGCCCGGCCCCTTCAGGGTGGCGTCCTTCGTCTCGCCGACGAGCTCCTCGCCGACCTTGAAATGGAGCTCCTTGCCCGTCTCGCGCGCGTAATCGCTGCCGACCTTCTCGTGCCGCTCCTGGTAGACCATGAGCGAGTGATCCTTGCCCGTCCGGTCCTTGCGGTCCTCTTTCACGCGGACGTGCAGGTCCCACTCGTTGCGCTCGCGCTTGTGCCCGCGGACGACGACGTCCTTGTTCTTGAAGACGAGCAGGCGGCGGTGGCTGAAGTTGTATTCGGTCTCGTCCTTGCGGATGAGCTGGAAGCGGTGGCGCCCGATCCGGATGTGGTGCAGGCGCCCCGTCATTTCGAGGCGCTTCTCGTTCGTCACCTGCACCCGGTCCTTGCCCACGGTCTCCAGCAACATGCCCGTCACGTGTTTGTCGCGGACATTGCCGACGGTGTCGATCTCGTCGTTCTTGACGAGCTTGCGCAGGTTCTTCTCCGCCTGCATGAAGAAGAGCTCCTCGCCCTTCTGGTCCTCGTACTTGATCTCGTTGAAGCCATTCTGGCTCGGGATCGACTGGCTCTTCCACGTGCTGACCGTCTTGTGCTCGGGCAGCGCGTAAGGGACGGGTTTTTCCGGGTTGTAGAGCCTGCCCGCGATGACGGGCCGGTCCGGATCGCCCTCGATGAACGTCACGAGGACCTCCTGCCCCACGCGCGGCAGGTTGAGCCAGCCATATCCCGTGCCGCCCCAGCCCTCCTCGACGCGGATCCAGCAGGAGCTGTTTTCGTCGCTCTCGCCATGCCGGTCCCAGGGGAACTGCACGCGAATGCGGCCGAATTCGTCGACGTGGATCGCCTGGTCGACATCGTCCCCCGTTTGAGGCCCGACGACCCGCACGGATTGCACGCCGAGCACCTCCGGCCGCGGCGTGGCGAGCGGCGGCCTGTAGGCGACGTCCGCGAAGACGGCGTGCCCGACGATCTGCCATTCCCCCTCCGCCGTCCCCTCGAAGATCGTGTCCGTCGTCAGCATGGGCCGCGCGACGTCCGCGTGCGGGTGGTTGTCGATGCGGAACACGACGCCCGGCGTGAGGTCGTTCAGGTTGCTCTCGAAAGCAATCCCGCCGCGATCCGCGCGCGCCGCCTCGAGCGCCCGCGTCGCGCGCGCCGTGCCCGTCGCGTCGTCGTGCCGCGCGACGCCCTTGTCGTCGGCCACGGGGGTGCCACCGCCCCGCCCCGCCTCGACGAACATGCCGCCCGCGATGTAATGGTACTGCTCGAACCGCGCCTCGTCGCCGGCCTTCGGCGCCTCGCCGATGAGCTTGTAATCGGGCCGCCGGAAGTCGTAATCGCGGATCACGAGCGCGCCGGGGCGCACCTCGCGCACGAGCGCGATGCGCGAGATGAACTCCCGCTCGGCTTCCATCGTCGGGTTGTGCTCGTACGGCACGGGCGCCCCCGGGCGCGGCGCGTTCGTGTGCAACGCGTCGCTGAGCGTGAGCAGCGAGCCCGAATCGTCCACGTCGGGGAACGTGTAGGCGATGCCGGCCTCTTCGAGGAGCCGGCTGATGAACGTGAATTCGGTCTCCCCGTACTGGACCCTGAATTCGTGCTTCGGGTATTTGCCGCGGTCGATCTTCCACGCGCGCTTGATGCCCCACTCGTCGAGGATCTTGTCCACGATGTCGGGGATCGAGAGGTGCTGGAAGATCCGGTGATTGCGCCGCTGGTCGGTGAGCCAGAGGTGCGGCACGATCCGGAAATGGTACGTCGAGTGCACCTTCGTCTGCCGGCGCTCGGCGTGCGTCTGCTCCATGAAGCTCACGTAGCCGCTCCAGACGCGGAGGTCGGCGCTCGTGAGGTTCTTGTAGCCCGAGCGCACCTTGAAGATCGCCGGGTAGCCCGCGATGGCCGCGACGTCGACCGTGGGGCTCTCCGAGCGGGCCCAGATCGAGACGGTGAACGGCGTCGAGACCGCCTCGTGGATCGAGAACCGGCGCACCGAGAGCGAGGACTCACCGCATTCGAAGCTCAATTCGAGGGTCGCCATGGCTCAATCTTTCGGCAGGTTGTCTTCGCGCACGCCTGCTTCGTTGCCGATCTTCCCCGGGGCGCCCACGGAGGGCTGCGCGTCGGCATACACGATCGTTCGCTGGAGGCGCGTTTGCACGACGTTCTTCTCGGCCCAGCCCGTGAGCGAGAATTCGGCGGACGAATCGTGGATGTAATCGCGCGTGAGCTCCTGCACGAAGGGCTGGGATTCGCGCGCGTTGGGGTCGTCGCGGTGCCAGTTCCACGGCTGGAGCCAATCCTTGTAGCGTGTCTCCGTGTAGAACCGCTTGCGGAACTCGCTGTCCTCGTACGCGTGGATGTACCGCGGCTGGTCGCCTTCGCCCTTCTCCGTGTGCTGCGCGTAATCGGTGCCCTTGCGGAACGCGACGTATTGCGCGTAGATCGTGGCGAGCCGATCCGGGATCACGTACATGTGGGCCGGCAGGATGCTGAGCGGGTTGATGGGGACGAGCGCCTTCTTGCAGGCGGTATGCATGTCGAGCAGCGGGATGTGCGCGAGCTCTTTCTTCTTTCCGGGCACCGACGGCTGGCCCGGTATCGTGTATTCGAACGGGACGCCGAACTGGTCGACCTGCCGAACTGTCCGCGGAGGCACGGGAGGCTTGTCGCCGCGATCGAGGTACGACCCTCCGACGTCGCTGTGGCAGCCGGGGTACCAGAGCTCGAGCATCCATTTCTTGTAGCGAATGGGCTTCTGGTACTTGTCCCGCGTCGATTGGCGCCAGCCCTTCTGGTCGTTCGGATCCATGAAGATCGACGTGAGCGGGAAGAGCATGCGGAACTCGTCCTCGGCCACGAGATGCACGCAATACTCGACGTACGAGTGATCGACCTGGAGCAGGAAGCTGTCGCCCGTGTTGAACATGTTCACGGTGTCGAAGACCCCCATGAACTTGGGCGTGATCTGGTTGTCCGGAATGCGCTCGAAGACCTCGCGCGGCACGAGCACCGTCCCGCCGCGGCCGGCGGGGACCCGGATGTATTCGGTCTTCACCGGGACCTCCAGGTTCCGCACGCCCGTGGTCTTGACCTCGTTCACGAAATCACGCGCGAGCGCCGCGCCGCGGCTGAAGCCGAAGACGTCGAAGAGCTTGTGCGGGACGATCAGGTTGCCGTGCCGGGTATAGAATTCGGCGAGCTGGTTCAGCCCCCAGCGGATGCGCTCCTTGCCCCCGAAGCCGAGCCCGCCGCCCGCCATGCCGTTGCCATACCGTTTCGTGACCCCGCCCGGCGTGTCCTTGGCCGTTTTATCGTCGTAATCGAAGTCCGAGCCGACGCCGTGGTGATAGACCTTGTGCAGCTTCGGGATGTCCGACGGCTTGTAACATTCGAAGAGCTTCGCGACGTTGGTCGGTCCGTTCATCCCGACCCGCTTGCCCTTGCCGTTCGGCTTCTGGCGCTCGGCGTCGTTGAGGAAATCGGTGGCCTCGAAGTCGAGCTTCCTGTTGCTCGCGCCGTTGCCCCAGTCGCGCCACTTGTTGTTGCCCGTGCCGTCGAAGAAGACGCCGATGCGGACGCGGCCGTCCGGGCACTCTTTCGTCCCGCTCGGCGGCTTGAGCGGCATGGATTGCGCATTCGCGAGGTTTTCGAGCGCTCGTTGGATCGCCGAAGCCATGGCTCAGTTCTCCTCCATCACGGCAGCATCCACGTCTTTCCAGTACGCCTCGGCATCACACTGCCGCTCGGCCTCGTCCCAGTCCTCCGGAGTCGCCTCGAAGATGAGGGCCTCCATGCGCTTCTCCTCCGGCCGCGACGTATCGGCGAGGATCGCCGCGAGCGCCGGATGCTCGTCGTAGGCCGGGTTGATGCGGAGCATGTTCGCCGTGAACAGGGTCAGGCACATCTCGTACGTGAGCCCGTGCTTCCGCGCCCGCGCGATGCAATGAACCACGCGGTTGCGCAGGACCTCGTCCTTGAGGAGGCAAAGCTCCTCGAAATAATAGAGCTTGAGGTGACGCACGACGCGCGTCACGAACGCGGGATCGCCGGCTCGTTCGCGTTGATCGCGGGTGATGAGCAGCATCAGGCCTCCACCGGCACGTGCCGCGCGAGGCGGCCGTGCTCGTCTTCGACGCGGAACGCAGTGATCTCACCGAAGAGCTCCGCCCGTTGCTTGGGCGTCGTCGTCGGCAAGAAGACCCGCAAAACCCCGGGGTCATAGAAGCGGAAATAAAACTTCTTCCGCGTGTCCGCGTCCGCCACCATCAAGAAGCGGCGCAGGTGCGACCGCAGCTCCTTGAAGCTCCGCGGATACTCGATGAAGATCCCCCACCGCTTCTGGAATCCCTCCCGGACGAGCCTGTCGAGGAGCCCCGAGCCACGCGGAAGCTCCACGAGGTACGGCGCGACGTGCGCGAGCGTCTCGCCTTCGAGCCCCTCGTAAAGCGAGCGATATCCCTCGACGGATTCGCGCAGCAACGTGAGGATGCGATCGCTCCGCGCAGCGTCGACCACGGCGAAGAGGGGCCCGTCGATCTGCCGGAGCACGTCGAGCGCCGCCTGCTTGCGCGCCTGCCGCCCCGCGCGCTCGCGTTCGAGCCGCGGCCGGTTCTCCTCGACCCAGCACGCTTCGAGCGGCTCGAGATCACCCTCCTCCGCGTCGAGCATCACGTCGGCCGGGTCGTCCTCGGGCGGCGTCGCGGCCTCGTAATAGACCATGAAATCGCTGCCGCCCGCGCGGATCCAGCCGCCATGGCCGACCTCCCTCGGCGCGTCGATTTTCTGCCCCCCGACGAGCGTCCCCACCGCGCTCTTCAGGTCCCGCACCTCGCAACGCGACCCGTCGTACGTGACCTCGAAATGGACCCCGGACATCGTGTCGTCCGGCACGACCCATTGCGCCTTCGGCTTGCGACCGACCCGCAGCCGATCCCCCGCCGACAGGATCCGCTTCGTGCCCGCCTCCGCGCCCCAGCGCAGCTCGACGATCGCCCGCTGCATGGCCTACGCCTCCCGGTTCTTTCGAGCCGCCTCCCGCTTCTTCTTCGCGCGCTCGCACTCCTCGCAGAAGGGTTCGTCCGTGCGCAGCGTCTCCGCCTGCGGCGACGAGCCGATGTTCACCGTCGGGCAACCGATCACGATCTTGCCGCCGTGCGCCGTCGAGTCGCCCATGCGCGACGCCGGCTGGTTGCCGATGAGCACGGTCGACTCGCCTTGCGAGACCGAGTCGATCGGCCCGATGCAGATCGCCTTGTCGCTGATCCGTGCCGCCGGCATGAACCCGATGAGCACGGTCATTTCCCCCGAGATGATCGGGCCCCCCACGTGGGGCTTCGGTCCCTCGCACATGGGGCAGGTATGCATGTCCGTCACGCGTGCTGCTGCAGGCATGTCCCGCTCCTCTCGTTACTGGCCGATCCCGTCGACGCGCAGGTCGATCGGCTTCGGGCGATCCGGCTCCTCCACCACGGCGAGCAGCGCCTCGTCAGGCAGGATGGGATTCGCCCCCGCGCCCGAGCCCGCGCTGCCGCCGCTGTTGATGCGCACGAGCGTGCCGCGGATCGTCACGCCGCTCGAATCGATACGAATGAAACCGCCCGGCCCCTTGATCGTGAGGTCCTTGGCCGCCTCGATCACGATCGACGTGCCCGCCTTGAGGTGCAGCTCCTTCGTCACTTCGAGCGCCGCGTTCTTCGCGATCTTCTCGTAGTGGTTCTTGTCGACGGTGAGCGAGAGCGTGCCGTCCACGCGCTCGTTGCGGTTGCCGACGACGTAGAGGCTCATGTCCTTCTCGACGCGCTCGCGCTTCATCTGCCGGACGACGACGTCCTGATCCTTCTCGATCAGGAGCTTCATGTTCCCTTCCGTCTTCTCGTGCTCGTCGCCCTTCACCATCTTGAGGCTGTTGTCTCCGACGAACAGGCTGCGATCCTGGTCGGTGATCTCCGTGCGGTTCACGCCGGTCACCTCGATACGCGTGCCGCTCGTCGTCTCGAGCTCCGTGCGCACGACGTACTTCTGCCGGTCGTGCCCGATCGTGATGATCTCGTCGTTCTTCACGAGCTTGCGCAGGTTCTTCTCCGCCTGCATCCACACGAGCTCTTTCGTCTTGAGATCCTCGAACATGATCTCGTTGAAGCCATTGCCGCCGAGCGACGAGTTGCTCTTCCACGCGCTGCGCGTCTTGTACTTGGGCAGCTCGTACGGCACGAGCTGCGTCGCGTTGAAGACGCGGCCCGTGATGATCGGCATGTCCGGATCGCCGTCGAGGAAGCCGACGAGCACCTCCTGGCCGATGCGCGGGATCACGATCATGCCGTAGCCCGTGCCGGCCCAGCCCTGGCTCACGCGGATCCAGCAGGAGCTACCGTCGTCGAATTTGCCCTCGCGATCCCAGGGGAACTGCACGCGCACGCGGCCGAACTCGTCGACGTGGATCTCCTGCCCCGCGGGGCCCACCACGGTCGCGCTCTGCACGTTGTTGAGCTTCGGCTTCGGCGTCCGCAGCGGCGGGCGGAACACGACGTCGGCGAACACCGCCCGCCCCGAGATGTTCCACTCGTCTTGCGGCGAACCCTCGATCCGCAGATCGATCACGAGCAGGTTCGTCCCGTCCGTGATGTCGGGATGCGGGTGATGACCGATGTTGAAGATCGCGCCGGGCGCGACGTCGGGGCAGTTCGTGTCGAACGCGACCTGCCCGCGGCCCATGCGCCGCGCGAGGAGCGCTCGCTCGGCGCGCCCCTTGCCGAACGGCTCGTCGTGCCGCGCGATGCCCTTGTCGTCCGCGACCGGCGTGTTGTCGTCGGCCTTGCCCGGCTCGACGAGGAACGCGCCCGGCTGGTAGTGGTATTGCTCGTAGCGATCCTCGGGCGCCGCGGCGCGCGGGCTCTGCGTGCGCAGGGTGTACGAGGGTTTGCGGAAGTTGTAGTCCTGCATCGTCACGAGGCCCGGCCGCACCTCGTGCGAGAGCCGCACGTTCGTGACGAACTCCTTCTCCGACTCCTGGTTGGGCTCCTCGATGTACGGGACGGGCAAACCCCCGCGCTTCGGCCCCTTCTCCAGCTTGTCGTGGAACGTGATGTTCGTGCCCGCCTCGTCGGGGAACGTGAACGCGATACCCGCCTCCTCCACGAGGCGGCTCATGAACGCGTAGTCGCTCTCGCCGTACTGGACCTTGTATTCGAGCTTCGGGTACGTGCCGCGATCGATCTTCCAGACGGGCGTGATGCTCCACTCGCCGAGGAGTTTGTCGATGATGTCGGGGATCGAGAGGTGCTGGTAGATGCGGTGACCACGTCGCTGCGTGAGCAGCCAGGCCTTCGGCGCGATCCGGAGGAAGTAGGTCGACTCGGCCTTCTGCCCCGGGATCGGCGCGACGCCGTGGACCTGCTCGACGTGCGTCACGACGCCCTTCCACGAGCGTGATCCGAGCCCGGCGACGAAGCGCACGCCGTGCACGATCTTCAGCGACGCGTCCTTGCCGATGATGCCCTCGAGATCGACGTCCGGATCTTCGCAGCGGGCCCACACGGCGATCGTGGAGAGGGTCGAGACGCTCTCCTCCACCGTGAAGCGTCGAACGGAGAGATCCGCGCCTGAAGCTACCTTGAGCTCGAGGATGGGCATAAATGTAATCCTACCACGCGTGTCAGAGCCGAAAACAAGGGGCTTTTCCCTGGTTTCTGCATCTACGCGTGGTGCACCCGAGCGGATTTTTCCGTGGAATCCTTTGCCGCGCCGCGTGATCTCAGGGCACGGGCCCCCCGAACAGGCCGAGAAACCGAAGCGCCCACACGACCATGATCGCGACCGCGCTGCCGCCGGAGACGTCCCTGCCAAACCGTTTCCATCGCGCGTCGTCGAGGAAAAGTGCGGCGAAGACCGTGGTGATCGCGACGAGCGCGAGCGGCAGCGCGAGCGGATGGAAGGTGGTTGCAGTCGCGAGATCGAGGCGCAGGAGCGCGAGCGCCGCGCGCGTGAGGCCACACGCGGGGCAGGGGAGCCCCAGCGCGAGGCGGAGGATGCAGGTGCTTTGCGGGAGGAGGGCGAGGAGGGAGGCTATCGAGAGCGCCGGCAGGGCGAAGCGGAGCCGCTTTGCGGCGCTCTCACGCATGTGCTCGGACGCGTCAGGCGACGCGCTCCGCTTCCCACTTGAGGATGTTGCAGATGCCCCAGGGGTAATAGATGTTGCAGGTGATCGACGACAGGATGATCGTGAGCAGGTACGTCCCGAAGAACCCGCCCGGATCCTTGCGGAACTGGTAGGCCCGGCCGTCGAGCTTCGTGTTCTCCCACATGAACGCGAAGATGTTGTTCGCGAACCAGGGGCCGTAGATCCCGAACGTGCAATACACGAGGATCATGCCGAGGATGTACGTGCCGAGCAGCGACGCCGGATCGCCGTGGAACGTGAGCCGCCCCGGCTGCCCGGCGACGAGGACCTTGCTGTCGATGAACTCCCTCATGCGCACGATCGCCCATGGCGTGTAGACGCCGCAGGTGACGCTCGTGAGGAGCGTGTTGACGATCAGCACCTTCGCGAGCTCCTGCGGCGTGCCCGTGTACTGGCAGGGCTGACCGTCGAGCTGCAGCGCCTCGTAATAGAACGCGTAGTACTTGTTCGCGAACAACACCGACGCGACGAGGATACCGGCGAGGCCGATGAGGCCGCCGATGGCCCCGAAGATCGCGAGGATCGCGCCGCCCGCGCGCACGGCGCTCTCGATCGCCGTCCCGATACCAAAGAAAATGCCGAGGATGAAGTAGACGACGATGACCGGCACGATCGCGAAGAGCAGGTACGTGCCGAAGAGCTTGCCGCCGTCGCCATTGAACACGACGCGCTGCCCAATACCCGGCACGCCCGCGCCCATCATGCCCATCGGCGGGCCGGGCGGCGGGCCATACCCACCTTGCGGAGGTGCATACGCCCCCATGCCCGGGGCGCCGGCCGGAGGTTGTCCCCAGCCACCACCCCCACCCGGAGGCGGCGCACCGCCCGGAGGCGGCCCCCAGCCGCCACCTCCGCCAGACGGCGGCATTCCACCGCCGGGCGGATAACCACCGCCGGGAGGATAACCACCGCCGGGCGGGTATCCCCCGCCGCCACCGTAACCGCCTGGGTTCATCCGTGCACCGTCCCTGGTTGCAAGTCAGGGGCGAGCGTACAGCCCTCCGGGAGAGGGTGTAAAGATGGCTTCGCGCCTGGCGGCGCTAGATCTTCGTCGTCGAACTGTCTTTCCCGTCCGTACCCGCCGTCTCCTTCTCCAGCGAGAGCTCGGAGACGCCGTCCTGGAAGCGGATGCGCGCGAGCATGAGCTTCTCCTGCAGCGCCACGAGATCGATCGTGGCCTTCGAGATCCGATCGCTCACCTCTTGCATCTTCTTTTCGAGGCTCTGCATGAGCGGCCCGCCGCTCTTCACGACCTTCAGCGTCACGATCTGCGCGTGAAGCTCGTCGAGGCGCTGCCGGTATTCGGCCATCTGCTCGCGTGACGTGGTGATCCGCTGTTCGAGGTTCGCCATCTCCTTCTGGAGATCGAGCAGCTTCGTGACCGACTCCTTCAACGGCCCCGACGCCGCCGCGCTGGAGAGGTGCACGCGCACCATCTCCATCCCCACCGTGCTGCGGATGTCGGTGCTCTTGAAGAGCGGCGTCTCCTCTTCGATGTCGACCTCGACCTTCGCGCCCGCCGGGATCTCGATCTTGAAGAGGTACGACTCGCCGAACCGCTCCTGCGACGGCGGCGCCTTCGACAGCTTGAACCCGGGCGAGACCGTGTGCCGCACGTACACCGTCGCCTTGTCCTGAAGGCGGTTCGTCATGGCGAGCGTCTTCTTGCGCGTGTGCCGGACCTCCGTGGAGAACACGCCGCGCTGCACGCTGAGGATGCGGGCGATCGCGTCGCGCGTGTCGTCCTTGCGCTCCACCACGATCTGCCGATCGAGCGCGAACGGCACGAACGCGAACGAGCGCGCCGGGATCGGATCACTCATGCCCTCGCCGATGAACCGACCCTCGCCGAACACGGTCACGGGCCCGCTCTCCAGCACCGACTCGGTGGGGTTCTTGAGGCGCACCGCGCGGAACGGGAACGACGTGTTTCCGCGCGCGCTCTCCGGATCGTAGAAATACACGAAGCCGCCCTCGGTCTCCGTGCTCAGGATCGACACCATCGCGCTCGTCAGGCGCGGCACGGTCATCGGCGTGGGCGACTCGAAGTGCGACGTCCCGATCGGCTCGGCGCTCGCGGGCGCCGGCGCGTTCGGATCGAGCGTCGCCGTGTTCTGCATCTGCCCTTGTTGCGCCTCCTCCGGCGCCTCGACGATCCGGACGCCGCCCGAGCGGCCGGCTTGCATGCCGTTGCCCACCGCCACGACCTGCGAGGGATCGAGCCCGGAGCGGATGAGCTGCTCGCGGGCGCGGTTCGCTCGTTCGAGCGAAGCGCCGTACTTGTCGCCGTCGCGCCCGTCGGCATACCCCTCCACGACCACCTGCCGCCGCGAGTTCTTGTACTGCGCGGCCAGCCGATCGAGGCCGGAGTCGTCCCTCGGTTTGTTCTCGGCGGCGTCGGCCCACGGCTGGGCTGGCCGGCGCGCTGGCTCTTGCTTCGGTACGCTCTGCGCGCGCGTACCGCCGCCTCCGCCGCCGAAGCCCCCGAGCGCGCCCGTCGTCGGGCCGCCGTGGCTCTTCTTGTCGGCCGCGGAGGCCTTGCCCACGGGCGCGCGCTCCAGCTCTTCACGCGCCACGGTCGTCGCGTTCGCGAGCCGCGTGTCGTCGAGCTCCGCGACCACGCGTTTGCCCCCGCCCGGTTTTGCGCCCGGAAGCGCAGGCACCCCTTCGTACGTCGAGCCGCCCATGGGCGGCGCCTGCGCGAAGAGATCGTTCGACTGCAAAGTTTCGCGCTGGACCATGCGGACCGAGCGCAGATCGAAGCGAAACGAGAGCGCCGAGCTCGACCCGACGCCGAGCTTCACCTTGTTCCAGTCCTCGCCTGAGGTGTTGTCCACGATGGCCCACGCCTCGACCTTCATCTTGCCGTCCTTGCCGACGGAGACGCGGTAGCTCGGCTTCCACGACGGGGCCTCGGTCACGTACGAGAGCAGGAGCTTGTGCGGCTTCGGCCCCTGGAGCTGGATCTCCATGTTGACGAGGCTCGAACCGCCGTACTGCTGGTTCTGGTTGTTCTGCTGGTTGTTCTCTTGTCCGACGAACGCCGAGCCGGAGGTCGGGTATGCGACGGGCGCGGGTTTGCCCGTGGTCGCGTCGATGACCGTGAGCGACTTCAAGAAATCGTCGATCTTGTCCCCCGGCACGCTGAGCCGGAGCGAGTCACCGTCGATCTCGGCGTAGCGCTCGAAGTAGGCGATGCCGTTGCGGTAGACGACGACGCGGCCGAGCGTGGTGTCGCTCTTGACGAAGGTCGTCGTCTTGGCGCATCCGGCAAGCCAGAGGAGCGCGATCGGTGCCAGAATCTTTCTCATCGGGAAGACCTCTACGTGCGAGCCAGCAGAAGGCGCGGCGCGCCGAAGGCCCTTCGACGAACGACCCGCCCCAACGATCTGCAGATGGTAAACCTTGTCCCGCTGCTTCGAGACAGAAAGAACGCCGGTGGGGCCATCTCCTTACACAGGGTGGACATCTGCAACAGCATCCGCGTTGCGGCTTCTCCTCTGTCCCCATTGCGACCCGACCGTGGTCGGGGTAGGGAACAGACATGGCGCGCTCGACGGACCCTCCCAGCATCGACGAGCTGCGCTCGCTCGTCCGGAACAAGGGCCTGCGCGCGACGGCTCCCCGCCTGGCCGTGCTCCGGCGGCTGCTCGCCCAGAAGACGCCGGTGAGCCACGGCGACCTGTGCGCCGAGCTCCAGCCCGAGGGCTGGGACCGCGCGACGATCTACCGCAACCTGATCGACCTCACGGAGGTCGGCCTCGTGCGACGCACCGACGTGGGGGATCACGTCTGGCGTTTCGAGCTGGTGCGTGAAGGGGGCGAGCACGACAGCGGGACGCACCCGCACTTCGTCTGCAACAGTTGCGGCGAGGTGGCGTGCTTGCCCGACGAGATCGTCGAGGTGAAGCCCGCGCGCGGCATCCCGCGGGCGCTGCGCAAGAAGGGGCTGGAGATCCAGTTCCGCGGCACGTGCGATCGGTGTGCGTGAGGGGCGGCCGCCCTCTGCGTGTCCCCTGCATTCTTCTCCCGCTCCTTCGACGGAAACCACCGACCTTCTCCCTGGTCGCGGGCAGTTCGTCCGCGTGCGTGGCCGCCGCTGGCTCGTCGAGGACATCCTCGTCCGCCTCGCGTGTGTCGACGACGACGCCACGGGCGTGACCCTCGACGTCCTGCCCCTCTCTTCGGCGCCTACCTCGACAGCCTCCGCTGGAACTCCGTCACCTCTACGAAGGTGACGGGGTAGATCAGGCGGGGGAGGCTTTTTGGAGGCGCTCGACGACCTCGGTCAGCCTCTTCGCGAACGCATCGAAGCTCGGAGCGCGCTTTCGTGCCAGGTTGAGGTCGAGCTTCTTTGCCTCCGCAGCAGCTCGCTCGGGCAAGAGGCGCCTGATACCAAGATGCTTGCGACGAACAGCATTGCGCAAGGTGATACAAACCACGGGACTCCAGTGGATCCGTGAGCATGGCGGAGTCATTTGTGCGGTCACCCGCCGGTACCGCTGGCCAGGCGTCGCCGCGGTTGTTGTGAGTGTGGTACATATCGAGAAGAGCGCCTCGCGAAACCTTCCCCTTCCCTCCGAACTGGCAACAAAATCCCGCCCTCGAAGCCGCCGGCCGCGAATCCTACGAATATCGCGCCGCCCTGATGGTCCGCAACAACCAGGGCCTCACCGCCATCTACAACCGATTCCACGATCCCGAGGAAGAGGACCCCGAGATCCAAAAACTCCGCGACCTCCACGACGCCATGGACCGCGCCGTCCTCGACGCCTACGGCTGGACCGACCTTCGGCCCACCTGCACCTTCCTCCTCGATGACGAGGACGACGGGATCGACGAGGAGACCGCCGGAAAGGCCCGCAAGAAAAAGCCCTGGCGCTATCGTTTCCCCGACGACGTCCGCGACGAGGTCCTCGCCCGCCTCCTCGCCCTCAATCAGGAGCGCGCCGCCGAAGAAAAAGCCGCCGCGCCAATGGCCGAGGCAGGGAAGGGAGCGAGCAAAAAGAAGGGGCGAGGGGGGATGGCAAGATTTTGCGCCGGTGAGGGGAGCGAGGATACAGGGGGCCATGAGGAAGTTTTGCGCGCTGGTGCTCTGGGGGTGGGTCGTGATGGTGGCGGGTGGGTGCTCGGACGACCCTGACACGCCTGCGATGGGACCCTGTGAGCGGAAGGCATTTGCCTGCCATAACAGTTGTGCCAAAGCCGGCGCTGGTTCCGCGTGCAGGGATTGTTGCAACGAAAGCGCCACTGCTTGCAGCTCCGACGCCGGTTGGTACAGCTTCTACAGTTGCCCGGACAAGGGAGACTAGTGGCATGAACACGCATCGAACCACGCTCGTGATGATCCCATGGCTCCTGGCGCTGCTCGCCGCTTGCGAGGAGTCCCCGCGCAAGCATTCGTCGAAAACGAACGACGCGGGGCGCGTCCGCGTCCGTGAAGAGTGTCACGAGCCGACCAACAAGTGCTATCAGGGCTGCATCGAACGAGGCGAGGAGCTCTATTGCCCCGCCTGCTGCTTCGATAACCTGATCTTCTGCAACGAGGGCAACCCGTACGACTTCGAGCGGTGCAAGACCGCCGAAACGAACCCGACGCCGACGCGGCCGCCGTTCGGGAAGTGAAGCGGAGAGCCCTCGCCCCCGCTCCACCACCACCCCTGAGGCAACCAACCAAACCGACCTCCCCGCGCTCCAAACGTCTCCGCCTCTCGCTCCTCGTCTCCCCGCGGCTCCCTCCTGCACGTTGGGGGAAGCGAGCTACATCACACGCCGACCTTCCCACGGAAGAGCGACTCGCTCCCACGGACGAGCGATTCGCTCCCACGGAAGAGCGATTCGCTCCCGCGGACGAGCGATTCGCTCCTGCGGACGAGCGATTCGCTCCTTGGGTCCGAGCCTCCGCTTCCCACGGAAAAGCTTTTCGTTTCCGCGCCGCCGCGTTCTCCTCGCGCACGCCCGGCCCCGCTTCGCGCAGCCCCGCCCCGCGCTCCGGCCCGTCTCCTCATCGATCGTGTACAGCCGTACGGTTCTGCTCCCCCGCCCACAAGCCTTCTGCTACCGTCCACACCAAACGGGCGTACACTGCGCCAGGGAGGTCAGGGAGAGATGAGTGGGATCGACTACAAGCGCTTTCATCGGGTGCTCACGCGAAGTGAGGAGCTCGGCGTGGCTCCGGATGCGCGGCAGGTCGTGTCGCGCGTGTATGCGGACGTCTTGAAGGCGGCGGCCGCGGCGTTCCTCGGCGCGCACAAGTCGGTCGTGGCGGGCGAGAGCGCCGCGGGCAAGGAGGGCACGGAGGCGGCGGCCGCGCTCGAATCGATCGATCGACCTTATCGCGAGGCGCGCGCCGTCGCATTGGCCTACGTGCCGACGCTCCGGGTGCCCGATACCCTGAAAAGGCAGCCGACCGATACCGACAAGATGACGGCCATCGAGGCCCTGCTCGACGCGATCGACGATCACGTGGGGAGCGCCTGGGCCGACGACATCGTGAACGGCGAATTCGGCAAGCTCGCGCCGCAGGTGGTGAAGGAAATCAACGAATCAATCGACGCAAACAAGGACCTGGCGAACGCCAAGCAAGCGCGCGCGGCGGCCTACGGTCCGGCCTACGAGAAGTACCTCGCCTTCAAGCGCGTGGTGCGCGCCGCGCACGGGCCGGCGTCGAAAGAATACAAGCGCATCCACCTGCGCGCGAGCGGCGCGGCGGAGGACGACGGCGCGGAGGGGTGAGGAATGGGGGGAGGGGAGCCCACGCGTCGGGCTCGCCCCCCTTTCATTTAAGGTAGGATTTCGACTGGCTGGCTCGCGTCCGAGGAGCTCTGGTTGATCACGGCGCGAGCCCGCCAGACCTTCTCCGGAGCGTCCGGCACCGTGGTCGTGAAATACCCCACGCGCTTGTCGCCTATCACCTCGTCCAGGCTCACCGGGTAATCGATGTTCGGGACGGGGATGCCGTTCAAGGTCACCTTGACGCTGGCCTTGGCCGGCGTGATGTCGCGCGGCGCGGTCACCACCAGGATGGCCTCGCTCCCCTTTTCGAGGGCGCACGCAAGCCCCGGCGTGCAGGGCAGGATGCCGACCTCGATGCCGGGTCTCACGATCGTCACGATTCGCGAATTCGACGAGAACCCGCCGGCCACCGCCTGAAAGCGCCAGGTCGCGCCTTCCTGGATCAGCGTGTTCGCGCTGAACGTCCAGCGCTGCTTGCCGTCGATAATGGGCCCCTTCGTGAAGGCGACCGGGAGCTGCTGCACGCCGTCGATCCACTGGAGCAGGCTCGCCTCCTGGACGGTCGTGAGCGTCTCCACCTCGACGTCGGCCTTGCCGACGCCGGCCCTCTTTTCGCAAGAATCGTCGACGCAGCCCACGATTTCCAGGTGGTGCTTCGGGTCCTCGACCGTCACCGAGACGGGCGTGGCCGCGTGGCCTCCCACGTAGGCTTGCAGCTTCCAGGTGCCGACCTTGGAGGGCGTGGCGACCGAGACCTGCCACTCGGAGTAACCCGGGTCGGTGCTCTTCGGGGCCATGTCGAGCTCTTGCAGCGGCTCGTCTCCGATCCATTGACGGAGCTTCCCGCCCTGCAATCCGGCGGGCGTGCGGACCCCGACGGAGACATTGCCGAAGCCCGCGGGCAGCGTGGATGCGCCCGCGTGGAGATTCGTCGTGAGCGCGGGCGCGGCGATGGTGAAGTTCGTCGACGCCGCCTCGTACCCCTCCACCACCTTGAACTGGAGCAGGAAGCTGGCGGCCTGTTGCGTGGGCACGTCGACGACGGCCGAGAACACCGCTTTGTTGCCGAGGGGATGCTCCACGATCCGCCCGTCCGTGATCGTCGTCGGCTCGTCGTCGACGAGGAGGGTGAGCGTCGGCGGAGCGAGCGTCTCCTTCGTCTCGAGGTCCACCTCGACCGGGACGACGACCCGCAATTGCCCGAGCCCGGCCTCGAAGCCGCAGGCCGCCTTGCTCCCGTCGGGGCAGAGCCCCTCCTCGTATTCGGTGACCGTCGCCGACCCCTCGCAGGGCCGATAACATCCCGCCGCAAGGTCGAGCTTGTCGACACGCATACGCGTGGTCACGAGCGGGGCGTCGTCCGAGCAGCCCCCCGCGAGCGCCGCGGCGAGGATCAGGACGAGGGCTGGAACGTGCGTGTGCGCCTGATGTGGGGCTTCGTGCTCACGAAGATCGTCACGCTCGAAATGCTGCCGGTGATAATCACCTTCTCGCGGTGGGTCGTCCGTACGCCCGACGGTGGCAGCTTCACATTCACCGTGTCGACCAGCTTGTCGTCCTTCTCCTTGAACTGGAACGAGCTGGGATACAATTCGAGCGTAATCACGTCTCCCTCGGGCGCCGTGTACTCGATCTCCAGCTCGTGCGGCTTCCCGTTCACCACCGGGCCCTCCACGCGAAGGTCGTAAATCTCCATTCGTTTCTCCTCCATTCGAGTCATTTGTGTCGTTCCACATGGCAATTTCCCCTCACGGCTTCACGAGCGCGCTGATGGTGGTCGTGCGCCCCTGGCTCAGGGCGGCAGCCACGAAGTCGAGCAGGTTGAGGTCGGCCGCGAACGCGACATAGGGGCTGATGAAGGTGCTCGCCCTCTCTTGAGGGAGCACGGTCTGCCGGCTCTCCATGAAGATGGCACCGGCGGAGAGCGTGATGTAAGGCACGGGCTGAATTGCGGCGCCCACCATGAGCGGCGGGATGTCGCCCTTGGAAAGGCCCTGGTATCGCCCGGAGGATCCAAAGGTATCCAGGTTCGGCACGATCGCGAACTCCAGGGACAGGTTGCGGTACCACATGGGGCTCCCCACCCATCGGGGCTGGTCGACGGGGTTGGCCCAGAAGTAGAGCTTGAACCCGTAATAATTGACCCAGAGCGGGGCCGCGCTGTTGATGACATTGGCGACCCCGACGGTCGTCACGACGTGTTGCCCGAACCAGGCGTTCCGATCGATCCTGTTGGCGACGTTGATCGTGGAGGCGAGCTTCGTGCTGGAGAGCTGCGTTCGGCCCTCGAGGTCGGTCTTGTACGTCTGGGCCTGCACCGCGCTGTTGCGAAGATTGTTGAGACTATCCCGCAAGCTCCAGATCGGGTTTTTCCGGTTATCCTGGAAGCCCGGCCAGGCGGCCTCCGTCGGTTTGCCCTGATCCGGGACGCATGAACCTAGGTCGAGGCCCTTCGGAAGGACCTTGAACTTGTCACAAGGGTTCAGCACCGCCTCTTTGAGCCACGCGCCAAGGGACGCGTAGAGTGGCGTCCAGGTGAGCACGAAGGGCACGGGCTCCGCCACGGGAGCCCCCGCCTGCCACGCGCGTGTCACCGCGAGGTCGAGCTCCCCCAGCCAATCGAGGAAGGGATCGACGGTGGTCTCGAGCTTCTTGGTAGAGATGTTGAGCCCGCTCTTGTCGAGGACCGTGTTTAGTTCCTTCATCTGTCCCTCCGAGAGGGTCAGATACTGCGAGCCGAACTTGAGTTTGCCGAGCGAGAGCTCCAGGAGGTCGCGCAGGGTGATCTTCGAGCCCGGCAGGGAAAGGCCGGAGGTCTTGGTCTTCAGCGCCGTGGGCGCCTTGGAATCACTCGCGTTGCGGACCCGGATCACCTCCCCATCGCCGTCGATCGTGATGTGGGTGATGGGGCGCATCCCCTCCGGCGCCAGATACTGGACCCGCCATACCTCTCTCTCCGTGCCCTTGGCGGGAAGCTTGACCTTCGTCGGGACGGCTACGAGCTCCCCGTGCGCCACGAGCAGATCGGCGATCAGCTTGGGGAGCGAGGCCGGCGGGTCTTCCGAAAGATCGACCTGAATGTCGATGAGATTCGGCCTCTTGACGCCCTTGCTATCACCACGCTTGTAGACCGCGCGGTCCCAGTGGGTGACGAATTCCCCCCAACGCTTGTACGTCAAGCGCACCGTGTCGAGAGCGCTCCTCAATCCATCGAGCTGCTTCTGGACGTCGGCCTTTCCCTTGGCGTCCAGGTTCGAGGCCTCGAGCGCATCTTTGATTGCTTGATCGTAGGTGTTGCTCACGGTGGTGCAGTCGTTCGGGCTGGGGGCCCCGTCGCACACGCCCCATCCCTCCGCGAACTTGGTGACGGCCTCGAGTATCCCTTTCATGACGAGCGGCGACTTGTCGGTCTGGAGCAGGAAGACGCAATAACTGGCGCCCGGCATGAACATGCTGTCGTTCGGCACGAACAGCGAATACGTCGTGTCCTTTTCGGACTCGCGCTTCCACGGGCTCGCCCGGTACGCCGAGAGCTCGTTTATGCCTTTGTCGACCGTGCCCCATAACGCATCAAACCTCGTTGCGCCGACCGGCGCGTTCCTTTCGAACTCACGCACGTTCCCCTTGCCGTCGAGGATCCTCTCCTTCACGTCGGAGCATGTCTTGCCGGACGGGTCGCCAACTCCCAGGATGGTCTGCGCCGCCCGGACGATGACGAGGTCGACCTGCTCGGGGACCTTCGCCGGCTTCCCCTCCACGCGGAACTCCTGCCCCAGCGGGTATGCGCGATCGGGCCCGCCCGACGTGATCGTGACCTTGATGGGATCGGCCGCCGATGCGTCGCCGGCGAGCCAAGGACCACCCATCGAGGCCCATGCGCCGAGCCCTGCGGCGGCGATCCTGAATGCCCGCCCGCGCCTCCGGCGCTTCGAGAGATCGGGTTGCACGGCGGATGCCGCCGCTCTTGGACGACCATCGATGATTCTGGACGTGGACATCGATACTCCCTGCGAAAGTGTGCAACTCTCACCGTCCGCGAGGCGCGGCTGCATGGGCGAGACCAAACAGGGGCACGCCAGCCAATGCCACGGGACAAAAGAATCTTATGTAAGCATGGCTAACAGTGTGGGCCACGTGTTGTCAACGAACTTTCGTTGCAACGGACAGAATCTGTGAGGGGACGTCCCTCTCTCGCCCGCCCCCTTCGTCGTCGTAATACATTGTTCCTCGTCAATCGCCGCGCCTCCGAGGAGCCCCGCGACGCGGCGTTCGTGTTCCAGGTCCGTGCGCGAGGCGGACCCGAGGCTCGATCGCGGGGTGAAGCAGGGGCGATTGTCGCTCGACAAGGATTGGCTGCCGGCCGTGGAGAACCGAGGCAACGTCGGCGCGTCGGAGAAGCTCTTCGCGCCGCTCGTGGAGAAGATGCGACGTGACGGGAGCTTCGAGGTGCGGATCTTCGTGAACGTCAGCCGCAAGCTGATGGAGGGCAAGATGCAGCGGGGGGAGGACCCGGTGGCCGCGTTCCGCCGCTCGTTCGTGGAGAGGCACTGGCGAGACGCCCGCCTGCCCGCCGTCTTCTACGACCCGCGCGCGCTCGAGGGGGACCACGCGCCCAAGCTCCACGCGAAGTGCGTGAGCGTCGACGACGAGGTGGCGCTGGTGTCGTCGGCGAACTTCAGCGAGGCCGCCCAGAACGACAACATCGAGGCCGGCGTGCTCGTGCGGGACGCTCGCTTCGCCCGGACGCTCGGGCAGCAGTTCGAGGCGATGGTGGCGAGGAACGAGCTCGGACGCGTGTTCTGAGCCGCCCCGCCTGCTTGCCAGCGGCCCAGGCTTCACCCCCGAACGAAAGGCACTCGCCGGAAACTCCCACCTTCGCGCGGCACGCGTTACCCTTCCCGCGTGTCCGAAGAAACCCCGCTCCCTCTCGCCACACGGCTCTGGTTTGCCTGGGCCTGCCTGGTTCGGGTTCTGTTCGACGGCCAATTCGCGGCTCGCGTGTTCAAGGCCGCCGTTCCGGCCCTCCCGCCCCCCGAGCCCGAGCCCGCCAAGCTGCCTGAAAAGGCCAAGAAACCTGCGCCCGAAAAGCCCGCGGAGCCCGACCTCTCCCCGGCCCTGTCGCTCCTCGCGCTCCTCCAGCGGGAGGGCAGGCTCGTCGACTTCCTGGAGCAGGACATCGCCACGTTCCCGGACGCCGAGATCGGCGCCGCCGTCCGCGTCGTCCACGAGGGATGCCGCAAGGCGTTGCACGACCACCTGACGATCGTCCCTGTGAGGAGCGAGGAGGAGGGGCACAAGGTGACGCTGGAAGCCGGGTTCTCGCCGGCCGAGGTGAAGCTCACGGGCAACGTGCAGGGCAAACCTCCTTATCGAGGGACGATCCAGCATCGGGGCTGGAGGGTGACGGAGCTCAGCTTGCCCACGCCCACGGCCGGACACGATCCGAAGATCCTCGCGCCCGCGGAGGTGGAGCTGTGACCGCACGTTTCGTCGTTGGTATCGATCTCGGCACCACCCATTCGGCCCTCGCATTCGCCGAGAGCGCCGCGGAAAAACCACGTTCCGAGGTCCTGCCCATTCTCCAGCTCGTCGCCCGCGGCACGCTGGAGGAGCGGACGCTCTTGCCGTCCTTCTATTACGCCGCGCACGAGAGCGAAGGCGCGCAGGGTTTACCTTGGGACGCCGAGCGTACGTTCGTCGTGGGTGAATATGCACGCACGCGCGGCATCGACGCGCCGATCCGGCTCGTGTCGAGCGCGAAGAGCTGGCTCTCGCATGCGGGCGTGGACCGGCGCTCGGCGCTGTTGCCGCTCGGCGCGCCCGAGGACGTCGAGAAGATTTCGCCCGTCGAGGCTTCGTGGCGATACCTGGAGCACCTGGCCGAGGCGTGGGTGCATCGGCAAGGAAAGGAGCAATCGCTCTCGGCGCAGGAGATCGTGCTCACGGTGCCGGCCTCGTTCGACGCGGCGGCGCGGGACCTCACGGTCGAGGCCGCAGGGCTCGCCGGGTTCGAGGATCTCACGTTGCTCGAAGAGCCGCAGGCCGCGCTGTATGCCTGGATCGACGCCGCGGGCGAGGATTGGCGCAAATACATTCACCCGGGCGACGTGATCCTCGTGGTCGACGTCGGCGGCGGCACGACCGATTTTTCGGCCATCGCCGCGACCGAGGTGAATGGCTCGCTCGTGCTCGAGCGTGTGGCCGTGGGGGATCACATCCTGCTCGGCGGCGACAACATGGACCTCGCGCTCGCGCACGTGGCGCGGCAGAAGTTCGTCGCGGAGGGCAAAGAGCTCGATCGATGGCAAATGATCGCGCTCACGCATGCGGCGCGTGTGGCCAAGGAGCGGCTCCTCTCGGACGCCTCGATCGAGAGCATGCCGATGGTCGTCCCGAGCCGCGGGGCGAAGCTCCTCGGATCGTCTTTGCGGACCGAGCTTTTGCAATCCGAGGTCGCAAAGATCCTCGTCGACGGGTTTTTCCCGGTCGTCGGAGCAAACGCTCGCCCCGCGCAGCGCGCCCGCGGCGGCCTCACGCAGCTCGGCTTGCCGTATGCGCAGGACGCGGGCGTCACGCGTCACCTCGCGGCGTTCCTCGGCCGTCATGCGCGCGCGCTCGATCGGATCGAAGGTTTTCCGAAGCGCGAGGGCCGGACGCTCCTGCACCCGACGGTCCTGCTCTTCAATGGCGGCGTCATGAAGGGCAAGGTGCTCGCCCAGCGCATCGTCTCGACCCTCGATGCATGGCTCCAGGCGGACGGCGGCGCGCCGGTGCGCGTCTTGCCCGCGGCCGATCTCGACCTCGCGGTCGCGCGGGGCGCGGCCACGTACGGGCTCGTGCGCAAGGGCCGGGGCCTGCGCATTCGTGGCGGCACGGCGCGGGCGTATTACGTGGGCATCGAGAGCGCAGTGCCGGCCGTGCCCGGCCTCGAACCGCCGATCAGCGCGCTGTGCGTGGCGCCGTTTGGGATGGAGGAGGGCACGGAGGCTGCCTTGCCGCCGCAGGAGCTCGGCGTCGTGGTCGGCGAGCCCGTGCGATTCCGGTTCTTCGGCTCGTCGGTTCGTCGGGACGACGCGGCTGGAGTCGAGCTGGAATCGTGGGGCGAGGGCGAGCTCGACGAGCTTGCGCCTATTGAAGTGACCTTGCCGGCGGACGGGCGTCGCGAGGGCGACGTCGTGCCCGTGCGGCTGCGATCGAGCATCACCGAGGTCGGGACGTTGCTCGTCGAGGCCGTGCCGATCGAGCCGCAAAAGTCGGGGGAAAAGTGGAAGGTGGAGCTCGGCGTACGCGCGCACGGCGGCGAGGTCGCCGTGGAAGGCTAGGAGTTTTTTCATGAGCGCGCGCCGCATTGTCGGGATCGATCTCGGCACGACGCATACCGTGGTCGCCTGGGCCGACCCGGCGAGCAGCCGGCCGCCCGAGGTCTTTCCGATCCCCCAGCTCGTGAGCGCCGGCGAGATCGAGCCCCAGCCGCTCTTTCCGTCGTTTCTTTATGCGCCCATTCCGGGCGAGGCGCTGCCCGATCCGTTCGGCGATACGCCCTGGGTGCTCGGCGTGCACGCGCGGCGGCGCGGGGGCGAGGTCGCGGGCAGGCTCGTCGCCTCGTCGAAGAGCTGGCTCGCGCACGCGGCCGTGGATCGAACCGCGCCCATTTTGCCGTGGGGCGCGGGCGAGGACGCCGAGGACCTGCCGCGCCTCTCGCCCGTCGACGCGGCCGCGCGATTGCTCTTGCACGTCAAGCGCGCGTGGAACGAAGCGTTCCTCGCGTATCCACTCGAAGCGCAGGACGTCGTCTTGACCGTGCCCGCGTCGTTCGACGAGGACGCGCGCGAGCTCACGGTCGAGGCCGCGCGGCGCGCCGGATTCGACGTGCGGCTGCTCGAAGAGCCGCAGGCGGCCTTTTACGATTACATGTCCCGGGCCGGCGAGGGCGAGCTCGCGGCGCTCTGCCGGCGGAGCGGCGGCGAGGCGCTCGTCCTCGTTTGTGATGTCGGCGGCGGGACGACGGATCTGTCCTTGATAAGAGTTCGTCCAGGCGAACAACGCGGGTCCACCGAAGTCGAGCGTGTCGCCGTGGGAAAACATCTGCTTCTCGGCGGCGACAACATGGATCTCGCGCTCGCGCACCTCTGCGAGAGCCGCCTCATCGAAGCGCCGGACCGATTGCCCCCGGCGCGCTTTGGTCAGCTCGTGCTCGCTTGCCGCGCCGCCAAGGAGCGGCTCCTCGGCGACGATCCGCCGAGTGACGTTGCAGTCACGGTGCTCGGAAAGGGCGCGCGCCTCATCGGCTCCGCGCTCTCCACGCGCCTCTCCCGCGAGGAGGCCGAGCGGGTCGTGCTCGACGGCTTTTTGCCGCCGGCCACCCTCGCCGATCGCCCGCGCCGCGGCGGCAGCGCGCTCGTCGCGTTTGGCCTGCCCTACGAGCGGGACGTCGCCATCACCCGCCACGTCGCCCATTTCTTCGCCCGTCACGCGCCCGGCGCGCCCGCGCCCCACGCGTTGCTTCTGAACGGCGGTGTTTTTCGAGCCAAGCAGATCGTCGATCGACTCGCCGATGCGATCGGAGCGTGGAACGCCGTTCGCCCGGAGATCCTGCCGCATCCGCATCCCGATCTCGCCGTCGCGCGCGGCGCCGTCGTGTATGGCTTGTCTCTCCTCGGCCGGGGCGTGCGGATCGGGGGCGGCGCGGCGCGCGGGTATTACCTCGGCTTGTCGGCGGGGCCCTCCGGGCAGCGACAGGCCGTCTGTGTGGTGCCGCGTGGCGCGCGTGAGGGCATTCGTTACGACGTGCCCGGACGAACGTTTTCACTCACGGTGGGCCGCCCGGTCCGATTTCCCCTGTATGCCTCCGACGAGGCGCTCGACCTGCCGGGCACGGTCGTCACGCCGGACATCGAGCGGTTCTCCGCGTTGCCGCCCGTCTCCTCGGCCTTCGAACCGGGCGCGCGTCCCGGCGAGGTGACCGTCTCGCTCGCGGGCGAGCTCAGCGCGATCGGCACGCTGGAGCTCGCATGTGTCGAAGTCGCCGCCGAGGCCGGCCGCCGCTTCCGATTGACGTGGGATCTGCGCGAGACGAGCCCCGACACCGCGGTCGAGACCGAGGGCGGCGTTTCTTCGGGCAAAACGATGCGGCCGGGTGTGACGGCCGGCGGCAAACGGCTCGAGGACGCGCGCGAGGCCATTTCACGCATCTATGGCAAGGGGCGGGCGGACGTCACGCCGCGCGAGGTGAAGGATCTCGTGCGCGAGCTCGAACGGATCCTCGGCGAGCGGCCCACGTGGACGGCCGAGACGAACCGCGCGCTTTTCGACGTGCTCTGGCCGGGGCACAAGGGCCGGCGGCGCTCGGCCGATCACGAGCGGGTCTTCTGGCAACTCGCGGGGTATACGCTCCGGCCCGGCTTCGGCCATGCGCTCGACGAGGAGCGCGCGGCGAATCTCTTTTCGTTGTTTCACGAGCGCGTGGTGTTCGCGCAGGAGGCGCGGACGTGGCAGCATTTCTGGATCGCCTGGCGTCGCATCGCGGGCGGGCTCGAAGAGGCGGCGCAGGTGGCGATCCGGGACCTCGTCGATCCCTTCCTCGCGCCGTCGGAGAAACGATTGAAGAAGCCCAAGGGCATTCGCGCCGAGCCCGACGCGGACGTCGTGGACCTCGCTTCGTCCTTGGAGCGCGTGCCGCCGGCGCGGCGCACCGAGCTCGGCGGGTATTTGCTCGAACGGACCTGGACCGACCGTGATCCGCGGAACTGGGCGGCGATCGGGCGGATTGGTGCGCGTGTGCCCGCCTATGCGAGCGCGCACCACGTCCTTGCGCCGAACGTGGCCGAGCGCTGGCTCGACCACCTCTTGCGGGAGAAATGGGCCGAGATGCCCACGGCGCCACGGGCGGCGATGGACATGGCACGGCTCACGGGCGACCGCGCGCGTGACGTCTCGGAGCGGGTGCGGCGTGATGTCGAGCGGAAGCTCGTCGCCTCGGGCGCGCGCGAGGAATGGGTGCGGGCCGTGCGGGAGGTCGTCGCGGTGGAGGAGGCGGACCGGGCGGCGTTTTACGGAGAAGGTTTGCCCGTGGGGATCCGCCTCGTCTCCTGACGTTCAGTCCTCGTCTTTCAGCAAAAAGTCGTTGTTGATCACCTTGAACGAGAGCCGGCCGCCGAGCGTCGCGGAGCGCGCCTCGACGAGGGGACGGATCACGATGCCTTCCTTGCGGTTTTTCGTCCCGGGATAAATGCCTCGCGCCGCTTCGAGCCAGCGATCGAGCGTGTGCTCGAAGTGCAGCGCCTCGTCGCCGCGGACCTCGCGCTCGATGGGCACGGTGCGCAGGCCGTACTCCTTGCAGAAGCCGATGAAATCGGCGAAATCGAGGTAACGGCCCGCGCGCGTGTCGTACACGCCGAACATGAAGACGTCGACCTCCGAGAGCCCGAGCCGGTTCTTTTGAATGCCCGGGCCGCAAAGCTCGCCCTGCACCGCGATACCCGGGGGGAGACGCTTGGCAAGATCGTATCGCTCCGCCGCCCTCCAGATCGGATTCGGGCCGGGCGCGAGGGCCCAGTTGCGTGAGCACGCGAAAAACTCGCCTTCGGGCGCGCGGAAGAACGTGGCGGACGAGCCGTCGAGCTTCGTCGAGACGTAAAACGCCTGGCCGCGCATCTCG
Organism: Polyangium mundeleinium; assembly: GCF_028369105.1. Lineage (NCBI taxonomy): Bacteria > Pseudomonadati > Myxococcota > Polyangiales > Polyangiaceae > Polyangium > Polyangium mundeleinium. The sequence continues at coordinate 11,840,299 of NZ_JAQNDO010000001.1, read as the reverse complement.
TCGAGCACGCCGAGCGCCGATTGCAGACGGATCTCGTCCGTCTTCGGCACGAGCGCCGGAAACCCACCGGCGACCTCGCGCGCGTCCGGCAAGATGGCCTCGTATTTGGTGACGCCGAGCCGATCCCGCACGTCCGTCCCGACCTCCGGGACCTCGCCGTCGAGGATCGCAGTCGGCAATGCAAGACCCTGCGAGAGCACGCCCCGGAGCTTGATGGTCCGCACGCGGAACCCGCGTGACCGCATGAACTCCGCCCACGGCGCGCTCGAAGGGAGCACGCTGTCGATTTCGAAGAACACGCAGCGGTCGCCGGGGCGAAACTCCCCTTTCTTGACGACCACGGTCCAGCCCATCACCCGGGCCTGTTCAATTTGATCCGCGCCTTCGATCGGCGCGAGGCTCTCCACCACCTGAATCGATACGAGCTTGCGTTCCACGACGTCCTCCGGACACCGCGCGCACGTATCCGGCCAAGCTCGAAACCGAGCCTGTGGACCGCTGCGAACGGCGCGATGTGGCGGACGAAAAGGAGGCCGAAGGAGCCCGAGCGGCCCGCCAGGATCCACGACTAGCGGATTTTCCGTGGCGCGTCAAGCGAGAACGTGATTGCATTTCTCCCCGGATCCATGGGCGCACCCAATCACTACCGCTCCTCTGGCGCCGAGCCGCGTATCGTTCGCGTCCTCGATTTCGACCGGCTTCCGGACATCGTGCGAGAACGGCTCGTCCGCGCGCTCGCAGATGGGGGCATGCCCGCGCCGCTCTTGCGCGCCGAGGAGGACGTGACAGGCGCGATCCCGGGCTCGCGGCGCTTCTGGCTCGGCGCGGGGATCGCCGCTGCGTTCGTTTGGCTCGTGCTCTGGTTCATGCACTTCGGCGACCTCGAAGGCCGCTTCGCCGTGCAGCCGCGCGCGTTCGTGCTCGGCCACGTCCTCGCGGCATCGCTGCTCGCGCTCGCCGTGATCGTGCACGTCTCCTTCCGGCGATCGAAGGACGAGGGCGCGCCGTTCCCGCCGGGCCGCTATCTCTTCCCGCTCGATCTCGTCGAGGTCCGCGGGCGAATTCTCACGGTCACCTCGCTCGCGACGCTGCGGCGCGTCGAGGGGCGCGCGGGTGGAGAACGCGACGAGGTGCTCCTTGTCTTCGGCGACGGCGAAGCGGCGCCGCTCGGCGTCACCGACGACGCGACGGAGCTCGCGCGCGAGGTCCAGGCGGCGATCGACGAGGCTGCGCGCCTGGTTTTACCGGCCGACCAGCCTGGGATCGAACGAGTCGACCCCTTTTTCGAATTGCGCATCGCCGACGACTGGGCGAGCGCGGAGCCGGCCGCAAAGGAATCGGGCAGCCGGGTCCCTGCATTTCGATGGCTCGTCCTCGCGTCGGCCGCGGTGGGCGCGCTCCTCGGGTCCGCGTCGTGGTTCGCGCGCAATCGCGCGAGCGACGCGTCGATGTTCGGCCAGGTCCTCGAGGCGGCCGAACGTGGCTCGGACGCCGAGTTCGCCTGGAGGCAAATGCTGTATGGCGACGTGGGCCTGCGCCCTCGGAGCGCGTTCGACGACGTTGCGTTCGAGCGGGCGAAAAAACGAGCGGTCTCGCTCGCGGAGTATCTATCGATGTACCCCGAGGGCAAACACGCGGCCGAGGCGGACGAGCTGCTCTTCGACATGGTGAAGAGGGCGAATGACGTCCCGACCTATGGCATGTACCTCGCTGACACGCGGGGCAGGACGCATGGGGACGAGGTCGACGACGCGATGTTCGCGGCGGCGAAGCGGCAGCGGACCCTGTTCGCGTACCAGCAATACCTCGACGCCCACGGCAAGAAATACGAGCAAGAGGTGCGCTCGGAGCTCCTGCCCCAGGCCGATCTCGCGGAGGCCATCCAGAGGCAGGACGTGCTGGCGCTCCAAGCGTTCGAGCGTCGCTACGGGGACAAGTGGGCCGAGGCGGTACGCGAGGCGATTCACCGTGTTTATGCAGGTCAGTTTGGTCAGCTCCTTCTGCGAAACGGGCAGACCGGCAAGGATGCTCGTGCCATCTTCAATCCCCTGCTCACCAGGCTGGACACGAAGGAGGATCCGCGGGTCGTCCTCGACGTGGATCTCGTCCTGCCAAACGCGTTCCAGGAGGCGGAGATGGGCTTGATGCACAAGCACGGGGACCGATACCACTCGGTGGGGTCGTCCCTCTGGAAGTTCGAGAAGGACGTCGAAGAGCGGGTCTTCGATTCGATCGTCACGCGCGCGAGGCGCACGTTCGGCGGGTCCATTCAGTTCCAGAACCGGACGGAGAAGGAGGCACCGGAGACGCCTCGGCTCGTGGTCTCGATGACGCTCGTGTCGGGGGACGAGCCGTTCGTATCCAAGGAAGACAAACTCGTCTTCAACGATGTCCGAATCCGGCTGGAGATGAACGCAGCGATTCCTGGTGCGGGCACGACGCCTTCGTTCGTCACGACGACACGGCGCTCCGCGGATTTCCATCCCGATGACTACGATGCGTCGACGAAGAGGATGCACCTCGCCATCGGCATTCCGGAAAAGCTGTTCGGGGACGTGTATCCGACCCTCCTTCGCAAAGCGTCGGAGGAGCTCGGCGAGCTCCTCGCCCCTGTCTTTTGAGGGTCTGCTGGAAATCGAGCTGATCAGGCCGCGCGTGGCTGCTCCTCGCCATGCCGGAGGTCGATCCGGCCGTGCCTGGCGGGGAATCCCGGGGCGCCCGTCACGGCCGAGCGCACGCGGCTGACGATTGCGGAGAACAGGCCCGCCGAGGGATCCCAGTATTCCGCCCGGTCGACCTCGACTCGCAAAAGGGCGATGTCCGGCTCGTCGAGACCACGCGGGAACCAGACGCGCAGCATCGGGCTCCAGAGCTTCTGCATTTTCTCCCGGTCGCGGACGACCCGAGCCATGCCCGTGAGAGAGACATATCGATCGTTCTCCGGATCGGAGTATGCGATGTTCACGTGGTGATCGGCGTTGATCTCGTGCACCTTCGCGGTCTCGCAGGACGTGAAGAACCAGAGCGCGCCGTCCTCGTCGAGCGCTTCGCACGTGGCCATCGGGCGGCTGTGCAAGGTGCCGTCTCCGGTGGTCGTGGTCATCATCGCCACGCGAATGCCCTTCACGAGCCGCCTCAGCTTTCGCATCGCCGCCGCGTGACCATTGCCGTCTTTCGCCATGCGCGTCTCCTCCCCTCCACCGAGACGCATAAGGCCGGGGCGGGCGCCGCGCGAGCCCCGCGCTGCCGAGGAGGCCGGCCGCGGCCGGCCGAGCGCCTTCCCGCTGCCCTTGCTCGGCCGTTTCGTGGTATACGCGGCGCATGGAATGGAGCCGAGACGATGTGCACGCGGTCGTGAAGCGCTCGCCCGACCGCGTCGCCGCGCACGACAAAGAAGGCTGGGTGGGACTCTTCGCGGACGGCGCGGTCGTCGAGGACCCGGTCGGCGGCCCGCCCGCGCGGAAGGGCGCGGATCTGCGCGACGGCGACGACGAGCTCGGGCGCTTTTACGACGTCTACATTGCCCCGAACGAAGTGCGCTTCGAGGTGCTCGCGGACGTGGTGCAAGGGCTCACGGTGGTGCGGGACGTGAACATCACGACGCGCACGCCGAACGGTGCGCGCGTGGCGCTGCCCGCGTATCTGATCTACGAGCTCGGCGAGGTGGACGGCGCGCTGCGGGTGCAACGCATGCGGGCGTTCTGGGAGCTCCGCGGCGTCACGATGTCCGCGGTGAAGGGCGGGCCGACGAGCCTGATCGCGATGACGGGGCTCACCGCGCGTATGCTGCGGATCCAGGGTTTTTCCAATGTGTCGACGTACCTCGAAGGCCTCTGGCGGGGCATGTTCGAGCGCGGGCACGCGGCGGCGGAGGAGTTCGCCCGCGCGATTCGAGAGCGTGATCTCGCAGGGCTGCGGGGGCTCTTCGCGGACGACGAGACGCGGATCGAGATCGAGCCGGGCAAGCGGCATTCGCCGCGGAGCGTCTTCGACGCGCTCGGCCCGGGCGCCTCGCTGGAGATCGAGGCCCCGATCTCCGCAGGGTTCTTCACGGCCTTCCGTTGCACGCTCACGGCCCACGGCGCGCGCCGGAGCGGCGTGGGGCTCTTCGAATTCGATCCGCACACGAGGTTCTGTACCTCGGCGCGGCTTTACCTGGGATGAGCGGGGACAAACGGTTCCGCAAGACGCCCCGGCAGGAGCGCTCGCGTTCGACGGTCGAGGCCCTTCTGGAGGCGACCGCGCGGGCGATCGGCGCCGAGGGGCCGGCGAATGCGACGACGCAGCAGATCGCGCACATCGCAGGCGTGAGCATTGGCTCGTTGTATCAATATTTTCCGGGCAAGGAGGCGCTCTTCGGCGCGCTCATCGAGCGCGCGATCGAGGAGGACCTCGAAGCCATCCGCAAAGCCGTGGACGCGTCGCGGGGTCTGCCCTTCGGGGAGGGCGCGCGGCTCGTGCTCGCCCGCGTGCTCGACCTGCCGATGAAACGGCCGCGGCTTTATGCCTGGATGATCCGGTATCTCCCCGAGCTCGGCCTCTTGCCGGCGATCCAAGGAGCGGTGCGCGAAAGCGCGCGTGAGACGAGGCGGTTTTTGGAGATCCACAAGGGGGATTTGCCTTCTGCGGACCTCGACGCGATGGCGCTCCTCACCGTCGGCGCCGTCCGGGGCGCGCTCGAAGCCGTGGCCCGCGAGCGTCCGGAGCTGCTCGAACACGAGAGCTTGCTCGACCACATGGCCGATCTCACCCTCGGGCTCCTCGACCGGACCGCGGCCCGCGCGGCCGGCACGAAATCTTGAAGGTCGATCGTGGATCAGGGCTCAACATGTCGAAATCGTTCGGTTTTGAATGCGAGTGGAGTCCGGCATCGGGCGACCCCATAGTCTCCTCGTGGCCGGCGCTCGCTGGCCGGGGAGATCACGATGACCACGACCACTGTAGAATCGCTGCACGACATCGCCCCGACTCCGCTCTTTCCGCGTGATCGCCCGCTGCCGCCCACGCTGACGGTGCGCGCGGCGCGTGACGCGTACCTGGCGGAGAATGGGTTCACGACGGATGAATACGCGGCCGAGACGTTTTCGCTGATGATTTTTAACAGCCCGTGGATCTACGCGCCCCCGATCGCGACCCCAACATCTTGCATTTGATGCGGGTACATCCCGCGCCACGTGGCCCGGGAAAATCGTGCCAACCGCCTCGGCGTGCCCCGTACCAGGGCCACCATGGCTGCCCATATCACCAAAACTGCAAGGGCGGAGCCCTTCCGGGCCGCGGCCAGGGCCCGCGGGGTCCCTGCGCCGAGTATTTGACGTAGCACGAGCCCCAAATTGAGCGCGGCGATATGCGCCAGGTAGCGTTTTCTCACGTTCTCCCGGCCTCTCACTCGCACCCTCCTCATTCCGCCCGTCTCGCATGCGTGGGCGAATGTTCGTTCGATGAGCTCTCCACGTTTGCGTTGAAGAGCGCGCCCCTTCGGACGACGCACGCGGTTTCGGTTCCCGTAAAACGTTTGCTGCATATCCCAGCCCTTGTCCACCCATCTGCGGACGGACTGGATCCTCTCCGGGACGTACGTGCGATAGCCGGACACCTTCAACGATAGAAGCAGCTCGGCCTTGTGATACCCCTTGTCCGCCACGACCTCGATCACGGTGCGCTCGGGCTCCGCGTCGCTGCTGCCGCCCTCCGGAGGCGGATCGTCGTCCGAATCGCGCTCCTCGCTGCTCTTGGCCTGCTCGACATTCGTGCGCGCCTGCTCGAGGCTTTGCGCCATCGTCGCTGGGTCGGCCTCGTTCGCTGAATAGACCTCCGCGGCGACCACGACGCCCGTGCTCATGTCGACGACATGCTCGGTCTTGTAGGCCAATCGCGTGCGGCCATCCTTGAGCTTTGCGATGCGGGCATCTTCGTCGGTGGGGCTTTTCCAGTCGGTATTCGACGTCTTCTTTCCCTTGCGCTTGCGGTCGAGTCGCCGAGCATCCTCCATGGTCGGATTCTCGATGCCTTCCTCCTTCGCCAGCCGCTTGATGTAGTCCGCGTACACCTCGCCCGTCTCGCGCCGCACGATCGCCTTCATCGAGGCGTCCGCGCGGAGATACGTCGAGTCCACGCCCATGACTTTGCCATGGAGGAGCCCGGAGCGATTCACGACCCCGAGCACGAAGGCGAACATCCCCTCGAAAACCTCACTGCCGAGGCGCTTGCGCATCTTGGAAAGCGTCGAATGGTCGGGCACCGTTTCGCCGGGCAACAGCCCGAGGTATTCCCGCAGCGACAGCGAGTCCGAGCAGCGCCACTCGAGCCCACGCTCGGACTCGATCCCCTCGAAGTAGCCGACCAGCAGCATCCGGAAGTAAAGCCCAGGCGGGATCGATGGCCTCCCCGCCGTCCCGTCGGCCTCGAAATACTTCGCGCACGCCGCCTCCATGGCCCGGTCAAACCCGTTCTCGCGAAGAAGCTCGTTCAGCTTCTCGTAGAACCGGTGCCCCGGCGACCGCGGCAGCGAAGGCGCCGCCACCCAGAGCGACGCCTGCTTCTCACGTGTTCGCCCCATCGACATGACGCGGACAAACTACCATCGACGCCAGTTCCTGTCGAGCCTCCTTCGGGATAAGTCCACAGGCTGTTAGGGGGCGGTTCAAGGTGACGCTCCCGAACCCGCCACCGCGGCGCTGGGCGATCGCGCTGCACGATCTGCATCACGTGGCGACGGGATACGGGGCCAATTTCATCGGCGAGGGCGAAGTCGCGCTATGGGAGCTCATGGGCGGCTGCGAGACGTGGATCGTGTATCTCCTGAACGCGTCGGCCGCGACGCTGGGATTCGTGCTCTCGCCGAGCCGCATGCTCCAAGCGTATGAGGATGCCAAACCGGCGAGGGCGCTCTACCGGCAGGGGATGACGCTCGACGAGCTGCTCGACATGCCGCTCGGTGATCTGCGCGAGCGGATGGGGATTCCGCGCGAGGGGCTCTCCAAGGGCGAGCGCGCGGTCGCGGCGAAGCCGCGCGCTTGAATAAGTTTTCCAGACAGACCTATCCGCGGAAAGTATTCGACCGGGCGACGAGGTCCTCGCGCGCGGCGTCGTACTCGGACCGCATGCGGCGGACGAGCGTCTCCACGCGCGGGGCGTCCGTGATGCTCCCGACGCCCTGGCCCGCGCTCCAGATGTCGCGCCACGCCTTCGCGGCCGTATTGCCGCCGGAGCCGAAATTCATGGTGGATTTGTCGGCCGCGGGCAGGTTGTCCGGGTCGAGCCCGGCCGCCGCGACCGAGGGCTTGAGGTAATTGCCGTGGATGCCGGTGAAGAGGGACGAATACACGACGTCCTTCGCCGTCGTGTCGATGAGCATTTGCTTGTAGCCGGGCACCGCGTTCGCTTCTTCGGTGGCGATGAAGCGCGTGCCGACGTACGCGAGGTCGGCGCCGATCGATTGCGCGGTGAGGACGTCGCGGCCCGTGGAGATGGCGCCGGCGAGGCAAACCGTGCCCTGATAGAACTTGCGGACCTCGGCGACGAGCGCGAAGGGCGAGAGCGCGCCGGCGTGGCCGCCCGCGCCCGCGCAGACGAGGATGAGGCCGTCGACGCCCTCTTCGAGCGCCTTTTCGGCGTGACGCACGTTGATGACGTCGTGGAGCACGATGCCGCCGTACGAATGCACGGCCTTCACGACCTCGGCCGGCGGGCGCAGGCTCGTGATGATGATGGGCACCTCGTGGCGGACGCAGACCTCGACGTCGTGTTCGAGCCTGTCATTCGAGCGGTGCGCGATCTGATTGACGGCGAACGGCGCGACGCGCGCGCCGGGGTTTTGGGCGCGGTATTCGTCGAGCTCGGTTTTGATCCGTGTGATCCAAGCCTCGAGTTGCTCCTTCGGACGCGCGTTGAGCGCCGGGAAGGACCCGACCACGCCGGCCTTGCACTGGGCAATGACGAGCTCGGGGCCCGAAACGATGAACATGGGCGCGCCGATCACGGGGAGCGTGAGGCGGCCTTCGAGGATGCGGGGAATCGGCATGGTCGGGGTCCTCCGGGGAAGCCCCGAAGTCGTAGGCCCTGGGCGCGCCTCACGTCAAGAGGGCTGCGATCATGGCCTGTATACCAAGGGCTCGGGTTTCGCCAAATTTGTGCCCGAAGCAGAGCGACGTGGTAAGCGCGAGGTCGAGGGCGCCGGGGGGCGTCCTGCCGGAGGAATCATGTCGCGTCTCACGGTCATCACCCTGTTGGGCACCACGCTCGCCGCGCTGTCGATCGGTTGTGGTTCGGATCCCGTCGCCACGCCGAGCACGGCCGCGGCGGTCGCCGCGCCGAACCCCGCGGCCGCAGCGCAGCCGCAGGTCGCGAGCACGCAAGCCGCGCCCGTGAAGAAGGACAAGACGACCCCCACCGCCGGTTCGGTGCACATCGAGGATCGTATCGTGAAGGCGTGCGGCGACATTCCGCGCGCGCGTTTCGCGTTCGACTCGTCCGACCTCGAGCCGGAGGCCACGAAGGCGCTCGAAGCGCTCGCCCGCTGCTTCACGACGGGCCCGCTCGCCGGCAAGGGAATGAAGCTCGTGGGCCACGCCGATCCGCGCGGGGAGACTGAATACAACTTCGGCCTCGGCCAGAAGCGCGCCGGCAACGTGGCGGACTTCCTGGGCAAGAAGGGGCTCGAAAAGTCGCGCGTGGAGACGTCGTCGCGCGGGGAAATCGAGGCGATCGGGGTCGACGACGAAGGCTGGGCCCAGGATCGCAAGGTCGACGTGTATCTCGCGGACTGAGGTCGAACCACCATGCTTGATACGCCGATCGAACCTGCCGCGGCGCCGATCCGCCTGGATCCGGTCTCGCTCATCCTGCATTCGTCCGGGCCCGTGTTCGTCGTGGTCTGGCTGCTCGTGGCCGCGGCGATCATGGTCTGGATCATCGCATTCTTGAAGGCGCTTCAGCTCGGCCGGCTGAGCCGCGCGGAGCGGCGCTTCGAACAAGAGGCGAAGCAGGCCTTGTCGGCCGACGCGCTGTTCGCCGCCGCGAGCCGGTATGCCGACGCCCCGGGCGCCGTGGTCGTGCTCGAGCTCGGAAAACGCGCGGGGAGCCCGAAATTGCTCGATTCCGTGGCGAAACGCGCGCTCGTGGATCAGGAGCAGCGGGCCGGATCGCTCATGGCCTCGCTCTCCACGATCGCCGCCGCCGCGCCGTTCGTGGGGTTGTTTGGCACGGTCTACGGGATCATGGATGCGTTTTTGCGCATTGGGCAGGCGAAGAGCGCAAGCTTGCCGGTCGTGGCGCCGGCGATCGGCGAGGCTTTGATCGCGACGGCGATCGGGCTCGCGGCGGCCATTCCGGCGGTCGTGGCGTACAACGCGCTGAACAAGCGGATCGACGCGCTTTTGTCGGCGATCGAGGCGGCGAGCCAGGGCTGGGTGGCGCTCGTCTCCGAGGTGCCGGCGGCGCTGCCGAAGCCGGGCGCGCAAGGGTAGGGAGGAGCCATGGGCATGTCGACCGGCGGATCGAGGCGAGGCAGGGGAAAAGGGTTCGGCGATATCAACGTCACGCCGCTCGTCGACGTGATGCTGGTCCTGCTCGTGGTGTTCATGGTGACGGCGCCGCTGCTTGCGTCGGGCCTGCGGGTCGAATTGCCGCAGGTCGAGGCGACGGAGGCGCCCGTCAAGGACACGAAGCTCGTCGTGACGGTGACCAAGGAGGAAAAAATCCTCTTTGGCGAGGATGACGTGACGACGAGCGTGGAGGACGTGCTCGCGACGAACCCGCGGGTGCAGAAAGAAAAAGAGCTCTACATCCGTGCGGATAAGGACGCGCGGTATGCCGCGGTGGCGCGCGTGGTCGCGGCGGCGCGCTCGGCGGGCGTGCTGGGGCTCAATTTGCTGGTCGAGCCGGAGCCCGACGAGGCGCGGGAGGCGGTTCGGTGAGCACGGACGCGGCGCCGTCCACGAAGAGCGATTTTCGGGTCCACGAGATCGCGTTTGCCGTGATTTGCGCGGTGGGGCTGCAGGGCGGGGCGCTTTTGCTGCTGCGCGCGGCGGACCTCGATAGGCCGGCGTTGGCGCCGGAGATCGACAAGGGGCCGAGCGTGCCCGTGAAGGTGGTGCCCGTGCTCGATCTCGATGCGGCGCCGGCCTTGAAGCTTGGCGGAAAACGGGATCCGGCGAAGCTGCCGGATCGATGGCTGAAGCCTCGCGCGAAGCGTCGCGTGGAGGAAAAAGCGTTCGTCTCGACGAAGGCGGAGAAGACCGAGGAGGCCATTCCGCCGAAGGAAATCGAGGTGGCCGAGGCGAAGACGCCGGTGCCGCCGCCCGAGGCCGAAGTCGCGAAGGTGGTCGAGACGCCGATCGAGGAGCCTGCGAAAGCCGAGCCCCCGCCGAACGTGGATGAAAAAGGCCACGAGGACGGCGTGAAGGGCGGGACGGAGATGGACCCGCTGAAGGCGCGCGCGGTGGATATTTACCGGGAGAAGATCCGGGGCTGGTTCAGCCGAAGGTTCCGCGTCTCGGGATCGGGGTTGTCGCCCGAGGAGATTACCAAGTTCCGCGTGGCCGCGACGGTGACGCTCTCGGGTGGGCGATCGGTCGGAAGCTTCGCGATCGTTTCAAGCGGCCAGGCTGCGTTTGATGCCGCGGCGCGCGCCGCGCTGGAGAGCGCCAAGGGCGAGGAATTGCCGCCGCCGCCCGAGAATTACCCGGACATCGTCCAGAGCCAGATTTCGCTCACCTTCACCTGCACGCCGGAGCGATGCGATTGAAGAAGAACCTGCTCGCCCTCACCGTCCTCTCGTCCTTCGCGGTCGGCATGATGCCGGGCGCGCGCGCGGAGGAGCCCGCGCCCGCGGACGCGCCGCCATCGCCTGAGGATCTGCTCGGCAATATCGTGGTCGTCGCCGGGGCGACGCGGCCCTTGCCGCGGATCGCGGTCCTGCCCTCGTCGAGCTGGGACGAGGAGGACGTGATCATGCGGAGCGTGGCGCGGCGTGATCTCGAGCTTTCGGGCGAATTCGAAGTGCTCTCGGACGACGATTCGCCGGAGGAGGCGTGGGGCGCGGAGACGCTCGACGTGTCGATCTGGGCGAAAAAGAAGGTCGAGGCGCTCGTGGAGGCGCGCGCGCGGCCCGTGCCGGGGCAAGACAAGGTGGAGCTCCGCGCCCGGGTGTATTTCGTGCGCAACGGGGCCGCGGCCGTCTTTGACAAACGGTTTTTGATCCCGGCTTCGGATTTGCGCGAGGAGGCGCACCGGATCTCGGATCTCGTGATCGGGGCGCTGACGGGCCAAAATGGCGGGTTCGCCAGCCGGATGACGTTCGTCGCGGGGGTGGGCAAACTCAGGCGCGTGTTCACGGTCGACGCGGATGGGCATGATCCGAAGCCGGTCTCGCCGACGGAGGAGATCGCGGTCGCACCGGCGTTTGGAAAAGGGGACGCGCTTTATTGGGCCGCGAGCGCGCAGAACGGAGAATACCGGATCCGGACGGCGAGCGGGCAGGCGGTGGATCTGCCCATGAAGGGTTCGGTGTACGGGCTCGCGTTTTCGCGGGACAGGTCGCGCGTCGCGGTGTCGATCGCTGATGGGGGCACGATCAAGATGTTCGTGGGCCCGGATTTCGCGAGCCTTGCGCCGGCGAGCGAGGTGGGGATGGCGCTCCGGCCGACGTTCACGCCGAGCGGCAAGCTCGCGTATTCCGGCGAGGGACGCTTCGGGCAACGAATCTATGTGGAGGACAAACCCATCTCGCCGGATGGGCTCTTCGCGTCGGCGCCGACGTTCTGCAATCACCCCGACGGGGTGCGGGCGGTCTTCGCGGTGGGTGTCGGCAAAGATACGGACCTCGTGTCGACGGACGAACGCGGGCGAGGGATGGTGCGGCTGACGCAGGGGCAAGGGCGCAATGGGTATCCGGCGTGCAGCCCCGACGGGAGGCTCGTGGCCTTTTTCTCGACGCGGACGTCGGGCGAGGGGCCAGGGCTCTACGTGATGCGGCTCGACGGCGGGCGGCCGAAACGGATCTCGACACTCGTCGGAGATTCGTTACGATGGGATCCGCTCCCGCCCGGGCGTGGCGTGGAGATGAAGAACAACTGACGAGCACGGTCGTGATGGATATCCCGATCCCGCCGGAAGGGACGGCAGAGCGCTGGGCGTATGATTACGTGACGAGCGATGTGCTCGGGCACAAGCTCGCCCCGCCGCCCGTGCCCGCGGGATGGGAAGAAGCCGCGCCCGTACGTCGTATCGAGCGGCCCGGGAGGCCGGGCTCGCTTCAGATTGCGAAACGCGCGCACAAGTCGCCGGGGCCGGATGCGATCCGGGATCCGGCGCGGCGGGCGCAGCTCGTGCACACGTTCCTGCATCACGAATTGCAGGCCGCCGAGCTGATGGCCTGGGCGCTGCTCGCGTTTCCCGAGGCGCCGAGAGCGTTCAAGGTGGGGCTTTTGCGTATTGCCGGGGACGAGATCCGTCACATGGCGATGTACGCGCAGTACATGGAGGGGCTCGGCCACGCATTCGGGGAGTTTCCGGTGCGGGATTGGTTCTGGGAGCGGGTGCCGCGGTCGAAGTCGCCAGCGCATTTCGCGGCCGTGATGGGGATGGGGCTCGAAGGGGGGAACCTCGACCATACGGCGCGGTTCGCAGGGCGATTTCGAGCGATCGGGGACGAGGAGGGGGCGCGTATCCAGGAGATCGTCTGCGCCGAGGAGGTGCCGCACGTGCGCTTCGGTGTGCGGTGGTTCCAGCGTTTCACGGAGGGGCTCGATTTCGAGGCGTGGCGCGCGCATCTGCCGGAGCCTCTTTCGCCGATGGTGATGCGGGGTTCGCCGCTGAATCGCGAGGATCGGATCCGGGCAGGATTTTCGGAGGGTTTTCTGCAGGAACTCGACAAATGGGCGCCCGAATCGCGTGGCTCCTGAACCTCGGCGCGGAGGTGGAGCTGGAGGACGCGCGCCGGACGCTCGGGGCGGAGGCGCGGGCGCGGCTGCCGGAGCTCGTGGGGCGGCTTGGTGCATTGGTGCGTCCGACCGATATATTGCTTTGGGGTGGGTCTGACGAGGCGCGGCGCGCCGAAGGGGCCGTGGGCAAGGCGTGGTTGCCGACGCCGCGGGCGCTCGCAGCGCTCGCGCAGGCAGGGGCGCGCGTGCCCGCGGCGCCGTCCTACGAGGTGCTGCGTCGGGTGAACGATCGGCGATTCTCGCTCGGGCTCGGGGCGACGCTGCCAGGGCAGCGGGCTGTGACGACGCTCGACGAGGTGCGCGAGGCGCTCGCGGCGCCGTCGCCGGGGGGAAATTGGCTTTTGCGCAGGCCGCATGGATTCGCGGGGCGCGGGCGGCGGCGGGCGCGGGAGGACGAGGTGCACGGCGCGGCGCGGTCCTGGATCGAAGCGTCATTGCGCTCGTTCGGCGCGCTCGTGGTCGAGCCGTGGGTCGAGCGCGTGGCCGATTTCGGGTGGCACGGGTTCGTGTCGCGCGAGGGGCGGCTCTCGTTCGGCGAGCCGACGTGGCAGGAGACGGCGCCGGATGGGACGTGGCTCTCGACGCGGCCCGCGAAGCCCGGGGAGATCGGCCGGGAAGAGACGGAAGCCTTCGCGCAGGGGATGGAGCAAGCGGGCGCGGCGCTCGTGGCCGCAGGTTATTTCGGGCCCTTCGGGCTGGATGCGTTCCGCTGGCGGGACGAAAAAGGCAGCCTGCGGTTCAATCCGCGCTGCGAGATCAACGCGCGGTACTCGATGGGGTGGGGGATCGGAATGGGGGAGCGCCGTCCGGATCTGGATCCGGAGGAATAGGCGAGATTCACATCGGCCGCGCGAACTTGCGCAAGGCGGCGTCCATGCCGCCGAGCAGCGACGCCGGGTTGCTTTCGTCGTAGAAATGCTGGAACTTGGGCCGCGGCGCGTGCACATCGGCCATGAGCACGCCGTCCGGGGCGAGGAAGAACGTGCGCGGGACGTACGAGCCGTCGGGGGCGTATCGCTCGCCAATCGCGGATTCGTCGTCGGGGTTCACGCGAATCATCACGAAATCCTTGGCGCGCGCCACGATGCGCGGATCCTGGAAGACGTTCGCGTAATTGCGGCAATGGGGGCACCAGGCGGTGTAGAAGACGAGACAAACCGGCTTGTTCTCGGCCTTCGCGCGGGCCATGCCGGCCTCGTAGCTCTGCCAGGCGATTTGCGCGTCGTTCCAGTTCTCACCATTCGCCGATTTTCCGGGCTGCGGTCCGGGCGCGGGCGCAGGCGCGGTCGTGACGGCGGGAGGCGTGGTCGTGACGGCGGGGACCGGCTCGGGGCTCACGGCGGCCGTCGGATCTTCCGACTTGAAGGAGCCGTAGAGCAGGACGCCGAGCACCACGACGGCGCCTCCCGCCGCGGCGAGGCTGCCCCACGCGCCCTTCGCGGGGGCCTCCTTGCCCTTTTTGCGACCCCGGCCCCCGCGTTTCCCTTGATCCTTCGCCACGTGGGAGGTGTAGCCCCGAAAGGCCCGAAGGTCCACACACATCGCGAAGGCGCCGCGAGGGCGAGCGCGTCATTTCGCTCGCCCCCGCGGCCGGATCACGCGCGGGTCGGGTCGGCGCGCGTCACGGCGCGAGGCCGAGGAGGTAGACGTTGTCGGCCGCGCCGCCCGCGAGGGCGCCGCCGCCGAAATTGACATTTCCGACGAACGAGCCGGTGAACCAGGGGGCGCCGGCGGCGTCGACGGCGACGGACTCGCCGCGGTCGTTTTGCGTGCTGCCGAAGCCGCGGAGCCAGACCTGCGTGCCTGTGGGGCTCAGCTTGGCGACGAATGCGTCGGCCATGGCGGTCGCCGGGATCGTGGCGCCGCCGAAGCCGATGACGCCGTAGAATTCGCCCGTGAGGAGGACATTGCCGAAGGCATCGGTCGTGATGTCCTTGCCGCGCTGCGGGCTCACGGCGCCGAAGCTCTTGCTCCAGGCGTGCGCGCCATTCGGATCGAACTTCACGACAAACCCGTCGTCGGCGCCGACACTCGTGTACACGCCGCCGCCGAGGTCGATCGTGCCCGCATACTGGCCCGTGACGAGCATGTTGCCGCTGGGATCCGCGGCGACCGCGAGGGCGCGCTGATCCGAGGCGTCGCCGAAGCGCTGGCTGAAGAGGTGATTGCCCGTGGGGCCGAATTTCGCGACGAAGACGTCCTCGCCACCGACGCTCACGAATTGGCCGCCGCCGAAATCGGCGACATTTTCCATTGCGCCGACGATGATGACGTTACCAGCGGCGTCGGTCGCGACGTCGAGGCCTTGCTGGTTCTGGGCGGAGCCGAATCCCTTGGCCCAGAGCGGGTTGCCCGCGTTGTCCATCTTCGCCACGTAGACGTCGAGGTTGCCGGCGCCCGTGAGCATCGTCATGCCCCAGGAGAACGTGCCGGAGAATGCGCCGGTGACGAGCACGTTGCCCGCGCTATCGACCGCGACGCCGGATGACTGCTGCGTGAAGGTGGCGCCGAATCCCTTGGCGAAGAGCTCGTTCCCCGCGGCGTCGAGCTTCGCCACGAAGAAATCGTCGGCGCCCGCGCTCGTGAGCGTCGTGGCGCCGATGGTGATCGTATTGGCGAAGTTCCCGGTGACGAACGCATTACCCTGCGTGTCGACGGCGAGGCCCGTGGCGGTCTGATCGCCGGTGCCGCCGTACGCCTTGGACCAGACGTGGTTGCCCTGCGCAGTGAATTTCGCGACGAATACGTCGATGCCGGCCGCGCTCGTGAGCGTGCCGCCGCCGAAATCGATCGTGCCGGTGAAGTTGCCCGCGACGAGGACGTTGCCCATGGCATCGACGGCGATCGCGAGGCCCTGCTGGGCACTGGCGTCGCCGAATCCCTTGCTGACCCCGTGCGCCCCGGTGCAAGCCGGCGCCGCGCCATTGCAATCGTCGTCGACCGGGGTGGCGCAGTTCTCCGGCGCGGGGAGGATCTGGCCGACGCAGGGGCCGTACGATTTGCCGTCGGCCGCGCAGGTCTGCGTCCCGCCTTTGCATTGGCCGACGTTCTCGGTGTTCATCGGGCCCGTGTAGCAGTTCAGCATGGTGCCAGGCATGCAGATGCAGCCGATGCTGTCGTCGGGCGTGCCGTCGCAATCCTGGTCGAGGCCGTCGCAGGTCTCCATCGCAGGGACGATCTCGCCGACGCAGGCGCCCCATGTTCCGTTCGCGCACGTCTGGTTGCCGCCCACGCAGATGCCGACGTTCTCCGTGCCCGGCGGGCCCATGTAGCAGGGCTGCGTGGTGCCGTCGACGCAATCGCAGCCCTCGTCCGGGACGCCATTGCAATCGTTATCCATTCCGTCGCAAATCTCGGTCTGCGGCGCGCAGCAGGCGCTCGGCTCGCCGGTGCACTCGTAGCCAGCCTCGGTCGCGCAGGTGTCGCCGCAGCCGTCCCCGGAGTTCTTGTTGCCATCGTCGCAGGACTCGGCGCCCTTCACCAGGCCGTCGCCGCAGATGGGCGTGCACGGCGCGCCGCATTCCCAGCCTTCCTCGACGATGCACTCGTTGCAGCCGTCGCCCGGCGTCGAATTGCCGTCGTCGCAGGCCTCCTCCTCGACGATCCCGTTGCCGCAGACGCTCATCGTGCCCCCGACGCCACCAGAGCCGCCCATGCCGGTCCCACCGGAGCCGCCCATGCCGGTCCCGCCGGAGCCGCCCATGCCGCCGAGCCCGCCCATTCCACCGCTGCCGGTCGAGCTCGAAGTGCCGAGCGGGAGAGGCCCGTCGTCGCTACAGCCGGCGGTGCCGGCGAGCGCCGCAGCCGAAAGGAGGAGGACCAGGCTCGTTCGTGTCGTTCCGATCATGAAAGTCTCCCGAAGAATGTTGTTGTCCGATCCGGAGCCGCCCAAGAGAGCGTCGCGCGGCGGATGGATCCACGATGCGGGACACAGGCGAGAGGCGAGCGGTAAAAAGCGAGGGCGCCGCTCGATGGTCCGCAGCGTCGGTTTCGTGACTCACAGAATGTGAGATGGATCGGATAGGCGCTCTACATGTACTCGGACAGACCCGAGGTGTCGCTCGGTTGGCGCATGCACGTGGGCACGAGCCCGTCCGGTCGACGAGAGGATCTGCGAGAAGCATGCACCCGCCCTTTCAAACCCCTACCTGGTCGTGTATCGTCTCCCACGCCGCCATGGCCGACGACGCGAACGAAGATCGTGAAGCTGCTTTCAATCGAGGCCTCGAGGCGTACCACGCCGGTTGCCATTTCGACGCCTACGACATCTGGACGCAGGTCTACCAGGACGAGCAAAACGAGACGAATCGCCGGTTTTTGCAGGCGATCATTCAAGTGACGAACGCCATGCACAAGGTTCGTCACAACGCAGAGCTCCGCGGATCGGTACACCTGCTCGAACGCGCGTTGATCAAGCTCGACGCGCTGCCCGACGTGCACGGAGGCATCGACCTCGCGACGTTCCGCGACGCGACGCGCACGTGCCTCGCCGAGATCAAGCGCCTGCTCTCGCTCGCGCAGAAGAACCTGGAAGACGCGTTCATTCCGCCGCTGAAGAGCGTGGGCGCAGGGCCCGTGCTCGAGCCGCGTGTGTCGCCGCCGTCGAAAGACCCGGAGACGTTGTTCCAGAACGCCCTCGACGCATACGCCGCGGAGAGGTTCTACGACGCGCACGAGCTGTGGGAGGACTTCCGTCGCACGCGGCCAGAAGCCGACCCGGCGCGTGAGCTCGTGAAGGGCCTCATCCTCGTGGCCACGGCCATGCACAAGCTGCATCGCGCCAAGAGCCCGAGCGGCGCAGCCCAGCTCCTGGAGCTCGCCCTCGACCAGCTCCGCGAAGCACCCGAAGGCACGTCGGGCTTCGACATGAAGGCCCTCGTCGCCGAGGTGTCGCGCGTGCACGCCGACATCGAAGCGCTCGAAGCGGCGGGCGCCGAGGGGCCGATCGAGGCCCGCTACATCCCCGCAATCCGCCGCCGCAGCGAGTGAGATCGCGCCGGGCCCGAAGGCCGCCGCCGCTCAGCGGTAGCGGCCTCGGCCCGTGCTCCCGCTCCCACGCGCGCTCGACTTCTTCGCGCCGCCGCGTGATGCCTGCGCCTCGCCCGTCTTGGCCTTCGCCCGAGGCTTGGCCTTGGTCGCCGGAGGCGCGATCTCCACGCCCGAATCTTCGAGCTCACCCTTGAGCGCCCGGAGCTGATCGCGCAGGCGCGCCGCCTTCTCGAACTCGAGGTTCTCCGCAGCGGCAAACATCTCCAGGCGCAGCGCTTCGATGCGCTCGGCGAGATCGGCGCCCGTCGGCGCGGTGTCCTTGCCGGAAGGCCCACGACCCGCGCCGCCCTTGGGGACGGCGTAGTAGTCGCGCGCGCCGGAGGTCGGCGAGAGATCGAGGATCGCCTTCGTGACCGTCGCGGGCGTGATGCCGTGCTCGACGTTGTACGCGCTCTGAATCTCGCGGCGGCGGTTCGTCTCCTGGATCGCGTACCGCATCGCGTCCGTCTCGCGATCGCCGTACATGATGACCTCGCCGCGGACGTTACGCGCAGCGCGGCCGATCGTCTGGATGAGCGAGCGCGGGCTGCGGAGGAAGCCTTCCTTGTCGGCGTCGAGGATCGCCACGAGCGAGACCTCGGGCAGATCGAGGCCCTCGCGCAGGAGGTTGATGCCGACGAGGACGTCGAACTCGCCGCGCCGAAGATCACGGAGGATCTCCACGCGCTCGAGCGTGTCGATGTCGGAGTGCAGGTAGCGGACCCGCACGCCGAGCTCCGTGTAGTACTCGGTCAGATCCTCGGCCATGCGCTTCGTCAGCGTGGTGACGAGGACACGCTCGTTCTGTGCGACGCGCTCGCGGATGCGTTCGAGCAGATCGTCGACCTGGCCGGCGACGGGGCGGACGACGATCTGCGGATCCGTGAGGCCCGTCGGGCGGATGATCTGCTCGACGACGACGCCGCCGGTCTTCTGGATCTCGTACTCGCCGGGCGTGGCGCTGACGAGCAGGACGCGGTCGTAGTGCGACTCGAACTCCTCGAACTTGAGGGGACGGTTGTCGAGCGCGCTCGGCAAGCGGAAGCCGTACTCGACGAGGGTCTCCTTGCGCGCGCGATCGCCGCGGTACATCGCCGCGACCTGCGGGATCGTCTGGTGCGACTCGTCGATGATGAGGAGAAGATCCTTCGGGAAGTAGTCGATGAGCGTGGGCGGCGGCTCGCCCGGCTTGCGGCCCGAGAGGTGGCGCGAGTAGTTCTCGATGCCGTTGCAGAAGCCCATCTGCTCGAGCATTTCGAGGTCGTACATCGTGCGCTGCTCGATGCGCTGCTTCTCCAGGAAGCGGCCGGCTTTGTCGTAGAATTCGAGCCGGTCGCGCAGCTCCTCGCGGATCGAAGCGATGGCGATGCGGAGCTGCTGCTGCTCGGTGACGTAGTGCGAGCCGGGGTAGATCGCGATGCGATCGAGCGTGCCGAGCACCTTGCCGCGGACGGGATCGACCTCCTTGATGGCCTCGATCTCGTCGCCGAAGAACTCGACGCGGATCGCGACGGTCTCCTCGTACGCCGGGAAGATCTCCACGACGTCGCCCCGCACGCGGAAGGTGCCGCGGTGGAAGTCGATGTCGTTGCGATCGTACTGGATGTCGACGAGGCGCCGGAGGAGTTCGTCGCGGCGGAACTCCTGGCCGCGCTCCATCTTGATGAGCAGGCCGTGGTAGCTCTCGGCCGAGCCGATGCCGTAGATGCAGCTTACGGAGGCGACGATGAGCACGTCCGGCCGGGACAGGAGCGCGTGCGTGGCGGCGTGGCGCATCCGGTCGATGGCGTCGTTGATGATCGCGTCCTTCTCGATGAAGGTGTCGCTCGCGGGGACGTACGCCTCGGGCTGGTAGTAGTCGTAGTAGCTGACGAAGTAGTGGACGGCGTTGTTCGGGAAGAGCTCGCGCATCTCGCCGTAGAGCTGGGCCGCCAGCGTCTTGTTCGGCGCGAGGACGAGCGTCGGGCGCTGGAGGCGCTCGATGACCTTGGCCGCCGTGAACGTCTTGCCGCTGCCCGTGACGCCGAGCAGGCACTGGAAGGTCTCCGATCGGCCAAAGGCCCCGCAGATTTCCTCGATCGCGCGAGGTTGGTCGCCACGCGGGGTGAAGCCTGAGACGAGCTCAAAACGCCTTGACACGAGGGCGGGCAACCTAGTCGCCAAGAGCAGCCCGCGCAACCCGGCGCACCCATGCGCACGTTCGCTGCACGCGAACCTTCTCGCTGCGGTTCTCGCGTGCTACCCGAGAGACCCTTCGCCCGAGGTTTTCCCATGGCAGAAGCCCCCGCAGTTCTCGATGGCCACCCGTACGCCGCTTTTCTCGATCGCGTGGAGAAGCCCGCGCGTTACACCGGCGGCGAGGTCGGCTCGGTCGTCAAGGACTGGTCCCGCGTGGAGGCGACGGTCTGTCTCGCGTTCCCCGACGTCTACGACATCGGGATGAGCCACCTCGGGTTCAAGATCCTCTACAAGCTCTTGAACGACGATCCACGCACGCTGGCCGAGCGCTGCTACGCGCCGTGGAAGGACGTCGAGGCAGAGCTACGAGCCCGAAACATTCCGCTCGTTTCGTTGGAAACCAAACGAAAATTGCGGGACTTCGACGTGGTCGGCTTCTCGCTCCAGTTCGAGCTGACCTACACGAACGTCCTGCTCATGCTGGATCTCGGCGGTGTGCCGCTGCGCTCGTCCGATCGCGGCGAGGACGATCCGCTGGTCATCGCCGGCGGGCCGGTGGCGACGCACCCCGAGGCGGTGAGCGCGTTCATCGACGCGGTCGTGATCGGCGACGGCGAGGAGAAGGCGACCGAGGTGGCGCTGACCTGGGCGAGGCTGCGCAAGGCGGGCGTGCCGCGGCGCGAGCGGCTCGTGGCGCTCGGGAAGCTCGGCGCGGTCTACGTGCCCTCGCTCTACCGGACGGAGGTCGATCCGGAGACGGGTTTTCAGATCGTGAAGGCGCCGATCGAGAAGGGTTTGCCCTTGCCGATCGATCGTGCGCTCGTCGACCTCGACAAGTACCCGTTCCCTGCGGTGAGCCCGACGGGCGGGCCGGAGGCGATCTTCGATCGCGTGTCGATCGAGATCGCGCGCGGCTGCACGGAAGGATGCCGCTTCTGCCAGGCGGGCATGATTTACCGGCCCGTGCGCGAGCGCGACCCCGAGCAGGTGGTGAACACGGTGCTCGAAGCGGTGCGCGCGTCGGGCAACGACGAGGTGTCGCTGACGGCGCTCAGCACGGCGGACGTGTCGTGCATCTCGCCGCTCATCAAGAAGGTCGCGGACAAACTCGCGAAGGAGCGCGTGAGCATGAGCGTGTCGTCCCTGCGCGCCTACGGCCTCGAGCCCGATCTGCTCGACGAGCTCAAGCGCGTGCGCGCGACGGGCCTGACGTTCGCGCCGGAGGCGGGCACGCAGCGGATGCGCGACGTGGTGAACAAGAACGTCACCGAGGAGCAGCTCCTCGAGACGGCCGAGCGCATCTTCTCGCGCGGCTGGGACCGGATGAAGCTCTACTCGATGATCGGGCTGCCGACCGAGGAGGACACGGACGTCACCGGGATCGTGGAGATGGGCGTGCGCACGGCCGGCGTGGGTCGGAAGATCGGCAAGAAGAACGTGGAGGTGACGGTGAGCGTATCGACGCACGTCCCGAAGCCCCACACGCCGTTCCAGTGGGCCGCGATGGACACGCTCGGCGAGGTTGCGCGCAAGCAAGATCTCCTGCGGCAAACCGTGAAGTACCACCGCAACGTGAAGCTCAAGACGCACGGCGCCGAGGCGAGCGTGCTCGAAGGGATCTTTGCGCGCGGTGATCGGAGCCTGTGCGACGTGCTGGAGCGCGCGTACCGGAACGGGGCGCGCTTCGACTCGTGGGACGATCGGCTGCGGCTCGACGTGTGGGAGGAGGCTTTCGCCCACTTCGGGACGGATCGAACGCGGTTCCTCCACACGATCCCCGTGACCGCCCGTTTGCCTTGGGACCACATCGACGTCGGCCTCGAAGAAGGGTTTTTGGCGCGCGAGTATCGGAAGGCGCTGCAGAACCGGTTGAGCCCGCCGTGCGGGAAGGTCGCGGGGACGTTCGTGCACCACACGAACGTGGAGGACGCGGTCTCTGATCAACGCAGGCTCGTTTGTTACGACTGCGGCGTGGCCTGCGACATGACGCAGATGCGAAGCGAGCGGGTCGACTTCCTCCGCAAGCTCGGCGCGAACAAGCGGCTGCCGCTGATCACGGATGCCGTGGTGGCAGCGCCGGTCGTCGAGGCCCCCGTGGTCGAGGCACCCGTGGACGACGAGGTCGAGGTGATCGAGCAGGCGTCCGCGCCGGTGAAGAAGGCGCCGCAGATGAAGGGGCGCGGCGGATTTTTGTATCGCATCCGGTTCGAGAAGACGGGCGCGATGGCGCTGCTCGGGCACCTCGACGTGGTGCGGGAGCTTCCGCGTGTGTTCCGGCGCGTCGGCGAGCGGATGGTCTACACGAAGGGCTTCCACCCGAAGCCCGACATGATCTTCTCGCCCGCGCTCTCCCTCGGCGTGGCGAGCCTCGACGAGTACGCGGACGTGCGGCTCGAACGCGCGCTCGACCCCGCCGAGGTCGCGTCGCTCGTCGAGCGAATGAACGCGGCGAGCCCCTCGGGCCTCCGGTTCCGCGGCGCTGCGCTGCTCGGTCCCGAGGACGCGGCGATCTCGCGTGTGATCCGGGGCGCGCGGTACGTGCTCGCGTTCGCGCGCGCGGCGCTCGTGGTGCCGCCCGGGCAAACCGTCGAGGAGATGCTCGCGGCCGCGTGCCGCACGGCGATGGCGGCGTCGTCGCTCCCGATCCGGCGTGAGATCGAGGGGATCGGCAAGGTCGTCGACGTGCGGAAGTACCTGCTCAAGGTCGAGGTGGGCGGCGCGGAGGCGCACGCGGCGCTCGAGCGTGCAGGGCTGTTCGGCGATCTCGTCGCGCTCGACGTGTTTGTGGAGATCACGGGCTCGGGGGCGGCGAAGTCGTCGGAGATCGCGGCCGTGATCTGCGGGGAAGGCGGCGTCGCACCGGCGCACCGCGCCATCCGCCTGGAGCTCTTCGGCGGCGCCTCGGACGCGCGTTTCTCGCCGCTCGATCTCGCCGCGGTAAAGAGCGCGCTCGGGCGGGAACGCGTGGCGTCCTCCGCCGCCAGCGCGCCTGTCCTCGTGTCGGCCGACGCCGAGTGACAGCACGTCCGCTTTTGGATAGGAACGCCCAGCGTTCGTGCTCGTCCTCCCGCTCCTCTGCGCGGTCGCCCTTGCCGCCGGTCTGATCGACGCGATCGCCGGCGGCGGCGGTCTGCTCACGGTGCCCGCGCTGCTCGTGGCGATCGCCGATCCTCGCCTCGCGCTCGGCACGAACAAGGGGCAGGCCGTCTTCGGCTCGGGCGCGTCGCTCCTCTCGTTCGTGCGCGCGGGCCGCGTCGACAAGAAGCGCTTCTGGCCGACGTTCCTCGCCGCCGGCCTCGGCTCCGCGGCGGGCGCGCGCGCGCTGCTCGCGGCGCGCCCCGAGGTGCTGCGCCCGATCGTGCTCGTGCTCCTGATCGGCGTCGCCGTCTTCTTCGCGGCACGCGGCAGGCGACGGCCGAAGGCGCCGCCGAAGGCCGAAGCGCCGCCCCCCGTGCCCAAGCCGTGGGCGATCGCCGAGCGTCGTCCGCTCGTGACGGCCGTGGTCATCGCGCTCGTGATCGGCGCTTACGACGGCTTCTTCGGGCCGGGCACGGGGACGTTTCTGATCCTGCTCTACACCACGGTGTTCGGCGACGACCTCACGCGCGCGACGGCCAACGCGAAGGTCGCGAACTTCGCCTCGAACCTCGCCGCGATGGTGAGCTTCGCGCTCGCCGGACGGATCGACTTTCGCCTCGCGTTGCCGATGGCCGTGGCGCAAGCCGTGGGCGGCGTCCTTGGCGCACGCGCGGCCGTGAAGGGCGGCGAGCAGCTCATTCGCTCGGTCGTCCTGCTCGTCTCGCTCGCGCTCGCGGCGCGGCTCGCCTACCAGATCCTCGCGGGCGGCTGAACTTCTCCGCCCTTGGCACCCGCAGGGCGGGGGCCCTGCGCACACCAAGACCCACCGATGCGACAGCGTTGTCAGAGGAGGCGCCTTCGCACCCTCGGGCCGGACGCTGGAATTGCGGGCAAGCGTGCGCGGCCCGGCTCTTGCTCAAGGGTCTCGTCGCAGCGCGCGAGCGCTCTTCCTTTGCTTCGCTTGGATCGGTCCCCCGGCGTCGGCGTGTGATGGCAGCGAGTCGACGAGGACCACGCCGCCGCCGGGGGACCTTGCTTCTTATGCCTTCGCGCTAGACTCGCGCGCCGTGACGACGGCATCCGATCCGAACGATCGAGACGCGCGCGCGGCGGCCCTCGCGATCGCAGGCGCGCTCGGGGCAGGCGTGGCCCACGAGCTCAGGAACACGCTCGCCGCGATCGAGTCGGCGCTCTACCTCGCGCGGCGCCACGCGGAGGATCGAGCGCGCCTCGGCGAGCACCTCGCCCGCGCGGAGAACGAGGTGCGGAAGGGGCAGGCGGTGATCGACCGCGTCCTCGGCCTCGCGCGAGGCGAGCCGCTTGATGTGGAGCCTGCGTCCGTCGCGGAGATCGTGGCCTGTGCGGAGCGAGAGCTCTTCGACGTGAACGCGACGATCGAGGTGCGCGTGGCGCCGCCGGATCTCGAGGTCGTCTGTGATCGGATCCTGATCGAGCGGGTGATCGCGAACCTGCTCCTGAACGCGCGTGACGCGCTCGAAGGCCGCGCGAGGGGGCGGATCGTCGTGCGGGCGCTCGCCGCCGGCGAGGCCGTCATGGTCGACGTCGAGGACGATGGGCCGGGGATCGATCCGGCGATCGCGCCGCGCATCTTTGAGCCTTCCGTCACCAGCAAGCCGACGGGCACGGGGCTCGGGCTCGCCTTGTGCCGCATCATCGCGCATGCACACGGCGGCACGATCGAGGCGCTCGGCGCGCCCTCGGGCGGCGCGCTCTTCCGGCTCACGTTGCCCGCAAAAAGCGCGGACTAGCGCCGCGTGCGCCCGCCGCGGACGAGCTGTGCCACGGCCTCGCCGAGCCCTTCGAGCGTGAGCTGGTACATCGGGAACACGTCCTTCACGACCTGCACCGTGCCGTGCGACCAGCCGCTCGGCGGATCCGGGTTCAGCCAGACGGACCGTTCGAAGTGTTCGCGCAACATCGCGAGCCATGCGACGCCCGGCGTACCTGCGTCATCGCCCCAGCTCGCCGCGCCGAGCAGCTCGTACGGCGCCATCGACGCGTCGCCGACCATCACCAGCTTGTAGTGCTTGCCGCACTCGTGGATGAGGTCCCGCACGCTCACCGGGTCCTGAAACCCCTCGGTTTTGTAGACCTTCCCGTAGACGCAGTTGTGGAAGTAGTACGTGCGGAGCTCCTTCCAGTGCGTCGCGCGCTTGGCCGCGCTGAAGAGCTGCGAGACGGCGTGCGCGTACGGATCCATCGAGCCGCCGACGTCCATCATCAGGAGGACGCGCGTGTTCGGCCGTCGCGGCGGCCGCGTCACGACCTCGAGCTCGCCTGCGTTTCGTGCCGTCGCGTCGATCGTCCCCTCGATGTCGAGCTCTTCGAGGGCGCCCTCGCGCTCGAAGCCGCGGAGCTTCCGCAGCGCCACCTCGATCGTGCGCACGTCGAGCGTGATGTCACTGCGGTACGAGCGGTACTTGCGCGCGTCCGCCGTATGGATCGCGCTCTTGCCGCCCGAGCCGCCGCCCATGCTGATCCCCGACGGATGGAAGCCCGCGCGGCCGAACGGCGACGTCCCGCCCGTGCCGATCCACCGGTTGCCTCCGTCGTGACGCTCCTTCTGCTCGCGCAGCCGCTCCTCGAATTGGCGCAGCACCTCTTCGAGGTCGAGCGCCTCGATCATCGCCTTCTCTTCCTCGCTGAGCTGTCGGAGCTGCTTCGGATCCTGGAGCCATGCCTTGAGCTCCTCGGCGATCTTCTTTGCCTCCACGTGTACGCCGCGGAAATGCTTGGCGAAGGCGAGGTCGAAGTCGTCGAGGTGGGCCTCGGAGTGCACGCAGAGGGCCCGCGCCACGTGGTAAAAACCCTCCAGCGACGAGTCGTGCAGCCCTGCGGCGAGGGCGCGACCGAGCGCCACGGCCTCCTGCGTCCCGACCGGCACCTGCCTGCCCCGTAGCTCGTACAGGAAATCGAGGAACATCCTGGGGAGAGCTTAGCCTCTTCCTCGTCCTCCGCTCCCCGTTCCGGACGTCTCTCTCGCGTCCGGGATGCGCTCGCGGCTCCCCTCCGCGCGTGCACTTGTGTATGGTTCGCAGAATGGCGAACAAGGAGGAACTGGTCCAGACGGTCAAGGTCATCGCGAAGCACTGGCGGGATGGCCAGCTC
The DNA here is from genome assembly GCF_028369105.1 of Polyangium mundeleinium. NCBI lineage: Bacteria > Pseudomonadati > Myxococcota > Polyangiales > Polyangiaceae > Polyangium > Polyangium mundeleinium. The sequence goes on along the minus strand of NZ_JAQNDO010000001.1, from coordinate 11,813,942 downwards.
GACGAGGCGTACGCGGGCTACCGCGACCTCTTCTCGAGGCCGGACTTCGCGGAGCATCGGCCGGAGGACCAGAGGAGCGCGTTCAAGCTCATGATCCTGGCGAAGGGCGCGCCGAACCCCGAGCGGGCCACGCCTTTGATGATCGAGGCGCATCGCGCCGCTGTGTCACCCCTCACGGACATCGTGACGGCGCACGGCGATCCGGCAGATCACGAGATGCTCGGCATCTGTCACGTCGTGATCGGCAACATCGAGAGCGCGAGCGCGATCTTCCGGGCTGGGCTCGCGATCGAGCGTCAAAAAAATCCGCAGTCGGATCTGTGCGGTTCGTTGATGAAGCGGATCAGCCTGATCTAGTTCGTCGCCGCGCGACCCACCTTTTCGCGTGGTGTCCTGCTACGATGGCGCGAGAAGCATGCACGTCATCTGCGTGGCCAGCCAAAAGGGAGGCGTCGGTAAGACCACGATCTCGCTCAATCTAGGTCTCGCCCTCGCCCGGGCCGGCAACCGCACGCTGCTCATGGAGCTCGACGCGCAAGGCAGCCTCTGCCTCTCGCTCGGGCTTCCCGACCGCGCGCGGCCAGGCATCGCAGAGGTGCTCACGGGCGCCGAGCACATCGGCAACGTCCTCCTCCGGACCCGCGACCCGCAGCTCCACGTGCTCAGCGTCGGTCGCGTCGATCCCACGACCGTCGCCGGCTTCGAAGAGGCGCTCACGCGCACCGGCATGCTCACCGGGATGCTGAGCAAGCTCGAGAGCGAGTTCGACATCGTGCTCCTCGATTGCCCCGCGGGCCTCGGCAAGGTGACGAGCCGCGCGCTCGAGGCCGCGACGCACGTGCTCTCGCCGCTCCAGGCCGAGCCCCTCGCGCTGCGCTCCGTCGGCCAGCTCCTCGCGCTCATCGACCGCGTCCGCGCCGAGAAAAACCCGCGCCTCACGTTGATCGGCATCGTACTGTCGATGTTCGATCGGCAGACGCCGGCCTCGCTCGAGGTCGCCGAGACGTTGTGGACGCGTTTCCCGGGCGGCATCATCCTCGACAGCGTGATCCCTCGCGACGAGGTGTTCCTCGAAGCGTCGCTGCGCGGCTCGCCGCTCCTGCTCATGCAGAAGCGCCCGCCGCCGCTCGCGCGTGTCTTCGATCAACTCGCGAACGACGTGCTCGATCGCCTCGACAGCCAGGGCGGCGCCACGGAGGAGGACGATGGCCCGATCCCGCTCCTCGTTTGACCTGACGAACGCGATTGCGGCTGCGACCTCGCTCTCGGGGGAAGAGAAGGGCAAGAAGAAGCCGCCCGCCGTCGAGCCGCTGCCGCCCGATCTCGTCTCCTTCGATCCCGGGGCGACCGCGCCGGCGACCGAGGCCTCGCCGGCGCCAGTCCAGCCGACCCCGCCGCGCGGCGGTCACGTCGCGGCCTCCGCCGCACAGGACCCGGACGCGAGCGCGGGCGATTCGCCGCGGAACCTGCCGAAGCTGCCGGATCTCTCGGGCATCACGAGCCTCGTGAAGCGCTGCGAGAAGATCGTGCAGTGGATCGGCGAAGCCACGGGCGCGACCGACGTGTTCCTCGCCGACGCCGCGGGCCTGCCGCTCGCGGGCGCCGTGAGCGACACCGAGGCGAAGCTCGCGGGCTCGGGCCTCGTCGCCTCGTCGATCGCCTCGCTCGCGTCCGCGGTGCCCGGCAACCTGGGCTCGACCTTCGAGATGCACATCGGCGAAGGGCCCTGCTTTCAGCTCATCGGCTTCCAGGTTGGCCCGACGCTCTTTTTCGTCGGCTTGAACCGCACGCGCCCGCTCACGCCCAACCAGTCCCTGGGGATTCGCCTCGCTTGCCGGCACGCGCTCGGCGACGCGTTGCGCACCGGAGGACCATGACGGCGAGGCCTGCTCGGCCGAAAGGAGCTCCCACCGGCGCGTCCCTCGTCGAGCAGCTCGCTGCGAGCGTCGACGGGTGCGAGGCGATCGTCGCGTTCCACATCGCCGATGGAAAGATTCACGCCGCCTGGATCCGCCCGGGCTCCGGCTACACCGCGGGCGCCGTCACGCAGAGCCTGCGCGAGGTCTACAAAACGAGCCAGGTCCACGCGCGCCGGCTCGATTTCCTCTCGCCCTCGCCCATGCTCGATCAGGGCTCGGCCGACCTCTCCGATCCGCTGATCACGCTGGAGATGCCGGGCCGCGTGATCGTGGTCCGGCGCGTGCACAGCCACGTCGTCGCGGTCTCCTTCGACGGCACGGTGCCGCTCGGCTTCGTCCGGTACCACGCGTCGCGGATCGCCATGACGCTCCGGCCGGAGCTGCCGCAGGAGTCGGCCACGCCGTCCTCGGGCGTGCCTGCGGTCTCGACGCCGCCGCCGACGGTGAACGTCGTCTCGAAGCCCGCGCCGGACGACGCCGAGCACGAGGAGCCGGCGCGCACGCTCGCGTTTCCGGCGAGCGGCGCGGTCGTCGTGCGTTCGTCGCGCCCGCCGCCGCGCGGCACGAAGGCGGAGATCGATCGCGCGACGAAGCTCCTTGCGTACCTCGACGCCCATGCGCCCGATCCGCACGTCGTGCGCCTCCGCGTATCGCTCCGCGCGGGCATCAAGCCGATCGCGCTCGACCACCCCGAGTCGCTCGGCGCGGACGTGATGGTCCTGCTCGAGACGGCGGCGGAGGACATCCTCGGCATCGACCGCGCCGAGCTCCGGAGCAAGTTATGAAGTCGCTCGGCGAGCTCGTCCGCGACTTGCAGCCGCACTCGCTCCTCACGCTGAGCGACCAGCTCGTCTACGTCCAGAGCCACCACCACGCGATCTTCCTCGACCAGACGGTCTCCGACGCGCTGGGCGGCGAGGGCTGGGCCGTGCGCAAGCAATCCGCCTTCGAGAGCTCGCACGCCCTGCTCGAAGCGGTCTTCAAGGCCCAGAGCGTCGAGGGCGCGAAGGACCGGCTCGAAGCTGCGTCCGCGCTCTTCTCGTCGATGGGCCACGGAAAGCTCGTCTTCGACGTGACGGCCGAGGGCGGCATGGTGCGCGGCGAGGCGCTCTTCTACGGGGCGAGCTTCGCCGAGAAGTACGGCAAGAAGATCCGCCACAAGCAACCGGTCGACTCGTTCGCGGCGGGCTTCTCGGCGGCGGCGGCGAGCCTCGCGTTTCCTTCGGACTGGGGTCATTTCGAGGCCGAGGAGGTCGCGTGCGTGGGGCGGGGGGATAACGGCTGCACCTTCACGCTCTCGCGCCGCCCGGAGCGGCCGCGGCTCGGGATGGCGGTCACGCGCCAGGTCGTGGCGGCCCTCCCGCTCAAGGCGCCGCCGCTCGACGCGCCGGCCTCGCAGTATCCGCACGCCATTCCCTCGGCGATGCGGGTCCTCCGGAACCTCGCGGCGACCGACGAGGGCGCCCTTGCGGCGTTTGGCGTGCGCCTCGCGCTCGTCCCGGTCGGGTACGTAAATCAGATCACGTTTGACACGATGCACCTTCTGGAGAGCCGCACGCCGGAGCTCGTGCCGGTGTACGCGGCGCTCGTGCGCGAGGCGGCGCAGGCGGGGGCCTTTCATTTGCTCGGCGGGGTGCTCTCGTCGCCCGAGTGGGCGATTTCCTCGAAGGCGACGGGGCCGGTCGAGCACCGGCTGGAGAAGCTCCTTTCGATTGCCCGCGTCCTCGGCTGGGGCCGCTGGTATTCGGTCGAGTTTTTCCCGGGCCAATCGCTGGTCGTGCGCAGCCCGACCACGCAGGAGAGCATCTATTACGGGACGCGGTATGGTGCGTCCGTGCGAAACCGCCTCTTCTTTCAGCAGGGCGCGGTCCTCGCCGTGATGCAGCTCCTCCACCGGGTGGATTTTGCGACGCCGAATCCGATCAGCGCGGCATCGTACGCGTCGCTCTTCGGCGGCGGCGGCGTGCGGTTCCATGTCGAGGAGACGCGCTCGCCGCTGCGCGGGGACGATATGTGCGAGATCGTGGTCGAGGTGCTGAGCGAGCGGTGAATGGGGGAGTCCACGCGGGCAGACACGCACCACGTGGATGGACAGAGCCCAATGCCTCGTGTCTCCTGTGGGCCATGAGGGTTTCACGCGTGCGTACCCTCCTCTCGTGGGGGCTCCTCGGCTGCGCGGCGGCGGCGCTCGTGCCGCTCGGCTGTGCGGCGAAAATCGTCTACCCCACGGTGGAGGACGAACGCCCGCGGGTCCCGGACGCCACCGCGGAGCGGCTGCGCGAATGTGTCGATGAATTCGGGGGTGACCTTCCCCGCGGGAAGTTTACGTTCGACGTCGCGTTGACGGTCGACGAAGATGGACAGGTCGTGGATGTCAAGAGCAAAGGCGTGCCCCATGAAGAGCTCGCGATATGCATGCGGATCGCGCTGCGAGGCATGACTGTCCCGGAGGAGCTCGTCAGGCTGCGCGAGCTGCGCCTTTCCGAGTCGCCCGCTTCTACGCACGGGCAGACGGCGGCCGAGCGTGGGCTCGTCGGGCACCCCGGTGCGCTCGTGGTCGTGGCGCTCGCCCTCGCCGACCTCATCATCGAGGCGGCCCCCATCGTCGTCGTGATCGCCGCGTCGGTGGAGATTGGCAAGTCGGAGATTGCGGAGACGGCTCGGAGGCGGCCCAAGCCGAACCTGAACCGCTGCCTCGACGCCGCCGCGGGTGGTGGTGCGCTTTGGCAGGAGTTTTGCCGAGCGCTGCCGACTACACTCGACCGCGAGGATTGCTGGTCGAGGGAGGACGAGAGCGAACAGAACAAGCGCGGTTGGTGCAGATGGAGATTTGGGAAGTGACGACGGCCAAGCCTGGAAAGACTATGTCGAAAACCAAACGAACGCGCTGGATTGCCGAGCGCCGCCTCGAGCGACGCGACGCCGTCGGGGGCATCGTCGTGGTCCGCATCGGTTGTCCTGAATGGCCCCCTGGCGCCGAGGAGTGGAGATGCCCGTTCATCATCTTGGGACTCGGCGACGACTCGATTCAATTCAGTCACAGCATCGACTCAATGGGCGCGATACAAAATGCCCTCATCGGCATTCGCTGCAAGCTCGTGCAGAGCGGCATTCCACTTCGGTGGGAGGGCTTTCCTGAAGATTCTGAAAATCACACTGGTTTTCGGATGGTTATGCCATCGGGATTTGGCCTCGCGTTTGAACAACGTATGGAAAAAATGATTGAAACGGAGATCGAGGAGATCGTTCGGCCCAAGCGCGAGCGCCAAGAACGTCGAGAGGCGCGCCGCAAGACGAGGGCAAAGCCGCGAACGGAATGACGCTCGTGACGCACGCGGATCCGTCGTGGTTCAGGCTGACACCGGGCCCGCGTCGCCGCGGGCCGGACGCCGTTCCCTCACATCTCGGGGCTCATCGATCCCCCGTGTGCACAGACGGATTGGATGGTCTGTGTCCCGCCGTTGCCCGCGGCGCCTGGCGACGGAGAACCGCTGGGGGACGTGCCGTTCGCTCCCGCCTTGGGAGCGGCGCCTTGGGAGCAGGTGACGTTGGTGCTCCAGGTCGTGCTGTCGCTGCCCTGGCTGCCGGCGGCGCCTCCAGCGCCCCCAACCCCATGGACGCCCGCGGCCCCGCCGCTTCCCCCGCTCGTATCGAGCACGAGGCTGCTGCTCAGATTGACGCAATAGGACACCGCGATGGTGCCGCCGTTGCCGCCTTTTCCGCCATTGCCTCCATTGCCGCCATTGCCCCCCTTGCCACCGGTCCCGCCAACGGCGCCCGGCTCGCATTTGCCGCCGTCGCCCCCGGTGCCTCCCTTGCCGCCGGTGCCTCCCTTGCCGCCATTGCCTCCCTTGCCGCCGTTGCCACCCCGCGCGACGATGTGGACATCCCCGCTCAGCGTGTTCGCGAGCACGGTGACGCTGCCGCCTTTTCCGCCGTTGCCGCCGTGGCTGCCGGGAGCGCCGTTGACGCCGGCTCCTCCGGTTCCGCCGATCGTCGGGCACGTATCATTGAACAATTTGCATACGGAACTGCTGCCGGTGGCGCCGGTGGCGCCAGTCTGGCCGCTCGCGCCATTGCCGCCGTTTGCCCCGGCCCCACCCGACGAGGTGACGTCCGTACTGGTGGTCGATACGGTTCCTCCCTGCGACCCGTTCGGCGCCGTGGTTTGCGTCGTTCCGCCGCCGGTGCTCCCGCTGCCGGTGCTCCCGCCGCCGGTGCTCCCGCCGCCGGTGCTCCCGCCGCCGCAATCGTCTCCTTCTTCCACGAGCTCCATGCATTCGACGATGGGGATGACCTGGTTTTGACCGTGCTTGCCCGAGACTTCAATCGTGCCGGAGCCGTCGAGCAAATCGGTGACGATCGTGATCTCCTCGCTCCCCATCAGCTTGGCGTCCTTGCCGAGCACGACGCCCCTCGCGGCTTCGATATGAACGGGGGCGAGAAATTCTACATCCACGCCTTCCTCGACGATCACGCTGCCATGGACGATGACCTCGACAGGCTGGGTGAGCGTGCGCGTCGTCTCGGGAGCGTTTTCCCGCGCGAGGTCGGCGACGCCCCGCGCCCGTACGCGCGCATGACGGCCCGTGGTATCGAGAAAGGCGAGCATCGAGGTGGACGTCGGGTCCTTCGAGAAGACGAGATCACCCTCGTAGGCGAACCGGATGGCGTCGCCATGATCCTCGGGCGTCGCGGCGCCGCATCCGGACAGCATGGCGAACACGCCCAGCGCCCCGCAGGCCGTGTATGCAGTGAGGCGCGAACGGGTCGTCTTCATGGAATCGAGCTCCTTCCTGCACGACGTCGAAGCGCCCTGCCCAAAGAGGGGCAGCGCTCCTGCGTGCAATGGCCACGACGCTCCGAGGGCGCTTCGTGCGCCTCCGTCTTGAACAGCGTCTTGAATTCGTACCGTAGTTGAAATCGGACCATCCGAACAAACAAGTGATGCACATGGGGGGCGAGCCGGACACCACGGTATCGCTCTTGGATTGCAACGTCGCGGCGGAGGAGTTCCTCCTGCGCGCCGAGCTCGATCGCTCTCCGTGGGCGGCCCCGGGGGCAGCAGACGCCCGAGGAGCCGGCCTGCGATGACGCGGCGTCGTCCGCGCGCCCCTGACCGACGGAGGCGCGATGATGCGGGACCTCACTCAGGCGGCTGCGCGGCTCCCCGCGGCATCGCGCAAAGCCCGGCAAGCCGGTTGGGATGCGCCCGGCGTCGGCGTGAGAGGGGCGTGCAGGTGATCGTCACGCCGACCGCAGGGATGCGGGAGGCGTCGTCGGACGCTTGCGAAGCGTCCCGCATCCTGGCGGGTGCGTGTTCCGGCGCCCGAGCCGTCCCCCGCGCGGGCGCCTGCGCTTCAGGGGGTGGCTTCCGGCGCGGGCGCCTCGGAAGCGGCGGCGCCAGCGCGGCTCGTCTTGCGCCACGGAATCGTGAACAGGGCCGTCTTCTCGCGGTCCTTGAGGAGGCTCTGGATCGTGCCCAGCTCCGCCTCACGCACCTGCGAGAGCTCGGACTTGTAGAGCGTCAGGGCGACCTTCCCGCTCTGGAGCGCGAGGCGCGTCTTGTCTTCGTTCTTGTCGGCGGTGGAGAACTCCGCGAGCTCCTTCTCCAGCTTGTCGAGAAAGGCCACCCGGAGCGGATCGTCCACCGCGAGCGTGCGCAGGTTCGAGAGGGCCGCATTCGTGCGATCCGTGAACGTCGCAGCGCCGAGACGGCGGAGCGCGGAAGGCGCCTCGGGCAGGAGCGTGAGCGCGTCCTCCGGGCTCTTGACGGCGATCGTCCGCCGCAGCTCCGTGTAGATGTCCACGACATCGAGCTTCTCGGCGTCCTCGACGGCGCGCGCCCGGATCTGATCGTCCTCGGCGGCCTGCAAGGAGGTTCGGCGGGCGTCGATTTGCGCGACGATGACGTTGGCCTCGGCGCCGACGGCGGCGAGCCCGGGATACCGCTTGGCGAGCGCGCCGCACATCGCGCCCCGACGGATGAAATCCTCGCGGTAGGTATCAAAAGGCGTCTCTTCGGTGTACGTTTGGTAAGTATTTTTCGCCATGGGGCCAGCTCGCGCTTGGGAGGGAGGGAGTGGGCAACGACGGTACGTCCGCTCACGCTCGTCCGTCAAGGCGTTTGGTTGCCGCCGCGCGAACCCTTGAAGGCGTGCGCCCTCTCGGGGTGGAGCAATGCATCCTTCGCGCTTCGCGCCCAAAAAGAGTTCGTCGATGCACGCGACGAGCGAAAGAGGCACGAGCGCGAAATGGGCTCCCTGCCAGCCCTTGGACCTCAAACTACCCCGTTGAGGACCGCGCGCCTTTCGCGGTACTCTCGGTCCGATGAACTACGTGGTCCGGGCAGGCGACACGCTGAGCAAGATCGCTTCGCGCAATGGTCTGAGTGTCCGCGAGATCGTCTCGGCCAACCCGCAGCTCACGAATCCGAACGTCCTGTCCGTCGGGCAGCGCCTCGTCCTGCCCACGGCAGCCGACGCCGGGAGCAGCGGCGGCGGCGGCGGCGGCGATGGCAGCGCGAACGCCGCGTCCGACACGCGCCCCACCACCACCGAGACGAGCGGCGCGAATCGTTCGAACACCCCGCTCACCTCGCCGAACAGCGATTGGATCCTCCCCGGCGAGGGCCTCGCGCTGAAGCTCGTCCCCACCGATTTCGCGAACGCCGCGCGGGAGCTCGGCTGCGAGACGGCGGCCGTGCGCGCGGTCGCCGAGGTCGAGTCCGGCGGGCGGAGCGGCTTCGACGCGCAGAAGCGACCCAAGATCCTCTTCGAGGTCCACAAGTTCCGCAAGCACACGGCCCGGCGCTACGACCAGAGCCACCCGCACCTCTCCGCCCCCTACGAGAGCGCGCGCCGCAGGGAGAGTTATCGCAAGGACCAGTGGCAGGTCCTCCGCGAGGCGTTCGCGCTCGACCCCGAGGCCGCGGTGAAGAGCTGCTCGTGGGGCATGTTCCAGGTCATGGGCGAGAACCACGCGATGTGCGGGTGGCGCAACGTCCGCACGTTCGTGGAGGATATGTTCGTTTCGGAGGCGCAACATATGCGCGCCTTCCTCGGGTTTTGCCGCGACAAGCGGCTCACCCGCCACCTCTTGACGAAGAACTGGGCCGCCTTCGCCCTCGGTTACAATGGCGAGGACTACGCCTCGAACCAGTACGATACCAAGATGGCCGAGGCATACCGTCGGTACAGCCGAAGCTGAGCCGACGGGCGCCGGACCCTCGTGCCCCGCGCCCGCGATCTGAAAGGTTCGACTGCAATGGACGTCGACTCAACTTGCCCGCTCCGCGTCGCCGCGCGGGTCTGGACCTCGGCGCACGGCGCCTCGCTGCTCACGATCGCGTGCAAAGCCACCTACGTCCTGCTCCCAGGGACGTCGCAGCTCGCCCCCGAGCAGGAAGCGCTGAACGAGGACGACAACTACTGGGACGACGATCCCGCGCGTAGCCTCTACGCGCCGAGCGAACTCGCTCCCTACAAACCCTGCGCGGACATCGTGCTCGTCGGCTACGCCTTCGCGCCCGGCCGTGTCCCCACGGCGTCCTTCCACGTGCGCATGATCGTGGGCGACGTCGACAAGTCGATCGAGGTCGCGAGTGATCGCGTGTGGGCGGCGGACGGGACGCTCCAGGACGGCAGCCGCGTGGTGCGCATGCCGCTCCGCTACGAGCGCGCGAGCGGCGGTCCAGGGACGTGGAACCCCGTCGGCGTGCGCTGCGCCGGTCCGCCCGACGCCTACGGAAGGCTGCCCCTGCCGAACCTCTTGCCGCCCGGAAAGACCCCGATGCGCCGCGGCGATTTCGTCGAGCCCATCGGCTTTGGTCCGATTGCGCCGACGTGGCCCTCGCGTATGGAGAAGCTCGGCCCTTATGCAGGCGTATGGGATTCTCGGCGCTGGCACGAGCGACCCTTGCCCGAGGGATTCGACGCGTCGTTCTTCAACGTGGCGCCGCGTGATCAGAACGTGAGCGAGCTGCGGGACAACGAGCGGATCGTGCTTGAAAACCTGCACCCCGAGCACGAGCGCCTCTCGACCAGCCTGCCGGGGCTCCGGCCCCGCGCCGTGGCGGAGCGCGCCCCCGGCCGGCGCGAGGAGATCGCTCTCACGGCCGATTCGATGTGGATCGACACCGGGCGTGGCCTCTGCACCTTGGTGTGGCGAGGCCGGCTGAACCTCGCGCACGCCCGCGAGCCCGGTCGGATCACGGTGAGCCTCGACGAGACGCGCAGCCCCGCGGTAAGCGCGTCCGTCCCGTCCGCCGCATCCGCGCCGCCCGTGAGCGAGAAGCCGAGGCGGGCCCTCACCATGACCATCGAAGCCACGGAGACGACGGTCGTTCGTCCCTTGGAGGCGTCGAGGCAGGTGATGCCGTTCATGATGCAGCAGCCGGTGGTCGAGGCCCCCCCGGCCGGCGCGCCTGTTCGTCCGGGCAGCGCCCTCGCGGGTCTGCCCTTCGCGTCCTTGTCGGCCGCGCCCCCGCCCGTCCAGGCGGCCCCGCCGATGCAGGCGCCTCCGCCGATGCAGGCGCCTCCGCCGAGCGCGCCTCCGTCCGTTCAAGCGCCTCCGCCCATGCAGGCGCCTCCGCCCGTCCAGGCGGCCCCGCCCATGCAGGCGCCTCCGCCCATGCAGGGCCCTCCGCCGAGCGCGCCCCCGGCGTTCTGGCCCGTGTCCCCGGCGGAGCAACCGGCCGCGAAGGTCTCGATCGGGCAGCGGGTCGTCGCCGAGAGCGTGCCGTCGTCGTCGCCGTCGTCCGAGGTCGCCCCCGAGCCGGCCGCGCCGCCCGCGTACCGCGCGCCGCGCGTCGCGCCGAACGACCCGTACATCGATCTGCTCTGGTTCGACAAAACCGCGCCGAAGCGGGTGCGCGCGCAGGCGAGCTTCGCGGAGGAGCTGCGCGACCCGAGCGAGAGCGGCGCGTGGCTCACGCTCGACGACACGCAGCAGCCGAAGCAGGAGATCAAGGATCGTCGCGACGTCGTGCGTGTCCTCCGGCGCGTCGCGCCGGTCGATGGGGACGGCGTCGGCCGCGCGATGGCGGAGGCGATCGACGACGAGGGCGCGCTCACGCCGCCACTCGTGGTGGTGTCGGGCGAGGTGCAGCTCTTCTTCAATGAGGTGCAGACGCTGAAGGCGACGATCGCGGTGACGTCGCCGCTCGCGGGCGCGGACAAACGGCTGCGCGAGACGCTCGACGCCGCGAACGAGCTCGTGCAATCGGACTGGAAGTGCACCGCGCTCGCGGCCGACGGCATGACGAGCCGGCTGCGCGAGGCGTTCGTGCAGGCCAATCGATCGTTGCCGAGCAACTTCCTCGACCAGAACATCGAGCGCGTGCTGCTCGAACAGCGCAGCTATCAAAAGCGCGTGATCCTGGGGGAGAAGCGGATCCGCGCGGCCCTCACGCCCGAGGGCTCGTCCACGCCGATTCCTTGTTATCTCTCGGAGGAGCTCGAAGCGAAGCTGCCGCTCTTTCAGCGCTTCCGCGCCGTGGTCATCGCCGAGGCGCGCGGGCAGCAGGACCAGTACGAGACGAGCCCGCTCGCGCTCGTGGCCCTGGCCCTGGGTCGTGTGCTCGGCATGCCGGGCCGGCGCTGAGGGTCAGGGCGGGTAGGGGATCGTCCGCCGCGCCGAGGTGCGCAGGTTGACGAGCGTGATCGTGTCGGCCTGGTCCCGGTAATAATGGTCGGTGAGCTCGCCGAGGACGACCTCGACGATGAGGCGGATGGACGCGTCGTCGTCGAGGTCGTTGACGAGGATTTCGTAGGAGCATTCGAGCACGCGATCACGTGGCTCGAGGACGGGGATCTTGATCACGTCGACGGGCAAGGGCTCGCCGCCCGCCTTTTCGAGGCGGGAGATCACGTGGTATCCGGGCGGCGGCACGTCGGCGTACGCGCCTTCGTAAATGGGTCGGGTCATCGTGGGGTTTTCGTGGGAGGGAGGCGCGCCGCTCAGGGGCGCCGTTTGTACCTGCCCGCGGCAGGGTCGTAAAAATAGTTGTCCGGGTTTTGCCGGGCGTACGGTGGTGGATTGCCTCCTTGTGCCATGCGCTCGCTGATCGACTGACCGCCCTGCGGGACGGCCCTCGGCGGCGTGGGCGGCACGTTGGGCGCGTCGACGCGCGGGGCGGTGGGCAGATCGGGCGTGCCAGCGCGCGGGGCGGTGGGTAGATCGGGCGTGCCAGCGCGCGGGGCGGTGGGTAGATCGGGCGTGCCTCCGCGCCCAGGCCGAGCGAGCCAGCCCGACCGGCCGAGCGTCCCGGTCTCGTAGATCGTGCGGACCCATGGATTCAGGCCGCCGTACGTCTCGGCCAGCCAGAGCCCCCCGTCACCCAGCGCCAAGCCGATGTCCCAGCGCTGGGAGCTCGACAGGGATCGAATCGCCGGGATGAACCCCTTGATGCCTTGCGTGAAGATCACCCGGATCGAGCCGAACCCGGAGAGGATGCCCAGCACGACGCCGACCCTGTCGACCAGGGTCATCCAGTCGCGGAACTCCTGGGAGATCTCGGGCCGCCAGCGCGACCTCGGAATGAGCTCGATCTTGGGGCCGCCGATCCGGACGGTCTTGCATCCCTGGACAATCTTGCCGCTGCAGTCGGTCTCGTCCGTTTCGCGCGCGGCGTTGAACCTCTCGATGTAGACGGTCTTGCTCCCCGTGGCGATCCGCGCGTCTCCGTGATCGGCGCGCGAGAAGCTGTAAATGCCGAGGCCGATCATCCCGAGGGGGCCGAGGAGCGCGGCGACGGCCACCTTGCCCGGCGTGACGGGAGGATCTCCGCACGCGAGCCTGTCGAAGGCCCTCGCGGCCGGGGGACAGCCCTGCCCGATGAAGACGGTCTTGGCGCCTTCCCGTATGACCCCGGATATCGATTTGGATTTCTGGCCTATCCATTCGCCGAAGGAGAAACCAGCAACGGCCCCCGTACACGCCATGGCCGCCGCCCCGATCACCGCGAACGCCACGGCGGCGAGTCCTCCGGTGGCGACGGTGAGGATCCCCGCGACGCCAATGGCCACGCCGATGGCCAGGCCCATCGCGATCCCCGTGATCGCGCCGAGCAAGGCGTTCGAGTGTTCGATCGCGTCTCCGACACGTGCAGCAGGCGGGGGACCGGACATGGGTATCTCCTCGTCTTGTCGTCAGCGCCCTTCGTCCAGAATGGGCCTCACCCTCACGGTCGCGAGCAATCGCGCGAGCTCCTTCGAACAAGCCTCCTCGACGCGCGCCAGGCTCGCGGCCGTGAAGGTGACGAATTTCCCCCGCACGACGAGCGTGACCTGCTGCTGGAACATCTCGGACTTCCCGTCGCGGAACGTCGAGCGAACCGAGAGCGCCCGCATGCCCGCGACCATGCACTCGTCCCGGCCCTTCTCCTCGAACCACGGCATGCGTTGCGAGAGGTCCTTGACCTGGCTGCTCACGAAATCGTCGAGCGCGCGCCCATTTTGATCCGCGCGGGAGACGAGCACCTTGAACTCGTCCACGCTCGGCTCGGGCCCGAGCACGTTCAAGGAGCGGTCGAACCACCCGCTCGGCAGCGAAAAGACCGCCTGGTCGATCGTGTACTCGCTCATTGTTTTCGGAACTTGATGCCGGAGAGCATCTGCTCGAGATAAGCGTCACACTGGGGCGCGAGCTTCACGAGGCTCGACGCGGTGAAGATCAGGACCTCGCCATAATAAGGCACGTAGACCTGGTGCTGGTACATCGTCCCGCCTTGCATGGGCCATTGCAGGCGGGCTTCGAGCCCCGAGAGAGGGCCCACCATGCGCTCCCGCTGGCCGAGGATGTTGAGCTTGGGCACGCTCTTGGAGATCTCCTTGAGCTTCCCGAGCACGAAGGGCCGGAGCTCCGCGTCCCCGAGCTGGTCCCGCGTGACCACGACGTTGAAGGGGACGCGGTCGCCGGGCGCGCTGACGAAGATGTTCACGGAGCGGTCGCTCCATTCGTCCGGCACGTCGAAGAGCAGCTCGTCCGTATGGTACGTGCGCACGCCTCACCTCACCGCATCGGAATGACGAGCGCTTCCGGGTTGCCCGCGACGAGCCCCGGCGATCCGGTCGCGACGACGAGCTGGTTGTCGAGCCCGATCCGCGCGAGCGCCGCGACGAACGCGCCGACCTCGGGCTCGGGGATGTGCAGCTCCGGCGTGTCGACGAGGACGAGCGAGCCCTCGATCCCGGAGCGCAGAAACGTCACCGCGAAGAGCAACGCCTGTCGCTCGCTGTCGGAGAGCTCCTCCGGGCCGACGACCCCGCCGCGCGCGTCGACGAAGCGCGGCACGAGCGCTCGTCCGGCCTGCTCGACCCCCGCGAGCGTCCGGGTCCGGCAGAGCTTCGCGAATGCCTCCGCGAGCCGCTCGGCGCCACGCTTGCTGCCCTGGTCGTGAAGGCCGAGGCTCGCCTCGGCGACGTACTGCGGGACGAGCGCGTACTTGGCGTCGTCCCGCGTGAGCCGCGCGAGCCGCTCGCCCTCGGGGATGCCGATCGTGGCCATGCTGGGCGCGCCCCCGCGCGGGATGCGGCGGCTCGCGTGGAAATACTCCACCTTGCTCACGCCGGGATCGACGTCGTATTCGCCGAGGAGCGCGACGAGCGAGGGATCGTGATCGATGGACGAGAAGAGGTTCGGCGCGAAGATCGACTCGCTGGACAGCTCGAGGCCCGTCGCGCCGACGCGCGCCCGCTCCTCCTGCGTGAGCACCCAGTCGACGCGTACCTTCGCCGCGGCCTCGCCAGGGCGGATGAAGGCGATCGGAGAGCGCTTGAGCCCGTAGGGCCCCACGTCCTCTTTGGCCGCCAGGATCGCCTCGAGCAGGCTTGTCTTGCCCGACCCCGAGGGCCCCGTCAGCACGACCATGTCGGCCGGCGCGCCGGTCCTCGGGGACGTGAAATCGAACGTGCGGTCCGGCAAGCCGCGGAAGCCGTTCGTGAGGAGTCGCTTGATCTTCATCGCGTGCTCCGCGCCTATTCGCCTTCGTTGGGATTGATGAACACCTTCGGCCCCTGGATCACGATGCCCTCGGGGGTGATGCGAATGAAGGAATTGTCCCCGACCTTGAGGATGATCTGCTCGTCGCTCTCGATGAACGTCGTCTGCTTCGATTTGTGGTAGGCGAAGCCCTCGACCGCGGTCTGGATGATGTTCTTCGAGACGGAGTGCGTCTGGCTCTGGAGCACGGCCACGGTCCGGTTCAGGCCCACGACCTGCGTCTGGAACGCGGTGACGACCTCGAGGTCGTTCGCGAGCACGAACGTCGAGCGGTTGCGACGCACCGTGGTGGTCTGGTCGTTCTTGACGAGCGTGTTCATGTCGCGCTCGGCCTGCATGCGCAGAAGCTCCTTGCCCGCCGAATCCTCGAACATGAGCTCGTTGTATCCGCCGGTGGCGGTGGTCGAATTGCTCTTCCAGCCGCTCTGCGTCTTGTTGTCCGGCAGCTTGTACGGGACCTTCTGGAGGTTCGTGTAGACGCGACCGATGATCACCGGGCGATCGGGATCTCCCCCGAGGAAATCGACGAGCACCTCCTGCCCGACGCGCGGGATGTTCATCCCGCCATACCCCGCGCCGCCCCAGGGGTGGCTCACGTGGATCCAGCAGGAGCTCTTGTCGTCCATCTGGCTCTCGCGGTCCCAGTGGAAATGGACCCGGACGCGACCGAACTCGTCGCAATGGATCTCCTCGCCGGGCGGGCCCACCACGGTGGCGCTCTCGACGCCGACCGCCTTGGGCTTCGAC
This sequence comes from Polyangium mundeleinium, assembly GCF_028369105.1. Taxonomy (NCBI): domain Bacteria; kingdom Pseudomonadati; phylum Myxococcota; order Polyangiales; family Polyangiaceae; genus Polyangium; species Polyangium mundeleinium. Next base: position 11,798,274 of record NZ_JAQNDO010000001.1, on the reverse strand, counting down.
GTCGTCATGGGCGGCCGGTAGGGCGCTTCGGTGCGGCGCGCCTCGCACGCGTGGTGCCAGTCGCCATTGGGCGTGCCCGCGAGGAGGGATTCGACGAGCAGCAAGTTCTTCCCCACGGCGAGATCCCCGCGCGGATGATCCGCGAAGGTCACGACCACGCCAGGCGCGAGGTCATGGACGTTCGTCTCGAAGGAAATGACGTTGCCGCTGCTCCGCTTGGCGGCGAGGCGTTTTTCGGCGAGCCCGGTCGCCTCGGCCTCGTCCGTGCGCGTCTTGCCTCTGTCGTCCGCGTTCGGCGTGTCGTCGCCGCGGTCGACGCCGAACAGGAATGCGCCCGGCGTGTAGTGGAATCGCTCGAGCCGCTCCTCGATGCTCACCTTCGGCGCAGCGGCGCTCGCCGCGAGCTTGTACGAGGGCGGGCGGCGATAGTCGTGGTCCCGCATCGTGTACTTGCCGGGGCGCACCCGCTGCCCGACGCGGACGTTCGTCACGTGCTCGCGGTCGGCCACGGTGGGGTTGTCCCGGAACGAGATCGTCGGGCGGGGCGCGTTCGTGTGGGGCGCGTCGGAGAGCACGAGCTTGGTCTCGTCGCCGATCTGCGCGAAGTAGAAAGAGATGCCCGCGTCCTCGAGCATGCGGCTGATGAACGCGTAATCCGACTCGGCGTACTGGACGCGGTACTTGCGTTTCTTGTACGCCCCCTTGTCGATCTTGAGCTCGGGCTCGATGCCCCACTCGGAGAGGACCTTGAGCACGATGTCCGGCTCCGAGACCTGCTGGAACATGCGGTGATTGCGCCGCTGCGTCAGGAGCCACAACGTGGGCACGATGTTCAGCCGGTAGGTCGAGAGCCCCCGCTCCTCGACGCGGACCTGCGAGAGATCGTTGCAGATGCCCGACCAGAAGCGGACCTGGGTGCCTCCGACGCCGCTGTAGAGGAGGAAGCGCGCCGGCTGCCCCACGACAGCGTCGAAATCGACGTCCGGGTTTTCACACACGGCGTGCAGCGTGACGTCGAAAATCGAGGACATCCGCTGGTGAATGGTGAACTCCCGGACGTCGAATACATCGCCCGAGCTGACCGTGACCTCGAGGTTGCCGCCCATGGTGTCGACTCCGTGGCGCGAGAGATGCAGGTGGAGGCGCGACGTGCCCCACGCGTCAATCTATTCCAATTCGGAGCACGCAGATAGTCTTCTCTGCACGAGTTCGTAGGTGCACAAACGAAAGAAAGCCCCGAGGGTGCCATCGGTTCGTAGGTGCACAAACGAAAGAAGCCCGGAGGGCGCCCACAGGTTCTTAGGTACACAAATGAAAAAAGCCCCCTCTCCGCGGGGAGAGGGGGCTTTCATTCGCCCGGGAGCTGTTTGCGGTCAGCCCTTCGCGGCCTGGATGCCCTTCACGAGCTCCGGCACCGTCGCGAACAGGTCCGCGACGAGGCCGTAATCCGCGACCTGGAAGATCGGCGCGTCGGCGTCCTTGTTGATCGCCACGATCACCTTCGAGCCCTTCATGCCCGCGAGGTGCTGGATCGCGCCCGAGATGCCGATCGCGAAGTAGAGCTGCGGCGCCACGATCTTGCCCGTCTGGCCGACCTGGAGATCGCTCGGCGCATAACCCGCGTCGCAGGCCGCGCGGCTCGCGCCCACGGCCGCGCCGAGCACATCGGCGAGCGGGTCGAGCACCTGGTTGAACTTCTCCTTCAGCGCGCGGCCGCCCGACACCACGACACGCGCCTCCGTCAGCTCCGGACGCGCGCTCTTCACCTGGTCGAACGAGACGAACTCCACGCGCTCGGCCGCCTTGCTCGGGCCCGCGTACGCGACCGTCTCCACTGCTGACTGGCCGCCCGTGGGCTCCGCCGCGGCGAACGCGCTCTGGCGCACGCTCACCACCTGGATCGGCGTCGAGATCGAGCTGATCCCGAACGCGTTGCCCGCGAACATCGGCCGCTTGTACTTGAGCTTGCCGCCGTCCGCGATGACCTCCGTGATGTCGCTCGCGTAGCCCGCGCCGAGGCGCGCCGCGACGCGCGGGAGCAGGTCCTTGCCGTAGGCGCTCGCCGTGCCCACGACGACGGCGTAGCCCTTGCCGATCGCCGCCACCGTCGGCGCGTAGCGCTCGGCGAGGTAGTTCTTCAGCGACGCGTCCTCGACCACGAGGATCTTCGCCGCGCCAAAGCCCTGCGCCTCGGCCGCCGCCTTCCCGGCGCCGTCACCGATCACCAGGATCGAGAACGCTCCGCCGATCGTCGCCGCCGCCTTCTGCGCGAACGTGATCGCCGAGTGCGTGGTCTTCTTGAGCTTGCCCTCGGCAACCTCCGCCACAACGAGAACGTCAGCCATTCTGATTCCTCTTCTCCGAAATGGGGGTTTGTCCTAGAGGGTCCTCAGAGGACCTTCGCTTCGTTCTTCAGCTTCGAGACGAGCTCGCCCACGTCCTTGACCTTGATGCCGGCCTTGCGCGCCGGGGGCGCCGCGAAGCCGTGGTACTGCACCTTCAACGTCTGATCCGACGCGAGGTCCGCGAGCTTCACCTCGACGAGCGGCTTCTTCTTCGCCGCCATGATCGCCGGCAGCGCCGCGAAGCGCACGCCGTCGTTGTACTTGTGGGTCGCCGGCGTCTTCAGCGAGTACACGCTCATCGGCGCCACGATGCGCAGATCGACCGTCACCACGGCCGGCAGCTTCACGCGCAGCGTCGACACGCCGCCGTCGACCTCGCGACCGACGAGCAGCGCGCCCGCCTCCTCGCGGATCGTCGCGGCGAACGTCGCCATCGGCCAGTCGAGCAGCTCCGCGAGGATCTGCCCCACCTGGTTCGAGTCGCCGTCGACCGCCTGCTTGCCCATCAGCACGACGTCCGGCTTCTCCTTCTCGACGAGCGCCTTCAGCGCACGCGCGACGAGATCACCGTCGAGTTTGTCGTCGGCCGCGTCCACGCGGATCGCCTTGTCGGCGCCCGTCGCCAGCGCGGCGCGCAGCGTCGTCTCCGTCTCCTTCGGGCCGAACGTCACCACGACGACCTCGCCGGCACGAACCTTCGGCTGCGTACCGTTTTCCGTGAGCCGCAGCGCGGCCTCGAGGGCGTACTCGTCGAACGGGTTCGGCTTCCACTCGAGCCCGGTGGTGTCGATCTTCTCTCCCGAGGCAGGGATCTTCACCTTGTTGGCGTTGTCCGGGTCGGCGACGCGCTTGAGAGCAACGAGGATCTTCACGGTTCGGGAGGCTCCTTTCGGCGGCCAAGGGTCGGGCCCAACAGGACGCGCGCGCCCGTCAGGCGCGTGCCTCATGACAGCGTTGTCGTTGTGCGTCAAGGAGCCTGCTACCCTGCTGCCCGTGGCCGTCACGACCGATTTTCTCGTCATCGGCAGCGGGATCGCTGGCCTGACCTTCGCCCTCGACATCGCCGACCACGGCGAGGTCGTGGTCGTCACCAAACGCAGCAGCGAGGAGTCGAACACCCGCTGGGCGCAGGGCGGCATCGCCGCCGTCATCTCGCCCGAAGACACCTTCGACGCGCACATCAAGGACACGCTCGTCGCCGGCGCTGGCCTCTGCCATGAGGTCGTCGTCGACATCTGCGTCCGCGAAGGGCCCGATCGGATCCGCGAGCTCATGGACCGCGGCGCGCGCTTCGACCGCGAAAAAGACGGCTCGATCGCCCTCGCCCGCGAGGGCGGGCACAGCGCGCGCCGTGTCCTCCACGTCGCGGACGCGACTGGCTTCGAGGTCGAGCGCGCGCTGCTCGAACGCTGCCGCGCGCACCCGAACATCCGCATCCTCGAGCATCACATGGCGATCGACCTCATCGTCATGTCGCGCTTCGGTGGCCCTGACGTCTGCGTCGGCGCGTACGTGCTCAACATGGCCACGCGCTCGGACGGCGAGGACGACGCGAAGAGCCACCTCGTCGAGACGTACCTCGCGCGCGCCACGATCCTCGCCTCGGGCGGAGCGGGCAAGGTCTACCTCTACACCTCGAACCCCGACGTCGCGACGGGCGACGGCATCGCGATGGCGTACCGAGCAGGCGCCGAGATCGCGAACATGGAGTTCTATCAGTTCCACCCGACCTGCCTCTATCACCCGCAGGCGAAGAGCTTCCTCATCACGGAGGCGCTGCGCGGCGAGGGCGCGATCCTCCGCTTGCCCGACGGCACGCCGTTCATGGCGAACCACGACCCGCGCAAGGAGCTCGCGCCGCGCGACATCGTCGCCCGCGCCATCGACTTCGAGATGAAGCGCACGGGCAGCGAGTTCGTCCTGCTCGACATCACGCACAGGCCCGCGAGCTTCGTCTGCGATCACTTCCCCACGATCTACGCCGAGTGCCTGCGCTTCGGGATCGACATCACCTCGCAGCCGATTCCTGTCGTCCCCGCGGCGCACTACCTCTGCGGCGGCATCAGCACCGACCTGCACGGCCGCTCCACGATCCCCGGCCTCTGGGCCGTCGGCGAGTGCGCGTGCACGGGCCTGCACGGCGCGAACCGCCTCGCCTCGAACTCGCTCCTCGAAGGCCTCGTCTTCGGCCACCGCGCCGCCGTGCGCCTCGCGAGCACGATGGGCGAGCTCTGCAAGAGCCCGTTCCCCGAGGTCCCCGAGTGGCAGATCGGCGACGCCGTCCCGAGCGACGAGGAGGTCGTGGTCACGCACAACTGGGACGAGCTCCGCCGCACCATGTGGAACTACGTCGGCATCGTCCGCTCGAACGCGCGCCTGCGCCGCGCCGCCCGCCGCATCGCCCTCTTGCAGGACGAGATCCGCGAGTATTACTGGCGCCACCTCGTGACGCGCGACCTCCTCGAGCTGCGCAACATCGCCACCGTCGCCGAGCTCATCGTCGGCTGCGCGGCCGCGCGACACGAGAGCCGCGGCTTGCACGCGACGATCGATTATCCGCAGACGAACGACCGGTTCGCCGCGGACATCGTGGTCAAACGGGGCGTCGTGCCCCATCTTCGAGGTCGTTGATGGATCCTGACGACGACGACCGCCCGAGCAGCCCGCTCGTTCCGCCCGCCGAGCGGAGCGAACGCTCGATGAGTTACCTCGCCGCCGCGGGGTTCGCGGTCGGCACGACGTTCCTCTACATCTTCTTGCTCTCGCTCAGCAGCTCGATCCGCGGCGGGGATGGCCGCCTGGACCTCGTCACGAGCTTCGGCTGCCAGCTCGTCTCCACGTTGATCGCGCTCTTCTTGATCCTGCAGCTCCACGCGCCGGACAAATCGATCCGCGACTACCTCGGCGTGCGCGCGACGCACCGCGGCTTCTTCCCGCTCGCGGCGATGCTCGGCATGGCCGTGCAGATCCCGGCGAACGCGCTCTACGACCTCATCGTCAAGCGCTGGCCCACGGGACAGCCGCGCGAGGAGATGCTCCAGGAGGAGCTCGCGGGCGGCGTGCCGAAGCGCATCCTCTTCTTCGTCATCCTCGTGCTCGCCGGCCCGCTCATCGAAGAGGTCTTCTTTCGCGGCGCGCTCTTCCGCCCGCTCCGTCGCCGCTACGACGCGCTCGGCACGCTCCTCGCGACGAGCACGTTCTTCGCGTTCGCGCACCTCGAGTGGCAGCTCGTCTTGCCCATCGGCATCGTCGGCCTCTCGCTCGGCTTGCTCCGCAGCGCGAGCGGCTCGCTCCTGCCGAGCTTCGTCATGCACGGACTCTTCAACGGCATCACCCTCGGATCCGTCTACTCGCGCTCCCCCACGGAAATCGCGGACTCCGCGCCGATCCCGCTCGTCGTGACGATCGGCGGATCCGCCGTCACCATCGTCTTGATGGGCCTCGTCTACCTCCTCGGCAAGAAGTCCGAGGTGGCGCGCGAGGCCCGAGAAAAGGACGTAGCGTGAGCGACGCGTCGAGTTCTTCCCACGAACCTCCGAAGACCGCCCTCTGCTTGCCCGGCGGAGGCCTGACCGGCGCGCTCTACCAGATCGGCGCGCTCGCTGCGCTCGCCGACGGCGTGCGCGGCGTCGACGGCCAGAGTTTTTCCCTCTACCTCGGACAATCGAGCGGCGCGAGCGTCGCGGCTGCGCTCGCCGGCGGCATCCCCGTCGATCGCCTCTACCGCGCGCTGCTCGATCCGGTCGACAACTTCTTCCCGCTCGAACGGGGCCACGTCTTCCGCATGGACATCGACGAGTGGCGCCGCGCGCTCTCGACCTCCTGGGTCGCGATTCGCCACGCCGTCGCACGCCTCTCGTCGCGCCGCGACACCGTCTCGCCCACCGCGCCGGGCCACCTCTACCTGTGGGAGCAGATCGACCGCCTCGCCGACTCCCTCCCCGCCGGCTTCTTCACGCTCGACCGGTACGAGCGTTTCCTCGCCGAGTTTTTCCTCCGCCGCGGCATCCCCAACGCCTTCCGCGCCATGCCGCGCCCCTTGCGCATCCCCACGTACGACGTTGACTGCGGCGATCGCATCCTCTTCGGCGCCGAGGGGCACGAGGACATCCCGGTCTCGCTCGCGTGCGCGGCGTCGCTCGCGCTCCCGCCCTTCTTTTCGCCGATCCGCATCGGGGATCGGCACTACATCGACGGCGGCCTCGGCGACGTCGCGCACCTCGACGTCGCGGCCGAGGCGGGCGTCGAGTTCGCGGTCGTCGTGAACCCCATGGTGCCCGTCTCCGTCGCGCACCGCGCCGTCCCCACGGGGCATGGCGTGCGGCAGAGCGTGCGCGACAAGGGCTTGTTCTGGGTGATGAGCCAGGCCATGCGGATCGGCACGCACGCGCGGCTCGCGCAGAACGTCGAGCAGATCCAGCAGAAGACCGGCATGCACGTCCTCGTGCTCGAACCCGAGCCGACGGACGTCCTGCTCTTCCTGCACAACCCTTCGAACCTCGCCGCGCGCCGCGCCATCCTCGAATACGCGTACCGCACGACGCGCGAGCGCATCGTCGAGTGGATGGAGAAGCGCCGCGGCGTCGTCGCGCGCCTCGGCTGGAAAGCGGCTTAGGACGCCGACTAGTACGCCGACGCGAGATCGATCGGCGCGAGGTGCGGGCGCTGCGTGGCGAGCCAAGCCCGCGCTTCCAGCTCGTCCTCGAAGCAGGCCGTCCGCCGGGTTTGCCCCTGGAAGACGCGCACCGCCTTATCCATCATCGCCACGATCACGCGGAGCCGGAAGTTCGCGCCGAGCAGCGCGAGCGCGCCCACGAGCCGCGAACGTGGATCCATCGTCGCCACCTTGCGTGTCCGCGCCCCGGGATCGTTCGAGTGCGTCAGGTCGTTCATGACCAGCACCTGCCGCCCCTGCGCCATCTCTTCGAGCATGTCGTAAAACGTGAGCATGTGCTCCGGCTCCACGTCGCCGTTCCAGGCCAGCACCACGACATCGGGCGGCTCGAAGCTCACGCGATGGGCCTGGCCAATGGAGAAGATGCGCGCGTCGTGTTGCAAGGCTGCTCCTCGTTGAACCTCAAAGTTTCGCCCAGGACACCGTGCAATACGCGGGGGTGTCCAGTCCGTCAACCCGACCCTCCACGTCCGTCCACGCGCCTTCCGCCTCGCCTCGAGAGGTCGCCCTGTAAGCCTTGCCGGGCTGCGTACGTTCTCGAGGCATGCCGGCTCTTGAAAGCCGCCCCTCGCTGCGCTCTCCTCGGAGGATCCTGATGCTCGCCCGCCCTGCTCTCCTCGCGTCCCTCGCCCTCGTCGCACTCTCGGGTCTCACGGGTTGCGCGAGCCTCGTTCCTTTCACCCACGAGATCCGCACCGAGCACGGCCTCACCGACGACGAGGTCAAGAACCTCCAGTTCTACTCCTCCCACGGCATCACCCTCCGCCGCGAAGTCGAGTCGGGCGGCCGCAAGATCACGCCGGGCCACAAGCTGCTGCTCATCTCGGGCAAGCAGATCGAGGAGGTCGTGATTCCGGCGAAGACCCCGGGCGTCGCCGTGAAGGTCGGCCCGCGCGCGCTCGCCGTCAGCTTCGAGCCGGGCACCTCGCTCGTGTTCACGGTGAAGGGCTCGCGCCTCGCCATGGATGAACGTGGGTTTTTGCGCCCCCTCGCGCTCGATCCTTCACCCGCGTCGCCCTTCGAGCGGCGCGTGACGAACCTGCTCGGCCAGCAGTTCGCGCAGCCTCCGAACCCGTTCCCCGGCAACGACAGCGGCAATGAGCCGCTCCCGGGCTCCTCCACCGTGGCCGGCGACGACGCGAGCGGCAATTACTGGCTCGACACGGACAGCGCGGGCCGCATCTCGTTTGCGGGCAAGCTCTGGAACAGCGAAGAAGACAGCATGCAGGCGCACCTGCTCATCGATTCCGATCTCCTGGAAGAGGTCGACAAGAAGCGCAACGTCCTGCATGGCGTGAAGCTCGAACCGAAATGAGCTAACGGCTCTTCAAGAACGGGATCGGGTGGCTCCGCAGGAGCTCCACCGTGTACCCCGCGGCCACGTCGCAGGCATACGATCGATATCCATCCACGCGCGGCGTGTTCTTGTTCTCGTCGGCGAGGTCCGACACGCCGCGCACCATGAAAAACTCGGGCTGCCGCGCGGCCGCGAAACAAGCGCTCGCCACGCCCGCGGCCTCCATCTCCACGCCGATCAGCGTCGGCCACACATTTCGATATTCCGTGAGCACCCGCTCGACCGCGACCACCTTGTCGCCCGACGCGATGGGCCCGAGGTGGATCCGCGGCGCGCCCTCGCCCGGACGCGGCACCGAGAGGCTCTTCGTCCACGCGTCGCCGAGCACGTTCAGCGCCGCCGCGTAGAGCCTCCGTGATGCTTTGTGCACCGACCAGCGCACCTCGATCCCCTGCTCCGTGAGCTTTTGCAGCTCGTAATCGACGACCTGCTCCGAGATCAAAAGATCCCCGAGCGAGACGCTGCGCGCCGCGACGCCCCCCGCGATCCCCACGAGCACCACGTGCCGGGGCCGCCAGCGCTTGATCGCCTCGCTCGTCGCCGTCGCCGCATTCACGCGGCCCATTCCGAGCAGCGGCAGGACCACGATTCGATAGCTGCCCGAGCCGTCCGTCACGGGCAAGGTCGCCCGGAAATAGACGTGCACGTCTTCCTTGCGCGGCACGACCCGCTCGAAGCCGGGCAGCCGCCGCAAAAGCGCGTCGCGCTCCTCGGGCAGCGCCGTCACCAACAAGAAATCGACCCGCTCGGGCTTCGTCTTCGTCGTGCTCTTGGGCTCCCGCGGCCCCTTCGGGCGATCCGTGGCGGTGACGGGCCGGCGGCCCGAGAGCTCCTCCGTGATGAGATCCAGCAGCCGCTCGGCGACGTCGTCGGCCGCCTCGCGCGTCGTGATCGGCGTATCGAGCGCGGCGAGCTGCGCCCGCGTCACGCGCCGGTGGAGCCCGAGGCCCTGAAAATCGGCCATGATCTCGTCGAATGCCTTCTTCGCGTCGCCACCCGTGGACGGCAGCGGAAACACGGGCACCTGCTCATTGCGCGCGGTTTGGTATGTCTTGTACGTGCCGCCGAGACCCCCGATGAGGACCACGGCTTGCGCGCGCCGCACGCTCTCGACCCATTCGGGGACCCCTTTCTCCACGTACACCACGTCCCCGCCGAAAAAGGAGGGCTCGTCGGGGCGCGGCACGATTTGCTTGAGCCGCGTGGAGAGCGGCATCCCGAGGGCCTGGAGCTCGCCGGCGAAGGCCATCGTCGCGGCCTTGTCCACGCCATCCCAGCCGCACGTCACGAGCCCCGCGCCGCTCTGCGCCAGCGCCCGCCCGATCGCTTGCGCCGTGAGCTCCTCCGTCCTGGGCAACGGCGCTTTGCGCGAACCCGTGCCCGCGACCTGCACCCACATCTCCTGCCCTTGCGCGGCGTCACTCATGGATGCGGAGTCTACCAGGCGCGGCGCCTCGGGTGTACGCTGAGCAAACGCGCGGCGCGTGCTGGGCGCGGAGGAGCCGGAGCATGGATCAGGGCCTCACCGATTTCCTGCGAGATTACGTCGACGCCCTCGAACGCGGGAGCGCGGCCCTCTTCGTCGGCGCGGGATTGTCGATGGCGACCGGCCTGCCCGGCTGGGGCAAGCTGCTCGAAGGCATGGCACGCGAGATCGGGCTCGACGTCGGCAAAGAGCACGACCTCGTCTCGCTCAGCCAATTCTACGTCAATCGGTACGCCGGCAGCCGCACGCAGCTCGAATCTCTCGTCCGGCGTACGTTTGATCGCGACGTGGGCATCCCGGACAACCACCGGATCCTGGCGCGTCTGCCGATCGGCCACGTCTGGACCACGAACTACGACGAGATCCTCGAAGGCGCGTGGCGGCAGGCGGGCAAGGTCTTCGACGTGAAAGCACGCAGCCGCGACCTCACGACCTCGGACCCCGAGGCCGACGCGCTGCTCTTCAAGATGCACGGCACGGCCTCGCAGCCGGACGAGATCATCCTGACGAAAGACGATTACGAGCGGTATGCGCGCTTGCGGCCCGGCTTTTTGCAGATCCTCGAGAGCGACCTCACGACACGCACGTTCCTGTTCCTCGGGTTGAGCTTCACGGATCCGAACCTCGGGCACGTCCTCTCCGCGCTGCGCCGATCCTTCGAAGACGGCCCGCGCCAGCATTACACGATTCTCAAGCGCCCCTCGGACCCGTACGACGCGCAGCGGTTCGCGCACCTCGTCACGGACCTGCACCGGTATGGCATTCGCACGCTCGTGGTCGACGATTTTGCTGGAATCACGGAGATCCTGCGCAAGCTGGAGCGACGCCGGGCGCAGCGCAGCGTGTTCGTGTCGGGCAGTTTTCCCGAGGACGGGGACGAAAAGGAGCGCGCGTTCCTCACGACGATCGCGCGCGGCGTGGGGCGCATCGTGGGCTCGAAGAACATGCGGCTCGTGACGGGGCTCGGGCGTGTCGTGGGCAGCGCCGCGGTCACGGGGCTCGTCGAGGCGCTCGACGGACGAACGGCCGCGGCCATTTCGAGGCGGCTCGTCGTACGCCCGGTCCGCGAGGTCGTCCCGCCCGGCGCGTCTCTGGAGGCGTGGAAGCGAAAATCACGCGAGGACCTGATCGTGCAATCGGGCGTGATGATCGTGATCGGAGGATTGCGGCGCGGCGCGCCGGCGCCCGGCGTGCTCGAGGAGTTCGAGATCGCGAAGGCGCAAGGCCTCGTCGTTCTGCCGATCGCGGCCACCGGGTACGCGGCGCAGGCGATTCACGAGGCCATGCGCGCAAACCCCGGGACGCATCTCCCCGCGGAAATCGACGCGGCCTCGTTCGAGGCGCTCGGCCCGGAGACGAAGGACGAGGGCGCGATCCTCGCGGCGATCGAGCGTTGCCTCGGCCGGCTCGCGACGTAAAGCTTCGGGGTGGATTTCGAGGGCGCTCGCGCCCTACGATGCCCGGCGTGCCGAGCATCTTCTACGCGCCCGACCAGATCCGCATCGACGTCGAGGAGAGGCAAACCCTCTTGAATGCCGCGCTCTCCGCGGGCATTCCGCACACCCACGTCTGCGGCGGCCACGCGCGTTGCTCGACGTGCCGGGTGATCGTGGTCGAGGGCCTCGACAACGTCGAGCCGCCGAACGAAGTCGAGCGTGCGCTCGCCGAGCGCCTCGGCCTGCCGCGCGAGGTCCGCATCGCCTGCCAGACCACGGTGCGCGGGCCGGTGCGCGTGCGCAGGCTCGTGCTCGACGACGACGACGTCGCCCTCGTCGGCCGCATGCGCACGTCGAAGGTCGACCTCACCCCGGTCGGCGAGGAGATCCGCGTCGCCATCCTGTTCTCCGACATCCGCGGCTTCACCCCGTTCACCGAGGCGCTCCTGCCCTACGACGTGATCCACGTCCTGAACCGCCATTTCGAGGCGATGGGCAGCGCCGTCGCGACCGCGGGCGGCTTCATCAACAATTACATGGGCGACGGCTTCATGGCCCTCTTCGGGGTCGACGGAAAACCCGACGCCCCGATGCGCGCGGTGCGCGCCGCGCTCGGCATGCTTTCGGCGATGCAGTCGAAAATGACGCCGTACCTCCTCGCGACGTACGGGCGCGTCTTCGACATCGGGATCGGGATCCATTACGGCGAAGCCGTCGTCGGCCCGATCGGCTCGTTCGAGAGGAAGGCGATCACCGCGATCGGCGACGCCGTCAATTTCGCGAGCCGCATCGAGTCCGCGACGAAGGACGTCGGCGCCCGCCTGCTCGTCTCGGAGGCCGTCCACCGCGAGGTCGCCGGGCGCGTGACGATCGGAAAAACCGCGCGTGTCTCCGTCAAAGGAAAGACCGGCGAGCACCAGCTCTTCGAAGTGACCGCCGCTTCCGAGGCGTGACGTTCAGTTTTTCCGGTACACGAGCAGCTCGTTCCCGTATTCGAGCCGCCGCATGCGCCGGAGCCCGTGTGGCTCCATCACGCGGTCGAGCGTCCGGGGATCGAGGTATTCGACGCCGATCCACGTGAACGCCGGATTCGGATTGACGACCACCACATGCCCGCCCGCCGTCAGGCGCTCGGCCATCTTCGCTGCGGCCCGATCCAGGTGCGGCACGTGGTTCAGCGCGTGGACCGCCGTCATCACGTCGTACCGCCGCCGCAAGCGCCGCGCGGCCGCGCCTGCGCCGAAATCGGAGCGCTCGACCCCGTCGATGCGCCGCCCCGGATGGCGCCCCCGCGCTTCGCGCACCACGAGCCCGGCCCCGCTCCCGATATCGAGCATCGAGCGGAACGGCAGCTCGTCGAGCATCGTGAACAGCGCGACGAGGTCCATCCGGTAGCTCGGCGATCGATGAAACGCTTCGAGCTCCCATCGGGGCCCCTCGGAGACGTGGATCGTTTGCAGGGCGGGGTGGTTCATGGCGCAGCCAGAGCGGGAAATCGTTCCGTGAACGTACGAATCCCTTGCACCCCACGTGCCATGGCGTGGACGTGACGTTTTCCGGGTCGCGTTCCGCTGTGGCTGCGCATGTTGAGCAGGAACGGCGCGACCTGCGCGGCGCGTGTTCCTGCGCTGTCAGGGTCGAGGTGCGCGGGCCGAGATCCGGGACGAGGGCGCGATCCTCGCCGTGATCGAGCGTTGCCTCGGCTGATTCGCGGGCGGACCCTTCGGAGGGGACGAATCGTGGGGGCGTGCACACGTGTGTTGACGGATCCGGCGTCTCCTGGTCGCATTCTTGGAATGCGTTTTCCGTGTGTACGGACCCTCCTGTCCCTCGGGCTCCTCGGTTGCGCGACGACCGTGCTCATACCGCTCGGCTGCGGGAGCAGAATCGTATACCCGGCGATGAGCGAGGGCCCGCGCGTGCCGGACGCCACCGCGGAGCGGCTGCGGGAGTGCGTCGATGAGCTCGGCGGCGAGCTCAGGGGCGGAACCTACACGTTCGACGTCGCGGTGAAGGTCGACGAAGACGGCCGCGTCGTGAATGTGGAGTCGAAGGGCGCGCCCCATACGGAGCTCGCGGTATGCATGCGAATCGCGCTGCGAGGCATGACCGTCCCGGAGGAGCTCCTCAGGCTGCGCATGCTGCGCCTGTCCGAGTCGCCTGCTCCTGCGAACGGGCAGACGGCGGCCGAGCGTGCACTCGTAGGGAACCCCGGGGTGCTCGTGGTCGCGGCGATCAGCCTCGCCGACCTCATCATCGAAGCGGGCGGGGTGACGATCGTGATCGCCGCTTCGCTGGAGCTCAGTAAGGATATTGCGGAGACAGTCAAGGGGAAGTGGTCATGCACCGCATCCTGCAACGTGCAGCAGATCAACCCGAGTGTCTCTTGTCCTGACCGAGCGACAGGAACTGCAGGCGGACCTAATGAGCCCGCCGCCTGTGTTGAAGCAAAGCGCAGTGCTACGCAGTCGACCCCAGCCGGCTGTTACCCGCGGCACTGTCAGTGCCGTTGTTCCAAAAGATGACGGAGCACGTGATGCAATCCTCAAAGGTCGTTGAAGCTCTTGATTTGGCGGTGCCTGCTGCCGACGGGGAAGAGTTGCTGTTCAGGTTGGAGGTGTTGGCGCACGGAGCCGGGAACGCTCGTCGCTACCGCTGCCGTCTGTACCGGCTCGAAAGCTTCAGATTTCGAGTTTTCGGCAGCAAAAGCGGTGGTCGCGGCAGGAAATGGGAGGGCGCTGACTACCGTTGTTGGGTTGTGGATGACAGCCTCGGGGTCGATCTTCTATCGTACCCCTCTCTTGCGAAGGCTAGAAATGCGGCCGTTCTGACACTGAAGACGCAACTGGGTCTTCCGTGAGAACTCCGGTTGCACAAGGGACGTCAGCGCGGCGTATCGCCTCCGAAGATCAAAGCCCCGGGATGCTCCCGAAGAGCGAAGGCTCGATCTTGCCGACCGTTGCTTCGACCTCGAACCGATACACCACGCCGTCGACGTCCTCGGCGACGACACGCCGGAGCGCCGCAGGATCCCCACGCGCCACGAGCACACGATCGATGTGCAGCTCGACGTGCAGGATCCCCGTGCCGGGCTCGCGGGGCGTGCCCGTGAGCACGATCGTCGTGGGCGACGAGGAAACCGGCGCGACGGAGAGTGAAAACGCCCCCTGCGGGCCCACCGCGAGCGCGCGCCAGAGCGCGAGCAGGGGCGTGGGGACGCGGCGCGGCGCCGACGGGCCCTGGCCGTCACGGACCTGGATCGAGGTCACGCCGTCGTAGACGAGCCGATCGTGGCCGTGCACGTCGTTCAGCACCGCGAGGCGGAACGTCGCGCCGTCCCGCGCCTCCACCTCGACAGCCACCAGCGCAGACGTGACGACCTCGCCATCCGGCCCCGTCGTCCGCCAGCCGATGAGCGCCGACGCGGGCGAAGAGCGCGGGTAGAGCGCGTCGAGCGCGGTCGCCACCTCCTCGGCCGAGCCCGCGTGCGGGCCGAGCCGCTCGGGCCAGGTGAGCGGGGACGCGAGCGAGACCGGCGAGATCCGCGTCGACGTCACGGGCTCGGTCGCGTGCGGGCCGAACGTGGCGAGGTCGTTCTCCGTGCCATCGGGTGGCTCGAGCAGGAGCAGCCGCCCCACGTGCGTGAGCGCGGCCGTCTGCGGCAGGCCCGGCGCGCCCTGCGCGAGCACGGGCGTGGCCGAGGCCGCGAAGCGCGCGCCCACGGGCGGGAAGGGCAGGGGCGGCAGGAGCGGCTCGGGCGGGCGGCCCGGGTAGACGAGCGCGCGGATCAACGTCGCGCCGAGCGGATCGGCGGCGCGCAGCGCGTCCGTACGGTCGCGCGGGACCCAGTCGAAGGCTTCCCGCACCGCCGCCACCAGCGCCTCCACGTCGAGCCCCTCGCCGCGCATGCGCTCGAGCGACCCTTGCAGCGCGGCCGTCCCGCCTTGCTCGGCGGCCTTGCGCAAGAGCGGGATGCCGCGCTGCGCCGCGCCTCGCGACAGGGCCACGAGGCCCGCGCACGCGAGCATCGACGCGTCGCCCGGCGGCCGCGAGCCGGCGCGTTCGAGCCGCGACATCGCCTCCTCGTAGCAGGCGCCGGCCGCGCGGTGTGCGCCGAGATCGTCGAGCCTGCGCCCGTGCCGCACGAGCTCGAAGGCCGCGCGCAGGTGCACCCGCCCGTGCCGCGCGTCGCCCTCCTCCTCGCTGGCCTGGAGGAGCCCGGGCAGCTCGTCCACGCCGCGGGCGTGCTCGCGCATCCGCGTGAGGTACCAGGCCACGTCGGCGCGGCGTTCACGCATGTACACCTCGCCCGGGTGCTCCAGACAAACGTCCACCCAGCGCAGCCCGTCCTGCAGCGCTTCGAGCCGCTCGATCGCCGCGTCCTTTCGGCCGAGCGTGGAGAGCAGGTGCCCTTCGAGCAGCACGGCCGAGAAGCGCACCCGGTGCACGACCGCGCCGAGCCCGCCGAGCGAGGCGCGCATCTGCTCGAGCCGTTCGAGCGCCGCCTCGACCCGGCCCGCGCGCGCGAGCACCGCCGCCTCGTTGTAGGCCGCCGCGGCCGCCACCTCGTGAAACGGGCTCTGCCACGTGCCCGCGAGCCGCTCGGAGAGCGCGCCGAGCACGGCGAGCGCGTCGTCGTAATGCCCCGCGAGCCCGAGCGCGGCGCCCTCGTTGCACGCCGCGATCGCCGCGATCGCGCCTTCGATGAGGGACGGCGAGGGGCCGAGCCGCTCGCGCAGCGCGCTCGCCCGGTCGGCCGCATCGTCGGGCCTGCCCGAGCGCGCGAGCACGAACGCGGAGAGGCACGCGGCCGCCGCCTCCGTCTCCCGCTGCGCCGCGCTGCTCCCGCCCGGCGTCGACAGCGCCGCGTGGCCGAGGGCCGTGAGCGCGCGCGCGTCGTCGCCTCGCTCGATCGAGATCACGCCGAGCACGAGCGCCGCGTCCGCCGCGAGGGCGCGCAGATCCACCGAGGATGTTTGTCCCTGGAACTTCCACTCCCCGGCGAGCTCCAGCGCGGCCGAGAGGCTGTCGGTCGCGAGGGCGAAGCGCTCGCGGGCTGCGTGGCGCTTGCCTCTGCGGTAGAGCGCGAGCAGCACGGACTCGAAGAGCTCCGGGTCCTCGTGCCTGCGCTCGTGGAACCTCCGGACGACCTCGTCGTACTCGCCCGTCTCCGTCTGCGCCGAGAGATCCCCGAGCGCGAGGAACGCCTTTGCCGTCTCCTTGCTCCCGCGCTCGTCGCGCACCGCCTCGCGCACGATCGCCGCGCAGATCTTGGCGGCCTCGGCGTTCCGGCCCTGCGCCCGGAGCGCCATCGCCTCGGCCAGGCGCTCGGCGTGCTGGGCCGAGAGCTTGCGCGTCGAGAGCGGATCGGGGCGCCCCGGCCGCTCCGTCGGGCGGCCCCCCGGCCCGGCGGCGGGCGCGATCGTGGACGGAGACGAGAGCCCCGGCGAGCTCGGCCGCTCCGCGGGCACGGCGCGGAGACCCTCCGCGGGCGTCGCGTGGGGCGCCGCGCGCCGCGCCTCGATCGCCGAGAGCAGCTCCGCCGACATGGGCCGCGCGCGCGCGCCCACCTTGATCGGGCTCGTCTTCGAGAGACACTGTACGAAGCGGAAATAGGCGTGCGAGAGCCCCTGCGGATCCGACGTCGGCTCCACCTCGGCAGCGAGGCGCGGGGCGGGCTTCGTGGTGCTGCGCTGCGGGATCTGCGCGAGCTCCAGGTAGAGCGAAAGGTCACACGCGGGCAGCGCGAGCGTGGATCGCAAGAGCGCTTCGAGCCGCGGACGCGCCTCCTCCACGAACGCGCGGCCCGCGGAGCCGTCGGCCACGTGCACGAGCAGCGGGAACAGGTGGAGGGGTCGATCCGTCGAGGCGATCGCGCGCCGCCCGTGCGCCCAGGCGCCGAGCTCGATGGCCTCTTCGAGGGACGCGTCGTCGAGCACCACCACGAGCTTGTCGGCGAGGTGCGAGGCCAGGAGGGCCGTCGTCTCGGTCTCGCCCGTCGGCGCGTCGAGGAGCACCGCGTCGTAGCGACTGCGCAGCGCTGCGGCGACCTCTTCGAGCACGCCTGGGAACGCTTCGAGCCCGTCGAGCGGGCGGTTGCGCTCGCGTGGCGTGTCCTCGCCGCCGACGGGCAGGAAGTGCAGCTCCACCGTCCGGTCCTCGGGCAGGCCTGGGTAGCGCAGGGGCACGCGCCGGATCGCGGCGTCGTTCGCCTCGATGATCCGCTCGACGAGCTCGCGCGCCGCGCCGCCGCCGGCCGGTCCGCGTGTCGCGGGGAAACGCCGGGCTTCTTCGCGCACGGCGGCGAGCAGATCGACCATGCCGGGCGCGGGCCTCGGCCTCGGGGCGGTCGACGTGGCGGCGCGGCGCTTCGTGTCGTCCGGGAAGTACCGTGTGAGCGTGGGCGAGTCGACGGCGAGGTCGATGACGAGGACCTTGTCGCCGCGGTGGGCGAGCAGGGCCGCGAGGTTGGCCAGGGCCATTGCGCGTCCCGCGTCGCTGCGGGCGGACGCGAACACCGCGAGGTAGCCATCCCGAACGGTAGGCAAACGAAAACCCTCCAGCGGCCTACTTTCGCATGTTGCGGCCGCGGTACAAGGGGCTTGTCCCGGAGCGGGACGTGGGGGGTTGGGGGCGCAGCCGGCTTGCCGAGCGTAGCCCCCAAGCGTTGAATCGCGGGTTGGGGGCGCAGCCGGCTTGCCGAGCGTAGCCCCCAAGCGTTGAATCGCGGGTTGGGGGCGCAGCCGGCTTGCCGAGCGTAGCCCCCAAGCGTTGAATCGCGGGTTGGGGGCGCAGCCGGCTTGCCGAGCGTAGCCCCCAAGCGTTGAATCAAAGCGTTCCGGACTCCATCGCCGCCTTCTCGGCCGCGCGAACGGCGGTCTTTGCTTTCGCCTTGCCGGCGATCACGCGCGCGATGGCGTCTGCGTAGACCTCGGTCGTATCCATCGCGTCGAAGATCATGTTTCGGACGAGCAGCGGCGAGAGCGGCTCCTCGGTGTAATCGAGGGCGATCTTGAACCGGACGGAGCCGTCGTCGAAGTCCATCTCGAAATTGCCATCGCCCATACCGAAATTCGCGCGCGTGACGAACTCGGCGAGCTCCGTGCGGAGCTCCTTCTTCGCCTTCGGCTCGAAGATTACGTACACGACGACCCGCTCGAGCTCCTCGGACAGACGGACCGCGAACGACTCCACGATCCCCTGATTCACCGCGGCCAGGTAGTCGATGTAGCCCGCCTCGTCCTCGGACAGGGCGAACGTAAAGCCCGAGGCCCCGAGCACCTCCTCGACCACCATTCGTGCCGTCCGAGGCGCTTCCTCGACCTTCGCGCCCTTGCGCGCCTTCGTTCCGCCCTTTTTGCCTACCATGGTTTCGGTCCTCTGCTTTTCCCCGGCCTTGCGAATCATGTCGAGCAGGTTCTGGGTGTTCGGTCGATGGTGCCAGTCGGCCGCGGCCATCCCGAGGGCCCGCTCGCAGTCCTCCACGGCGCCCGCGAAATCGGCGTGCAGGGCCCGCAGCGCGGCCCGCTCGCCATACGCGCTCGGCTCGTCCGGCGCGAGGCGAATGGCCTCGTCGAGATCGGCGATGGCGCCGTCGAGATCCCCGTGCCGCTGCTTCGACAGGCCGCGTCGCTGCCAGGCGGGCGCGAAGTCCGGGGCGATCTTGATCGCGTCCGTGTAATCGGCGAGCGCGCCGTCGACGTCGCCGGCGAGCGACCGGGCATTGCCGCGGTTGTACCTCGGCGCGTGCTCCTTGGGCGCGAGCTTCATGGCCTTCGTGAAATCGGCGATGGCGCCGTCGAGGTCGCCCTCCTCCTGCTTGCGATTGCCACGATTGTTGATCTCGGCCCACGCGGGCATCCCTCCCTCGGGCGCCTCCGTCGTGAGGATGGGCCTCGTCGGCGTGCGCTTCGTGGGCGCCTTCCTGGCGGCTTTCTTGGCAGGGGTTTTTGGGGCGGCGGTTGTCTTGGTCGTGCGCGGCATGCGTTCGGCGGAGCCTATAGCACGGGGGCGCGCGTGTTCTCACCTCCCGACCGGCGCCCGAGCGCCCCGGCCCGTTTTTCGTGACGCGAGGGGGTCGCCGCGTGGCGAGGGAGACGCGCGAACGTGACGCGAGGGGGTCGCCGCGTGGCGAGGGGCACGCGCGAATGTGACGCGAGGGGGTCGCCACGTGGCGAGGGGCACGCGCGAATGTGACGCGAGGGGGTCGCCACGTGGCGAGGGGGACGCGCGAACGTGACGCGAGGGGGTCGGTGCGTGGCGAGGGGGACGCGCGAACGTGACGCGAGGGGGTCGCCACGTGGCGAGGGGCACGCGTGAACGTGACGCGCGGGGGTCGCCGCGTGGCGAGGCCGCCGGTCGAGGGTTTTCAGGCTCGTCGGGGATTGCGCTGGCAGAACGTGCACGACCAGGTCGTGCGGGGCGTCGGGGCGCGGCATCCGAGCGGACGCCGCGCCCGGCGTGGTTTTACTGAATCAGCCGCTTGATCTCGCCGCCCGCGACGTACGAGCCGCCGCCCGAGGCCTCGACGACCTCGTCGCAGACGTAGAGCACGCCGAGCTCGCGGATGCTGCGCGGGAAGCGGATGTTGTAGTTCGGGTTGAACCCGTCCGACACCACGCGCGCCCGGAGCTTCTTGCCCTCGGGCACGCATTGCACGAGCACGCCGTCGCCGATCTCCGTGCACGTCGGCAGATCCGCCGCCGTCGCCGGCGTCTTCGCCGCCTTCGAGGACGACCCCGACGAGCGCCGGCTCGACCCGCCGGAGCTCACGCTCACGGTCTCGCCCGGCCGGAGCAGCCGCTTGATCCAGCCAGCCGCGCGGTAGAAGCTCCCGTCGTTGCTCCCCACCACGTTCTCGACGAGGTACGTCACGCCCTCCTGCCGGATCGCGCGCGGGAACTGCACGTTCTTCGACGAATCGAAGCCGTCCGAGATCACCTTGATCCGGAGCTTGCCGCCCTCCTTCTCGCAGCGCACCACGACGCCGCCGTCCGCGCTCGTGACCGTGGCCAAACCCGCTGCGCTGCCGCCGGTCGTGCCGCGCTGCGCGAGGTCGCCGCGGCTCCGCGCCCCGGCCTGGTAGGACTGATCGCGCAGCTCCTTGCGGAGCACGCCGTCGTACGACCGCTTCTCCAGCCGGTCGGCGAAGTGTTCGAGCTGCTCGATCTCCTCGGCGAACGCGAACTGGTTCGCGAGCGGGCTGTTGCGGAGATCCTCGGCCATCTTCCGCAGCTTCTGCGCCGCGTTCTTGAGGTCGCCCTTGTCCGCGAGGTCGACCGCCTCGTCCTTGAGCTTCGCCGTCTCCAGGCGCCGCGCCTCGCCGATGACGTTGATGTCCTGCGCCGCCGCGGCCGCTTCTTCGGCCGTGCCCGCGTTCACCGTCACCACGAACTCGCCCGACCCGTCCTTGATCGAGCCGTCCACCACCGTCTGGTACTGGAACTGAACCGACGCGACCTTCACCGGCCCGGCCTTCGTCGGCTTCACCTCGAGCTCGAGCGCGAGGACCTTGTCTTCCACGGCGTACACGTCGCCGAGCGTCACCTCGAGCTCGTTGCCCTTCTCCTGGATGCGGTACTTGTTCAGCACCCAGCCGTGCTCGACGATCTCGTCGGGTCGCACGCTCACCACGAGGTTCTGTCCGATCACGGAGGACAAACCTTCGAGCTCGATCTTGAAGACCTGCTCGACGTCCTCGGGCGACTCGATGAAATAGAAGTTGCCCTCGGCCTCGCGGGCCATGCCGATGAGCAGGTCCTCGTTGAAGCCCGAGCCGAAGCCGAGCGTCGTCGTCACGACGCCCTCGCCCGCCTTCTCGCCGGACGTCTTCTTCAGCACGTCGGGATCGGTGATCCCCATGTTCGCCTGGCCGTCCGTGAGGAGCAGGACGCGGTTCACCTCGTCCTTTTTCGCGTGCTTCTTCACGTGCTTGACGCCTTCGAGCCAGCCGCCCGAGAGGTTCGTGCAGCCGCCGGCGCGCGCCTTGCCGATCTTGTCCTGGATGCCCTTCTTGTCCTTGGCGAGCACCGGATCGACGATCGTGTCGGGGCTGTCGTCGAAGATGACGACGCTCACCCGATCGTCCTCCTTCATCTCGCCGACGAGCGCCTGCGCGGCCTTGATGGCTTGGCGCAGCGGCGTGCCGCCCATCGAGCCGGAGCGATCGAGGACGAGGCTGAGGTTCAGCTTCCGCCTCGGCGCGTCTTCCTTCTTCCCCTCTGCCCCGAAGCGGACGACGAGCGATACCTTGGTGGACTCACCGACGACGATCGTCGGCTTGCTCAATGCGTAAGTCGCTTTCACGGAGTTTCCCCTCTGGACGCCCGAAGTGGCCGCCCGCGCGGCCTAGAGACCTATCACAAGGCGACCAGGGCGGAAAATCAGGATCCGTCAGGGAAAGGCGACGGAGGTAGGAACGAGAACGTCCTCCGGGGCGGGCGTCCCCGCGCCGGTCTGGCCGAACTCGTTGTCACCCCAGCAGAAGACGCCCCCCGTCCCCGTGATCACGCAGGTGTGGAGCCGCCCTCCGGCGATCTCGGTGGCGTTGAAGAGCTCCACGGGCAGGGGGACATAGGTGGTGTCGGTCGTGCCATTGCCGAGCGGCACGTTGACGCCCGTCACGTAGGGCTGGCCGCCCTCGCCGGAGATGCTCGCCGTGTGGTTGAAGGCCGCCGATACGAAGATCGGCTTCGGGACCGCGGAGGGGTCCGTGGGCGTCGTGCGCCACGTGAACTCGTTCTCGATGCCGAGCTGACCCTGGTACCCATTGCCCCAGCAGTATTGCTGCCCGCCCTTCAAGGCGCAGGTATGCGTGGAGCCGGACGAGACGCGATCCACGCCCGTCAAGCTCACGACCTTCGGCGAGGGTTGGTCGTCGCCGCCCCCGAGGCCGAGGGGGCCCATCAGCCCATCACCGCCCCAGCAATAGAGCGTGTCGTCCATCAGGACGGCGCACGTATGCTCGTTTCCGGCCGATACCTGGCGCACGCCGTCGAGCGGCACCTTCGTCGGCGTATTGACCTCGGGGCTCGCCATTCCGATGCCAATCTGCCCCCGATCGTTCGCGCCCCAGCAGTAGAGCTCGTTCTTGTTCGTCACGGCGCACGTATGCCGCCCGCCCGCGCTTACGGACACAGCGCCGACGAGGCTGATGACGGTCGTCGGCGTGTCCCGCCATCCCATCGCGCCAATGCCGAGTTGTCCCGTTCCGTTCGCGCCCCAGCATTGGACCGTGGTGTCCTTGAGGACCGCGCACGTGTGCGCGGCGATCTGCTCTGCGCCGGCCGCATCCTTGAAGAGGCCTCCGCCTGCGTCGACGTCGACGGCGTTCGTCGCGAGGGCCACCTTCGCCGGCGCGGCGGCCATGACATCGACGCCGAGCCCGAGCTCCCCCGACGCGTTGCGGCCCCAGCAATACACATCGCCGATCTCCGTGCGCACGCACGTCTGATGGTAGCCCGCGGTCACGTGGCGCGGATCGTCGCACACTCCGAGGACACACGAACGCGCGCAAACGATGCCGCAACCGCCGCAGTTCTTGGGATCGTCCGTGGTGCTCGTCTCGCACCCCGGCATGTCGTCGCAACTGGCGGTCCCGGGCGCGCAGCCCGGGTTGTCCCCGCCGGACCCGCCGCCGCCCGGCCCACCGCCGGACCCGCCGCCGCCCGCGCCGTAATTGCGTGGCTCCGGCGTGCACGCGGCCAGGACGACGAGGCCGACGACGAGGGCGCTGACGGAGAGAGCATTTCGCATGATGGACCTCGGAGGCTATCGAAAGCTTGCGCCGATATGCTCGCGTACGGCACCCCGATTGTCAACGCGGCTCTCACTTCGAGCGCAAAAGCCCCATCCTTTGCCGGCGCTCCCACAACGTCTTTCGGCTGATCCCGAGCCGCTTGGCCAATTCCGTCTCCGTCATGCCGTCCTGGTTTTCTAGGACGAACCGGCGGAAATACTCTTCCAGCGATACGTCCGAGGGCAACGAGGTCGGGGCTCCGCCGCGGCTCTCTTCTTTGGCCTCCAGGCCGAGCAGATCCGCGCTGATCATCCCTCCCTCCGAGAGGATCAACGCGCGCTCGATCGCATTCTCGAGCTCGCGCACGTTGCCGGGCCAGGAATGGCTCGTGATGGCCTTCTCCGCGTCCGGCGAGAGCGCGGGCACCGGCCGCTCCGCTTTTCGGGATCCCTCGGTGATGAAATGGCGCGCGAGCGCGAGCGCGTCCTCGCCCCGCTCGCGCAGCGGCGGCAGGCGCACTTCGATCACGCGCAGCCGGAAATAGAGATCGCTCCGGAACGTGCCCGCCTGCACCATCGCCGCGAGGTCCCGGTGCGTCGCCGCGACGAGCCGCACCGACACCTTGCGCGAGCGCGTCGAGCCCACGTGCCGCACCTCGCCCGTCTGCAAAAACCTGAGGAGCCGGGCTTGCGCCGGCAGGGGCAGCTCGCCGATCTCGTCGAGGAACAACGTGCCGCCGTCGGCCGCCTCCACGAGGCCCACGTGTGCGCTCGTCGCGCCCGTGAACGCGCCGCGCTCGTGGCCGAAGAGCTCGCTCTCGATGAGCCCCTCGGGGATGGCCGCGCAGTTGACCGGCACGAACGCGCGACCCCCGCGCCGGCTCATGCGATGAATCGCAGCCGCGACGAGCTCCTTGCCCGTCCCGCTCTCGCCGAGCACGAGCACCGTCGCGTCCGTGGGCGCGACCTTGCGGAGCCGCGCCTCGACGTCGCGCATCGCTTGCGACCGGCCGATCAAGCCCTCGAACGCCCCCTCGTCCGCGCGGGCGGCAGGCGCGGGGGGCACGTCCGCGGCGGGCCTCGGGCGCGACAGGATGCGCTCGACGAGCGCGAGCAGCTCATCGTGTTCGAACGGCTTCGACAGGTAATCGACCGCGCCCCGCTTCATCGCGTCGACCGCGGATCGCACCGTCGCGTAACTCGTCATCACGAGGACGGGCACCCCCCGTATGCGACACGGATCGATGAGGTCCGTGCCGGGCGCGCCAGGCAGCCGCACGTCGGTGATCACGAGATCAAACGAGGCGAGGTCGTGCTCTTCTTCGGCCTCGCGTACGCTCTGTGCCTCGGCGACGTCGTGCCCGGCGCGCGCGAGCAGGCGGCGGAGCTCGCTCCGGATGATGGATTCGTCTTCGACGAGGAGGAGCCGCGGCATCAGGTCGTCCCGCCAAACGCGGAAGGCGCATCCTCGCCCAGACGGGGCGCGAGCGGAAGCCGCACGTGCACCGTGGTCCCCACGCCCTCCTCGCTCTCGACCCACACCGCGCCGCCGTGCTCCCGCGCGATGCTCTCCACGACGGCGAGCCCGAGCCCCGTGCCTTCGCCGCGTGGCTTCGTCGTGAAAAAGGGGTCGAACATCCGCGCTTTCACCTCCTCCGGAATGCCTGTCCCCGCGTCGATGACGCGCAGCACCACCGACGAGTCCTGTCGCGCTGCGTCGATGAACACGCTGCCTTCCTCCTGCGACGCGTCACAAGCATTCGTCAGCAGATTGATGAGGATCTGCGTCAGGCGTTGCCGGTCGGCGTGGACGGCGAGGTCGTCGGGACAGACGTTTTCCATCTGGATTCGCTTGCCCGTCCGGTCGAGGCGCACGAGCGCGATGGCCTGATCGACGACCGGCGCGAGCGGGACGCGGGCGAATGCGCCCTCCGGCCCTGGCTCCACGGCGCTCGCGCCCGCATGGCTGTAGCCGAGGAGTGATCGGACGATCGCGTCGATGCGCCCCGCCTGCTCCAGGATGAGCCGCGCCCGCGCCCGCGCCTCGGCCGCGTCCGGCTCTTCCGCGAGGTTTTGCGCGAGGCAGGTGATGCCGGTCAGCGGATTGCCGATTTCGTGCGCGACGCCGGCCGCGAGCCGACCGACCGAGGCGAGGCGATCCCGATGCACGAGCTGCGCTTCGAGCGCCGCGCGCTCCGTGCGGTCCTCCAGGAGGAGCACGAGGCCAAACGGCGCGCCTGTTTCTCCTGCGCCTTCGGCATCGAGCGAGGCCTTGTGCAGCCGCACGGCGAGGCGCCGCCGGCCGTCGTCGAGGTCCACGTCGGCCTCCGCGCGCGCCGCGTCGTCGGCGAACGAGGAGAGGAGGGGCCCGAAGGGATCGGGGAGCCGTTCGAGGGGCAAGCCCGAGGCGACCTCCGGCGCGAGGCCGGTCGTGCGGGCGAGCGCGCGGTTCCACAGAATGACGTCGCGGCGTGGGCCGAGGGCGCAGACGCCGATGGGCAGCTCGTCGAGGACCGTGCGCAAATAACGCCGCAAAAGATCGAGCTCGGCCGCGATTCCGGTGAGCCCGAGGGCGGGCCGATTGAGGCGTTCGTCGAGGAAGCGGAGCTGATCGGCGAGCGCGGCGTCGTCGCCCTCGCCGCGATCGGCCGGATGCACGAGCAGCCGCGCGAGGATCGGCCCGAACAGGCCCGAGAGGTTGCGCTCGACCTGATCGCCGAGGCGGCGCAAATCCGCGCGGCCGAGCCCTTCCCGCGAAAGACCGAGCTCGCCGAGGGCCCGCGTGATCTCGGCCTCGGCGACGGCGGCGCCCACCTTGCGCGCGAGGGTCCATTCGAGCTCGGACGCCGAGCCCCACGGCGTCGCGGGCGGCCCCACGACGATCGCCTCCCGCGCGCAGATGCGCGCCGCCTCGGCCTCCTCGGGGGATTGCCCGCCGCGCAGCGACACGCCGCCGAAGAGCGCCACGTTCACCGAGAGCGAGAGCACCGTGGGCAAGGTCCAGCTATCCCCGAGGTCCGCGCCGAAGAGCGCCCGCGCGCCGAGATCCGCCGGCAACACCCCGGTGCGCGAGAGCAAAGGCAAGAGCGCCGCCGCCACCCACACGAGCGACCCGGCGCCGAGCCCGCTCAGAAATCCGGCCCGCGTGGCGCGTTTCCAGAACAGGACGCCGAGCAGGCCCGGGAGGAACTGCGCGAATGCGACGAACGACACGAGGCCTGTCTCGACGAGCAGCCCGCCGCGCTCCTGGACCCGATAAAACCCATACCCTGCGAAGATGATGGCCGCGACCAGCGCGCGGCGCAGCCAGAGCAGGCGCCGGTACGGGTCCTCGCCGAGCTTGTCGAGGCGAACCGGCAAGACGAAGTAATTGACGCACATGCCGGCGAGGGCAATCGTCGTGACGATCACCATCGCGCTCGCCGCGGAGACGCCGCCGAGGAACGCGAGCAGGGGGAGCTTCGTCGACCCGAGCGCCGCGGGTACGGCGAGCACGTATACGTCCGGCGAGGCGTCGAGCCCGAGGCGCTGGCCCGCCCACAGAATGGGCAAGACGGGCAGGTTGAGGAGCAAGAGGAACACGGGGAACGCGACGGCCGCGAACCGGAGCGAGCGCTCCTCCGCGCCCTCGGCGAATGCGACGTGGTATTGCCGCGGCAGGAGGAATGCGGCGCCGAACGAGAGGAGGATCAGGGACGAATAGCCCGTTCCCTCGCGCACGGGCGCCGCGAGCCGCTCGGTGACCTCGGGGTGGGTCGCGAGATACGCTTCGAGCCCCCCGACCCCGCCGTGCACGCCGAAGAGCGCCGCGGCGCCGACCGCGACGAGCGCGACGAGCTTCACGACCGATTCGAATGCGACGGCGAGCGCGAGCCCTCCATGCCGCTCGCGCGCCGTGAGGTGCCGCGCGCCGAAGAGCACGGTGAACGTGGTGAGCAGCGCGGAAAACCCGAGCCCGAGCGCGGCCGGCGAGGCCGTGGGGGCGAGGGCACGTGCGCTGTCGACGACGGCGTGAATCTGCTGCGCGATGTACGGGACGCTGGCGACGAGCGCGAGCAGCGTGACGAACACGCCCACGCGGCGCCCGCGATACCGAAACGCGAAGAGGTCCGCGAGCGAGGTGAGCTGCTGATCGCGTGAGAGCCGCAGGATGGGCTGCCAGACGAGCGGGGCGGCGATGCAGGCGAGCGTCGGCCCGAGGCACACCGCGAGGAACGTGAGGCCGTGGCTGCCGGCGAAGCCCACGCCGCCGAAATAGGTCCACGACGTGGCATACACGCCGAGCGAGAGCGAATACACGAGCGGGCTGCCCGTGAAGCGTCGTGGAATGGTCTCCCGCTCGGCGAGGTGCGCGAGCAAAAACAAAAGCGCGAGGTAGCCGAGCGCGACGAGCGAGAGGGTGGAGGCCGCGAGCGTCATGGTCCGGAGCCACGGCCGCCGCGCTCGCCCCGCGCCGCGAGCGCCGAAAGCGCGATGAGCAGGGCCCACACGAGGAACGGCGCGAGCCACGTGCGCCCCGGGTGCGCCCACGCGAGGCGCAGCGGCGACACGGCGACGAAGGCCCCACATCCGAGCAGGACGAGGGAGATCTCGGCGGCGGAGGCGCGCGGAGGGATGCCCACGCGGCGACGTTACCAGATCCCCGGGGCCCTTGGCGCGCGCGGAGTGTGCTGACGCACCGCGTTCGTTACGAAAGGAAACGCGGCTTCGTTACGAAACACCACGCGATGCGGTTTTGCCGCGGCGCGCGCCCGCGTTCCGCGCCTGGTACGCGCATTGCAATCCGGTTTTCCCGGCGAACGGGGACGTGCCCGACCCGGCGTACCTCGGTCCCCCCGTTCCCCGTTTTTTCCCGCGTGCCGGAGCGCCGGCGCGGCTTTGGGGGTCGTCCATGAAGAGGTGTCTCACGGCGACGGTGGCGATGTTCGCGCTCGCGATGACGGCGGGCGTGGCGCGGGCCGAATACGATCCGTCGATCGACAAGGGCGTGAAGATCGAGCTCTCGAAGGACGGAAAACAGTACTTCCGCATCCTCACGTGGCACCAGATCTGGATACGCTACAACGAGCACAACCCCGATTCGCTCGTCCGCGGCGCGCCCCAGGACGCGAGCGCCGACATCGGCATTCGCCGCTCGCGGCTGCTCCTGCACGGCCAGCTCTCCAAGGACCTGACGATCCTGGCGCATTTCGGCATCAACAACCAGAGCACCGTCGGGGGCGGGTTCGGCGCGGGCGACACGCCGAAGAAGCCGCAGCTCTTTTTGCACGACCTGTGGGGCGAGTACCGGATCGCCGGGGACGCGCTCGCGGTCGGGGTGGGCCTTCATTACTGGAACGGCGTGTCCCGTCTCGCGAGCGCGAGCACGATCAACTCGATGACGATCGACGCGCCCATTCACAACTGGCCGACGATCGACAAGTCCGATCAGTTCGCGCGTCAGCTCGGCGTGTACGTGAAGGGCATCCTCTGGAATCGCCTCGAATACCGGGCCGCCGTGAACCATCCCTTCGCCGTCGCGGGGGAGCCCAAGGAGAGGACGGCCGACTACGACCCGAACGCGAACATGCCCGCCGTGCAGGGGTATTTAAAGTTCGATTTCCTCGAACCGGAGTCGAACTCGCTGCCTTATTACGTCGGCACATACCTCGGCAAGAAGAAGGTCCTGAACCTCGGCGCGGGGGTTTATTGGCACCCCGATTCGATGGCGTACCTCGACGGCGGCGACAAGCGGAAGGCCGATACGCGGATGTTCGGTGTGGACACGTTCCTCGACCTGCCCACGGGCTGGAAGGGCACGGCCGTCACGGCGTATGCGGGCCTCGTCCTCTCCGATTTCGGACCGAATTACGTGCGGAACATCGGCATCTTGACCCCCTCGACGGCGCTCGCCGCAGGCGCGCCTGGATCATTCAATGGTCCGGGCAACGCGGTGCCCACGGTCGGCACGGGCATGCAGATCTACGGGCACGCGGGGTTCTTGTTCCCCGACATGGGCCGCGCGGGGCAGCTCCAGCCTTATGTCGCGGTGCGCCGCGGGCACTTCGAGGGCCTCGACGATGCCGTGCTCGTGCCCGACGTCGGGCTCAACTGGTTCGTCGTCGGGCACCACGGCAAGCTCACGCTGAATTACCGCAGTCGCCCGGTGTTCTCGGCGCGGCCCGAGGGCAAACCGATCGAAACGGATCGCAAGAACGAAGTCACGATGCAGGCGCAGGTGTTCTTCTGAGGAAGGCGCGCCGCTGTCGGAGCATGGGAGGAAGAACATGAAATTCGCAGACGAACCGCTCGCCTACCACCCGAAGATCCGCTCGATGGAGGACTACGAGACCCTCTATCGGCAGAGCCTGGAGGACCCCGAGGTCTTCTGGTCGGAGCGCGCCCGCGCCCTCTCCTGGTTTTACCCGCCCCACAGCACCGTGGACGTCGACCCCGAGAGCGCGGACGTCGCCTGGTACTCGGGCGGGCGCCTCAATGCCTGCTTCAATGCCGTCGACCGGCACGCGGCCCACCGGCCGAACAAGACCGCGCTCGTGTGGGCGAAAAACGAGCCCGGCGAGTACGAGCGTATCTCCTTCCGCAAGCTCAAGCACGAGGTCTGCCGGCTCGCGAACGTCCTCAAATCGTTCGGCGTGCACAAGGGCGACCGCGTGTGTCTCTACATGCCGATGATCCCCGAGCTCGTCTACGCGATGCTCGCCTGCGCGCGGATCGGCGCCGTGCATTCCGTCGTCTTCGCCGGCTTCTCGGCGGAGAGCCTGCGCGAGCGGATCCTCGACGCCGGCTGCGAGGTCGTCCTCACGGCGAACGAGGCGCTCCGCGGCCCGAAGCGCATTCCGCTGAAGCACATCGTCGACGACGCGGTCGAGGGGCTCTCGCTCGTCCACACGGTCCTCGTCGCGCGCCGCACGGACACGCAGGTGCCCATGCACGCGGGCCGCGACCATTTCCTCGACGAGGTCATGGACAAGCATCGGTCGACGTGCCCCGTCGAATGGATGGCCGCCGAGGATCCGCTCTTCATCCTCTACACGTCCGGCTCCACCGGGAAACCCAAGGGCGTCCTGCACACGACCGGCGGATACCTCGTGTATGCGGCCCTGACGCATGCCGTCGTCTTCGACCTGCGCCCGGACGACGTCCATTTCTGCACGGCCGATCTCGGCTGGATCACGGGCCATAGTTACGTGGTGTACGGCCCGCTCGTGAACGGCACGACGACGGTGCTCCTGGAGGCGCTGCCCAATGATCCCGACGCGAGCCGCATCTGGCAGATCGTCGACGATCTGAAGGCCACGCAGCTCTACACAGCGCCGACCGCGCTGCGCTCGCTCATGGCCGCGGGGGATACGTATCTCGAAACCTCGAGCCGCGACACGCTGCGTGTCCTCGCCTCGGCCGGCGAGCCCATCAACCCGGAGGCCTGGCGCTGGTATCACGATCAGGTCGGCAAGGGCCGCGCCGCCGTCGTCGATACGTTCTGGCAAACCGAGACGGGCGGCGTCCTCGTCACGCCGCTGCCCTTCGTGACGCCGACCAAGCCGGGGTCCGCCACGAAACCCTTCTTCGGCGTGGAGCTCGCCGTCCTCGACGAGCAGGGGCACATCCTCGATAAAAACGGCGTCAGCGGCAACCTCTGCGTCAAGCGCTCCTGGCCCGGCCAGGCCCGCACGCTCTACGGTGACCACCGCCGCTTCCGCGAGACCTATTATGCGCGTTTCCCGGGCCTGTATTTCACGGGCGACGGGTGTGTGCGCGACGAGGACGGCGACATCTGGGTCACGGGGCGCGTGGACGACGTGCTCAATGTCTCCGGCCACCGGCTCGGCACCGCCGAGGTCGAGAGCGCGCTCGCCGAGCACGACGCCATCGCCGAGGCCGCCGTCGTGGGCATTCCACACGCCATCAAGGGCACGGGCATCTTCGCGTATGTCGTCCTGCGGTCCGGCGTCTCGTACCGCAGCGAGATCGAACTCCAGGGCGCGCTGAAAGAGCAGGTCCGCCACGCGATCGGCCCGATTGCCACGCCGGACGGATTCCGGATCGTGTCGGGCTTGCCGAAGACACGCTCGGGCAAGATCATGCGCCGCATCTTGCGCAAGATCGCCTGCGGAGAGACCGAGAACCTCGGGGATACGACCACGCTCGCCGATCCGACCCTTCTGGACGAACTGCTCGAAAAAACCGTCGAGGGCGCGGCGAAATCGCGTACGCTGAGCGCCGAGGTGAGGGCATGAACGAGAAGGATCTTCGCCGGGTCGCCGCGGCGCGCGACCGCATCGCGCGCGTGCTGACCGCGGCCACGATGTTCGCCTATTTCGGCTTCATCCTGCTCGTGGCCTGGGGCAAACCCCTGCTCGGCAATCTCCTCACGAATGGCTTGAGCCTCGGCATGCTGCTCGGCTCCCTCGTGATCGTCCTGTCCTGGGTGTTCACGGGCATCTATGTCTCCTGGGCGAACCGGCATTACGACGTCCACGTCGAGCGCCTCGCCGGCAAGTCGAAGAGCGGGGGCGGTACATGAACGGCGTACAGACCTCGCTCGGCGCGACGAGCGGCACGGCGATCGCGTTTTTCCTGGTCTTCATCTCGGCGACGCTCGCCATCACGGGCTGGGCCGCGCGGAAGACGAAGACGACGAGCGAGTTCTTCGCGGCCGGCGGCAACGTGAGCGGCTTGCAGAATGGATTCGCGCTCGCCGGCGATTACATGAGCGCGGCGAGCTTCCTCGGCATCGCGGGCCTCGTGGCGACGAGCGGCTTCGACGGCCTCATCTATTCGGTCGGCTGGCTCGTCGGCTGGCCCGTGGTGACGTTCCTGATCGCCGAGCCGCTGCGCAACCTCGGCAAGTACACGTTCGCCGACGTGGTGGCGTATCGCCTGAAGAAAAAGCCCGTCCGTATCGCCGCCGCGATCGGCGGGCTCACGGTGATCTGCTTTTATCTCATCGCGCAGATGGTCGGCGCGGGCAACCTCATCAAGATGATGTTCGGCCTGCAATACGAGACCGCGCTGCTCATCGTGGGCACGGTCATGCTGCTCTACGTGCTCTTCGGCGGCATGATCGCGACGACGTGGGTGCAGATCGTCAAGGCGGTGCTTTTGCTCGGCGGGGCGACGTTGCTCGCGCTCCTCTCGCTCGTTCCTTTCGGGATGAACCCGCTCGCGCTCTTCGCGAAGGCGGCCGAGACCTATGGCCCGGAGGTCCTCGCGCCGGGCAAGCTCGTGTCGAGCCCGCTCGAAGCCGTCTCGCTGGGCCTCGCGCTCATGTTCGGCACGGCCGGCCTGCCGCACATCCTGATGCGCTTTTACACGGTGCCCGACGCGAAGGCCGCGCGCTCCTCCGTCTTTTATGCGACGGGCTTCATCGGCTTCTTTTACCTCGTCACGTTCATCCTCGGCTTCGGCGCGAGCGTGCACGTCGGGCGTTCGGCCATTACCTCGGTCGACAAGGGGGGCAATATGGCCGCGCTCCTGCTCGCCGAGGCCGTGGGCGGCCGTCCGTTCCTCGGGTTCATCTCGGCCGTGGCGTTCGCGACCATTCTCGCGGTCGTGGCTGGCTTGACGCTCTCGGGCGCGGCGGCGCTGGCGCACGACCTGTGGGTCGGCGTGATCCGGCACGGGCAGGCGGACGAAAAGGAGCAGCTCAAGGTGGCGCGTGTCGCGACGATCGTTCTCGCGCTGGTCGCGATGGGCCTCGGCCTGCTCTTCAAGGGTCAGAATGTCGCATTCATGGTCGGCCTCGCGTTCGCCGTCGCGGCGAGCTCGAATTTCCCGGTCTTGCTCCTGTCGATCACGTGGAGGAAGTTCACGACGCGGGGCGCCGTGAGCGCGATCGTGGCGGGCGTCGTGAGCGCGCTCGTGCTCATCTGGATGTCGCCGACCATTCAGGTGGACCTGCTCAAGAACCCCACGGCGATGCTGTCCCTGAAGAACCCGGGCATCATCACGGTGCCACTCTCGTTCGTCGTGGGAATCGTGGTGAGCCTGCTCTTCCCGGAGCCGGAAGCTGAGGCGAAGTATGCCGAGGTGGAGCGCCGCATGCACCTCGGCGCGGAGGATGCGGAGCCCGCTGCGGCGGAGTGAGCCTTACGCGCTTTCTTCCAGGGGGGTTGCGGTAGACTTCGTCCAGGTCGAGCTTGCAGCCGATCGACGCCAGCGTACTCGGTGAACGTGACGAGCTTGCGAGCGGCCTCTCCCATGTGCGGCTCCTCCTTGCCCATCGCCCTACCACGCGCCGTCCGACGGGGGAAGATCCCCGGTTTTACCTTCTGGAACAGGTTTCACCTGGCTATACCAGGAGTTTCACCGTTTCTTCATGAACATTTTCGCCCGTCGACACATCCCCCCGCTCGGCCTTCCGCATGAGCCGCCAGATGTGCCGCCCGAGCACGTCGATCTCCGTCGACGCGTATTGCTCGCCCCCGAACCGCTGGATGTTCTCCGTCTGCAGCTTCAACAGCGCCGCGTCCTGCGCGAACACCTTGAGGCCGAGCGGCAGCAAGAACGGCTTGAGCAGCCAGCCCGGGAACAGCCGCACCCTGAAGCTCACCACCGCGTAGATGTGCGTCAGGAAGTCCGTCACCGGCGTCATCGCGGCCGAGACCAAAAAATGGTTTTCCGTGCCAATCTTGTACTCGACCTCCGCGATCGAGGGCAGGATGAACCGATCGAAATGCGTTACCTCGCCGCCCGACGGCGAGAGGATCCGGGCCACGAGGCCCGTCGGGCGCGGCTCGCCTACGTACTCGGCCACCACGCGGTCGTGCGTGCGCTTCACGCGCGCCTCGATCTCGATGCCCCGCGGCTTCGATCGAAACAGGCCACTGTGCAGGTACTGCGTGTGCGGCACGTCGAGCGCGTTCTCCAGCGCCGCGTGCATCGTGCTCTCGGACTCCACCCGCCGCCGCACCGACGTGTAGCCCGCGCCGAGCGCGGGGAAACGATACGGCTCGGTCTTCGGCGTCTCGTTCGGCGCCCCGTAGACCCACACGAACCCGTCTTGCTCCCGCGCCGCGTAGCTCGGCGCGTTGCGCGCCTTCGCCGCAGCGTCGCCGACGAGCGACGGGACGAACTTGCACGTGCCCCCGCGGTCGAAACGCCAGCCGTGGTACGAGCACTGGAGCTGCCCCTCCACGACCTCGCCGATCGAGAGCGGCACGTTCCGGTGCGGGCAGCGGTCGAGCAGCGCGCCGGGCTTGCCCTCGCCGTCGCGGAAGAGCACGAGCGGCACGCCGAGCAGGGTCCGCGCGATCGGCCGATCCCCGAGCTCGTTTGATGTCGCCACGACGAACCAGTGGCCCAGAAGGCGCGCCACCGAGGCCCGCACCTTCGCCCGGGGCGGCGCGAGCAAGGCCTCGGCCGGCACGAGGGGTGCGCTCTCGGAAGGCTCGGCAACGACGTCGCGATCGTCGGGTCCCATCACGCTCGAAGCCTCCCCACTTTCGGCCCCGATGGCAAGCGCCGGTTGGTGCTCGGCCCGTGTGTGCGATTTGTCACGATGTTTTTACCCAGGTGCCTTTCCGGAGATCTCACGCTCTCGGGAGGTATGTTATGCGATCAACCATGAACAGGACCTTTTCGCTTCTTCTCTTGGGCGTGGGAATGGTTGGGCTTCCGTTCGTCCTCGGCGGATGCGGGAGCGACATCTCCGACACGACGAGCGGCACGTTCACGGGCAGCACGGGGACGGCTGGATCCGGCGGGGCCGGAGGCGACGGCGGCGTGGGCGGGATGGGCGGGATGGGCGGGATGGGCGGGATGGGCGGGATGGGCGGGATGGGCGGGGCCGGCGGCGATGGTGGTATGGGCGGCGGCATGGGCGGCGCGGGTGGCGGCGGCCCGGCATGTATGCAGCCGCCGGACGGCTGCGCGGCGTGTATGTTTCAGCAGTGCAACGTCGCGTACTGCGACTGCGCTGCGGAGGCGTCCTGCCTCGGAATCATCCCCTGCCTGCAGGCGTGTCCGGCGATGGACGAGGCGTGCGCGCAATCCTGTTATCAGAAAAGCTCGCTCGGCTTTGCAGAGTTCGTGGTCACGTCGAACTGCGCGAGCACGCTCTGCGCGCCCTCGTGCCCCGGCGCGGGGATGATCGGCGCCTGCGAGCTCTGCCTCGCCCAGCAATGCGAGCCGCAGTTCGAGGCCTGCATCGGCAACCCCGCGTGCCCGGCGTTCATCGACTGCGTCCGAGCCTGTCCGCAGGGCAACATGTCCTGCCAGCAGGCGTGCCTCCAGCAGCACGCGGGCGGCGCAAACCAGGCGCAGCAGCTCAACCAGTGTGCCTCGATGAGCTGCGGCAACGTATGTAACTGAACGTCACCGAGGCTCTTTACTTCCCAACGGCGCCCAGGACGGCTAGGCTCCGCCGCCGTCGCGTCATGCTTCCTCGAAAGACCTTCGCTCGTAGCCCCCTCCTCGCCCTCGTCCTCTCGCTCCTGCCCGCCGCGTGCGGCGGCGGTTATGCGCCGCGCCCGATGTACGGCCAGGCCGATCGAGGGGCCGACACCGACCAAGACGGCGCCGCCGACATCGACGACGCTTGCCCCGCGGACGCCGAGGATGGCCTGCCGCCGAAGGCAAACGACGGCTGTCCCGCGACCGATCCCGACAACGACGGCGTCCTGCTCGCGGACGACAAATGCCCCTACGCGAAGGAGGACGGCCTGCCGCCGAAGGCGGATGACGGCTGCCCCTCGGACGACGAGGACCAGGACGGCGTCGCCAATGCGAAGGACAAGTGCCCGGTCCAGCCCGAGGACAACCTGCCGCCGAACGTGGGCGACGGCTGCCCGTCGCCCGACCACGATCAGGACGGCGTCGCCGACGTCAACGACAAATGCCCGAACCAGCCCGAGACGATCAATGGCTACCGCGACGAGGACGGTTGCCCCGACCAGGCCGCGGGCGAGGTCGCGTATGACGAGGCCTCACACGAGATCGTGATCCCCGAGACGAAAAAGGTCGATTTCGAGCTCGATTCGGCCGAGCTCACCCCGGCCGCGAAGGCGACCGTCGCCGAGATCGCCAAGGTGCTGAAGCAAGTGCCGCAGATCCAGCGCATGGAGATCGAGGGGCACGCGTCGAGCAAGGGCGACAAGTTTTACAACCTGAACCTCACCGAGCGCCGCGCCCAGGCCATCGCGAATGCCCTCGTGGCCGGCGGCGTCGAGAAGACCCGGCTCGTCCCGGTCGGTTATGGCGAGTATTGCCCGGCCGTCGATCGCGGCGACGAGGTCGACGATCCCGTCAACCGGCGCGTGCTCCTCAAAGCCGTGCAGGT
Organism: Polyangium mundeleinium; assembly: GCF_028369105.1. Lineage (NCBI taxonomy): Bacteria > Pseudomonadati > Myxococcota > Polyangiales > Polyangiaceae > Polyangium > Polyangium mundeleinium. Next base: position 11,761,960 of record NZ_JAQNDO010000001.1, on the reverse strand, counting down.
GAACGGCATCTGGCAAGACGTACCCCGCGGCTGCTGGCGCGCGAAGGCGGCCGGGATCGATCCCACGAAGCGCAAGCCCGGCGTGTGGCAACCCCCGTCGAGCCAGCCTTCTTCGCCGCAGACGCCGTACGTCCCGCCCGCCGGCGGCGCGTGAACGAGCATCATTTTCCTGGTCCATCGAGGAGCTTCGTCATGTCTTTCCTGCGTGGTTTCGCCTCCCTTCCATTTATCGCCGCGTTGCCGCTGCTCGTCGGCTGTGGCCCCAACCAGGCACAGATCGACCCGAAGAACGTGGTGAATGTCTCGGTCCGGCCGGCGTCGGGGCAATTGCTGTTTTGCCCGGGAGACCCTTTCCAGGTCGAGGTCGTCGCGAAGCTGAAGGACGGCACGTCCTGCAGCAACGTCGACGCGAGCAAGGGGTGCATGAATGAGAAGGATACGGTCATCTCGTCGGAGATGGTGCGTATCCAGGGCAGCTCGGGCGCCATCGGCGGCGGCAATTTCATCTGGGTGCCGGAGAAGGACGTCCTCAAGACGGCCGACACGGGCATGGGCCTGCGCGGCTGGCTGGAGTCGGCGACGAGCGGCAAATCGATGGAGGGCGAGGCCCAGCTCAAGCCGGTCTACGATTGCCAGGGGGAGCAAAAGATCCGCGGCGGGAAGGGGCGCGAGGGCGAGCCGGGCGCGCCGGGGCCGGATCTCACGGTCACGATCACCACGCTCTCGACGCCCTTTTATCCCGACGCGGCGCTCGTCCGGCTCGATTGGCCAGGGAGCCGCGCCTATCTGATCAGCCCCTCGGCGGACAAACCCGTGCGGATCACGAGCATCGGCGGGGAAGGCGGCCAGGGCCGAGAGGGCGCGCCCGGCATTCCGGGCAAGGACGGCAAGGACGCGAAGGAGGACTGCCTCGACGGTACGGACGGCACGAACGGCACGGACGGCGGGCCCGGCGGTCGAGGCGGCGACGGCGGTGCCGGCGGCTTGATCAAGGTGATCCTCGACGACGCGAACCCGGACAAACTCAAGGGGCGGCTCTTGCTCCAGAGCGTCGGCGGGCCGAGCGGCGATCGGGGGCCGGGCGGCAAGGGTGGTTTCGGCGGCAAGGGCGGCCAACGCGGCATGCTCAAGGCGGGAGAGGCCTCCTGCAATCCGAAGGACGGCAAGAATGGGCAGCTCGGGCGAAGGGGTCCGAGCGGCGAGACCGGTCGTCCGGGGCCGTCGGGACCTGCGCCCGTCTTCGAGATGGGGCAGCGCCAGGTGATGTTCGCGAATGAGCTTGCGATCATCCAGCGGATCGAGGCGGGGAAGGGGAAATAACCCTTCAGAAGACGAGCTTGGTTTCGCCGCTGGCGAAAGGCTCGCGCTGAAAGCGGCCGGAGAGGATCCGGCCGCTTTCGTTTTCCGGCAGCTCGATGCGAATCACGGCCGGCGTGCCGGGCACGATCCGCACGAGATCCGCGCCCGTGGTCAGCACGGTCTTCATGCGCGTCTGCCCGTGGATCCAGAAGCTCAGGTCCTGCTCGGGGTCGCAGGGTTCGCCCCAAATGATTGGCGCGGGCCCTCGGTTGTCGAGCGTGAGCTCGACCGTCTTTCCGGAGACGACCCGCAACGTCGCCACGTAGGATTGGCGGTCGCCGAGGACGCGGTATTCAACGACGTTGCTCTCCGCGCCGCCCCAGCGGCATGACGCGCGGTACAGGCCGACGTCGCGCATGCTCCCGCTCACGGAGGAGGACACGGTCATTTCGTGGACGCCGCCGGGGGGAATCTCGATTGCCTCCGGTGGAAAGGGCCACGGCGCACGGGGGAGGAAAGGGAGCCACTGCCCTCGCTCGTCCGTCGTGAGCAGGCTCATCTCGTCCGGTTTCTCGCCCCGGACCGGCGCGGGGCCGTGGTTCTCGATCCGCAATCGAAACTGGATCGAGGAGGGCTGGAGCGCATAGGGCGTATGCGCGTGGAGCGAGAGCGCGAGGGGCACGGTTCGAGCCTCCCGGATCAGGGCCGGCCGAGCACGCTTTCGAGCGGCGTGAGCGGCGCGGCCGCGAGGTTCCTGCAGCCGGTGACGCGTTTGCCGGCGAGCGTGTAGCTCGCCGCCGGCGGCTGCGTTTGCACCATGGAGACGCGCAGCTTCCCACCGTCGAGCCGCGCTTCCAGAGGTTTGCCCGCGATCTCGGTGTACGGGACGATGCAGGTCGCGCGGGCGAGCGCGACGTCGTATTCGTTCCCCGCGGGCGGGTTCGGCCGCAGGCGATCCTCGACGCCGAAGACGTCGGTTTTTCCGGGCAAGGCGCGGAGCACGAAGCGGGCCTCGCCCTCCTCGTATCCTTGGAGCGCAAAGGGTTTGGCGTCGCGGATCCGCATTTCGAGCTGGTCGCCGACGAGGACCGCGTCGTATTCGCGGCCGCTGTCGCTCCGCCAGCGCCCGGCGAGGGCGGCGAGGGGGTGTTTCGTGTTCACGCTCGGCGCCGCGCTCGCGTGCGCGCCCGCGCTCGCAGCATGCTCCACCGGAGGCGGGCCTTTGGCCTCCGCGCGCTGCTCGTCCTTGGGTGCGCCGAACAAGCCGAGCGAATACGAGATGCCGACCCCGGCGAGCACGGCGACGCCCACGGTGAGCGCCACGGCGAGCCCGCGCTTCGAGGTCGGCTCGTTCCCGGGCGCCGTGACCACCGAGGCCTCCGCGGTCTGCGGGACGCCCGGCGGCGCCAGGACGTTCGCATGCAGCGGCGCCGCCGGTGCCGTCAGGTGGAGCGGAGCGGCGGGTGCGGTAGAGCCGTACAACCCCTGGCCCTGCGCGTCGAGCGCCGCGAGGATCTCCTCGCACGAGCCGAACCGGTCCTCGCGGCGTTTTTGGGCGCAACGCTCGGCGACGGCCTCGAGCCACGCGGGCACGTCGGGCCTGCGCGCGCGGATCTTCGGGAGCGGCTCCTTCACGTGCGACGTCATGATCATGTAATGGCTTTCGCCGTCGAATGGCACCTGCCCGACGAGCAGCTCGTACAGGACGATGCCGAGCGCGTAGACGTCGACCCGTTTGTCGAGGTCCTTCTTGCCGGTGCATTGCTCGGGCGACATGTAGAGCACCGAGCCGATGACACCCTCGGTGTTCCCCTTGCCCTTTTGCGCGTCGCTCTCCTCTTTGGCGATGCCGAAATCCGTGACCTTGACGATGCCGTCCTTGCCGCGGATGAGCACGTTCGCGGGCTTCAAATCGCGGTGGATGATGCCCTCGGCGTGGGCCGCGGCGACGCCTTGCACGATGGGGCGGAAGAGCGCGAGCGCCTCGGCGACGGAGAGCGGCGTGCCGGATTTCGCGTGGCGCGCGATGCGATCTTCGAGCGTCCCGCCCTCGATGAACTGCATGACGAGGCAGAGGCCGTCCTCGTCGGAGACGACGGCATTGAGGCGGACGACGTTCGGGTGGTCGATCCGGGCGAGCGCGCGGCCTTCGGCGAGGATGCGGTCGCGGAAGTCCTTGCGATGCGCGTATTCGGCGCGGATGGCCTTCACGACGACGGGCACCTCGGTGTGCACGTCGCGCGCGAGCCAAACGACGCCCATGCCGCCTTCCCCGAGGAGTTTTTCGAGGGCGTATTTTCGATCGACGATGGAGCCGGGAGCGAGTTCTTTCATGGGAGATCCGCGCAGCAACGGAAGCCGGTGTTCGAGTTGGCCAGGCCGCGTGGGAGCGACGTGCTTACCGTGGAGCAATCCAGGTCGGACTCGATGCTCGTATAACCGCCTCCGCGGCGCCGGCACGGGTTTTCTGCGGGCGTGGCGCCGCTCGTCTCGTCGCAAGCGTCCTCCCATTCCCAGACGTTCCCGCTCATGTCGAAGAGCCCTGGGAACCCACCCTCGCACGTCAGGAAGCTTTTCACGGGGGCCGCGCTGCCCATTGCGGCGCCTTGGCCATTGCAGACGGTCTGATTGTATAAATTGTCGTAGGGGTACGCCTTGACGCCGCCGCCGGTACAGGAATTGTGCCATTGGCTCAGGGAAGGATCGAACGAACTTTCGCTGAATGCCAGGGGCCCGCCGCTGATCTTTCCACAAAGGCGCTTCTCGTGGTCAGCGCAGAACGCGTACGCGTCGCACCAGTCCACGTCCGCGACTGGCAGGCTGTCCTTCGCCGGTGTCTTCGAGGGGGCAAACGTCGTGTTCCCCTCGCATTGCGCGGGCTGACCCACGATCGGGTTCGTCTCGACCCATTCGAGGTACTGGAGGTTCGTGACCTCGGTGCTGTCGATACAGTAAAACGTTCCGCCAGCCGGGGCCTGCACCGCCACCATCACCGGCGTGCCGGGTACGTCGGGACAGACCACCGTCGGCCCGCCTCCCGTGCCGCCGCTGCCGCCTGCGCCACCGCTGCCGCTGCCCCCGATTCCGCCCGCGCCGCCGCTACCACCTGCGCCGTCGCCCCCGATTCCGCCCCCGCCCCCGATTCCGCCCCCGCCCCCGATTCCGCCTGCGCCTCCGCTACCGCCGCCGCCTGCACCGCCCGTCTGCAGCTCCGGCGCGCACGCCACGAGAAGCGCCAGTGCACCCACCCCGAGCATCCACGAGCCCCGCGCTTTCATTGCACGCGTCGCCTCTTTCCTCATGGAACATCCACACAGCAGCGGAATCCCGTGGTCGCGTTCGCAGCGCCGCGCGCCCCGCCCCCGGTCGTCGGGCAATCGAGATCCGTGGCGAGGCTGGCGAATCCGCCGCCGCGCCGGCGACACGTGTCGTTTTCCCCCGTCGCCCCGTCGCAGGCGTCCTCCCACTCCGAGAGGTTGCCGCTCATGTCGAAGAGGCCCGGCAAACCGCCCACGCAGCCGGCCTGGCTGCCGACCTTTTTCGAGGCGGTGAGCATCTTGTCCTGGCCATTGCACGCGACCGCGTCGTACGTGCCGCCGTACGGGTAGACGAGCGTGCCGGCGCCGCTACAAGCGTTGTACCACTGGCTCGTGGCAGCATTGTTGATGTCGGCGTACGGGACCGATCCGCCGCCGATCTTCCCGCAGAGCCGCTTTCCGTGCCACTTGCAGAAGGCGGAGGCGTCACACCAGTCGACGTGCGCGACGGGGTGATCGTCCGCGGGCGGCGTGATGGCAGGCACGAAGCTCATGTTGAACGCGCATTCGGGGCCCTGGTTCGTTTCCATCGAGGTGGCCGAAGGGAGCCAGGCCGCATACTGGTTGTTCGTGACCTCGGTGCTGTCGATGCAATAGTTCCCCGACGCGGACGCCACGGGCACCATCGTCGGCGTGTTCGGCGTCTCGGGGCACACGATCGCGCCGCCCGCGCCGCCGCCTCCACCCGCGCTCCCACTCCCGCTCGCGCCCGCGCCGCCGCTGCCGTCGCCCCCTTCGCCGCCCGCGCCCCCGGTCGTGGTGAGGTTCGGCGCGCACGCTACGACGAGGGCGCAAAGGACGGGCCCGAAGGTTCTCGCGCCCCACGCCCTCGCTGCTTCGAAAAAACGTCCGCCGGACCTCACGACGCGGCCGAGGCTAGCGCAGAACGAAGCCCGATCCCACCCGACCTTGCCGCGGCGCGCGCCCGGGTCGACGACCGAGACCGGGGCCGCGCGACGCAGTTCGGCGTAGGAGGGGTAGGGGTCTTGCAGACGAGCGGATCGAGAAGATTCAAGCGTGCCATCGGCGACCTCCTGCCTGTGATGCGCACCCCTCGGAGGATGGAGTTTTCGCCATCGAGGGGTTGGTACACGCCAGGTCGTGTCGGGAGACGTGCCGCTCCACACGCTTGCAAGCCCTGGCCCTCGGCGGTATCTCCCTCCGCCGGAGACGTCTCTCCGACGCTCGAACTCCGCGTCATGGCCTTCGTTCGGTCCTCGGTCCTCTCCCTCGCGCTCCTCGCCGCCCTCTCGTCGGGCTGCAAGAAGCGCTTCGACGTGGGGGACAATGTCCTCGTCGAGTGGGAGAAGAACCTTTACCCGGCGGTCATCCTCGAGACCCAGGGGCCGACGAAGTTCAAGGTCCACTACCAGGGCTACGATCCGATCTGGGACGAGGTCGTCACGCGCGAGCGCGTGAAGGAGTTGGTCGAGGGGACGGTCGTCCACCCCGAGCCGCCGCAGAAGGTGCGCGCGAAGGCGCTCGCAGCGGCGCAGACGAACATCTACAAGATCGGCGATCGGGTGCGCGTCGAGTGGCACGGCACCATGTACCCCGCACTGATCGTGGGCATCGTGGGGCAGGAACGTTACCGCATCCACTTCGAGGGATACGGTGACGAGTGGGACGACACCGTGGGCCTCGCCCGCATCCAGCCGCGCTGACGCGCGCGTTCTCCACATGCCCCTCGCCCTCGAAAGGCCGGCGCCGAGCGCAGGGCCCTCCTTGCCGCAGCTCGACGCCCTGCGCGGCGTGGCGATCCTCGCGGTCTTCGTCCAGCACCTCGGCGATCGATTCCTCCCGCTCGTGCGCGCGTCGGTCGAGGCGCGCGCGCCGGCGCCGCTCGTGCCGTGGATCCTGACGGTGCTCCATCATGCGTGGTGGGGCGTCGACCTCTTCTTCGTGCTCTCGGGCTTCTCGCTCGGGCTCTCGTGGATCCGTTCGGGCGGACAACCTCCGCGCGACTTCTTGCTCCGGCGCGCCGCGCGCATCCTGCCTGCCTACTGGGTCGCGCTCGTCGTGACGATCGCCTTCCACCGCGGCGTCTTCGGCGCGCCCTCGTTCGCCGCGTCGCTCGCCGCGCATCTGTTGGTGCTCCAAGGATACGTCTCGCCGGGCGGGATCGTGATCATCGGGGCGACGTGGTCGCTCACCACGGAGGCCTGCTTCTATCTGGTCTTTCCGTGGCTCGCGCCCCTCGTCTGCAAGGAGGGGCGGCGGGCGATCTGGATCGGCGCGGGCGTGGTGATCGGAAGCTGGCTCGTGCGCATGTGGCTCCACGCGATCGTGCTCGAACCGGGGATCCACACGGGCCTGCTCGAAGCAACGCAGCGGCGGTGGATCCCGAGCCGGCTCGATCAGTTCGTGCTCGGCGCGCTCGCGGCGCGGGTGTATGTCGCCCTCGCACGAAGCGAGCGCGCGGCCGCGCTCGCGCCTTACGCGCTCGCTGCGTGCGTGCCTGCGCTCGTGATCGCGTTCCGGCTGGAGGGGCTTCATTACCTCGAACCCGGCGGCGGCGCGCCGTATGCGCTGCTCTCGCTGGTCACGGCGGCGCTTGTCCTTTCGGCCGTCCTCTGCCGCGGCCGCGCGCTCGGGATCGTGGCGCCGCGCCCGCTCGCCTTCGTCGGAATCGTGAGTTATGGTGTGTTCCTCTATCACCAGCTCGCGCTCGGGCTCTCGGACCTCGAGCCCGCGTCACCGCCAACCTGGAAGAACCTCGTGCGGACCGCGTCGTTCGCGCTGGTCGCCTCGGTCGTCGTGGGCTACGCATCCTGGGTGCTCGTCGAGCGCCCTGCGATGCGGTGGGCGAGCCAGAAAAGAAGGGAATCACGTCCCTCACCGGCGTGACGAGACGGTGTCAGCCGGCACGCCAGTCCACTTTCCCCTGGCGTGACCGCCGGCTAACGATTATAGCGCGCCGCGTTTTTTGCCGAGAGCCGCCCTCCCCCAGGGGGCAGCAGGAGTCCTCTTCGTGATCAGCGATCTGTCCAGGCTCAGGAACATAGGAATCAGCGCCCACATCGACTCGGGGAAGACCACGCTGACCGAGCGCATCCTCTTCTACACGAAGAGGATCCACGCCATTCACGACGTGAAGGGCAAGGACGGCGTCGGCGCGAAGATGGACTCGATGGATCTCGAGCGCGAGCGCGGGATCACCATCCAGTCTGCAGCGACGTTCTGCACCTGGGGCAACACCCAGATCAACATCATCGACACGCCCGGCCACGTCGACTTCACGATCGAGGTCGAGCGCAGCTTGCGCGTGCTCGACGGCGCGATCCTCGTGCTCTGCTCGGTCGCGGGCGTGCAGTCGCAGTCGCTCACGGTCGATCGCCAGATGCGCCGCTACGGCGTTCCGCGCATCGCGTTCGTCAACAAGTGCGACCGCGCCGGCGCGAACCCGCTCCGCGCGCGCGACCAGCTCCGCGAGAAGCTCAACCTGAACCCGGTGCTCTTGCAGCTCCCGATCGGCCTCGAAGACAAGTTCGAGGGCGTGGTCGACCTGATCAAGATGAAGGCGTTCCGGTTCGAGGGCGCGAACGGCGAGAAGATCCTCGAGTCCGACGTGCCGGCCGATATGAAGGCCGAGGCGCAGAAGTGCCGCGAGGAGATGCTCGACGCGCTGAGCATGTTCTCGGACGAACTCACCGAGGCGATGCTCGAGGAGCGCGTGACCGAGGACCTCATCAACAAGGCGGTCCGCTCGGCCACGGTGAACCTCCAGATCGTGCCCGTGATGATGGGTTCGGCCTACAAGAACAAGGCCGTGCAGCTCCTGCTCGACGGGGTCACGAAGTTCCTGCCCTGCCCCACGGACATCACGAACCACGCCGTCGACCTGGAGAAGGACGAGGCGAAGATCTCGCTCGACAGCGACCCGGAAAAGCCGCTCGTCATGCTTGCGTTCAAGCTCGAGGACGGCCGCTTCGGCCAGCTCTCGTACCTGCGCGTCTACCAGGGCACGATCTCGAAGGGCAAGGAGATCACGAACACCCGCACGGGCAAGCGCCACAAGGTTGGCCGCCTCGTTCGCATGCACTCTGACGAGATGGAGGACATCGACAGCGCGGGCGCCGGCGACATCGTCGCGATGTTCGGCGTCGACTGCAACTCGGGTGACACGTTCACCGACGGCACGCTCAGCGTGGCGATGACGAGCATGCACGTGCCCGACCCGGTCATCGCATTGACCGTGACGCCGAAGGACAACAAGGCGCAGGTCAACATGTCGAAGGCGCTGAAGCGCTTCACGAAGGAGGACCCGACCTTCCGCGTGGGCAGCGATCCCGAGACGAACGAGACGATCGTCCAGGGCATGGGCGAGCTGCACCTCGACGTGTACATCGAGCGCATGAAGCGCGAGTACGGGGCCGAGGTCGTGACGAGCCCGCCGCGCGTCGCGTACCGCGAGACGATCACGCGCCGCGTGGAGTTCAACTACACGCACAAGAAGCAGACCGGCGGCTCGGGCCAGTACGGCAAGGTCGCGGGCTTCATGGAGCCCTTCGAGGAAGGGTTCGAGTTCGTCGACGACATCACGGGCGGCTCCATCCCGAAGGAGTTCATCTCTTCGTGCGACAAGGGCTTCCGCTCGATGCTCGCGAAGGGCCTCGTCATCCACGCGCCCGTCACGGGCGTCCGTGTCACGATCAACGACGGCGCCGCGCACGCAGTCGACTCGTCGGACATCGCGTTCCAGGAGGCCTCGCGCGGCGCGTGGCGTGAGGCTTATCCCAAGGCGGGTCCGCAGATCCTCGAGCCGCTCATGAAGGTCGCGGCCGAGAGCCCGGCGGAGTTCCAGGGCGGCGTGGTCGGCATCCTGATGCAGCGCCGCGGCATCATCATCGGCACGACGGAGTCCGAAGGGTTCTGCCGCGTCGAGGCAGAGGTCCCCCTCGCCGAGATGTTCGGGTTCTCGACCGTTCTTCGCTCCGCGACGCAGGGCAAAGCTGAGTTTACCATGGAGTTCTCCCGGTACGCCCCGGTCCCCGGAGCGATCTCCGAGGAGCTCATCAAGAAGCACAAAGAAGAGCTGGCGAAGAAGGGGAAGTGAGGGCACCGATGTACCGCAAAGAGGTCAACGAGCGGAGCCCCATGCGGGTCTTCGAGAAGTCGATGCACGGCGGCCTGGGCCGCGGCAACGTGGGCGTCGTTCTCTCGCGCGCGGGCGTCGGCAAGACGGCGCTCCTCGTGCAGATCGCGCTGGACGATCTGCTGCGTGATCGGCGCGTGCTGCACATCTCGACGGAGCACGCCGTCGATCACGTGCGCGCTTACTACGACGAGCTCTTCCACGACATCGCGACGTACACGAAGCTCGCCGAGCCCGAGTCCGTGCGCCTGGACCTGGAGCGTCACCGGCTGATCTTCTCGCTCCTCGGTCACGGGAACACGACCGAGGGCGCGTCGTCGTCGATGAAGAAGCTCGTCGAGACCGTGGCGTTCGCCCGCGAGATCGCGCACTTCTCGCCGGACGTGATCATCATCGACGGCTTCGATTGCGCGCACGCGACCGAGGCCATGATCGACACGCTGATCACGCTCGCGCGGGATCACTCGGCCGAGCTCTGGCTCTCGACGACGACGAAGGCCAGCGAGGCGAAGCCGGGCTCGGCGCCCGCGCCGGTCGATCGGTTCTTCGACAAACTCGGCGTCGTGGTCTTCCTCGACCCCGAGAAGGACGTCGTGCGCCTGCGCCTGCTCAAGGATCACGACAGCAAGGAGATCGCCGATCTCTCGCTTCGCCTCGAGCCGCACACGATGCGGATTATCGACGCGGACATCCCGCCGGCCTCCGAGCGTCCGCGCGATGCCAAGCGCTACCGCCTCTACTCGGGCGGCGCGAAGGGCGCGGAGGCGGCGTTCGGCGCGTGTGCGGAGCGCTGGGGCCTGACGGAGACGAACTTCAGCTTCGAGGGCCACACGCTGCGCGAGCGTACGCGCGGGGTGCAGGTGCTGAGCGAGGCGGACCTGCGCCGCGGCGACTTCAGCCTGGTCTACGTGTCGAAGCGCCTCGGCCGCGTGCTCAGCGAGATCCCGCTGGTGCGCAACGTGCTGCAGACGATCTGGTACCAGATCAACGCGGCGCGCGAGGTCTTCGTCGTCGGCCAGATCCAGGACGACGGCACGGTCCGCGGCGGCACGGGCTGGGGCGCGGAGCTCGCGCGGCTCTGGAAGAAGCCGCTCTACGTCTTCGACCAGCAGAAGCGGACCTGGTTCCGCTGGAGCGGGACGGCGTGGGAGATGGCGACCCTGCCGATGATCAAGAGCGAGGCCTTCGCCGGCATCGGCACGCAGAACCTGACCGAGGACGGAAAGCAGGCGATCGAGGAGCTCTTCCAGCGGTCGTTCGGCGATCCTTCCTGATCGAAGGTTCGCGGTAAGCAAAACCCCCAGCATGCTTCGGCCTGCTGGGGGTTTTCTTTTTCGGGGCGCGCTCGTGATACAAGGGCTCCCGTGTCGTCGTCGGAAGACCATTCGACCTCCCATATCGTCCAGTCGCTGCTCACCAACCTCGCCATCGCGGCGGGCAAGGGCGTGGTCGCGTTCCTGACGGGCTCGGGCGCGCTGCTCGCCGAGACGCTGCACTCGGCGGCGGATTGCGGCAACCAGCTCCTGCTCCTGCTCGGCGTGAACCGGGCGCGGAAGAAGCCGGACGCGTCGCACCCACTCGGCTACGGGCGCTCGCTCTACTTCTGGTCGTTCCTGGTCGCGCTGCTGCTCTTCTCGGGCGGCGGCGTCTTCTCGATCTACGAGGGGATCCACAAGCTCGGCCACCCCGAGCCCGTGGAGAAGGTGCACCTCGGCCTCGGGATCCTCGGGTTTTCCCTGCTGCTCGAGGGCGGCGCGACGCTGTCGAACATCCGCGAGATGAACAAGCGTCGCGGGCAGAAGCCGTTCTTCCAGTACCTCAAGGACACGAAGGACTCGGACCTCGTCGTCGTCTTCGGCGAGAACGCGGCGGCCTCGCTCGGCCTCATCCTCGCGTCGATCGCGCTCGCGGCGGCGTACGTGACCGGAGATCCGAAGTGGGACGCGATCGGCAGCATCGCGATCGGGCTCGTGCTCGTGGCGGTGGCGGTCTTCCTCGCGGTGGAGATCATGTCGCTCCTGATCGGCGAGTCCGCGGATCCGGAGGTCGAGGTGGCCGTGCGCCAGGCGGTCGCGGCGCACCCGAAGATCGATCGGGTGCTGCACGTGATCACGATGCAGCAAGGCCCGGGCGAGGTGCTCGTGGCCGTGAAGGTGAGCTTTTACGAGGGCGTGACCACGAACGAGGTCTGCACGGCGATCAACGAGTTCGAGGCGTCGCTGCGCCACAGGAGGTCCGACGTGCGCTGGTGCTTCGTCGAGCCGGACATCCCGCGCACCGCCCAGGTCGCCTGAGAGGCGCTTCGAATCAGGCGTACTTTTCGATGACCTTCGAGAGGCGCGGGATGGCCTCCTCGACGTGCTTTTTGGCCGTGCCGCGCAGCGATTCGTAGGTCGAACGGACGAGCGCGTTTTTCGCGTTTTTCGATTTCGCGTCGGTCACGGAGAGCAGGGCGTCCGCGACACGCCCGCGGTTGTCCTGGAAGAATTTGACGGGATTGCCCGCGGAGACGCCCTCGGCCCAGAGCGGGTCCACCTTCGTGGCCATCTCGGGCAGGAGCGACTCGAGGACGTGCGGAATGAAGCCGGGCTTGATGCCCTTGATCGCCTTGTAACCCGCCTTGAGCGGCAGCGCGGCGAGCCCCTTCGACGCGACCTCTTCGTCGATCAACGTGGCGCAGTCGGAGATGATCCGGCCCTTCTTGTCCTTGTCCGCGAGCGCATCGGAAAGTCCCATTCTTTTTCCTCCAAGCGCGGCCTTCCTAGCACACGAGCCGCGCCACGCGCGAGTTTCACGCCCCCGCTCGAAGCACCTCGTCCGCCCCGAGCAACCGCTTTTCGACGCAACCCGCCCCCCACCAAGCCGCGTCGAATGGACATGCACGCTCGCTTTAACTTGGTAATATGAGGCACTAGCTGAGCATACTGCTTGGATTCGGGGGGAATCCAATGAGTACGAGTTGTGGCGTCTGTGGGGGGACCCAGGTGAGCGAGCGCCCGGGGATGGAGGCGACGATCTGTCCCCGGTGCGTATCGGAGGCCTTTGCTTTACGTTTCCGGCGGCAAACGAACCTCGCCGACGACGATCCGACGTGCCTATCGGCGCCCGGGAGCGGACGCGAGGGGCCACGCAGCAAGCTGGAGCGGCTGGAGGAGCTGCACGAGCTCGCGGATCGATCGCGTTCGTCGATGCTGTCGCCGCCTCCGCCCGGCGCGGACCTTGGCGAGGTGTCGATGAGCGTCCGCGCGGCGATCCGCGGCGTCGACCTTTTCCCGGCGTCCACAGCGGCGGCGCCGCCGGTGCAGGCCGGGAGCGACGCCGCGCGCGAGCGTGAGCCGATCTCGTCGCGGCCGCGGCCGATTACGTTCGACCGAGTGCTCTTGGCGGTGGCCGTCGGGGGGTCGCTGGTGATGGGCTACAAGGTCGGTGAGGAGCGGGCGGCGCGGGCCGGACGTTCGTCGCTGACGGCGCCGGAGCTCGCGGGCAAGGTGATGCGGGGCGCGACGGAGCGGGCGCACCGCATCGCCACGAGCTTCCGGCTGGAGCCGGCGGCGCCGCGCGTGGAGGAGCCGGTGAAGGCGCTCCCCGAGGCGAAGCCCGCCCTTGCGGCGATACCCGCGCCGAGCTGGCAGAGCCACGTGCCCGGGGCGAACCGGAATGCGGCGTCCGTCGCGAAGGCGCCCGCGCCTGCGTCCAAGGCGGAGCAGGTTGCACCCGCCGCGGAGGCCGAAGAGGAGCCGACGCCTTCGGTGCCGCCGCCGACGATGTCGCTCGTGGAGGCCATGGCGGCGGCCGTCAAAGCGAAGCCGTGAATTTTGCGCGCCCTTTTCGCGACGCGGCCGCGAGCGAAAAGGGCGCGAGCAGCATCTCTTCCTACGTACTTAGAGCTGTCGACGTCTTACCTTCGAGAGCAACAACATGCGCTTTCTTTCGCCTCGCATTCGCCGCCGTCCGTCCATTGCACGCCATGATCGGAGGCCCGTCCCCGTCGATCCCTGGTCTTTCACGACGAACGAATACATGGAGAGCGTGACCTTCGTCGAATTCGTCCTGGCCGAGTTCGAGGAAGACGAGGAGGAGCGCCGCGGCGCCGATTCCGCCGCGGACGCGGACGCGACAGGGGCGCGTGTGGCCCGGACGCGGCGAATCGGGCGGCCGCGCGCTGGGATGCGGCGGCGCGCCGCGGGGTGACGATTCCATGGAGGAGAACGAGAAAGAGCCGCTCGGGGCGCGCGAAACGGGCCCCGGCGGCCTCGATCTCGATCTCGAGATCCTCGATCTCCACCGGTCGTACCAGCGCGATTCACATCCCTTCGCGCGCGTCGATCGAGGGCCGGAGGGCAGCACCCGGGCCACGGATCGGCTCCTCGATATGTTCTTCGAGACGCTCGTGTAGCGGGCGTTCGCTCAATACTTCGACCAGGGCGTCGGCATGAAGAGCAGGACGAAGACGACGAGCGAGAGGACGGCGATTCCGCGGCGCACGGGCGAGAGCTCGCCCGGCTCGGTCGGGGGATGATCCTTGCCGCCGAGGCGGCCGAGCAGGTGGACCAGGACGAACCACACGAGCCACGAGATCGAATTGCCGACGGCATCGCCGACGCCCTCGCCGGCCCGGAGCGCCGGGGGCAGGAAGCGGGCGAGGTTCAAGAGGAACATGCCGAGCATCGTCACGTGGACGATCCGGGCATATCGATTCTGCTTTTCGCCGAAGAGGGCATACGCGATGTGACCGCCGTCGAGCTGGCCGACGGGGACGAGGTTCAGCATCGTGACGAAGAGCCCGACCCAGCCGGCGAACGCGGGGCCATTGAGGAAGACGTCGTGCCCCGCGGGGATCGTGCCGAGGGCGAGGCGCTTCAGCGCGAAATAAAGCAGGCATTGCCCCTCCTGGATGCCCTCCTCGGGGATGGGCAGGACGGGCGAGGTGCGCAGGCCGTAGAGGATCACGGGAATGGCGACGAGGAGGCCGGCGAGCGGGCCGGCCGCGCCGATGTCGAGCAAGGCATTGCGGCTCTTGATGCGGCCGCTCATGCCGATGACCGCGCCCATGGTGCCGAACGGGCTCAGGAGGGGCAGGGGAATGAAAAAGGGGAGCGAAGCCGGGACCTTGTGGAGGCGCGCCGCGAAGTAATGGCCGAGCTCGTGCGTCAGCAGGATGGCCATGAGCGGAACGGTGTACGTCCACGCGCGCAGAACGCCGCGGAGCTGCTCGGCGAACGGCGCGCCTTCGGGGACGAGGCCGTTCGAGAAGGCAAAGGTGACGAGCGTCGAGGCGATGGTGAGGACGAGGAGGAGCAGGTTTTTCTGCCAACGGAGCGGGCCCGCAGCGGGCGCGGCGTCTTCGGCATGGGGATCGGGCAGAGGCGCCTCGGCGGCCTGCGGCTCGGCCGCGGGGGAAACGTCGGTCGTCTCGGCTTGGTCCCTTTGCATCGGGCCTAGCGTGGCCGGTAGGCGGCTTTCGCTCAAGCCGGATCGCGCGGCATCGGCAGGCCCGCGACGTCGAGCGCCGCGCGCCAGTCCTCGGGCGTGTTGAGGTTTCGCAAGGCGAGGATCTCGTCGCCGGAGAGGGAAACGCCGGGCGCCTCGCGGAGCCGATCTTCGGGGACGACGAGGGTGCGGACGCGCTCGAACAGGAAAAACGGGCGGAGGCGGTCCTCGGCGAGGAGGGCGTTGATCTCGGACACGACCGAGACGCCGTACACCGCCGCGAGCGGGTGGTAATGCCCGCCAGCGCGAGGGACGACGACGTCGTGCGTGGAGCCGCGGAGATCCGCGAGAAAACGCACGAGCGCGGGATCCACGAAAGGCGCGTCGGTGGAGGAGACGAACGCGGCTTCGGCCTTGCCAGCGAGCGCCGCGAGGCCCACCGCGATGCCCTGGAGAGGCCCGCGGCCTTCGACGGGGTCGTCGGCGAGGGCGACGTCGGCCGGGAGCGGCGGGAGCGCTTGCCCGGGGGCGCGGACGACGACGAGGGGCGCGGCGACCGTGGCGAGGCGACGTACGACGCGCTGGAGGAGGACCTCGTCGCCGAAGGGGAGCCAGGCCTTGGGGCGGCCCATGCGGCTGCTGCGGCCGCCCGCGAGGACGACGGCGCCGAGGCCGGGGACGAGGCCGGCGCTCACGCGAGGAGCCCTCGGTCGCGCAGGGCCGCGCGTGTCGGTGCGGACGCGAGCTCGGCGAGGAAGGTGCGCACGGCGGGCCGGCCGAGGCGGTTCGAGGGGACGACGAAGTCGAAGCGCTCCTCGCCGAGCGGGAGGAAGCCGAGGCGCCGATCGCGCGCGACGATGTCGATCGCGATGCCGAAATCGGCGCGGCCTTGTGCGACGGCGGCGGCGACGGCGCGGTGGGAGGAGGCCTCGACGGAGTGGCCGGCGGGGCGCGCGTCGCCGAGGAGGCGATCGTAGAGCGCGCGGGTGCCGCTGCCGCGGTTGCGGTTGATCATCACGATGCCCTCGGTGCGGGCGGCCTCGCGGACGGCGTCCTCGGCGCGCTTGCCCTCGAAGCGCGGATCGCCGGGGCGGAAGACCACGCCTTGCATGCGGCCGTAGCCGCGGGCGAGCTCGAGCCCAGGGTCGAGGAAAGGCTCGTTGTAGGTGCCGGTGTTCGGGTCGTAGAGGTGGACGCCGGCGACGTCGCATTCGCCGCGGCGGACGGCGGCGAGGCCGGCCTCGCTGCCGACGGCGATGAGCTTGCTCGTGGTGCCACGCGCGGCGAGGCGGCCGAGCAGGACGTCGAGGCCGACGCAATGGCTGCCGATGACGACGAGATCGACCTGCCGTGGGCGGGATCCGGCGACGGGGTGGATCACGACGGTGTCGCCGGCGTCGAGCATCTCGACACGCTCGTCGACGATGAAAAAGCCGTCGGCCTGCGAGAAGGTGGTGACGGAGCCCGAGCCCTTGCCGATCGGGTACGCGACGCGCGCGCCGTGTTCGTCGTCGACGAGGCGCACGAGCACGTACTCCGTGCGGCCGTGCTCGCTCGTGACGCGGAACGGAAGGCGCGCCGTGACCGTGTCGTCCGCGCGCTCGGAGAGGCCCGCGAGCGCGCGGATGACGGGCGCGACGAACTCGTGGAACGTGAAGATCGCCGAGGTCGGAAAGCCCGGCAGGACGACGACGGGCTTGCCGCGGGAGACCGCGAGGCAGAGGGGCTTGCCCGGCTTGAGCGCGACGCCGTGCACGACGATGCCGGGCGGATCGAGGGCCTCGGCGAGGACACGCGCGTTGAGGTCGCCGGGGCCCTTCGAGGTGCCGCCCGAGAGGAGCACGACGTGCGCGTCGGCGAGGCAGCGGCGGAGCGCGTCGCGGACGGAGGTCTCGTCGTCGGGCACGATGCCGGCGAGGAACGGCTCGCCGCCGGCCTCGCGGACGGCGTCGGACAGGATGCGCGCGTTCGAATCGTAGACCGCGCCCGGCAGGAGCGGCTGACCAGGCGGGACGATCTCGTCGCCCGTCGAGAGGATCGCCACACGCGGACGCGCGAGCACGGCGACACGATCGAGGCCGATCGCCGCGAGGACGCCCGTTTCCCGCGAGGTGAGGCGCTCCTTCGCGCGGAGCACGACCTCACCCTGCGCGACGTCGGTGCCCGCGTAGGTGATCCATCGGCCGGGGATCGAGGCCTTCGTGATCTGCACGTCGTCGCCGTCGAGGAGCGTGTGCTCGACCATGACGATCGCGTCGGCGCCGCGCGGCACGGCGCCGCCCGTGGGGATCGCGAGGGCCGTGCCCGGCTCGACGGTGACGTCGGGGAGGCGGCCCATCGCGACGCTGCCCGGCAAGCGCCGGAGCCGCTGCGGCTCGGCCTCGGTGGCGCCGAACGTGTCGGACGCGCGCACGGCGTAGCCATCGACGTTCGAACGATCGAAGCCGGGCACGTCGACGGGGCTCGCGACGTCCTCGGCGAGCAAGCGACCGAGCGCCGCGTCGAGCGGGACGATCTCGACGCCGATCGCGCCGAGCTCGCCGATCGCTGCGCGGAAGCGCCGCTCGGCCTCGTCCCGGTCCACGACGTTCAGGAACTGCGCTTGCTTCACGACGCCCCCCCGAGATCAATCGTAGAGGAAAACCTCGACCTCCTCGCCCTCCCCATGGCCCTCGCTGCCGGCAGGGACGAGCACGACGCCGTCCGCGCGGGTCGTGGAGGAGAGGATCGACGCGCCGCTCGTCATGATCGGCGTGACCCGCGCGCCGTCGTACTGCACGCGGACGTAATCCACGCGGCCGAGCTCGGAGACGATCTTCGCGACGAGCCGGCCCTTTCCGCGCGGATGGGGCCACGCGCGCGGGAGGCCGCCGAGCGCGCGGATCGTTGGTCCTGCAAAAAACTCGTACGCGCACAAGCAGGAGACCGGGTTGCCCGGCAGGAGGAAGACGGGGCGCGGGCGGCCGTTTCCGGGGACGAAGCCAAAGCCGGCCGGGCTCGATGGGCGCATCGCCACGCCGTGCACCGTGACCTCGCCGATCTCGGCGAGCGCGAGCGGCGCGTGATCCTCGGGGCCCACGGACGAGCCGCCGGAGACGAGCACGACGTCCTCGTCGCCGCCGCCGATCGCCTCGCGCACGAGCTCGTACCGATCGGCCGCGCGCACCGTGGGCGAGAGCGCGCCGCCGTCCCGCGCGACGAGCGCCGCGAGCACCACGCTGTTCGAGTCCACGATGCACGATCCCTCGGGCATGTTGCCCGGCGCGAGCAGCTCGTCCCCCGTGATCACGACCCGCACGCGGGGCCTGCGCACGACGGGCACGAGGCCCGCGCCGACGCTCGCCAAAAGCCCCACGTCCTGCGGCCGGAGCTTGCGGCCTCGCCGCGCCACGATCGTCCCGGCCGGCACGTCCTCGCCGATCGCGCCGACGTGTTTCCCCGGCGAGACCGGCTCCGCGACGGAAACGATCGTCTGATCGCCGCGCGAAATCTCCTCGGCGCGTTCGGCCATGAGGACCGCGTCCGCGCCTTCGGGCACCGGCGCGCCCGTTGTGATGCGCACGGCCTCGCCACGCCGGAGCGCGCCCGCGAACGGCCTTCCCGGCCTCGCCTCGCCGATCAGCATGAGCGAGGCGGGCGCGTACGTGCTCGCCCCGAACGTCGACTCTCCGACGACGGCCCATCCATCCATCGCGGCACGGCGGAAGTGCGGCACGCTCGCGACGGCGGTCACGTCTTCGGCGAGCACACGCCCGCTCGCCTGCGTGACGGGTACGCGCTCGGCTTCGAGCTCGCCCGTGCGCGACACGAGCGTGGCCAGCGCCTCCTCGACGCTCGCGCGCTTCCGGAAGCCACGCATGCGCACGTCTCGCACGCCCATGTTCGATCAATCCTCCGGGAAGCGCGCGCGCACGTCGTCCTCGAACGCGCGCAGGACGGAGAGGAACGGCGCGATCGCGACCTGACCGAGGCCGCAGATCGAGGTGTCGGCGAGCGTCTCGGCGAGCTCGGAGAGCACCACGAGGTGCCGCTTCTTCCCGCGCCCGAGCACCGCATCCTCCAGGATCGTGACGGCCTTCTCCGTGCCCACGCGGCACGGCACGCACTTGCCGCACGACTCGTTGCGGAAGAAGGCCACGACGTTCGTCACGAGATCCACGATGTCCGCGCCTTCGCACACCACGAGCACCGCGCCCGAGCCGAGCATCGAGCCACGCTTCTGCAGCGCGTCGAAGTCGAGCGGCGCAGAGGTCGCGTCCGCGCGCAGGAAGTTCGATGAGGCGCCGCCGGGCGCGATCGCGAGGATGGGCCGCTTGTCCTTCGTGCCGCCGGCCTGCTCGATGAGCTCGCCGATCGTCGTGCCCATGGGCACCTGATAGACACCGGGCCGCTCGACGTCGCCCGAGAGCGCGATGAACTTGAGCCCGCCCGCGCCACGCACGCCGCGCGCCTTCCACGCCTCGGCGCCTTCTTTCACGAGGAGCGGCACGTACGAGAACGTCTCGACGTTGTTGATCAACGTGGGGCGACCGAAGAGCCCTTTCTGACCGGGGAACGGCGGCTTGTTCCGTGGCTCGCCGCGCTTGTCTTCGAGGCACTCGAGCAGCGCCGTCTCCTCGCCGAGGATGTATCCGCCCGGCGAGACCGCGATCCGCACGTCGAAGGGCAACCCCGGGCCGAGGGCGTCGGTCCCGAGCGCGCCGCGCTGCCGCGCTTCGTCGATCGCGCGAGCGAGCTTCTCCCGCTCGGGACCGTACTCGTGGCGGATGAACACGATGCCCTCGGAGGCCCCGACGACGAGCGCGGCGATGGCCATGCCCTCGATCACGAGGTGCGGCAGCTCGTCGAGGATCACGCGGTCCTTGAACGTGCCCGGCTCGCTCTCGTCCGCGTTGCACACCACGTACTTCGGGTGCGCCGTCTCCTTGCGGACGAGCTTCCACTTGAGCCCCGTGGGGAAGCCCGCGCCGCCCATGCCGCGCAGCCCGCTCGTTTCGAGCGTCGCCACGATGCGGTCGCCCGCGAGCGTGTCCCCGCGCAGCGACGCGAGCACGCCGTAGCGGGATCCTTGGTCTTCGTACGGATCACTCGCCCAGCGTCGCGCCGGGGAGGGCGCTGCTTCGGGCCTTGGCTCGTCGGCCCAGCGGACGGCGTGGGCGAGGTTGTCGAGGTCTCCCGCGTGCATCGGTCGCTCGTTGAGCGCGGCGGCCGGCGCGTGATCACATCGGCCGAGGCAGCTCACCTCGCGCACTTCCACCGACGGATCCCTCCCGACCGCCTGCCGCGCCCGCGCCAGGAAATCGCGGCCGCCGGCGAGCCTGCACGTCACGTCGCGGCAGAGCGCCACGTCCACGCGCGGCGGGGGTTTTCGCCGGAAGTGCGGGTAAAACGAGACGAGCCCTTCGATCCGGTAGAGCGGAATGCCGAGCTTCTGCGCGAGCGCGGCGAGGCGCGCGTCGTCAAGCCAGCCGTGCTCGTGCTGTAGGTCGGTCAGCGCGTCGATGATGGCGCCCACGTGCGCCCCCCTGCTCCGCGATCAGCGGCAGAGTCTGCCGATGTCCGTGATTCGCTCCTTGAGCTCCTGCGGCGGCAGGAACACGCCCAGCGCGGCCTGGAGCGTGGGGAGCGCGCGCTCGAGATCGTCCCGCTTCATCTTTGCCGCATCGACGCCGATCCGCGCGAAGGCCCGCTGGATCGTGCCCTTCGCGAACACCGGCGAAAGGCCGCTACGCTGGACTACTTGATCGAACAGGGAGTCCACGCGCGCGCCATCCTTCGTTGAGCGAGGTCATGCATCCCGAGCATGCAGATCATAACGGATCTGCATGCTCGTGTGGCGCCTGGGCGATCGCTGCCCATGCCGCGATGACGCTGTACCCCCTCGCGAGTCTGGCGCCCGGCGCGATTCATGATTCGAGTATCCTATCACGCCGGCCCGGACGGCAACACGGCCCGGGGGGGATCCCCCGACGTTTTCCTGCCGCGTCGAAGGGCTCGGGCCGCGTGCCCGCTCGCCCGGGACAGCCCCGAAGCGGGCATGCGGGGCCCTCACGATGAAACGCGCTCGCGTCGGGGTTTGTCCTTGGAGCCACGCCGCGAACGGTCCGGCCGCGCGAGGCGACGCAGCGGCGCGAGGATCGCGAGCAAGCCCAGCGTGATCACGGACGCCTTGGGCCCGCGCTTGCGATGCTTCTTCGCCGGTGCGTGATGCGCGGCCGACGATGCGTCGTCGTGATGGGACACGTCGATCGTCGCGACGCGCCGAGCCGCGCTGCTCGACTTGCGCGCCTCTTCCCAGTCGCCCCAGTCGTCGCTGTCGCTGCCGTCGTCCGTGTCGCCGCTGCAGTCCGAGTCGCTGCTCTCGCTGTCGTCGTCCGTGTCGCCGCCGCAGTCCTCGCTCGACGAGTCGTCGTAAGAGTCGTCGTAAGTGTCGTCGTCGGAGGTGTCGCCGCTGCAGTCTTCGCTCGACGAGTCGTCGTAGGAATCGTCGTAGGAGTCGTCCTCCGTGGTGTCGCCGCTGCAGTCTTCGCTCGACGAGTCGTCGTAATAGTCATCCTCCGTGGTGTCGCCGCTGCAGTCCTCGCTCGACGAGTCGTCGTAATAATAGTCGTCGCCCCCGCTGCCCGTGTCGTCGGTGATCACCGGATCCGCGGTACCCACGCAGGCGCAGTTGACGTCGCTGTCGTAGTCGTCGTCGTAGTACGAACCTGCCGATCCGCCGACGCCCACGCCGACGCCGTTCGAACCGCCTTGCCCGCCCGAGCTCGAGCTGCCGCCCGAGCTCGAGCTGGTGCTGCTTCCCGTCGTGCTGCTGTTCCCGCCACAGGAGCCGAGATCGAGGCTCGTCGCCGTGAGCAAGGGCTTCACGTCCGACGCCGCGGGCTCGAACGTCACGGGCCACGTGCTGCCGACCGCGTTTTTCGCGATGAACATCGTCGCGCGCGTGAGCACCGCGTCCTGCGGGACCATGCCGGAGAGCGCGACGGCGAGGTCGTCGGTGATGCCGCCGCAGCGTAGCTTCGCCGGATGGATCTCCGCGCCGGCGGGCGACTCCACGCACGCAGGCCCGCCGCCCACGATCCCGAGCCCGGCGCGCGGACAGCTCTCGGCCACCGCATAAGGTTCGTCGAGCGCGACCGCGGCCACCGTGATGCAGGCCGACGCGCTCGGGTTCCCGTCGCCGTAGATCGCGGCGCGCTGGAAGAAGCTCGTCACCACGCCCGTGACCGAGCTCGTCCCGTTCGCGATCGGCTCGTTGCTCACGAGCGCTTCGTGGCTCGCCGCCTCGATCAACACCGCGCTCGGCCCGCCGGCGAGGAGCCTGTCCGCGCGCAGCGTGACGTAGTTCGAATCGCCGTCGCCTGCGCTCCAGTGCAGATCGTTCGTCGAGAGCGTGATCGGCTTGCTGCCCGCGAGCGCGGCCCTGCCCTTGCCGAGCAGCCATGCCGTGACGCGCAGATCCGCGGTGCCGGCGCGCGTCACGGCGAGTGGAAGCACCGGGTCCTGCGTCGGGGACACGACACGCAAGGTGGAGGTGACGAACGGCGCGTTCGGCGCGTCGAAGCGCTCGGCGAAGAAGCGCTTGCCGACCATCTTGTCGAGCGTGGCGTAGACATCGGGCGCGATCCCGAAGCCGTGCTGGTTCGCCCACGCGACGACCGCGGCCATGTCCGGCAAGAGGGTGGATTCGAGGGGCGCGAGGCTCTCGAGCGTGCCGAGGTCGTCGGTCACGTGGAACGGATCCGAGCCGTCGGGGATCTCCTCGCCGGGGCACGTCGGGGTCACGCCGGTCGGCGGGAAGATGCGCGGCGCGGTCGCCGTGTTGAGGGCTTCGAGCCACGCGTCGGAGCTGTGATCGAGCGCGGCGCCCGGGGCGACGGGGACGATGATCCCGAACGGGCCGGTATCGGCCGAGGCGCGAAGGCTCGTCCACATCGTGGAGCGCGTGGGACCGACGGCGACGGCCACGCGCTGCTCGATCGGCGTCGTCTCTCCGCCCGGGAGCCAGGCGCCGGCCGCGTCGGCGTGCTGGGTCATGGCGAGGGTCGTGATCGCGGCGAGGCCCGTGAGAGGGAGCAAGCGCAAGTGCATGCCGGGCCTGTGAGCAAGTGATGTGCCTCCATCGAATTCAAGCGGCGAAGCGGAGTTTCGTGCTTCGCCTCGCGGGGTGAGAACCGTCGTTCATAGCGGCCTGCGCAAACCTGGAGGGGATATGAAAAGTAAGCATGTGGGGACGTAAACAGACGAGCGCGGACGGGAAGCCCTCTTGCCGGTTACGTAACCTCATGTACCCTCGAAACCCGTGGATCCTCATGCACCTGCACCGCCCACCGACGCGCCTGCCGAGGGGGGTGCGCACGCGGAGGCGGACCGCCCGCGCGAAACGCAGCTCTTGACCACCGGTGAAATGGCGCGGCTGTCGAACAGCACGCTCCGCACCGTGCGTTTTTACGAGGAAGAGGGCATCTTGCGGCCCGCCCGGCGCACCGACGGCGGGCATCGGCTGTTCGAACGCACCGAGCTCGACCGGCTGATGCTCGTGACGGACATGCGCATGGCGGGCCTGTCGCTCGACGACATCAAGGCCATCCTCGACGTGAAGAAGACGGCGTCGTCGGGGTCCGCGGCCGCGCAGCAGGCCACGAAGGTCCTCGCCGCGCGGATCGACGAGCTGAAGGAGAAGCTCGCGGTCCTGAACCGCCTGCGCGACGACCTCGAAGAGACCACGAAGATCGTCGAGCCCTGCATGCGCTGCGAGGACGATCGGGGGTTCCCGACGGCCTGCGAGACCTGCACCGTGATGACGTCGCACCCGGTCCTGCCGCGGAGCGTGCGCGTGCTCTGGTCGATCAACCCGTGCAACCACGATCCGGCTCGCAAGGTCGCGGCGCCGCCGGGCGGGGCCGAGGGCGAGAAAGAGTCCCCTTGAGCGGCCGGCGCATCTGGACGGTTTCGGAAGCGAACGCGCTCGTGCCACGCCTCTCGCTCCTCGTCGGGGAGCAGATGCGCCGCGCGTTCGACATCGACCAGCGCCTGCGCGCGATGCGGGCGCGTGGCCACGGCGAGCGATTGCTCGTGATGATCGAAGGCGAAGAGGCGCTCGACCCCGACGAGCGCGCGCTCCGGGCCGAGCTCCTGGTCTACGAACAGGGCTGGCGCGCCATCGAGGAGCTCGGCGTCGCCGTGAAGGATCCGCGCATCGGCCTCTGCGATTTCCTCGGGCAGATCGAGGGCCGCGACGTCTGGCTCTGCTGGCGGTACGGCGAGCGGGCGGTCGAGCACTGGCACGAAGTCGATCAGGGTTTTTCCGGGCGCAAGCCCATCGGGATCCCCTCGAAGCCGCTGTATAACTGACCATCATGATCGATCGCAGAGCTGCCGCGCGGGCCGTGGAGGACTTTCTGCGCGCCCTCGGCCACGAGCCCGTGGGCGAGCTCGAGGGCACGGGCGAGCGCGTGGCCGACGCGTGGGCCGACGACCTGCTCGAAGGCGAGTCGATCGACGCGGCCGCCGTGCTGCGCGAGGGCTCGCTCGGCGTGACCGACACGGGCACGGGCATCGTCGTCGTGCGTGACCTCGCGGTCACGACCATCTGCCCGCATCACCTCTTGCCCGCGTTCGGCTCGGCGATCGTCGCGTACCAGCCGGGCGCGCGCGTCGCGGGCATCGGCACGCTCGCCCGCGTCGTCGACGTCGTGGCGCGCAGGTTGACGCTCCAGGAGCAGATCGGCGCCACGGTGGTCGACCTCATCAGCCGCGAGCTCGAAGCGAAGGGCGCGCTCTGCAAGCTCTCGCTCACGCACACCTGCCTCGTGTCGCGGGGCGAGCGGAAAACCGGGGCGATCGTGGAGACCTTCGCGTTCAGCGGAACGTTCGCCACGAGCGAAGGACGCGCGCTCGCGCTCGCCGCGCTCGGCCGCTGAGCCGCGTCCGTTCGAGGCCCTCGGCGTACGCCCTGCCTGTGGTGCGTGCTACGTTCGTTCGATGAACACCCTTTCGGATCTGCTGGAGGCGCTCCCTGCGTTGCCCCTCTTCCCGCTGCCGAACGCGGTGCTCTTTCCAGGCGCGCTCTTGCCCCTGCACGTCTTCGAGCCGCGGTACCGCGCGATGGTGGCCGACGTGCTGAAGACACACCGCTCGATGGCGGTCGTGATGATCACGAACGAGCGCCCGGTGGACGTGCACGGGCATCCAGAGATTGCGCAGGTCGCCGGGCTCGGCACGATCCTCGACCACACGGAGCTGCCGGGCGGTCGGTTCAACATCCTCCTGCGTGGACGCGTGCGGGTTCGTCTGTCGGAACTCCCGTTCGATCCGCCGTACCGGCGTGCGGCCGCGGAGGTGCTCGTGCCTCCGGACGAGGAAATCACGCAGAGCGAGTTGTCGGCGTTGGTCTCGACCGCGACGGCATTCGCGCAGTTCGTTCGGGAGCGGGATCGCGGCTTCGAGTTTCGCTTGCCGCGCGACGCGAAGCCGGCTTTGCTCGCTGACCTCTGCGCGAACCACCTCGTGCTCGACGCACGCGAACGTCAAGCGATCCTCGAGACGCTCTCGCCGCGCGCGCGTGTTCGCCGCGTCGCCGAGGTCCTCGCGATGCAGAGGCACACGCTCATGCCGGGCGGGCGCGAGCTGAATTGAGCGAGGACATCGCGTGCGCCGCGCTCCTCATGGGCTACTCTGGCCGCCCATGACCGTGAACGTCCCCCCTGCCTCCGCCGTCGCGCCGATGATCGTCAAGCACCCGGGCTGTCCCGAGTGGGGCCTCGGCTATCTCTCCGAAGAACGCGACGACAAGCGCTTTTACGACTTCGAGGATGGCATGAGCCACTCGATCGCCAAGGCCTTCTGGTCGAAGCTCGAGCCGGTCACGCTCGGCGCCGCGGAGGCGCGAGCCCTCGAGAAGAAGGTCCGCGGGCTCAAGGATCAGAGGTCGCCGTCGGGCAAGCCCAAGCAGAAGGCGGTGGCGCCCGTCCTGCCGAACTTCGACGCGCAGTTCGCGTTGTTCCTGGAGATCTTCCCGGGCGGCTTCACGAGCGCGCGGTTCGCCAAGGAGGAGCGCGGGGTCGAGGATCCGAACCCGACGGCCAAGAAGGCGAAGGCGACGCGCGCGATCGCGATGGCCACGGCGCGGGATCTCCTCGCGCGCGACGTGCTCGACAAGCAGATCCAGGCCGGCGCGTTCGCGGAGATCGTGGCGAACGTGCGCACGATCCACAAGGCCGCGACGGGCCTCTTGCACCCGCTCGGCGACATCATCCCGTTCAGCAAGATGGCGGCCGAGCATGACCGTGCCGTCGCCGAGGCGGTGCGCGATTTGCTCCATGGTTCCGATGCGTACGACGCGCGCTTTGATCGTCTCGTCGCGGTCCTCGGGAAGGCGAAGCTCGCGACGTGGCCGCTCGCGACGGTGCTCTCGGCGCTCATGACGCCGGAGGAGCACGTCTTCGTGAAGCCGTCGTTCTACGAGAAGCAGGCGGCGATGATGAGCTTCCCGCTCAAGTACGAGCGTGCGCCGAGCGCGGCCACGTACGAGCGCATGCGCGCGCTCGTCGACGACATCGCGCAGAAGCTCACCGAGAAGGGGCAGCCGCCGCGCGACAAGATGGACGTCTACTCGTTCATGGCGCGGACGATGTCGCCCCAGCAGCCTCCCAAAAAGGGAGCTTGATTCGCCTCTGAGCGTCCCTCGCCCCTCGCCAGGGTGAGGGCCTCACTCCCCCTCCTCACCGAGCAAAAGCGAAGCGTCGAGCAGCTCGCCGAACGTGGCAGGGCGGTGGGCGCGTGCAGGCGAGCCGAGCGCGACGAGCTCGTCCTCCGGCAGCACGCGCCGCACGAGCGCGGGCCCCTGGGCGGCGTTGGGCTCGATGCGCACGCGCGCGTCCTCGCCCGGCGCCTTTCGTTCCACGCCGAGCCAGCCGGCCTTGCGCGTGGGCGGAGGCTCGGCCGTGAGGCCGTCGATCTCCCAGGTCGAGTAGTCGTCGACGCGCTCGTCGCCGCGCGCGTCCGGAACGCGCACGCTCGCGACCTTGCGCGAGGCTGGGGGACGCTCTTCGGATTCGGGGAGCGGCTCGGCGTCGGGATCGAGGATGCCGGGCAAGGCGTCGTCGAGCGGCAGCTCGTCTTTGAGCGACCGCGGTTGTCGCGACGATGCGGGCGGCACGAGGTCCGGCGTGGATTTCGAAACCTTCGTCTCCGGCGAGCCGGGCCAGTCCTGGTCGTCGTCGTCGCTCAAGCGTCACCTCGGGAGGCGGGCTCGTCGAGCTCGGCGAGCACCTCGGCCCATACCGTGCCTCGCGCGAGCTCCGCGCGCATCCTCGCCGTCGCACCTGCGTTGCTCACGAAGAACCGCGCGCGCGCCTCGACGCGCTCGATCCGCACGACCCGCGCGCTCTTGCCGCTCGCCACGGACAGCGCGCCTTCGAGCGTGATCTCGCAGAGCTCGTCGCCGTCCGTGCCGAGGGGTGAGCTCGCCACGACGAACACGAGCGCGCGGCCCCACCGCTCGAGATCGAGCGCGCCGAGCCCGGCGAGCGCCCACGCGGCGGCGAGCTCGGAGAGCGCGGCTTCGGGGCTCGCGTCGAGCATCGCGTGTGTTGGGTCTGCGCCTTCGGTGGCGAGACGTTTGGCGGCGGCGCGTCCGATCGACTCGCCGAGAGCTCGACCAAAGACGCGCCGCGCGGCTGGGCTCGCGCCGCCCCAGAGCGCCATGAGCGCAGAGGCGGGCACGACGAGGCGCGCTTCTCCGCCGAGCCGCACGAGCCCTTCGGCGAGGTCGAACGACAAAGTCCCCGCATTCGTGTACATACCCTACCCGTGTCGAGCGGCCTTCGGAGCCCGACGAGCTCGGACCTCATGGTTGTAGGGCGTCGCGCCGAGGGGTGTCAAATGGCGGCATCGCGCTCGTCGCGCCGTCGCTGGGCCCTCGGGTGGGCAGGAATCCTGGTCGCTGCCGCTGCCGCCTCCGCGTCCGCGTCCGCGTCCGCGTCCGCTTCCGCTTCCGCTTCCGCTTCCGCTTCTGCGTCCGCGTCCGCTCCCGTCGCCGCCCCTCCTGCCGTCCACCGCGCTGGGCCCTCCGTTCTCCCGGCCCGCGAACGCCCGCTTGTCGCCTCCGTCCCGAGGGCCGCTTGTTCCTTCCTCGCGCCCGTCTGCGTCCACGCGGGCGCCTCCGTGGCCGAGGGCTCGATCCTCCGCGCGCTCGCCTCTGCCGAACGTTCGCTCCGCGCCATGACCGCGCTTGGCTTGCCGCTCCCCTTGCCCGACGACGATCGCGGCGGCGACGCGCGGTACGACCTTTACCTCGTCGAAGGCGCCCTTCCGCCCTTCACCGTCCCCGACGGCATTGCCACGGGCGGCGCTTGGGACCACACGTCTGCGTTTACCGTCCTCCCGCCGCCCGATCCTGCGGCTGGCTGCGAATTCGACGCCGCCGTCACCCGCGCCCTCGCCCATGCCTCCGTGCTCCGCCTCGACGCGGGCGCCGAGCCCTCCGCCATCGGCATGGCCTCGACCGAACTCGCCGCCACGATCGTCGATTGTGGCCTCGTCGACGCCGCCGCCGTCGACGATTTCCAGCGCGCGCCCGAGCGTTCGCTCACCACGCTCGCGAGCCCCGACGAACCCACGGGCGCCTTCCTCTTCGCGCGTTTCCTCGACGAGACCTACGGCACGGGCGTGGCTCCCGGCGTCCTTTGGGGCTTGCTCGCCGTCGCCGGCCAGCGCACCGAGGCTTCCGCGCTTCATTTCGCCAACGAGCCCGACCTCTTCGACGCCTTGCGCAGCAATGCCCGCGCGCGCGAAAAACCTTTCGAGGACCTCCTCCTCGATTTTGCGGTCGACCGCGCGTTCGTGGGCTCGCGGAGCGACGGCGGCCACCTCGTGGACGTCGAGCGGTTCGGCGATTTCGGCCGCGTCCGTTTCGAATGGGCCATTGCCTACGACACCTTGCCGCGCAGGCTCGCGCCGTTCCGGCCGATCGAGGCGACCGGCATGACCTACCTCTGGCTCGATTTGCAAGGCGCGCCCGAGGACGCCGAAATCACCTTCGCTGCGGACTGGGAGCTCGGCGTGTTTTTCCACTGGACGCTCGTGAAGATCGACCGCGCGGGCGCCGAGGTCGGCCGCGCGACGATCGCCGGCATCAATGGCGCGACCCACGCCGATCGCACGATTCGCGACCTGCGAGGCCTCGCCGGGCTCATGGTCGTCGGCGTCAACGTGGGCAGCATCGACCGGAGCCACCCGTTCGACCCGGACGAGGGCCCCGAATTGCCGCGCGCGTACACGGTCACGCTTTACAAATGATTCAGGTGACGATCGGCACGCACAAGCCCTGCGTGCTGTGGACGGCCCCGGCCGCGTAGCCGAGCAGCCCTTGCAGGAAATACCCGGGCGGACAGGTCTCCGTGAACGGCACGCCGCTGGTGCCGCCGAACGAGGGCTCGATGCTCCCGGGCGCGCCCATTTGCACCCACGGACGCACGCGCGCGCAGCGCACGCCGATGCGATCGAGCGTGGTCCCGGCGCGGCCGCGCACGGCGATGACGGCCTCGCTCTGCGGGCATTCCGAGGAAAACGCTTCCCCCGTCGTCCCCCCGATCATCGGCCTTTCGTCGTGTTGCGTGAACGTGCCATTCTCCTGCATTCGCGCACAAATCAGCCCCAGCGCGCCGACGGTCGTGTCGCTCCGTCCCCGAAGGCCGACGACGAGCTCGTTTTGCGCACACGTCAATGCGTAAGGATCGCCGGTCGAGCTGCCGCGTAGATCGAGGAGGAGCGGCGTGGCCGCGTCGATCGTGTAGGTGATCTGGAATTCGGTCGTCGGCGTCGGCGCGTCGGGATCCTGGGTGAAAAGCTCGGACTGCGGGGAAGGGGGTTCGCAGGCGGCGAGGGCGATACACGCCGCAAATGTGAGCAGGGGCTTCGCAGGGGAGGGGGGCGCGGGCATGGTGCGGGGGGAATGGGCAGCGGGTGTGCCAGGGGGGCGGGCTGCGCTGAAAAGACGCTGGAGAAGCTGACGAGAGGGGTGGATACGCGTCAGGGGGTGCGGGTGACGATGGTCCGCGGGGGTCGACGCGTGTCGAGGGGGGCGGGTGACGATGGACGGCCGGGGTAGAAGGGCGTCAGGGGGCGCTGGTCACGATGGTCTGCGGGGGTCGCCGCGTGTCGAGGGGGGCGGGTGACGATGGACGGCCGGGGTCGACACGCGTCGACGGGGTCAGGTCAGGATGGACTGCCGGGGTAGAAGGGCGTCAGGGGGCGCCGGTCACGATGGACTGCGGGGGTGGACGCGTGTCGAGGGGGGAAAACGGCGTCTGCCATGGTGCGAGGCGGAGAGCGGAGCGTCCGGAGTGGGTGGGGCAGGGGATAAGGGAAGGAGGCAGGAGGTGGTGGTTTGACGCGTGCAACCTGTCGCAGGGGGCGGCCCAGGTCAGGATCTGCTCGGCACTTGCCAGCGGCCGACAAACTGCGGTAGCGTCGCACACTCTTCCGGCTTCCGGAGACGGAGCACGGATCACCCGCTGGGCCATCGGAGAGTCGCGGATGCCTGTTGACGTCTTCATCTCCTTCGCCGCGAAGGCACCCAAGGATGTCGAAGCCTACCGAGCGCTCGAGAAGCATCTCGCCGGGCTCCTCACCCGCGGACGGATACGAATTTCCCACACCGACAATGTCTTGGCTGGCAAGACACGGCTTGATGTCCATCCCGATCTCGAACGTGCACAGATCATTTTATGTTTGCTCACCTCGGATTACGCTGCGTCCCGCGAGTGCAACGCCGAGGAACACCGGGCTTATGCGCGGCATGAGGAGCGTACGGCGTGGGTCGTGCCCGTTCTGGTGAGGTCGCTCGATATAAAAGCCACGGGCGTGAGGCCAGCCGGGCTCCACGTGCTCCCCTCCAATCTCGTGCCCGTGGAGAGGTGGCCACAGCCGGATGACGCTTGGAGCCTGGTCGCGGAGTCGATCCGCTCTATCGTGAAGACGATCGAGGCGCAGAACCAAGGCTCAATTCCGTCGTACAGGTCGAGCGCACCCTCCTTTCCGTCCGATCCGAGACCGATGCACGCGTCCTCCCCGGATTTCGGGGGGGCGCATCCATCTTCGCCGGACCTTCGTTGGAGCCAGCCTCATTTGAGTCTGCCGTCTCCTGGAGCCGGCACCGGGCCGCTTTCTCGAACTCCGGAAGCTCGTTCGTGGTCTCGCACGTCATGGATGATGCTCGCGGGTGTCTTTGTCGTCCTGTTCTGTGTGGGTATTTTCAAGGGTATTTACGGGAGCGCCTCTCCGAACCAGGGCGTTTCGCCTCCGTCCGTCAACGAGCAGGGCTATGAGTCCTCTGTCAAAACGACGGTTCCGGTTGCACAGACGCCAAGTGGTTCCTCTTGCTGCGGGGGTATCGAGTGCCGAACGGACCCGTCCAATACGAGCAGGCTGAAACAGGTTTGCAAGGAATCCGCCCAGTACTGCGGTAAGTGTGCCTCGGATCGTGCATCTGTCCCAGGCGCTTGCGCCGACGCTCTTCCGCCGAAGCAGGATGAATTGATCCGGCTGTACAGTGTCCGCGTGAACGGCAACGATGTCCCCGACGACGGCCAGGTATGTTTTCGGCGCGTCGACGCACGCGAATGGATTGGCTGCATCCCGATCTCGGATGCCCATACGAAAGGAAATGTGCGCTCTCCACGGCGGGTTCCGGTGACCATCGGAGACATGCTCGCGGGCAAAGGTCTCCATGTCGAGGTATTGGTCGGGCAGACAACGTGGGCAACGGGGGTCGTCGCACACGACGACATCAAGAGGACTGCACTTTGTATTGGACTGAATATGCCGCTCAACCCGACCCTCGACGCACCGCCGCCCAACGCCGACAGGACGACGAAAGTCGTCGTGCTTCTGGACGAACCGTGAATGTTGTCACGTCATCGAGGAGGTCCCCATGAATGCGCCGCTCGACATCTTTATTTCGTATTCGCACATAGATGAGGCATATCGGGTCGAGCTGGAGAAGCACCTTTCCCTCTTGAGGCGCAGCGGCGCGATCCGAAGCTGGCATGACCGACGAATCGGTGCTGGTGACGAGTGGAAGCCTGCCATCGACGAGAACCTCAACCGAGCCGCGATCATCCTGCTGCTCGTGAGTTCCGATTTCGTCGACTCCAAATACTGCTATGATATCGAGATGCAGAGGGCCATGGAGCGCCGCGCGTCCGGAGAGGCGGTCGTCATTCCGATCATCCTACGGCACTGCGAGGGCTGGCAGAAGAATACACCCTTCGGAGCGCTCCAGGCCCTGCCGCGGGACGGAAAGCCGATCAAGACCTGGGCCGATCCCGACGAGGCGTGGACCGACGTCGCCCGGGGGATCCGTCAGGTCGTGGAGAGGCTCACGGCTCCCTAGCAGCCTGTGGACTTATCCCGAAGGAGGCTCGACAGGAACTGGCGTCGATGGTAGTTTGTCCGCGTCATGTCGATGGGGCGAACACGTGAGAAGCAGGCGTCGCTCTGGGTGGCGGCGCCTTCGCTGCCGCGGTCGCCGGGGCACCGGTTCTACGAGAAGCTGAACGAGCTTCTTCGCGAGAACGGGTTTGACCGGGCCATGGAGGCGGCGTGCGCGAAGTATTTCGAGGCCGACGGGACGGCGGGGAGGCCATCGATCCCGCCTGGGCTTTACTTCCGGATGCTGCTGGTCGGCTACTTCGAGGGGATCGAGTCCGAGCGTGGGCTCGAGTGGCGCTGCTCGGACTCGCTGTCGCTGCGGGAATACCTCGGGCTGTTGCCCGGCGAAACGGTGCCCGACCATTCGACGCTTTCCAAGATGCGCAAGCGCCTCGGCAGTGAGGTTTTCGAGGGGATGTTCGCCTTCGTGCTCGGGGTCGTGAATCGCTCCGGGCTCCTCCATGGCAAAGTCATGGGCGTGGACTCGACGTATCTCCGCGCGGACGCCTCGATGAAGGCGATCGTGCGGCGCGAGACGGGCGAGGTGTACGCGGACTACATCAAGCGGCTGGCGAAGGAGGAAGGCATCGAGAATCCGACCATGGAGGATGCTCGGCGACTCGACCGCAAGCGCAAGGGAAAGAAGACGTCGAATACCGACTGGAAAAGCCCCACCGACGAAGATGCCCGCATCGCAAAGCTCAAGGATGGCCGCACGCGATTGGCCTACAAGACCGAGCATGTCGTCGACATGAGCACGGGCGTCGTGGTCGCCGCGGAGGTCTATTCAGCGAACGAGGCCGACCCAGCGACGATGGCGCAAAGCCTCGAGCAGGCGCGCACGAATGTCGAGCAGGCCAAGAGCAGCGAGGAGCGCGATTCGGACGACGATCCGCCTCCGGAGGGCGGCAGCAGCGACGCGGAGCCCGAGCGCACCGTGATCGAGGTCGTGGCGGACAAGGGGTATCACAAGGCCGAGCTGCTTCTATCGTTGAAGGTGTCCGGCTATCGCACGTACGTCCCGGAGAGGATCCAGTCCGTCCGCAGATGGGTGGACAAGGGCTGGGATATGCAGCAAACGTTTTACGGGAACCGAAACCGCGTGCGTCGTCCGAAGGGGCGCGCTCTTCAACGCAAACGTGGAGAGCTCATCGAACGAACATTCGCCCACGCATGCGAGACGGGCGGAATGAGGAGGGTGCGAGTGAGAGGCCGGGAGAACGTGAGAAAACGCTACCTGGCGCATATCGCCGCGCTCAATTTGGGGCTCGTGCTACGTCAAATACTCGGCGCAGGGACCCCGCGGGCCCTGGCCGCGGCCCGGAAGGGCTCCGCCCTTGCAGTTTTGGTGATATGGGCAGCCATGGTGGCCCTGGTACGGGGCACGCCGAGGCGGTTGGCACGATTTTCCCGGGCCACGTGGCGCGGGATGTACCCGCATCAAATGCAAGATGTTGGGGTCGCGATCGGGGGCGCGTAGATCCACGGGCTGCTAGGCGAAACCCCTCTCGCTTCCAGCACCTCCCACCACGTCGCCAGATCGATCTCCACGGCATCGAATGGCTCGGCGCGCACCTTCTCCCCGACCCCATGCACCCCCAATTCGACCCAATGCCCATTCTCGAGCCGGCTCACCATCAAGGCGCGTGCTTCCAGGTCGACGTACCACAAATGCCCGACGCCGATGTCGGCATAAAAGCGGCGCTTCACGATCAGATCGTATCCTCGCGTCGTGGGCGATAGAATCTCGCAAATCCAGTCCGGTACGAGCGTGATCGGTCCATCCGCCGGAGGCCGGGCGAGCCGCTCTCGCCGCCATCCAGCCACATCCGGCACGAACTCCGGCGCGCGCGGGAGCTGAATGCCGGGCTCCGGCAGGATCCACCAGCCGCCGGGACCACCTCGGCCTTTTTGAAACGGGCCTCGCAACGCATCCACCACGTCGGCCTCGACGTCCGCGTGGGGAGCTCGCGGGCGCGGGAAGACGTACAGCATGCCGTCGATGATCTCGCCGCGGAGGTGCTCCGGCAGGGACTCCAGGTCCGCCAGGGTCGCCGGGCGATCGAGGGGGCGAGCGAGGGCCATGCGTGAAGCTTACCACGGAAGGCCCTGGGCCCGGAGAAACCTCCCCCTTTGCCCCGGCCCGAAGGCTTGCTAGTGCATGGCCTCCCCGAGCCCGCGAGCCATGAGCGAGATCAAGCAAGATCCGACCGACGCAGCCGACGATGAAGCCGACCGGCCGGACGCAGAGTCTGCCACGGACACGGAGACGGAAGCGGGCCCGGAAGCGGAAGCGGAAGCGGGTTCGGACGCGGAAGCGGAAGCGGGTTCGGACGCGGAAGCGGAAGCGGGTCCGGACGCGGAAGCGGACGCGGGCTCGGACGCGGAAGCGACAGCGGGTTCGGACGCGGAAACCGACGAAGCGGACGACACCGACGACGACACCGGCGACGAACCCGACGCCGCCGAATCCCCTCCCGCCCCCGATCCTCTCCTCCGCCCTGGCAACCCGCTCCAGCTCGTCCGCGGCGCCTCCACGCTCGCCACCGGCGCGCTCGTCGCCTTCCTCCTCATGGCGTTGCGCCCGCAGTACCGCGTCGGCGTTCCCATCGGCATCCTTGCCATCCTCGTCGCCACCTTTGGCCTCCTCGACCTCTGCGGCACCTTCGACGACCCCGACGAGCGCGTCGCCAAGCGGATCGCGCTTGCCGACCTCGCCCAGCCCCTCGGCTTGCTCGGCGGCTCCGTCCTTGGCCTCTTTGCCGCGGTTTCCTTCGCCGTCTCCGGGTATCTCGGCCCGATCGGCGCAGGCCTCGCCGTTCCTGCCTGTTTTCTCGGCGCCGTCGTCTCCACCTACCGCGTCGGCGACAAACTCGGCGCGTGGGAGAAAAATCCCGCCGGCAAACCCATCCCGCTCCTTCGTCGCCACGGATTCTGGCTCGTCACCCTCGTGACGCTCCTTTATTTGCCGGCGCTCGGGAGCCATTCGCTCAGCGATCCGTGGGAGACCCACTATGGCGAGGTCGCGCGGGAAATCCTCGCGCGGAATGATTGGATCTCGCTCTGGTGGGCGCAGGACGGCTGGTTCTGGTCGAAGCCCATCCTCGATTTCTGGATGCAGTCGATCGCGATGGCGACGTTCGGCGTCCGTTATCAACCCGGCGCGATGCTCTCCGCCGTCGCCGAGGGGCGCGTGCCCTGGCCCGAGTGGGCCGTCCGTTTGCCCTTTTTCCTCGTCACGCTCGTCGCGACGTACCTCCTGTACAAGGCCGTCGCGCGGGTCTTCGGCCGTCGCGCCGGCTTTTTCGGTGGCCTCGTGCTCACCACGATGCCGCAATGGTTTCTGGTCTCGCACCAGACCGTGACCGACATGCCCTTCGTCGCGACGATGTCCGCGGCGATGGCCCTCTTCCTGCTCGGCATTCACGAGGACGCGGAGCGCGAGGTGCGGGTGTACGAGGTGTCCGTGGGCGAAGCGAAATACCGCTTCTCCGGATACCACCTCGTCCTCGGCATCATCATCGCCTGCGCATTGCCGCAGATCCTCTACCTGATCTCGCGCAACGTCGAGATCCTCCCGTCGCCGTTCTCCCTTCGGTTCCACGCCGACGCCTTCCGCTCCGGCTCGCCCATGAATTGCGGCCTGCCGGGCAACCAGGTCTGCGGCGACGCGTCCCCCGTGCTGAAGGGCCTCCAGCCCGCGCTCCAGGCGGTCCTCTGGATCCAGGCGCTCGGCCTCTTGCTGTACATGTGCTGGGGCGAGCGGCGCGCGCAGCGGCTTTATTTCCTGGCGGCCTGGTTCTTCGCCGCCCTCTCCACGATGGCCAAGGGGCCGGCCGGGTTCGGTTTGCCCGTGCTCTGCGCCCTCGCGTACATCGTCGTTTCGCGCCGGTATCGCGACCTGCTCCGCCTCGAAATCGTCGCCGGCCTCTTGATTTTGCTCACCGTCGCCCTGCCGTGGTTCGTCGCGATGTATGCGCGGCACGGGCAGCCTTTCACCGATCGGCTGCTCTTCCACGACATGTTCAAGCGCGCCTTCACGCACGTGCACGACACGAACGAGGGCGACGACGTCGGCTTCCGTTTCTACCTCTGGCAGCTCGGCTACGCGATGTTCCCGTGGACCGGCCTCGTGCCCGCGGCGCTCGTCGCGTGGCTCAGGCGCCGCGAGGAGGGCGATCGCAGGAGCGACGCGTCGATCTTCCTC
This sequence comes from Polyangium mundeleinium, assembly GCF_028369105.1. Taxonomy (NCBI): domain Bacteria; kingdom Pseudomonadati; phylum Myxococcota; order Polyangiales; family Polyangiaceae; genus Polyangium; species Polyangium mundeleinium. The sequence continues at coordinate 11,725,176 of NZ_JAQNDO010000001.1, read as the reverse complement.
GCGATGTGGTTCCTCTTCGCGTTCGTGCTCTTCACGCTCATGCTCACGAAGTTCCACCATTACATCATGCCGGCCCTCCCGCCGGCCGCGATGCTCACGGGCATTCTGCTCGACGAGATGGTGCAACGTTCGGGCGCGCGAAAGATCACGGATGCCTTCGCCGAGCAATACGAGCGCGTGATGTGGGGCGCCGCCGCGATCGCGGGCGGCGTGCTCGTCTTTTTCGTGGGCCGCGACCTCGTGGGCCCGCGCGAAGGCATGCTCGGGCAGGTGCGGCTGCTCCACCTCTTCACGTACAACTACAAGCGCGCGTTCCCCTCGACGCTCGATTTCAGGACCACGCTGCTCGTCTTCACGAGCGCCGCCGCCCTCTTCACGCTCGCCCTCGTATGGGCCCGCGCGCGCCGCCACGTCGTCACGGGCCTCTGCGCCGTGTCCGTGCTCTTCGCTGCCTGGGGCCTGGACGTGTATTTCGTGAAGACCTCGCCCCACTGGGGGCAACGCGAGACGGTGCTCGCGTATTACCACGCCAAACAGGAGATCCCCGGGCCGATCATCGCCTTCCAGATGAACTGGAAGGGCGAGAACTTCTACAACGGCAATGCCGTCCCGGCCTTCGTCTCCAGCGGCAAGAAGTTCCAGGATTACGTCCTGGAGCAGAAGAAGAAGGGCGTGAAGACGTTCTACTTCATGACCGAGCACGGCCGCATGGGCTCGCTCGCGAACGAGCTCGGCGGCCCGCGCATCTTCGACAAGCTCACGACGCCGGAGCTCAACAACAAGTTCGGGCTGGTGCGCGCGACGTTCGAGTGATCAGGGGCAGGCGTCGAGGGCGCTGATTCCCTGGGGCTTCGCCTGCGCCGTGGGCGACGCTTGCCATTGCTTGTAATACCGGCACGCCGCGTCGTGGTCCCCCTGGCCGAGCGCGGTCGTCGCGAGCTGGAAGAGGACCCGGTCCCCCGGCAAAATGCGGTACGCCTCCTCGAATTGCCGCCGCGCCACGGCGAGGTCCCCTCGCTGGGAGGCGAGGACCGCCTCCTTGTAGGCCCGCTTCGCGAGGACCTGTGGCGTCTCCGGACAGCCGTCCTCGTCCTCGTGGCCATCCCTGTTCTCGGGTTCGTCCGGACACTTGTCGTTCGCGTCCGCCACGCCGTCGTTGTCGTTGTCGGGGTCGGGGCAGCCGTCGTCATCCGCAAAGCTGTCACGATCCTCGGGTTCGTTCGGGCAGCGGTCCGTGTCGTCGGGGATCCCATCGCGGTCGGCGTCACGCCCGTCCGTGTCCTCCGATGGGATTGCATCCGTCTTCGCGACGGGCGCGGCAACATCGACGATGGGCGTGGCCGAGCGCTCGGACGGAGCCGCGCAGCCGACGCAAACGAGCGCGAGGAGGAGGGACGAGCCACGCACGCAGGGAGTTTCGGCGCGACGTGGGGCCGGAGCAACAGGTTCCGTGGGCACCGTGCCCGGGGGCTGTCCAGGCCAACGGGATGGGGCTACGCTTCCGCCATGCGCTCGCGCGCCACGCTCCAGGATGCCCGCTTCGAGGAGACCGCTCCGCGGCGCCTGGTCGAGTACCACGACCCCGAAGAGTTCGATCGCATCGACTTCGCCATGCGCGCCCTCGACCGCCTCCGGCCGAAGCGGCTGCGCATCGCCGTCTACAAGACCGTCAGCGCCGTCCAGATCGAGACCGTCGAAGACCTGTCCCGCGAGGGCTACCGCATCGCGAGCGTGGGCATCCCGCCGCACGCGAGCCGCGAGCACATTGCGTATGCGCTCGCCGAGCTCGTCGGGGTCGCGTCGGTGCCGTACGTGGTGCGGACGCTGCTCGCGCTGGAGCGTACGGACCCTTATCGCTAGCCGCGGCCGAACTTTTTCCGCAGCGCCTCGCTCACCGCGGGCGGCGCGTAATGGCTCACGTCGCCGCCGTGGCTCGCGATTTCACGCACGAGCGAGGCCGAGACGAATCCGTAATTCGTGCGCGTCGGCAGGAAGATCGTGTCGATGTGCGGCGCCATGTCGGCGTTCGCGTGCGCGATCTGCAGCTCGTACTCGAAGTCCGTGGCGGCGCGCAGGCCCCTCACGATCACGCGCGCGCCGACCTTCTCGCAATACTGGAAGAGCAGGCCGTCGAACGAGTCGACCGTGAGGTTCGGGATGTCCTTCGTCACCTCGGCGAGCAGCGCGAGGCGCTCGTCGAAGCTGAAGAGCGGGTTGCGCGTCGGGTGGCGGCCGATCGCGATGATCACGCGATCGAAGAGCTTCGCCGCGCGCTCCATCAGGTCGAGGTGGCCGAGCGTCGGCGGATCGAAGCTACCCGCGTAGACGGCGATCGGGTGCTGCATGGCTCAGCGCTCCGGGGCCTTCTTCGGGGGCTTCGCCCCGCCAGGCGACGCGTTTCCGCCGGGCGCAGGTGCAGGTGCGAGGCCGCCGCCCGGCGGGAGCAGCCCGCCTGGATCACCGAGGCCCGGCTGCGGCCCGAAGGGCGAGAGCGGATCGGGCATCCCCGGCATCGGGTCGTCGGAGAGCGGCTGCCCACTGCCGCTCTCGGCGAGGATGCGCTGGATGAGCAGCGTCGTGTCCTCGAGCCACATCAGGCGGCCCTGATCGCCGAACGTCACGCGGAAGGGCGCGAGCAGGCCCGTGCCGAGCACGCCGTCGATGTCGAGTGAGATCTGCCGCTCGATCTGGTCGACGGGCGTGCCGAACACGCCGGGCACCTTGGGCACGTCGAAGGCGCCGAGGCGCACCATCGGGACCACGCCCTCGCGCAGCTTCTGCTCCGGATCCTCCGCCACGATCTTGAGGTTCTTCGCCACGGAGCCGGCCTTCTTCCAGCCGCCCTCGTCGAGCGCGAGCGGGAAGGTCATCGACGTGTCGAGCAAGAGGCTCACCGGCTCGCCGCGCTCGCCGCCGAACTTGCCGCGCAGGATCATGCCGCCGCCGCGGATGTACGAGAGGTCCACGCGCGTCGCGTCGGGCGGCGGGGGCGGCGAGAAGCTCCGCGCGACGAACTGGTGGCCGTCGTAGTCGATCGTCGCGTGCAGGTGCCGGAGCAGGTTCACGCCGAGCAGCGCCTTGATCGGCGCGCCCATCTGCTTCGAGACGCCCGAGAGATCCTGCGTCAGCGCAGGCACGTCGTGCACCTCGAGCTTCTTGCCGAAGCGGAGCGAGATCCAGCTCGGCTCGGGCCGCGTCGCGCTGTCGAGCACGACCTCCGCGTTGCCCGTGGAGATCATCGCGAGCGCGCTCTCGCCGTCGATCTCGACAGGCACCACGAAGAAGGGCGCGAGAGGGCTCACGTGCGGGAGCTCCACCGCCGCGAGCAGCGCGCCCGAGAGCGCGAACGGCGTGCGCCCCGCGCCGCGCCGCGCGAGCTTCGTGATCCCCTTGGCCCAGTCGTCGACCACGTCGGGATCGTTGAGCATCGCGTCGAGCTGATCGGCGGCAGCTTCGAGGTCGCCCTTGTACCAGAGCGCGCGGCCGCGCAGGCCCGAGGCCTCCGAGCCCTTGATGCCCTTGAGCAAGCGGATCGTCTCGGCGTAGTCGAGCTGCGCGAGCGCGATGCGGGCCGCGAGCTTGCGGACCTCGGGGTCGTCGGGGACGATCGCGAGCGCCCGCTTCACGGCGTCACGCGCGTCCTCGATGTCGGCGACCTTGAAGTCCTGCTGCGCGCGCTGGAACCATTTGTCGGCCGTGGCAGGCCGCGCATTCTGCAGCGTGCCCGCCGTGGGACACCCGGAGAGGAGCAGCGCCAAGGCGGCCGCGCCGAGGAGGGAAACGCGGCCCAGCGGCCGATCGGAATCTCGTCGAGACATACTGCTTCCCACGGACGTTTCGCTTTCTACTTTCCCGCTTCGCCGGGAGCTTCGATCAGCAGGATCCGATCGGCTCGTAGCTCCCTGCGGCTGCGCGAGGGAAGCAGATAGCCGAGAACCCGCGGAGGGTCGAGGTCCGTTCGCACGCTCGTCACGCAGAACTCGAGGTCCTCGGGGCCACGATGGGCGGGGCGGTAGCGCAGGCGCACAGGTCTCCCGATCTCGGCCGCCGCGACGGCCGCCGCCACGATGGCCGGGCGCGCGTAGCGTTGGCCGATCCGAACGTGCCAGAGGTCCCGCGGCGTCGCAGGCGCGAGGACGTCCCGGATCTTCTTCCAGATCTCGCGGAGCACGTGCACGTCGTCCTCGGCCCGGTGCGCGCGTGTTTGCGCCACCCCGAGCGAGGCGCAGAGCGATCCGAGCGCGTGTGTCGGCAGCGCGAAGGCGCGGCGCGAGAGGACGAGGGTATCGAGGAAAAACGGAAAACGTTCGGGCCGCTTCGCCCGCGCGAGCTCCGCTTCGAGGAACGTCACGTCCCACGAGGCCGCGTGCGCGACGAGGATCCCGCCCGCGCACACGGCGAGGAGCTTGTCGGTGATCTCGGCAAACGTCGGCGCGTGCGCGAGGTCCTCGCGCTGGATGCCGTGCACGTGGGCATTGCCGAAGGCGCCGTCGTCGGGACGCACGAGCGTCGTGAGCGACGCCTCGACGCGGTCGCCGCGCGTGCGCTCGGCGCAGAGCTCGATCACGCGGTCGGACGCGGGCCGGAGCCCCGTCATTTCCAGGTCCAGGAAGACGAGCGGCGCTTCGTCGATGGGATCGTCCCACGGCGAACCACGTGGCGGCCCGGCTGCCTCCGGGGTTGTCATCAGCCGTTCGACTCGGGGTCTGGGGCGGAGGGCGCCGAAGGGCGACCCGAAGCCCCAGCCGGCGAACTGATCTTGGTGCTGGCGCCGCGCATCATCGCGATGACGGGCTTGATCGTGTCGGGCTCCATCATGGCGATCTGGTTGAACGTGCCGCCTTCGGTAAGCCACGCGCCGCCGTCGATCGTGATCACGTCGCCCGTGATGTACGCGGAATAGTCACTCACCAGAAATGCCGCGAGGTTCGCGAGCTCCTCGTGTTCGCCGTACCGGCCGAGCGGGATCTTGCTCTTGCCGACGCTGTCCATGCCTTCCGGCACGAGCGCCTTCCACGCGCCCTCCGTGGGGAAGGGACCGGGCGCGATGCCGTTCACGCGGATCTTGTATTTCGCCCACTCGACGGCGAGCGAGCGCGTCATCGCCATCACGCCCGCCTTCGCCGACGCGCTCGGGATCACGAAGCCCGAGCCCGTCCAGGCGTACGTGGCGAGCATGTTCAGGATCACGCCGCCCTTGCCAGCCGCGATCATCCGCCGGCCCGCAGCGAGCGTCGCGTGGAACGTGCCGTTCAGCACGATGGAGACGACGGCGTTGAAGCCGTTGGGACTCAAATCTTCCGTGGGGCAGAGGAAGTTTCCAGCCGCGTTGTTCACGAGGATGTCGATCGATCCGAACGTGCGCTCGGCTTCGGCGACCATGGCCTCGACCTCGGGGAAGTGCCGGACGTCGCAGCGCACCGCGAGGGCTTTTGCGCCGCGCTCGCGGACCTTTTCGCAGGCGGGCTCGATGTGCCCGGGGTCGCGGCTCGTCAGCACGAGGTTCGCGCCGAGATCGGCGAGGCGCAGCGCCATGGAGAGGCCGAGGCCCGTGCCGCCGCCGGTCACGATCGCGGTCCTGCCTTGCAAGCATCGCTCTTTGAACATGCGGAGCCTGTAAGCGATGGAGAGCGCGGGGCAAAGAGCCGCGGCCGGTGGCTCTCTTTTTTTTCATGCGGGGGGCCGCCAGGCCGGGCCATTTGTTGCTACATTCAGGCTGTGCCAAGGCCTGAGCTCTCCGAGCGATTGGGGGCCTCGCTCCTTCAGACGAGCCCCTCGGATGTTGGTGACGCCGACGTGGTGGGCGGGCTCGACGAGCTCGATGGCTCGTTCGAAATCGACGGCGATCTCGCGTTCGCGCATCCGACAATCCTCTCTCCCGAGAGGCGGAGCCGTGATCCGCTGACGTTGCCGGTCCTCGCGTTGAACCGGCATTTTCATCCTGTCCAGGTGACGACCGCGCGCCGCGCATTCCTGCTCCTCTTCGGCGGCGCCGCGCACGCCATCGACGAGGCCGGCGAGGTCCACGATTTCTCGTCCTGGCGCGGCTTGCCCGTTCGCGACAGCGACGACGGCCTGTCCATCGTCGGCGGCTCGCTCCGCGTGCCGCGTGTCCTGCACCTGCGCCGCTACGAGCGCGTCCGCCGCCCGACGGTGCGCCTCTCGCGCCGCAACGTGATGCTGCGCGACGCGCACCAGTGCCAGTACTGCTTGAAGCGGCCGCCCGTGCGCGACCTCAACATCGATCACGTCGTGCCGCGATCCCGCGGCGGCGTCGACTCGTGGGAGAACCTCGTCACCGCGTGCCGCCCCTGCAATCTACGCAAAGGCCGCCGCACGCCCGAGGAGGCCAGCATGCGGCTCCTTCGCACGCCGACGGCGCCACGGTGGTCGGCCTCCATGCTCCTTTTGCTCGGTCGGCCCGAGCCGTTCAAGGAGTGGGAGCCGTTCTTGAAATCGGCCTAAAGCTCGTGTCGTGGCCGTACTTCGAGTGCGATCGAGAGATCGAAGCGCTCGCGTGACTGCGTCGTCGGGAACCGCAGCGCCGCCACGATTCGTTCGAAGCACGCGCGCGCGTCGTCCGTGCCGAAGGTACTCGCTTGTTGCGAGGCGACCTCCAGCGTCGCGCCGTCCTCTTCGACGCCGAGCTTCAGCGCGATCACGCCCGTCGAGCCGTCGGCGTCGAGGCACGTGAGGAACGCGGACTCCGCGTCGCGCAGCACGGCGCGGACCGCCTCCACGTCGATCGCCGCGTCGGAGCGCACCGAGGCGACCTCCACGGCCATGCCCGAGATCGGAGCGCGCGCGCTTTTCGCCGTGGTCTCGGCCGGGGGTTCCACGACCTCGACCGATCCTCGTTCGTCCGGACAGCCCGCGAGCGCCATCGCCATCGCAAGGATCGCCGCGGCTCCCGGACTTCGATGCAGACCTCGTTGCCTCACTGGGTCAGTTCAAGCGTCCCTTCTTCATTGCAGTATGCCACGAGGTTCCAGCCTTCCCCGGTGCAAAGAAAAAAATCGATGCAATCGGTGAGGCAAACGGTTTCGAAGCACTGCTCGGCCGCGACCGCAGGGCAGTCTGGGTTTTGGAGATCCGGCATGCACCCCGTGGTCTCGCCCGTGTGGTCAATCACAGGTTTGGCGCAACCATCGGGGGAGACGCCGGCGTCCGGGTCCTGTCCGCCGCCGGGGCAGGTCTCGGCTTGGCGCCACGCGCCGTCCACGCAATCGTAAAGGGCCGCGCACGTCGCGTCGTCGCACGTTCCGCCACGACCCACGGGGCAGCCTTTTTCGGGGATCTGACCGCAGGGACGAACCTCGTAGCCGTCGCCACACGCGGCCGGGAGAGCAAATGCGAGGGGGATCACGAGGAGCGCGAGCTTGGCGGGGAGCCTACGCATGACGGAAGGATGCCTCGGCGCGCGCGTTCGGGCGAGGTGACGCACGGGATGGAGGCAGGATCGGGTAGGATGGCCGCCATGCGAGCCTGCGCGACAGCCTCCTTCTTCGCGACGTTGAGCCTCACCTTCGCGGCGCTGTTCTCGGCGTGCGCGAGCGGATCGCCTTCCGAGGCGAGCTCGCCCGAAGCCTCGCCGGACAAGGGAACGAACGGCGAGTCGGCAGCACCAAAGGACGAGGCGCAGCCTTCCCCAGGCGCCGCGGCGGGCGATCAAGGCGCAGGCGCGGCCGCGACACCTCCGCCTGCGCCGCGCAAGGCGCCGGAGAAGGCGTCCGACTGCAAGGACATGCTCGCCGAGCTGACGAACGAGCCGCCGGCGAACGGCGTCGTGATGAACAACGCGCAGACCGCGAGCGACGCGGGCGCGAGTGATCGCTTCCAGCCGATGAGCGAGCTCATCAAGTCGAAGCGCGACGCGTTCCGCTGCTGCTTCGATCTGTGGGCGAAGAACAACCCGGGGCAGAAGGGGAAGGTCGCCTTCACGTTCGAGCTCGCGCCGGACGGGCGGCTGAAGGAGTCGAAGATCAAGCAGGAAGAGAGCGACATCAAGGCGCCCGAGATCGAGAGCTGCATGCAGGACGTCGCGAAGGGGCTCTCGTACCCGAAGTCGCCGAGCGGCAAGGACACGATCTTCACGTACCCCTTCGAGTTCAAGGCGCGCCGTTAGGCGCCGGACGAGCCCTTGACGAGCGACTCGAACCCTCCCACACGCGGACAGGGCCTGGGCGGCGCGCACAACGCGTACGTCGAGCTCCTGCGCGACTCGCGAGGCCTGCGCCGCGAGCAACGCGAGGCGCGCGACGCCTGGTTCTCGAAGCTCGCCGAGAAGCAGAAGGACGAGATCCTCTTCGAGCTCGAGATTCTCCTGAAGGGTCTCGCCTGCTTCGCGAACCCGCGCAACCACCCGGGCTCGGGCCGCAGACAAACGATCGTCAGCCACGATTTCCGCGAGCAGCTCGCGCACGCGAAGGACGGCATGCTGCGCGTCGTGCAGCTCGCGCGCATGATGCTCGGCGAGCGCGATCGAGCGTTCGTGTTCCAGCGCTACCTGGAGACCGTGCTGCCCGAGGACAACTCGCGCACGCGGCTCGTCTACGCGACGATGGCGCAGGAGTCGCCCGAGGCGGCGCTCTTCCTGCTGCGGCAAGCGTTCACGAACCTGATCGAGACGGGCACGGCGATGCTGCGGCTGCCGCGCGTGAGCTACCGCGTCTTCTACGCGCACCTCTCGATCACGATGCGCGAGATCACGCAGAGCGCGTTCTTCAATCCGCTCTCGGCGCTCGAGTTCCGGCCCGAGTTCGATCGCATCGGTTCGTCGGCGGTGCTCGAGCTCATGCAGAACGTGACGGGCGAGCACCCGCATCGACTCGTAGCGCTCACGTTCCTGTCGCTCTACCGCATGCTGCGGTACCTGCGCCTGCTCGACGCGATCGCGCTCGACCACACCGACCGTCGCGTTGCAGGGCGCGCGTACCTCGTGCTCGCAGTGCTGCGTAGCGACGGGCGCGCGCTCTCGAACTACCTGCGCAGGCGCGCGGGCGAGCTGCTCGCGGAGGGCTTCGGCCGGGAGATCGGGCGCGTCGGCGCGTCGGACATCGCGGCGCGGCACGACACGCTCGTGGCCGAGGGGCAAAGGCTCTCGGCGATCAAGGACGCGCTGCTCACGGTGTCGGCGAGTCTGCGCGTGGAGCTCCGCCGAATCTTTGAGCACGAACTACCTCCGGCCGACGCGAAGCTCACGGAGCAGGATCTGCGCGCGCGGATCCAGGGAGCGACGGCGCTCTTGCGGCCGGCGATCGAGCTCTGCGTGCTCTTCCTCGGGCGCGCGCTCGGAGCGACGCTGGAGGAGGGGCGCGTCTTCGAGGACGTCGGCGTGCGGCGTGGGACGATCGCGCGCGTGCGGCAGAACGTGTGGATGTTCGCGCAGATCACGCGCGCGTTCGCGAGCAAGCTCCGGCACGCCGATCCCGCGAGCGACCGGTGGGCCGTGCCCGAGAGCTTCGGCTTCGTACGTGACTTCCTCGGCTACTTCCGCGCGATGGGATATCCGCTCGTGGTGCTCGGCGACTACCCGCGCGCGCGGGAGCTCGTCGCCTCGCTCGCAGCGCTCCGCGACGCAGATCTGCTCGACCCCACGCGCCTCGATCTGGCCGCGGGCGAGTGCGAGGCGTTCTACGACTTTTCGATCCAGCTCTTCGAGCGCATGTCGCAACGCGAGCTCGCGGGCGTGCCGTTCGATCGTCCCGCAGCGGCGCGATCGCTCAAGCTCTACCTCGGCGACTAGCTCGAAGAAGAAGCAGGGTTCGTCCGGCGCGCGCCGACGAACCAGAACGCGGCGGACAGCGCGAGCGCGACGGGCAGGAGGAGCATGCCCCAGAAGAGGCCCGTGCCCGACGTGCACTGCGCCTTCGCGTCGCCGAACGCGTCGCTCACCGCGCCGACGATCGGCGGCGAGATCAGATCACCGAGCAGGTGGATCAAGAAGATCGACAGCGCCATCGCGCTCGCGCGTCGATCCTCGGGCACCGACTTCAAGATGGCGAGGTTCGTCGGGGCCATGCTGGCGAAGACCGCGAGTTCACACACGCCGAGCAGCGCGAGGAAGCTCGTGGACGACGGCGCGAAGATCGCGAAGACGGCGACCGGCGTGGCCACGGCCGAGGAGACCGCGCAGACCCAGAGCGCCGCACGCACGCGATCCTCGCCGGGCACGCGCTCCGCGACGAGGCTGCCGATCGCGGTGCCGACGAGCCCCGTGAGCACCGTGAGCTTGCCGAACGCGCCGTCGGCGACGTGCAGATCGAGGCAGAGCCTTCGGTAGAGGAACGGCACGGCCCACTGCACGAAGCCGCCGAGCGCGAACGTCTGCGCGATGTAGCCGGCGACGGTGAGCACGTACGAGCGGTTCTGTGCGAGCGCGCGCGTGTCGTCGAGGAAGCTCGCGACGATGCCGCGCTCGTCCTTCTTCTGCGCGAGCGATCGCTCCGGCTCGCGGAGCAGCAGCGCGACGAGCGCGAGCAGCACGCCGGGCCCGCCTGCGATGTAGAAGGCGTTGCGCCATCCGTAGCGATGCTCGAGCTGGCCGCCGAGGATGAAGCCGAGCGCGGAGCCTGCGGGGATCGCGACGTAGAAGATGCCGAGCCAGCGGTTCTTTTTTTCGGCGGGCGCGACGTCGTCGATGAGCGTGGGGCTCAAGGTCGCGTAGCTCGCCTCGCCCACGCCGACGACGACACGCGCGGCGAGCAGCGATGCGAGCGCGCTAGCGAGGCCCGACGCTGCGGTCGCAGCGGACCAGACGAGGACGCCGGCGGCGATGAGGGCTTTGCGGGGGAACCTGTCGCCAAGCCATCCGAAGACGGGGCTCGTGACGAAGTAGCCGAGCATGAAGGCGCTCGTGACGAGGCCGAGCTCCTTGTCGGAGAGCCCGAGATGTTCCTGGATGCGCGGTCCTACGGCCGTGACGACGAAGCGGTCGACGTAGTTCAGGAGGTTCAGGGCCGTGAGCAGCGCGAGGATCGCGCGCGGGCTCTTGATCACGGGACGAGACTACGGAAAGAGGCGCACAAAAACACGAATGGACGTGCGGTCTTCCGACGTCCATTCGGTCGAGGCTCTTCGATGTCCCTAACGCCGCGGATCCAAGCTGGTTCGGGGCACATCATCCCTCGATCTTCGTCGAGGCCCCGACGCCCGCGAGGCGGACTCGAAGTCCGCCTCCGGGACGGCTGCGAAGAGCTTGCGGGCTAGCTGCTGGGCCTATTCCTCGTCGTCGCTCGACGCGGCGGGCGCGGGAGCGGGCGCGGACTTCGGAGCAGCGGGCTTGGCGGCGGCGCGGCCCCGTGGAGCGGCCGACTTCTTGGCCGGCGCGCGCTTCGTGGCCTTCTTCGCCGTGCGCTTCGTCGTGGCGGCGGCGCGCTTCTTCGCGGGGGCGCGCTTGGCGGCCGTCTTCTTCGCGGGGGCGCGCTTGGCGGCCGTCTTCTTCGCGGCAGCCTTCTTCGCCGGCTTCTTGGCGGCCTTCGTTGCCTTCGTGGCGGCCGGCTTGGTGGCCTTCTTGGTCGCCTTCTTCGCGGGCTTCTTCGCAGTCTTCTTCGCAGCCATCTGTAGACCCTCCTGATTGGCCGCCTCGCTCTCGCTCTTACCTGAGTCGCGAGCCCCGAGACAACAGATGTTGCACGACGTATATTGCCACGCATGGTGACGGTCAAGGAAATTCTTGCAAGGCCTGCTCTGATGTACCCCTTCGGTTGAAGGGAGATCGCTCTGCAAGCATTGCGAGGGGGCGGAACGCAGGAACAGATGGGGTGTGGTGTCCCTCGCGATCCCAAGCGCCTACAACCTCCCCTTTCGTCGCCAAACGTCGTCTATTGACATGATCTACGATTCATGCATCGACCCCCGCGGGGCATGTCTCCCCTTGTGCGACGCGTAGGACCTCGGCTACGGTCCGGACGTTCGTCAAGCGTCCAGGAGGACAGGATGTCGATGCGTCGCACGACCTCATGGCTCCTGCTCGGATCCGCGCTCTTCGCCTTCACGGGCGCTACCGGGTGCGGCTACTCCGAGGAGGAGATGCAAGCCAAAGTCCGTGAAATCGAGGCCCTGAAGGGCCAGCTCTCCGATCAGGAGAGGCAAAACAAGAAGGCCCGCAGCGAGCTCGACGACGCGAAGGCGCAGATCGAGCAGCTCAAGCAGCAGCTCAAGAACGCCGGCGTCGATATCTCGAAGCTCAACGCGAACCTCGAGGAGCAATCGAAGGCCCTCGAGGAGTACCGCCGCCGCGCCGAGCAGCTCGAGGCGATCAAGAAGCGCTTCGAGACGCTGCGCGAGAAGCTCCAGGCCCTCACGAAGCTCGGGCTCAACGTGACCGTGCGCAACAACCGCATGGTCATCCAGCTCCCGGGCGACGTGCTCTTCGATCCGGGCAAGGAGACGCTGAAGAAGGACGGGCAGGACATCCTGCTCAAGGTCGCCGAGGTCGTGCGCAATGACTCGGCCCTGTCGCAGCGCTCGTTCCAGGTCGCCGGTCACACCGACAGCGACAAACTCGCGGGCGGTCGCTTCAAGGACAACTGGGGCCTCAGCGTGATGCGCGCGCGTGAGGTGCTCGCGTTCCTCATCGAGACGCCCGAGAAGAACGGCGGCGGTCTGAGCCCCGCGCGCTGGAGCGCCGCGGGCTACGGCGACACCGACCCGGTGAAGCCGAACGACACGCCCGAGAACAAGCTCGCGAACCGCCGTTGCGAGCTCGTGGTCCTGCCGAACGTCGAGGAGATGCTCGACCTGAAGACGCTCGCGAACTGAGCCGAGCGTCCGTTCCTTCGACCCCCAACCATTTGAGCTCCATGCGATTCGCCGCGATCGACATCGGCACGAACTCCGTCCTTTTGCTGGTCGTCGAGCAGCGGGGCGACGATCTCGTGCCGATCGTCGAGCGCGCCACGATCACGCGCCTCGGGCAGGGCGTCGACGCGACGCGGAAGCTCGCGCCCGAGGCCGTGACGCGTACGCTCGACTGCCTCGCGAAGTACGGCGAGGAGCTTCGCGCAGCCGGCGCCTCGAAGATCGCCGCCGTGGGCACGAGCGCGATGCGCGACGCGAGCGGCGGCGACGCATTCCGCGCGGAGGCGAAGGCGCGGCTCGGCGTGGAGCCGCGTGTCGTGTCGGGGCGCGAGGAGGCAGAGCTCACCTTCGAGGGCGCGCTCTCGGGGCTTGGCCTCTCGGGGCCCGTCACGGTCTTCGACGTCGGAGGCGGCAGCACGGAGATCGTGACGGGGGACGCGGCCGGAGGGCTCGCGCGCGCGACGAGCCTCGACATCGGCAGCGTGCGGCTCACGGAGCGGCACGTGAAGAGCGACCCGCCGACGGCGGCGGAGCTCGAAGCGGTGCGGGCGGACGTGCGCGCATCACTCGAGCGCACGGGCTTCTCGCCGAGCGGCGCGCTCGTCGGCGTGGCCGGCACGGTGACGACGCTCGCGTCCTATGCACGGGACGTCTTCCCGTACGACGCTTCCCGCGTGCATGGCGCGCGTCTCTCGCAGGACGAGGTCGTCCGCGCCGTGGGTTCGCTCGCGACCATGCCGCTCGTGGAGCGGCGGACCTTGCAGACGATCAAGCCGGAGCGTGCGGACGTGATCGTCGCGGGTGGGGTTCTCGTCGCGGAGGTGCTCGCGTGGGCCTCGGAGGCGCGTGCGCTGCACACGCCCGCCGTGGAATCCACTGTCGAGCTCGTGGTGTCGGATCGGGGCGTGCGTTGGGGGCTCGCGCGGAGGCTGGCAGAAGGGCGCCTTTCGTAACGGCGATCGCTCGCTCTCCCGCCCGACCATGCGCGTGTCCGTTGCCGTTTCACCGGACCGTTGCCATAACTGTATGGAAGCATGCCGGGTCGCGCCAATTCGGTTGACAGATCCCGGCGTTCTAACTAGAGTGCGCGCGCCTGGCGCAAACTAACCCCTCACCGAGGCGTCGAGACCTCGAGACGTGAGGGGACTTCTCTCAACAACCCCGAAACCCCTTCCACCGTCAGCTCCCCCGCGGTGTCTTCGATGGTGACCGAACCCGCAGCGCTCTGCGATCTCCCGCATCCCCCAGGCCCTTATCGTGGTCTTCGCGGCGGCGCTCGGCTCTTCGGAATGAGACCCCAGATCCAACGGTTCCTGGCCGACCTCGAGCGATCAGATCGCTCGGCCCAGCGGGGACACGGGATCGTAGCGGCGGGGCGGTAGGCAAAGGAGACAGTATGCAGGCTCGTTCGGAGATCCAGTTCAAGGTAGGCGACAAGGCGGTTTATCCGGCCCAGGGCGTGGCCGAGGTCGTCAACATCGAAGAGAAAGACATCGCCGGGAACCGCCAGCGCTTCTACGTTCTCCGTATCCTCGACACCGACCGCAAGATCATGGTGCCGGTTTCCAACGCCAGCGCCGTCGGGCTCCGTCAGGTGATCTCGGAGCAGGAGATCCGCGAGATCTTCGATATCCTGCGCGAGCGCACGATCGCGTTCGACAACCAGACCTGGAACCGCCGTTACCGCGGTTTCATGGACAAGATCAAGACGGGCTCGATTTACGACGTCGCCGAGGTTCTGCGTGATCTCTACCGTCTGAAGACGGACAAGCAGCTCTCCTTCGGCGAGCGCCGCATGCTCGACACGGCGCGCTCGCTGATCGTGAAGGAGATCGCGATCGCGCGCGGTCAAACCGAGGAGCAGGTGAAGACCGAGATCGAGGCGATCTTTCTCGCCAACTGAACCGTAGAACCGCGCGGGCAAGGGGGTTTGGGGTCCCCGCCCGGTTCCCCGAAGAGGGCCGATTCCAGCAGGAATCGGCCCTTCGGCTTTTTTAATTATTTCCCGGACGAACCTGCACGGGCGGCAGCGGGGGAAACGGGAGATCCACGCGCCATGCTTCGTCCTCGAACACGCACGCGACCTGCGCGTGATCCCCCGGCCCGAGGCCGATGATCTCGACGAGCGCGTGGTTGCCGGAGATCTGCGCCGCATACCGCTGCGGCTCGAAACGCACGACGAAGCGCGAGGGCACGATCATCGCCTCGGGCGCGATCGTCTTGCCGCTCGCCGCGCTGTAGCGCTGGGCTCGCTCGGCGAGGTTCGTGCGCGCGCGCTTCGAGAGCAGCTCGAACGCAGACTTCGCCGCGGCCGGGTCGCCGTTCACGAGCCGCAGCCGCTCGACGAGCTCGCGCACGGCGCCGTCGGGCGATGCGTTCGCGGGGCGCCGGTTGCAGCCCGCGGCCGTGACGAGCAGGGTCGCGGCGAGCAGGGTCGCGGCGAGGCGTGCGGAGAGAGGCTTCGGCATCGAGCGGGCTCCGGGCGTAGCGCGTGCGTCGGGGCGCGTAAAGGCGCGGCCTGGCCTCATCCGAGCGTCGTCTGCGAGAGCGCGCCGATCTGCCGCAGCGCCTCGTAGAGCACGATGCCCACCGCGTTCGCCAGGTTCAGCGAGCGCACGGGCCCGAGGGTCGGGATGCCGTAGACGTCATCGGGGAAGCGCTCGAGCAGCGCGTCGTCGAGGCCCTTGCTCTCCTTGCCGAACACGAGCGCGTCGCCGGGCTTGTAGCCCGCGTCGAGGTAACTCTTCGTGGCCACGGCGCTGAAGAGGCAGAGCCGCGGGGCCGGCAAGCGCGCGCGGAACTGCTCGAAGTCAACGTGTTGTTCGAGCTCGACGAGGTGCCAGTAGTCGACGCCGGCGCGGCGGACGGAGTGCTCGTCGATGCGGAAGCCGAGCTTGCCGACGAGGTGCAGCTTGCTCTTCGTGGCGGCCGTGAGCCGGGCGATGCTGCCGGTGTTCTGCGGGATTTCGGGGTCGATCAGCACGACGTGGAGGGGCTGGTCGAGCGGTTTTGCGCGGAGGCGAGGGCGCTGGTCCTTGGCCACGGGCGTCTTTCTAGCCCCATGCGCCCCAGGCACAAGCTTCCGCCCTCAGAGACCTTGACGGGAAAGCGGCCCCCACCGTAGCCTCGCGCCTCGGAGATCCTGGTATGCGTCGATTCGGGTGGATCGCGGCGGCTGCCGCGCTCGTCGCGGCTGTGGCAGTGCCTCGCCAGGCACAGGCGGACACGATGGACCCGGCCCTCGCGCGCCTCGTGACGGACGAGAGTTGCCGCGCGCCGGGCGGAAACGGCGGCCTCTACTACAACCCGCAGTCGGGCTACTCCCGTTGCGGCACAGACGATCTCGCGTTCGCGAAGCTCATCGGCGAGTGGGGCTTCGCGCTCGCGCCGACGGCGATGCATCCGGCGCGGACGACCGGCTACGGCGGGTTCGATCTCGCGTTCGAGGGCGCGTTCACGAACATCTCGTCGGACTCGCAGTACTGGGCGCTCGGGACGCAAGGCAAGCAGGACCCGAACAACAAGCTCTTCTCCACGCGCAACACCGGCCCCGACGACTTCCTCCAGGTCTTCTCGATGAAGACCCGGTACGGCTTCGCGCCGCTCTCGTTGCCGCTCGGCATCCTCGGCATGGAGCTCGGCACGAAGATCGGGTTCATGGCGAACTCGAACATCGGCATCCTCGGCGCCGACGTGCGTATCGCGCTGCTCGAAGGTTTCCGCACGGGCATCCCCGCGATCTTCCCGGACATCGCGGTCGGCGGCTCGGTCACGACCCTCACGGGCAACCCCGAGTTTCAGCTCACGGTCGCGGCCGCGGATGCGCAGCTCTCGAAGCCGATCCCGATCGCGGGCAGCGTCGTGCTCACGCCGTACGTCGGTTACTCGTTCCTCCGCATCTTCGGCGACTCGGGCCTCATCGATCTTACGCCGAACACCGACGCGCTGAACTACTGCGGCTACCAGGGCGGCAACTCGCCGGCCACGCCCGATCCCAGCAAGCCCTACCGCGATGGCCAGCCCGTCTGCGGCGCGGGTACGAGCGCGGACTTCAACAACACGGCCGTGTTCGATCCGGTGCGCATGACGCGCCACCGCATCGACGCGGGCTTGCAGCTCCGCTTCCAGATGATCCGCATCGGTGCGCACTTCGTCACCGACGTCATCGATCCGCAGGAGGCGAACCAGGACGAGGATTCGCAGGTCTTCACGCCGGATCCGAACGACGCCGCGGATACCAAGGTGAACAAGTTCGACGGCATGCCCCGGCAATACACGCTCGCCTTCGACATCGGCCTCGTCCTCTAGGCACGAGCGACGACCACGAACGAAAACGGGCCACCTCGATCGAGGCGGCCCGTTTCGTTTTCAGGCCTGCGCGGCGTTCATTTTTTCGCGTTCACGTCCGGCAGCGCGTAGCCGAGCTCTTTCAGGATCGCGCGGAAGTTCCGGTCCTCGTCACGCGCGGCGTTGAGGTGCTCCATGAACTTCTTGAAGTTCCCGTCCTCGGCCGCGGACGCCGCGCGCTCGTAGTTCGCGAGCACGAGCAAGAGGTGCGGGTGCGCCTTCGTCACGGCCGCGGGCACCTCCATCTTGCTGCCGACACGCGCGCGCGCCTCCGCGAGCGCCTTCACCACGAGGACGAGCTCCTTGTCGAACGTACGGGGCTGGAGCATGTCCCCTTCCTTGCGCGCCTCGTCGAGCAGAAGCGCGGCGCGGTCGAGGTAACTGCCGGCCCACGCGGGCAGCACGGTGAAGACCAGCGCGAGCGTCACGAGCACAGCGAGCGCGATCCGGCGCATCTTCGAAAACCTCCTCGAAAGTCTCAGGCGTCCTCCGTCCGCGGGAGGGCTCCATTGGACGGACGAACCTCGGACTCGTTCGATCCCGAAGATACCGCCTCCTCGACGTTCGCGTCACCTGACCACAAGCTCAAGATCGCGGCCCGCGCGGCCTCCTGCTCCGCGAGCTTTTTCGAACGGCCCTGGCCTTCGCCCACGACTCGCTCGTCGATCTCCACGACGACCGTGAAGTCCCGGTGATGCGGCGGTCCTTCGATGCGTACGACGCGGTAGCGGGGCGAGGGGCCGCCCGTGGCCTGCACACGCTCCTGCAGCTCGCTCTTCGGATCTCGCGTGCGCTGCAGGCCCTCCGTGAGGCGCGCGAGCGGCTCGGCGATCACCGCGTGCACGAAGAGCCGCGCCGCGTCGAGCCCGCGATCGAGGTAGATCGCGCCCATCATCGCCTCGACCGCGTCCGCGAGCACGTTCGTGCGGTCGCGCTCGCCTGCGGCTTGCGCGCCTCGACCGAGCCGGAGCGCCGCGCCGAGCTCGACGCTCCTCGCCCATGCGGCGAGCGGGTTCGGGTTCACCAGGACCGCGCGCATCCGCGAGAGCTCGCCTTCGTCCGCGCCTGGAAAGCGCTGCATGAGGAGCTCGGCCACGCAGAGCCCGAGCACCGCGTCGCCGAGGAACTCGAGCCGCTGGTTGTCGGCGCATGCGCCCTTGCGTTGCTCGTTCGAGAAGCTCGGGTGCGTGAGCGCCTCCTCCAGATGAGGCAACTCGCCGCTCAGGCCGAGCCGCGAAAGGAGCGCTTCTCGAGGGGAATCCATCACTGCGTCGGATCCTCGCTCACGGGCCTCCGTAGAGCCGATCGGTCGCTTCGGCCATCTCCGTGTCGACGCCCGTGATCCCGCCCGCGTCGTGCGTCGACCAGACGACTGTGACGCGGCCCCAGCCGAGGTGGACGTCGGGGTGATGATCACGCTTCTCCGCGGCGAGGCCCACGCGCACGACGAAGGCAAGCGACGTGGAGAAGTCGGGGAACTTGTACGTCTTCTGGATGGCCTCGTCTGCACGCGACCAGCCTGCGTGCGCGGCCAGGAACGCGGCGACGGCGTCGTCTTCGAGCTTCTGTCGCTTCGACATGGTGGGGGCATTTGTAAACGGTGGGACGCGCGCTGGGAACCCGGCGCGCGCTAAACTCCTCGTCGTCGATGCCTGCCCTCGTCGCGTGTCCCTTCTGCCGTGAGATGTTCGAGCCCTCGGAGGCGCGTGTCTGCCCCGAGTGCGGCTTGCCGCTCGAGGACATCCGCAAGCTGCCGCCCTCGCGCGAGGCGCTCGAAGACGAGGAGGCGGTGCCGCCCGAGATGGAGACGGTGCCGTTCCTGTACGTCGCGCGCGGACGCGGCGCGCTCGCTGGGATCGCGCTCCTCGGGCTCGGCGCTTTTTTTCTGCCCTGGATGCGTGAGCAGGCGCCGGAACTCCAGGTGTTCACGGGGTTCGGGTTCGCAGAGCGCTTGCAGTGGATGTGGGCGCCTTTCGTGTCGTGGGTCGTGATGCTCCCGCTCGTGCTCTCGCGCCGCTCGATCCACGCGATGCGCGGGGCGCGGCTCGCGGTGGGATTTCTGGCGGCGATCGTGATCATGACCGTGATCATGCGCGTCGCGGTGGTCCCCGAGAGCACGCGCTATCTGCCCCGTCGCTTCGAGTGGGCGTACGGCCTGCACGTGACGTTCGTGCTCGGCTTGCTCGCGCTCGGCGTCGCGACGCGCTTTGGCGGGCGTGTCGACGACCTGCCATCGAACGAGTCACGCAAGGGCGACGAGATGTTGCACTAGCCGCTTTGGCGGCCGCCCCGGGTCGACACAGGCCGAGGATTCGCGTATTGTGTGGGCGGCGGGTTTTCTTCGCGCGGCGCGGGGCGGGTCCGTCGGAGGTGCGCCATGGCCAAGACACCGATGAGCGCGCAACGCGTCCGGCCGAGAGCGGACTCGTCCGACACCGATGCATTCGAGGTGCCCGCGGCCGTGCTCTGCACGATCTGCGGCCAGTCGGATTGCTCCGGGTGCACGCCCGCGGATGAGACGGCCTCGGGCGTGATGGCCATCGTGCCTTGGGAGCGCCCTGGAGGCACGTCGTGGTCGCGGCTCTGGGGGACGGCGCTCGCGACGACGCAGGGCGCGGACGCGTTTTTCTCGGCGCTGCCGGACGGCGCGCTGCCGCCGGCCGTGCGGTTCGCGATCGTCGCCGAGATGCTCGCGGTCGGCTCGATGGTGGCGATGCTCCTGCCGATCGCCGCGCTCGCGTTGCCGCACCTCGCGCTGCAGGTGATCGGGGATCCGGAGATGCGCGTGCGGGCGCTCGAGTGGTTCGTGATCGGCGTGCCTGCGCTCGCGCTTTGGATGGTCCTGGCGCACGCGAGTCACGGCGCGGCGCTCGACGCGGGCGCGCGAAAGCAGGGGGCGCGGCCGCAACGAAGGCGCGCGCTCCGGTTTGGTTTGTACTCCTGCGGCTGGGACCTGATGACGGGTCCGCTCGGCGCGATCTGGATGCTCGGATCGCGCGGCGCGAAGGCAGCGGCCGAGGTGCTCGCGCTCTCGATGCGCGTGCCCGGTCGCGCTTCGGATGCGCTGCTCAAGGGCGTGTACGGTTTGCCCGAGGATGCGGCGGCGCGCGCGCGGCGTACGGGCACGGTCGTCGCGGTGATCTCGGCGATCGTGTCGGCGCTCGGGTTGCTCTTGGCGCTCGCGCTCGCTTGAGCCGCGTCAGCGCGGGCCCGCGGGCGTCTGCGAGGGCGCGGGCGGGCCTGCGGCGGGGCGCCGCGACGAGGGCAAGGTGCCGGGGCGTTTGGCGGGCGCGACTTCGCCCATCGCGCTCACGCCGAGCATCTCCAGGAGATCGGCGTTCGTCTCGCCGAGGTGCTTTTTGCGCAGCGCGGCCACGAGATCCTGGATCTTCTTCTGCGTGCGCTCGTGCATCAGGATCTGCTTGATCGAAGGCGCTTCGAGCTCGAGCGGGCGGTCGACCGCTTTGATGCTCTGGCGCCGCCAGATGACGGCCCATGAGGAACCTTCGGCGACGGGCTCTTGCACGAGCTCGCTGTCCTTCACGGCTTCGGCGGCTTTCACGAGCGCGACGTCGACCTTCACGTTCGGGTCTGTCGTCGTTCCATCGGGCGCCACGAGCCCGAGGTTGCCGCCGCGCATGCTCGTCGTCTTGTCGAGCGACAGATCCCGCGCGAGCTCGTTCCAGCGCTTCGGCGAGAGGTCGGCCTTCGCCTTCTGGATCACGTCGAGCGCCTGCTCGCGCGTCGCCACGAGGATGCGCCAGATCGCGACGCGCGACGGCGCATGGTACTTGTCGCGGTTCGCGTCGTAGTAGGCGCGTACCTCCTCGTCGGTCACAGCGCCCTGCGCGGCGACCTCGGCGCGGATCTGCGAGACGATTGCGTTGCGCAGCACGCTGCGGATGCGCTCGCCGACCTCGGGCAGATCGCGCATCTTCGCGGCCTCGGCGCCCTCGGCGTAGAGCGTCTCCTTGAGCACGGTCTCTTCGACGAACTTGCGGCGGATCTCGTCGTGCGTCTTGCCGAAGTAGCGGAGCTGGAACGGCGGGATCGCGGCGAGCTTTCGCTCGACCTCGCGCACCGTGATCGTTCGGACTCCCACCTTCGCGACGATCGCGTCGCCGTCGCTCGGCGCGGCCGCCTGGGCGAGCACGTACGAGCTCGTGGCCGTGGCGGCGACGAGCGCGATCGAGGAGGCGAGGATCGCGCGCAGGATCGAGGCAGAGCGCATGACGAGGGCCATTCTTGCCGGGCGGGGGCCGAGGTCAAGCCGGCTCGCTTCTTTCAGCGGCAAAACGTGAAATACGTGGCGACGAACGCGATCACGAAGAGCGGCCACGTCGTCCGCATGAACCCCGCGAGCTCCGACGCGAGGCCACGGCCCGCGCGGCGCGCGGCTTCACGCTTGCCGATCCTGCGGATCGCTTCCTTCTCAATCACCGCGTGTTCTTCCTCGTCGAGTGGGTCATCGCCGGCGAGGTGGTGCAGGTGGTGGGTGATCTCGTGGTCGATCGTCTCGTCGATCTCGGCGGCCACGTCGAAGGAACGATCGTGGCGGTGCTCGGCCTGGAATGTCCGGTAAAACAAGCGGATCTCGGGTGCCCGTAGGATGCCGAGCGTCGCGTCCGTGCCGCCGGGCGTGTAGCAGCCGAGCAGCGGCTCGCCGCCGTCGTCGCAGGCGGGCACGCCGTCATCGACGACGAGGTCGATGTTGCGCACGCCGCGCGCGCGGTAGATGCGATCGGCGGCGCTCGTCACCATCGCCTCGAACGCGTCGAGGTCCGGGAAGGCGCGGCGTGCCTTGCGGGGTTCGCCGACCTCGTAGGGGATTTCGCGCTGCCAGGGGACGTCGAGATCGTTTCGCGCGCCGCACACGGCGCAGCGGTGCACGGCGACGAGGCGCGCCGAATAATGTGCTTCGTAGAGGCAATCGGCGACGGCCTGGTAGGCCTCGTCCGGGGCCGCGGCGAGCGCCTTGGCGATCGCGGAGGCGCGGCGCTCGCGGCCGAGCGCGGTGATGCCCATGGCGACGACGAGCGCGGGCGTGATCCGGGTCGGCGCGGATTCGGCGCGGAAGAGCGGCAGGGCCTCCTCGACCGTACGCGCGGCGATCCGGATCGATCGGGCGAGCTCGGTGCCCACGCGGATCGCCGGGATCCCGTGGACCGCTTCGTGATCGAAGGGCGCGTCGAGCTCGGGGTCGTCGAGCTCTGCGTCGACGAACGGCGCGATCTCGAGCAGGTTCGAAGGCGCAACACGGAAAGCTTCGCCGCAGTTCTCGCAGGGCAGCTCCGCGGGCGCCTCGGCTTGCACGCCGGCGTGGACCAGGAGCGCGCGGAGCACGTGGAAGTCGCGCAAGGACAAACCGCGCACGTCGATCGGCGCGCCTGCGTCGGTCCGCGCGACGTCCTCGGCTTCGAGGATCTCGAGCGCCTCCATGCACCCGCCGGGGCGCACATCGGGCGTGCGTGCGCGTGCGGCAGCACGCCGGGCGGCCTCGTCGGAGAGGCGCGCCACGCGGCCAGAGGGCAGGTGCACGCGGGCGGAGAGGCGGGGCACGTCGAGGCGATGATGCCGGAGCGCGCCAGCGTCAACCCGTCGGATCGTGGGTGCGGGCCGATTGATTCGGCCGCCGTGCTCCCGTAAAGTCGATTCCTCCCCCAGCGCGTCTTCGGCGCGTATTGCTTTTCGCACAGGAGAATGGTCATGCCTCACGCGGATCGTCGGATTCGTCGCTCTCTAGGTTTGCTCGCCGTACTCGGCCTCTCCGCGGCGCCGCTCGCGTGCGGGTTCGACACGAATGGATCGCTCCCCGTGGAGACGGGCGGCGCAGCCGGCTCGGGGGGGACGGCGGGCGCAGGCGGGATGGGCGGCGCGGGGGCTTCGGGGGGAACGGGCGGCACGGGCGGCACGGGCGGCGAGCCGTGTACGCCGGGCGAGACGAGGACGTGTTATTCGGGGCCCGCCGGCACGGAGGGCATCGGCAACTGCAAAGCAGGCACGCAGTTCTGCGATGACGATGGTTCGGAGTTTGGCCCGTGCGAGGCTCAGGTCGTTCCTGCGGCAGCCGAAGATTGCAACGTGGCCGGGGACGAGGACTGCAATGGCGAAGCCGACGCGATGGATAAGGTATGTATTTGTGCGCCCGGAGCGGACGTCGAGTGCGACTTGCCGGATCTCGACGGTGCCTGCGCCGTTGGGCAGGGCACGTGCAGCGGCGATGGGAAGACCATCGAGGGCTGCATGCAGGTGACCTTTCCTGCGTTCGATGATTGCGCGACGGCGGCGGACGACGATTGCGACGGGATAGCCATTGCTATGTGCACGGGCGCGCTGGAGACGGGCGTCACGCCGGCCGGCAAGAACGCCGATCCGATGGACGACGCGATTTACGACGTGGCGCTCACGCCCGACGGTGGGTATGTGATTGCGGGCACGGTCGACGCGACGCTCAGCGGGGACCTGTTTGCCTTCGATGGGAACCAGGGTAGCGTCTACGTCGCGAAGATCGGTGCTGACGGAAACATCTCGTGGACGAAGACGTTTCCCGCGACGGAGGTCGGCCTCGCCCGTGGCGTCGCCGTGGACAGCGCGGGTCGTATCACCGTGGTCGGAGAATTCACCGGCACGATCAATTTCGGCGGGTCTGATCTGCAAAGCAATGGCATCGATCTCTTCATGTTCCAGCTCGACGGTGCGGGCGCGCATGTCTGGAGCAAGAAGTACGGCGCGGCGAATACACAATCCGCGCAGGACGTGGACGTCGACGCCGCGGGGAATCTTTTCGTCACGGGGTGGGTCACGGATGAATGGGTGAACCTCGGGGGCAACAATCTTGACCCCGACGCCGAAGACATTTTCTTGGCGAGCTATGATTCCACAGGCAATCACCGTTGGAGCAAGATCTTCGCCAGCAATAATAACGAGCGAGGACGGCGCCTCACGGTCACAAAGGACGGCAACGTCGCGATTTCGGGTGAAACGTATGGCACCGGCGTGAATCTCGGCGGCGGGCAGCTAAACGGCGGCGGCGATCGTGACTTCGTGGTCGCGATGTACAACGGGTCGAACGGCAATCACATCTGGAGCAAGCTGTTCGGTTCGTCTGGGGATCAATTCCACGGGAACATTGGCTCCGCGCCGAGCGGAAATATTCTCGTCACGGGACGTTTTACCGGCGCGCTCGAATTCGGTGGTGGCGCGTTGAACGCCGTGGGCGCGACCGACGTCTACGTGGCCGAGCTCGCCGCCGCGAACGGCAATCACGTGCGCAGCAAGCGATTCGGGATCACCGGAAACTCGCGTGGCGCTGGGATCGCCGCGGACGCTGCGGGGAACGTCCTCGTGACCGGGCATTTCGACAATGCGATCGATTTCGGCGCCGGGACGATCAATACCAGCAACGCAAGCGATGTCTTCGTCGTGAAACTCGCCGCATCGAATTGGGCGCCGCTCTGGACGAAGACGTTTGGCGGGAACAGCACGCAGACGGCCTGGGCCGTCGCCGTCGATGGCAAAGGCGACGTGATCGTGGGCGGCAGCTTCGAGCAACAGATCGTGTTCGGCGCCCCGCTCGGAACCATCCCGAGCAGCGGCGGCGCGGACCTCTTCGGCGTCCGGCTCTCGCCCTGACGAACCCCGCGGCGGTCGTTGGCTCCCTTGGAGCACCAACGATCGCCGCGCCCTCCGCTACGACCGGTACAAGCCGCTCGGCCGCTTCGCCGGCTTGCCCATCGCGATCCGGTGGAGCTCCCGCGCGGCGTCCTGGTGGCTCGGATCCAGGTCGAGCACGCGACGGAGGTCCTGCACCGCGCCCGGCTCGTCGCCGATCCGACGGCGCAGATAACCCCGGTAGAACAAGGCCTGCGCGTGGTCGTCGCGCGCTTCGAGCAGCGCGTCGAGCTCGGCCACGCGGGCACGGAGATCCGCGCCGCCGAGGAGCGAGCGGATCCACACAGCGAGCGCGGCATAGTCGGGCTGCGTAGGATCGACCTCACGCGCGAGCTGGCAAGCCGCGAGCGCGCCCGTGAGATCACGCTCCGCGATGCGCGATGTAGCGAGGCAGTAGAGCGCGTGCGCCGGGCGCGCGGCGTCCGGCTGGCCCTCGGGCGGCATGGGCACACTGGGCGCCTTGTCGCTTTCCGAGGAGGGCGTGTCGTTGATCTGCGGCTCTGCCGCCGCGGGTTTGGGGACAGCCGGTGGCGTGGGGTCCGTCTCGACGACCGCGGACGGCGGCGGCTCGCTCACGGCCTCCCTCGGCGGAGGCGTCTCGACGCGGCGCGCGGCGAGCGTGAACGCGCTCGGACGACCTCGCTTGCGTGGACGCGGCTGCACGCGCGTGCGTTCGCCGTCGCCCGCGAGATCCGGCGCCGCGGAGCCCATGCGGTGCGACGCTGCGCGCAGGCGGATCCGCGCGAGCGTCACGGGGCGCGTCGCGGCCGGCGGCGGCGCGGGCTGGATCTCCGCGCAGAGCGGCGTCGTGTCGAGGCCGAGGTCGAGCGAACGTGTGATGACGAGTGCGTAGACCATCCAGGCGAGCGTCTCTTCCGGCGCGAAGCCAGCGGCGAAGAGCTGCGCGAGCGGGAGCGGGTTTTCCCGGATCCGATCGAGGATCTCGCGCTCGTCGGGCGAAAGCGCGAACCGCTCGATCGCGGCCGCGGGATGGATGCGGATCGTGACGTCGTGCAGGCGCTCGATCGTCTCGGCCATCATCGACGAGGCCGCCGCATGCGCGCGCACGCCGGCCCAGAGGATCGCGAGCGGGTGCATCGTCGAGGCCGGGGCCGCGTCGTCGACGAGGTCGGTGCAGCCGTCGAAGTAGCTGTACGTCGTGTCCGCGCCGAGGCTGAAAAGGCGTGTCATCCGCGTCGTGAACTGACGCGCCGCCGTCTGCTCGAGCAGCTCGCGCTCGACGCAGCCGGCGAGCAAGAGCGCGTCCCCAAGCAGCCCGTGCATCGAGAGCGCGCCTTTCAGCGTGGCCTCGTCGAGCGCGCCTGCCTCGACGAGCATCTGCCCGAGGAGCGCATGCCCATCACCGGGGCGGACCTTCACGGGCGCGCCCGCTTCGAGGCGGATCGCATGCTCGACGCCCGAGGCCTCGCGCAGGAGAAGCGCGCCCGTGAGCTGCTTGTCCAGCACGTAGACGAGCAGGTGCGCAAAGGGCGTTCGCCCGAGATCGCCTTCTGCTGTCGGAAGGATCTCGGAAGGCATGGGGGCTCGAAGGTACCACGAAGCGACGAGCGTTCGTACACCGTTTGCCCGGGTGTGGGTGCCACGGAACTTTCCGCTGGGAAGCCGCCGGCGGGGGACAGGCGCGCAAGCGCGGCTTGGCCGACGTACAGGCCCACCGAACGGCGGCGGGCAGGGCGACGCGGGGGCCGCGCGCGGACGTGGTGCTTGGACTCACTTCGTTGCATTTCGTTACGGTTTCCGCTCGAACGGGTGCCGTGACGGGGGCCTCGGGTCGGGGGTTGTCCCCCCCGGCCGGACGGGTGCTAGGGTCTGCGAATGCCGCGCGGCCATGTGCTCGTCGTCGACGACGAGCCCTCCATCCTCACCACGCTCCAGAAGGCCCTCTCCCTCGAAGGCTATACGGTGGACGTCGCCGGCGGCGTGCGCATCGCCGAGGAGAAGCTCGCCAAGAAGAGCTACGACATCGCGCTCTTCGACGTCGCGCTCCCCGACGGCGACGGCGTCTCGCTCCTCGAGAAGGTCCGCGTCTCCGGCTCGGACCTGCCCATCGTGATGATGAGCGGCCACGCCTCGATCGACGCCGCCGTCCGCGCCACGCGGCTCGGCGCGCTCGACTTCCTGGAGAAGCCGCTCTCGACCGATCGGCTGCTGCTCGTGCTCGACAACACGCTCCGCCTCGTGCGGGCCGAGGCCGAAGCGCGCACGCTGCGCGCCCAGGTCGGGCAGCTCGGGGAGCTCATCGGCGAGAGCCGATCGATGATCGCGCTGCGTGAGCAGATCGCGCGGGCCGCGAAGGCGAGCGCGACGGTGCTCGTGACGGGCGAGCGCGGGACGGGCAAGGAGCTCGTGGCCCGCGCGATCCACATCGCCGGGAAACGCGCGAAGGGGCCGCTCGAAAAGATGAACTGCGCCGCCGTCCCGAGCGAGCTCATCGAGAGCGAGATGTTCGGGCACGAGGCCGGCGCGTTCACCGGCGCGACGAAACAACGGCGCGGGAAGTTCGAGCGCGCGAGCGGCGGCACGCTTTTCCTCGACGAGGTCGGCGACATGCCGATGCCGATGCAGGCGAAGCTGCTCCGCGTGCTGCAAGAGCGCGAAATCGAGCGCGTCGGCGGGCACGAGACGATCAAGGTCGACGTGCGCGTGGTGGCCGCGACGAACCGTGATCTCGAAGCCGCTTGCCAGAAGGGCGAGTTCCGCGCCGACCTCTACGATCGGCTCAACGTGGTGCCGCTCGCGCTCCCGCCGCTTCGCGCGCGCCGCGAGGACGTGCCCCTGCTCGCGCGGCATTTCCTGGGCCTCGCGATGGCCGCGAACGATCGGCCGGGCATGGTCCTGACCGAAGGCGCGGTCGAGCTGCTCACGGGCTACGGCTTCCCCGGCAACGTGCGCGAGCTTCGGAACCTGATCGAGCGGCTCGTGATCCTGACGCCCGACGCGAAGATCGACGCGGAGGACGTGCGGGTTTGTCTGGGCGGCGCCTCGGCCGGGACGCCGACGGGCCTGTTTCGCCCCGGCACGCCGTTCCGGGTGCTCGCCGAGGAGGCGGAGCGGCGGATCCTGGAGGAGGCGCTCGCGCACCACGGCGGGGCGATGGCGTCGACGGCGCGCGGCCTCGGCCTCGAGCGGAGCCACCTTTACAAGAAATGCAAGGCGCTCGGGCTGCGCGGCGACAAGGCGGAGGCCGAGGACGAAGGGTAGAGCATCGAAGGATTCGATGCTCGGAAGATCGCGAAGCGCGATCTTCCCTCGGGGGGTGAATCGACCGGGCTTTGCCCGGGCGAGAGGGGGACGCGAGGCGTCCACCTCGGGACAAACTTGGTCGTGGCGCACGAGGCCGCGGCGAGGAGCATAATCATGAAGTCGAAGACGTACGTTGCTTTGGTTCTTTCGGGTGCTTTGGGCCTCGGGCTCGGGGCGTGTCGCGCGACGGGCAACAATACGACCGGAATTGGCGGCGAAGGTGGTGAGGGCGGCGCGGGCGCGTCGGGCGGCGGCGGCGCGGGCGCATCGGGCGGCATGGGCACGGGCGGAATGACCACGACGAGCACGGGCGCGGCGGGCGGTTCGTCGTCGAGCGGCACGATGTGCATGCCGACGGGCGACGAGAACACCACGGCGGCGTGCAGCGACGGCGTCGACAACGATTGCGACGGCTTCAAGGATTGCAACGACTTCAACTGCGACAGCGTCGCGCCGTGCACGAAGATCCAGGAAGCGTCGAACCCGCTCTGCTCCGACGGGATCGACAATGACATGGACGGCAAAACCGACTGCCAGGAGACGGCGTGTCAGGCGCTCGCGTTCTGCAAGCGTGAATGGTCGAACGGCCGCTGTTCCGACGGGATCGACAACGACGGCGACGGCAAGAGCGACTGCATGGACACCGATTGCCAGGCCGAGGGCATCGTCGTCTGCACGGGCGACCAGCCGGCGAGCCCGATGCCGGCGCAGGCCGAGTGGCAGACGCTCGCGAACGACGAGTGCACGAACGGGCAAAACGAGGACGGCAACAACTTCATCGATTGCGCCGACAATGCCTGCCTCGTGAACCCGGACGTGACGGCGTGCAAGAACCTCGTCCGGGAGGATTCGAACATCTTCTGTTCGAACGGGCTCGACGACGACAAGGACGGGTTCTCCGATTGCGAGGACCCCGGCTGTCAGCGCGAGGGCATCATCGTGTGCAACGCGAACGTGCCCGCGAGCCCGATGCCGCCGGCGAACCAGTGGACGGCGCTGGCGAACGCGGAGTGCTCGAACGGCGCGACCGACGACGACAACAACTTCATCGATTGCGCGGATTTCGGTTGCTCGCTGAACCCCGACGTCACGATTTGCCCCGAGGCGAACGACGCCGAGTGCTCGGACAACGTCGACAACAACAACAACACGTTCGTCGATTGCGCTGACAACTCCTGCAGCCGCAAGTCGAGCATCACGGTCTGCCAGCACGAGCTCACGTTCGCCGAGTGCAGCGACGGCATCAGCAACGACGGCAACCCGTTCGTCGATTGTGACGATTTCGCGTGCGCCAACAGCGGCGCGTGCGTGAAGTGATTCGCTAAAAGTATCCGTGAATCGTGGTCGCGACGCTCTGGTCGAGGAACTTTCCGTAGCCCAGGGCGTCGTGCTGCGTCCAGTGCGCGTATTCCACGAGGAACTGCAGGTAGTCGTTCATGTTGTAGCCGAGGCCCGGCTGGTGCATGTACTCGGTGACGCCGACGTCGTGGAACCGCGCGGCGCTCAGGTTGTAGCGGGCCACGAATTTCCAGATGCGCGCCTCGCCGCCGACGAGGAGGTAGTCGTTTTTTGCCGAGGCGCGGCCAGGGACGGCGGGCGTCGTGGCGGTCGCCGGGACGGGCGGGATCGGCCATTCCGTGACGCTCTGGCCGAGTTGGCGTGAGGCCTCGCCCCACGCGCTCACCGGGCCCAGGTTGACCGTGTAATCGAGAGCGAACCGGAGCACATCCCGGTTTGTCCCGGCGAGCGCCGGGATGTCAGCCTGGAAGTATTGCCCCGACACACCCAGGAGGATCGACGTGTCCTTGTTCCAATGGTACGCCGGTTCGAGGCGGAGGACGGCGATGTTCCGGCGCCTGGCGCCGGGGATGCTGATCGTGTCGCGCCCGACGTACGATCCGTTCGTCCGGCCGTCGACGAGGAAGTATTGCGCGAAATAGCCGAGGCGCGGGCCCTTCTCCTTGCCCGCGGTGCCCTCGATCGAGATGCCGTAGTTCGGGTCGAGCTTGATGCCGTCGTAGAAATGGATGGGTCCGAAAAACGAGTTGTCCCAGAAGAGGCCGAAGCGGCTGTACGATTTGCCGACCTTCACCATGACCTTCGGGTGCTTGTAATAAAAATAGCCCTCTTCCAGCCAGGCCGGGCCTTCGTAAAACTCACGCATGCGGGTGTCGCGTGCGCTGGCGTTGAAGAAGAGGCCAAAATCGCCGATCGAGCCGTCGAAATTCAGGTGCGCGACGTGCATCCGGAGGAACGGCTTCTCCTCGGGAGGCTGGAAGGGCTGGTAGTAGAAGAGCCAGGCGCCGCCGTGGAGCTCGATCTTGAACAAGGGTTTTGAAGGCGGCGGCTCCTTCGGCGGTTTCGAGGCGTCCTTCGCCGGGTCCTTGGCCGGGGCGGCGTCCGAGGGCTTGGACCCGGACTCCGGCTTCTGCGCTGCGTCCGCTTCCCTCTGGACACGGCGTGGAGGCGTGGACGTGATGCCCTGCCCCAGGGCAAACGATGGCGCCGCGAGGAGGCAAGCGGCCCAAACCCATCCGACGATCGCACGCATGCCCGTTCTCCGCTCGCCCTCCACGGCCATCGTACCGGATCGCAGCGCGGCGCCGAAAATGTTTAGGGGGATGTGCTGAGGGTCACGTGAAAGGCGCCGTGCACGGACGCTTGACAGAGGGCGCGGGATGGGGCAAAAACGCGCCTCGCTGACCGCGGTGAGGTAGCCAAGCGGTTAGGCAACGGTTTGCAAAACCGTCATACGCGGGTTCGAATCCCGTCCTCACCTCCAGAAATCGCTTTGTTCGGCCGGGATTCTTCGGCCTGATCACCAGGCGTCGTGATCGGCGCGGTACGACAGGGCGTCGACGAGAGCCTCGACGACCGCGAGCTCACTCGCCCGGAGGCGCGGCGCCTTGCGGCCGAGCTCGATGGCCGCGGCGAGCCGGCCGCTCGCGAGCACCGGGACCATCCACGCCGCGTCACACGCGACGCCGAGGCTCAGGAGCCGATCCCGGACCGCCTGTCCCGCAGGGCCCGGCGCAGGCTCGGCCACGACCGTGTTGCCCTCCGCTGCCGCCGCGAGCGCCGGATCCACGAGGCTCGTCCGCTCGCCCACCATGTCCCGCGAAAAGGGTCCGTGGGCGTACAGGACGACCGCACCGTCGGGACGCACCACGTGCACGAGGCCGGCATCGGCCCCCGTGCGCACGACGGCCGCGTTGAACAGGAGGAGCAGCGCGTCGTCGAGGTCCGAAGCGCCCGCGAGGACGTCCTGCGGCATCACCTCGTCCGGAAAAACCGGCCGACCCGGCTGCGTGATGTCGTCACACCCGCCGCCCGGGATGGTCTCCGCGGGGCGAGGATGGTAGGGCGGCGTGGGCGCCGCGGAGTCGACCGAGATCACCGCGAGCTCCGACAGAGGTCGCCACACCTTCCACGCCTCGTGACGAACGTAGCTCCCCAGCGGCACCTTGCCCGCCTCGAGGCCACGCGCGATGAGCTCGATGCCGACAGGACCAACCGCCGTCGCCCCATCGGACACGTACCATCGATCGACGACGCCCGCGCTGGGTTCGGTGAGCAGCTTGATGGATCGCATACGTCAAAATCCCCTACGAGGAAGGGATGTGATGGGCGGAATCTAGGCCAATTGCGCATTGTGTCAAGGATATGGCAATCGGGTGAAGACGAAAGTACGCGCGGGGATCATGAAAAATCGGGCAGAAGGCGAAGAAGGCGGGGATTTGACGCGCTCCGCGGCACAGGCTGCCGCGCCGGGGACGGTGTACCTGGTGGGCGGGGGGCCCGGAGATCCGGGACTTTTGACCGAACGTGGGGCCGAGCTTCTTTCGAGCGCCGAGGTGGTGCTGCACGATGAGCTGATTCATCCGGCCCTGCTTTCGCGTGTGCGGCCCGACGCCGTCGTGATGGCCGTGGGGAAGCGTGGTGCGGATCGCGCCTCGAAGCAGGCGAAGCAGGACGCGATCGAGGCGGAGCTCGTGCGGCTCGGGCGCGCAGGGAAGAGCGTGGTGCGGCTGAAAGGCGGTGATCCGTACCTGTTCGGGCGAGGCTCGGAGGAGGCGGAGGCGCTGGCGCGGGCGGGCGTGCCGTTCGAGGTGGTGCCCGGCGTGTGCTCGCCGCTCGCCGCGACGGCGTATGCAGGGTTTTCCCTGACGCACCGGGACCTCGCGTCGAGCGTGACGCTCGTGAGCGGGACGATGCGATCGGGCGCGGGATACGACTGGTCCGAGCTCGCGAGCGTGAAAGGCACGATTTGTGTGCTGATGGGGATGCACAACCTGGAGGAGGTCGTCGCGGGGCTCCTGGGGCCTTCGCGGCGGGATCCCGGGACGTCGGCGGCGGTGATCCAGTGGGGGACGCGGGCCGAGCAGCGGGTCGTGACGGGGACGCTCGCGGAGATCGCGGAAAAGGCGCGCGCCGCAGGGCTCGGGAGCCCGGGGATCGTGCTCGTGGGGGCGGTGGCCGCGCGGCGGGAGGCGCTGCGCTGGTTCGATACACGTCCGCTGTTCGGGAAACGCGTGGCTTTGCTCCGGCCGCGAGGTCAAGCGCAATCTGCGGCGAAGCGGCTGCGGCAGCGAGGAGCCGAGCCCTACGTGTGGCCGGCGATCGAGATTGGGCCGCCGCCGGATCCGCCTTCGGTTTCGGGGCTCGTGCACGAGCTCGGCGCGTGGGACGTGGTGGCGTTCACCAGCGAGAATGGCGTGGAGCGGCTGTTTGCGGCGATCGCGGAGGCGGGCCTCGACGCGCGGGCCTTCGGGCGCGCGAAGGTGGCGGCGATCGGGACGGGGACGGCGGCGGCGCTGCTCGCCCGGGGGATTCGCGCCGACATCGTGCCCGCGGATTTTCGCGGCGAGGGATTGGCGGCCGCGATTCTGGCGGATGAGGAAATACGGAAACGTTTGTCGGAACAGAATATTGTACGCGTGGTGATCCCGCGCGCGCTCGTGGCGCGGGAGGCGTTGCCCGAGATGCTGCGGGCGGCGGGCTGCGAGGTGCGGGTCGTGCCGGTCTACGAGACGCGAAAGGCAGGACCCGAGCGGGCGGCGGAGCTCGTGCAGCAGTTTTCGACGAAATCGATCGACGTGGTGCTGCTTTCGGCGACGAGCACGGTGGAGGGGCTCGTATCGGCGCTCGGGGCGCAGGCAGGCGCGTTGCTTTCGGGCGTGACGGTCGCGAGCATTGGAGAGATCACGACGGAGAGCGCGCGGGCCCGGGGAATCGAGGTCGCCGTGACGGCGGAGACGAGCACGATGGAGGGGCTCGTGGAGGCGGTGGAGAGGTATTTTACGCGAAAATGACGGGCGGGTTCAGCCGAAGATGTGCTTGCGCGCGGCATTGGCGACCGCGCTCGTGGCGGGATTTTTGATTTTTCGCTCGCCGGTGATCGCGTAAAAGCGCTCCTTCACGGCGTCGGTGTGGCCGACGACGCGCAGGTCGTACTGATTCTGGATTTCCGCTTCGATCACCGAAGGCGCGACGAGCACGCCCGCGCCGGCCTGGCCAAAGACCTTGAGGAGCGCGCTGTCGTCGAACTCGCCCACGACACGAGGCCGGACCCTTTCGGACTCGAACCATTGTTCGAGCGAGCGGCGGAGCGTGGTGCCCTCGGCCGGCAAGAGGAATGGCGCGCCGTCGAGCAGGCCCGGGAAAGGCCGCCGCGTGTCGAGCACGACCGAGGGCGCGGCGAAGAAGCTGATCCCGCATTCGCCGAGCAAATGGCTGTAGGCCTTGATCTTCATGCCCGAGCCGAGCGGCGCGTCGGTGATCACCATGTCGAGGTTGTGGAGCGCGAGCTCGGCGAGCAGCCGCTCCGCCTTGTCCTCGCGACAAACCATCCGCACGGGCTCTTCGAGGCCGAGCGCCGGTTCGAGCAGGCGGTGTGCGATGAGTTTGGGCAGGACGTCGGCGATTCCCACCACGAACCGGAGCGGCCTGCCCGTCGGGCGGCCTTTGACGGTGTCGAGTAGCTCGCGGCCGAGGGAGAAGATGTCATCGGCATAACGAAAAACGACGCGCCCGACCTCGGTGAGGACGAGGTGGCGGCCGCTGCGGACGAAAAGCTTCTCCCCGAGGGCCTCTTCGAGGGCACGAATCTGCCCGCTGATCGTGGGCTGCGCGAGCCGTAGCTCGTGGCTCGCCCGCGCGATGCTCCCTTCTCGCGCGACGACCCAGAAATAAAGAAGGTGATGATAGTTGAGCCACTCCACAGTAGCGCAAGCATACCATCGTCTTTCCCGATGTCTCTCGCTCGATCCATCGGTTTTTCGGGCAACTGACCTCGCTTCGGCTTCAGGAAATTCGAATCGGATTGGCAAGGAGCCACAAGCGCTCGCGGATGTACCCCTCGCCGGTGTCGCCCACGTGCGGGCGGAGGTGCGTCGGCAGGATGCGGACCTCGACGCGGTACGCGCCGGCCGGCGCATTTTCGAGGCGAATCGTGTCGCCCTCGGCCGCGATCGTGGTCCCGGACGCGTCGATGTGGAGCAATCGCATGGAGATCGTCGGCGCGGTGACGCCAGGATCGATGTTATGGACCTTGGGAGCACGGGCTACGATTGTCGATCCGGCGGGAGCCTGCCCACCCATTTCAACGACGGCGCCGTTTGTCTCGGCATGGAAGTCGAAGCCGGCTGGCGCGCCGAGGATCTCGAACGCGACGTAGCTCCGGCCAGCGGCGAGGGCAGCCTTGACGGAGGTCGGGGTGATCGGGCCGTCGACGAGCGCAATGTTCGAGAACCACCGCATGAGGCGGCGGTAGCTGTCGCCACGCTCGCCGTCGCGCAGGACTCCGGGGAAGCTGTTCTCGTGGACGTCCGTGCCCGCGATGCCCGTGACGTTGCGCGTGGCGAGCAAGGCGTCCCAGCGCTGGCCGTAGATGGGTAGCTCCTCGAAGAAGCCGAGGAACGCGAGGTCGGGCTGCGGGCCTTCGTCGTCCTGGCGGGTGAACGGGAGGATGGAGGCGCCGCCGCCGTAGGCTTCGAGGCCGAGGTAGTCCTTGCGGATGTCCGGGTCGATGGCGGCGTGGACGTTGTAGACCTCGACGCCGTCGAAGGGCATCGAAGCGAGCCACTCGGGCGTGCGGGATTCGGTGTGTGCGACGAAGACGAGGGCGCCTGCGTCGTGCATCGCGTCGACGGTGGAGGCGTCTTCGCCTTCGTAGGTCGCGCGGCGCGTGGCCGGGTCGCCGGGCAGGTGGCGTTCGAGGCCAACGGACATGAAGGTGTTTTCGTTGCCCGCGGTGACGAGAACGCGGCGGCCGTCGCCGCATGCGACGTAGTTGCCGATGGGCGCGCCGTCCGCGCCGAGGACGGGTTCGTCGCCGGGCTGGATGAAGAGCAGCGAGGGGAACTCGGCGTCCGCCATGTGGGCGGCGTGGTCGGTGAGGAAGACGAAGTCCTCGGCAGCGTCGCACATGCCGCGGCGGAGGTTCGCAACGCAGTCGGTCCGCGGCACGCCGCTGTCGTCGAGGCCTTTGCCGTCGCAAGCGTCGTGCGAGTAGGGCGAGTGGCTGTGGATGATGCCGCGGGCCTGCGTGAAGCCACGCACGGGGCCAAGCGCGACGTCACTCGGCGTGGCGAGTTTGTCCCAGGCGCGGGGCGTGGGTTTGACGGCGGGGGTTACGTCCTCACCGGAGCAAGCGAGGGCGAGGAGGACGAACGGTGCCGCGAGGAGCGAGAGGCGAGGCATGGCCCATGATAGGCCGCTCGCTCGCCGGAGGGATGGCTACGCAGGCCGGTTCGCCGAGAGCTCGACGGAGACCGCGTCGACCGAGACCGACGTGGGGGGGCCGAACTTCTTGACCTGTACGGTCACGGCGATCGCGGGCGTGTCCGCGAGGATGCGCGTGATGAGCCGCTCGGCGAGAATTTCGAGCAGCTTGTACGAGGCGCGCGTGCCCTCGTCGACGACGAGGGTCGCGAGCTTGTCGTAGTTGAAGACCTTCGCGAGAGTGTCCGTCCGAGGCAGACTCGTGACGGGCAACGTGACCTCGACATGGACGACGAAGTCCTGCGGCAAGCCGCGTTCGGCCCGCGAGACACCATGGCGCGCGCGGAACCGGATCCCTTCGAGTCGAATCCGGTAGCTCTGAGCGATCGACATCGCGGTCGGGCGATAGCACGCCCGCGCGCAGCCGAGCACGCGAAAAGGACGCACGAGCGTGGTCGACGCGCGGGGCTTCGCTCGGACAAGCCGAGCGACGCCCCCGAACCACCGGACGGGTCAGCGGCGCTTCGCGAGCGCGTCGCGGTCGACCACGATGAGCCGTCGACCCGCCACGGCGAGCAAGCCGTCCTTGCGGAGCGCGCCGAGGGTGATGGTGACGGTCTCACGCGTGGAGCCGATCGACTGCGCGATCTCCAGGTGGGTGATCGGCGCAGAGATCAACGTGCCGCGTGTGTCGGGTACACCCCAGCGATCGACAGCGGCGAGGAGGAACTCGACGAGGCGGCCTTCCACGTTGCGGAAGAGCAACGACTCGATGCGATCCTCCGCGGCACGCTGGCGGTCGACGAGGAGGCCGAGGAGCGCCAAACCGAGCGCGGGATCGTCCCGTAGCCACGCGTGAATCGCGGCGACCGGGAAGCGGACGACCTCGCTCTCGTCGATGGCGATCGCGCTCTCGGTGTACGTCTGCGCGCCGGCGAGCGCGGCCTCGCCGAGGAGATCACCGCTGCCGCGGTAACCGAGGGGGACCGTCTGTCCGGACGGAAGTTTGCGCTCGAGCCGCGCTCGCCCGTGACCGAGGAGCGCGAGGGAGGTGACGTTGTCGTCCTGTTTCTGGATGGACATGCCGGCACGGACGACGTCGAGCTCGGCGACTTCGAGCGCGTTGTCGAACGTCGCACGAGCCACCTTCTCGAAGAGAGGGCAGAGCTTCAACGCACGGTTGATGCGTACCTTCGGCGCGTCCACCGAGGGGCGTCGGTTATCCTGGATCGTGACCATGATTCATGGTCCATATTACCAGGATTGGGCGTAACGCGAGATCGCTAACGTGGTCCGACTGAAATTACGATGTCGCGGTGCAACGCGGCCTCGGCTTCGCGGACGAAGCTCTGGAAGGTGCCATACGCATCGGGCTGCACGCGGCCAGCGGGGATGGTGATCGCGCGTTCGAAGACGAGGGTGTCGCGATCCACGCGGTCACTGACGGTCGCCGTGCGGCCTCCGTCCTGGGTGGAAGCTGCCGCGAGCTGGGTCGTGACACGGGCGCCCTCGGGCAGTTTCACGCGGAGTCGAACATTCGAAAAAACCGATGATTGTTCGGAGATGTAGAGCGGCGTCTCACGCGCGGGGAGGGCGGCGAAGGGCGAGAGGCGGAGCGCGAAGGGCGGCGAGATGACCATGTCGCCGGTGCGGACACGCGCGAAGTCGTTCATCTCGAGGTCCATGACGAGGACGAGGGGCGCGTCGAGATCCGTCGCGTTCTTGATGTCGAGCGAGCGCAGACGCGCGCCGGGCAAGGCCTGGCCGATGAGCTTGGTCTCGATGGCCTCGTCGCGTTGCGCGTCGGGCAGGCTCTCGAGGGCGCTGCGCAGCATGATGGCGAACTTGCCCTCGAAGCGTTGTTCGAGCTTGATCCCCGCCGATCCGTCGGCGCGGAGCTCGACGGTGCCCTCGTAGGTGACGCCGTCGCGCGAGCCCGTGAGCGGCGTATTTTCGCGCGGCGCGCCCTCCTTGAGCACGACGGCAGGCTGGCCACGCAAGGAGCTCGGGAGGTAGCCGAACGGCGCGAACTTGTCGCGCACGACCATCCAGCGCGCGCCACGCTCGGTGCCGAGGCGGACCGCGAGCGCGTTGAAGGACTCGGCCTCGCTGAGCGGGCCGTTCGAAGGTGGAGTGAGGCGATCACGCACCATGCCGAGCGAGGCGTCGATGCCGACGAGGCGGCAGAGGTAGAGGAAGGCCTCGGTGCGGTTGCCGCTCTTGCCGATGACGATGCGGCGTCCGTCATCCTCGCGGGACTGCTCGCGGCCCTGCTCGACGTTCGCGAGGACCCAGCGATAGATGCGCCGGGCCTGCTCGTCGACGGACGCCGGCTTGGCAGGTTTGTCCTCGGCGTCGGGCGCGGCGCCGGTGACGATGCTCTCGGCGATCCGCTTGAGGCGCGGGTCGCGCGGGACCTCGTCGCTCGTGGCGTCGACGAGGCGGTCGATGCGGTCTTCGAGGTTGATGCCCCAGCCGATGCGCACGTTCGGCAAGAACTCCTGCGTCGGCGCGCTGCCAGGCTCCTCGGGGAGCGCAGGGCTGCGATCGACGCGGAAGCGACGCTCGACGAACGCGCCGTTCTCCTTGAGGGTCGGCTTCGGGACGCTGCCGCCGATCTCGACGTCGAGCGGGCGGTTCTTGGGCGTGACGACGACATACTCGCTGATGAAGTAGGGGATCTTCTCCTCGCGGAAGAACCAGCGCGGGCCCTCGAAGCTGCGCCCGCCGCGGCCATCGCCGCGCAGCGTGTAGAGCGTCTCGGTCTCGATGTAGTCGCCCACTTCGAGGTGCGGCATGGTGACGGTGGGCTTGCCGTCGACGAACTCGGGTTCGAGGACACGGCCGTCTTTCTTGACGGTGCGAAGCTTGAGTACGAGGCCACGCGGCACGCGCTGCTCGGCGAGCTCCTCGATGGCCTCGCGCGACTGGATGCCGATGATCTCGTGCTCCAGCATGCGCGCCGATCCATCGGCGTGGACCCACAACGTGGCGTAGTCGAGGACGCGCGCCGCGGTGCCGGGCATGGTGACGCCCGACGCCTCGAACTGCGCGATGACCTTTTTGCCCTCGATGCGATACGGCGTGAGCTCGGTCGTGCCCTCGACGAGCTCGATGGCCTCGCGCAGCGCAGAGGGATCCGCGCCGGTCTGGATGGCCTCGACGAGCGCGCTGCGGAGGGCCGTCTTGTCGCCGCGGGCGAGGCGCGCGTCGGCGAGCGCGAGGCGCGCGGAGGCGTTCTCGGGGTCGCTCTTGACGGCGCGTTCGAGGGCGTCGATCGACTCGCGTTGCGCGCCGGCGCGGGTGAGGAGATCGGCGATCTTGATGGCGATGTCCGTCCGATCGCGGCGGGTTTTTCCGATGCGATCGAGCTCGCGGATCGCGCCGCCCCAGTCGCGTCGTTCGAGCGCGCGCTGGAGGGCGACCTCGGCGTCGGGGTCGAGGGCCTCGATGCGCTTGGCGATCTTGTCGGCCTCGGCGACGTCGCCGCGCTCGTCGTGGAGGCGAAGGAGCGCGAAGAGGGCCTCGGTGTCCTCGGAGAAGCGCGCGGCCGTGTCCTTGACGGTGCGCGCATGCTCGACGCTC
The DNA here is from genome assembly GCF_028369105.1 of Polyangium mundeleinium. Taxonomy (NCBI): domain Bacteria; kingdom Pseudomonadati; phylum Myxococcota; order Polyangiales; family Polyangiaceae; genus Polyangium; species Polyangium mundeleinium. Next base: position 11,685,786 of record NZ_JAQNDO010000001.1, on the reverse strand, counting down.
CAGCCGATCTGCGCGTACATGCGGCCGAGCCCCTTCAAGATGTCCGGGACCTCGCGGAAACGATCGGCGAGCCTGGCGACCTTGGCCGCGGCCTCGGGCGCGCCGACCTTGTCGGCCTCGTCGAGCGCGAGCCAGAAGAGCGAGAGCCAGAGGTCCGGGTCCTTGGCGACGGCGCGCGCGCGGACGTCCTTCACGAGATCACGCGCGTCGTTCTGCGGGAAGATCGGGTCCTTCTCGATGAAGAGCGCCTGCGTGGAGAGCGCAGGTCCGGTGGCGCGCGAGGGATCTTTCACGAGCGGTTCGAGCAGCACGGAGGCGAGGTCGTCCTGCCCCTCGATGTGCGAGAGCCACGCGGCGAGGTAGCGCGCGATGGGATCGTTCGTGTCGCGGGGCGCCGGGCGCTGGGTGCGCGGCGCCGCGGGGACGCCGAGCGCGAGGAGGAACGGTTCGAGGACGTTGGGATCGGGCAGGACGAGCGGCGGTTCGAGGACGTACGGCGCCGTAGGATCGTCGGAGGTCTCGGCGCCGAGGGGCAAGCCGTTCGGCGCGAGGATGCGGATGCCGGTCTCGGCGCTGCCGATCCGCGCGAGGATGCGGTGGCGGCCCGCCGAGAGGCGGACACGCGCGCCGAAGCGAGGCCAGATGCCCCAGTCGCGCGGGTCGCGCGTGAGGACCTCGACGTCGTCGACGCGGATCGAGAACGCGCCCTGCACGGCGACGATGAGCTCACGCTCGGCCGGCAGTTCGAGGTAGGTCTCGGCGTAGAAGACGCCGCCGGCGACGGGCTCGGCACTGCGGATCTGGCAGCCGCGCCGCTCGGTGGCGAGGACACGCGGGCGATCCTGGCGGCGCGGATCGGCCGGGAAGAGGCGAGGCCAGGGGCCGGCGCGCTCGGCCTCGTAATGCATGCGGTGATCACTCGGGGCGAGGTGGCCGAAGGGACCGGCGATGCGCGCTTTCTTGGCGCAGCCGAAGCGATCGGCCGCGATCTCCGTCGGGCTCTTGTCCTTGCCCTCCGCGTCCTTGCGCAGGCCCTCGACGCTCCACCACTCAGCGAGGTCGCTGCGCGCGCGCCAGCCGATGTGGCCCGGCTGATCGATCGTGCGCAGGACCGTGTCCTTCGCGAGGTCCCAGATGCCGGGGACGCTGGAGCGCAGGCGGAGCAGGTGGCTCGCCGCGTACCAGCCGACGAGCGGCGCGTCGGGGTGATCGGTGGTGCGGGCGGCGCTCACAGCGTCGAGGTGGGCCAGGGCGGCCGCGCGGAAGCGTCCGTGGGTCTCGTCGTCGACCGCGCGCGCAAGCGAGGCGTAGAGGCCCTTATTCGAGGCCTTGTCGAGCTTGCCGCGCGCCTCGCGGGCACGCGCCGCGTCGCCGCCGGGGACGAGCAGCTCGCCGAGGAGCCACCGGCCGAGGACCTCTCCGTCCTGCGAGGCGCTCGCATCGGCGCGCATGGCCTCGATCGGATCAGCGGCCGTCTTGGGGACGGCCGATCCGCAGGCGCCGAGGGCCGCGACGAGCGTGGCGGCGGTTGCGATGCGAGCGATCGCGGCGATCAGGCGAGGACGCATGGCCGACGTGTTAGCGCGGCCAGGCAGGGGGGGCGAGCCGTCAGGGGACGGCGCCGTCGAGTTGGCGGGGGTTTGGGGCGCAGCTCCGTTTACGGAGCGGAATCCCCAATCGACAAATTCGAGATCTGGTGGAGCAGGACCGCCTGCTCGACCACGCCCGGCGCGACGTGCTCGCCCTCGGGCCCGACCGCTCGGCGCAGCGTCGCGAGCTCCTGGTGGGCCGCGAGCAGGGCTTGCTCCAGCTCGACCGCGACGGCCGCCGGTTCTCCCTCTCCGCGCTCGGCGGACGCGAGGGCGAGCTCGAGCTGCGCGATCCGCCACTCCGCAGCCTTGAGATCGGCCTCGGAGCGGGCCGCGCGGGCGGCGAGCGTGTCGAGCTGCGTCTTCATCGTCTCGGCGTCGTCGACGGGCGTTGCGTCGGCGGTCTCCACAGGAGCCGCTTCGACTGCTGATGCATGACCGACGAGCGGCGACGGGGGCACGGGCGCACCGTTCTGCGGTGTGGCCGCCGGAGGAGCGGCCTCGCCCGCAGGGGCCACGGCGGCGCCGCGGAGCGTTTCGAGCTCCTCGACGAGCTCCTTGCCCACCCGCAGGCCTTCGCGCAGCTCTGCTTCGAGCACCGTGATGCGAAGGCCGCGCGCCCGGAGCTGCGCTTCGAGCGCGTCGATCTCCGGCGCGAGCGACTCGCTCGCGGCGCGCTCGGCGAGGAGCGAGGCCGTTTGCTTTTCGAGCGTCTGCGTCTTCTCGGCCAGGTGAAGCCGCTCGGCCGTCGTGGCCGCGAGCGTCTCGGCGAGCTCGTCGGCGCGGCGCACGGAAGCTTGCCGCGTGGCCTCCGACCGTTCGAGCGCGGCTTCGAGCTGGGTGACGCGCGAGAGCAGGCCGGGATCCGGCTCCCGCGCGGCGGCTTCCTGAGCGGCGAGCCGGAGCTCGAGTTCGGCGACGCGAGCGCGCAGCCCGGCCCGATCGTTCGAGAGTTCCTCGAGGCCCACGCCTGCCGCGCTGAGCTCGCCTTCGAGCTCCAGGGCCCGCGAGCGTGTCGCGGAGAGCTCGGCCGTGAGCTGATCGATGCGCTCCTTCGCGCCCGGGATCTCCGGCCGGCCGCGGGCGAGCCCGAGCTCCACCTCGGCCTTCGTGCGGGACTTCTTCTCGTCGTCGAGCTGCTTCGCGAGCTTGGTCGCGCGGTCGCGCTGGCGGCGCAGCTCCTCGTCGAGGTCGCGGATCTGGTGCGTCAGCCGCTCGGCGCGCACGTGCGTGTCGCCCGCGCGTGTGTCCACGTCGCGCAGCCGTTCGAGCTTTGCTTCGAGCTCGACCACGCGCGCCGCGGTCGCCAAGGCGGCAGCCGCGCGCTCCTCGGCGGACTTTTCGTCCGTGCGCCTTCGCTCGTCGTGCGCGGCGAGCGCGGCTTCAAGCTCCTTCACGCGGCCGGTATCTGCGGCCTTCCCGCCCGCCGTCCCGATCGCGTCGCGCACCTCGGACAGCGAGAGCTCCACGACCACGAACGCGTCGACGGAGACCTTGCGTTCGCTGGCGATCGCGATGAAGTGCTCGGGCTCCTCGGTCGCCTTGAGCAACGACGTGTCGACGCTGACCTCGAGATCCGGACCGGCGGCGAAGTCCGCCACCGTGTACCCGACGAACGGCGCTTGCCCGAGCATGCGCACGACGGGGAACTGGAGCGAGACGAGGTCGTAGAGCGCGTAATACCCGGGCGGCGACGTGTCCTTGCCGCGGGGCGCGGGGAGCGCGAGCAGCCGTCGTGACGCGTCTGGGTTGGGCGAGGCGATCACGGCGATGCCGGCCGTGCCGACGAGCTTTCGTGCTCTGCGGAGCACGTCGGACGGGTCGGCGAAGATCGACAGGTCCGGCAGAACGACCACGTCGAAGGCCCCGTCGCGCACGCCGAGGTCCCCTGCGAGCACTGCGTGCATCACGTGCCGGTCGCGATCCTGCGCGGTGCGCGCGAAGGCCTCGGCCGCGCGCGCTGCATCGGGATCGTAGGCGTGGACGAGCCTCGCGCCGCGCTCGACGAGCTTCTCGGCGAGCTCCAGGGTCGCGTCACCGAGCACGGCGACGCGACGCGCGCGGACGAGGCGCTCGAGGTAGGCCCCGAGCACCATCGACGGGTGGACCGGCCTTTGTGACGCAGCGGTGCTCATACCGACGCTTCGTCCTCCAGCTCGGAGCCGTGGCACTGCATGAAGGGCTTCCCGCTACCGCAGGGGCACTCCTGCTCGGCCGCGACGATCGGCTCTTGCGGGGGCGGCTCTTCGGAGGCGCCGGGCGGCAGCTCCTCCTCGTGGTGGGCCACGGCGTGGTCGAGCTGCTCCTGGTGGCGTGCGAGGTCTCGCTCCTCGATCGCCTGCTCCTCCTCCTCGCGACGCACCTTCATCGCGAAGACCTTGGTCATCACGTTCGACTGCACGCGCGCGACCATGGTCACGAAGAGGTTGTAGCCTTCCTTCTTGTACTCCTGCTTCGGGTCCTTCTGGCCGTAGCCGCGCAGGCCGATGCCGTCGCGCAGATGGTCCATGTCGGTCAGGTGATCGACCCAGGACTTGTCGAGCTCTTCCAGGTACACGTGCCGGAAGATCCGCAGGAGCAGCTCCGTCCCGATCTCCTTCTCGCGGGCCTCGAAGGCCTTCTCGCCGCGGTTGAAGAGGTCCTCGGCGAGGGCCTGCTGCTCGGCGTGCTCGGCGATGTCGTCGGGCAGCTCGATCCCGAAGTGCTCGCGGAAGCCCTGGAAGATCCCGCCCCAGTCCCAGTCCTCCGGCGGCTTGCGGGGCGGGCAGTTCTCCTCGACCATCGCGCCGATGATGCGGTCCATCAGGTCGAGGAAGCGCTCGCGTTGCTCGGTGAGCGCGCGCGGGACGATGTCGACGCACTCGTCGTAGATCTCGACGCCCGCGTCCTCGCGACCCTCGAAGTCGATCTTCACGCCGTAGCGCGTGTAGAGCTCCTTCTGCAGATTGTCGGCCTCGACGAACTTCTCGACCTTCTCGAAGTCCTTGCGCGTCAGCGTGCGCGGGTTGCCGTCCTTGTCGCGCGGCGAGATCGGGTCGGCCGCGAACATGCCGAGCAGGTAGCCGACGTCGGGCACCACGTCCTCGACGAGCCGCTTGAGCGGCTTGATCGCGCGCTTCTCGCCCGTCGCCTTGCCCTCCTCGTCGACGATGTCGGGCGAGTAGCGCCCGACGAGCAGCTGCTGACGGATGTCGTAGATCGTCTTGCGCTGCGCATTCATCACGTCGTCGTACTCGAGCAGGTTCTTGCGGATGTCGAAGTTGCGCTCTTCGACCTTCTTCTGCGCGTTCTCGACGCTCTTCGTGACCCAGGGGTGCTCGATGGGCTCGTCGTCGGGCATGCCCATCTTCTCCATGAGGTTCTTCACGCGGTCGCCCGCGAAGATCCGCATGAGGTCGTCCTCGAGCGACAGGTAGAAGCGCGACAAACCGGGGTCGCCCTGGCGGCCGGCGCGGCCGCGGAGCTGGTTGTCGATGCGCCGCGACTCATGTCGCTCCGTGCCGATGATGAAGAGCCCGCCGGCCTCGCGCACCTCGGCGCCTTCGGCCTCGCACTCCTTGCGGATCTGATCGGTGAGCTCCTCGAAGGCCTCGGGCTCGGCCTCGGGCAGGCGGTTCTGCTCCTTGAAGCGCAGCTTCGCGAGCATCTCGGGGTTGCCGCCGAGGAGGATGTCGGTGCCGCGGCCGGCCATGTTCGTGCTGACCGTGATCGCGCCTTTGCGACCCGCCTGCGCGACGACGTACGCCTCGTTCTCGTGCTGCTTCGCGTTCAGCACGCTGTGCTTGATCCCCTTCTTCGAGAGGATCTTCGCGATCGCGGCGCTCTTCTCGACGCTCGTCGTGCCGACCAGGATCGGCTGGCCCTTCTCGTTCTTCTCGATGATCTCTTTGACGACGGCGGTGAACTTCTCGCGCTCGGTCTTGTAGACGACGTCCTCTTCGTCCTTGCGGATGATGTTCTTGTTCGTCGGGATGATGATGACGTCGAGCTTGTACGTGCTGTGGAACTCCGAGGCCTCGGTGTCCGCCGTACCCGTCATGCCGGAGAGCTTCTTGTAGATGCGGAAGAGGTTCTGGAACGTGATCGTCGCCATCGTGCGGCTCTCCTCCTGGATCCGCACGTTCTCCTTGGCTTCGACGGCCTGGTGCAGGCCGTCCGACCACCTGCGGCCTGCGAGCACGCGGCCGGTGAACTCGTCGACGATGAGGACCTTGCCGTCCTTGACCAGGTAGTTGACGTCGCGCTTGTAGAGCGAGTGCGCGCGCAGGCACTGGTTCAGGATGTGCAGCGTCTCCAGGTTGACCGGGTCGTAGAGGTTCTTGCTCTTCAGGACCCCGATCGCTTCGAGCAGCTTCTCGGCGAGCTCCACGCCATCGTCAGTGAGGGTGACGGAGTGGCCCTTCTCGTCGACGTTGTAGTGCTCCTCGTTGCGGAGGCGCGGGATGATGTCGTTGATGACGCGGTACTTGTCGCTCGACCGTTCGCCCTGGCCGCTGATGATGAGCGGCGTGCGGGCCTCGTCGATGAGGATCGAGTCGACCTCGTCGACGATCGCGTAGTTCAGCGGGCGCTGGTGGTAGTCGAGCGCCGAGAACTTCATGTTGTCGCGGAGGTAGTCGAAGCCGAACTCGTTGTTCTGGCCGTAGGTGATGTCGCAGCGGTAGGCGTTCCGCTTGTCGGCGTCGTTCTGCTGGTTGACGACGACGCCCGTGCTCAGGCCGAGGGCGCTGTAGAGCTTACCCATCCACTCGGCGTCGCGCTTGGCGAGGTAGTCGTTCACGGTGATGACGTGGACGCCTTTGCCTTCGAGCGCGTTGAGGTAGCAGGGCAGGGTGGCGACGAGCGTCTTGCCTTCGCCGGTGCGCATCTCGGCAATCGAGCCCTGGTGGAGCACCATGCCGCCGATGAGCTGCACGTCGTAGTGCCGCATGCGCAGCACGCGCCGGGAGGCTTCGCGGCAGACGGCGAAGGCTGGGATGAGGATGTCGTCGAGCTTCGCGCCGTTGTCGAGCTTGGTCTTGAACTCGGCCGTCTTGGCCTGGAGCTCGGCGTCCGAGAGCTTTTTCAGGTCCTTCTCGAGGGCCCCGATGGCCTCGACCTTCGGTCGCATGCGGCGGACGGCACGGTCGTGCGAGGTGCCGAAGATCTTCTTCATCGCCCAGGTGAGCATCGTCTTTCGCTTTCGCCTTGGCTCCGGGGCTCGTCGTCCCGGTCGGATCGTGCGGTGCGTGGGGGTGGCGCGGAGCCTGCCGAACGTAGTCCCTACGGCAAGCGGGCGCAAATCCCTCGCGGGAGGGGGTCCCGCGGGGTAGGGCCTGAACACGCCCCCCCAAGATGGGGCCTGAACACGTACCGGTTCGAGGCGCTTCCCGCAACGGAGCGAAGCGGAGGGGAGCGTGCGAAGGGGTGGGGGGCCGCGGAAGGCCCGGCGATTTTCCGTATCGCGAAAAATCGCTTCAGGGTCGACCGGAGCCCCCCTGGGTGGTGCACGAGGAGGGAGTCGAACCCTCAATCCTTGCGGCGCCGGAACCTAAACCCGGTGCGTATGCCAGTTCCGCCACTCGTGCGCGGGGACCGGCACTCTAGCAGCATGTGGCCGAACTGCGCATTCTTCCGGCGAACGGCGGGATTTTCAGGTTCAGGGCGCCACGCAGAGGCGTGGAAAGGCGTCAGCGGGCGATGAACACGCCGCGCAGGTCTTCGGTCTGGGCGATCGGCGTGTCGTCTTTGATCGACGTCGCGCGGAACTGGTAGATCATGCCCGGGATCAGCGCTTCGCCGCCGTACGCGACGCTGACCGTCTTCGAGCCGCTCACGCTCGGCACCGCCAGGTCTTCCCATACCTTCACGCCGAACGCGTCGAACACGCGCACCTCGTACCTGTCCTCGCTCGAGTCGTCGGCCCAGACGAACGTCGGCGTGCCCGTCACCTCTTCGAGCCCGTCCTTGCCGGGCGACTCGGTGGCGAGCGAGCCCGTCACCTTGAAGCTTTCCGCGAGCGTGATGTTCTGGCCGGCGACCTCGATGTGGACGATCTGCGTCCCGCCGATGGACGTGTCCGGGTCCCGGACGAGCCCGTCGTTCTCGAAGGCCGCGAGCACGACGTACTTCCCGTCGGGCACGCCCTTGAACAGGAAGTCACCCGTCACGCCACCCGCGCGCAGCCCCTTCGGCACCTCGCCGCGGGCCACATCCTCGACGAACGTGTCCTCCAGCGCGAGCACCACGCTCGTCGTGCTGAAGCCGTTGCTGTTCACGATCGAGAGCTTCCCCGAGATTTCCGCCGTCGCCGCGCTCGTGATGTGCAGCTCGACGTTGCCCGTCTCCTTGCCCGCCTCGACGGCCACCGTCTTCGGGCTGATTTGCAGGCCTGCGGCATAGGCCCTCACGTCCACGCTCGTGCTCACCGGCACGTTGAACACGACGAAGTTCCCGTCGAAATCGACGATGCCCGTCGACCCGCCGGCGACCACCAGCGCCCCCGCGGGCACCAGGTCGACGCCTTCGTCCGCCACCACGTGGCCTGCGATCGACCCGAGCCCGGACGCGTTTTGCAGCGGCACGAGCGCGATGTCTGTCGATGCGTTTTGCACCACGGGCGGGCTGCCCGTGGCCGTGTCCACGTCGATCGGCAGCGCGATGCGCGGGGCCACCGGGAACGTCTGGTAGCTCGACGCGTCCGCGCGCAGGGTCAGCTTCGCGGGCAGGGGCTTGCCTTCCCCATTGCGTTTCGCCGGAACGTGCAGCGTGTACGTCCCGTCTGCGGCTGAAATGGCGACCGGCGAGACGGCCGCGTCGTTCGCGTCGCGGGCCACGATCCTCGCCCCCTGGACAGGTTTGTCGTCGAGGGCGTTCACGACCTTTCCTTTGAACGCCACGGGCGAAAAGCAGGCCGGCTCTCCTCCTTCGACCTCCTCGCATACGAGCCCGGTCCCGCAGCCGCTCTGCGCCTGGACAGAGCAGCTTTTGTTCTCGTTGTTCGACCGCTCATCGTCACCGCAGCCCACGAGCGCGGCCGTTGCAAGGGAAAGCGTGGCAATCGTCATTACGCGAAGCGAATGCATCATCGGGCCTCCAAGGAAACCTGGGCCGGAAGGACCGACCCGGCGGACCCGCGTACTGCACGATTCGATCCATGACGTCGAGGACGTGCAAGTGCTTGAAATCAGGTTGGATCTTGGAGTTTTGGAAGAACGTGCCGGGCGCCCTTGGTTGCTCCATCTGGTCGAACGCGTTTCCACGTCCAGACCGCTCGTTGATGGGAAGAAACCGCGCACGACTTCTGCGCTGCAATGTCCTCGGGCGACGATTCCCCGTGTTTGGTCACCGATTTGCGCGCAAGGAGCCTCACGCAAGCCCCCTTCAGGCACAGAGCGTAATCGTACGGAAAGGAACCAGGCAGCCGCAGGGGCGCTGTTTGAACCTGGGATCTTCGGGCGCGTCGACGAACGCTGGTAAGCTCAGAAACCAATTCGCCGACGCCGAACCGTGACGGCACGCGCGCTGCAAGGTGCCGCGGCGCCATGCTCAACGTACCGACGATCCTGCTCTTGGATGAAGAACAACTGATGCGTGAGGCCACCGCGCTCTTGCTCACGAATCGCGGCGCGAAGGTGACGAAGACGGCGACGCTCGACGAGGCGCTCGCGGAGCTCGGGCACCGGACGTACGACGTCGCGGTCATCGATCTCTCGAACTCTTCGCCGAAGTGTGTGGAGATCCTGCAGCGGATGCGCTCGCACGGAAACGTGCCGCACCGGGTGATCGTCACGACGAGCCAGCCCTTGCCCCGGCACGAGTCCGCCGACCTCACGGACGTGATCGTCAAGCCCTATCCGTTCGAGCGGCTCCTCGACGCGGTCTTCGGCGCGCGTTCGTCGCGGCGGGCCGCTCCGCGCTCGGGCATCTTCCCGCTCGTGCGTCGCATCACTGCGTCTCGCCGTACCGCACAAGCGCGTCGCGGTCGAGTATGACGATCCGGCGCCTGTCGAGCTCGATGAGCTTGGCACGGCGCAACTTGCCGAGCTCGAGCGTGACCGTCTCACGCGTCGAGCCGATGAGGCTCGCGAGATCGGCGTGGGTGAAAGGCGCAGAGAGGGCGATGCCGCGGAGGTGGGGTTCGCCCCAGCGGTCGAGCCCGTCGAGGAGGAGCTCGACGAGCCGCGCGCGGACGCTCCGCAAGAGGAGAGACGCGAGCCGGTCTTCCGCGGCGCGTTGCCCTTCGAGCAGCGCCCGCGCCACGGCGGCTTGCAAGACGGTGTCCGTGGTCGTGAGCCGGCGCACGAGAGTTGCCGGGATCACGAAGGCCTCGGCCTCGTCGGCGACGATGGCGTGCTCCGGAGCGACGTTGCCCGTGAGCGCGGCCTCTCCGACGAGGTCGCCTGGGCCCCGATGACCGACCGGGAAGACGTGCCCGCTGCCGGCGCGCTCGAGCTTCACGCGGCCCTTGCCGAGGAGGAACAGGGCTTGGGCGGGCTCGCCTTGCTGGGCGAGGCGTTGGCGGCGGGCGAGGCGCTCGACCTTCCCCACGTCGAGCAAGGCACGGCGTGTGGGCTCGGGGAGGCCGCGGAGGCCGGAGCGCTCGAGGATTTCGAGGGCGCGGGCGTTCGGTCTGGTTGTCGTGGTTTGTGTCTCGCCTTCCTGCAAACCCATGGCACCCCCCTGTCCGACAGCTCGTCGCGTGAGCTGGGCTGCTCGTACAACATCATGGGCCGGGCCTCACGTCCATCCCTGACTGAGGGACTCATCAGGATTTTCCCGAGTCGTGAGGGAGCTTCTCCAGTGATTGTGTTTTAAAACACCGTGTGGCAAGGCTTGTCGCGGTCCTGAGGATGCGCAATTTTTGAACCAGGAGTTGTCGACGAGTTAAAGCAAGACTCGGGCCGAGACCGGTTTCGGTGCTAGGGTGGGATGCGGTACCGGGCACGTTGTCGGCCCGAACCTCGCCCGACGCCGGCGGCGGCGCGGGGACCCCAGGGTGTTCGACCAGGTAGGAGCTCTCGATGGGCATGGAGATGAAGCTCCAGTTCAAGCTGTCCCAGCAGCTGGTGATGACACCGCAGCTGGTGCAGGCGATCCGGCTGCTACAGCTGTCGCGCCTTGAACTGGTAGAGGAAATCCGCAAGGAGCTCGACGGCAACCCGTTGCTCGCCGACGACTCGGGCGAATCGGTGTCCGCGAAGTCGCGGGACACCTCGGGTGCGACGAACCGGGAGGGGCAGGACGTCGACGGTCGGTCGAACCTGAGCCTCGAGCGGTCGGGTTCGGAGCACTCCGACACCGATCTCGCGATGCGAGACACCGAAAAACGGGTGAAGGAGGTCGACTGGGAGCAGTTCCTCGAGAACCGCCAGCTCCAGCAGGCGATGCCCTCGCAGCGCGGGGGGTTCGAGGAGCTGCCGCCGATCGAGCAGAACCTGACCCGGAACCTGAGCCTGCAAGAGCACCTGCTCTGGCAGCTCCAGATGAGCGACTTCGTCGAGAATGAGTGTCGTTTCGCCGAGCTCATCATCGGCAACCTCGACGAGCGCGGCTACCTCGACATGTCGGGCGGGGAGAACCCGGACGGGACGAAGCGGCCCGACCTGACGCTCGACGACCTCGCCAACGAGGCGGACCTCAACCCGGAAGACGCGCCGGAGGTGCTCGCCATGCTCCAGCGCTTCGACCCGGTGGGCGTCGCGGCGCGGGACCTCTCGGAGTGTCTACGCATCCAGGCGGAGGTGCTCGGCTACGACGCGGTCGAGATGGCCATCATCAAGGACCACCTCCACAACGTCGAGCGGCGCAACTTCCCAGCGATCGCCAAGGCGCTGAAAATTCCGCTCGAAGAGGTCTACGAGGCGGTCCAGGAGATCCAGAAGCTCGAGAGCGTCCCGGCGCGGAACTTCGCCGAGGTGGACGACAAGTCGATCGCCATCACGCCCGACGTCTACGTCATCAAGGACGGCGACCTGTGGGTCGTGACGGACAACGACAAGGGTCTGCAGCGGCTCTTCATCAACGAGGGCCTCGCGCAGCGGATGCTGAAGGACCCGAAGGCGAAGGAGTTCATCAGCGAGAAGCTCCGCTCCGCGCAGTGGCTGATCCGGGCCATCGAGCAGCGGCGGCGGACGATCATCCGGGTGACCGAGTGCATCGTCGAGAAGCAAAAAGACTTCCTCGAACGAGGCGTGGCCTACCTGAAGCCGATGATCCTGCGCGACGTGGCCGAGAGCGTGGGCATGCACGAATCGACGATTTCGCGCGTGACCTCGAACAAGTACGTGCACACGCCGCAGGGGCTCTTCGAGCTGAAGTACTTCTTCAACTCGTCGATCCACCGCGTCGCGGACGAGGACATCGCCTCGGAGAGCGTGAAGCAGGCGATCAAGAAGATCATCGCGGCGGAGGACAAGTCGAACCCGCTGAGTGATCAGGCGATCGTGAAGATCCTCGAGGATCAGGACGGCATCCGCATCGCGCGGAGAACCGTCGCGAAGTACCGGGAGATGCTCGGAATTCTGTCGTCCTCGAAGCGCAAGAAGATGTTCTGAGCACGCCCTCCTCCATGAGCGTCGAAAAACGCACCGCCGAACTCCTCTTCGCGAGGTTTTTCCAGTCGTACTACCCGAAGGACGTCCGGTTCGACCTGGTGAAGGCCCGAACCGAGGACGCAAACCCTGCCGGGAACCCGACGATCCTCGGGCAAATCGAGGCGATCGCCGAGACGTTCGCGCACCTCGCGCCGAAGGTCCTCGGCGCGCCGGACCTCGTGCTCGACTATTCGGACGCGTCGGTGCATCGGCTCGGCGCGAAGCTTTCGCGCGAGAAGCGGGATGCCTGGCTCGAACCCCAGGGGAAAGGAGAGCCTCCGTTTGTCGTGCAGTTCGTGACGCACGGCGCGCTCTACGTGGGCGCGTGCGTCGTGAAGAACCACGGAGGCGTGTGGCAGGTGCGGCGGCCGCTGTGGGAGTCGCTCGTGCGGCTCACGTCACGCGCGGGGACGGGGGATCTGTCGATCTTCGGGTGGTGGCTGAAGGCGCTCTCCGACGACGAGATCGATCACCCGCGGCTCGCCGATCGGTACCGAACACACGTGGAGGTGCCGACGTTCGACGCGGATGCGCTGCCCGTGATCGCTCCTCCGGACCGGCGAATGCCAAGGCTCGCGAAGGTGCGGTACGACCTGCTTTACAAGCACCTGCGCGCGCACCTGCCGGAGCTTCGTGATGTGGGCGAGGACTTCCCGTCAGCGGAGCGCTTCACGGAGCTCGGCTTCAAGTGGCTGGATTTCGTGTGGCTCGGCGGCGGGCGGATGCTGCTCCTGCACGGGCCGACCCCCGAGGGCGTGCACCTGTTCTGGCTCGACGCAAAGGGGTTCGTGAAGAGCGCGTTCTACCCGGCAGACGCGTTCCCGGCGCACGTGGTGGAGACGGACGGGGACAAACTACGGGTGATCGTGAGCATCCAGGGGCAGATGCAGGTGCACGAGATGCTTTGGTGGGGGGCGTGAACGCGAGGGCCCTCTTCCGTGTGGAAGCGGGCCCTTCGTCGTTTCAACCGAGCTCGGCTGCGAGGCTCTTCGCCTCCTCCAGCGCCACGCGCTTCTTCTTCAGCTCGTCGAGCTGACTCCGCGACTCGGCCACGACCTCGGGCGGCGCCTTCTCCGCGAAGCTCGGAAGCGAGAGCTTCTTCTCCAGCGCGGCGATGTCCTTCTCCGTCTTCTTGATCTCGCGCTCGATCCGCGCCGCTTCCTTCGCGCCCTCGACGAGGCCGCGCAGGTCGACGAGCACGTCGACACCCGCCGCCACGCTCATCACCGCGCCCTTCGGACGCGCCGCGCCGCGTGCCTCGATCCCCGGCTCCGCTGCGGTCTTCACGAGCGTCTTGATCGCGCGCGCCTCGGCCCGCAGCAGCGACAACGTGGCTTCACCTTCCGTGCGGAGCAAGAGCGGCACCTCGGCGCCCGGGTGCACCTCGTGCTCGCTGCGGATCGTTCGCGCGGCGGAGATCACGGACATCACAATGCCCATCTCGCGCTCGGCGTCCTCATCCCGCGGGGCGGTGCCCGACTCCGGATACGCGGCGAGCGCGATCGACTTCGGCGCGCCCCCCGGCCGCGGGAGACGCTGCCACAGCTCCTCCGTGATGTACGGGATGAACGGGTGCAGCGCGCGGATCGACGCCTCGATCACGTACGCGAGGACGTCCTTCGTCTCGTTCTGCTCCGGCCCCGGCACAGCGCCCGCGCTCGGGTTCAGCACGGGCTTCGTGAGCTCCAGGTACCAGTCGCAGAGCTCGCCCCAGAAGAAGTGGTAGAGCGCGAGCGCAGCGTCATCCAAGCGGAACTCGTCGAGCCCGCGCTTCGTGGTCTCGAGCGCGGCGCCGAGCCGCGAGAGGATCCAGCGGTTCGTCAGCGTCGTGGCCTTCGGCGGCTCGCGTCCGACGCGCGCGCCTTCGAGGTACGGCAGCGAGTACCGAACCGCGTTCCAGATCTTGTTGCAGAAGTGCCGGTTGCCCTCGATCTTCTTCGGCGAGAGCGGGATGCGCCGCGCTTGCGGAGAGTACGTGCTCAGCGTGAAGCGCAGCGCGTCGGCGCCGTACGCGGAGAAGCCCGCGCCCATCTGCGAGGCCGAGGGGTAGGCCTTCTTGAACTTCTTCAGCGACTCCTCGCGCGGCGCGCCGGGCAGCGTCTTCTCCACGACCGCGTCGAACGCCGCGCCGTGCACGAGGTCGAGCGGATCGATCACGTTGCCCTTCACTTTGCTCATCTTGTCGCCGGTCTCGTCGACGACCATCCCGTGCAAGAGGATGCGCTTGAACGGCGGCACGCCCATGAAGTGGATGCCCATCATCATCATGCGCGCGACCCAGAAGAACAGGATGTCGTAGCCAGTCTCGAGGTCACTCGCCGGGTAGAACTTGCGGAGCATGTCCGTGTCGTTCGGCCAGCCGAGCGTGGAGAACGGCCAGAGCCCGCTCGAGAACCACGTGTCGAGCACGTCCTCGTCCTGGCGCAGTTTGTCGCCGCCGCACTTCTCACACGCAGCGGGATCCTCGCGCGTGACCATCATGTGGCCACAAGCGTCGCAGTAGAACGCCGGGATCCGATGGCCCCACCAGAGCTGGCGCGAGATGCACCAGTCGAGGATGTTCGTCATCCAGTGCTCGTAGGTCTTCGTCCAGTCCTCGGGGATGATCTTCGTGTGGCCGTGACGAACCGCGGCGAGCGCCGGGCCCGCGAGCGGCTTCATCTTCACGAACCACTGCGTCGAGATCATCGGCTCGACGATCGAGCCGTTGCGCTCGCTGCGCGGCAGGACGAGCGTGTGGTTCTTCGAGCCACGCACGAGGCCCTTCTCGTCGAGCGCCTTCTTGACGGCCTTGCGCGCGGCGAAGCGCTCCATGCCCGCGAACGGCCCCGCCTCGGCGTTGAGCGTGCCGTCCTTGTTCATGATGGAGATCATCTCCAGCTTGTGGCGCTTGCCCGTCTCGTGATCGTTGAAGTCGTGCGCGGGCGTGACCTTCACGGCGCCCGTGCCGAACTTGGGATCGACGAGGATCGCGTCCGTGATGATCGGGACCTTCCGGTCGAGGAACGGGTGCTGCAAGAACTTGCCGTGCAGGTGCTTGTACCGAGGATCGTCGGGGTGCACCGCGACCGCGGTGTCGCCGAGCATCGTCTCGGGGCGCGTCGTCGCGACGACGAGCTCGCCTTCACCGCCGGCGATCGGATACGCGAACTCGAAGAGCTCGCCGTTCGACTCCTCGTTCTCGACCTCGAGGTTCGAGAGCACGGTCTGCGCTTCGCAGTCCCAGTGCACGAGGCGTGTGTCGCGGTAGATGAGCTCCTGCTCGAAGAGACGGACGAACGCCTCGCGCACGGCGCGCGACATGTCGGCATCCATCGTGAACTTGCTGCGCGGCCAGTCGGCGCTCGCGCCGAGCTCGCGCTGCTGGAGCGCGATGCGGCCGCCGCTTTCGGCCTTCCACTGCCAGACGCGTTCGATGAACGCCTCGCGGCCGAGGTCGTGGCGGCTCTTGCTCTCGCGGCGGAGCTGACGCTCGACGACGGTCTGCGTGGCGATGCCCGCGTGATCGATGCCGGGCTGCCAGAGCGTGTTGAACCCGCGCATGCGATGCCAGCGGGTGAGGACGTCCTCGAGCGTGACGAAGAGCGCGTGCCCCATGTGCAGCGACCCCGTGACGTTCGGGGGCGGCATGGGCAGGACGTACACGGGTCGCGTATCCGCCGGATCGGGGTTGGCGGCGAAGACGTTGTGCTCGACCCAGTAGGCGTACCAGCGGGGTTCGACGTCCTTCGGCTCGTAAGCTTTTGCGAGTTCGGCAGTGCTCATCGGGGGCAGGCACATTGCCACACCGCGGCAACATGCACGAGGCCCCGACGATCAGACGCGTCGCAGGACAACGTCAGAGACAGCGGCTGAGGATGCCGCCTAGCCGCCTAGAAGAACCCGGGGGGTTTGGGGGGTTCTCGGACCCCCCATCGTGACAAAACGAGGACCCCCCACCTCCCCATCACTTCGTCAAGCGCGCGATCTCTTCCTTGATGAGCGTCTCGGCGAGGACGGGGACGACCTCCCACACGACACGCTCGATGACCTCGCGCGAGAGCGCGAGCACGCCTTCGATCTGCGTGGGCGTCAGGCCCATCTCTTCGAGGCGCGCGCTCAGCTGACCACCGTTCACGGCGGCGGCGACGGCGGGTTTGGCCGAGACGTCCGTCTTCGCAAGCGCGGGCTCGGGCTTCGCGGCGGCGGCGGGCGCGCCCGGGAGGCCGGCGTTCACGCCGCCCGGGTTGTAGAGCATCGTCTTCGCGCGCTGGGGCGGCGCGGCCGCAGCGGCGGTGGGCACGGTCGCAGCGGGTTTGGCGGCGGCCGCGGGGACCGGGGTCGGCGCGGCGACCGGCGCGGCGGCGGCCTTCGGGGCTTCGGCCGGCTTCGCGGGCGAAGCCAGCATCTTCTTGACCTTGTCGATCATCGCCGTGCTGTCGTACGGCTTGTCGATGTGGTCGTCGGCCTGGGCCGCGGAGCCCTTGGCCTGATCGTAGGGGTTTTGCTTGGACGACAGGATGAGAACCTGGGTCGCGGGCGAAGCCTGCTTGATCGCCTTGCAGAGGTCGTAACCGCTCTTGCCCTCGAGCGTGACGTCCGCGATCACGAGGGAAGGTTTCTCGGTTTTGAGCTTCTCCAGGGCCGCGTCGTGCCCATTGACCGCGACGCAGCGAAACTCGGGACCCGCAAACGTGATCTCGAGGACCTTGCGCATGGTCACGCTGTCGTCGACGGCGAGGATGGTGCTGGCCACGGAACGGTCTCCTCTGGGGTAAAGCGCCGCTAGGGCTGTCTTTCGCGCTATCTTCGGTCTCGCGCGCGCAGCGTGTCAACAAGCCGGATGATTTTCCCGCCGCGGGCGCTCATGCGGCGTTCGATGTCGAGCGCCCACGATCGAGCGTTGCTCTGAAGAGCGGGCCGAGCATAGCGCAGTCGAGGCCCGCGAGGAAAAATCGAGCGGCATATTCATGCGCGGTACGTCATCGTGCGCGCACGGTTGGTCCGCCTCCCCGCTGATTTCCTGCATGTCCCCGCGTCTTCCGCCTCGTACACGCCCCCGCGCCGCCCCGCGTGGTTCCCCTCGCACGCCGCCCCCCGCCGGTCAGCCCGCGAGCGCGCTCGGTTCGCCCGACGCGACCTGGGTCGTCCCGCCCGACCTCGGCGGTCGCCCGCTCGACGGGGTCGTCCGGACGCTCGCCGGAGTCTCCTGGTCCGACGCCCGAAGGCTCATCGAGACCGGCAAGATCGCGATCGACGGGACACAGATCCTCGATTCGACCCGGAAAACGCGAGCCGGCGCGGAGATCACGCGGCACCCGCGCGCGCCTTCGCCGAAGGTCGCGCGCCTCGCGGAGATCGGCGAGGAGCTCGTGGTGCACATGGATCCGGCCGTCGTCGTGGTGCGAAAGCCCGCGGGGATCTCGACGATCCCGTTCGGCGATGAGTCACCCGCCGAGCGCGAGAAAACGCTCGACGCGCTCGTGCGCGATCTGCTCGCGCGCCGCGACAAGATCCGCGGACGCGCGCCGCTCGGCGTGGTGCACAGGCTCGACAAGGCGACGAGCGGGCTGCTCGTCTTCACGCGGACACTCGCGGCGAAGAAGCACCTCTCGCAGCAGTTCCGCGAGCACTCGGTGCGTCGTGTCTACTTGGCGATCGTGCACGGCGAGATCGGGAAGCGGACGTTCCGATCAAGGCTCATCGCGGATCGCGGTGACGGGCTGCGAGGCTCGCTCGAAGAAGGCGAGCGTCGCGGGGAAGGGCAGCTCGCCGTGACGCACGTCGAGCCGCTCGAACGGCTGCGGGGCGCGACGCTGATCGCGTGCCGGCTCGAAACGGGACGAACGCATCAGATCCGCATCCACCTCTCCGAGGCGGGACATCCGATCGTCGGGGAGAACGTGTACGTGCGTGGCTACGCGGGCACGCGCATCGACGCGCCGCGGCTCATGCTGCACGCGACGGAGCTCGGCTTCATCCACCCGCAGACGGGCGACGAGGTCTTTTTTGAAGAACCCGCGCCCGAAGATTTTCAGCGCGTGCTCGAGCGACTGCGCGCGTTAGGATGATCCGCGCCTTCCGCCGAGCGCCTCGCTCATCGCGGTGGCCGTCGCGTCCACGAGGGGCATGACCTTCGCGTAGTCCATGCGCGTCGGGCCGAGCACGCCGACCGTGCCGGCGACGCGGCCATGCTCGGTGTACGGCGCGACGACGAGGCTGAGGTCTCCTTCGCCGAGCTCGCCGGCCTCGCTGCCGACGAACACCGTCACCGCGCCCGCGGCGATCACCTTGTCGAGGAGCGTCAGCAGATCCTCCCGCTCGGTGAGTGTGCGCAGCAGCTTCTTGAGACGCGACGCGTCGGTGTACTCGGGCAGGTCGATGAGCTTGCCCTGGCCCTCGATGACGACATCGCCGCTGCGGCGGTTCACGTCGGCGGTGGCGCGGCTGCCGAGCTCGAAGGCGCGACGACGCAGGGCGTCGAGCGCGATGCGTTCGTCGGCGAGGCGGCGCGCGAAGAGGTCGCGCGCTTCGCCGAGCGAGCGGCCTTCGATGACGTCGGCGAGCAGGTTGTGGATGCGCGTGAGCTCCGGCTCGGCAGGGACCTCTTCGATCTGGATGAAGCGGTTCTCGACGCTGCCGTCGGAGAAGACGAGTACGGCGAGGAGCTGACCGGGGCGCGTGGGGATGAAGCGGAGCTGCGAGAGCGCGCGGAGCTCGGTGCGCGGCGAGGCGATGACCGCGGCCGTGCCGGAGAGCTCGGACAGGTACCGCCCGGCCTCGCGCATCGGGTCTGTCGCGACCGCATAGATCTCGGCGAAACGTTTGCCGAGCTTGGCCTGCTCCTCGGGGCTGTAGGCGCGCGCCTGGACGAGCGTGTCGATGAAGAGGCGCAGCGCGCGGTCCGTGGGGACGCGGCCCGCGGAGGTATGCGGCTGCTTCAGGTACCCGGCCTCTTCGAGATCGGCGAGCACATTGCGGACGGAGGCTGCCGAGAGATCGAGGCCATACTTACGCGCGAGCGTGCGACTTCCCACCGCGGCGCCTGTCGAGATGAACTCGGTGACGACGGCGAGCAGGATTTTGCGAGAGCGGTTCGTCAGGTCACTCATGATCGCATCCGTCCCTACGAGTCGCCCGGGGCCGTCGTTTTCCTCCCCTGTGCTAGCTTGCTTCGCTTTTTGTAGGCCCGTTGGATGGGGGCGTCAAATCCGACCGACGAATCCCGGGCAAATTCTCCAAGGGACTCCAAAGTGCCGGATTCGTGCCCTGTTCTTAGGGAGGGCGCCTTTCGGATCGTCCAAGAAGGGTCTTCTCTCGCCTTCATCCACCTTCAACGGAGCGCGCTCTGGATCCCGGCTTCCTGGTGCAGGTTCCAGGACACGCTCGCCCGCTCTGTCGCTATGGTAATCCGCGTGCTGCGATCCCGTCGCAAGTCGTCCGCCCGACCGGCGGGCGCGTTCTTGGTCCTGCTCGTGCTCGCGCTCTCCTTCGCCGTGGCCGGCTGCCCTTGCGCCGGCACCGTGGTGAACGCGAACCCGCAGCTCCGTTGGTGGCTCTTCTCGAACTTCGGCGCGAGTCGGATCTGCCCGGAGATGCTGAAGGTCGGCGTGCCCTTGAAGACCGACTCGGCCTCGCCGGCCATGGGCCGCTTCTTCCCGATGACGTGCAACTACACCGTCGATGACGCGCGTCAGACGGTGGCTGTCACGTTTGCAGGGACGGGCTACGGCTACATGCAGCCGGCGAAGCGCGTCGGCTTCTCCACGTCGGCGACGATCGAGCTTCGGCCGGACTTCGCCATCTCCGACGAAGACATCTACGTGTGGGGCCGGCTGAACCGCATCATCTCGGGGCCCGACTTCCGCGTCGGATACATCGAGAACACCGCGTTCAACGTGGCCTCGAACATTCCGCCGTTCGGCACGCTGACGAACTTCTTCGGCAACCAGGTGATCACCGGCGAGCTCACGCGCGGCTTCACCGTCGTGGCGAACGAGGACCGCGGCAACGAGTTCGCGCTCGGGATCCTCACGCCGCCGAACAAGCCGATCAAGCCGTTCAAGGTGCAAGACGACGAGCGCTTCACGTTCGCGAACGAGACCGTCGACGTCCACGGCAACGCGCGTGACTTCCTCGGCCCCTTCGAGGTCGGCTCGGGGCAAGCGCTCTACCTGACGATGAGCGTGCAAGGGCCGACGGTCGACGTGATGATCGTCAGCAAGATGGTCGGGGATCCGTGGCGCGAGGGCTACCAGACGGGGCAGCCGCTCGGGGTAGCGCCGGGGCCCGTGCTCGGCGGCGCGCCGCTCGCGCCAGGGCCGGCGCAGACGCGGAAGTTCAGCCTCGCGCCGGGGCTCTACTACGTCGTGCTCGACAACACGCAGTACGCAGGCCTCGTGGCGCCGCCAGTGCAGGTATTGAACCCGCTCTACGATCCGATCGCGCGCGTCAGTTACGTCGCGCAGGTCGGCGAGTAAAACCCCGCCGCGTTCACGTCGAGGGCCCCTCTCCCGCGCAGGAGAGGGGCTCGCGCCTCAAGACACCTTTTTCTGACAGTCGGCGCAGGTGCCGTACATCTCGTGCTTGTGCGAGGTGACCTGAAAGCCGTAGCTACGCGCGACCTCGTCCTGGAGCGCTTCGATGCGCGGCTCCTCGAACTCGACGATCGTGCCGCACGAGATGCAAATCAGGTGATCGTGGTGCGCCTTTGCGTCGTCGGCGAGCTCGTAGCGGCTGAGGCCATCGCCGAAGCGACGCTCGGAGGCCACGCCGCACTCGGCGAGGAGCTTGAGCGTGCGGTAGACGGTCGCGTAGCCGATGCCTTTGTCGTGCACGCGGACCTCGGTGAGCAGGTCCTCGATCGTCATGTGCGACGCACCCTCGAAGAACGTGTCGACGATGAGCCGCCGCTGCGCCGTCGAGCGCAGGCCCTTTTTGGCCATGTACGCCTGGAGTCGAGCCCGCAAGCGATCCACGGCGGCCCGGTCCAGGGTCACGGCTTCCTCCCTCACGCTCGCGACCATGGTGTCATTTATCCCGTCCAGGTTTCCGTGCGTCAAGGGTCGCTTGGGCCGTTTTCCCACGTGTGTCCTCGCGTCGGTCCAGACTCTCGCACGCGATCGAGCGCTCGCACGTGCAAAACCGCCATCGCCCCTCCGAGCAGCGAGGCAAGCGGCGCGTAGGCCGGCGGAAGCACGCCAAACGCCACCGCGATCGCCCCGACGAGCGCAGGCAGGACGGCAATCGCGAGGCCCACGCGTGCTTCGAGGCGCGCGCGGTGCGCGATGGCGAGCGCGAGCGCCGCGTCGCGTACGTCGTCCGAGGCCAGCGCAACGGAAAGATCGCCCGGCGACGAGCCGGCCGCGCCAAGCGCGACCGCGACGTCCGCCGCGCCAAGCGCCCCCTCGTCGACGCTCGGATGACCCAGGACCGCGACGGACATGCCCGCGTCGATGAGCCTTCGAACCTCGGCCCCACGTTCGGTCGGCAAGACCTCGGGGCGAATGTGATCGACGTCGAGCGAGTGGCCGATGGCCTCGCACGTCTCGCGCGCGTCACCCGACATGATCACGGGTTCGATCTGTGCGTCGAGCAGGTGCTGCACCGCAGCACGCGCGCCGGGGCGCAGGCCGTCCTGCAAGCCGAGGATGCCGACGAGGCGCGCGCCGACCGCGACGAGGACGACGGTGCGGCCGAGGGCTTCGAGCTCGGCGATGCGTTGCTCGGCCGCGGCGATGGAGATGCGGTTCGCGAGGAGGAGCGCGCGGCTGCCGACGCATAGGTCCTCGCCCGAGCTCGTGACGGCCGTGACGCCGAGGCCGGGGACATGATGCGCGTTGCGCACGCCGTCGGGGCGCACCGAGCGGGTCACGGCGGCGCGCACGATTGCTGTGGCGATCGGGTGCTCTTCGCCGCGCTCGGCGCCAGCCGCGAGCGAGAGGACGTCGAGCGGTTCGAGCTTGCCGCCTGGAGCTTCGAGCTCCGCGAGCTCGGGTTCACCGAGGAGGAGCGTGCCGCGCGCGCAGAAGACGGCGACGTTGACGCGCGCCGCGCGGTCCCACGCGCCCTCGCTCTTGTAGGCGATGCCGCGGCGCTGCGCGTGCAAGATGCCGCGCGCGACGTGCACGCCGGCGACGCCCGCGATGAGCGTGGTCGCGAGCGCGGCGTGGGACGCGACCGCGGTCATCGCGATCTCGACGTAGGTACGGCCGCCGGCGATGAAGGCCGAGAGCGCGCCGGTCACGAGCGCGGCGAGCGACCAGCGCTCGGCGAGGGCCCGTGAGGCGCGCGCGATGGGCGCGAGGGCGTCGGCGCGGCGGCGTGGATCGATGAGGACACGCGCGAACGCGCGGTCGTTGCCGGCGAAGGTGCAGGTGCCGCGGAGCCGGCCGCGCACGACCTTCGCGCCCGCGACGACAGGCTCGCCCGCGCGTCTGCGCATGGGCGTGGTCGCGCCGAGCCAAGGCAGGACGAAGACCTCGCCCGAGCCGACGACGAGATCGACGGGGACGACCTCGCCCGGCTCGACGAGGACCTGCTCCCCGGGGCAGAGGTCGAAGACTTTGTTCTTCGCGATCTCGCCGGGAGAGCCGTCGTCGGGCGCGCGCCTGCCAGGGACGGCGAGCGATTGCGCGACGAAGGCGCGTTCGGCGAGGGAGGCGTGCCGCGCGCCTTCGAGCAACCACGCGCCGACGGCCGTCGCCGTGACGATGATGCCCGCAAGTGAAGCTGCCTCGGCGCCGAGCGAAGGAGCGGCGCGGAGCGCAGCGCCGATGGCAAGGACGAGCGAGAGGATCGAGGGCGCGAGGATCGGCGCAGGGTGCGGATCGGAGGGCTCGCGCGGGGTCGTGGCGGCGCGTCCGACGAGCATGCCGGCGCCGACGGACGCGAGCACGATGCGGGCGCCGATGACGAGGGTCGCGTCGCCGGCGAGGCCGAGCGCGACGGCGAGCGTGCCGGCGATCGTGGCGATGACGAGCAGGAGCGCGCCGATGTCACGCGGCTCGGGCACGTCGATGCGGGACGGCTCCTCGGTGAGGATGGTGTGCGCGATGGGCTCGACGAGGGTTCGATCGTCGAAGGGAGCGGGCGGCTCGGGGAGCGCGGCGTCGCTCGAAGCGGGCGCGTGGAAGGGGATGATGGGCGCGTCGTGGTTGCCGCGCGAGGGCTCGGGCTCGGCGCCGGATCGGCGGGGCGCGAAGAGGGAGAGCGGGACCCGCGCGGGGCGCGTGTTTTCGGCTTCGCCGGGGGGCTCGCCGAGGAAACACGCGCGGCAGGCGTGACGATCGCAGAAGAAGTGGAACTTGCTGTCGAAGATCCCGACGTGGCCGGCGCGCAGCGGATCAAGCAGCTTGCCGCACCCCGAGCACGGCACAGGATCGGCGACGGGTCCGAGTGCTCGCAACGCCGAGCCTCAGCCTGCCGCGCCGCCGCGGCCGACAGCGAACGGCGGCGGGCCGAAGCCGGGCCCGAGCGCGGCCCATTCGAGCAGCGCCTTGCTCGTGTGCAGCCGCGACTCGACGGCGTCCCACACGAAGCTCCGCGGGCCTTCGAGCACATCGGCGTCGATCTCCTCGCCACGATGTGCGGGCAAGCAGTGCAGCACCACGACCTCGGGCGAGGCGAGCGAGACGAGCTCCTGCGTGATCCGGTACGGCGAGAGCGCGCCGATGCGGTAGTCGCGCTCGGCCTCTTGCCCCATGCTGACCCATACGTCCGTGAGCAGGACATCGGCGTCCTTCGCGGCCTCTTGTGCGTCGGTCGTGATCGTGATGCGACCGCCGCGGGCGCGCGCTTCCTCGACCTCGGGCAAGGGCGGAGCGAAGGCGGGCGGCGTCGCGAGCGTCATGTCGAGCTTGAGCAGGCCCGCGGCCTCGATCCACGAGCGCGCCACGTTGCTCGCGTCGCCGACCCAGCAGATGCGCAGGCCTTCGAGCCGACCGCGTGCCTCGCGCGTCGTGTGAAGATCGGCGAGGACCTGCATCGGGTGCGCGTCGTCGGTGAGCGCGTTCAACACGGGCGCGCGGCAGGCGCGGGCCATGGCTTCGAAGCGCGCCGTGGTGTTCGTGCGGTACGTGACGGCGGAGACCATGCGGCCGAGCACGCGTGCGGTGTCCTCGGTGGGCTCACCGCGACTCATCTGTGTGGAGTCGGGCGTGACGATGAGCGGGTGGCCGCCGAGCTCGAAGGTCGCGACCTCGAGCGAGAGCCGCGTGCGGGTCGAGGGCTTGTCGAAGAGGAGGGCGATGGCGTGGCCGGAGAGCGGCCGCGGGTGGTCGGTCTTGCCGCGCATGCGGGCGTAGAAGGCCGAACGATCCAGCATGGCGACGATGCCGTCGTCCCCGAGGTCTGCGAGTCGCAAAAGATCACGCTTCACGGCTTCATCTCCAGGAGCGCACGGCTCGTGATGGTGAGGGCTTCGTCGATCTCGGCCTCGCGCACGACGAGCGGAGGCGTGTAGCGGAGCGTGCTCGCGCCGGCGACCGTGAGGAGCAGGCCGTGGGCGCGGGCGCGGCCGAGGATGGCGCGCGTGTCGACGCCTTGCGCGAGCGTGAGGCCTTGCAAGAGGCCGCGGCCGCGTTGTCCGACGCAGAGCGTGGGGTGCTCCTTCACGAGCGCCGCGAGGCCCTCGGCGAGGCGCTGGCCCTTGGTGACGGCGCCTTCGATGAGCTTCTCCTCGTCGAGGACGGCGAGCACGGTGCGCGCGGCCCGCGACGCGAGCGGGTTTCCGCCGAACGTCGAGCCGTGCGTGCCTGGCGAGAGCACGCCGTTCAGGCGCTCTTTGATGAGGAGCGCGCCGATCGGAAATCCGCCACCGAGACCCTTGGCGAGCGCGATCACGTCGCCTTCGACGCCGTCGTGCTGCGCGCCGAGGAAAGCGCCCGTGCGGCCGATGCCGGTCTGCACT
Source organism: Polyangium mundeleinium (assembly GCF_028369105.1). NCBI lineage: Bacteria > Pseudomonadati > Myxococcota > Polyangiales > Polyangiaceae > Polyangium > Polyangium mundeleinium. The sequence continues at coordinate 11,660,734 of NZ_JAQNDO010000001.1, read as the reverse complement.
TCGTCGAGGCAGAGCAGCGCGCCGTGCTCGTCGCAGAGGCTACGCAGGCCGGGGAGGAAGCCTTTCGGGGGCGGGATCACGCCGCCTTCGCCCTGCACGGGCTCGACGAAGATCGCCGCGACGTCCGGGCCCATGGCGGCCTTCACGGCGTCGAGATCCCCGTAGGGCACGTGCGTCACGCCGGCGAGCGGCGGGCCGAACCCTTCGCGGTATTTCGGCGTCCCGGTGAGCGCGACAGCGCCCATCGTGCGGCCGTGGAAGGCGTTGTCGAAGGCGATGATGCGGTAGCGATCGGGCTCGCCTTTCGTGAAGAACCAGCGGCGCGCGAGCTTGAGCATCGCCTCGTTCGCCTCGGCGCCCGAGTTGCAGAAGAAGGCGCGGTCCATGCCGCTCCTCTTGCAAAGCTCGTCGGCGAGGCGCGCGTTCTCGGCGTTGTAGAAGTAGTTCGAGACGTGCATCAGCCGCGCGGCCTGCTCGGCGATCGCGGCGACGAGGCGCGGGTGCGCGTGGCCGAGCGAGCAGACCGCGACACCGGCGCAGAAGTCGAGGTAACGACGGCCCTCGGTGTCCCAGACCTCGGAGCCCTTGCCTCGATCGAGGACGAACGGGGCCTGGCGGTAATTGCCCACGAGCCTGCGCTCGGCGAGGGGAAGGAGGTCTTCGGGTTCGAGCAGCTCGGCGATGGGGCTCTCGGCTCCGTAGGCGGGGGCGAGGGTCATGCGAGGCGATCTACGCCGGTCGCCCCGCCGGGGCAAATGCCACGCGCCCTCGCGGCGTGGCTCGCTCGGGTCGCCAGGTGGGGGGCGCCCGTTGCCAGTCGATCTTTGGAGGTTATAGTGGCCGGCACCCATGTCCGAAGCCGAGTCCACGACGAAGTCCGCCCAGGATCCGAACGCTCAAAACGGCGAAGCGACGAACGGCGAGCAGCCGTCGGCCGCGGCGGAGCCCTCGGCTCCTCCGACGCCCACGGTGGAGCAGCGCCTCGCGGACGCCCTGGCCGAGGCCGCACGGACGCGTGATCAGCTCCTCCGCACCGCGGCCGATTTCGACAATTTCCGCAAGCGCTCGCGGCGTGAGGTCGACGACGCCCAGCGGCGGGGCCGGGAGACCACCGTGAAGGAGCTCCTTCCCGTCTTCGACAATTTCGAGCGTGCGCTCGTGCACGCCGAGGGCTCCGCCGACGGCAAGGCCGTGGCCGAGGGCCTGCGGATGGTGCTGAAGCAGTTCCTCGACACGCTGGAGAAGATGGGGATCCAGCGCGTCGTTGCGGTCGGCCAGCCCTTCGATCCCGCGCAACACGAGGCCATCCAGCACCTCGAATCGCCCGAGCATCCGGCCGGCGTGGTCCTGTACGAAGTGCAGCCCGGCTATCGCATGGGGGACTACCTCGTCCGTCCGGCGATGGTCGTCGTCTCGAAGGGCCCGCCCGGCGGCAGCGCGGCCGCGGCGAGCTGATCTCCCGCGGACGCCACGCAAAACCCGGCGGCGTGGTCCACCGAGGACCATCGTTCGCCGCGTCTTTGATATCCTCGCCCTCGCCATGGGAAGGATCGTCGGCATCGACCTCGGGACCACCAACTCGTGCGTGGCCGTCGTCGACGTGGCGTCGGCTTCGTCGGCGAACGACGTCAAGGTGATCCCCAACGCCGAGGGCGCGCGGACGACGCCTTCGGTCGTCGCGATCGTCGCGAGCGGCGAGCGGCTCGTCGGGCAGGTAGCCCGAAGGCAAGCCGTGACGAACCCGCAGAGCACGGTCTACGCGGTCAAACGCTTGATGGGGCGCAAGCTCGACACGCCCGACGTCGAGCGGGCGATCTCGCTCGTGCCGTACCCGATCGTACGCGCGCCGAACGGCGACGCGTGGGTCGATCTGCGCGGCAAGGCGCATTCGCCGCCCGAGGTCAGCTCGATGATCCTCGCGCAAATGAAGGAGACCGCCGAGCGGTTCCTCGGCGAGCCGGTCACCGAGGCGGTGATCACGGTCCCCGCGTACTTCGACGACGCGCAGCGGCAGGCGACGAAAGACGCGGGCAAGATCGCGGGCCTCGAAGTGCGCCGCATCATCAACGAGCCCACGGCGGCGGCGCTCGCGTACGGGCTCGACAAGAAGGCCACGGGCGCCGAGACGATCGTGGTCTACGACCTCGGCGGCGGCACGTTCGACATCTCGATCCTCGAAATCAGCGGCGGCGTCTTCAACGTGAAGGCGACGGGCGGCGACACGCACCTCGGCGGCGAGGACTTCGACGGGCGGCTGATGGACATGCTCGTCGGCGAGTTCCAGCTCGAATTCGGCGTGGATCTGCGCGCGGACCGGATGGCGATGCAGCGCTTGAAGGAGGCCGCCGAGAAGGCGAAGCACGAGCTCAGCTCCTCACTGGAGACGCAGCTCAACCTGCCCTTCATCGCGGTCGGACCGGACGGCGCGCCGCTGCACCTCGAACGATCGATGCAGCGCAACGAGCTCGAGATGCTCACGCAGGACCTCGTGGAGCGCACGATCGAGGTCTCGCGCGACGTCATGCGGGACGCGCAACTCACGCCAAGCGGGATCCAGACCGTGGTGCTCGTCGGGGGCATGACGCGGATGCCGGCGGTGCAGGCGGCCGTGAAGGAGCTCTTCGGCAAGGAACCGTGCAAGGGCGTGAACCCGGACGAGGTCGTGGCCGTGGGCGCGGCGCTCCAGGCGGCCGCGCTCTCCGGTCAGGCCGACGAGATCCTCCTGCTCGACGTCACGCCGCTCTCGCTCGGCGTGGAGACGGGCGGCGGCATCATGACCAGGCTCATCCCGCGCAACACCACGATCCCCACCTCGCGCGGCGAGATCTTCACGACGAGCCTCGATCGGCAGACGTTCGTGCCGATCCACGTCTTGCAGGGCGAGCGCGAGATGGCCGCCGACAACCAGAGCCTCGCGCGCTTCGAGCTCTCGGGCATCCCGCCTGCGCCGCGCGGTGTGCCGAAGATCCAGGTCGTCTTCCACATCGACGAGGATGGGATCGTCCACGTCGAGGCCACGGATCTCGGCACGAAGCGCGCGCAGAAGGTGCGCGTCACGCCGACGAGCGGGCTTCTGCCATCGCAGGTCGAGCGGCTCGTCGACGAGGCCGAAAAATTCCGCGAGGAAGATACGAAGCGGCGTGATCGGGCCGAGCTCAAGAACCAGTCCGAGACGCTGCTCTACACGACCGAGCAGGCCCTCGAGGCGTACGCCGAGCTCGTCGACGAGGCCACGCTCTCCGGCGTGCGCGAGGGCTGCGTGATCCTGCGCAAGCTGCTCGACGAGGACGCGTCGAGCAGCGATCTGCGGGGCGCATACGGCAAGCTCGAAGCCGCCGCCTTCCGCCTCTCGGAGGCGATCTACGGCGACAGCACCGGCACCGCGTGAGCGCGGATTTCGGCTTGGTTTGGGGTCCCCGGACACGAGCGAGGTGGTAGGATTCGTTCCCGCCGCGGGCATGCTCGGGGGGCGAACTTGGAGAGACAGTTCGGGCGTTACGTGCTCCTCGAGCGGCTCGGCGCCGGGGGGATGGCCGAAGTCTGGAAGGCGAAGAGCTTCGGCGCCTTGGGCTTCGAGAAGACGCTCGCGCTGAAGCGCATTCTGCCGGAGCTCGCGCGCGAGCCCGAGCTGCTCGAGATGTTCGTGCACGAGGCGAAGCTCTCGGTGCGCCTCTCGCACGCGAACATCGTGCAGGTCTTCGATCTCGGCTTCGTCGAGCAGGAGGGCGAGCCGCCGGGTTACTACATCGCGATGGAGTACGTCGCGGGGCTCGATCTCGCGACGCTGCTCGCGCGGTTTCGCCGGACGAAGACGCGGCTGCCGTTCGGCATGGCCGTGTTCGTCGCGGCTGAGGTGGCGAAGGCGCTCGATCACGCGCACCGAAGGCGCGACGAGCAAGGCAAGCCGCTCGGCATCGTGCACCGCGACGTCTCGCCGCAGAACATCCTCGTGTCCTGGGAAGGCGAGGTGAAGGTCACGGACTTCGGCATCGCGAAGGCCAAAGGCTTCATGCGCGAGGACGAGCATGCGGGCGAATCCGTGCTGCGCGTCCGCGGAAAACTCTCGTACATGAGCCCGGAGCAGTCGCTCGCGCAGCCGCTCGACGGCAGGAGTGATCTGTTCTCGCTCGGCACGGTGCTCTACGAGCTCGTCGCCGGGACGAACCCATTCGCCGGCGCGGGCGACGCCGAGACGCTCCGGCGCGTGCGCGCGGCCGAGGCGCCTCCACTCGAGCTCGCTCGGTCCGACGTACCACGAGAGCTCGCGGCGATCGTGCGGCGCCTGCTCACGCGGCGACCTGAGGAGCGCGTGGCCGACGCGGGCCGGCTACACGAGCAGCTCCTCGGATACTTTTACGCGACGGGTGATCGTTTTGGTTCAAACGATCTCGCCGAGCTCGTCGCGCCGTTCCACGACGATGCGCGGAAGGGACCCGAGATCGAGGCAGGCTCGGTGCTCGGGGATCCGCAAGGCACAGAGCAGGAGCGGACGCCGGTCGAGGTGCCGACGACGTCGGCGTCGTTGAAGGTCGCGGCAGAGAACGTCGCGACGGCGAATTTTTTTGAGCCCGTGGGCGAGCGGCGTGAGGGGACGGTGCTCGTGGTCGCGGGGACGTGCCGCATTCCGGCGCTGCCGTTCGATGTGGAGGGCGCGCGCGAGGTGATCACGCGGTATGGCGGGGTGATCCTGGAGCAGGAGCCCTCGCAGGTCGTGGCGCTCTTCGGGCTGGAAGACGCGGACGGTCGCGACACGGAGGCGGCCGTGCGTGCTGCGCTGGTGATCCTTCGTGCTCAAAAGGGTCGGGGGGCATCGGCGGGCGTTCACGTGGGGCGCGTACTCGTGGATGCGCGCGGTGTGCCGATCGTCGACGCGCGGCTCGGGACGCTGGTCACGCAGGCGCAGGGGCTCGCGCGCGCGGTCGCGGAGCAGGTCGCAGCCTCCCACCCGGCGGCGCGGATCGTGCGCGGGGCGTTTGGCTTCGACGAGCTGCCGGACGGCGCGGGCTCGGTGCCGGAGGGCGGGCGCGTGATCACCTCGGCGCGCCCGCCGATCGGGACGAGCGGCAAGTTCGTCGGGAGGCAGGAGGAGCTGCGCCGCATCGGCGAGATCCTCGCGGCCGCGACGCGCAAGCGCGCGCAGGTGATCACGATCCTCGGCGAGAAGGGCATCGGCAAGACGCGGCTCTGCGCCGAGATCGAGCGACGGCTCGGGCGCGGCAACTGGTCGGTCGGGTTTTACGCAGCGAGCTGCCCGCCGAGCGGCGCCGAGCTCCCGTGGAGCGGGCTGCAGGCGATGTTGCAGGTGCTCTGCGGCGTGCAGGAAGGCGACGGCGAGCAGGCGATTCTCGCGACCTTGCCGCGGCTCCGCGCGCTCGGCCTGCAAGAGGAGGAGTCGTCGGCGGTGCTGCGCCAGCTCGGCGCGCGGATCGGCGATCGGCCCTCGCGCCACGTCGGCGGGATGGGCACGGCGCTGCGCGCGGCGTTCACGCGCATGGTGCACAAGCTCTGCGAGGATCGGATCCACTGCTTCGCGTGGGACGACGCGCAGGCGATGGATGCGGCGACGGCAGAGGCGATCGCGAGCGTGGCGAGCCGCAACGAGGGCGCGGCGTCGGCCATCCGCGCGGTGTTCCTGCTCGCGACACGCACGGCGCCGCCGAGCGTGCTTTTGCCGCTCGCGCGTCACCACGTGGTCGCGCTCGGTCCGCTCGGCGGCGAGGAGAGCGAACGCCTCGTGGCCGAGCGAATCGGCGTGCGCGCGGCGCCTCGTGAGCTCGCCGCGTTCTGCCGCGAGCGCGCCGCGGGGCATCCGCTCTTCATCGAGGAGCTCTTGAAGGAGCTCGTGGACGCGCGCGCCGTGGAGGTCGAGGACGGCCGCGTCCGCCTGCGGCTCGACGGCGCGCGCGCGGTGCCGCGAGCGCTGCGCACGCTCATGGAGGCGCGCGTGAGCCGCCTGCCGCAGCGCGAGCGTGGGGCGCTGAACGCCGCGGCGATCCTCGGCGATCCGGTGCACACGCAGGTGCTCGCGGCGCTGCTCGGCGAGAGTTTTTCCGTCGTCGATCGAGGGATCGGCGAGCTCGTCGCGCGAGGCTTCTTGCGCTCGGCCGGCCCCGCGGAAGTGAGCTTCCCGTCGCCGATGCACGGCGAGATCGTCCTCGACACGATCCCGCACGAGGCGCGGCGTGATCTACACGGCAAGGCAGCCGATGCGTACCGCGCCGTGTTCGGCGACGAGGTCGCCGAGGCGCACGGCGAGCGCGTCGGGACCCACCTCTACCATGCGGGCGATCGCGACCGCGCTGCCACGTTTTACGCACGCGCGGCTTCACATCGCGTGCGCCTCTGCCAGCTCGAACCCGGCATCCGCCTGCTGCTCCGCGCGATCGACCTCGCCGATCTCGATCGTCGCCCCGCGACCGAGATCGCGAGCTGGCTGCGCGAGCTCTGCTCCGCGGTCCTGCCCGTGCGCGCGGCGCCTTCGCTGGAGGATCTTTCCGCGCGGGCGCTGCGTCGGATCGATGCGGCGGGCACGCTCGAGCAGCGCGTCGCCGCCCGGGTCGATGTCGCGCGCGCACTCGGCGCCGTGAACCGCTTCGATCGGGCGTACGTCGAGATCGACCTCGCGTTCAAGCTCGCCGCGCAGAACGAAGAGCTCCAGCGTCGCGCGCTCGTCGCCGAGATCGATCTCGGCGCGCGCAGTGGTGATTTCGCCCGCGCGGCGCGCGCCGCCGATCGGCTCGAAGCCATGGGGCCGGCCGAGGATCCGCGCACGCTCCTCGCCATCGCTCACGTACGCGCCGCGACCGGCGTCGCTGCAGCGGCGCTGCTCGCGATCGATCGCGCCGAGGCGAAGAGCCCGAGCGGTGATCCCACGCTCGCGAGCGAGCGCGAGAAGGAGCGCGTGCTCGTGTACGCCTTCATGCGCGATTTTCGCGCTGCGTCTGAGGCCTCGGCGCGCGCGGTCGAGCTCGCCCGTGCCGCGGGGCTGCGCGCCGAGATGGCTGCGTCCTTGCACAACCTCGGCGACACCACGCGGCGCCTCGGCGACTTTCCGCGCGCCTACGCCACGCTCACCGAGTCGCTGCAAATCGCCGAGGAGGCGGGCTACGAGCGCATCGCATCGCTCAACCGCGTCCACCTCGCGTACCTCGACGGGCAGAGCGGCAAGCCGGGAGCCGAGGTGCGGATCCGCGAGCTCGTGAAGTACGCCGAGGCGCGCGGCTACCACGCCGATGCGCTCGAAGGCCGCTCGCTTCTGGCCTCGCTCCTCGCCGAGCACGGCGCGCGGGACGAGGCGAGGCGCGAGCTCGAGCTCGTGCTTCGGATGGCCGACGCCTATGGCAACGGCTTCATCGCCGACGACGCGCGCGAGGCGCTCGCAAAGCTCGGTTAGCTCGACGGCTCCGACGTTTCACGGCGCCTTGGGAGGCGTGAGGCCCGCGAAGGCCACGGGCGCGGCCTCGCCGCTGCCGGTGATCGCGCGCCGCACGATGCGGCTCTTGTTCGTGTCGGCGATGACGAGGTCCTTGCCCGCGACCGTGATCCCGGCCGGCTCGGCGAGGCCCGTGAGCACCGTGCGCGTCGTACCCTTCGCCGGGTCCACGCGCTTGACCTTGCCGTTGTACGAATCGGCGACCCACAACGCGCCTTGTCCGTACGTCATGCCGATCGGGTGCTGCAGCCGCGCCTTTGCGGCCTCGCCGTCGACGTCGCCGAACACGAAGAGGTCGACACCGATCACGGTGCGCACAGCGGCCGTCGCGAAGTCGATCGCGCGGACGCTCGAGGTTTCGCTGTCGAGCACGAAGAGGCTCTTGTCGTCGGTGGCGAGCGCGCTCGGCTGGGCGAACGCGGCGGCCTGGGCCGGCCCGTCCTCGCGCGCCTCGCGCCCGCTGCCCGCGTAGAGGCGCACCGTGCCCATTTTCGGATCGAAGACCGCGATCTGATGCGAGCCGGCGAGCGCGACGTAGATCGATCCTTTGTGGTGCAACAGATCCCACGGCGAGCGCAGCGGGGCCGTTCGCCCGGTGTGCTCCTGCAAGCCGAGCGGCTCGGCGCCGAGCTCGCCCGTGCCGGCGACCGTGGTGACCTGCCGCGTGTTGCGATCGATCTTGCGGATCAGGTGGTTACCCGTATCGGCGACGTAGAGATCGGCGCCGACCTCCGTGAGCCCCTGCGGACGCTGGAACGTCGCGCGCTCCGCAGCTCCGTCCGTCGCGCCCGCTTCGCCCGATCCGAATACGGCTTCCACTGTGCCCGCGGCGTTCGTCAGCACGATGCGGTGATGGCCCGTGTCGGAGATGGCGAGGCCACCGTTCTGCAGCGCGAGCACCTTGCCCGGATATCGCAAGACGCCCGCCGGACCGCGATCGGGCCGCAGCCCTTCGATCGGCGCCTTTGCGAGCACGTTCGAGGACCGCCCTTCGGCGAGCGCCTCTTCGACCGCGCCGCTGAGGTCGGCTGGATCCGGCTCGCCTGAGCCCACCCACGCGAGCCTTCCTTCCGCGTCGATCAGCGCGACCGTGGGCCACGCGCGCACGCCCCACGCGTCCCAGATCGTCATGTTCGCGTCGACGGCGACGGGGTGGAGGATCTCCAGATCACGCAGCGTGTCGCGCAGGCGCGCCGCGTTTTTCTCTTCGTCGAACTTGGGCGAATGCACGCCCACGACGAGCACGGGCTCTTTCGCAAAACGCCGCTCGATCGCGGCCAGCGTGGAGAGCGTGTGCAGGCAGTTGATGCAGCAGCTCGTCCAGAAGTCGACCACCACCACGTGACCACGCAGCGCGTCGCGACGCAGCGGCCGATCCACGTTCAGCCACGCCGTCGCGCCGTTCCATTCTGGGATCGAAGGCCGATCGCCCAGCGGCAGGAGCAAGCTCTCCTTGGGCGCGCTCGTCTCCTTCGGAGCCGCGTCGAGGACAGGCAACGCGATCTTCGGAGCGGGCGTCGTGACGGGCGCAGGGGGAGGGGAGGCGCAGGCGCTCGTGGCAACGAGCAGCGCAAGGGGCGTGATCCAGCGCATGGCCCCAGTCTACGCGCGGGGGGCTGTCGGGGATGCGGTGTCCCGCCGGACGCTCAGGAATCGCCGGCGAGCTTGCGCTCCAGGGCTTCGAGGTGGGCGCGGACCTGCGGGTCGGTGTCGCGCTGGGCCTCGATCTTCCGGACGGCGCTCATGACGGTCGTGTGGTCGCGGTTGCCGAATGCACGGCCGATCTCGGGGAACGAGACCTTGAGCCGCTGCTTGCACAGGTACATCGCCACGTGCCGCGCGAAGGCGATGCTCTTGTGGCGGTCCTTGGAGGTCAAATCGATCGAGCGAAGGTGGAAATGGTGGCAGACCGCGCGCTGGATGTCCTCGACGCTCATGATCTGCGCGCGGGGCGTGGCGGCCGTGATCTCGGCGCGGGCGAAGGCGAGATCCACGGGGCGGCCCGTGAGCGAGGACTTGGCGGCGAGGCGGATCAGGGTGCCTTCGAGCTCGCGCACGTTCGAGCGGATCACCTGGGCAAGGTAGAGCGCGACGTCGTCGGGCAGGACGATGCCCTCGAGCGCGGCCTTGTTGCGCACGATCGCCACGCGCGTCTCGAGCTCGGGCGCCTGGATGTCGGCGACGAGGCCCCATGAGAAGCGCGAGACGAGCCGCTCCTCCATGCGCTCGAGGTTCTGCGGGTACTTGTCGCTCGTCACGACGATCTGCCGATCGAGGCCGTGGAGCGCGTTGAACGTGTGGAAGAACTCTTCCTGCGTCTGCTCGCGGCCGGCGAGGAACTGGATGTCGTCGACGAGGAGCAGGTCGCAGTGGACGCGGTACTTCGCGCGGAAGTCGTCCATCCGGTGGTGCTGGATGGCCGTGATGAAGTCGTTCGTGAAGCGCTCGGCGGAGACGTAGATGATGCGGGCGCCCGGGCGCTCGTCGAGGACGCGGTGCGCGATCGCGTGGACGAGGTGGGTCTTGCCGAGCCCGGTGCCGCCGCAGATGAAGAGCGGGTTGTACCGCCTGCCGCCGCCGCCCGCGGCCGCGATCGCAGCCGCGTGGGCGAGCTGGTTCGAGGGGCCGACGACGAACGTCGCGAAGGTGTGCTTCGGGTTCAGATCATCGGGCAGGGCGGGCCTGCGTAGCGGTGTCGGCGCGGACGCCGGGGCGCGCGGCTCGGCGGCGACGGGCGCGCTCGGGGATGCGGGCGCGGCCGGCGGATTCGTCGAGCTACGCACGACGAGGGAGCGGGGGCGCACGGGCGGCATCTGCGGGACGTTCGCGATGGGAGCCTCGAGGTGCTGGTCGATGGTCCAGGCGACCTGGACGCTCCAGCCGGTGAGCTCACGGATCTTGTCGGTGATCGTGGGTAGGAAATTGGTCTTGACCCACTCGAGAACGAACTCGTTCTGCACCCGGAGCGAGAGGACCCCGTCCGTGAGGTCGTCGAACTGCACGCCGCCGAACCACTGATCGAACGTCGCAGGGGAAAGCCCGCGCGTATGCTCGATCGCCCGTTCGAAAATCGCTCGCGATTCGTCTCTCGAAGTGGTCATTCCAGCCCAGAAATCGCTGCGAATACAGTGCCGTGGCGATCCTCGTGCAGGATCGCCCCCAAGTTTTCCACAACCCGCATCAGCGATTCGTCTCGCTATCGTGCGGAATCAATGCGGGAAGTTCGAAGCCCGTGATGAATTCCCCGCGTTATCCACAAGATATCCACAGCATGCCGAGGGGAACGCATGCTGTGGGCGCGAAGGGCACGATCAGGGGCCGGCAGCCCGGCGACACCTCGGGGCTCGCCCGGCTCGGGGATGGGGGTCGGCCCGCGTGGGCGACCCGCCCATTTCCAGGGGGGCTGTTCGAGCTTCGCGCAATGGTTCATCACGGAACGCGAAAACGACAATACAGGATCAAGCCTCCCCTGCGTAAGCCCTTGGGAGGCTTCCTTCACGATCGTCAGGAAAAATCCGAGTCCCGACGGGCCCCCCACAGGGGCCGCGGCGAAGACGAACCGGAGGTAGCACCGGGGATGGGCGGGCGTCCATCCCCAACGAAAACAAATACCCCAACCACATGATTTTACGGCAGTTTTTCCGGGTTCGACGATCCAACGCGTAGCGCCGTTCGCGCTCCGCCGGGCGTCATGTTGCGGCGAGGGCCGAAACCATGGCGTCCGGAGGAGGCGCGTCCTCGGACGCCCGAGAGAGGCGGGCATTGGCAGATGCGTCCGTCCGTCAAGAGGGAAGATTGTCCATGATTTCCGGCGTTTGCCCGCGACGGCTGCGACCGGTTCCGCCGCCTTTTCGCGCGTGGCCCGAGAAGTTGCCCTGGGCCTCGATATGTGGCTAAGGCCCCCTCATGCGTCCGGTGAGCAGAGCAGGCACCACCGCGGTCCTGTCCGCGCTGGTGGTCGGATCGTCGGCTTCGATCGTGCACGCGCAGGAAATCGCCCTCGCCCCACAGCTCGCCTACTCCTACGGGGAGAACGAGACGGCGCGGAGCCTCGCCATGGCCGGCGCGACGCGCGCCGTCGGCAACGGCACGACGGCGATCTTCTCGAACCCCGCGAACATGGCGCTCACGCGCCTCTATCACATCGAGGCGATCGGGCAGTTCACGCCCGAGGTGACACGCGCCATCGGCGGCGGTGCCATCGTCGACTCGATCACGTCGTCGACCCGCATCGCCGGCGGCCTCGCGTTCATGGGCGGCATCATCGATCCCGACGGCGTCGATCGCGGCTTCATCGACGCGCGCGCGGCCGCCGCGTACCCCGTCGGTGATCGTGTCTTCCTCGGGATCGGCGGTCGCTACCTGCGCATGATCCAGGACGGCTTCGGTCCGCTCGATGACGCAGCAGCGGCGCGTTACAGCTCCGTGTCGGGCGGGCTCGTCGACGCAGCAGGCAAGCGCATGCCGTCGGTCGATACGCTGACCTTCGACGCTGGGGTCACCATCAAGATCACGCAGTCGGTTCACCTCGGCGTCGCCGGGCAGAACCTCACGCACCCGGGCCATGGGCTCCTGCCCACCACGATCGGCGCTGCGCTCGGCTACGGATCGGAGAGCCTCACGCTCGAGGTCGACGGCGTCGCCGATCTCGATTCGTGGAACAAGACGACGGCGCGCGTCATGGCAGGCGGCGAGTACCTCGCGGGCGACCATTACCCGATCCGCCTCGGCTACCGCTTCGATCAAGGCGCAGGCGTCCATCAGCTCTCCGGCGGCTTCGGCTACATCGGCCAGGAGATCGCCGCTGAGGTCTCCGTCCGTCGGACGCTCTCGACCACGATCAACAGCACGATGATTGCCATCGGCCTGACGTATCACCTCGAGTCGAGCGGCCTGACGCGCAACCGGGTGAGCGGCGAAGGGACGGCGAGCGAAGCGGCGAGCGGCGAAGGGGAGAAGTAACCCGAAGCGCCCCGACGCGCGGGCGCATCCCGGACGGAAGGACGCCTGCCGCGTCTTGCGCCCGGAGTCGTCGTGCCATAGTTCGGGCCTCGTGCTCTGCCTGACCCGACCGACCGATCCCGCCTGGGCGACCTTGGCCCTCGCAGACCTCGCCACCCTGCTCCGGGATCACGCGCACTGCGAGATGAAGGCGGCGTCGAACGCGCTGTCGCTGGCGGCGCGCTGGCCCGAGCGGACGGAGGTGGCGCGCGCGCTCGTCGAGCTCGCCGAAGAGGAGCTGCGTCATTTCCGGGGCGTGCTCGACGAGCTCACCCGCCGGGGTCTCACACTCGGCAAGCCCGAGGTCGACGTCTACGCAGCCGAGCTGCGCAAGGCGATCGGCGTCGGTCGCAAGGGCGCGCCGGAGGATCCGCTCGTCGATCGGCTGCTCGTCGGCGCCGTGATCGAGGCGCGCTCGTGCGAGCGGTTTCGTCTCCTCTGCGAGGCCTTGCGGTCGCGCGGCGACGAGCCCGAGCTGCTCGCGTTCTACGAGGAGCTCTTCGCTTGCGAGGCGCGGCATTACCGAACGTTCGTCGACCTCGCGACGAGCGTGAAGGCGGATCCTGCCGCCGTGCGCGCGCGCCTCGAAGAGATCGCGCGGGCCGAGGGGAGGCTCGTCGAGGTGCTCGGCAAAGAGCCCACTGTGCACGGGTGACGCCATGGATCTGCCTCCGCATGAGATCGATCGTCTGATCGCGCGCGCCACGGGCGAGCTCCGCCAGAAGGAGCGCGCCTTCCGTGTCGAGGGACCCGCCGCGCGTGGCAACGTGCTCGAAGTCTTCCGCGCGGTGAGCACACGCTCGATGTGGATCGAGCTCGGTGAGCGGGGCGCGAAGGATCCGATCCTCGCCGCCGCGCACGCGCACGTCGCAGCGCTCACGATCACACGCGTCACCTGGGTCGAGCGCGTGCGCCTCGCCGAGGCGTGGCACGCGCCCACGATCGAGATCGAAGGTCCCGCGCCCGAGGGCGTGAGCCCGCGCGTCACGCTCGCACGTCTGCTCGACGAGACTGTCCCCGCGCGGCGCCACGTCCTCGCCGATGCGCTCACGCGTGGCGCGGGCGATCTCTCCGACGCCGCGCTCGTTCATGAGGAGCGCCGCGCCGAGGCGTTCCGCCGCCTCGGGATCGAAGACGTCGATGCCCTCGAGATCCCCGTGAAGCCCGCGGCCTCACTCGCGCGGATCGCCGAGCGCCTGCTCGACGTGACGGCCGAGCTCATGCCGAAGCGCGCGCTGCGCTGGGACGACGCGCTCGCCGTGATGCTCGCGCGTGACGCCGGCGAGGGCTGGCCTGCGCGCCTCTCGCCGCGCTGGTTCCAGGAGCTCTTCGGCAAGACGGGCCTCCTCGACGGCCTCTCGATCCCGCCGTTCACGCTCCCGCGCCTGCTCGGCGCGACCTCCTTCGTGCGCGCGCTCGCTCGCTTTGGTGAAGCCTTCGCCGAGGCCGACGTCCCGCGCGCGGCGCCCTTCGTCTTCGCGCGTCCCCCGTTTGATCTTCGTCGCGCGCGCAGGGCCGCGCTCTTCGGCGCCTTGCCTGCCGACCCCACGTTCGGCGTGCGCTCGCTCGGCCTCGGCCGCTCGCGTGCGCGTGCGCAAGCACAAGACGTCGCCCGCGCGCTCCTCCTCTCGCTTCGCCTCGACGCTGCCCGCGTCCTCCTTCGTGGCACGGTCACCATGCCGCACCGCGCCCGGCGCGAGCGCTTCGAAGAGCTCACGGATCGCGCCCTCGGCGCTTCGATCCCCGGTGGACTCGCGTTCGTCCTTCCTGCTTCCGATCCGCAGGATCCGACGCGCCTCGCGGGTGCGCTCCTCGCCCTGTCGGATCGCCGCGCGCTCCTCGAACGCTTCGACGAGGACTGGTTCCAGAACCCGCGCGCCGCGCTCGCCTTGCGTGAGGAGCACACCGTCCTCCCGCGGGATCCGACGTGCCCCGAGGCTGCGATCGAAGCGGGCCTCGGTGAGCTCTCGCGCTTGCTCGCCGAGCTCTTCCGCTGATGCGCGCTCGTGACTCCGGACGCTCGATCCGGTAGGTATCATGCCGTGGTGCAGAAGTACGGGATCCCCATCGTCGACCTGCCGGGTCACTGCCTCGACGCCGTCGATGCGGCCGAACGCGTCCGCGCGCGCACGCTCGTCACGCGCGAGGGGCATCCGATCGCGGCCATCGTCCCGATGAGCGATCTCGACAAGATCGATCCGCCCGATCCTGCGGTCGACGGCGTCGACCCACTGCTCTCCTTGTGCGGCACGTGTCGCCATGACGAGTTCGTCGACTCGCTCCTCATCGACATCTCGCAGACCGGGCTCTGGCGTCGGGGCTAGCGCGCGTGGGTTACCTCTTCGATACGGCCACGCTGGCCGAGGTTCTCCGTACGGTCCCTTCGCGCCTGCTCGTCAAGCGCCTCTCCGGCGTGCCGACCTCGGAGCGCTGGACGACGTCGATCACGGTCAGCCAGATCCTGATCGCCGCGCGCCGCACGCGGCACCCGAAGCTCATGCAGGACGTCATCCGCCTCGTCGCGGCAGTGAAGGTCGCGCCCTTCGACACGCTTGCGGCGCAGTCCTTCGCCAAGCTCCGCACGACCGTGGCGCCCGACGTCGACACCGACGACGTCATGATCGCGGCCATCGCCGTCACGCACGACTTCACACTCGTGACCCGCAGGCCCGCTGCGTTCCGCATCTATCCGCACCTGCGCGTCGAGGACTGGACGCTCTGACGACGGAGCGCGCGACCGAGCGGGTTCGTCCACGCGAGCCCTTGCGTTCGCGGGGTGTTCCGTCGGGGCCGACCTCGGACCCGACGCACTTTTTTCGGGAAAGGGCGGGCGCGAACCCTGGTCCTTTGCCCCCTTTTTGCCGGACGCTGGTGGGCCTGCCTCCGGCGAACAAAAGGGGCCTTCCCGTTCCCTTCGCCACGTGCTAGTTGCCCCCGCGCCCATCGAGAGGGTGTCTTTTTGCCTCTCGCGCGGCCCGTGACGTTCGGAGGCTGTCTCCTCGGGATCAACCGAGGGTCATGACCCCTGTCCTCCCCGCCTCTCGCGCCGATCGAGACATCGAGGCCCTCCGGAGACCGCCGGATCCCGTGAACCACCTCGCCTCAGCCAAGCTCTTCGCCTCGGCGATCAACGTCGATTTCGACCCGACGTTCATTGCCCAGTTCATCCTTTTCACGACGTTCGTCGTCGTGCTGCGGCCCTTGCTTTTCGATCCGCTGCTCCGCGTCTTCGAGGAGCGTGAGAAGCGCACCGAAGGCGCCAAGGACGACGCGCGCAAGATGGACGCGAAGGCCGGCGAGCTGCTCACGAAGTACGAGGCGGAGCTCGAGAAGGTCCGGCGCGAGGCGAACCTCGAGCGCGAGAAGCTGCGCCGCGAGGCCAAGGAGCTCGAGACGAAGATCATGGGCGAGGCGCGCGACGAGGCGACGCGCATCCTGGAGTCGGGCAAGACGCGGATCGCCGCGGAGGTCGAGCAGATGAGGAAGGAGCTGAAGGACGCGCAGCCGGCGCTCGCCGCTGAGATCGCGTCTCGGGTCCTCGGTCGGGAGGTCGGTCGATGATGTCGCGAAGGCTTGCGAAGGTCGCCTTCCCGCTTGCGGTGGGGCTCGCGGGCGCGACGGCGTTCGCGCAGACGAACCCGAACCAGGGGCTGCCGGCGGGGCATCCGCCGCTCGACGTCCCGCCGGGCCAGGCGCGGCCGGCGCCGGGACAGATGGGCCGACCGATGCCTGGGCAAGGGATGCCGGGGCAGGGGATGCCGGGGCGTCCTGGGTTCCCCCCGGGCATGCAGAGGTCGCAGCCGCAGCGCGCGCCCGAGCCGGCGCACGCCGAGGCGGGTGGCCATGGCGGTGGGCACGGTGGGCATTGCCCCGGCCATGGCCCGCACGACGTGCCGCACTTCGACCAGATCAACTGGTGGCACGGCATGATCTCGGTGAACAACGAGAAGGCCGTCCAGCCGGGCTTCGTGAACAAGCTCCTCTGGCGGTACGAGAACCATGCGGATCCCTGCGATCCGAAGAACGAGCCGCCGCCCTTCCTCGCGGCGATCCTGAACATCGGCGTGCTCGGGTTCATCCTCTACCGCTTCGGCAAGAAGCCGATCGGCGATGCGCTCGTGAAGCGCAAGCAGTCGATCATGTCGGAGATCGACAACGCGGCGCGTCTGAAGAACGAGGCGCAGAAGCGGCTCGACGAGTACGAGGGCAAGTTCGAGCAGATGGCCGAGACGCTCACGGCGCTGAAGGCCGAGTACGCGGCGCAGGCTGAGCTCGAGAAGAAGCACATCATCGCCGAGGCCGAGGAGCGCCGGGCGCGCATGCGCCGCGACGCCGAGTTCCGCATCGACCAGGAGCTCCGGACGGCGCGGATCGAGCTCATGCGCGAGGCGGTGCAGGGCGCGACGACGGCGGCCGAGGAGATCATCCGCAGCCGCACGGCGCAGGCCGATCTCGATCGGATGAGTGAGGATTACCTGACCTCGGTGCGTGAAGCGCTCGCTTCGAGCGGGCCTGCGGGAGGAGCGCGATGAGCAGCGAGACGATCGCCAGGCGGTATGCGCGCGCGGTCTTCGAGCTCGGCAAGGAGCTCAAGAATCTGCCCGTGGTCGCGCGGGATCTCGCGGATTTCTCGACGAGCTTCGAGAAGTCGGACGAGCTGCGGATGGTCCTTCAGAGCCCGCTCATCGCGGAGGATCAACGCGAGGCGCTCCTGAAGGAGGTCGGCCAGCGCATGAGCCTCTCGGAGACGGCGCTCTCGACGTTGCGCCTGCTCGCCAAGCGCAGGCGCCTCTCTGCGCTGCCGGACATGGTCCGTCAGCTCGAGAAGCTCGTGGACGAGGACGCGGGCACGCTCCGCGCGACGGTCACGAGCGCTGGTCCACTCAGCGAGAGCTACCTTGCGAAGCTCCGCGCCGAGCTCGAGAAATCGACCGGCCGCAAGGTCGTCATCACGCAAGTACAGGACCCCTCGCTCATCGCAGGCATCGTCACCCGCATCGGCGACCGGGTGATCGACGGGAGCGTCAAGGCCCGCCTCGAGAGCTTCCGCGAGTCGCTGCTCCGCACCTAATCGGTAGGCCGACCGAGGCCCCAAACTTCCACCGCCCCTCGCACGGGCCGGGTCGAAACAGGATCAAGGACTTCCCCCATGCAGCTCAGAGCCGAAGAGATTTCTCAGATCATCAAGAAGCAGATCCAGAACATCGACAAGGCCGCGCTCGTCACCGAGGTGGGCACGGTGCTCACGGTCGGCGACGGTATCGCCCGCGTGTACGGGCTCAGCCGCGCGATGGCCGGTGAGCTCGTCGAGTTCGTGGGCACGGGCGGCGAGACGCTCGCCGGGCTCGTGCTGAACCTTGAGGCCGACAACGTCGGCTGCGCGATCTTCGGCGACACGAGCATCATCAAGGAAGGCGACGCCGTGAAGCGCACGGGCCGCATCCTCGACGTGCCGGCGGGCGAGGCCGTCGTCGGCCGCGTGGTGAACGCGCTCGGCATGCCGATCGACGGCAAGGGCCCGATCGAGACGAAGGAGCGCCGCCGCGTCGAGGTGAAGGCGCCCGGCATCATCCAGCGCCAGCCGGTCAAGGACCCGCTCCAGACGGGCATCAAGGCGATCGACGCCATGATCCCGATCGGCCGTGGTCAGCGCGAGCTGATCATCGGCGACCGCCAGGTCGGCAAGACCGCCGTCGCGGTCGACGCGATCATCAACCAGAAGGGCAAGGGCGTTCACTGCATCTACGTGGCGATCGGCCAGAAGCTCAGCACGGTCCGCCAGGTCGTTGATCGGCTCGAGTCCTACGGCGCCATGGAGTACACGACCATCGTCGCCGCGACCGCGAGCGAGACGGCGCCGCTCCAGTACATCGCGCCGTACACCGGCGTGACGATGGGCGAGTACTTCCGCGACACGGGCCGCCACGCGCTCTGCATCTACGATGATCTCTCGAAGCAGGCCGTCGCGTACCGCCAGCTCTCGCTGCTCCTGCGCCGCCCGCCGGGCCGCGAGGCGTACCCGGGCGACGTCTTCTACCTCCACTCCCGCCTGCTCGAGCGCGCGGCGAAGATGGCGGACGTCTTCTGGGTCGTGAAGAAGGGCACGCCGGCGCCGCCGAATGGAGACCGCGACTATCGCGGGGCCGATGGCAAGATCCACATCGGCGAGCAGGGCAAGGAGTCGTCGCACCACAGCCTGAAGGAGATGGGCAGCGACTACGAGATCATCAAGGACAAGTGGTCCGGTGGCTCGCTCACGGCTCTGCCCGTGATCGAGACGCAGGCCGGTGACGTCTCGGCGTACATCCCGACGAACGTCATCAGCATCACGGACGGTCAGATCTTCCTCGAGGCGGACCTGTTCTACTCGGGCGTTCGTCCGGCCATCAACGTCGGCATCTCGGTCAGCCGCGTCGGCGGCAACGCGCAGATCAAGGCGATGAAGAGCGTCGCCGGTACGCTCCGCCTCGACCTCGCGCAGTACCGCGCCATGGCGGCATTCGCGCAGTTCGCGGGTGACCTCGACGCGAAGACGCGCAAGCAGCTCGAGCGCGGCGCGCGCATGGTCGAGATCCTGAAGCAGGGCCAGTACGTCCCGCTCTCGGTCGAGAAGCAGGTCCTCATCATCTACGCCGGCATCAACGGCTTCGTCGACGACCTGCCGGTCGAGTCGCTCGCGCAGTTCGAGGAGGAGCTCTACAAGTACTTCGAGTCGAAGCACTCGACGCTCTTGCCGGAGATCGCCGAGAAGAAGGCGCTCGACGACGAGCTCAAGAAGAAGATCAACAAGGCGATCGAGTCCTTCAAGAAGAACTTCGTCCCCGGCGGCAAGTCGAAGCCTGCCGTCGAGGAGGAGGAGGCCGAGGCCCCGAAGGCCGAGGCGAAGGCCGATGGCAAGGCGGCCCCGAAGAAGGCCGCGAAGAAAGCGAAGTAAGCCGTGCCTTCGCTCAAAGCGATCCGCAAGCGCATCACCAGCGTCCGCTCGACGCAGAAGATCACGCGCGCGATGAAGATGGTTGCTGGCGCGCGGCTCAACCGCGCCCAGCAGCGCATCACCGAGCTGCGCCCTTACGCCGTCAAGACGCAGGAGGTCCTCGCGGCGATCACGGCGTCGGCGCGGGCGGCAAGCGCGCAGGACGGCGGGCAAGGCGTCCCTGCGGAGGCCGACGTCGTCCTCGATCGCCCGCTTCACCCGCTGCTCGTCGAGCGCCCCGAGCGCCGCGTGATGCTCCTGATCCTCACGAGTGATCGTGGCCTCTGCGGCGCGTTCAACACGAACATCAACAAGCGCGCCGAGCGCGAGTGGAAGAGCCGTGTCGAGCAGGGGCAGGAGGTGGTCATGAAGGTCATCGGCCGCAAAGGCCGGGACTACATGAGCCGCCGCGACGCCCCGAATCTCGGCTACCTCCCGGGCGTATGGGAGAAGCTCGCCCTCGAAACGGCGCAGCGCGTGGGCAAGGAGATCCTCGAGCCCTTCCTCAAGGGCGAGGTCGACAGCATTTACGTTATCTACAACGAGTTCAAGAGCGCGGTCAGCCAGCAGGTCGTGGTCGAGCGGCTCTTGCCCGTTCGTCCACTCGCCGAGGGCGAGCAGGCCGAGGCGACGTCGGCAACCGAGTTCATCTTCGAGCCGAACCGCGAGGCGCTGCTCGATGTGCTCGCGCCGATGTACGTCGACATCTCGCTCCTCCGCGCGCTCTACGAGTCGATGGCGAGCGAGTTCGGCGCGAAGCTCACGGCGATGGATGCGGCCACGAAGAACGCGAAGGAAATGGTCGAGCGCCTGACGCTTCAGTACAACCGAGCGCGTCAGGCCGCGATCACCAAGGAGCTCATGGAGATCATCGGTGGCAGCGAGGCGCTGAAGGACTAGGTCCTCGTCACGCCCGGGGGCGCGTTGCTCGGACGAGCCGAGTCGCGCCCCACTGCCACACGCCTCCCTTTCCGAGCCGCACCTGTGGGCATCCTCCTCCCCATCAACCCTGAGCACCCCGAGCCTCGCAAGATCCGGCGCGCCGTCGAGATCCTGGAGAAAGGCGGCGTCATCGGCTACCCGACGGACACTGTCTACGGGCTCGGCTGCGACCTCTTCAACAAGCAGGCGATCGAGACGCTCTACCAGATCAAGGGGATGCAGCGAGACAAGAACCTCGCCTTCATTTGCCCTGATCTCGGGGACATCGCGCGGTACGCGATCGTCGAAAACGCCGCCTACCGCGTGCTCAAGCGCTTCCTGCCCGGTCCGTATTGCTTTGTGCTCCAAGCGACGCGCGAAGTGCCGAAGATCGTGCAGATGAACAAGAAGACCGTGGGTATCCGCGTCCCTTCGCACCCCGTCACGCTCGCGATCGTGCGTGAGCTCGGGCGTCCGATCATCAGCACGACGGCTGCACCGCCAGGCGAAGATCCCATGGTGGATCCCTGGGAGATCAAGGAGCGCTTCCCCGCCCTCGAGCTCATCCTCGACGCCGGCGCCGGCGGCAACTTGCCCACGACCGTCATCGACCTCAGCGAAGGCGACGTGCGCATCCTGCGCGAGGGCGCAGGGCCCATCGACGAGCTCGTTTGAGCTCGAACGAACGCCGGCGCCTCAAGGCTCCTTGGCGTGATCCGCTTCGCCCTCGCCGGGCGGCCCCTCGTGCTTCAGCGTTGGCACCGGGATGACCGGGAGCGGCTCCTCCGCACCCGCCTCCGCGCCCTCGTCCGCGGCGTCTGCCTCGCCCGTCTCCGCGTCTGCTTCGCCGTCCGGCGCAGCGTCGACGCCCGCGTCGGGTGCGGTGTCCCTCAAGAACACCTCGTCGACCGCGTTCTCCTGCCCCTCGTACGCGAGCAGGCCCGTCTCCGGATCGATCCGCTTGTGCTCGAGGCCCGCGGGCTCCGTCGGCGCACGCTTCGGTTTGCCCGCGTGCGCCTCGCGCATGAAGTCCACGAACGCGGGCAGCGACGCGACCGCGCCCGTCTCGCCTGCGCCGAGCGGCGCTGCGTCGTCGAAGCCCGTCCACACCGCGCACGCGATGTCCATCGAGTAGCCGACGAACCACGCATCCTTCGACTGGTTGCTCGTCCCGGTCTTGCCTGCGATCCACCGATCGAGCGCCTTCGCGCGTGTCGCCGTGCCTCGCTCCACCACGGTCCGCAGCAGGCTGTTCACCAGGAACGCCTCTTCCTCCGTGAGCATGCGCTTCGGCTCTGGCTCCGACCCGAGCGGGATGTCGACCCCGTTCGGCCCAGTGATCCGCGTGATGAGCCGCGGCTTCTTGTACTCGCCGCCTGCTGCGAACGCCGCGTACGCCGCGGCCATCTCGCGCGGCGTCACCTCATAGGCGCCGAGCGCAAGCGACAGATCCGCGCCGAGCTTCGACTCGATCCCGAGGTCTTGCGCGAACGCCATCACGTGCGCCGCACCGAGCTCCTGGATCGACCACACGGCCGCGACGTTGACGCTGTGCGCGAGCGCCTCACGCAAACGCGCCGGCGTCTTCCCTTCGCTCTCGTCGTAGTTGTTCGGCTGGTAGCCTTTCAGCGCCGCGGGATTCGTCTCCAGCAACGTGGCCGGCGTGAACTTGCGCGTGTGGATCCCGTACGCGTAGACGAACGGCTTGAACGTCGAGCCCGGCTGCCTCTTCGAGAGCGACCGATCGAGCCCGCCGCGCACGCCCTCGTAACCTCCGATGAGCGCCACGACCTCGCGCGACGCGACGTCGATCGCCACGAGCGCCGACTGCGGCCCGAGCTCCAGCCGTAGCCCCGCCGGCTGCGCCTTCTCCTTCGGCGTCGGCTCCGGCGTCGGCTCCTCCGTCCCTGGCTCGAGCGCGCCCTGGCGCGGATCTGCGGCCGACGCGGCGGCCTCCTTGGGGTCCACGAGGCTCACGCGCACCACCTTGCCGACCTTCGCGAACTGGCTCGGCAAGAGATCCTTCGGGTTGTACCGGCTCTTGCCGCGCAGATCGACTGCACCCGCGAGCGCGCCGATGCGTACGAACAAAAGCCCCTTCGTATCGTCGTGCCCCGTCACGACACCCGCGTACACGCGATGACCACTCGGCTTCGGCGCGCCCTCGAACGCGGGTGGCTCGCGTTTCCCTGGCGCGAGCGGCGCGACCATGTTGTGCCGCTTCAAGTACCCATCGAGGTTCGCGCGCACCGCGCCGCGCGCCTTCGACTGCATCGTCGGATCGATCGTCGTCGTGATCGTGTAGCCGCCGCGATCCGCATCCGGACCGACGAGCGCGCGCAGCGTGCGTTTCGCCTCCTCGACGACCTCGGGCGCGAGCTCGCGCATCTCCTCCTGCGCGGGCGCGAGGTTCACCTCCTCCGCCCGCGCGCGCTCCACCTCGTCCGCCGTCGCGAAGCCCTTCGCGAGCATCTGCCCGAGCACGTACTCGCGCCGCTTCTTCGCGCGCTCCAGGCTCACGCGCGGCGAGTAGATGCTCGGCCCCTTCACGATCCCCGCGAGCAGCGCGGCCTGCGCGAGCGTCGCGTCGCGGATCGACTTGCCGAAGTAGTAACGGCAGGCCTCCTCGATCCCGTAGCGCCCGTGCCCGAAGTAGATGTGGTTCAGGTAGAGCCCGAGGATCTCGTTCTTCGTCAGCTCCTGCTCGATGCGACGCGCGAGGATGACCTCCTTCATCTTCCGGTCGAACGTGCGCTCCGACGTGAGCAGCACGTTCTTCACGACCTGCTGCGTGATCGTGCTCGCGCCCTGCCGCGCGCTCGCGCCGCGCAGGTTCTTGTAGAGCGCGCGCAGCATCCCCGGATAGTCGAGGCCCTTGTGCTCGTAGAACGACGCGTCCTCTGCGGCGAGCACCGCGTAGCGCACGCGATCCGGCATCGCCTCGACGTCGACGATCGTGCGCCGCTCGACGAAGAGCTCACCGAGCACCATCTGACCGTCCCGCGCCATCACGCGCGTCACCTGCGGCGGGCGGTAGCTCTTCAACTCCTCCGTCGACGGCAGGTCCGCCTCGTAGTGCCGGATCGTCAGCGCCACGCCGAGCATCGCCGCCGCCGCGAGCAGCACGATCGTGATGCCCGCGCGTCGCACCCAGGTCTGGATCGCGCGCTTGCGTCTCCGCGCGGCGCGACGCTTCTCGCGCTCGTCGTCGCTCGTGGTCTTCGCCTCGTTCGGCGTGGAGGGCGCGCTCTTCACCTCGTTCGGCGTGGAGGGCGTGCTCTTCCGAGCGTCGCTACCGTTCTGCTCTTCGGAGGGGCGATCGGCCGGCATGATGGGTGTCTCGGAAACGCCGAGCGCGCTTCAGATCGTCCGCTAGCGGAGCAGCTTGAGGACGATGACCGCGAGGAGCACGCCGACGATCAAGAAGCCCACAGCCACGCCGACGAGCGTGAGCGTCGACGGGCTGCCCTTCACGACGACGGGCGCCGGCGCCGGCGCTGGCCTCGACACGGGGGGCGCGATGCGCAGCGACGACGGGCCCTCGTTGGTCCCCGACTTCGTCGCCGGTCGCATCGCGTGGGGGGATGGCATCGGCCTTGGCGACGAGAGCGGGTTGCCCGTGCTCGTCATCGGATTCGCGCCGTTCGGCTTGCGGTTCGAGGGCGCGCCATCCATCGCGGTCGGCGCGGACGCTCCTCCACCCTGTCGCGACGACGAGGGCGTGGGCGCGGGCGCGGGTGGGGGCTGCCGCTGCGACTCCGGCTTCTGCTCCGGCACGTGCGCGAGCTCGGCGTGCGAGCGCGACGCCTTCTCGAGCACCTCCACGCTGCTCGCGGGGAAGAGCCCGGAGAACCCCTTGCCTCCGCCCGGCGCGTACGGCTTCAGCGCGTCGGCGAAGTCCGCGGCCGTCGTGTATCGATCCTCCGGCCGCTTCTCGAGCGCCTTCGCGATCACCGCGCCGAGCCCTTGCGGGAAGGTCTTTCCCGGCACGCGCGTCTCCAGCGCGAGCGGCGGCTTCGTCACGTGGTGCTGGATGAACTCCATCGGCGTGCGCGCGTCGAACGGCAGCTTGCCGGTGAGCATCTCGTAGAGGATCACCGCGAGCGAGTAGATGTCGCTGCGCGCGTCGAGCGGTTTGCCCTGGGCTTGCTCGGGCGACATGAACTCCGGCGTCCCGAAGACCATGCCCTCCTGCGTGAGCATCACGGAGCCTGGACGCAGCTCGCGCTCGGTGACCTTCGCGAGGCCGAAGTCGAGCACCTTCGGGAAGTCGCGCAGACCTCCGTTGGTGGACAAAAAGATGTTCTCGGGCTTCAGGTCGCGATGGACGATCCCTTGCGAGTGCGCCTCTTGCAGCGCGCCGCAGACCTGGATGAGCACCGGGATCGCGCGGTCGAGGCCCATCGGCCCCTCTTTGCGGACGATCTGGTTGAGGTTTTTCCCCTCCAGGTACTCCATCACGATGTAGAGCGAGCCGTCTTCGAGCTCGCCGTAGAGCAACACCTTCACCGTGTTCGGGTGCGTCAGGTGGCTCATCGCGCGCGCCTCGCGGCGGAACCTCGAGACGAGGTCTTTGCGGTTCGCGAGCTTCGGATGGAGGATCTTCACGGCCACCATCCGGTTCATCGCCGGTTGCGCGGCCTTGTAGACGGATCCCATCCCGCCCGAGCCGATCTTCTGCAGGATCTGGAACTGACCGCCCAGAATGTCTCGGCCGATGTTCGGGTCTTGCGGGCGCATCGGAGCTTCAGCCGGAAAATATCACCTCGCCGGCCTCGCTCGTCCATGACAGCCTCACGTCCGGCGAGGAAGATCCGTGAAAAGCCCGAATGGAGAGCAGGCGTCCCAACGCCCCACGCCAACCCGGGATTCCGGTAACCCCCCAGTCGAAGCCCTCGGCAGCCCCCTCCACGCCCCCCCCGCCGGGCCCCCCCTGGTGGGCGCGCCGAGCCCTGTTTTCTCGGCACTTCTCGACGCCGAGGGCTTCCGCCACGCGTTCTTCACGCGCTCCGGCGGGGTCAGCCTTCCCCCGTGGGACTCCCTCAACGTGGCCGCCGCCGCCACCGGGGACGACCCAGCCGCCGTGCAGGAGAACATTCGTCGTTGCGCCGCGGCCCTGGGTGTGCCCCTGCCGCGCCTCTACATCCTCAGCCAGGTTCACGGGACCGACGCGCACATCCTCGATGGCACCGAAGACCGCGATGAAGTCGTGAAGCGCCACGGCGACATCACCGCCTCGCGCACGCCCGGCGTCGCGTGCGGCGTGCGTTCGGCCGACTGCGTGCCCGTCTTGCTCGCGGATCGAAGAAGCGGCGCCGTCGTCGCCGTGCACAGCGGCTGGCGCGGCACCGTGGCGAACGCAGCCGCTGCAGGCGTCGCCGTTCTTCGCGCGCTCGCGCCTTCGCCGAGCATCGTCGCGGCGATCGGCCCGCACATCGAGCCCTGCTGCTTCGAGGTCGGCGACGACGTCGCGGCCTCGCTCCTCGGCGCGTCGAACGCAGGCGACGACGTCGTCGATCGCAGCCGCGCGCGCGCACACGTCGACCTTCGCCGCATCGTCCGCGCGCAGCTCACGACCGCGGGCGTCGAGCCTGCGCGGCTCGACGACGTCCGCGGCTGCACCGTGTGCGACCACGAGCGCTGGTTCTCGTATCGGCGCGACGCTGCGAAGAGCGGACGGCTCCTCTCCGCGATCGTCGCGCGCGCCTGATCAGCCGCCCTGCGGGACGAGGACGATTTTGCCGCCGCGGCCTTCGCGCTCGGCGTGCGTCACGGCTTCCTTGATCCGATCGAGCGTGTACGTCGCCTCCACCGGCACGGCGACGGCGTTACTCGCGACGAGGCCCGCGAGCCGCTTCCAGAGCTCGCGCAGGTCCTCCTTCGGGATCGTCGCGAGGTGCGAGGCGAGCCAGAAGCCACGCAGGTGGATGTCACGGAACACGAGATCGTTCGTCGCGATGTGCCCCGGCTGCCCGCTCAGCATCCCGTAGCTCACGACCGTGCCGCCACGACCGAGACAACCCGCGATGCGTGTCGTCGCGCCGCCCGCGACCGCGTCGAGCCCGAGCTTGATTGACGCGCCGCGCGTCGCTGCCGTGATGCGCTTGCCGAGCTCTGCCCCGTCGACGAGCACCACGTTCGCGCCGAGCTCGCGCAGCGCATTCACCTGCGACGCGCGCCGCACCACGTTCACCGTCTTGATGCCGCGCTCCTTCGCGAGCGTGACGATCCATCGACCGATCGCGGAACTCGCCGCGTTCTGCACGAGGAAGTCGTCGGGCCCGAGGTTCACGAGCGCCGTCAGCAGGAAATGCGCGGCGAGCGGGTTCAACGTCGCCATCGCGAGCTGCGCGGCCGGCACGCCTTCCGGCGCGGGGATCACGTCCTCGGCCAGGACCTTCACCCGTTCGCGCCACGCGCCCGCGCCGATCGGCAAGAGCACGCGCATGCCTCGCTCGATCCCGCGCACGCCTGGGCCCACGTCGATCACGCGGCCCACGCCTTCTTTCCCGGGCACGGTGGGCAGCCGCGGCAGCGCGCCGTAGATGCCTGACAGGATCAAGAGGTCCGACGGGTTGATCGGCGTTGCCTCGACCGAGACCGTGATCTCGCCCTCGCGCGGCGGCTCCGGCTCGGGCACCTCGAGGAAACGGACCACCTCGGCCGGGGGCCCGAACGCATCGACTCGAATTGCCTTCATGTCTCGCTAAAAGGGACGCTTCTTCAGGTCCTTGACGTTGCCGAGCGGGCTGTCCTCGGGTTTGTCCTTCATGAGCCCGCGTAGCACTTCCTTCACGTCTCTTTGAGGCGGCCGATGGTCGTCCGAGGGCGCCTTCTTGTCACCGCTCCCCGCTTGCGAGGGCTGGTTGCCGCTCGCGTTCGGATCGCGGCTCCCCTTTGCGTCGCCGAGCTGCGAGGCCGCCATCGAGCGCTGCAGGAGCACCTGCGCGATCTTGCGGTGGTAGGCCTGGCGCGTGTTGTGGAGCAGCGACTCGTACGCCGTGTCCTGCACGAGCACGTACTTGAACGTGTACGTCGCGCGCGGGATGCGGCCGCGCTGGTAGAGCACGTCCGCTTCGACGAGCCGATCGAGCTCGCGTTGGAGCGTCGCCGGATCGATCGGCGAGACGGCCTCGATGAGGTCGTAGGTGAACTCGCGGCCGAGGATCGCGCCGAGTTGCGCGACGCGTTTGGCCGAGCCGAGCCGGTCGAGGCGCGCCATGAGCGAGTCGCGCAGCGTCGCGGGGATCGCGAACGCGGGCAGCGGGCCCGTGAGCTCGAAACGACCGCCGCGCTCTTCAAGCAGCCCCGATTCGAGCAGCATCTTCGTCACTTCCTCGACGAAGAGTGGCACGCCGTCCGTCTTCTCGACGAGCTGATCGAAGACCTCCGAGGGCAGCTCTTTCCCCTTCGTGATCTCCTCGACCATCATCTTCACGCGCTTCGGCGTGAGGCGGCTCAGCGTGACGGTGCTGACGTGCGAGCGCGCGGGCCACGGCGGGACGAACCCAGGGCGCGCCGTGCCGAGCAGCATCACGCTCACGGTCGGCAGGTCGTGCACGATGTCGCCGAGGATCGCGAGCGTCGCGGGATCGGCCCAGTGCAGATCCGCGAACATGATCACGAGCGGACGGCGCCGCGCGAGCGAGTCGATCGCGCTGAAGAGCACCTCTTGCAGCTTCGTGCGTTGATCCTCCGTGCTCATCGCCGTCGGCGGGTAGCGATGCCAGACCGGCAGGCCGAGCAGCGCGCCGAAGATCGGCATCACCTCCGGCAGCGGATAGCCGTAGTGCGCGAGCGCGCGCTCGATCTTGCTGATCTTCTCCTCGGGGCTGTCGCGCGGGACCAGCACGAAGAGCTGGTTCACCAGGCCCGCGATCGGGAAGAGCGAGCGGTCGCGCTGATCTTGCAGGCAACGCGTCTCGACCCAGGTGTGGGGCGAGGCTTCGAGTCTGTCGCGGAACACGCGCGTCAGGCGCGACTTGCCGATGCCCGCCTCGCCCGAGATTAGGAGCAGTTGTCCCGAGCCCTCTTCCACGCGGGCCCAGCGATCGAGCATCAGGCCGAGCTCCAGATCGCGGCCGACCATGGGCGTGAGCCGGCCCGTCGTCATGCCCTCGATGCGGCTCTTCGCGCCGCTCTCGTCGCTCACCTGGTACGTCTCGACTGGCTGCGCGTACCCCTTCAGCGTGCGCAGGCCGAGGCTCGCGCACTGGTAGTAGTTGCGCACGAGCCGGTACGTCGTCCCGCTGATGAGCACCGTGTTGCGCCGCCCGAGGTTCGCCAGGCGCCAGGCCATCGTCGGCGTCGCGCCCGCGATTGCGGCGGGCTTGCTCGTCGCCGCGTCGTCGATGATCTCCCACGTCAGCACGAGGCCCGTGTGCACGCCGACTCGCACGTCGAGCAGCGGTTTGTCGTGGCGGCTGTTCAGCTTCTGCGCCGTCTCCACGAGCTCGAGCGCTGCGCTCACGGCGCGCCGCGCGTCGTCCTCGCGCGCGATCGGGTAGCCGAAGTACGCGATCTGTCCCTCACCGAGCGGCTGCGCGGGCTGGCCCTTGTAGCCCTTCATCACCTGCGCGAACGCGTCCTCGTACTCCTTCATCGATTCGCGCAGCTTCTGCGGATCGAGCTTCGAGGCGTTCTCCGTCGAGGGCAAAAGCTCGTACGAGACGATCGTGAGCTGCCGGCGCTCCCCCTCGGGCATCAGCGTGTCGCTGCCCGCGCGCAGCACCGTCCCGATGCCCACCTGCATCGGCTCCGAGCCCTTCGGCGCGGCTGTCGGCTGCGCCTTCGCCTCGGCTTCGGCCTTCGCCTGCGCCTCGGCCTCGGCGACCTTCTTCATGTTGTGCCGCGAGCGCGACGAGGGACGCGTGTGCGTCCGCTCCCGCTCCGACCGCGAGAGCGCGCCCGAGGGCATCGTCGCCGGCGGCGGGTTGCTCGGCGTCTTCGGCAGGGCCTGCGGGCGCAACGTCTCGGCGTGCTCGGTCATCCGGATCGGATCACCTTCGACCTTCGGCGCCTGGCCCGTGAGCATCGTGCGCTGCGCCTCGGTCTTCTCCGGCGGCCCGATCCCGAGGCTCTCGGCCAACGCCTTGACCTGATCCCACACGGTCGGGAACCGCTTCTTCGGGTCCCGATCACACGAGCGCAAGAACCACGCGTCGAACGACTTCGGCAGGCTCTCGTCGCGGACCGACGGCGCCTCCATCGGGCGCGTGAGGATCTCGACGAGCAGCTCGGCCATCGTGTGGGCCTTCCAGTAGACCTGCCCCGTGAGCAGCCGGAACGCGATCAGCCCGAGCGCCCACATGTCCGCGGGGGGCCCGACGCGCGGCGTGTCGCCGGTGGCTTGCTCGGGCGGCATGTAGAGCGGCGTCCCGAGCACCGCGCCCGTGCGGGTCAGGCGCGCCTCCTCGATGTTGCCGTCGTCGCCGGCCATCTTCGAGATGCCGAAATCGAGCACCTTCACGATCACGCGCCCGTCGTAGTGCTCGTGCAGGAAGATGTTCTCGGGCTTGAGATCGCGATGGACGATCCCGAGCGCGTGCGCCTTGCTCAGCGCGTCCGCGACCTGCCAGTAGATCCCCACGACCTCGGCGGCGGGCACCTTTTGCATCCGCTGCACGTAGGCTTCGAGATCCGAGCCGCGGAGCAGCTCCATCACGAGGAACGGCGCGTTGCCGAGCTCGGCGGCGACGTCGGCGTCGATCACGCGCACCACGTGATCGCTGCGGATCCGGGCGGGCAGCCACGCCTCGCGCTTGAAGCGCTTGACGAGCTTCGCATTGGTGCCGACATGCGCTTGCAGCACCTTCATCGCCAGCTCTTCGCCGGTGTACACGTGCTCGACGAGGTACACCGTCCCCATGTTCCCCTCGCCAATGGGGTGAACGACGCGATATCGCGATGCGATGAGCTCGGGGATCTTCTCCGGCAGCATAGTCAGCGACGCGCACCACACCGGGCGGCTGGCTGGGCATCTTCGTTCCCGTACGCGTGCGCGTGGCAGGCATGCCTCGATGCGCGCGCGGCTGGGACGGGGAAGGACATCCCGACCATCGTATTCTTCCTCTTTGCGGCTTACCAGCCTTCTACATGCGGATCGTTCGCCCCTTCGCGCATGCTCGCCTTACGGAACGTCGGCAAATTCTTCGCGCATGGTCACCGACCTTGCCACCTCGCGCCGAAGAGGACCCCTCCGGTTTTTCGGATGACTCCATCGGATCGTTCGCTCCGGATCGATCGCTCCATTCTTGGCCTCAGGGGGGGCCTCCAAGGTAGTGTCATGTCGTACGCGACGGGAGGTTCTCCTACATGACGAACGAACGACGCAGGAAACGGAGCGAGATGATCCAGGAGGCGGCCAGCCTGTATCTCGAAGCCGTGATCGAGCGAAACCGGATCAAGGCCATGGCGCTCGCGAGCGACGAGGGGCTGCTCGTGGCTGGGGCCGGCGCCGGGTACGACCACGACTGGCTGGCGGCGCTCGGCGTCGTGACGGGTGAGCCCCATTTCGACGACGTGATCGAGGAGATCACGCGCGGCGAGGGGATGGTCTCGTTCGACGTCCCGGTCCATGGCCGCACCCTTCGACTCTCGGCGGTGGGCAAGATGCCGCCCTCGCTCGAGGACGCGAGCGCGGCGCTCTCGCGTATCTTCGCGCCGCTCTTCGGGGCGAGCCCGCCGGTCGTCGCGTCTTCCTGAGTTCGCCGCCTTCCTATACCGTCGAGGTCGTGCTTGTCCTCCGCTCGACCTCGACGCTTTTTTGTGCGGTTCTCGCCTCCTTTCTCGCCGCCGGCTGCGCGCCTGCGCTCTCCAGCATGCAGCCGGCGCACGTGGCGCCCAAAGGCCACGTGCAGGCCGAGATCGGGATGGACGTCTCGGTGCCGACGGGCCCGATTTCGGACGTCATCGACGTCGCCACGGTGCTCGTCGACGCCTCCGACGATCGGGATCTCACCCAGGCGGAAGTCGATCAGATTTACGACGCGGCCGGCGGCCTCTTCCTGAACCCGCCTTCGGTGACGCCGCACGTCGGCGTCGGCTACACGGCCGTCGACAACCTCGAAATCTCGCTCCGCTTCGCCACGAGCTCCATTCGCCTGGGCGGCCGGTATCAATTCTTGAACAAAGAGCGGCACGGCGTCGATGCCACGGTCGGGCTCGGGCTCGGCTATTACGTCTTGCCCTTGCCGCTCGGCGACACGCTCCAGATCATCGAGCTCGAGGACTTTTCGCGTTATCAGGTCGACATTCCGATCGCATTCGGCACGCACGGGAGCTGGTATCGGTTATGGGGCGGGCCGCGGCTCATGTACACGCATTTCGGAACGTCGCTGAAGCTCGCGATCCCGGAGATCGCCGCGAAGGCGATCGCGGGCCGCAGCGAGCTCGCGTCGTTCGGCGGAAATGCGTTTTACGTGGGCGGACAGGGCGGCGTGGCCGTCGGCTACAAGCACGTGTTTTTCGGTTTCGAGCTCACGCTGGTACAGCTCATCTCGAACGGCACCCTGAAGGTGCTCGACAAAACCGTGCGCGACCTCGACCACAATAGCTTCATCGTCTATCCGGCGCTCGGATTCATGGGTGAGTTTTGAGCTCCAGCCCCCCCCGCTCCGTGCATCGTCCCCCGGCAGGGGTAAGATGTCCTCGCGCCGGCCCGCGGCGCCCGAGGAGGCACGATGATCGATCTTCATTTCTGGCCCACGCCGAACGGTCGCAAAGTCACCATCCTGCTCGAAGAGGTGGGGCTCCCGTACCGGGTCGTCCCGGTGAACATCGGCCGCGGCGACCAGTTCAAGCCCGAGTTCCTGGCGATCAGCCCGAACAACCGCATGCCCGCCATCGTCGATCACGACCCCGAGGGCGGCGGCGCGCCGATCAGCGTCTTCGAATCGGGCGCCATTCTGGTCTACCTCGCCGAGAAGACCGGCCGCTTCCTCCCGAAGGACGCGCGCGGCCGGGCCGAGACATTGCAATGGCTCTTCTGGCAAATGGGCGGGCTCGGCCCCATGGCCGGCCAGGCTCACCATTTCCGCATGTATGCGCCCGAGAAGATCGAGTACGCGATCGATCGATATACCCGGGAGGTGAACCGCCTCTACGGCGTCATGGACAAACGCCTCTCGGATCGTGACTACCTCGCCGGCGAATACTCGATCGCGGACATGGCCGCCTGGCCGTGGGTCGTGCCGTGGAAGGCGCAGGGGCAAAACCTCGACGATTTTCCGCACTTGAAGCGCTGGTTCGACGCGATCGAGGCCCGCCCGGCGGTCGATCGCGGCCGTGCCGTCGGCCGCGAGCTCGTGCAGAACCAGAGCCAGACGATGGACGACGAGGCGAAAAAGCTTCTGTTCGGACAATCGGCCGCCACGGTGCGCGGCCGCTGAGAGGATCTTCCGTGCTGCCTCCCTCTCCACGTGGTGGAGAGGGAGGGGTCGGGTGGGGGAGGCTCAGACCGCGGGCTCGGCCGCGCGCTTCGCCAGGTAGTCGATCAGATCGATCTTCGAGATGATGCCGACGACCTTCGTCCCGTCGGTGACGATGGCGACACGCGCGTCGTTCAACACGCCCTTCAAGAGCTCGACCTTCGTGTCGACGGTGACCGTCGCGTACTCGCTCTCGATGAGCTCCTTGATGTGCGAATCGAGGCTGCCCTTGCCGCCGACGAGGTGGCGGAGCAGGTCGACCTCGTGCACGAGGCCGCAGAGCTTGCCCTCGTCGACGATGGGGATCTGGCTGATCCCGTGGGTCTTCAGCATGCTGATGACCTCGCCGACACGGTCCTGCGGCCGCGCGGAGACGACCTCGCCGAGGGGTTTGCCCGCGAGCAGATCGCGCACCGTGCCGAGGCTCTTCTCTTCTTCGAGGAAGCCGTTCGAGCGCATCCAGTTGTCATTGAAGATCTTGCCGAGGTACTTCGAGGCCGCGTCGGGCAGGAGGATCAGGATGTTCTCCTTCCGCCCGCTCTGCCGCGCGTACTTGATCGCGCCCGCGACGGCCGCGCCCCCGGATCCGCCGACGAACAGGCCCTCCAGACGCACGAGATCACGCGTCATGAGGAAGCACTCCTTGTCGTCGACGCGGATGACCTCGTCGAGGATCTCGAGGTTCATCGTGCTCGGGAAGAAGTCCTCGCCGATGCCCTCGACCTTGTAGCTGAAGGGCTTCGTGATGCGGCCCGTCTTTACGAAGTCGTAATAAAGCGAGCCCACGGGATCGACGCCCACGAGCTTGATCGAGGCCTTCTTCTCGCGGAGGTACTTGCCCGTGCCGCTGATCGTGCCGCCCGTGCCCATGCCCGCGACGAACACGTCGAGGTCCTCGCCGACCTGCTCCCAGATCTCGGGACCCGTCGAGAGGTAGTGCGCGCCCGGGTTCGAGGGGTTGTGGTACTGGTTCGCGTAGAAGCAGTTCGGCGTCTCCTCCGCGATGCGCTTGGCGACCTGGTAGTAGCTGCGCGGATCATCGGGCTCGACGGCCGTGGGACAAACGACGACCTTCGCTCCGAACGCGCGCAGGGTGTCGACCTTCTCCTGCGACATCTTGTCGGGCATCACGAAGACGCACTTGTAGCCTTTGACGGCCGCGTTCATCGCGAGCGCCGCGCCGGTGTTGCCGCTCGTCGCCTCGACGATCGTGCCGCCCGGCTTGAGCCCGGCCGCCTCGGCGTCCCGGATCATGTTGATGGCGACCCTGTCCTTGTGGCTGCCGCCGGGGTTCAGGTACTCGCACTTGACGTAGATGTCGCTCGCGATCCCCTCGGTCACCTTGTTCAGCTTGACGATGGGAGTCCGACCGACGGCCTTGGTGATGTCACTCAGGGCGCCTCGCATCATGGGGGACGTTTCTAGTAGGCCACGAGAACCGACACAAGCTTTGTCGGGCACACCCGCGCGCGCCGGAGGGCCGGTGTGCGCGTGCGGACGGACCGGAAAAAGTGCCTCGATCGCCCGCAAAAAATCTTACCCTCGAAGGGTGGCCGCGAGGCGTGAAGCGCGCGAGGTGGCCCATCCCTCACCATGGCGGGTCGAGAGATACGCGCGAGATACGAGCTCCTCGGTGACGCCCACGGCGAGCCGGTGAGCCTCTTCCGCGCGCTCGATCGCGTCACGGGCAAAGCCGTCGCGGTCAAGATCCTCCGCGGCGCGACGCCGGATGACGCAGCGCGTTTCGCGCGCGAGACGAGCATCCTCGCGACCCTCGATCACCAGGCCATCGTGCGGTACCTCGATCACGGGGCGAACGAGGCGGGTGAGCCGTTCCTCGTGATGGAGTGGCTCGAAGGCATGACGCTCGCCGAGCGCCTCGCCGAGCCCGCGCCTCTCACGATCTCCGAGTCGATCCACATCGCGACGCGCGTCGCCGAGGCGCTGGAGGCCGTGCACGCGCTCGGGATCGTGCATCGCGACGTGAAGCCGGAGAACGTCCTGCTCGCCGCGGGCAGGCCCGACGATGCGCGCCTGCTCGACTTCGGCATCGCCCGCGCCACGAGCCCTGCGCGCGCTTTGACGTGCGACGGGCTCGTCATCGGCACACTCGGGTACATGGCCCCCGAGCAGGCCCGCGGCGAAGGCGAGATCGACGCGCGGACGGACCTCTTCGCGCTCGGCTGCCTGCTCTTCGAATGCATCGCGCGGCGCAGGCTCTTCGCGGGCGCGAGCGAGGGCGAGGTCCTCTCCGCGGTGCTGCACGCGGCCGCGCCGCGCCTCTCCACGATCGTGCCGAGCGTGCCGCCCGCGCTCGACGATCTCGTCGCGCGGCTGCTCGCCGAGGACCCGGCGTCGAGGCTGCAGAGCGCGGCGGCCGTGTTGCGCGCGCTCGCCGCGATCGACGTCGAGGAGGCCATCTCGGAGCGTCCTCCGGGCGCGCCGCCTGCACTCACCGAGCGCGAGGTGCGCACGCGCGACGTCACGGCGGCGCGGACGTTCGTCGAGGCCTCTGTGCTGCTTCTCGGCGTGCCTTTCGTGGGCCGGGAGCGCGAGCTTGGGGCGCTGCTCTCGGCGCTCGAAGCGTGCCTTGAAGAGGTATCGCCGCGCGCGGTGCTGGTGACGGGCCCGCCGGGCATCGGCAAATCGCGGCTCGGGCGCGAGCTCGTGCGCGAGGCGCGAGCCCGCGGGATCACGAACGTGGCGATCACGCAGGCGGGGCGCTTGACGGCCGACGCCTCGGTCGACTGCGCCGAAGCGCTCTCCATGGCCCGCGCGGGGCGCCCGGCGCTCCTGCTCATCGACGATCTCCAGTGGTGCGACGCGCGCTCCATCCACGCGCTCGGCGACGTCCTCAGCGAGCTTTACGATCGCCCGCTCTTCGTGCTCGCCCTCGCGCGGCCGGAGCTCTTCGACGAGTTCGGCCACACGGCCGGCGTGACGTTCACGCAGGTGATGCCGCTCGCGCCGCTGTCGCGCAAGGCCTCGGTCGAGCTCGCGCGCGGCTGGCTCGGCGAGCGGGCCGAGGCCGCGCGCGTGGAGCGCGTCGTCGAGCGAGCCGCAGGCCTGCCGCTCGTCGTCGAAGAGCTCTCGCGTGCTGCGCTCGAAGGGCGCGGCGACGAACTGCCCACCTCGGCGCGCTCGATCCTGGAGACGCAGATCGGCGCGCTCGACGCCGAAGCGCGGCGCACCCTGCGTGCGGCGAGCATCTTCGGCGACGTCTTCTGGTCGGGCGGCCTCTCGGCGCTGCTCGGCCACACGCGCACGACGACCGAGAGCGGCAGGCTCCGCGTGCTCGTCGATCGTGGCTTCGTCGTGCCTCACGCGGGCAGCCGCTTTCCCGGGGAGCAAGAGCTCGCCTTTCGCCACACGCTCGTGCGGGAGGCGGCCTACGGCATGCTCACCGAGGCCGATCGCGCGCTCGGACATGCGCTCGCCGCGGCGTGGCTGGAGCAGAAGGGCGAGCGCGACGTGGTCCTCGCCGAGCACTTTTACCGCGCCGGGGATCGCGCCCGCGCCTCGCTCCACGCCGAGCGGGCTGCGCGGGCAGGGTTCCGCTGGTAGCATCGGCGCCTGCTCGGCGCGTGAGGCGAGAAGGGAGGTGGTCCGGTGCTCTCCACCAGCTCGGTCGAGGTTCATCGCAACGGCGTCTTGCCGTTCATCGTCGCCTTCGAAAAATTCCCTCGGCTCGCGCATCGGATCCTCGTGCAGCACGGGATCTGCGTGGACGATGGCAAGGGCGGCGCGTCCTTCGTCGACGAGTGGTTTTCCCTTCGCGACTGGCTCGCCACGCTCGGCAGCATCAAGCGCGAGATCGGCCCGAACGCGCTCTACAAGTGCGGCGAGAGCATCATGGCGAATGCCGCCTTCCCGCCGGACCTCCGCGACGTCCAGGCGGCCCTCGCGTCGATCGACATCGCCTACCACGCCATGCACCGCCTCGGCGGCCGGCCGATGCTCGACCCGAAGGACGGGACGGCGCTCGAAGGCATCGGCCATTACGCCGTGGCCCAGGCTTCCCTCCCTGACCGCCGGATCGAGATGACCGTCGACACGCCTTACGACTGCACGGCCGAGGTCGGCATGGTGCTCGGGATGGCGAAACGGTTCGAGCCACGCGCCACGATCTCGCACGCTCCGGGGTGCCGCATCGAGGGCGCGCCTCGCTGTACGTTCGTCGTGGAGTGGTGATCCGCCTCCGCCCCGCGTGGTGGTAGAGTCTTTCGGGATGACGGACGCGCACGGCAAGCGGCAAGCTCTCCTCGTCGCCGTCGCCGGGAAGCCGGATTCGGCGCCTCGGGTCGTCTCGCCCCTCTCGCGCCTCGCGCGCGCCGCGCGCGTCGTGCCCACGACCGCGGCCGAAGCGGTCCGCCGCGCGCCCGATCTCGCGGCCAAGCTCGCCGTTGAAGGCGGCTGCCTCGTGCTCGGCGAGGACGTGCCCGAAGATGCCGCGCGTGCCCTCGTCGCGGCGACGTCCGGCGTTCGTATCGTCGTCCCGACGGCGCTCGCGCGGTCGCTCCGGGACACGGCTTCTCCCGACGTGATCGACGCGGGCGCGCTCGTGCTCGAACCGATGTTCCTCGCGCTCGTCGAGGAAGTGCGGCGCGAATCGATGGGCGCGCTCGTGGGTTTGTCCGTGCGCTCGCCGGCGGGGCGCCGCATCCTGCGTGCGGCCTCGACGCGCACGCCCTTCGTCGCGGGCGCGCGCATCCCGTTCGAGCTTTCTGCCGACATCTCCGCGCGGCTCGCTCGCCTCGCCGCGGGCCCGTTCGCGCTCGCGGACGCGGTCGTCCCGGGCGCCGCGCGGGGGCTCGAAGTGACCGAGGCCGTCGCGGTCGCGGGCGCCGATCGGCTCGTCTGC
Organism: Polyangium mundeleinium; assembly: GCF_028369105.1. Taxonomy (NCBI): domain Bacteria; kingdom Pseudomonadati; phylum Myxococcota; order Polyangiales; family Polyangiaceae; genus Polyangium; species Polyangium mundeleinium. The sequence goes on along the minus strand of NZ_JAQNDO010000001.1, from coordinate 11,623,118 downwards.
CACGCGCGTATCGGCGACGTCGTCGTCGAGGTCGATCTCGACGAGGAGATGCAGGGCGAGGGCCCATTCGAAGTCGAGGCCGTCATGCGGCGCGGCGCGCTGGTTTGTCGCTGGAGCAAGCAGGGCGCATCGCTGACGCGAAAGGCGCTCCTTCGGGACGGCCCCGTGCGCCTCGACATCATCCCGAACCCCTTTGAAGTCGCGACGCGTCACGCCTTGGCGGCGCCCCGCGTCGCAGACGTGCCCTCGCCGGCCTCGCTCGCCGGCGCCGCCGCATCCGTCGCCCTCGCGCAGGCCAACGTCGAACGATATGCGACGCGTGCGACGAACCGACCGATCGAAATGGTCCTCATCCACGTCCCGCGCTACCGCAACAGCTACGACGAGCTCGAATTGCCCTCGCTCGCGGCCGCGCGGCTCGCGGCATTCACGCGCGGCCACGGTTTTTCCACGCGCATCTTCGATTTGCAAATCACGCATGCCGACGATCGGCTCGATGGCTTCGTGGACGACGCCGCCGTCGATGGCTGGCTCGCCGGCGCCGAGAGCCCCGCCGTCGCGGCGGCGGCCGAGAACATGTGGAATTCCTTTGGCCCGGAGCTCGTGCGCGCCGCTGCATCCGGACGTCGCGCGCTGGTCGGGTTTTCCATCGTCGATTACTTCGGCCATTTTCAAATGAACATCGCGGCGTGCCTCGCGCGGCTCGTCAAGGAGCGGACGGGGTTTCCCACGGTGCTCGGCGGCGAGCGGGACCAGGTCGACGGTGACCGCGCGCTCGGCACCCCGAAAACATTCGATTACGTGGTCGACGGCGACGGCGAGGTCCCGCTCCTCGGCCTCTTGCACCTCGAAGCTTATCGAGATCGCCGCGCGGCCGATATTCCGGGCGTCTGGTCCCGCGAAGGCGAGAGCGTCACGAAAAACAAGCTCGTCCGCTCGCACCTCAATGCCATGCCGCGCCCCGATTTCGACGACATCCCGTTCAATCTGTACCGCGGCAACCCCACCGAGCGCCTGCTCGATGCCCTCGCACGGGACGGCCTCTACCACGGCGAGCCCATCGAGCCCTTCGTGTATCTCCCTTATGCATTCGTGAAGGGTTGCACGGCGAGCTGCGAGTTTTGCAGCGCCAAGGAGTGGCTCGACGTCCAGTCGCCGGAGAAGACCGCGGACGAGCTCATGACCCTCGCGGAGCGATACGGGGTGCGGGACTTCATGTTCCTGAACAACCTCGTCAACGTGAGCCCGCGCCTGCTCGAACGCATGTGCCGGCGGCTCGTCGATTCGAAGGCGGGCCTGCAATGGACCGACTCCTGCCGCCCCACCGACATCTCCGCCGAACTCGCCGCGCTCATGCGCGAATCCGGCTGCCTCCTGCTCAATTACGGCGCCGAGAGCGGCAGCGACAAGATCCTCGAATTGATGAAGAAGGGCCTGCTCTCGCGGGACATCATCGAGACGCTGCGGAATACGCATCGGGCCGGCATCATCAACCGCGTGAATTTCATCTCGGGGTATTTTCACGAAACCGAGGAGGACGTCGACGCCACGGTGCATCTCGTGGAGACGCTCGCCGAGGAGATCGACATCGTCGGCTGTTTCCAGGGGTTTTACCTGTTCCCCGGCATGGGCGTCGACCCCGAAGAGGCCGGCATCGTGCTTCGCCCCGGCTTCGACCGATTGAAGACGGGTCAAGTGACGCTCGCGTACGACGAGATCGGTGGGTTGAAATGGGAAGAGAAACGTGACGTGATCGACGCGTCTCGCAACCGAATCCTCGCCCGCATGGGCGACCTCGGCATCCGCACGCTCGACAAGATCAACGAGTACGATCTCTTCTGGATGTCGCGGCGGTACGACAAGGCGACCGTGACGAAATACCTGCTCGAAATTCCGCCGCGGCCCGTGGGGCGGCGCAACCAAGCGGCGATGGCCCCCGGCGGCCAGCGAGGACGCGTGGACGTGATCCCCGATGGATCGGGATTTCTCGGCTGAGGTTTACCCGGACGAACCCCCGAACGGCAAGAACTCCCCGAGCCGCGGCGAGGTTCGTCCGAGGCGCCGCGTGAACGAGGCGCCGCGCACCTCGAATCCATCGTCCGTGCACACGAGCGTGCCGCCGTCTTTGAAGAACGCTCCCAAAAGCTTTCGCGCGAACCTCTCGCTGTCGGGGTCGAGCGGGGCCGGGGCGGGAAGGAACACCGCGGATTCGAAGAGGATCGCTGCGCCGTCCACCCGGGCGCCTTCGAGCGCAACGGCCCGCGCCTCGTCGAAGTAGAGCACGGGCCGCGCAAGCGCGCGGGTGAGCGCTTCGGCCTGCGCGCGCGGGAGCGCGGCGACGACACGCGAGGCCACGGCGGCGGCGCGTTCACAGCCGAACGAACACGGGGTGAAGGGGACGACGCGCCGCACGGCCACGTCGAGCAGCGGATGAAACGACGCGCCGAGCGCGCGGGTGCGCGCGGCCGTGACGTACACGAGCGCCGCGTTGTTCCGGCGATCGGCGAGCGCCACGAACGCGGCCGTGCAGCAGGGCGGATACCCGAGCAGCTCCCCGATCACAAGAGCGTTCCGGGACGAACCCTGCTCCCATAACGAGGCCGCCCGCGCGGCGAGAGCCGGGGTGGTCGAGAAAAACGCATGCACGGTCGCCTCGCCAGAGGCGCCTTCGATGCGCCGGCCCGTCGCGCCCTCGACCGCGAGCGGCGCCGCCTCCGCGCGCGCGAGGGCCATCGCCGCGCCCGGGTGCCGCGCGCGCACGGCTTCGAGCGAGCGGGCGGGGACCACCAGATACAGCACGGGTTTGTCCCCGTTCGTGAACGCGACCTCCTCCAGGTTCTCAAACAAACCCGGCACGGGCGCGTCCATCGGCAGCGGCTGTGCGGCCTCTGCGGCCTCTTCCCAGGCGGCATCCACGTCGAGACCGATCGCGGCCGTCCGCCGGCTTTGCCCGCCCGCTTCTCGCGCGGCCGTTTCCCACGCGGCGACCTCGGGCGCGCCCACCTGCACACGCTCGCTGCCTGTGGGCACGCGCCCGTATCCGCGCGAATCGTCGTGCAGGAAGAGCTCGCGCCCGAAGCTCCGCGCCCGCGCGGCGAGCTCCTTTTCGTGCGCCTCCGAGAACGCGCCGCGGCGCAGGACCACCGCCTTCACGCCCCGTTCGAGGCACAGGCTCGCGCGGAAGAACCCTTCGTCTCCGCCTGCGGTCACGACGGCCGCGCGCGGGCTCCGGGCGAGCAGCGCCTCGATCGCTTCGAGGCCGCCGCCTTCGGGCTCGACGAGCACGTCCCCGTCCGCTGCCGCGAGCGAGACGTCGCCTTTGCCGAGGAGGATGACGGGCTGCCGCACCCGGTGTAGCCTACGGGCTTCCGGGCCCCGATGCGATCCTTGCCGCTCGTTCGCGAGGCGGGTGTGCCGCCCCTTTCTATGCCTGCCCCTGACGCGCGCGGCGAAGGCGCGCTGCCGGCGGCCGTCCTCAGCCTGCACAGCCATCGCGACCGCTCGTTCCTCGACGACGTGGGCTTGCACCACATCGCGGGCGCGATGCGCGCCGCGGGCCTCGCGGGCGACCTCGTCGTGGCGCACCTGCCGCGTGGCGCGGAGACCGAAGCGAGCGCCGCCTGGGATGCGCTCGTCCGTGCGCTCCGCCCGTACCCGACGATCCTTTACGAGCGGCTCTGGAGCGCGGCGATCGTCACGCGGCTCGCCCGCGAATTGCCGGAAACGACGTTCGTCCGCCTCGTCGGCGAACACGACCTTTCGGACGCGCCGGCGAACCACGTTTGTCCAGCCGAACCACGGGCGGTGGTCGCGCTCCTCTCCGCGCTCGCGGGCCGGGCGCTCCCGAACGAGCGGCTGCCGCTGTATGCCCCGCTGCTCCGGCCCGTGTACGCGACCGAGGATGCGCGCCCGCGGTTCCCCTCGTTTCCGATCTCGGGCAACACGGGCTGCCCGTACCAGGCCGACGCGCGGGAGAACCCGCTTTATGCGGGTGCGAAGATCCCCGAGGGCGCGGGCCGCGGCTGCGGGTTCTGCACCACGGGCAACCATTACGAGTACAAGTCGCGCGACGAGGCGCTCGCCTGGGCGCTCGTCCAGCTCCGGTATCTGCGCGCGAACGCGCCGGAGATAGAGGCGCTCGTCCTGCGCGACCAGAACCCGTTTTATTACCTCACCGAGCTCGTCGAGGCGGCCGAGGCCGAAAAGCTCGGGCCCTTCACGCTGCTCATCGAGTCACGCGCCGACTGGTGGCTCCAGAACACGACCCGCTTCACGCGCGCGCTCGCGTCCGCGCGGCGCTCGTCGATCCGCCTCGCGCCTTTCCTCGTCGGCGTGGAGAACTTCTCCCAGCCCGAGCTCGATCGCTTCAACAAAGGCGCGACACAGGAGACGCTCGTCCGTTTCCTCGAAGCGCTCCGCCGCTGGAACACCGAATACGCGCCCGCGATGGATCTCTCGCACGCGGCCTTCGGCTTCATCCTGTTCACGCCGTGGACGACGCTGTCGGACCTCCGGACAAACCTCGCATGCATGCGACAAACCGGTATGCACGAGCTTCGCGGGCACCTCTTGCTCTCGCGCGTGCGGCTCTATCCCGACACCGCGCTGTACTGGCTCGCCGAGCGGGATGGCCTGCTCGCTGACACCTACGAGAGCCCCGAGGACGACGCGAGCGCGCGTTATGGGTATCTGCCCGCGCGGCCTTGGCGGTTCCAGGACAAACATGTTCGAGCCATCGCCGAGCTCGCGGCCGCATCCATCCGTCGAAGCGGGGGCCGGGACGAACTCACGCTCTTCGAGACGCTCCTCGCGCTCGTCTCGTCCGCGGCCGATCCGGCGCTCGTGACGGTCGACGATGTCGAGCGCGCCATGGCCGTGAAGGGGCACGCGCGCGGCCGGGACGTGGCCGAGACGAACGGCGTCGTCTTTCGAGATCCGCCGAGCGTCGAGGGCGAGGCGGCCGCGAAGAAACGCGAGCTCGCCCGAGCTCTCGTCAACGCGCCGTCGCTCCCCGTGGACTTGCCTGCGTTCGGGCTCGCGTTGCTCGACGTGAATGCGGACAAACATCACGTCGAGCTCGTGCTCGGGAAACGGGATCCGATCGCGCGCCTGCGGCTTGGCTGGGACAAGGCCGCGGGCAAAGCCTCGGTGGAGGTTTGTCCGAGCGTCCCCGAGGCCGCGCGGTGGGCAAAGGCGTTCGAGGCGATGGCGGCGCGGCTCGTCGTGGCGACGACGAAAGAGCGATGGGAGCGCGCCGCGGGGATCGGAAAGGAGCTCGCGCGGCTGCCGGTGGGCGTGCCGCTCGGCTTCTTCCGCCAGATCGTGGCGGGCGTCGAGCCGCCCGAGGGTATCGTGCGGACGGGCTTCGGCTGCAACCAGGACTGCGGCATGTGCTGGCAGGGCCGCGATTGGGGGCGCTACGGGCCCGAGCAGGTCGTTCGCTGGATCGAGGACCTATGGGCGGCCGGCGCGCGTGCGCTCATCGTCTCGGGCGGCGAGCCCATGCTCGACCCGGAGCTCATTCGTTACGTGGAGCGCGCGCGCGCGCTCGGTTTTACCGGGGTGACGCTCGAGACGAACGCCATCCAGGCGAGCAAGCCAGGGTATGCCTCGCGCCTCGCGAAGGCGGGCGTGACGCAGGCGTTTGTCTCGCTCCATAGCGGCAATCCGGAGGTCTCGGACGCCATCACGCGAGCGCCCGGCACACACGGGCGGACCGTGCGGGGCATCCATGCGCTGCTCGACGCGGGCATCCGCGTCGCGCTGAACGCCGTGACGACGGCGGAGGGCATCGACGAGCTCGGGGCGTTGCCCGATTTTATCCACGACACGTTCGGCCGCCATCCGAAGCTGCTGCATCTCATGATCTCGTACCCGACGATGCCGTTCGATCGTTCGCTCGTCGGGACGATCGTACCGGATCCCGTGCGCCTCCGGGCCGCGCTGCGGAAGGCGCTCGACCGCGCGTTTGTCCTGGGGATCGTGGTGAGCGGGCTCGACGGGCCCTGCGGCCCGCCCCTCTGCGCTTTCGACGCCGACGAACGGGTCATCTCGGGCAAACCCATCCCCGGGCCGGTCGAGTTTCGCCGGAAGGTCCCCGCGTGCGACCGTTGCGCCGTTCAATCGGCGTGCTTCGGCGTTCGCCACATCGATGTCGAGCGCTTCGGGGAAACGTGCGTCGCGCCGATCGAGCGCCGTTCGTCGCGGTCGACCTAAAAAAATCGGGGCCGCTTTTCAGGGCGGCCCCGATTTCGGGATCAGTGCGAGGTATACGCCGGGATCAGCGTTTGCGCAGACCGAGCTGCACCTGGAGCTGACGGCGGAGCTTGCGGACCTGATCGGTGGGGAGCTTGCGAACGAGCTCCGCGGCGTGCGCGCGCTCGTCTTCCGCCGGGAAGGTCAGCAAGTAGAGGGGCGGCAGCGAGAGCCCCCGGGCGAGCCGGGAGATCGTCTGGATCGTGATGGCTGCGAGCCCGTGTTCGACACTGGAAAGGTGTCCCTTCGACAGCTCGCTCGCGTCCGCGAGCTCGGCCAGGGACATGCCTCGTTCCAGACGAAGCTCACGGATGCGGCCACCCACCTGCGTTGCGAAAGGATCCGGTACGGTTCGTCGCGGCATGGCGTTTCTTTCGGGACGTCCTCACGGACGACCCCGCCGGCCCTCCTCGTGCCGGATCAAGTAAGTGGTTGATTGCTGGACCTGGAACCTGGTTTGTCGTCGAGCGGGCGCAGGCCCCACGTCCACCCTGTTATGCTTTTGGGCGAGCACGCCCCTACTATGCACCGTTCCGACGAACCTGGGCACTGGAAAATACGGTTTTATTGATGGAACCGACCCCGCGCCCCGTTTGTCAAAGGAACTCATGGTTGTAATTCGTGTTACGTATCGATGCATGCGCGCACGCTCCCCTTCCCGAGGCGATGGGCTCGCCTCGGCGACCAGCAGACGCGCGCAAAACGCGAGGGAACACGCGCGTCTTCCCGAAGATCTCGATGATGCGGCGCGTGCAACGATGACGCGCCGGCGGCCTTTGAGGTGATCGTTATGATCGGCTCGGGCGAACCTTCGTCCCGCGCGCGAAGCGATGGTCGCACCCAAAGGGACCCCCACAGTCCTCGCGGGTTTCGTTCGAGACGCGAGGGGTGCGAAAAGAACGTAGCAGTCGGCCCGGTGCTTCGGTCTGTGGCGGGTTTGTGAATGGCAAGCGGCTCAGCCGGTAGGGCCGGCCGAGGCACGCGGCAAGATGCGCCGGAGCCGGCCCGCAATCTCCATGACCGCCGCCTCGCCCTTGACCGAGCCCTCGATGCGTCGATCCGAGGCGGTGCCGTCATCGTTTGGCGCGACAAATAAGGGGATGAGGCGCGAAGCGTAACCAGCGACGGCGAGCCGCTCGGCGTCACGATCGAGGTCGAACTCGAGGATCCGCAGGCGAGGAAAGATGTCGTCGAGCTCCCCCTTCTCGGCCGCGTGATGGAACCTTTGGCAGGGCTCGCACCACGTCGCGCCGACGTAGACGAGGAGGTCTCGTCCGTCCTTGCGAGCACGCTCGATCTCGCGCCGCACGGTAGTCGCGACGTCCTCCCCCTCGGTCGCACGAACCCACTCGACACGTCCCTTCGACGCCGCGGATGCAGCCGGCTTGGGCTCCGGCGTCGGGGTTGGGTCGTTTGAACATCCACCGGCGCCCAGGATCGCGGCCACGGTGAACAACGGCGCCAAACATTTCCACTTCGATGCGGCCTTCATCGCGTGCAATGTACCACGCGAAAAACGAAGGAAGACGCGGGTATCAGCGCAGGAGCGAGACCGAGACGGGGGATTTGCGGATGCCGGCGAGCGCGAGGGTGGCGTTGCGAAGGAGGCGCTCGTTCGGCTCGAAGCGGAAGTGGAGCAAGGCGCGGCCGCCACGCACGTCGAGGTCGGGGATGTCGAAGGAGGCGATGTTGAGGAGCGCCTTGCGCACCGAGGGGCCGAGGAGGCGTTTGGCGGCGTCGGGTTCGGCCTCGATGAGGAACAAATCATCAAAACGTTCGTCCCCGACCTCCGCCTCGCGCACGAGGCCGAGCGCCTTGCCGACGCCATGCAAGAACGTCTGGGGGCGAATCCGTAATGGCGGTGTTCCGGCGGCGACGGAGGTCGCGATGAACACGTGGACCTCGGCCGGGGTATCGTTCTGCGAGTAGGCGACTTGGACGAGGATCGAGAAGGGCGCGTCGTGCGCGTGGAAGCGGGCGCGATAGGCGTACTTGGTCTCTGCCTCGACCTCGGCGTCCTTGGCGAGGGCGAGCGCGGCCAGGCGGAGCCCACGCTCGGCGGCCTCGCAGGTCTCGAGGACGATGTTGGCGATGAAGATGTCGATGAAGGGGCGTAACGCGCCCGAGAGCTGCGGATCGGGCGCCTCGTCGGGGAGCGCGCGTTGCTCGTCCTCGAGGTCGGGCGCGAGCTCGATCGCGTGATCGAGGGCGTCACGATACGCGAGGAGCGTGGCCTCGGCGGCGAGGAGCTCGGCCTCGGTGTTCGCCGGGAGGCGCGCGCGGGCGCGGCCGTCGCGGAGGGCTTCCGCGAGCTTGGGAGGCACGTGGTCGAGGAGGGCGTCGGTCAGCGTGGCCTCGCGCTCTTCGACCTCACGAGCGAGGTCCTGCACGCGGGTACGCAAGCCCTGCAGCGGATCTCGATAAGCACCGTCGTTGCTACGCACGTCGGCCTGCGAGGTTATCCGAGCCGCGCGCCGTGCGCGAGCGCCGCGCCTTGCCAGGAGGCCTCGGGGAGGGGCATCCTCTCGGCCCATGGGTCGCGGCGACGATGTCAAATTCACGGCAAAGCTCGGTGATCGGGAGCATTTCCCGGATCTCGAGCCGCTCGTCTATTGCAACCACGCGGCCATCTCGCCGCCGTCCTGGCCCGTGCGCCGCGCGATGCAAAACGCGATCGCGGACTGGGGGCGGCGCGGGTCACAGGCCTTCGGGACCTACGGGGCGCAGAGGGCGCGGCTGCGCGAGAAGCTCGCGCGGCTGGTCGGCGCGTCGGCCGAGGAGATCGCGTTCCTGCCGAACACGTCGTCGGGCGTGACGGCGATCGCGCTGTCGTTTCCGTGGAAGCGCGGCGATCGGGTGATCCTGTTCGAAGGGGAGTTCCCGGCGAACGTGACGCCGTGGGTGCGCGCGGGGGAGCTCTTCGGCGTGGAGCCGGTGTTCCTGCCGCTGTCGGATTTCCAGGAGAGCGACGAGCGAGGGCTCGGGCGGCTCGCGGAGGAGCTCGCGAAGGGCGCGCGGCTCGTGGCGGTGAGCGCGGTGCAGTTCCGGACGGGCCTACGGATGCCGCTCGGGGAGATGGCGCGGCTCTGCCACGCGCACGGGGCGGAGCTCTTCGTCGACGGGATCCAGGCGACGGGCGCGGTGCCGGTGGACGTGCGCGCGCTCGGCATCGATTACTGGGCCTCGGGCGGGCACAAGTGGCTGATGGGCCCGGAGGGGACGGGGATGTTGTACGTGCGGAAGGAGCGCGTGGAGGCGCTGCACCCGCACCTCGCGGGGTGGTTGAGCCACGAGGACGCGGTGAGCTTCCTGCTCGAAGGGCCGGGGCACATGCGGTACGATCGGCCGTTCAAGAAGCGCGCGGACGTGTTCGAGGTCGGCTGCATCAACGCGATCGGGCTCGTGGGGCTCGAAGCAGCCGTGGATCTCGTGGCCGAGCTCGGCGTGGAGACGATCCACGCGCACGTGGTGCGCTGGGGCGACGCGGTGGAGCCGGGGCTCGTGGAGCGAGGTTTCACCAGCCTGCGTGCGCCCGAGGCGAACCGGAGGAGCGGGATCCTCGCGGTGCTGCCGCCGAAGGACATCGACGTGGTGGTGCTCCAGCGCGCGCTGCTCGCCCGCGGGATCAGCACGGCGATCCCGGACGGCGTGCTGCGGTTCAGCCCGCACTGGCCGAACCACGTGGACGAGGCGGAGCAGGTGCTCCTGTCGACCGAGGACGCGCTCGCCGAGCTGCGAGGCGCGCCGCGGCCGCGCTCAGATGATTGGTAGTCGAACGATCTAGGGCCAGCCGATCGTCATGAACCGGACGCGGCCGGTGCCGCCGACGGCGTCGTCGCCGAAGAAGAGCGAGGTGCCCTCGCGGCCCGCGAACGCAGGGGATACGTCCGCGTTGGCGCCACCCGTGAGCGCGGCGAGGGCCTTGAGCGGTCCGGGCGGCGCGCCGGGCGAGAGCTCGAACGCGTCGAGGAGCATGCTGTCGCGGAGCACGGAGGTGAGGACACCGCGGCACTTCGAGGGGCCGCACGCGAGGGCCACGGAGGTGACCGCGCTCTGCTCCTCGCCCCGCACGAGGCGGGGGCTGCCGGCGAGGGCGCCGCGCTCGTCGAGGATCGCGATACGTACGCCCGCCTCGGACGCTTCGGGCTTCGCGTCGGGAGCGGCTTCCTCGATCCACGCGACGACGACGCGATCGCCGGCGAGCGCGACCGAGGGCGAGCGTGAGTGCGCGGGGGAAGCGTAGAGGCGCGTCTCGGGGCCGACCTTCTGGAGCGTGCGCGTGTCGAGGCGGACGACGTGGATGTCGCCGGCGCCCTCGTCGGGGTTGCTGCGCGCATCCGACCACACGAGGAACGTCTCCTTGCCGCGCACTGCGATCTGCACTTCGGCCGAGTCGCCCGGGGCCTCGGTGATGCGTCGGTCCTGGACGACCTTGCGAAGCGTGCGATCGACGCGCGCGGCATAGACCTCGGCGTTGCCGTCGCGCGTGTCGACCCAGGCGACGATGAAGCCGTCGTCGGTGCTCTTGCCCGGATCGGACGGCGGCGCGTAGGCGACGGCGACGTCGGAGACCTCGCTCGGAACGCCGTCCTTGCTCGGCTTGCGCGCGATCGTGGTGAGCGGTTTTTGCGCGAGTTTGTCGCCCTCGGGGCCGAGCTTGGCGATCTGGACCTGCGCTTCGTTCTTGTCACGCGCGGCCCAGACGAGCGCGCTCTCTTCGGTCTTGCCGCCCGGCGCGGAGGCGATCGCGACGCCGCCGATCGAGAGCGCGCGGCGGGAGAGAACCTGGGTTTTTCCAGGAACGCCGGCCGCGGAGACGGCGCGCACGAAGGCGGTGGCGAGCGGGTCGTCCTTGCGCGTTGGCTTGCCGCCGTCGCGGTCACCATTGCCTTCGATGTGGTAGGTGACCCACGCAGCGAGCGAGCCGCCGGAGGGGTGCTCCGTCGCGGCCACGCGGGCGAGGTGCTCGCCGTCGTAGAGGGCAGTGACGCCGAGCGGGCGCGGCGGGGTCTCCTCGGGATCACGCGAAGCCGGCGCGCGCCAAGGGCTCTGCCGCACAGGCAAGCTGACCGCCGCGAGCGTCGCGGGCGTGCCCTCGCTCGACGCGAGCATGAGGCAAGCGCCGGAGTGGCAGGACAAACTTCGGGTGAGGTAGGGGATGCCCTCGTTGCTCGCGAAGGGCTCGGCGCGCACGGGCTCGGAGGCGCGAACCTGGAGGTCGGGACCGAAGCGCACGAACGCAGGCCAGATCGGCGTGTCCTTGGGCAGCGGGCCCGCGCCGGTCGAGGCGGGCGCGAGCGTGAGCGCGGCGAAGCCGTCGCCGTCGGCGGTGATGTCGGGCGGGCCGCTCGAGCTGAAGACAAGCGTCGCGCGCTCGGCGCCGAGCTTGCCGTCGGGGTCCATCGTGGCGAGGTGGATGAGGCGTCCATCGCGCGGCGAGCGCAGCAGATCCTCCCACGCGAGCAGCGCGCGTTTGCCCGCGCCCGCGCCCGAGACGAGCGAGACGAGCGCCTGTTCGCCGACCGGCGTGGTCGCGCGCTTCGGAGGCGTGACGATCTTGCCGCCGGGCTCGACGGCCGCGACGTACACGCTGGAGTCGATGTTGCGGACGTCGGTCCAGCCGATGAGCGTGCGGCTGCCCGCGCGGCCCACGATGATGTCGTTCTGCGCCGTGGCCTCGGGGTTCACGACGACGGGCGCCGAGACCTTCCCCGAGAGATCGACGTCGGCGTAGAGCACGCGGCCGACGCGGCCTTGCTCGGCCTCGTTCTGTGCGCCATTTGTGCCGGCGACGACGCTCGCGATCGCCGCGCCGCGCTCGGTCGCGACGAGATCCCAGCCGAGGGCGTCGTGCGCGAGGACGACGGCGGCAGCGGGGGTTTTTCCAGGTGTCACGGGCGCCGCGAGCACGTCGAAATGGTCGTCGCGCGGCACCTCCCAGACGACGAGCGCCGAGCTCGGCCCCGCGACGATTTCGACCCAGCTCACCTCGTCGGCCGACTGTGCGAGCGTGATGGGCGCGCCGCGCGCGGCACCCGTGGCGTCGAGGGACAGGATCTTCACCGCGGCGTTGCTCTTCATGCCCTCGACCCACGCGGCGAGGTAGCCGTCGCCGACGGCCTCGACCGCCGCGACCGGGATCTCGGCCGCGGCGGGGCCGACGTCGATGGGCTCGGCCGTCCTGGGCTTCCCTTCCGGTCCGCAAAGACGCGTGTAGAGCCGGCCGCGCGCGTCGTAGAAGACGAGCGTGTCGTCGCCGCGTCGCGCGATGTACGGCGCCGTGTTCTCGTCGTCGAGCCGCGTGATGACGTACGAGGGCAAGAGCGCAGGGCCCTGGATCGTCGTGGCGGGCTTGGGGTTCGTGGTGGGGCCGAGCGTGGGCTTCGGGCGCGACGTACGCGACTGCTTCGGAGGCGCGCCGCCGCAACCCGGCGTGATCGACGTGAGAGCCACGAGCGAGAGGGCGAACGCAACGCGTGCCGTCGAACTTCGCATGGCCGGACCATGCCAGAGGCGATCGACGCTCGCCAGCGCGGAGGCTTCAGAGCGCAGAACCATTCGGTGCTCTGCGAGATCGTGAAGCGCGCTTTGCCTTGGGGGGAATCGTCCGGGCTTGGCCTGGGTTCTAGGCGGCCTTGTCCGGCCCGCGGAGCGTGGTCTCGACGGCCGGCGGTTTGTCGAGCAGCGGCGGTCCGGACACGGGCAGCCAGACCTCGAAGACCGCGCCGCCCTTTTTCGCCTCGCGGTAGGCGATTTCTCCGCCGTGCTCGAACACGATGCGCTGGACGATCGCCAGGCCGAGGCCGGTCCCCTTTTCCTTGGTCGTCGCGTACGCCTCGAAGAGCCGCGGCACCATCTCCGCAGGTACGCCCGGGCCGTTGTCGCGCACGACGATACGGACCTTGTTCTCCGAAAGCGGGCCGATCGTCACGAGCACACGCGGGTCGGGACGCACGGCGCTCGCCGCGTCGAGGCCGTTCTGGATCAGGTTGGTCAGCACCTGCACCATCTGATCACGGTCGGCCATCACCTTCGGGATCGGCTCGGACGAAAGCTCGACCCGCCGCGTCCCCGTACGCTCGACGCCTTCACCCGCAGAGGCATGCAGCGTGACCACGCCCTTCACCACGGACACGAGATCGATCGGCTCGGGGTTCGGCGGGGGCAGACGCGCGAAGCGGGTGAACTCGGTGACGATGTTCGCGATCCGGTGGACCTCTTGGAGGACCGTGACCGTCGCCTCCTCGAAGTACTCGTCGAACGCGGGATCTTCGCGGGCGCGGAGCCTGCGCAGCGTCTCGACGGCAGCGCGGATCGGGGCGAGCGGGTTCTTGATCTCGTGCGCGATCTGGCGCGCGACCTCGCGCTGCGCGGCGATCCTCTCCGTCGCGGCGAGGCGCCTGCGGATCGCGGCGAGCTCGGCGATCGTGCGGTTCCAGGCGTCGGCGAGGTCGGTCAGCTCGCGGCCTCCGCGACCCTTCACGGTGCGCGGCGCGCCGGCCACGACCTCGCGCGTCTCGCGGGCGAGCTCGACGAGCGGGCGCGAGAGGCTTCGCGCGAGGACGAACGCGATGGCGAGGCCGAGCACGAGCGCGACGGAGCCGGCGAAGAGCATCGCGCGATCGAGCTTCGCGAGCGCGCCGTGGAGCTTGTCGCGCGTGGCGATGGCCACGACGCGCAGGCCCGGGACCTCGGCGACGTCGATCGGCCTGACGACCGCGTCGCCCACCATCTTCACGCGCTCGGGCCCTTCGACGCGCAGCTCGACGCCGTGCGAGGCGCCGATGCGTTCGAGGATCTTGCCGACGCGACGCGCGCCCACGAGCCCGACCTCGACGCCGCCGCCCGAGCGCGCGCAGTGCACTTCGAGGGAAGCCTCGCCGCCCTTCGGATCGGGCCGAAGCCGCGGGGCTCCGCCCGTCGGGGATCGCAAGAGCTTCGCGAGATCGGGGGCCTTCGTGCCCGTGCGCGCGACGTCCGAGGCTGCGAGGATCAGGCCCTTGTCGGTGACGAGCACGAGGTCATCGAGCCCGAGCGCGCGTGCCTGATCGGGGACGAAGTGCCGCATCGAGATCCGCGCGTCCGACTCGATCGCGGCCTCGTCGCCCCGCGCGCGTTCGAGCAGGAGATGCGCTTTGTCCACGAACGTGTCGTGCGCGCAGAGCGGCCCGAGCAATCCTTCGAGCGCGCGTGCCTCCCGCGCGAGCTCGCGACGCACGCCCACCGCGGCGGCCTCGATCCGGTCCTCGAAGTCGCTCTCGATGATCTGACGCGAGGCGTCGCGCAGCGACAGACCCACGAGCGCCGCGGCGAAGATCGCGACGAGGCCGAAGGCGAGGAGCAGCCGGGCAGCGAGGGTCACGGGCGAAGAGGCCTCAGAACGGCCCGCATCATAGGCGCCCGCGCGCCCGCGCGCTGCAACGTCCCTCGCGCGTGAGACTTCATGCAGCGAAAATTTCTACACTCGCGCCGTAGGGTGCCCCGGGCCGCCGACGTCCACGGAATTCGGGGTTCCGAACATCAGCGCAGGGAGGGCTCAGCCATGAGGAGACTCGTCGGGTTGCTGCTTCTTTCCGGGATGCTTGTGGGGTGCGGCACGTTCATCGGATCGGACGACAGTGTCCCGACCCGCAGACCTCCGCATCGTCGCGGATACGACAAGCCCTTCGGGACGTCGCCGGACTACAGCACGCCGGCGCAAAAGCCTGAGGGGGCGGGGGATTCTCGGCGCAGGGGCGGCGAGGGGGCCGGGAATCGGGGCGGGTCCTAGGCCTCGATCGCGAGGAAATGATCCCTCTCCTTGCACCGGAGGCCCCGGCGCTCTTAACCTCGGCGAGCGTTCGCGTGTCGGCTCGCGCCTGCCCCTCGGCCGGAGCGTCGCCCGATCCGCGCCACCCGCAAGCCGCGTCAGACCATGAACTCAAGGCAGCTCGGCCCCCCCGCCGTCGTCCTCGTCGCCGCCGTCCTCTTCGGCATCGGATCCAAGTCCTTCCTCAAGGACTTCACGTCCGAGCTCTTCTACCTGATAGGCCTCAGCGCCGCGGTCGCGATGTTCGTCGCCAGCGCGTCCCAGGGCGCGAGCGTCAAGCTCGGCGGACTCGTCGACGCGCTGAAGGCCGCAGCTCGCGGCAAGAAGCCAGCGTTGCCCGAAGGCGTGACCGGAGAGCTCGCGGAGGTCTACGAGGAGATCCAGCGTCTCTCGAGGAAGACCTCGGAGCTCAACGAAGAGGTCGCAAAGCTCGAGCAGAACGCAGGCACGAGCGGCGTGAACGTCGACGAGGTGATCGAAGCCCTCGGTCGCGCCGCGTCCGGCGAGCGCATGCGCGCTCCGGCAGGCGCGAAGCCCGAGATGGCGCGCATCTACGCGGAGCTCTCGGGCGTCGCCGAGGTGATCCGCGACGCGACGAAAGACGCGGACAAGAAGGTCCAGTTCGCCGAGGAGCGCGCGAGCGCCGCCGAGCAGCGCGCCGGCAGTGCCGAGCAGCGGCTCCAGTCGCTTGAAGCGCGGATCTCGGCCGCCGAGCAGCGCGCGATCGCCGCGGAGCAAGGGCTCTCGGCCGCCGAGCAGCGCGCGCAGACCGCCGAGCAACGCGAGACCCAGCGCAAGGGCGAGCTCGCCGAGACGCTGGCGAACGTCGAGGCCGACGTGATCGACGCGGTCCAGCGCGTCGCCGAGGGCGAGCGTGTCCGTCCCCCGCCCGGCGCGAAGCCGGAGGTGGCGCGCATCTTCATGGAGCTCTCCTCGATCGGCGAGCGCCTCACCCAGGCCGAGCAGCGCGAGCAGAAGCGTCGCGCCGAGCTCGCCGAAGCGATGCAGATCCTCGAAGGCGAGATCGTCAACGCCGTGCAACGCGCCGGCGAGGGCGAGCGTGTTCGCGCGCCAGTGGGCGCGAAGCCCGAGGTCGCGCGGATCTACATGGAGCTCGCGTCGATCGGCGAGCGCCTCAGCGGCTCGGAGCAGCGCGAGCAGAAGCGGCGCGCGGAGCTCGGCGAGGCGCTCGGCGTCATCGACGAGTACCTGCCGCGGCTCGGCGACGGCCTCGGCACCGTGCTCTCCTCGGCCGAGCAGGCGACGGCGCACGCGCGCGACATCAACGCCTCGCTGTCGAGCTTCTCGCAGTCCATCGAGATGCTCGCGACGAGCGCGGAAGAGTCCTCGTCGAGCATCCTTGAGATGACGGCGACGAGCGACGAGGTCGCGGAGAACGTCGGTGAGCTCGCGGCGAGCGTGCGCGAGACGGTCTCCTCGATCGAGGAGATGGCCTACTCGATCCGCGAGGTCGCGAAGAACGTCGACGGCCTCTCGCTGACGGCCGAGGAGACGAGCTCCTCGATGAACCAGATGGACGTGTCCATCGACCAGGTTCAGTCGAACGCGAACGAGACGGCGCGTCTGTCCGAGGAAGTCGCCATGGACGCCGAGAAGGGCGCCGAGGCGATCCTGAAGACGATCAGCGAGATCTACCGCATCAAGGAGTCGAGCCAGGAGGCGGTGAGCGTCATCTCGAACCTCGGCTTCCGCATCGAGGCGATCGGCCAGATCCTCGCGGTCATCGACGACGTCGCCGAGCAGACGAACCTGCTCGCGCTGAACGCCGCGATCCTCTCGGCGCAGGCCGGCGAGCACGGAAAGGGCTTCGCCGTCGTCGCCGACGAGATCAAAGAGCTTGCCGATCGCGCGGGTGGCAGCACCAAGGAGATCGCGGACCTCATCAAGACGATCCAGGCCGAGTCGAAGAACGCGATCGCCGCCGTCGAGCGCGGTGCGCACAACGTCGACCGCGGCGTCGAGGTCTCGAACGAAGCCGAGCGCGCGCTGAAGAAGATCCTCGACAGCTCGCAGAAGAGCACGAACATGGTGCGTGCCATCGCGCGCGCCACGGTCGAGCAGGCCAAGGGCTCGAAGCAGGTCACCGACGCGATCGGCCGCATCGCCGAGACCGTGCAGCAGATCGCCGCGGCCACGGCCGAGCAGGCGCGCGGCTCGGAGCTCATCATGAAGAGCGCCGAGAAGATGCGCACGATCACGCAGCACGTGGAGCGTTCGAGCCAGGAGCAGGCCCGCGGCGGCCGGCAGATGACGAGCTCGATCGAGCAGATCTCCGCGATGGTGAACAACCTGAACGCGTCGCAGCGCAACCAGAACCGCGGCTTCGAGCAGCTCCTTGACGCCTCCAAGAAGATCGAGGAGGCGGCGCGCATTCAGGAGCAGACCATGCGCCAGCTCGGCAACGCCGTGGAGCGCGTGCGCCGGAGCATCGGCGCCTGAAGGCACGCGCGGCAGAGCATCTCGCCGCGCGTTCGCCCGAGGTTTCATGGCAGTCACGATCACGGTGCGGGCATCGGCGACGGGCGACGAGTTCGCGCTCACCTTCGACATGCCGCGCGTGTTCATCGGCCGCGGAGAGGGCTCCGATCTCCGCCTCCCCGACCCCAGCGTCAGCCTCCGTCACGCTTCGATCCGTCAACGCGGCCACGAGTATGTGATCGTCGACGAGGGCAGCACGAACGGCACCGCGCTCGGCTCCGTGCTCCTGCCTCCGCAATCGCCACGTGTCCTCCGATCGGGAGAGCTCTTTCGCCTCGGCCGCGTGTGGCTCGAAGTGAAGATCGATCCGCTCGCGACCGCGCGCGCGACCCCCGCAACGACGAAGGCGCTGGCGCTCGACCTCGTCGCGCGTGGGCTCGCCGCGCAGGGCGAAGACGCGGGGCCGAAGCTCGTCGTCGTGTCGGGACCCGATGAAGGCAAGACGCTCGCGCTCACGGATGCGGGCAGGCGGTACGTGCTCGGCCGCGCGCGGGAAGTAGACCTCCCGCTCGACGATCCGGAGACCGCATTCCGCCACGTGGAAGTGGGCCTCAAGGGCGAGCACCTGCTCGTGCGGGACCTCGGCTCGAAGGCCGCGCTCCTCGAAGGTGCGCCGCTCGGCCCGACCGACGTCACCTGGCGCTCCGGACAAACCCTCGCGATGGGCCGGAACGTCGTGGTGTTCGAGTATCCCGCGGCCGAGGCGCTCGCGGAGCTGTCGCGGTGCGCCGATGAGCCGATGCGCCCCGAGGACGCGCCCCCGCCCCCCCTGCGGAGGACGAGACGCCTTCCGCGGCCGCGGCGCCGGAGCCGACGCCCGTGGAGGACGACGCCTCGCGCCCGCTCCGACCTCAGCGATCGGCCACGCCGGCCCCCGAGTCTGGCTGGAGCCTCACCGATGGTGTGGTGCTCCTCTTTGCGGCCTTCGTCCTCGTCCTCAGCGTCGTCGGCTTCTTCTGGTTGATCCGGCGTTAGGTCCTTGACGCCGCGCCTCCGTCTGGGCGGGATGATTTGGGGGGACCGTACGGAGGATCTGATGCGAGCGGTGTGGATGAGCCCGAGCGAGCGCGGTTGCAGCCCCGAGGAGCTGTGGGCCGAGGGGATCCTCGTCGAGGCGTTTGATCCCGGGTCGATGCAGCCGCTCCTCGATCGCATCCGGGCCGACCGTGGTTTTACCAAGCAGGACGACGTCCGGCTCAGCGTGGCGAACCCGCGCGACGAGGCGACGATTGCGCGCGAGATCGACGAGCATTTGCACCTCAGCGCCGAGGTGCGGCTTTTCCTCGAAGGCGAGGGCGTCTACGACGTGCGCGCGGCCGACGAGCGCTGGGTGCGAATATGGGTGGGACCGGGCGATGCGCTCGTGATCCCGGAGAAGCGTTATCACCGCTTCTTGCCGAGCGCGAACGTGTCGCTCCGCTACCTGCAGCCGTACGCGGAGCGCGGGGGCCTTTCGCCGCTCTATCGCGCGTCGAGCGAGGATACACGCGGCGGCTAATGCCGCGTCTTTTTCGTCTTCGCGGCCTTCTTCGTTTTCGTCTTCTTTGAGCTGTCCGCGCCTCCGCGTGGGGCGCGACCCTTCGTCGACACCTTCGCCGCCTGGCCTCGGGCGCGTTTGTCCTGGCCGTTCGTCGACGCCGTGCGGCGGACCTTGCGCTTCGGCGGAGGCGCGCCTTCTTCCTCCACCGCGATCACGCGCCTGCCGTAGATCGAGCGACGCAGCACGGCGACGTCCTCGATCTGCACGAGCATCGTGTCGCCGAGCTTGATCTGCTCGCCGCTGCGCGTGCCGGTCACGTAGAGGCCCGTCTCGTCGACCTCGTAGCCGTCGGGGCCGAGGGCGTCGAGGCGCACGAGCACGTCCACGAATGGGCTGTCGATCGCCACGAAGAGGCCCGTGCCCACGACAGCCGTCACCGTGCCTTCGTAGATCTCGCCGATGTGCGCGCGCATGAAGAGCGCGCGGTAGAGGTCGACGACCTCGCGCTCGATGTCCATCGCGCGGCGCTCGCAGTCGGACGCGGTCGACGCAGCGAGGCGCAGCTTTTCCTCGGCTTCGGGGCTCGTGTCGATGCGCTCTTTCTGGAGCAGCGCGCGCATCGCCCGGTGCACGACCAGGTCCGGGTAGCGGCGGATCGGCGAGGTGAAGTGCAGGTACGCCGTCGACGCGAGGCCGAAGTGGCCCCCGTTGCCCACGTCGTAGACCGCTTGTTTCATCGCGCGGAGCAGCAGCGAGTGCAGCACCTGCTTTTGCGGATGGTTCGCGATGCGCTTCAGGAACGTCGCGAGCTTCTTCGGATCCGAGGCGTCTTCGAGCTCGAAGCCCACGTCGAGCGTCTCGCACATCGTGACGAAGCGCTCGAGGCGCTCCGGGTTCGGCGGCGCGTGGACCCGGAAGATCGCCGGCGTGTTTCGCGTCACGAGCTCACGCGCGACCGTCTCGTTCGCGAGCAGCATGAACTCCTCGATGAGCTCGTACGCCTTCTTCACGCCGGGATCGTGGGCGCGTTTCTCCACGTCGAGCGGCGCCCCCGTCTCCACGTCGAGCACGACCTTCGCCTCGGGCAGATCGAAGTCGAGCGCGCCGCGCCGCATGCGCCGCGCGCGGAGCTGCCGCGAGAGCTCCCACAGCACTTCGAGGTCGTCGCGCATCGCCTCGGCGTCGGGGTTTGCCACCGCGTGTTTCGCGAGCCCGAGCGCGCGCGCCACGGCCGGATACGTGAGGGCCGCGCGCGAGCGCATGAAGCCTTCGAAGATCCGCGCGCCCAGCACGGTCCCCGTCGCGTCGAGGTCGATCTCCACGCACAAGCAGAGGCGCGTGACGTTCGGCACGAGCGAGCACAGGTTCGAGGAGAGCGCGCGCGGCAGCATCGGGATCGCTCGATCGGGCAGGTAGATCGAGTTGCCGCGCGCCATCGCGTTCTCGTCGAGCGCCGTCCCGGGCCGCACGTAATGCGACACGTCCGCGATCGCGATCCACGCGCGGTACGAGCCATCGTCGTTCCGCACGGCCCAGACTGCGTCGTCGTGATCGCGCGCGTCCTCCGGGTCGATCGTCGGCAGCGGCAGATGCGTCAGATCCTCGCGGCCGGCGAGCGCCTCGTGCGGCACCTCGTCGCCGAAGCCCTCCGCCTCCGCGACGGCCTCCGCCGAATGCTCCTCCTCGATCGCCTCGCGCACGAGCACCTTGGCGACCTCCACGTTCGGATCGCCGGGCACGCCGAGCACGGCTTCCAGCACGCCCTCGGGGTTCTCGTCGGGCATCTCCGGGAAACGCGTGATCGTGGCGACGGCGGCGAGGCCATCCTCGAGCTTCATGCGCGGCTCGGATTTCAGGACGATCGGGCCACGCAGCCGCGAGTCGTCGGGCTCGATCCACGCGCTCCGCCCACGCTTGCGCAGGACGCCCGCGACGCGCGTCGTCTTGCGCTTCACCACGCGCACCACCGCGCCCTCGATGCCCCGGCGTGACGTCGTCACCACGCGGATCGCCACCGTGTCGCCGTGCAGCGCGCCGGCCATGGCCTCTTGCGGCACGAAGACGTCGTCGGGCAGGTCGAGCACCGTGACGAACCCGAAGCCGCGCGGGTTCACGTTCAGCGTCCCCTCGTGCTCCTTGCCGCGCCGCTCCTCGCGGGCGCGCGCGAGGCGAAAGCGCTGGCCGGGCAAGGCGACGACGCTTCCGTCCCAGCAGAGATCGTCGAGCACGCGACGGAGCGGCTCGTAGGCGCCCTCCGTGAGACCGAGCCGGCTGGCGATCTCGTGGATGTGCAGCGGGCGACTGTGCTCGGCGAGCACCTCGGCGATGGTTACGCGGCCGATCGACGTCATGGGTCGTGGAGCCCGGAGGCCGGACATCCCCTCCTGTTCGCGTTTTGAGGCACGCGCTGGGCGGTTTCCTAGCATGTCCCGAACCAAGCCGGCTGCGAAAGGACGGCGCTTGTGCGAAACATGAGCCGATGCGCACGTTGCCCGTCCTCTTGCTCCGTTTGCCCCTGCTCGTCGCGATCGCTGCTTCTGCTGCGCTCGTCGTCGAGTACACGAACGCGGGCGATCCCGCGTTCTGCGGCGTCACATCGGGCTGCTTCGCGGTGCGCATGTCCCCCTGGTCGCGCCTGTTCGGCCTCGCCCCGTTGCCGAGCCTCGGCCTCGCGGCCTACGCGCTCCTCTTCGGCCTGACCCTCGTCGCCCGGCGCAAATCCCAGCACGTGCTCGTCGCCTCCCTCGCCGTGCCCGGCGGCGTCTTCGCGGCCTTCCTCCTGTGGCTCCAGAAGACCGAGATCGGCGCGTTCTGCGCCTGGTGTGTCGCGGTCGACCTCTCTGCGATCGTCATCGCGTTGACCTCGGTGTGGATCGCGATCCGCGCGTGGAAGGACGAGAACCGCGTCCTCTTGCCGCAACGCAGGTCCGTCACGACCGCCTGGGTCACGGCCGCGATGCTCGCGGTGGTCGTGCCGTTCGTCTGGGGCCGGTATCCCGTCGAGCCGCCGCTGCCTGCGGTGATCCAGGCCGAACAAGCCCCGGGCAAGGTCACGATCGTCGGGTTCACCGATTTCGAGTGCCCCTTCTGCCGGCGGATGCACCCCGTGCTGCACGGCGTCGTCCAGCAATACGGCGACCGCGTGACGCTCGTGCGCAAGATGATGCCGCTCTCGGGCCACCCGGGCGCGGAGCCCGCGGCGCTCGTGTACCTCTGCGTGCCCGCGGCGAAGCGCGAGGCCGTCGCCGATCAGCTCTACGCGGCCGAACCCGAGCAGCTCACGCGTGAGGCCCTCCCCAAGCTCATCGCTCCGACGGCGGGCCTCGAAGCCGAAGCCCTCGCGAGCTGCATGAAGGCGCCGCAAACGACGGCCGATTTGGAACGGGACAAAAAACTCTTCGAGGAGCTCGGTGGCCGTGGGCTACCGTTCACGTTCGTAGGAAAACGCGTGGTGCTCGGGTTCAACCCCGAGCGCGTCGAGATGGCCATGACGCAGGAGCTCGGGGGCGCGCGTCTTTCGCTGCCGCTCTGGAGCATGTTCGTCGTGCTCGGCGTGGCCTTCTCGATCGTGGCGCTCGTGACGCTGATGACCCCGTTCGGCGACCTGGACGGAGACGCGTCGCGCAAGGAGCGCTCGCCGTCCGCTTGACGCTGGCCGGGCCGGGCGGATCGGCCTCCCCTCGCAGCGCTGTCCGTGTAACACTTCACCATGGAGACAGATACAGCGACGGGTAGCGTAAGTACGCTGCCCCTCGAGTTCTTCCAGCAGCTTCCGAAGACGGATCTTCACGTCCATCTCGACGGCTCGCTGCGACTCGAGACGATCATCGACCTTGCCAAGAAGCACGGCGTCGAGATGCCGTCGTACGACCCGGCCGAGCTCCGACGCGCGATGCGGCTCGGGCAAAACACGGGCTCGCTCGTCGAGTACCTGAAGGCGTTCGACGTCACGCTGCGTGTCCTGCAGACCGAGGACGCGCTCTTCCGTGTCGCCTACGAGCTCGCCGAGGACGCGGCGCGCGAGAACGTCCGTTACATGGAGGTTCGTTACGCGCCGATGCTCCACACGCGGCTCGGGCTCAAGCTCACGAGCGTCGTCGAGGCGGTGCTCGCGGGCCTGCGCGCCGCGCACGACAACCTGGGCATCGAGAGTGCCGTCATCGTGTGCGGCATCCGCAACATCTCGCCGCACTCCTCGCTGGAGATGGCCGAGCTCGCGGTGGCCTACAAGAACCGCGGCGTCGTCGGTTTCGACCTCGCCGGCGCCGAGTACGACAACCCCGCCAAGCATCACAAGGCCGCCTTCCAGCTCGTCCGCGACAACAACATCAACTGCACGATCCACGCGGGCGAGGCGTACGGCCCCGAGTCGATCGCACAGGCGATCCACGTCTGCGGCGCGCATCGCATCGGCCACGGCTGCCGCCTGCGCGAGAACGGCGACCTCCTGCATTACGTGAACGACCACCGCATCCCGCTCGAAGCCTGCCCGTCGTCGAACGTGCAGACCGGCGCGGTGCGTGACCTCGCGTCGCACCCGCTGAAGCTCTATTACAACCTCGGGCTGCGCGTCACGGTGAACACGGACAACCGGCTCGTCACGGACACGACGGTGTCGAACGAGCTCTGGCTGTGCCACACGAAGATGGGCATGTCGCTCCGGGACATCAAGACGATCCTCGTCTCGGGCTTCAAGAGCGCGTTCATGCCGTTCCACATCAAGCAGTCGTATCTGCGGCGCGTGACCGAGGAGCTCGAACGCTTCCAGCCCGACGGGCGCATCCTGCCGGCGCGCAAGCCCGAGTCCTCGCGCCACGAGCAGGAGACGTGGCTGCCGCGTGGCGTGGTGCCGCCGGTCAGCTTCGACGTGCAGAAGCCCGTGTCGGAGGTTTCTCCGGTGCACGCCGCCGTCGAGCGCGCCATCGAGGACGGCGCGAACTAGTATCGCGTCCGTGTCCGGCCCACCGAATCCTCCTCGCCCCGCTCCCCTCATCAAGACACGAAAGATCGAGCGCCGCGTCGTCCTCGCGGTGCTCGTGACCGCCGTCATCCCGCTCGTCGCCGCGCTGCTCATGGCGCGGGCCATGGTGGCGCGCGTCAGCGCGACCGCGTTTCAGCCGGAGTTCGGCGCGCACCTCGACCGCGCGCTCGGCGTCTATGCGGACCTCGCCAAAACGATCAAGCAAGGCATGCGGTACGAGGCCGATGCCATTGCGATGCGGCCGGCGCTTTCGCGCGTGGCGAAGGAGGGGGAAGGGGAGCGGGTCGCCGCGGAGCTCGCGCGCGAATTCGCGGCGCATCCCTCGCTCGTCTCGTTGAAGGTCGAGGATGCGTCGGGCACGATCCTCGGCAAACACGAGCGGGAGCGGCCTGTGGATCCGGCCGCCGAGCGCACGCTGCTCGTGCGCAGGCCGCTCGGGGAGGCGTCCGAGGACGAGGGACCCTTCCTCGTCGCCACGTTCGCCGCGCCAAACGCGCGGTTCGCCGAGATGGAATCCGCGCAGGAGTTCGTCCAGGCATATCATCAGATCGAACGACATCACCGCGAGGAGTACGTCGATCGAACGTACACGCGGGCGTTTGGCCTTTTGTTTGGTCTCTTGATCTTGCTCGCGGCGCTCGCCGGCATCGTGGTCGCGCGGCCGGTGACGCGGCGGATCGCCCAGCTCGCGGCGGCGACGCGGCCGGTGGCGGCGGGTGATCTTTCGGTGCGGGTCGCCGTGACGGGGGACGACGAGGTCGGCGACCTCGGCCGGGCGTTCAATCGAATGCTGGAAGAGCTCGACGAGAGCCGCGCACGGATCGAGTTTTTGCGGCGCATGAGCGAGTGGCAGAAGATGGCGCGGCACCTGGCGCACGAAATCAAAAATCCGCTCACGCCGATCCAGCTCGCCGTGCAGGAATGCCATCGCCGGTATGCCGGCGACGACCCCGATTACCGCCGCATCGTGCAGACCACGCTGGAGGTCGTCGAGGAGGAGGTCGGCACGCTCCGCCGCCTCGTCGGCGAGTTTTCGAGCTTCGCGCGGCTGCCGCGGGCGGAGCTCGCGCCTGTCGACCTCGCCTCCTTCCTGCGCGAGCAGCGCGACCATCTCTCGGCCCGGACGGAGGGGGGCAGGACCTCCGACGAGGAGGCGCTCCTCTCGAAGGTCGATCTCCGCTTCGACGTGCCCGAGGGCTCGATGCCCGCGGTCCTCGATCGGGAAATGCTCCACCGCGTGCTCACGAATGTCGTACAGAATGCGGCGCAGGCGCTCCGCGACGCGCGCAAGCGCGCCGGCAAGAGCGAGGGCACCTGGGGGCGGGTCGTGGTCGCGGCGCGGACCGTGGGCGGCTCGTACGTCGTCGACGTGGACGACGACGGGCCGGGCATTTCGGCCGAGGTGCGCGACGTCCTCTTTGATCCTTATGTGACCACGAAACGCGACGGCACGGGGCTCGGCCTCACCATCGTGAAGAAGATCGTCGTCGATCATGGAGGGACGATCGAGGCCACGACGTCGCCGCTCGGGGGCGCGCGCTTTCGAATCCGGCTGCCCCGCGCGGACAGCGCCGAAGCGCGCGCCGCGGTCGAGCGGTCCCTCGCTGCGGACGAGGAGGAGGCGCGGTCTTCTTGAGTTGGTGCGTAGCGTCGTGCACGACGGCGACACCCTGCGTGGCACGGCCGCTGCAATGGTCACCCGTTCATGGCGCCCTGGCTCCGTATCGTTTTATGGGTGGTGGCGATCGTGGCCCCGGGTGGATTCGCGCTCTTGCCTTTCCTTGCGGGTGAACACGTCAAGCGGAGGCGCGACGAGCGGTCGCGCGCCCTTGCCGCCTCTTCGGTCAAGGCTGGGCATTAGCGCGACGTCCGACGGGGACGGCCTCCGGGCGAGCTCGACTTTCTGCGGCATGGCTGCGGTCGAGTTGGGTGGGCCGAGCATCGAAGAATTGGGCGTCGGGCCATTGCTCATTGCTTGACGAAGAGGACCGATGAACAACGAGGCAGGGACGAAGACGCGTTCGCCGCTCCGCACGTTGCGCCTGGGCACGGTGACGGCGGCATCGGCCGAGACGGCGCAGCCTGGGTCCGACCGGTATGCGCCTCGGTCCGCGATGCGCCCCATGGCGCCGGACTATTTCTCGATTCCGCCCGAGCCCGCGGGCGTGGTGCATGCGCTCTCCACGGAGCCGCGCTCGGGCCCCGTGAGCCGGAGGCTCCGGACGCCCCTCGACGAGATGAACGAAATTCTCCGGAAGATGGAGATTCGCGAGCTCGGGGATATCCTCCTCCATGCGCAACGATTGCTCGCTTCGCGCGGCAAGGCGCCCGACCCGGACGTGATTTCCTCGATCCTCGCGGCGATGGGGCGGCTTTACGGGGCCTATCGCAATGCGCCCGGCGTGCCCATGCCGATTCTGCGCGGTGCGCTCTCGGACGTCCCGCGCAAACTGGTCGACGACGCGCTGCTCGAAGCCGAGGCGCGGCGTATGCTTCGGCTCGTCGTGGTCTCGCCGCTGACGCCCTTCGTCGAGCGGGCGGCGGGCATTCACGATCCGCGCCGCGGGCTCCTTTATTTCGTATCGGCGCCGGACGGCACGCCGCGCGAGCCCGAGCCCATGCGGAAGCGTTGAATCGGGTTCAGCCGAGGACGGCGAGCACCTCGTCCGAGGCGCGCTCGCCGGCTTCGAGGGCGCCTTCCATGTAACCCGTCCACACGCGCGCCGTCTCCGTCCCGGCCCAGTGGACACGTCCCACGGGCGCGCGCAGCGCCGCGGCGTGCGCGGTGAGCACGCCCGGGCCGAGGACCATCGAATAACAGCCGCGCGACCAGCGCTCGGCGGGCCAGTCCTGATCGACATAATCGATCGGGGCGGCCGCGCTCGGGCCGAAAAAACGCGTGAAGGAGTCGACGGCGGCTTTTTTCCGTTCCTCGGGATTCTTTCCGCTCATGGCGCGCGCGTCCTTGCCCATGAAGAATCCGACGAGCGCGCCGTGCGAGCCGTCCTCGGGAGAATCGTCGAACGCGAGCTTGACGGAGCCCACGTCGGAGAGCGCCTCGCCCGAATATCCCGCTTGCCGCCAGAACGGCGACGCGTATGTCGCCACGCATTTGATCACGCTGCCCATCGGCGATCGCTGCGTGAGCTGATCTCGCGACGCGGGCAGGCCCGGCTCGTAGTCGATACGCCCCGCGAGCGCCGGCGGCACCGCCACAATCACCCGCTTGCACCGCCACGTGCCCGCGTCCGAGATCACGGTCGCGCCCTCCGCGTCCTGCGCGATGCGCCGCACCGGCGCGCCGAGGACCACCCGCTCCTCGCCGAGCCCGCGCGAAAGCCGCTTCGAGACCTCCTGAAACCCCTCCGCGAGGCGCGTCTCCTGCGCGCCATTCTCGACTTCCGTCAAGCGCATGAGCCCGCCGCCCTGGCGCAGGTAATGCAGGAAAAACAGGAGGGACAGCTCCGACGGCTCCGCCGCGAAGACCGCCCGCACGGCCGTGTCGAACATCGCTTTGGCGCCGCGGGTTTTCACGTTCTTGCGTTTCCACGCCTCGACCGTGGTCCCGTCCCATTCGAGCGCCTTCGCCGCGGCGAGCGGATCGTCGATCGGCACCTCCTTCACGAGCGTCTCGATGCGCTGGATCGTGATCCCGAGATCGACGGCGCCGATCAAGGACAGGCTCGGGATCGAGGTCTTGTACGTCGTCAGCGTCCCGCCGAGCGAGAGCACCTTTTTTCCGTCGCTCCATTGCTTGAACGTCGAAAGGCCGAGCTCGGCGACGAGCTTCGTCATTCGGTCCTGCGTGGGGCCGATCCATTGCGCGCCGAGATCCACGCGGTTGCCCTGCGCCGTCGTGTGGCTCAGCGTCCGGCCGCCGACCCGATCCCGCGCCTCCAGCACCACGACCGAGACGCCCGCGGCTGCGAGCTTTCGCGCCGCCATGAGGCCGCTGAGCCCCGCGCCGACGACCACCACGGATGCCTCGCGCGGCGCTCCTTGCCCAGTTTCTTCCATCGCGGGGGCAGGATACCGCTGTTCGGGCCGGTCGTGTGCTCCGATTACGTACGGGGCGCGAGCAGGGCCCGCACCTTCGAGAGGATCGCGACATCCGCCGGGGGAAAGAGCTCGTCGTGAAGCTCGCCCGGCCCGGCCCACTTCACGTCGGCGACGTCGAGCGCCTGCGGATCGGGGGATCCCGGCGCGCGCGTCACCGCAAAAAACAGGAGCAGCACGGATTTTTCCGGGTATCGGTGGAACGTCACCTCGACGGGGTCCCCGACCGAGACCTCCATGCCGATCTCCTCGCCGAGCTCGCGCACGAGGGCCGCGCGCGGGTCTTCGCCGGGCTCGACCTTGCCGCCGGGGAACTCCCAGGCGCCCGCGAGGTGCGTGCCGCGTTTGCGCTGGGTGAGCAGGACGCGCCCCTCCTCGACGAGGACGGCGGCGGCGACGAGGACGGGCGGGCGGGAAGAAGCATCGGTCATGGCGGCGACGAACCCTAGCACCTCGCCCCAAGCTGTGACATTCCGGCGCCATGCCCATCACGTACAGCCAGGCCGGCGTGGACATCGACCGGGGGGACGCCCTCGTCGAGCGCATCAAGAAGCTCGCGCGCCCGACGCGCATCCCCGAGGTCGTCGCCGACGTCGGCGGCTTCGCGGGCCTCTGCGCTTTGCCGAGCGGGCTCGTCGACCCGATCCTCGTGAGCGGAACGGACGGCGTCGGCACGAAGCTCAAGGTCGCGTTCGCCGCGAACGTGCACGACACCGTGGGCCAGGACCTCGTCGCGATGTGCGTGAACGACGTGATCACCGTCGGCGCGCGCCCCCTGTTTTTCCTGGACTATTTCGCCACCGGGACGCTCGAGCTCGACGTGGGCGAGGCCGTCGTGCGGGGCATCGCCGAGGGCTGCAAGCTCGCCGGTTGCGCCCTGCTCGGCGGCGAGACGGCCGAGCTCCCGGGCATGTACGCGGCGGGCGAGTACGACCTCGCGGGCTTCGCGGTGGGGGTCGTCGAGCGGGCGAAGATGCTCGATGGAACGAAGGCGCGCGCCGGTGACGTCGTGCTCGGCGTCGCGTCGAGTGGGCTCCACTCGAACGGGTATTCGCTGGCGCGCAAGGTGCTGTTCGAGCGAATGGGGCTCGGCATCCACGACGAGGTCCCCGGGCTCGGGCGCACGGCGGCCGAGGCGCTCCTCGTGCCCACGCGCATTTACGCGCGCGCGGTGCGCGAGTTGCTCGCGGCGGTGCCCGCGGCCGTGCGCGGACTCTCGCACATCACGGGCGGGGGCTTGCCGGGCAACCTCCCGCGCGTCCTGCCGGAAGGCCTCGGCGCGCGGCTCGACCTCTCCGTGTATGAGCGGCCGGCGATCTTCCGGGTGATCGCCGAACAAGGGCCGGTCGAGGAGGCCGAGATGCGCCGCACGTTCAACCTCGGCGTGGGCCTCGTCGTGGTCGTCGCGCCCGAGGCCGAGGCCGCTGCGCTCGATGCGCTGCGCGGGGCCGGCGAGCAGGCCTTCCGGCTCGGCGACGTCCTCGAGGTCGGGGCCGACGTGCCGTTCGAGGATCGGGTGCGATTCGACCGATAGATCGTGGTGGCCGCGGATTCGCCGGTTACATTGGCGAAACCATGGAACCGCTCCTCTTCGTGCTCGGGTTTCTCCTCGTGGCGTACCTCCTGGCGGGCCTTCGGCAGATCAACCAGTGGGAGGTCGCGCTGCGCTTCACGCTCGGCAAGCTCTCCGGAAGGGTGCAGCCCGGCGTGACGCTCTTCCTGCCCGGCTTCCAGTCGCTCCGCAAGATCGACACGCGCACGAAAAACCGCGACCTTTTGCGGCAAATGGTGATCACGCGCGACAACGTGACGACCATGGTCGACACGGTCCTCTATTACCGCGTCGTCGATCCCGAGAAGGCCACGCTGGCCGTCGAAAACTACGAGGCGGCGGTCAAGGATCGGGCGAAGGTCGTCTTGCGCGACGTCGTCGGCGAGACGCGCCTCGACGAGCTGCTCGCGCATCGCGAGGAAGTCGCCGCCAAGGTGCGCACGCAGGTCGAGAGCACGGTCTCGCAGTGGGGCCTGCACGTGGAGCTCATTGGCCTCCAGGACGTGCAGCTCCCGCCGCAGATGCAGGAGGTCCTGGCGAAGGTCGCGATCGCCGAGCGCGACCGCAAGTACGTGGTCATCAAGAGCGAGGCCGACGTGGAGAGCGCGAAGAACTTCGCCGAGGCCGCCGCGATCCTCTCGAAGTCGCCGGGCGCGATGGAGCTGCGCCGCTTCGAGGCCCTCGCGAACCTGAGCCAGGGCAACACGAAGGTCATCTTCGACCTCGCCAAGCCCTACGACGACGTCCGGCACACGGCGGCGGTGATGGCCGAGGCCGCCACGACCGATCAGCGCGTGCGTGTCGACAACCCCGGCGCGGGCGCGCTCCGCACGGCCGCGCAGCACGAGGCCGAGGCCATCGCGGAGGCCGAGGCCGAGCTCCAGGCCCGCAAGTTCATGACGTCGGGCCGGAAGATCTAGCCGCGATGATCGCCGAAGGCAGCGCGCTCGCCGCGGGCGCGAGGAGCCTGCTCGACGTGGGGGGCGAGTCCGAGCTCTCGGCGCTCGTCGAGCGCAGCGCGGTCGAGCTCATGGGCGAGGCCGATCGTTGGTCGATGGGCGCGCGCGAGGTGCGCGCGTATCGCGTGGTGCTCACGGTCTCCGCGGAGGATCACGTCCTCCTGACGGCGCACCCGAACCGGCTCTCGACGCTGCGCGACGCGTTTGCCGCGGCCGCGCGGACGCCCGAGACCGAGCTCGGGGGCCTCTCGCTCGTGCTCGCGCTCCCGCCCACGGGCGCGGGGTTTCATCGCCACGCCTACCGCGACGCGCCGGCCGCGCGTGTCGAGCCGCCGCCCCCGCCCGCGGCTGTGCTCGGCGGCGCGGCCGAGCTTTGCAAGGCCCGGAAGAACCGCGATGCGGAGGGCATCCTGCGGCGGGCGGCGATGGAGCAATCGTACGTGCAGGCCGCGGCCCGCTCGATGCGCCGCTTCCTCCTGCGCCTCGACCCGGCTGATTTCGCGCGGATCGAGCGGGAGCCGCCGCTCGCCGAAAGCATCACTTCGGCGGTGCGGGACGCGGCTGCGACGGCGGACGACCCTGCATCGGCCGTTCATTTCGGCTTGCGCCTCGACGGGCCCTTGCCGGAGCTCCCGGAGCCCGAGGCCCGGCTCGCCCATTCACTCGCCGGGAAGGGCGCCGCCTGCGTGCCCATCACGCGTCCTGACGGCAAGACGTGGCTCGCGGTGATCGGCGCCTCGGGCGTCGTGCTCGTGGAGCTCGTGCCGGGGGCCGACAAGGGCCTGGTTTCACGGGGCGAGGTGAAGGTGTCGCGCCTGCGCGTATCGGCTGAGGCCCTCGCGAGCGCGGAGGGCGCCGATGGGGTGAGTGCCCAGATCGTGGCCGCGCTCGGGGCCTCGAAAATCCGTTAAAGCGTTTTCACGAGATCGGATCCGTGTCGGCGCCGGAGAGCTCCGAGAGAAGCGCCGCTTCTTGCGCCGCGAGATCGGCCTTGAGCTTTTGCAGCGTTTCGAGCTTCGCCTTCTTCTGTCGCTGGACGGCTTTCGTCCGTTCGGCGGCGATCCTTGCTTCCTGCGCGGCGAGCGCCTCGCGTTGTTTCTTCAAGGCATCGAGCTCTCCCTCGACCGCCCCGATCTTCTTGTCGAGCTGTGCCAGGCTCGGCTCGTCGGCCGTGTCCTGCAGAAAGAACGACTCTGCCCAGCCGGCGCCGAGCTTGTGCGCGTGCTGGATCTCGCCCAGCTTGCCAAAAAGGGATTTCCGCAACTTGTTGAAGTCCTGGTTCAGCTTCACGCGCGACCCGATCGTCCGGAAGTCGACGAGCTTTTGCGTGGCGGCCTTCTTTTCGGTCGCCGCCGCGACGCCCGCCGCCGCGCGCGCGGCGACCACGGGCGCGTGGTCTCTCAGCACGGCTTTATCGGCTTCGGCCAGCGCTTCCGGCCACGTCCTCATGATATCGAGTTGCCCGCCGAGCGTGGGCCGCTTCAATTCGCTCGGGCGCAGGTCTCCGAAGAGCCGCGCGCCGAGGAGCGAGGACCGGTCCACGTTCGCCCCGACGAAATCGACCGAATCATCGAGGTCACGATCCGCGAATTGCACGGCCGCGGCGGCTTCGGCCTCGGCTTCGAGCAAGTTCTTCTCCTCGGCAATGGCGGCGTCGATGCGGGGGTGGAACGCCTCCACTTCGGCAATGAGGTGTTGGGTGTGCGGGCTCCGCCGCACATGGACCACGGTGTGGCGGAAGTGTTCTTCCGAGGTCGATGTGGTCGCTGTCTCGGGGAGGGTCTTGATTGTAGCCATGGTGGATCACGCTAGGGTCCTGTCGTACGGCATGTCAAGATGAGTAAGCATACGCAGGTATGGCTAAAGGGGCCGGTGGACACGTTGCGGGGGTGGTTGGGGCGGCTGAAGTGGCGTTGCAACGCGTTGCGGGGGCGGTTCGGGGGGCGGAAACGGGGCCGCAAAGGTCACGGGGGCGCGAGGAGGGGGCCGAGCGGGGGTGGGAGCGGTTGGGGGGCGCTGGCGGCGCGTGGGGGGATCAGGGGCACGGGGTGGGGTAGGGGCGCGGTTGGCTGAAGCGGAGCTGCAAGGGAGGCGCGGGGGGATGGGGGCATCTCGGGCGCGGGGGCGAGGCGGCCGTGTACTCCCAACGGCGACGGGGGCGAGGTGAGGAGCGTCGGCGGGCCGGTGGAAGCGGGCCGAGGAGGTCGGAGATGCGGGACGGGGCGCGTTCAGGCGGTCGAAGTGGGGAGTGGAGGCGTTGCGCGAGCGTCCAGGTCGCTGCTGGCGAGCGATTGTATGCCCAAACCTGGGGAGAACGCGATAGGTTGGGCGAAGGGACGCGTTGCCTCCGGCGGTCCCTTTGCGATTCGGAGCACCCTCATTCTTTCGAGTCTCGCGAGAACGTGCGCTGAGACATTCAGGCAACAGTGAAGCATGGTGAGGGAAGACGCTCGTACGCTCGTGCGGATCGCCGTGAACGGCAGCGGGCGGAAGATGGCGGCGAAAGATCGCGGCTTTACAAGCGGGACGATCGCGCCTTGGCCGTGGCCAGCGGCTTTTTTGACTCCCGAAACTTGTCTGCCTACGGTCGAATGTAGCCTGTTCGTACGGAGGGGATAATGCACAAGGTCGCTGCCGTCACGCTGTTGTTCTGGCTGGCCTTCTTTGCTCTGGTGTCGACGCCAGCAAGCGAGGCAATTGCCGACCCGGTGCCACAGCAATCGAAAGCAGAGGCGCGAAAGAGACGATGTGACAGATTTCTCCGGTACTGCATCGAGCGATGCAACCAAGAAATCCGTCGTCTCTGCGATCGTCCGATTTGTTATAACGAGTGCAACCAGGAGTATGCGCGATGCTTGAGAGACGCCGAGCAGGGGGGAGACGAGTGAACCGCGGAGCCAGGACCATTCTTGCGGTCCGCACCTTGAAGTATAGGCATGAAGATGGATCTGAGGCAGACCTGCATCTGGAGGTTGGGATGCCCTACGTCGTAAAGGGTGGGGTATGGAAATGCGGGTTCGAGCTCGGTGCTCCGCTCAATATCCGACATCGCGAGGGGTACGGCGTGGATGCCCTGCAGGCGCTTCTGCATTGTCTGGGCATCGTGCGCGCATCCATTGATGGCTCTCCGTTGAGGGGCAAGGTGCACTGGGGCGGCATGTTGTCCTGCGGTCTTCCTGATCTGTTGAACGGACAGATCCAACTGGACGTCGCCGACATCGAATCCCCGTCGCGGCCTTGAGCCCATCCGCCTCCCCCTTCAACGTGCTCCTTCGGACGGTTTGTCCGCCCGGACCGCGGGCGGCCTCGGGGCCGCGCATGCATGTATAAGGAGCGGGCCGAGGCCTGGCTCCTCCGCTTCGACGGGACGGCAAGTGCCCCCCGTTCGTCCTGGAACAAAACGTTTGTCTCGGGCTTGACATCCACGTTTGTCTCGGGTAGGGTCATCTTCAGAGGCCGACGCGGTGCTCTGCGCTCCTGACCCGAGACCCAATCAGCGTGTCCGCGTCGGCCTCGCTTTCGTCTTCCTCGCGCCGTTGAGATGGTTTCTCACGTGACGCTTCTCCGGACCAACCTGGATGCGGTAAAGTCCGGGCATGCGTCACTTTTCCGTGCTCCTCGGCCTTGCGCTCATCACCGCGCCCGCGCTTGCGAGCGCCAACGAGGAGGTGTCCTTTCGTCTCGATTACCAGCCGGCGCGCGGGTGCATGGATCGCGACACGCTGGTGTTGTTCCTCGAAGGAGACTTCGGTTACCGCGTCGTGCGTGACGACGCCCGTCCACTCGTGCGGATTGCCCTGAAAGGCAGCGGGCGGAAGATGGAAGCGCATGTCTCCGCCTCGGACGACGCAGGGGTGGAGCGCTGGCAGGCGGTGATCCCGGGGCCGATCGATTGTCGCGAGCTGATGCAGGACACCGCCTACGCGATCTCGTTGAACCTCGGGAAGTGGGAGCTGAAGAAGCAGGAAGCGCCGTCGTGGCTCCTGCGTGTGCCGGAATTCGAGGTCGGTACGGCGGCGCCGTCTCCTCCTTTGCGTCCCTTTGTGGCGTACGATGACGACGGGCCCCTTCGCCGCCGAACCCTGGACCCGTTCTATCGTGTAGAGACGACGTCGGAGCCGCCGCCGCCTACGCCGACCGAACAGGGTTTGGCCGGTCCGACCTGGGCGGTTGGCGCGAGCGCGTTGTTTGTCCCCGCGGGTTTGCCCGGAATAGGGGCGGGTGGAGGTTTGTCCCTTGACGCGCGCTGGCGTTTATGGTCTGTCGGCGTAGAGTTTCGTGGGATGGGTACATGGGAACAGGAGGTTGGCGTGGTACCCGTCCAGGCCGCGACATGGGCTGGGCTCGGGATCGGCTGCGTGACGCCCCATGAGCGGTTTGGTCTGTGCGGCATGGGGGGCGGAGGCAGTCTCAACGTGACGTACACCACGGAGATTTCGCCAGTCGATTGGTCGGACACGCTGGTATGGGCAGGCGCGCGCGCAACGTTTTTTATGTATCGCGGCGAGCGGATGTCCGTCGCCCTGTTCGGGGAGGTCTTGGCGCCGCTTCAGGAGACGAAAGTGCTGATGAGGTCTACCTCGGGTGAGTTGATCCTCTGGCGAACCGGAGCCCTATGGACTTTGGGGATTTCGCCACGGTTCGAGTTCAAGTGAGGGTTGTGTGAATTCGAAAATTTATCTGATTTTAAGTTGTTGTTTCTTGCCGGTGATGGTCGCGGTAGCAGTGCCTGCATGTGGGAACGGCGAGATTGTAGGCCAGGCGCCCGACTGTTGGACGCCGGCGACCGGCTTCGATAACTGCTGTTGCATCGATGGCCGTTTCTGTGAGTTCTGCGATGCCGGCCCAGGTGAAGACGCCGGCACCGACGCTTCCATGGAGGAGGACGCCTCCCCAAAATGTGAGGGCACGTGCGTGCCTCTCCGGCCGACCAACGATGCGTGGAACTTCCCCCACCTGGTTTGGTTTGGCCCGGCAGACGAGGCGCCCACGTGCCCTAGCCATCTTCTCCATCAGTTCACC
The DNA here is from genome assembly GCF_028369105.1 of Polyangium mundeleinium. NCBI lineage: Bacteria > Pseudomonadati > Myxococcota > Polyangiales > Polyangiaceae > Polyangium > Polyangium mundeleinium. The sequence continues at coordinate 11,587,505 of NZ_JAQNDO010000001.1, read as the reverse complement.
CGCTACCGTGATCTCATCGTCCCGGACGCGTCGTGCAAGGCGTGCACGTGCAGCTCCTCCACCGGGAGCTGCACGCCGCCGAGCACCTTCGTGGCGCATGCAGCGGTCTGCGATTTCGTATCCGGTTCCGTCGAGACCCCCTTCACCCCACCCGACGCGTGGGACGGCGCATGCACCGCGGAGAACGCCGTCCCCGCGAGCCTCGACTGCGGCGGGGTGCCGTGTGTCCAGTCGCTCGACGTCGGGCCGCTGGGCAAGACGGACGTCGGCTGCGCGCCCTCGGCGCCCTCGACGTTGCCGCTCCCCGAGCCGAAGTGGGGAGAGGTCGCCCTTGCTTGCGAAGGGCTCGAAGACACCGGGCTCTCCGCGTGCGAGGAGAACGAGATGTGCGTCCCACGCGCCGACGCAGGGTTCCGCTCCTGCGTCTTTCTCGACGGCGACTCCGTGTGCCCGGCCGAAGGCTACACGGAGCGGCACGTGTACTACCGGACCTTCACGAACACACGGACGTGTACCGCGTGCACGTGTGGCGCTGTGGAGGGCAGCGCCTGCAAGGCCGCGGTGACGGCCTACACGGACGACGCGTGCGACGCGTTCCTCCTCGGGACGTCGATCTCCTCGGACAAGGGCGCGTGCATCGACATGAGCCCCTTGGGGCAGTCCCTCGGCAGCAAGCGCGTCACGAACCTGATGTACGCCGCCGGCACGTGCGCCCCGAGCGGCGGCGAACTGGAAGGCAGCGCCGAACCCTCCGGCCCCGTCACATTCTGCTGCGTGCCTTGACGATCCCGGGAACCTTTTCCCGGCGAAACGCCAAGCATGCGCATGAGCCACGTTCCGAGCCCAAGGGACGCGATCCTCGCGCTGCGGTCCTTCGTCGTCCTCTGGATGCGATCCTTCGGTCACCAGCCCGCAGACGCTGAAGACCTCGCGCAGAAGGTCATCGCGGCCGCCATGGCCAGCGCGGACGCCTACGATCCCGCGCGCGCCACGGTGAAGAGCTGGGTGTACGGCTTCGCCGTCCGGATCTCGAAGAACCACAAGCGAGAGCTGCGACGTCACGGCGAGATCTTCGGCGAATCCGAAGGTGATCTCTTTTCCGCGCCATCCCCGTCCGCCACGCCCGAAGACATCGTCGCTTCGCGCAGCGTGCATGCGTTCGTCCTCGCCCGGCTCGAAGGCATGCGCCCCGAGCTGCTCGACATCCTTCTCGCATGCGACATGAACGGGCTGTCGGAGGAAGAGGCCGCGGAGGCGTTCAACATCCCCAAGGGGACCGTGAAGTCGCGGCGCTCGCGGGCCCGCGAGCAGGCCTATGAGCGGTTGAAGGGGTACCGCGACGAGCTCCACGCGGTCCTTCCCGCGCTGCTCGTGGCGTCGGAGATGCAAAGGCAGGGGGGCGCATGGGCGACCACGACGACGGTGCTCCTCGCCGCGGCGGGCGTGTCCGTGGCGATATGGGTCTTCATGCACGCCGAGCCGCCCAGGGTCGCCACGTCCTCGTCGCCGCGCCTGTTCGTCAGCGTCGTCGCGGGCAACGCGTGTGAAGACCTGCCGTCAAGGGAACCCCCGCCGGTTCGTGCATGCGACGAGCCGATGGGCGCGAGTCGGCCGCGGGCCATGGTGGAGGCCGTCGAGCGCGCGGTCACGCAAGGCAACGTGCATGCCGCGCGTGGCGCCCTGGAGCGGTATCTCCGCGCGTACCCGGCCGACCCGATCCGCGCGCGGGCGATGTTCGGCTGGCTCCTCGCAAAGTAGGCACCTGCCCGAAAATCGACCGAGCCGCGGAACCTTTTTCGCGCGACGAACCAACCAGGTTCATTCGCTGAACGATCCGTAGAAGCGGGCGATGGAGGTTGCGCGCGTTCTGGGCAAGCACCTCGCGTCTCCATCGCCCCCTTGTGCGGGTCGCTCCGAATCAAGACAGCATGGATTTCAGGGCGTCCCGAAATCCTGCGTCCAGTATTTCTTGTACCCCGTCGTCCCCTGGTAATACCCCACGCCGATCTGCTTGAGCGAGGCATTCATGATGTTCTTGCAATGTCCCGTGCTCGCCATCCACCCATTCACCACGGCGGCCGGGGTGGCATACCCGGCGGCGATGTTCTCGGCCGCCATCTTGTACGTGTAGCCGGCGCTCTTGATGCGTGCCCACGGCGTCGATCCATTCGATCCGGTGTGGCTGAAGAAATTCTTCACGCCCATGTCCTTCGAATGTTTGCGCGCCGCACACCGCAGCCGTTCCTCGGCCACGAGCGGGGGCGCCGGCGCATACGCCACGCCTCCACAACTCGCGCCGGCCGCGCGCCGCTGGTTCACCAGCGTCAGCACCTGCGCCTCGTAATCCAACCAGGCCTGATCCCAGGTCACGACGTCGTCGCACCACGCCACGAGATCCGCCGTGTCCGCGTCCTGGGGGAGCGCCTTTGCGTTCTCGTCGTCGGCAGCGGTGGTCTCCAGGGCCTCGCCCAGCGCCCCGCCGATTTCATCGGCCGAATCGTCCGCGTATTCGTCCTCTGCCTCCATGGGGCCGCCGCAGCCGATCACCGTGAGCGAGCCCATCACGAGGAGCAGGGACAATGAGATGTTTTTCATAGCCAAGGATGGTAACACCCTGGCCTCGATTCACGAATACCTCAATGGCGCCGCATTCGTGCTTCCATCGTATTCGTAATGGTTCGTCGTCAGCGGCGTCCGTTTGACGTAGAACCATCAGCGACGCGGGGCCTGCCCCCGCGCTACACGGAGCGCGTAGGCCACGCCGTCCCGCAAGGTCCCCTTGGTCACGATCGTTCCAAGCTCTGCCCCATTTTCCACAAATGTCCGCGCGAGCTCCGGCCCCGTCCCCGTCGTGACCACCTCCGCGCCGAGCAGCCGCGCCGCCTGCGCCGCGCGGAGGAGCGCATCGGCCGCCTCCGCGGTCGCCTCTTTCACGCCCGTCAGGTCGAGGATCACGACCTTCGCGTTCTGCTGGCCGATCCCTTCGAGGAGCACGCCGAGCATCCGCTCGGCCCGCGCAGGCTCGATCGCTCCGACGAGCGGCATCACGAGCACGCCCTCCGCGATCGGCACGAGCGGCGTCCCGACCTCTTCGAGCGCCGCACGTTGCGCCGCGATCACTTCGGCCGCGAGCCTGCGCCGCTCCTCCTCCGCGCGCCGCGCCTGCGTCAGGTCACGGACGATCGCGCAGCGCGCGATGCCCCGACCTTGCTCGTCGCGCACGAGGAACGCCGTCACCTGCGCGTCGAACGTCGTGCCATCGGCGCGCTGGTACGGGAGCACCCCGCTCCACGAGCCTTGCTCGAGCACCGCGGTCAGCACCTGCCCGCGGTGCTCAGCCTCGGCCTGCGGCGCGAGCGTGTCGTGGACCGAGCGGCCCACGAGATCGTCGCGCCCGAGCAGCCGTTCGAACGCCGGGTTCACGTAGCGCAGCGTCCCGTCCGGAGACGCGACGCCCACCCCGTCCGGCGCGTTGTGGATCAGCGCCTCGAAGATCTGCGCCTTGCGGTGCAGGTGCTCCACCCGTGTGCGGAGCTCCTCGTCGATGAGGCAGAGCGCCTCGCTCGACGTGCGGATGAACGTGCGGATCCGCGACGTCGCGTCCGGCACGCCCGCCGCGTGGAGCTCGAGCCCCACGTCGACGAACACCTGCCGCATCGCGCCGAGGACGCCCTGGAGCGTCGTCACCGACCAGCCGCGCTGCACCGAGCTGTCGATCCAGCGCTTCCAGCTCTCGACCGCGAACGGCATGCTGCCGTCGCGGAGCGCCGCGATGGCCGCGTCGACCTCCACGGCGCGGTCGGCACGGAAGGCCTCCATCGGCGCCCCGAGCGTCCCGCCGAGCACCACGAGCGCCTCCTCGGTCAGCCGATCGATGAGCTTGTCCCGGCGCGCGGCGAACACCTCCGCGAACACCACGCCCTTCGTCCCCACGGGCTCGCTCATCGCTTCGGCCCCGCCCCTCGGCGCATCTGCCGCTTCAGCCGCTCGTGCCCGATCGCGTGCGCCACGCCCGCGCGCAGCGTGCTCCACGTCTCCATGCCGCCGAGGTCCACGTCGAGATCGAGCAGCGTCTTCGCCACCGCGCCCCGCACGCCCGTCAGCACCACCTCCGCGCCGACGAGCTCCGCGGCCCTCGCCGCGCGCACGATCGACTCGGCCACCTCCGCGTCGACCACCGGCACGCCCGTGATGTCCACGATCACGTGCCCCGCGCCCGTCCGCGTGATCCCTTCCAGCATCACCTCGATGATCCGCGGCGTCCGCGAGGCGTCGAGCGCGCCGACGAGCGGCATCGCCAGCACCCCTTCGGCGAGCGGCAAGAGCGGCGCTGCGAGCTCCCGCAGCGCTGCCGCCTGCGCCCTTTGCATGTCCTCTTCGAGCGCGCGCCGCTCCTCCTCGTCCCGCTCCTCCGGCGTCGCGTCGCGTACGAGTACGCACCGCGCGATCGTCTCGCCCGCCTCCGACTTCACGCGGAACGCCTTGAGCCGCGCGTTGAACGACACCCCGTCCGCGCGCAGGTACCGCAGGCTCCCCTCCCAGTACCCCACGCGCTGCGACACCTCGGCCATGTGCGCGAGCTTCGTGTACTCGTCCGGGTGCACGAAGTTCTTGAAGTGCCCGCGCCCGGCCTCTTCCGAGCCCATCATCGTGCAGAACGCCGGGTTCGCGTAGATCACCGTCCCGTCGGGGGTGGCGATCCCGATCCCGTCCGGCGCGTTTTGCGCCACCGCGCGCAGCACCATCGCGCGGTTTGCCGCTTCTTCGGCTTTTGTCCGGAATGCCCGATTGAACGTGGCTGCCGCGGCGTTCATCGCGCCGATGATGCGCCGCGCGCCCGTGTCCGCGCCGGGCACGCCCTCGTCCACGGCTTCGAGCGCGGCTTCGAGCAGGCCTTGGCCCGTGCGTTCGAGCCACGCGAGCACCTTGCGCATGTCCCAGCCTCGCTCCCTGGCCACGTCGCCGAGGCGGTGGACCCAGGTCTCGAGCTCGCCCGTGGCCGGGTTTTCCACGGCGTCGAGCCATGCCTCGAAGCTCGCGCCGAGCTCGACGTGCAGCTCGGGCGGCACCTCGCTGAGGTCGCAGGACACGATGTCTGCGCTCGTCTCCACGAGGCGAGCGAGGATCTCCGGGCGCCTTTGCGACATCGCCTGTCGGAACGCGGAAACGTCGGCTCCCGGCATGTACGCCTCAGCGTAAGAGCATCCTGGGCGCGCTCGCAAGCGCCCGCGCGGCGCTGCACGCGCCCGAACCGTGCCCGCGACGACGCGGGGCGGCATCGGTCGTTGCGGTGCAGGGGTTCGCCCTTGGGCCTTGTCGCGGAGAGAAAATCACGGTTGATTGTGCTCGGCGCGTCTCGCGCGGCCCCCGTCGGGGCTCGGGCAACGCGCGCAGGGGGGATGGGCGAAGGCCCACGTCAGTCACGAGGAGGATCGTCGTTTTATGCGCGTGCTCGAGAACTTCATCAACGGCGCCTGGGTTGCTTCGACGGGCACCACGTTGCTCGACGTGAAGAACCCCGCGACCGGGGAGCTGCTCGCCAAGGTCCCGCTCTCGACCTCGGCCGACGTCGACGCCGCGGTGCAGGCGGCCAAGGCTGCGTTTCCTGCGTGGCGCGCCGTCCCGCCGGTGCAGCGCGCGCGGTACCTCTTCAAGTTGAAGAGCCTCTTCGAACAGCACCGCGAGGAGATCGCGGGCATCTGCACGAGCGAACACGGCAAGACGTTCTCCGAGTCGTACAACGATTTCGGCCGCGGCATCGAGAACGTCGAGCACGCGTGTGGCATCCCGTCGCTGCTCATGGGGCAGAACCTCGAGGACGTCGCCTCGGGCATCGACACCCGCGTCTTGCGCCAGCCGCTCGGCGTCTTCGCGGCGATCACGCCGTTCAACTTTCCGCCGATGGTGCCCCTCTGGTTCCTCCCGTACGCGATCGCCACGGGCAACACCTTCGTGCTCAAGCCGAGCGAGCAGGTGCCGCTCTCGCAGCGCCGCATCTTCGAGCTCATCCAGCAGATCGGCCTGCCGAACGGCGTCGTGAACCTGGTGAACGGCGGCCGTGAGGTCGTCGAGGCGATCTGCGAGCACGCGGACGTGAAGGGCGTCTCCTTCGTCGGCTCCTCGAACGTCGCGAAGATCGTCTACCGGAAGTGCGGCGAGACCGGCAAGCGCGTCCAGGCGCTCGGCGGTGCCAAGAACTTCATCGTGATCATGCCCGACGCGGACATGGAGCGCGCCGTGCAGAACGCGGTCGAGTCCTGCTACGGCTGCGCGGGCCAGCGTTGCCTCGCGGGCAGCGTGATCGTGCCCGTCGGCGACGCGTACGAGCGCGTGCGCGACCTCTTCATCGCGTACGCGAAGAAGCTCGTGCTCGGCGACGGCAAGGCGCCCGGCACCACGCTCGGCCCCGTCGTCTCGGGGGCGCACAAGGACCGCGTGCTCTCGTACATCGAGAAGGGCATCCAGGAGGGCGCGCGGCTCGTGCTCGACGGCCGCAACGCGACGGTGGAGGGCCTGCCGGATGGCAACTGGATCGGGCCGACGATCTTCGAGGACGTGCGCCCCGACATGGTGATCGGGCGCGAGGAGATCTTCGGGCCGGTCGCGTGTTTCATGCGGGCGAAGGACCTCGACGAGGCGATCCGGCTCGCGAATGCGAGCGAATACGGCAACGCGTCGAGCATCTACACGACGAACGGCAAGGCCGCGCGCGAGTTCGGCGCTCGTGTCGAGGCGGGCATGGTCGGCGTGAACATCGGCGTCGCGGCGCCCATGGCCTTCTTCCCGTTCGGCGGCCAGAAGGCGAGCCTCTATGGTGACACGAAGGCGCACGGCGCGGCCGGCGTCGACTTCTACACCGAGCGCAAGATCGTCATCGAGAGGTGGTTCTAATGGCCAGGAAAGTCATCGGCGGGCTCATCCAGTGTAGCAATCCGCTCAATGATCCGAGCGCCTCGGTGCTCGCGATCCGCGACGCGATGTACGAAAAGCACCTCCCGTACATCGAGGAGGCGGGCAAGAAGGGCGTGCAGATCCTCTGCTTGCAGGAGGTCTTCAACACCCCGTATTTCTGCCCCTCGCAGGACGCGAAATGGTGCGACACGGCTGAGGCAGTCCCGAACGGCCCCACGGTCACGCGCCTCGCCGAGTACGCGAAGAAGTACCAGATGGCGATGATCATTCCCGTCTACGAGCGGGAGCAGGCCGGCGTGTATTACAACACGGCGGCCGTCATCGACGCGGACGGGACGTACCTCGGCAAATACCGGAAGAACCACATCCCGCAGACGAACGGCTTCTGGGAGAAATATTTCTTCAAGCCGGGCAACCTCGGGTATCCCACGTTCCAGACGCGGTATGCGAAGATCGGCGTCTACATCTGCTACGACCGCCATTTCCCCGAGGGCGCGCGCCTGCTCGGCCTGAACGGCGCCGAGATCGTCTTCAACCCCTCGGCGACCGTGGCCGGTTTGTCCCAATACCTCTGGAAGCTGGAGCAGCCCGCGCACGCCGTGGCGAACGGGTATTACATCGCGGCGAGTAACCGCGTCGGCACCGAGGCGCCGTGGAACATCGGCAAATTCTACGGGACCAGCTATTTCTGCGATCCGCGGGGCAATTTCCTCGCCGTCGGAAGCGAGGACCGTGACGAGCTCGTCGTCGCGGAGATGGACCTCGACCTGATCGAGGAAGTGCGGCGCACCTGGCAGTTCTATCGCGACCGCCGGCCCGAGACGTACGAGGACATGGTCAAGCTCTTGCCCTGATCGAGGGGCGTTCGGGAGGACGAGATGGGCATCCTGATCAAGAATGGCGAGATCGTCACCGCGTCCGACAAGTTTGTCGGCGACGTGTATTGCGATGGCGACAAGATCGTGGCGGTCGGGTCCGGGCTCGTGAAGCAGGGCGCGGACGACGTCGTCATCGACGCCTCGGGCCAGCTCGTCTTCCCGGGCGGCATCGACGCGCACGTGCACATGGAGCTGCCGTTCATGGGCACGGAGAGCTCCGACGATTTCGAGACGGGCACCGCGGCGGGCGTCGCCGGCGGCACCACGTCGATCATCGATTTCGTCATCCCTGCGCGCGGCCAGCATTTGCTCGACGGCCTGGCCATGTGGAAGGAGAAGGCGAAGAAGGCCGTCGCCGATTATGCCTTCCACATGGCGGTCACCTGGTGGGGCGACCGCACGAAGTCCGAGATGGAGCAATGCGTCCGCGAGGAGGGCATTCCCTCCTTCAAGACGTTCATGGCCTATCGCGGCGCGATCGGCGTCGACGACGTCGAGCTCATCCAGGTCATGCAGACGGCGAAGGACCTCGGCGCGCTCGTCACGGTGCACGCCGAGCACGGCGATGTCGTCGTCGCCTTGCAGAAGAAGCTCGTGGCCGAGGGCAAGCTCGACCCGAAGTACCACGCCCTCTCGCGCCCCTCGCCCGTCGAGGGCGAGGCGACGAACCGCGCGATCATGATGGCGCGTATGATCGGCGAGCCCATTTACATCGTCCACCTCACGTGTCGCGAGGCGCTCGACGCCGTCACCGACGCGCGCCGGCGCGGCCAGCTCGTCTTCGCCGAAACGTGCCCGCAATACCTGATCCTCGACGATTCGGTCTACGACAAGCCCGATTTCGAGGGCGCGGCGTACGTCATGAGCCCGCCGATCCGGCCGAAGGGCCACCAGGAAGCGCTCTGGGCGGGCATCGCCTCGGGGCTCATTCAAGTGGTCGCGACGGACCATTGCCCGTTCAATCAGGTCGGCCAGAAGGACATGGGCCGGGACAATTTCACGAAGATCCCGAACGGCGCGGCGGGCATCGAGAATCGCCTCGGCCTGCTCTGGACCTACGGCGTCCTCGGCGGCCACATCGACGTGAACCGCTTCGTTGATCTCTTCTCCACGCAGCCCGCGAAGATTTTCGGCCTCTATCCGCGCAAGGGCGCGATCGTGCCGGGCGCCGACGCCGACATCGTGATCTTCGATCCCAAGGGGTCGAGCGTCATTTCGGCGAAGACGCACCACCACCGCTGCGATCGCAACATCTTCGAGGGATTCGAGGTCAAGGGCAAGGTGAGCCACACCATCGTCCACGGCCGCGTCCAATACAAGGACGGCAAGCTCGACGTCGTGCGCGGCGCGGGGCGTTATCTCCCGCGCAAGCTCGAGGCGCCGGCTGCCGCAAGGGAGGTCCGATGACCCATCATTCGCCGCACATCCCGGACGTCGAGGGGGATCGGCTCGAGGTCCTTTACGAGGACAAGAAGCCGCCGTACGAGGACGCCGAGGCCATCGCCGAGGCGAACCGATGCCTGTATTGCGTGGACGCGCCCTGCATCAAGGCGTGCCCGACCGCGATCGACATTCCCACGTTCATCCGGAAGATCGGCACGGGCAACGTCAAGGGCGCGGCGCGCACCATTCTCTCGCAGAACCTGCTCGGCAAGTCGTGTGGCCAGGTATGTCCGGTGGAGGTCCTCTGCGCCGGCGCTTGCGTCTACAACGACTGGCATCGCGATCCGATCAAGATCGGCCGGCTCCAGCGGTATGCCGTGGAGAAGGCGCTCGCCGAGGATCCGCAGATCTTCAAGCCCAAGGCGCCGACGGGCAAGCGCATCGCGCTCGTCGGCGCGGGCCCGGCGTCCATCGCGGCGGCCGGCTGGCTCGCGCTCGAAGGGCACGAGGCGGCCATTTACGAAAAGAAGCTCCTGCCGGGCGGCCTCAATACGCTGGGCATCGCCCCGTACAAGATGAAGGTCGAGGACGCGCTCCAGGAGATCACCTGGGTGCTCTCGCTCGGAAACGTCGAGCTTTTTCAGGGTGTGGAGATCGTCCCCGTCTCGGGCTCGCCCGAGGAGGTCTCGGCCTCGGCGCTGCTTCGGCAATACGACGCGGTCTTCCTCGGCCTCGGCCTCGGCCCGGATTCGCGCCTCAAGATCCCCGGCGAGGACGGCGGCGGCGTGGTGGGCGCGACGCACCTCATCGAGCGGCTCAAGGCCGACCCGACGCTGCGCTTCAAGGGCGTCGACCGGGTGATCGTCGTCGGCGGCGGCAATACGGCCGTCGACGTCGCGCACGAGCTCGCCTTGCTCGGCATCGACGCGACCATGCTCTATCGCGGCGGCGAGGAAGACCTCTCGGCTTACGAGCATGAGCTCGCGAGCGGACGCGTCGACGGCATGAAGGTCCTCTGCGAGCGCTCCCCGGTCGCGGTTTTACGGGACAACATGGGCAAGGTCACGGGCATGCGCGTGATCCGGACCGAGGACAAAAAGCCCGTCGCCGGCACCGAGGAAGACCTCCGGGCGGACCTCGTGGTCGTCGCGGTCGGCCAGAGCCGCATGACCGAGGTCGCGCGCTCGTTCCCGGGCGTCGAGCTCGACATGCGCGGCCGGGTCATCGTCGATCCGAAGACCTACCGCACCGGCAACCCCAAGGTCTGGAGCGCCGGCGATTGCGTCAACGGCGGCAAAGAGGTCGTGAACGCGGTCGGCGAGGCGAAGATCGCGGTCACGAGCATGCACGCGTACCTGATGGGCGTGGGAGCCTGAGACATGGCAGATCTATCGATTGATTTCGCGGGTATCAAGAGCCCGAACCCGTTCTGGCTCGCCTCGGCGCCGCCCACGAACACGGGCGACCAGGTCATGCGCGCGTTCGACGCCGGCTGGGGCGGCGCCGTGTGGAAGACGCTCGGCAACCCGATCGTCAACGTGTCGAGCCGGTTTGGCGGCATCGATTACGGCAATACGCGCATGATGGGGCTCAACAACATCGAGCTCATCACGGACCGCCCGCTCGAAGTGAACCTCCGCGAGATTCGCGAAGTCAAGCGCCGCTACCCGAACCACGCCGTCATCACTTCGCTCATGGTCGAGACGAAGGAGGAGTGGAAGGAGATCATCCAGCGCGCCGAGGAGGCGGGCTCGGACGGCCACGAGCTGAATTTCGGCTGCCCGCACGGCATGTGCGAGCGCGGGATGGGCTCGGCCGTGAGCTCGGAGCCGAAGGTGCTCCGGGAAATCGCGCGCTGGGCCGTCGAATTCGCGACGAAGCCGGTCATCGTCAAGCTCAGCCCGAACGTGACGGACATCGTCGAGCCGGGCGAGGCGGTGCTCGAATCCGGGGCGCATGGGATCTCCTTGATCAATACGATCAAGTCGATCATGGCCATCGACCTCGACCGGATGGTGCCCTTGCCGCGCGTCGGGAACGCCTCGACGAACGGCGGTTATTGCGGACCGGCGGTCAAGCCCGTCGCGCTGCACATGGTCGGCGAATTGACGCGGCATCCGTACGTCGCGAAGCTCCCGATCTCGGGCATCGGCGGCATCTCGAACTGGCGCGACGCGGCCGAGTTCATCGCGCTCGGCTGCACGAGCGTGCAGGTTTGCACGGCGGTCATGCATTATGGCTACCGCATCGTCGAGGACATGATCGAGGGCCTGAACGATTTCCTCGATTCGAAGGGCATGAAATCGATCCTGGACCTCCGGGGCCGGGCCGCGCCGCAATACAAGAACTGGGGCGAGCTCGACCTCGGCTATCGTGTCGTCGCGGACATCTCGACCGACAAATGCATCGGCTGCCAGCTCTGCTACGTCGCCTGCATGGACGGCGCGCACCAGTGCATCCACCTGCCTGGCCGCACCGAGGAGCAGGCGCGCAAGGCCGGGCATACCCACATCCCGAAGCTCATCCCGGACCGCGCGGTCACGGCGAGGGGAGGGGCGCCGGGCGCGCGCGTCCCGTTCGTCGACGATGACGAGTGCATCGGCTGCAATCTTTGCCAGCTCGTTTGCCCCGTCTCGGGCTGCATCACGATGAAGGAAGTGCCCTCGGGCAAACCGAACGAGAGCTGGAACGATCGTGTCCAGCGCGGCGCCGATTTCGTCCCCGGGGGCCTTCACGTCACCGAGGTCGAGCGTGCCAAACGTTAGCGGCTGATCAGATCCCATCTCTGCGGGGGCCCTCCATGACGACCGACGCTCGCCTCGCCGTCCGCGTCTCCGGTGACATTCACGAGATCGAGGGCGAGATCGTCTCGCCCTACATCAACCACGACCTCGAACCGACACGGATCAAGGATCGCAAGTGGGCGATGAAGGACATCGCCGCGCTCTGGATCTCGATGTCGGCCTGCGTGCCCACGTACATGCTCGCCTCCTCGCTCATCGCCGAGGGGATGAGCTGGTGGCAGGCCGTGGTGACGATTTTCCTCGGCAACACGATCGTCCTCTTGCCGATGATCTTGAATGCGCACGCGGGCACCAAGTACGGCATTCCTTTCCCGGTGTACTGCCGCCCGTCGTTTGGCATTCTCGGCGCGAACATCCCGGCGATCCTGCGCGCGCTCGTCGCGTGCGGCTGGTTCGGGATCCAGGCGTGGATCGGGGGCTGGGCGATTTACAAGATCATCGCCGTGTTCGTCCCCTCGTGGGAGAGCGCGCCCGCGGACATCCTCGGCATCAGCGTCCCCCAGCTCCTCTGCTTCCTGTTTTTCTGGGGGATCAACATGTGGGTCATCCACAAGGGGATCGATTCGATCCGGGTCCTCCTGAACATCAAAGCCCCCTTGCTCATCGCGCTCGGGCTCGCGCTGCTCGCGTGGGCCTATGGCAAGGCGGGCGGGTTCGGGCCGATGCTCGACACGCCCTCGGCGTTCGCCGCGGGCGGGAAAAAAGAGGGCCAGTTCTGGTCGTTCTTCTTCCCCGCGCTCACGGGCATGATCGGCTTCTGGGCGACGCTCTCGCTGAACATCCCTGATTTCACGCGGTACGCGTATTCGCAGCGGGATCAGGTCGTGGGGCAGGCGCTCGGGCTGCCCACCACGATGGGCCTCTATTCGTTCATCGGCGTGGCGGTCACCTCGGCGACGGCGGTGATCTACGGCGAGACGATCTGGGATCCGGTCGTGCTCATCACGAAGTTCAAGAACCCGGTCCTGCTCGTGGTCGCGCTCTTCTCGCTCTGCATCGCGACGCTCGCCACGAACATCGCGGCGAACGTGGTGAGCCCGGCGAACGATTTCGCGAACCTCTGGCCGAAGGGCATCTCCTTCCGCACGGGCGGCTTCATCACGGGCGTGATCGGCATTCTGATCCAGCCCTGGCGGCTCGTTTCGGACCCGTCGGGGTACATCTTCACGTGGCTCGTCGGGTATTCGGCGCTGCTCGGCGCGATCGGCGGTATTCTCATCGCGGATTATTTCATCATCCGCAAAACGAAGCTCGACCTCGTGCAGCTCTACGTGCGCGAGGGCTCCTACTGGTACCGGGGCGGCTTCAACCTGGCGGCGATCATCGCCCTCTGCGCGGGCATCCTGCCGAACCTGCCGGGGTTCCTCGGGACGATCAAGGTCATGACCGTCGACCCGATGTGGATGAAGCTCTACAACTATGCCTGGTTCGTGGGCTTCTTCGTCTCGGGTGCCCTCTACGTCGTCCTCACGCGGATCTTCGGCAAGACCGAGGCGACGGCCGTGAAGGCCGAAATCTGACGACGCCTCCGTTTTTGCGGCCGGCGCGCCCCCCTCCTGCCGGGCGTACATCGACAAAACAATTGAACTTTCCGCCGATCTGGATAATCGTGCCCGAGGTCGCGGTTTTCCCCGACGGAGGCGTCGATGCGGTTTGGTGTTTTGTCTGCCCTCATGGCCTTGGCCCTCGCGGGCCTGGGTGTCGCGAGCTGTACCCAGGATTTCGATCAGTTCGAACCGACGGGGGGCAGCGGTGGCAATGGCGGCTCGTCTGCGTGCCCGACCGGCCAGGTGAGCTGCAATGACGTGTGCGTCGCCGCCGACGATCCGGCCTTCGGCTGCGGCGCGGGGTGCAGCCCCTGCAACGTCGCGAATGCGACGGCCGTGTGTGTCGACGGCGCCTGCGCCGTGGGCACGTGCGAGGCGGGGTTCTCCGATTGCGACGGCCTCGCGACGAGCGGGTGCGAGTCGAACACGGCCACCGACCCGAGCAACTGCGGCGGGTGCGGCACGGCCTGCATGGCGGCGAACGCGACGGCGACGTGCGAGGCGGGCCAGTGCGGGCTCGGCCCGTGCACGCCGGGGTTCGCCGATTGCGACATGATGGCGCAGACCGGCTGCGAGGCGAACACCCAGGCGGATCCGCTGCATTGCGGCGGCTGTGACTCGGCCTGCACCGTCTTCGAGTCCTGCGTCGAGGGCAAGTGCGAGCCGAACCCCTGCGAACCGGGGACGGCCGATTGCAACATGAACACGAGCGACGGCTGCGAGACCGCGCTCGGCACGCTGCTCGATTGCAACTTCTGCGGCGACACGTGCGACTTCGCGAACGCGGCCGAGACGTGCGACATGGGCACGTGCACGCTCGGCGCGTGCGAAAACGGCTTCGGCGATTGCGACATGATGGACGCCACGGGCTGCGAGCTGAACCTCCAGAACGACCCGATGAACTGCGGCGCGTGCAACAACGTCTGTCCCGGCGGCCCGCTGGCGACATGCACGAACGGGATGTGCACGCTCGGCTGCGCGGCGGGGACGGGCGATTGCAACAACGATCCCTCGGACGGCTGCGAGACGAACACGGCGACGAACATCGACCATTGCGGCGTCTGCGGCCGCGCGTGCTCCGGGACGAACGTCGCCTCGAAGAGCTGCACGGCCGGCGTCTGCGATTCGACGTGTGATCTCGGGTTCGCGAACTGCACGATGCCCGCGTTGGGCAACGACAACGGCTGCGAGCGGAACGCCCAGCAAGACGACGCCAACTGCGGCGGCTGCGGCAACGATTGCAGCGGCGGTCTCGACTGCGACCGCGGCCCCCTCCAGCAGAAGTTCTGCGGCTGCAGCACGAACAACGAGTGCGGCGGAGGCGGCAGCTGCCCCTCCCCCCAGGCGGGGCTCTGTAGCTGCAATGGGACGACCTGCGCGGCCGGCGAGGTGTGCATGGGCAATGCATGCACGTGCAACGGCGGCGCCGCGTGCGCCGCGAACATGCTCTGCTGCCAGAGCCCCGCGGCCTGCGTGAATCCCTACACGGACGCCGCGAACTGCGGCGCTTGTGGCCGCGCGTGCCCGACCGGCTTCGTCTGCGGCGGCATGATCCCGCAGGCGCCCACGTGCCGCTGCGACGCGGACGCCGATTGTAATGCCGGAACGGCGGGCACGTGCGGGGGCAACGGGCAGTGCACCTGCGGCGGCACGGCATGCGGCGTGGGCGAGCGGTGCTTGCCGAACGGGATGTGCGGCTGATCAGGGACGACGGCCGCGCCGCCGTGCGACGAGCGCCATGCATGCGCCGGCGAGCGCAAGAAGCGACCCGGCGCTCGCCTCGCGGCGGGCCGGCGCGGCCGTACAGCTGCTCTCGTCCTGCGTGACGGGATCCACGTTCGTCGGCGGAGGCGGCTCCTCCTCCTCCGGCGGCATCTCCTCGGGCCGCATCGTATACCCCGCGTCGAGCTTCGGGCAGGACGAGGCGGGCGGCGGCCCGACCTGCACCGGGCAATCGCCGCCCGGGGACGCCGGCGTGCAGGTCGTGAACGAAAAGACGTGATCCTCGGTCGGCGAGACGCCGGCGAGCGTCTTGATCGACTTGTGCAAGGTCGCCGTGTATTTCGTCGACGGCTGCCAGGGCTGCTGCGCCGCAATGCGCAGCACGTTCGCCCACTGGTCGCCGCGATACACGCTGACCGTCGTGGGAACCACGGCCCCTGCGCCGTCGCGCACGGTCACGACCGCGTCGTCGATCGTGGCCCGGTCCATTCCCTCGCCGAAGAACAACACGATGTTCCCGTCGGGCCGCGTGTTCTCGAGCGTCGCGAGCGGATAAGCCTCGTCCGGGTATTGGCCGATGACCACGGCGTCGGCCGAGGGATCGCCGTCGAGGCGGCGGAGGATCTCGCGGTAATACCCCATCGTGACCCGGGCGCCGAACGGATATCCGCCGGGCGTCCGCGGATCACGCAGGCTTTGCCGGGCCCAGGGGAACCTCTCCCCGTACTCGTCGGCGCCGATGTACAGGTAGTTCGCCACCAAGAAGATGCCGGACCTGGCCGTCGACATGGCCTTCTGGATCGCCTCGGGCGTCACGGGATGGGCGATCTTCTGCTCGAAGATCTCGCTTTGTGTCTTCGCGTCGACGGCGACCTCGGGCAGGTAATACCGCGGATGGTCGTGGACGAGGAAGATGTCCATCGCCATGTCGAAGGTATCCATGTCGCCCGGGTCGACCTGGTCCGCGCGCTCGTAGAGCAGCGAATCAAACGTCGAATCCGTGATCCCATGCGCCGCGAGCCCCATCAAGAACGCCACGTGCACCGCGGCTTCCGGGTTGTCGAGCGGCTTGTCCCCGTACCGCGCGCGGATCAGCTCGACGTATCCTTGCACGTATTGCTCCCAGTGCGGGATTTCGCCTTGATCGTGGTCCTCGGCGGTGTAGCCGGAGTCGGGGAAAAATGCGCCGTTCGAGAGGTCGTTCAGGTGGGCATCGAAGACGGCGCGGAGCCGCGGCTCCGTGACCTGCTCGGCGGCGCACTGGGCCATGTAGATATGGCCCTGCATGCCCGTGGCCGAGGCGGTCTTTGCGGCGCCGAGCGTCGCGAGGAGAACGCCGAGGGCGGCGAGGGGGCTCTTTATCGAGGAAAAGCGCGGGGCGTGCATCATCACCTCCAGGGAGGGATGATACATGGGAGCACGAAGGGAGGGCGTCAGTTCGGCACGGCGCCGCACTCGACGCCGGTATAAAGGGCGTCGTTGTTCTTCTCGTGGCACTCGAGCGTCTGCGTCTGCGGGTCGACGCGGACGTAGATGTCGAGCTTCTTGCCGCCGAGATCCGCCTGGCAACTCACGATCGTGCACTCCTTCACGCCGAGCGCGACCGGGATCGCGGCCGTGCAGAGCGCGGGCCCCATCGCCGAGCCGTCATAAAACGTGACCTCGGTGCCGCTCACCATCGGGAGCGTGCCGCGGTTGCATACCCGGGCCTCGATCGTCGCGAGGGTCCCCACGCATTTCACGGCGCCCACGTCCCCGCCCGCCGTGAGATCGGGCTGCCCGAGCGCTTCGAGGTCGCCCTGCACGTTCTGGCGGAAATTGTTGAGCTCCGGCGCCTTCCAGTTGATCGCCACGCTCGACGTCTTGGGGATCTCGCCGTGATCGCCGACGTGCGTGACGGCGTACGCGTGCTGATTCCACACCGGCCGCGAGGCCGCCCAGCGCTCCTGCTCGTCGCGCAGGACCAGAATGCCGTGGTTCTGGCTGAACGTCGCGTTCGGGAAGAGCGGATCCGTGGCGGGGCAGCCGAGGTTGCCCGCGTAGTTGTTCACGGCCGTGACGATCTCCGTGTGGTAATCCCCGTCCACGTCCACGATCACGGGGTTCTCGTAGGTCGTCCCCGACGAACGCGCGACGCTGTAAATGACGGCGCCCGTCGTCCCGTCGTAGACGCGGAGGAAACATTCGTCGGCGTAGACCGCCTCGGCCTTGCCGTCGTAATCGAAGTCGAAGACGCTCGACCCGGTCACGTTGGAGCTCGCGTCCTTCGAAGGCTGGCTCCAGAGGATGCCCGTGCCCGGCGCTTGCCCGCCGCATTTCGCGGGGTCGCCGCCCGCGAGGCAGTCGAAATCGAAGACGACGTACTGCGTCCCGCCCGCGCTCGCGAATTCGCGCCGGCCATCCCCGTCGAAATCGGCGATCGTGGGGGGACCGCCCGTGCCGCCGCCCGGGATCGTGACGGGCCCGAAGACCACGGTGCCGGTGAGCGTCTGCACGCGAATGCTCCCGCCCGACACGACCACGACCTCCGCGCGATCCTGTCCGCCGAACGCCTCCAGCGGGAAGTTGCCGAGCTCGGCCACGGCCACCTGACCCGCGGCGAGGCCGCCGGGCGCGAAATAAGCCTCCACGACCCAATCGCCGGCCGCGGCATCCCATTGATAGATGCCATTGCCGAGCACGAGCTCCATCTTCCCATCCTCGTCGACATCGGCGACGACGGGCACGAGGCCCTTGCTGTAGGCAGGGAAGCCGAGGCTGTTCGACGCCATGCAGCCATCGGCGCGGTAGACCGTGGCGCCGTAGAGGATCTCGGGTTTGCCGTCGTCGTCGAGGTCGTGAATCGAAGGCCCGCTCCATTTGTCCGCGCCGCCCGTCGTGTCGAACGTGGTCGGCGGGCCGGAGCCTCCGGGGCACGTGCCGGAGCGCCAGAGCTGGGCGAACGTATTCGTCGCGGGATCGAAGCGGAACGCAAGGACGCCGCCGCCGTGGCGCGCCGCGACGATTTCCGCCCGGCCATCGCCGTCGAGGTCACCGACGGCCACCGACGCGGGCGACATGGTCGCGTCCGCCGCGGCGTCGAAGCTGAATTGTTGCGAGCAATCCTTCCCGCTGATGACGCGCAGGACGCCGGGGTTCGTGTAGCTGCCCGCCGTGGGGAACGAGGTGAAGACGATGGAGGGCGAGAGCGTGTTCGGGTCGCTGTCGAAATCGAAATCGACGACGACGGGCGTGGCCATCACCTGAAAGTTGTTCGGATGCGCGTCGCCGTCGGGCGGCCCGGTCCAGCGGCATTGCTCGGACGGCACGATGGCGCCGATTTCCACGGGGCTCGTGCAGCTCGGATCGTTCTCCTGCGCGCCGGGAATGCCATAGGGGACGCATTTCCCCTCGTGGCAGTAGCTATCGAACAAGCAATCGTCGTTCGTCGTGCAAGGCGGCTGCTCGCGGGCGCACGTCGTCCCGAGCGCGCAGGTCTCGCCCGTGGGGCAGCACGCGTCGCCGCAGATTTGCGCCGTCGGGCATCCGGCGTCCGTGAACACGTCGCCGCCCGACCCCGCATCTCCGCCCGTCCCGCCGCCGCCTGTAGCGCCGCCCGCGCCCCCGGAGCCGCCCGCGTTCGTGCCCGTGGAGGTCGTGCTCCCGCCGTCTCCGCAGGCGAACACCATTCCGCCCGCGAGCAGCCCGAGCGCCGCGACGCGCATCGTTCCGCGCATGTTCATGATGGATTCCTCGCTTTCTACGATATCGTAGGCCGGCTTCGAGAGCGAGGTCAACGCCGGATCAGGGAGAGGCAGCCTCCGCCACGGCCTTGCCGAGGGCCTCACAAAGCGGCCGGATCTCCGCCGCGCGGAGCTTGTACGCGGCGCGGTTCGCGATGAGCATCGTGCTCACCTCGGCGACCGTCTCGATCACTTCGAGGTCATTCTCTTCGAGGGTTTTCCCCGTCTCGACCACGTCGACGATCAGGTCCGACAAACCCACGAGCGGCGCGAGCTCCACCGAGCCGGAGACGGGGATCACCTCGGCCTGAATCCCCTTTTTGGCGAAAAAATCCGCAGCGATACGCGGGTATTTCGTGGCCACGCGCGGCACGTCCGGCGCCGGTTTGCCCCGCGGCCCCGCCACCGCGAGGCGGCATCGGCCGATTCCGAGGTCGAGCGGCGTGTAGAGGTCCGCCTTTTTTTCGAGCAACGTATCCCGCCCGGCGATGCCGAGGTCCACCGCGCCGTACTCCACGTACGTCGGCACGTCGTCGGGCTTGAGGAACACGTAGCGCAGGCGGCCGGCGGCGTCGTCACGCACGAGCCGCCGGTCGTCGGCGAGCAGCGGGCCCACGTCGAGGCCCGCCCGGGAAAACAGGGGCGCGAGCGCCTTGAGAATGCGGCCTTTCGGGACGGCGATCGAGAGCGGACCCTCGTTCACCCCGGCTGCCCCTTGATCCGCACCGTATCCGCGCCAAGCGTCGCGAGCTTGCGCTCCATGTATTCGTAGCCGCGATCGAGGTGGTAGACGCGCAAGACCTCGGTCTCGC
The DNA here is from genome assembly GCF_028369105.1 of Polyangium mundeleinium. NCBI lineage: Bacteria > Pseudomonadati > Myxococcota > Polyangiales > Polyangiaceae > Polyangium > Polyangium mundeleinium. Next base: position 11,567,725 of record NZ_JAQNDO010000001.1, on the reverse strand, counting down.
CCTCCGTCGCGAGCAGCCCCGCGATGACGAGCGACGCGCTCGCGCGAAGATCCGTGGCCATGACCTTCGCGCCCGAGAGCGGGCGACCGCCGTGCACGTGCGCCGTGTGCCCGTCCGTGTCGATCTCCGCGCCCATGCGGCGCAGCTCCGGCACGTGCATGAACCGGTTCTCGAAGATCGTCTCGACGATCCGCGACGTCCCGCGCGCCAGGCACATCAGCACCATGAACTGCGCTTGCATGTCCGTCGGGAAGCCGGGATGCGGCGCGGTCACCACGTCCACCGCGCGCAGCGGCCGGTCGGGGTCGCGGCGGATGCGCACGCAGTCGCCCTCGCGCCCGACCTCCACGCCCGTCGCGCGGAGCTTCGCCACCACGGCTTCGAGGTCCTCGAGCGGCGCGTTCTCGAGCAGCACGTCGCCGCCCGCTGCCGCCGCCGCGACCATGTACGTCCCGGTCTCGATGCGGTCCGAGATGATCGCATGGTCGAACGGGTCGAGCTCGTCACGCCCCTCGATGTGGATGACGTCCGTGCCCGCGCCGTCGACGCGCGCGCCCATCTTGTTCAGCACGCGGCCGAGCTCCTCGACCTCCGGCTCGCGGGCGCAGTTGACCAGCGTGCTGCGGCCCTTCGCGAGCGCCGCGGCCATCATGATGTTCTCGGTGCCCGTCACGGTCGGCATGTCGAAGACGACCTCGGCGCCCTTCAGCCGCTTGCACTCGGCGTTGATGTAGCCGTTCGCGAGGCGGATCGTCGCGCCGAGCGCTTCGAGGCCCTTCAAGTGCTGGTCGACCGGGCGCGAGCCGATCTGGCATCCGCCGGGGAGGCTCACCTTGGCGCGGCCGTAGCGCGCGACGAGGGGCCCGAGCACGAGCACGCTGGCGCGCATCTGCTTGACGAGCTCGTAGGGGGCCTCGGGGTTCGCCTCGGGGCCGCCGGCGACGCGCACGAGGGGCGGGTCGACCATCACGTTGCGCCCGAGCACCCGGAGCAGCTCCCCCGTGGTCTCGATGTCCTTCAGCGCCGGCACGTTGCGCAGGATGCTCTCGCCGTCCGAGAGGAGCGTCGCGCACAGGATCGGCAGCGCCGCGTTCTTCGCGCCGCTCACGCGGATCTTGCCCTGAAGCTGCTTTCCACCGCGAATCCGGATGACGTCCATGGCTCCGACTCTTCGCATGATTCGCGCGGGAAGGCGAACGTTTGGCGCGCTGCGCACCGTACCGCGTATGTAGGCGTGGGTAGGATCCGCGTGTCAGCTCGCAGGGCACGAGGTACGATGGGCCGCGGAGAGCGCATGGATTCCGAGGAACACGAACGCGACAAGGGGCCTGAGGCACCCGCCGACGAACATGCGATCCTGCCGCGTTCCGAGCCGCTCCTCACGTGGCCGCCTGGGTCTTTGCCTGAGGCTCCGCCCGAGGCTCCGCCCGAGGCTCCGCTCGTGGTGCCCGAACCGACGCCCTCCACGCACAGCCGCCTCGCGGACGCCGCGCTCGTGACGTTGCTCGTCATCGGGTACGTCTCACCGACCGTCGCGGCTCTCGTCGCGCTCGCCACGGGAGCCCGCGGCCTCGCGTTCATCTGCTTCGGGATCGCGGCCGTCGGCATCGGGATCTGGGCCGTCATCAAGCTCTACCGTCGCACCCGAACGCAGGGGCGCGGCGCGGCTCTGGCGTGGGCGGACGTCCTCGTCCTCGGCATCCTCCCCGCGTGGGGGCTTTTCTACAACCACATCGTCAACGCGACGTGCCAGGTGATGGAGTGCGAGGCGAGCGGCGAGGTCTTCCGCCCGCTCGCCGAGCCCGAGGTCTTCGGCCTGCTCGCGTTTCACCTCGTGACGGCGCTCGCGTACGTGGTCTCGCGGCGCAGGCGCGCGGCGTTGCACCCGGCGATGGCCGAGCTCCTCGTGCACGCGGGCATGCTCGCGGGAATGGCCATCCACGTGCTGCTCGCGGTGCATTTCGGCAAATGGGTGCTCATTGGCGTGGTGTTCCCGCCGGCCTTCTTGCCCTGTTTGTCCCCGGTCCTGACCGTGATCCTCTACGGCGCGGAGCTCCGCCACCGCCTGCGCTCGCGGGGCGCGGAGGCGCGGGCCATCGGAAAACCGCTTACCGTGTATCGTGAAGGCCCGGAGCAATCCTTCCTGCCCGACAAGATCCATCTCCCGACCCTGCTCCGCGCCCTCGCCTTGTCGCCGGTGCTGCTCGGCGCGCACGCGGTCCTCCAGGCGGTTTGGCTGGGCCACGCGGCGGGCGCGCTCCAGGTCTTCACGCGGACGTGCGACTACACGCTCTCGCGGCTCCCGGTGGAGGTGCTCCCCGGCGATTGCCATTACCTCTGCACCGTGGCCGCGCGCGGTCATTCCTGGCTCGTGCGCCCGCTCCGCATGGGCCGGCGCGGCGGCGTACCGATCGTGGTGAACCGGCAGCTCGCGGTGGCGAACGCGTTCGAGGATCTCCTCCACGAGCGCTGGCCCCGCTTCGGTCGTTTGGCCCGACGAACATACGACCTCCTCGCGCGGCCCGTGTGCAACCACCTGCGCCCGGCGTGGGTGTCGGACGTGGTGTACCTCGTGATGAAGCCGGCGGAGTGGGTGTTCTACGTGGCGCTCGTGCTCTTCGATCCGCGGTCGCCGGAGACGCGGATCGATCGGATGTATCGCTGACGCAGCTCAGCGCTTGCGCGCTTTTTTCCGGGGGGAGGGCTCCTCCGGCGAGAGCGTCGCGGCGCGGACCCATACGCGTTTTCCGTCGAACGCGGCGGCGAACGCGTGCACCGGCTCGGCCCCTGCGGCCCGTAGCTCGGCGGCGTACTCCTTCTCGCGGATCTGCGCGAGGCCTTCGGCGAGCGCTTTCTCCGGGGCGCGGCGCGCGGCCTTGACGACCTTCAATTCGAGCACGACGCCCGGCTTTCCCGGACGAGCCGGGCGCACGAGGACGTCCGCGCGCCCGTGGCCGGATTCGCGGTCCGAGCGGACCTGGTAGTCCGGCTCCAGCGTCGCCAGCAGGCCCACGATGAACGCCTGGTACACGCGCTCCGGCCCGAAGAACCCGACGTCATGGTGCGAAAGGACGTTCGTCACGAACGCCTGGAGCAGCCGCTCCAATCGCTCCGCGTCTCCCCGCAGCAATGCGTCGAGCAGCGCATCGAGAGCCCCGCCCCGACCGCCGAGGCGCGCGGCCATCCATCCCCGGAAGGTGCTCGTGTAAAGCTCGCGCACCTCTCGATTGGGGATCGAGAGCCGGTGCATGGGGCGCTCCATGGGCCCGCGCGAGTGGCGCTCGGCCTTCAGGTATCCGGCGAAGACGAGCAGGCTCCAGAGCGCGTTTTCGCTCGTGCGCAGCTCCCCGAGCGGGACGTGCTCGTCGAGCACCTTTTCCACGGAGTCCCCGGTCAGGAGGGCTTCGAAGAGGGGTTCGAGCTCGACGGCGCGCTCTTGGAGGAGCTCGCGGATGAGATCGTTCGAGCTCGTCGAAAGCCAGTAGGGCTCGGGGTCCTTGTCCTCGGCGGCCAGGAAGTTGAGGACAGACCAGGGATTGTAGATGACCTCGCCTCCGAAGAGATACCCGTTGTACCAGGCGCGCAGCGTCTCCAGACGGTCCGTCCGGCCGGCGGCGGTGAGGAGGCGCTCGACCTCCGGCTCGGTGAAGCCGAAGCAGGTATTGAACTCCGAGCGCAGCAGGGAATAGACGGTGACGTTGTTCAGGCCGGAGAAGATGCTCTCGCGCGCGACGCGCAAAATACCGGTGAGCACCGCGCGGAAGAGGTGCGGATTGCCCTTTAATCCTTCACCGTAGAAGGCGCGGCAGAAATCCAGGATGCGGGGCGCGTACCCGTGCGTGTACCCCGCGTGGATGGGCTCGTCGTACTCGTCGATGAGCAGGAGCACGCGCTCGCCGTGCGCTCGGTGGAGGTAGTGGCAAAGGTCGAGGAGAGCCCGCCCGTACAGCACGTCGTCGGCGGTGCCATCGAGGATGGCGCGGTACTTCTCCTCCTCCCGTGCATCGAGCGCGCCGCTCGTGAGCAGCGCCTTGTGCTCCCGGAAGAGCGCCTCGATCTTCTCGCGGATGGTCTTCCAGCACGCCTCGAAGGTCGCCTGCTTGGCGCCCTTCATCGTCAAGTGAATGACCGGATACCGCTGGAAATGCGCGCGGACTGCGTCGCCGGCCTGCCAAACCCGGAGGTCCCGAAAGAGAGGCGAGAGGTCCTCCGCGCGCTTCTCGAAGAAGCAGCGGACCATCGAGAGGTTCAGGCTCTTGCCGAACCGCCGCGGCCGCGGGAGCAGGACGACCTCGGCGCCGGCCTTTTCGAGCAAGTCCGTCACGAGGTGCGTCTTGTCGACGTAGAGCAGACCGCCCTCCCGGACCTTCTGGAAGTCGTCGATGCCGAGAGGGACGCGCAGCGGGGCGTTCATGACGGGCCGGGCCGGAGCCTACTGCTCGCGGGGGGCCAGGGGCAAGGACAGCCCGCGCCGTCGGGAGGTTTGTCCGTTTGGGACGAAGAACCGCCGAACAACCGCGCCCCTTTTCTCCGAGGTTTCACCTGGGCTAACCTACGCCCGCGTCATGCCTTTCTTCTCTTTGCGACTTGCCACGGGCCTCGCGCTGGCCGCGTCCCTCGTGACGCGCTCGGCCGCTGCGATCGAGCCTGATCCCGTGCCCTCGCTCGATCTGCGCGGGTACCGTCCTTCCACCGATCCTGCCGGGAGCCTCTTCCTCGAACCCGTCTCCACGCCCGCGCACGGCGACTGGAACCTCGCCGTCTACGGCTCGTATGCGTACAAACCGATCACGCTCCGTGATCCCGTGACGAACGAGCACGCGTTCGACGTCCTCAGCCATCAGCTCACCGGCGACCTCGTCGCCAACATCGGCGCCCTCGGCCGCCTCTCCTTCGGCGCGGACCTCCCGTTCGCCCTGTACCAGCGGGGCGACACCCCCGACTTCGACTCCGTCGCCACGCTCGGACCCACGAACATCCCCCAGCAGGCCCTCGGCGACCTCGCGTTCACCGGCAAGCTGGTCATCATCGCGCCCACCGGCGGCGACCTCGGCGGCTTCGCACTCGGCCTTCACGAGCGGTTCACCGTCCCCACCGGCGATCGTGGTTCCTTCCTCGGCGAAGGCGCCGTCACCAGCACCACGCGCTTGCTCGCCGAGTACCGCCTCCTCGTCCTCGGCTTCCACCTCGCCGCGGGCGTCAAGCTCCGCGCCGAGACCGAGAACTTCGCCTGCGCGCACATCCCCGTCTCCGACCTTCCCTACGGCTGCCGCCAGCGCGTCGGACACGAGCTCCCGTTCTCCTTCGGCCTCTCCTTCCGGCCGCAGGCCCTCGGCATCGACGAAGCTGGCCGCTTCACCGTCTTCGTCGAGACGAACGGGCACGTGCCGATCTACCCCATGAACCCTGCGCAGAACCGCACCCTCACCGCGTTCGAGGCGGGGCTCGGGGCGCGCGCGCAGCTCGGGGATTTTTCCCTCCTCGCCGGCGTGTCGCGGGGGTTTTTCGGCGGGCTCGGCACCGGACCCTTGCGTGCCATGTTGGGCATCGGTTGGGCCCCGCGTGTGCGGGATGTCGACCAGGACGGTGTGCCGGACGAGGCCGATCAGTGCCGCGAGCTCCCCGAGGACAAGGACGGGTTCGAGGACCACGACGGCTGCCCCGACGGCGACAACGACGACGACGGCGTGCCCGACAACGAAGACAAGTGCCCCAAGGTCAAGGAAGACGAGGACGGCAAGGACGACGACGACGGCTGCCCCGAGCCGGACTGAGTGTAAGTGTCCCTTGGACGGACAAATCCTCGTCGTGAGGAATCCGTTGCGATCGATGTCGTGAGGTGGTTGACGAGCGGGGAGTTCGCGTAGGATGGTGGGTGGTCTGCCTCGATGGCGCAACACTGGTTCCACTTCACGACGACTCCGCCGGATCGGGTGACGATCGAGATCGGCGGTGCGCTCGGGGATCTGATCGCGGAGGAGCTCACCGCGCAGACCGTGGACGCGCTCGCCAACCAGGCGGGCACGAAGCTCGTGCTCATGGACATCCGCGGGCTCACCGATTTTACGGTGATGGCGCGCGTGGGCCTCGGGACCTGCCAGAAGCTGCTCCGGCGGCGGCAGATCCGGACGGCGTGGCTCGTCACGACGCCGCGGCAGCACGGGCTCGCGACGCTCGTCGCGCACAACGCCGCCGATGACGGGGCCGCCGTGTTTCAGACGGTCGCGCAGGCCGAGGCGTGGTTCTTGTCGAGCGGGGGCCGGCTCGAAGGCATGATGGCGCGCGCCAAAAAGCGCCCGTGAGCGAGGCGCTCGCGCGCGCCACTAGCGCTTGCGACGGCGCGCGGCGGCGAGCAGCGGCAGGCAGAGCCAGAGGCCCGCGCTCGGCACCGCCTCGGGCCTGCGGAAGCTACACCCCTTGCCGACTTCGGTGCCTCCGCCCGAGGAAGCTCCCGCGCCTGTACTGGTCGCGGCCATTCCTCCAGCGCCGCCGCCAGCTCCTCCAGCTCCGCCGCCGCCGCCAGCTCCTCCAGCTCCGCCGCCGCCAGCTCCTCCAGCGCCCATTCCTCCAGCTCCACCCGCACCGGCTTCGCCCGATGCGTCGAAGACCTCGGCGCTGTTCAGGCGATTCCCCGGATGTTCGTACCCTCCGAGGACGAGCACCCTGCCATCGGCGAGGCGCGTGGAGGCGTGCAGGTAGCGCTTTTCGGCCATCGGCGGGCCGGCGGACCATGTGTCGGTTGCCGAATCGTAGATCTCCGTGGACGCCATCGACACATCTTCGATCGCGCCGCCCGCGACCATGAATGCGCCCCCGTCGAGCGCAACACCGGTATGGCCGTAGCGGCCCGTGAGGAGCGGGGCGGCGAGCGACCACTGGTTCGTGGCCGGATCGTACACTTCGGCGCTCGAGCCGTTCGTGAACAGCACCTTCCCCGTTGAGAGCAACGCGGACGTGGCGTCGGTGCAATCGGTGATGGGCGCGCCGATCCAGCTCCAGGAGTTGCTTGCGGGATCGTAAAGCTCCGCCGCATCAACGCCGCGGACGAACACCTTGCCATCCGGCAGCTCGGTCGCCGAGCCGCAGGAATACTCGGCGCTGGTCCCACCGGCGCTCGACCATGTATTCGTCTGTGGATCGTAGAGCTCGGCCGCGGTCTGACCGCTGCCCCCCACGATGAGCACCTGGCCGTTCGAGAGGAGCGCCGCGGAATGTGCCTTGTGCACGGCGTCCGGATGGGTCGCGTAAACCCAAGTATCCGTCGCCGGATCGTAGATCTCGGCGCTCGGCTCCGGGGGGTAAAACCCTTCCTCATCGGACGAATTGAACGAGAACCCCCCCACGACGAGGACCCGGCCGTCCGGGAGGCGCGTGGCCGTATGCCAGTTGCGTGGTCTGATCATCGACGCGGCCGCCGAGAAGGTATTCGTCTGCGGATCGTAGAGCTCGGCCGAGGCCAGCACCGTCTCGACTCCGTCCTCGAAGCCCGAGCCGCCCGTGACGAGCACCCGGCCATCCGTGAGCAGCGTCGCCCTCGGCACCCCGCGGTCTGTGGCCATCCACGCGGCCTGCGTCCAGGCGAAATCCATGCGCGTCGTTGTCCCCGGGGCCTGGGCGTGCAATGCGCCCCCGCGCGCGACGTCCACCCCCGGGAGCGGCGCACCTTGGTCCGTGCAACCGCCGATCGCCCAGGACCACACACCCAAAAACAGACACGAGCCCAACATGTAACGGTTCGCCCCACGCATGGCGCCACCTCCTCATGGTGGCGCATATCCTGGATGTGTGGTGACCCCAACACAGAGCACGGACCCGACCCGCGCCCACGTCCATCCTTCGGCGGGCGGCGTGCAATCGCGCGCGCGCATGCACGCCTCACGTCGTCGTGTGTGCGTCGCTCAGGACACGAGACCTGGGGACTAGGACGGCACGATCGGCAAGCGGACGGCCTTCTTCCGCTCCTGCTTGGCGAGTTCGTGTTCCTTCACGGTGAGGGAGTTCTCGAAGTCGGGCAGGGCGAGGTCCTTGTTCTTCGCGTAGATCGGGTGCCTGCCGTATTTGCGGTACCACTCGGCGACCGTGGCGTTCGCCTTGATCTTTTCGAGCACGTTGCGCCAGCCCACGCCCGTGTTGTACGCGCAGAAGCTGATCTCGCCCATCTGCGTGCCGTAGGGGATGATGCACATCTCCGTCCGGCGGAAATCGTAATTGAAGAGATCCTGGAACCACATGCCGGCCACGAAGAGCACGCGCCACTCGTACTCCTTCGCGTCGCTCTCGCCCGCGTGCGCGGCGCCGGTCTGGCTCATGAATTGTTTCACGAGCGTCTTCACGTCGAACCCGGGCGGCGCCTTCTCCGGCTTGTAATGGCGGAGGATGCTCGTGAGCACCTGCGCCTTCGTCCATTTCGAGCCCCGGCCCGCCTCGAAGATCGTCCGGAAATCCCGCAGGATCCCTTCCATGTCGAGGAACTCGAGCAAGGGGACCATCTGCTTCGTCTTCTTGTTGACGAAGAGCACGGTGCCAATGCCGCAGTTCGGGTGACACCCGCAATTGAGCTGACCGAAATCCTTGTCCGGCCCGTCGAGCAGATCAACGACGTCGCCGAACGGCGAGAGCGCCGAGAGCGGGAACCAATCGCGCAAGGGCTCGGTCACGCCGGTCTGCGCCTTCACGTCGCGCGCGAGGTGGCTCAGCGTGTACCTTTGCTGTTCGCGTAGCTCGTCGGAAATGTCCTCGTCCCGCCCGGTGAAGCTCACGGGCTGGAAGCTCACGACCGTGACCTTGTCGGCGTTCTCGATGGCGAACTCGATGATCGGCCCGATCATGTCGTTGTTCACGCCATTGACGACCGTCACGACCAGGATGACGTCGATGCCCGCCGCCGCGAGCTCCTCGATCGCCCGGAGCTTGACGTCGTAGAGGTTCGCGATCTTGCGATGGCTGTTCGCCTCGTTCGTGACCCCGTCGAACTGCAGGTAGGCCATGCGCAGGCCCGCCTCCTTGCATTGCTGGGCGAAGCCGGGCTCCTGCGCGAAGCGCAGCCCGTTCGTCGCGCATTGCACGGCGAAATACCCCTTCTTGCGGGCGTAGCGGATCGCGTCGAGGAAATGGGGCGAGAGCGTGGGCTCGCCGCCGGAGAACTGGATCGACATCTGCCGACGCGGCCGTACCTCGGCCGCGTCGTCGAGGATCTGCGTGACCTCCTCCCAGGAGAGCTCGTGCACGTAGCCGACCTGATTCGCGTCCATGAAGCACGGGTCGCACATCATGTTGCAGCGATTCGTGAGGTCGACCGTGAGCACCGCGCCGCGGCCGTACTGGATCGAGCTCGAACCGTGCTGGTGGATACGGTCGGGCGTCATCGCCACGTCGCGGCCCTGGAAGAGGCTCTCGATCCGCTCGAGGAATTTCGGGTCGATCGAGAGGACGTCGCTCACGCGCCCGTGCTTCGGGCACTCCTTCTCCATCCGGATCTGGCCGTCGCGCTCGACGATGTGCGCCTTGATCTCCCCGGGCTTGTCCGTGACGAGCTTCGTCCAGTCTGCGTCGCCGCGCAGGATTTCCGCGCGCGCTTCCTTGACGCAGGTGGGGCACAGGCTGTCCGTCATCCGTGGCCAGCCGAGCGGCGGCTTCGTCCGCTCCTTGCCGCGCGGGATGGGGCGATCACTCCATCGAGGTTTGAACGGCAAAGGCTCGGGGCCGAGCGTGTTCAGCCTTTGCATCACCGGCCAGACTCGGTTTGCGGAGGCCGTGACGAATTTCTCCAGATGGCGCACGGACAACATCGATGCTGCTTTCCTCCTCGGGCCCGCCCGGGACGGGTGACGTAACGTAGTTGCCAGCCGCCAGCCCGACCAGCAATTTCGTTCCGTTCTGACGATACGGAATAGTGCTGCGCCGCGGCGAGGTGGGCCGGCGCGCGCGGAGGCACGACCAAGATGGGTCTTGACAGGGGGGAGGGACCTGGGGGCGCGGGCGGAAGGCCCCGCGGCGGCCGGCGTCGGTCTCATGGAACGGTTGGGCGCGACGCGCGGGGCGTGCGGGAGCGGAGGCCCTCGCGGAGGCGGGCGAGGGTGCGTCGCCGCTCGCAGGATGGCGATCGATCGTGGCCGAACCTGCGCTGTCGCGTGACCAGGGACGGGCGCGATCCGCGTTTGGCAACGGGCAGGTGGATCGGAGGTGATCCAGGGAGGGGCGCCGCGGGGGTGCGTCCGAGCGCGATTGCGGATCGAATCCGCGGCGAAACGTGGCGTCGCGCGACGCGCCGATATCGTTGGTCGAGCCGTACGTGTCGATCACCCCCGTTTGACTCGAACGACAATGGCGCGAATCTCGCGGGAAAATACGCTGAATCTCGTTGTCAAACGACCGGGCTCGGCGGGCCTGAAACGTATGAATTCGTAACGATCCTGTCGTGGGACGAAAATTTGTTGCTCCCGAGGATCGACCGGCCGTATCTGTAGAGCACCGGCGAGCGGCCGATAGCTGCAGCCGGGGCTCGCGACTTCTTTGGCTCGGGGGTCTGCGTCTCGCTGCTTTGCCGTGATTCGCGGGCGTGATCCCACGCGACGGCGACGTGTGTCGTGCGTGGGCGCCATGAATCGTTCTTTTCGGCCAAGCGGCGTATCTCGACCTGCTTGCCTTGTTCTTGCGGTGCTCCGGTGGTGCCTCCGTTTTCGGCGCCCGGCGGCATAAAAAAGGAGTCTTCCCATGGGCGATACAGGATCCGGCGAAGCCACCGGCGGCGATCAGCAAGCCGCGACGCAGCTCCTCAGTCAGATCCCCTTCGGGGCGATCATCGGCGGTCCGCTCGTCGCGGGCGTCGAAGCGCAGACCTTGGCGGCGAACGCCACGCTGAAGTACGTGCTGGGTGTCCTCTTTGGCCTCGACAAAGACGGCAACCCCCAGATGTCGACGGACAATGCAAAGCCGACGGCCGTGATGTCCGTCACGTTCACATTCTCGCGAGGCGGCGAGACGGCGCAGCTCACGGTGCCGCTCTTGACCCTGGTACCGATCCCGTACCTGCTCGTCGAGACGATGGACATCAACTTCAAGGCGGCCATCAATGCCACGTCGAGCTTCGACACGAAGCAAAGCTCGGAGAGCCAGGCGGGCGGCGAGACCAGCGGATCCGTCGGCTTCCTCTTCGACAAGGTCAATTTCAAGGGGAGCTATTCGAGCAAGTCGGACTCGAGCTCGACGAGGGACTCGAAGTACTCCGTCGAGTACACGGTCAACGTCAACGTGCACGCCACGGGGCACGACATGCCTGCGGGCACCTCGAAGGTGCTCAACATGCTGAACGACGCCATCAAGGCGGTGCCCGGCAAGACGACGACGTGAGCTGAACGAGGGCGATGGTCGCGATCTCCACCTGCTTGCGGTTCGGGGTGAGCGTCGATGCAGGAGCGAGTCGAGCGGATGGTCACTGCAGTGCTGCATGAAATCGAGCGAGGGCTCGCGCTCGTTCGCGTGCCTGCGCGCGAGCTCTCCGGAGCGCAGCAGGTGGAGCGTTTTCGTTCGAACCTGCGCCCGACCCACGTCGTGTGCACGTTCGAATGGCCGATCGCGGAGAAGGAACGAGCGGAGCTGGGGCCGCTCCTCTTGGTGAAGATGTCGATCGAGATCGACGCGTCGGGCGTGCCGCGGCTCCAGGGAGTCACGGCCGAAGCGCCCCACGCGATCGTGTAGGAGTCCGTCATGCCGGAGAACACCGTTTCTCAGATCCCGTTGAGTCAGCTCGTGGGGAGCCTCGTCCGCGACGTCGTCGATGCGGATGGAATGGCCGCCAGGGCCACGTCGGACTTCATTCAGAACGTGGGCTTCGACGAGAAGGGCGAGCTGCGCACGGTGCAGTTCAGCTACCAGCAGGTCGTGCCGGGCGTGGGCGTCAAGCGATACACCGTCTCCGTACCGCTCTTGACGCTCGTCCCGATCCCCATTCTCGGCATCGACAAGGCGGAGATCTCGTTCACGACGAAGATCGTGGAGATGAGCCAGGGCGATTCGCAAGCGCCGAAGCTGCTCGCGAAGATCGCGGCGGACGCGCAGTCGAAGAACGACGCCACGTCCGAGACGACCAACATCAAGTTCACGCTGACGATGTCGCGCAGCGACGTGCCCGCGGGGATCACGGGCATCTTCGGGCTGCTCAGCAACAACATCCAGGTCACCGGGGCGCCCGTCGGCGGCCAAGAATAACGCAATCGCACGAACCAGGACCATCGAGCAAGGAGAGGATCGTCATGCTGCAAGGGTTGAAGGCTCAGTCCGACAATCATGGCTTCCCGTGCCCGTGCTGCAATTTCAAGATCAAGGCCACGATCGAGCAGATCCTGACCGGCCACTCCATTTTTTGCGCGGGCTGCGGCCTCCAGCTCGACATCGATCGGCAAGGCTCGGCGCATGCCATCGAGGCGCTGCAGACGCTGAACGAGGCCGTCTCGCAGGCCGAGGCCCAGGTGGCGAAGGCGAAGAAGCCCGGAGCGAGGTGAGCGATGCCCACGCTCGTGGACCTCATCAAGGGTGAGAGCAGTCGGAGCGACAAGGACAAGATCTTTGGCCCGAGCTTTCAGACGCCGGCCGACTGGTCCAAGTACCTGAAGGATCGGTTTGGACAAGGAAGTGAACCCGTGAGCGCGCTCCTCCGGTCGGCGGTGGGTCTCGACGGGTTCCAGGCCCTGTACATCGTGTGCTGGATCCATCAGCCCGTCGAGAAGGGCTCATTCATGATCGAGCTCGAGAGTCCGGGGCAGGTGAGACAAGGGTACGACGCGCTGCCGGATCGGTGGTCGAGCCATCTCGGCGAGCGCGGCAAGAGCGCGGGCGCCGGCTGGCAATTCCTCAAGGGATACAGTGAGCTCCTCGTCCAGCTCGAAAGTGTCGGATCGGCCTCGTCGGCTCTGTTCCTGAAGTCCGAAGGACATGCCGCCATCTCGGTGAAGCACATGCTGAGTTACTTCACCAAGAAGATCACCGGAGCGGGCAATACCGTCAACAAAGCCTTGCAGGCGCAAGGGAAGGACCCCGCAAGCGTGGTCGAGCCGCGCGCGGCCGAGAATTACAGCAAGTCGTACGAGAAGGTCCTCAAGGCGGTGGGCTTGAAGCCGAAGGATACGATGAACACGGTCCCGAACGTCGCGTCCGCGATGTGGAAGTACCTCGCCGCGCGCGAGAGCACGACCCTCACCGCGTATTCGAACAGCGGCGGGCCGCGGGACGCTTCCCGTGTGGCTGCGCTCCGGGGCGTGAAGCTTTCGGAATGCCTGGACAAGCTCCGCGGCGCGGCGACGAACGACCTCGGGCCGAAGGACAAGCTGCGCGTGGCCGTGCTCGCGGCCAAGGGCGATCTCGACACGATCATCGCGAACCTGAAGACCGATCCCGCGGGGACCCAGCGCATCTTCGCCGAGGTCAAGGTGACGCCGAGAGACCTCGACGAAAGCCTTCGCGACTTCCTGGCCCAGCTCGATCGAGCCTAGAACCCCCCGAGGATGAGGCGTGACAACCCGGCCTCCCTCGCCGATAGTTGCGCCGCGATGTCTCGCTGCTCCCGGGCCCTCACCGCGCTCTCCTTCGCTGCCCTTTCGTTCGTCGCGTCCTCGCTCCTGCCTACCCGCGCGGCCGAGGCCCAGGGGCTCGCCGTGGGCGTGTCGCGCAAGGCCGTCGTCGAGGCCGACGACGAGGCCGAGGCCCCGGGCCGCGGGACGCTGCGTGGCTTGTTCGGGATCCCCGTTGCCGAGCGGCTGCTCGTGTCGGGGACGGTCGAGGGGCGGCTGCGTGGCGTGCGGCGGCTCGGCGCGATCGGGACGCCCGAGGCGCTCGACGCCCTGACGAACGCGTTCGAGCAGTCGTCGCTCCTCGCGCGCGACGGGCGCACGCGCCTCGAAGGCATCCGGATCCTCGCGGCGCACGCCGATCGCGAGGCGGTGCGGCCGCTGCTCATCCGGGAGCTGACCGAAGGCGGGCCCGAGGCGCGCGCGGCCTCGCACGGAGGGCTCGCGCGTGGGGCCGCGGCGCTCGCGCTCGCGAGGAGCCGCGACAAGAAGGCCACGTCGGCGCTCGTGGGCGCCGTGATGCAAGGCGGGCCGGGTGGTGAGGCGGCGTCGGCGGCGCTCGTGGTGTACCCGCCGGCGTCGATCGCGGCGCTGCTCGAAGGGCGTCGCCGGATCGAGCCGGCCCTCGCCGCGCTGCTCGGCGACCTCGGGGACGTGCGGGCGATTCCGCGGCTCCGGCAGGGGCTCGAAGACGTGGATCTGGCCTACCGCGCGGCTGCGGCGCTCGCGCTCGCGCGGCTCGGGGACTCGAGCGCGCAAGCCGCGGCGCGCACGTGGGTGAAGAGCGACGACGTGAAGCAGAAGCGCGCGGGCGCCGAGGTGCTCGCGCGGCTCGGCGTGGAAGGCGCGTCCGAGGCGATCACGGCGCTGCTCGCGGCCGGCCCGACGCGCCTCGACGGCGTGCGCCTCGCGCTCACCGCGCCCTCGCCCGCGCTGGTCAAACCCCTCGTCGCGGCGCTCGATGCGCTCGACGGAGACGATCGGGAGCAAGCCATCGCGGCGATCGGGCGCGCGGGCGGGCCGGAGGCGGCGGCGGCGCTGCTCGTGCAGCTCGGCAAGCCCGAACATGCGACGGCCGCGGCGTTCGCGCTGGCGCGGATGCCAGGCCAGGACGCGCGCGCGGCCCTCTCGCGGGCGCTCGGCAGCACGTCGGCGAAGAAGGGCGCGCCGCGCCGGCTGATCACGCGCGCGGCGCTCGTGCGTTGGCTCGTGCTCGGGGACGAGCCGGACGGCCTCGGCGACGCGCTCGTGGCCATGGCGAACGAAAAAGACCCGGCCGACCGCGCCGTGAGCGCCTTTGGTCGGGTCGCGACGGGCCGCACGAGCGTCCGCTCCGCCCTCGACGCAGCTTGCCCCGAGAAACGCCCCTGCGACGTGGCGATCGTGGCCGCGGTGGCGCGCGCCTCGCTCGCGCGCGCGGCGCTCGGCAAGGACGACGCGCCGGCGGAGCTCGGGCGCGTGCTCGGCGCGAACGCGAAGGCGACGGGGAAGGGGGACGTTCCTTCGGCGATCGAGGTCGCGGCGGGCGTCGCGCTCCTCGCCGATCCGAGCGGCGCGGGCCTGCCCACGGCGCTGCTCGCGCGCTGGGCCGAAGGGGAGAGCCCGCTCGCCGCGCTCGCCGCGCGCGCCTTGCCGAGCCGCGACGACGAGGCGATCCGCAGCCGCATCAAGCGCCTGCTCGCCGGCACCGATCCGGTCATCCGCGCGCACACGGCGCTCGGCCTCGCGCTCGATCCGGAGCCGGACGCGACGTCGCTGCTCGCGAATGCCTACCGCTTCGAGGAGGACCCGACCGTGCGCCGCGCCGTCGTGCGCGCCCTCTCCGTGCGTCGCGAGCCCTTGCGCGCGGCGACGCTCGAACTCGCGCGGGACCTCGATCCGGACGACCAGGTCCGCGCCTTGGCCCGCGCGGCTTTGTCCGGCCGCACGCTCCTTCCGGCGCTCGCCGTGCCTCGCGGCCCGGTCGCGTGGGTCTCGCTCGTGGCGAACGCGCCGGCGGCGCTCCCGTCGATTCAAGGCCGCGCGGCGCGGCTCGTTCGCTCCGACGGCGTGGCTGTGCCGATCGTGGCGGATCCGGACGGCGTGGTGCTCGTCCCGGGCCTGCCGGACGGCCCTGCCGCGCTCACGCTTGCGCCCGAGGCCATCCCGGGGGACGCTGGGTCGCCATGAGCCAAGAGACGGCTTCGATCACCAAGCCTGCCGCCCCGGAGCAGGCGTCCGCGCTCTCGTTCGAGGAGTCCACGCGGCGGCTCTCCGCCATCGTGGAGGAGCTCGAAGGCGGGGAGCTGCCGCTCGAGCGCTCGCTCGCGCTCTTCGAGGAGGGCGTGCGCCTCGCGCGCGCCGCGAAGGACCGGCTCGACCGGGCCGAGCGCCGCGTCGAGGAGCTCCTCGGCATCGACGCCCAGGGCAAGCCCATCGTGCGCGAGTTCGAGAGCTAGGAGTTTTTTCCGTGCGAACGGCGGCGGCGCTCATCATCGGCAACGAGCTGCTCAGCGGCAAGATCGCGGACGCGAACATCGTCGTGCTCGCGCGGGCCCTGCGCTCGCTCGGCGTGGTCTTCCGGCGCGTGGTGATGGTGCTCGACGACATCGACGTCATCGCCGAGGAAGTGCGGACGTTGTCGAAGACGCACGACTGGCTCTTCACCTCGGGTGGGGTCGGCCCGACGCACGACGACGTGACCATCGACGGCGTGGCGCGGGCCTTCGGCACGCACGTGGTGACCGACCCGTCGATGGAGGCGATGCTGCGGACCTACTACGGCGAGAAGGTGACCGAGGGGCACCTCTTGATGGCGCGCATGCCGCATGGTGCGCGCCTCGCGTCGACGAAGTCGATGCCGTGGCCGACGGTCGTCATGAACAACGTGTGGATCCTGCCGGGCGTCCCGGAGATCTTCCAGGCGAAGATCCCGCTGATCCAGGCGGAGCTCGGCGCCGACGTGCCGTTCGTCTCGCATGCGGTCTTCACGACCCTCGACGAGGGCACGATCAAGCCGATGCTCGACCGCGTGGTCTCGGAGCACCCGGACGTGGAGATCGGCTCATACCCCCGGTGGAGCGGGCTCGAATACCGGACGAAGCTGACCTTCGACGGCCTCGACGTGGAGAAGGTGCGGACGGCGCGGGACGCGTTCGCGGCGAGCTTGCCGGAAGAGGCGGTCGTTCGGGTGGAGTAGGGGACACGCCGCCCGCGCGTGGCGGCGTGAGCATCGGGCCATTGAGACATTTGCGCTCGCGCAGAAATGCCGCGATGCAGCACGGCCACGTGTTGCTTCATTGCGTGGCACGACGCGCCCTCCCTGTGCTACAGGTCCGGCCTGCCTCGTCGGGCGAAAGGCTTTCGCTTGAGGCTCCATCCTTTCCGAGCAACATCCTTCGACCACCATGGCACACGACAACCGCGACAACGCATCCGGCTCGACCCTCCCTCCGCGCGGCGCACGCGCCCCGAGCACGCGCATCATCCCGAGCCCGGCGCCGCTGCCCAAAGACGACGAGAGCCTGGATGGCTGGGGCTTTGCCGATACGCGTTTCGTCGTGAAGCCGAACGGCAACGTCGTGCTCACCGGCCGCCGCTACAACATCAGCAATGTCGACCTCCCGTCGCTCTTGCCTTGGATTTCGGCCACGCTCTCCGCGCCGCTCTCCTACGGCAATCGCAATGAGCCGCATTATCCCCCGCCGGTCCCCGAGGCCATGGACACGAGCGCGGTCGTCGCTGGGCTGAAAGGCTTCCTCAAGGACGATCAGATCTCGAGTGATCCGCTCGTTCGCCTGCGCCGCGGCCACGGGCACACCGGCGCCGAGATCTGGGCCATCCGTTACGAGCGCCTCCCGCGCGTGCCCGATCTCGTCGTCTTTCCGACGTCGCATGACGAGGTCGTGAAGCTGACGGAGGTCGCGAAGGAGCACGGCGCGTGCCTCATTCCGTTCGGCGGCGGCACGAACGTCACGGATGCCTTGCGCCTGTCGATCGATGAAAAGCGCGTCGTCCTTGCCGTCGACATGCGCCGCATGAACAAGGTCCTCTGGATCGATCCCACGAACCGCATGGCCTGCATCGAGGCCGGCGCGACGGGCCGGCACATCGTCGCCGAGCTCGCGAAGCACGGGCTCACCATGGGGCACGAGCCCGACAGCCTCGAATTCTCGACGCTCGGCGGGTGGATCGCGACCAACGCGAGCGGCATGAAGAAGAACCGGTATGGCAACATCGAGGACCTCGTCCTCGATATGCAGGTCGTCACTGCGCGTGGCGTCGTCGAGCGGCCGCAGGTGGCGCCGCGCGAGAGCATTGGCACCAATCCGCGGAACTTCATGTTCGGGAGCGAAGGCAACTACGGCATCATCACGACCGCCATCGTCAAGCTCTTCCCCGTGCCCGAGGTGCAGCGCTACGGCAGCGTCATCTTCCCCGACCTCGAGCGCGGCCTCGCCTTCCTGTACGACCTCCAGCGCGCCGGCGCCGTGCCCGCGAGCGTGCGCGTCATGGATAACACGCAGTTTCATTTCGGTCAGGCGCTCAAGCCGAAGAAGACAGGGCTCCTGGCGCATGCGAAGAGCCACGCGGAGCAGCTCCTCGTCACCAAGATCAAGGGCTTTGATCCGCACCAGCTCGCCGTCGCCACGATCGTCTTCGAAGGGACGAAAGACGAGGTCGAGTTCCAGGAAAAGACGCTCTACCGCATCGCCAAGCAGCACGGCGGCCTGAAGGCCGGCGCGGCGAATGGCGAGCGCGGCTATCAGCTCACCTTCGGCATTGCGTACATCCGCGACCTCACGTTCGAGCATTGGGCGATCGCCGAGAGCTTCGAGACGAGCGTCCCGTGGAGCCGCGCGCTGGAGCTCTACGACCGGGTCCACAAGCGCGTGCTGCGCGAGCACGAGCAGCGGCGCTTGCCGGGCAAGCCCTTCTTCACCGGGCGCATCACGCAGGTGTATCCGACGGGCGTCTGCATTTACTTCTACCTCGGCTTTTACGCGAAGGGCGTCGAAGACCCCGTGCGTCAATACAGCGAGATGGAGCACGCCGCGCGCGAGGAGATCCTCGCCGCCGGGGGCTCGCTCTCCCACCATCACGGCGTCGGCAAGATCCGGCAGGACTTCGTGAAGGAAATCTACTCGGAGGGCGCGCGCGCGTTCATGCGCGACGTGAAGCAGGCCGTCGACCCGGACAACCTGTTCGGCGCAGGGAATCATGGTGTCCTCGGCGAGGTGAAGCTGGGTCACGGCGAAGGGTAATCGAGGAGGCGCTGCCATGAAGGAAACGGAGCAGACGCTCGCGGGGCGTGACCACGACGACGGGAACCAGGACCTGCCGTGGACCCTCTCGCGGAGGCCGGGCAATTGGGCGATTGGCACGCTCGCCTACGGGCTGCGCAAGACGCTGCGGCGGTGCACGTCGGTCGTGACGTTCGACCGCCGCTCGTTCCGCCGCGCGGTCGACGCGGCCCCGCCGGGCGCCCTCTTCGTCCTCGCGCCTTCGCACCGCAGCTATTTCGATTTCCTCCTCGGCAGCTACCTCTGCTTCCAGCACCCGGAGCTCGGCATCCCGGTGCCGCACATCGCCGCGGCCGAGGAGTTCTCGAACATCCCGCTCATCGGGCGCCTGCTCGAGCAATCCCAGGCGTTTTACGTGCGCCGGGGCGTCGGCAAGGAGGTGCGCGAGGTGAGCTACAAGCTCGAGCGGCTCGTCGCGCGCGACGCGTCCGTGATGTTCTTCGTCGAGGGGCAACGCAGCCGCGCGCGGCGGGCATTGCCCCCTCGGCGCGGGCTTTTGCGGGCGCTGCAAGCGACGGGGCGGCGTTTCGTCGTGTTGCCCATCGCGATTTCGTACGATCGTGTCCCCGAGGAGGGCGCATTCGAAGGGGAGCTCGGGGGCGGCGCGCGTCCGCCGATGTCGCTTACCGCGACGCTCGAATGGCTCACGCAGATGGCGCGCGACGAGGTGCAGCTCGGCCGTGTCCATATCGCATGCGGCGCGCCGCTCACGCTGGAGCCCTCGACGGAGGTGCAGCCCCTCGCCCGGGAGATCGTCGCCGAGCAGGTCCGCCAGACGACGGTGTCGAGCTTCCACCTGCGCATGTTTCTCAACCACGCCGAGCTCGAAGGCGTGGACGAGGCGTGGCTCGCGGCCGCTCTTCGTCGCCGGGGGGCATGCGTGCTGGAGAGTGATCTGGAGGCCCCGCAGCTCGCGTCGCCCGTGCTTCAGCAATCGCTGAAGAACCAGTGGATGCACTGGTTTCATGGGGATGCGCGTGTGCTCCTTGGGCACCATGTGGCCGTGCGGGATCATCTCGCGCGCCATCGGTGGTTCGATCCGGGGACGGCCGAGGATGTGCGTGATACGCGGCTGCAACGCGTCGTCGAGGCGTTGTTCGAGCCCATCGCGCTGGATTACGCGCTCGTCACGCACCAGATGGGGGAGCCTGAGCGTGCGTTGGAACACGTGAGCCCGAAGGCGCTCGTCGCGGCGTACCCCGCGGCGCATCTGCCGACGGTTGGGGATGTGTATGCGGCGCTGGGTGAGCGCGGGATCCTGGTGGAGGCGCAGCCCGGTCGGTACGCGTGGGGGCCGGCTGCGCAGGAGATTTATGCGCTGCGTGCCGAGACGCGCGCGCGGCTCCGGGCGCCGGGGAGTCTGCGTTTGGACGACGCGTGCGCGATGGCGTGACGCACATCACGTCCGGTCCTCCCTGCACGACCTGAAGCGATACGCGTATCGGTTTGGGTCCTCCCTGCACGACCGGAAGCGATACGCGTATCGGTTCGGGTCCTCCCTGCACGACCGGAAGCGATACGCGCATCGGTTCGGGTCCTCCCTGCACGACCGGAAGCGATACGCGTATCGGTTTGGGTCCTCCCTGCACGACCGGAAGCGATACGCGTATCGGTTCGGGTCCTCCCTGCACGACCGGAAGCGATGTGCGCAACATCTCCCCGCCTCCATGCACGGTTCCGTCGTGAGGATGCGAACCCGGCGTCCGTCCCGCAGCGCTTCGACGAAGGAGGCTGCGCGGGGGAAGGGATCGGAAGGGGGTAGGGGTTCCGGTGGAGTGTGTGACGGTCCTTGCATGGGTCTCCTCGCGCAGGGCGTGAGGGAGGCGGGGGGCCGTGGAGGGCAGCCGGGTGGGAGTCGTTTCGCGCGCGGCCGCCCCATCGAGCCGGATCATGCGCCGGCCGTCGCGTGCCCTGTCCTTCTGGGCCCGCCCCCTCCTCGCCTTTGCCCGCTGGGCCCCGCCGGTGCCGACGCCACGTCCGAGGCACGCTACGCCGTCGACACGCCTGAGTTCGTCCGTGAGCACGCGCTGGGGAACGCTATCGACCTTGGAGGCGGGGAGGAGGTGGAGGGCGAGAAAGATCGGGCTCGACTTCGAGGCCCAACCGAACATCGGGCGCGGAATTCTACGAGACCGTCCTTCGCTTGCTGAGCGCCTTCGTTTCCGCCGGGGTGGAATGCGGCGCAGCTCGACCTGGAGCTTTCGGAGCGGGGGCTCGCGCGGGCGACGCGGAACCATGTGCAGGTGGTGATCCGGTCGGTGCTGCGATTCGCGGTGGCGCGGAAGTATCTGCGCGCGATGCCCGAGGGGATGCCGCGGCTCAAGGCGGTGGGGCAGAGCATTCTGGAGATTGCGTCGGACGAGGAGGTCGAGCGGATCCTCGCGGCCGCGAGGGAGCGGCATCGGGTGAGTTTTGCGTGGATGGCGTATGCGGGGCTAAGGCCGAATGAGGTGCGGGCGCTGCGATGGCGGGATGTGCGGTTGCGGCGGGAGGGGGAGGCCGTGGGCGGGTTCGTGAGCGTGCGGGAGGGGCGGTCGCATGGGGAGACGCACACGCCGAAGACGGGGCAGCGCGAAGTGCCGGTGGCGCCGGAGCTGGGGAGGTTGTTGGCGGGGAGCGAGGGGGCGGGGGGTGCGGGGCGGGAGGAGTTTGTGGCGCTGAATGAGCGGGGGAGGGCGTGGGGGCAGTATGGGATCGTGCAGGCGTTCGAGAGGGTGCGGCGGAAGGTCGGGGTCGGGGGGTGGTCGGTGTATTGCTTGCGGCACTACGCGATCACGATGTGGTTGCGGGTGGGGGTGCCGGTGCACGTCGTGCAGAGGATGGCGGGCCATAAGCATCTGGCGACGACGCAGCGGTATGCGCATCACCTCAAGGAGGACTTGGAGGCGGCCGGGAGGAGGTTGATGAGGAGAAGTTAGTCGGTGGTCACGCCGAAGTGTGGGGGCTCCACAGCCCGTGGGCCTCCGGGCGATCGGAGGGAGCGTCTGCGAGATGCAGGTACGTCCAAGGACTACCTATTTCGATCTAGACGCGCTATACGAACCCCATGGCTGCCAATGACGACCATATCCGTGCGGAAGCGCTCGCCGCACGCACGACCGTCGCGGTCATCACCGCCCTGCCCAAAGAGATGGTGGCGATGAAAAAGATGCTCGACGGTTGCGTAAGCTACTCTACTCCAGGAAAAGCGCCGGGTGAGTACGTGCTTGGCGAAATCCCCGCCAAGGGCGGAGGCACGCATGCTGTGGTCCTCGCGTGTTCATGGATGGGAGAGAACCTCGCAGCAGCTAACGTCGCGATTGTCTTGGAACGCTTACCCAGTGTTAGTAATGTACTAATGGTTGGCATCGCTGGTGCAGTGCCCGATCCAGAGAAGCTAGATCACGATGTTCGTTTGGGTGACATCGTTGTATCGGACCATAACGGTGTTATTCAATATGACCATGACAAAGAAGTCCTGAGGGATGGTGTTGTTGAGAGGCTCCCCCGCCATCCGCCACGTCCCTCAGGCGCACGACTTCTGACGGCGGATCGTGATCTTCAAGTAGCCGAACTTGAAGGGCATCGCTCATGGGAAGCTCACTTCGCCCGCGCGCACGGACTCGAGTGGGCACGTAGACCTACGCATATCGATGATGACGATGTTTTGCATCGAAGTAACAATCCCAAAGAGGTCGTTGGTCGAGCAGCTCGCAGCACGGGAGAGCCTCGTGTTTTCCGTGGTCCGATTGCGTCCGCGAACAAATTGCTCAAAAACGCGCGGCTTCGTGACCGTCTGCGCGATACGTTTGGTGTGAAGGCGGCGGAGATGGAGGGGGCCGGGGTCGCCGACAGCGCGTGGCTGAACGCCGTCGGTTACCTCGTCGTGCGCGGAACCTGCGACTATTGCGATGAGCACAAGGCGGATCGCTGGCAAGGATATGCCGCAATGATTTCGGCAGCGTATGCGCGTGCCCTGCTTGAGCAAATGCGAACCGCGGACCCGGGCCCAACAGTCGACCGGAGCGCCCAGGGGGACACGATACAAGGTCCCGTGGCTGTCGTACACAATCACGCGCCCGTAACGACTCAAGTCATCGTGAATGGTCCGGCGATGTTCGCCGGGGCACCATCCGCAGTGCCAGAATCCGTGTTATGGCATGATTTCGGGTCGTACATCGGACGCATCCTTCAGGATGGCGTCCCTTCCCTGCTGCCGTCACCTCTTCAAACCGCACTCAACGGTGATGTCGAACCCCTCCTGCCGGAAGCGCTGCATGTATTTCGCCATTTTGAGAAAGACGGCAGCAACCCTCCGCTACAATTTAGCGAGGTGTTCAACACGCAAGATTCCGCGCCCATAATTCTCGTGGGCGAGTCGGGTATCGGCAAAAGTTCCCTGTTGGCGCAATTGCGCTTCCGTCAGGCACGAGCGTTTGTTAACGGGAGCAGTACGGTGGTTCCGGTGCTAATCCGACTTCGAAACTGTATTCCGTCGGTTGGCATACTGGACCTTGTTCAGCATTCACTTTCAGGGCTCGACGGATCCCCGACAACAGAATCGCTGCGTGCTCTCCTTCGGCAGGGGCGCCTCTTCCTTCTGCTTGACGCTTTCGATGAGGTGGTCGACCAATCGCGGCAAGCGGTTGAGCGCGAGCTTCAGATGATCCTTGGAGAGTACAAGGCAACGAGAGCCATCATTAGTACGCGACCCATGCGTGTGCCCACGTGGGCCGGCGCGCGCCGCTATCGCGTAGAAGACCTGTCACCAGAGCGTGCTGAGCGACTCCTGAAGCTACACCTGCCCGGAAAGCATGCCAGATTTAGCAATCAAGTTAGGGATCGCAGGCTCGAACGGCTTACATCCAACACGCTGTTGTTGACCTTGCTGGTACTTCTGTTCCGTTCGTCTGGAAGTATTCCGACGGGGAGAATGCAGATTCTGCGCGAGGTCGTGGAATCAGTAAGGAGGATCGAACTGGCGAAGGACCGATTTGAGCGAGACCTAGATTGGGATGTGAAGGTCCGCCTATTATCATGCCTTGCGTTTCGCACAGCGCGAGAGGGTGAAGGCTACAGTCTCGATGATTCATCCGCGAGAGAGGCGCTTAGATCTGCTGTAAGACAGCTGGAAGAGTCTAGAGACATGCCTTTCGGTGTGAGCTTGCCGGAGGTGCTGTCGAATATTGAGTCGACAGGTTTCGTCAGGAGGGAGGGCGACGGGGTAACGTTTTGGCATCGCGCCTTCCTCGAATATTTTGCCGCTGTGGAAGTGTCAAGGTTGCTTTCATTGGGGCGGTTGGACCTTGCCGACATGGTGTCGCGAACGCGCTACGCAACCATTCTGCCCATGGCTCTGGCGATGCTGCCGGAATCATCGCGAGAGCTTGTTTCTGCTGCTGGTAAGCTGAACTGCTTTGCAGCGGCCGAGGCTGTCGCCGAGTTGGGAGGGGCAGGGAGCAACCTATTTGTAGAAGAGGTTCTGCCCCAACTCCGAAAATGCTGTCTGTCTGATTATTCTCAAGTACGAACGGCCGGATTCGCGGCCCTTTCGCGGTTGGCCGGTTCCTCCGTAGATGCAACGTTAGCGGATATGCTGGACGTTGGAACTCCCGACATCCAGGTCTCGGCTCTTATTGAGATGGCCCGCAGGCAAATGCCGAATGTCCGTGCCGCGATCGATGGTCGATTGGAGTGGAAAATATTTGATGAAATATCGCTCGCAAGTGGGAGCGAGGCCATATTTCGTGCACTGGGCGAAATTGGGGACGAGGACGCCCAGCGGACCCTTTTGCGTATGTGGAAAGCCGCGAGCGTGCGATGGCCTGGTGCGCATGCGAGCTACGCTCTGAGAACGATTGCAAGGAGAGGGATGCTTCGATCTCAAATAGAATCTGAGCTTGTTGAGTGGTTTGTAAGTGATCAGGTTGACGACAATTACGGCACCGTCGAAGATCTCGCGGGAGTTCTAAAGGTGACCGGGAGCATCGCGGTCGCACGTGCAGTGGCGGACCGGGTCGTTCGCACCGGAGGCTCGCGTCGCGGCCATGGTTGGCCCACCTCAGACGTCGATGTGCTTGCATCCTTTGACGAGCCACTCGTCGTCCGGCTGATCGCTGACAATGCGTGTAACCGTTCATTGCCCGTCGAAACCCGGCTTGCGTTCGCGCGCGCTCTTGCGACGTCGGCTGGAGAAATCCCTTTCGACTCATGCATTGTTCTGTGTACGGATGACGATTGTCGTGTCCGAGCCGAAGGGATTGATGCCGCAGTCCGGTTTCCGTTCGCATGGATAGAGGAGCATGTGCTGCGCGCCATGCTCGATGTTTCTCATAGGGATGTGAGTGCTTCGCGTCGAGGGCACGAGCGACTTCAGTCCGCCTGCATAAAGCTTTTGGCACGCCACGGACAGCTCCGGTTGTTATTGCTGGAAGGCAATTCGCCTCGCTTGATGTATCGAATTCCACTGGAGCTATTGATGTCGTTCATGGGGGCGCAGCGGATGAGGGATCTGGTGCCACTCGTGAGTCGGTTTATATCAAGGGACATGGATACTCGATTTCTGGCGTGCGCCGCACTGGCCTTAGGTGAGGTGGGTGAGTTGACGTTCGCGCGCGAGGTATTCGAGCATATTTTGGCGGCGCCGAACAGGGAGCTATATACTGAAAGTGAGCTCATCCGTGGCGCCCATCGGCTCCCGCCCGACGAAGCGATCCGGTGGATTGACAGGACGTGGTCGATGAACGGGCACGATCGCCGGACCATGAGCGCCTATATGTCTGGCGTCTACATTGAGGCATTAGAGAAAGTCGGGACCGAGCAAGCGAGGCAGCGCCTCATGGCTCTCCTGGAGCGAGAAGCGAGTGAAGAAGAGCACGACCGGCTAGATGAATTCAGGGCTCTATATGAGATCGCCACGAGTGAGATGGAGGGGTGGCTCGTTGCGCTCTATGAATCAGACCGCTTCAGCGGCAGGTATGAGCGAGGCTGGATTTTGAGCATGCTTGGCAAGGTAGGTAGCGACCGAATACTGAAGGTCCTTGCTCAGGGCATGAATGCGGCAGACTCATGGCAACGAAATGTTGCTTTTAGGGCCAGTCAGGAGATATGGCACCGGATGGGGTATGTGTGGTTTAATGGCGAGGAAAGGTTGGCCGGCGCTGGTGCTTAACATGGTCGGGCCCGTCCGCGAGGCAGAAGGGCAAGGGGGCAATGACCGAGTCGGGGGCCTGGGGCGAGCGGCTCTGGGGGATTCTACCGTTTGACCGCGATGGATGAACGTGGGTGAGCGTGCTATAAGGCGCCAATCGCAGTCATCTGGCCTGAGATGACCTGGGAAAGGCTCCCAAGTCATGGCGGTCCGACGAACGACCCGACGGGGCATCCCGGTTCTGTTCATTGACATCCGCTACCGCCTCCCCGATGGCACCCGCCATCGATTCCGGAAAGACGCGCAATCCCAGACAATCCCCGGCGCTCGCGCCGAGGAGAAGCGCTACCTCCTGAACCTCGCCCGCTTCGGCACCCCGTACGCGCCGACGGACGACCCACCCCCAGCAGCACCCGCCGCCGGCTCCTCCCCACCCAGATCCCCCACCGATCCCGCCTCCCCACCCCCACCCCCGACGAAAACCCTCGCCGAAATCGCCACCGAGTTCCGCAGCACATACATGCTGACGGACCTGAAAGTCACGACCCGCCGCGGATACACGTCGATCCTCGAGCACACGCGTGCTCCCACGCTTCGCCGATCGACCCCTCGACAAGGTCGACGGCCACGCGGCCGCGGAGCTCGACCCCGAGCTGTCGAAGCGCAGGCTCGCGCAAAACGACCCGCAACAACATCCAGGTCGTTCTCCGTTCCGTTCTGCGCTTCGCCGCCGAGCGCGGTTCCCTCGCCGAACCGCCCAAGGGCCTGCCGCGCCTCAAGCAAATCGGCCAGCGTATCCTGGAGCTCCCCACCGACGACGAGGTCCACGCGATCCTCGCCGCCGCGCGCGACACGCACCGCTTGAGCTTCGCCCTTATGGCCTACGCCGGCCTCCGCCCCAATAAAGTCCGCGCGCTTCGTCGTCGCGACATGCTCCTCCGCTGGGACGACGATCGCCCCGTGGGTGGCTTCCTTTCGGTCCGCGAAGGTCGCTCCCACGGCGAGCTTCACACGCCGAAGACCGGCCAACGCGAGATTCCCATCGCCCCCGAGCCCGCGCGGCTCCTCGTGCCGATCGACCGCGGCTCACGCGACGGTCATCTCGCGCTGAACGAGCGAAGCAGGCCGTGGGGGCAGCACGGCCTCACGCAAGCCTTCGAACGCGTGCGCGACCGCGCCGGGCTCGGCGGCTGGTCGATCTACGCGCTCCGGCACTACGCCATCACTTCCTGGCTCCGCGCCGGCAAGCGAAATCTGATTGTGTACCGCTCGGCGCAACCAGGTTGACCAGGAACCACCTCGAATCGACCCGTCTTGGAGACGGTTCCAGGTCAACCTGCTTCCGGCTCCCGCGGCTCCCGCGGCTCCCGCCGATCCGGTCACCATTATGGGACGCTCGGTTCCCGGGCGCATCGTGAGCCACCTGGCTTGTTTTCCCTTGTCGCCCGGCCGATCAACGTGCGATTCGGGACTGCATGCGAGCAATGACGAGACGCCGCTCGGCAATGCTGGGCTTGCTGGTGTTGGGCTTTGGTGGGGCAGGGATGACGGGGGCGTGCGGGTCGCCTCTCGATCCGGGGCCTGACGATTCGTGCCTTACTCCATCCGACACCCCGACCGACACGTCGAGCGAATGCGCGGAGCCGATGCCCGATGCGTGCATGCGTTACCGCATCCCGCTCGTGGGAAACCCGAAGGAGGACGTTGCGCTGCGGAGCAAGTACATCGCCGCGTTCGGCAGCGCTTGTTACATGTCCGAGGCCGGCACGTTCGACTGCTTCTACCAAACGTGGGAAGCCGCGTGTGCCGATGCCGTGAAGATCGGCGAGGTGTCGGGAAATGCGCCGTACGACAAGGGCTACACGTGCCAGCCCGTCGGCAACGGTGACTACACCCTACAGGTCGGTCCGGATCCCGCGATCAAGATCCCGATCAAGTACGAGGACGCGCTGCTCCAGTCGTCGCTCATCGAAGTCAAAAGTGTTCCGACGGAGGTGAGCGGTCCGTACCGGAACTTGGTCGAGGTCACGACCATCAAACCGGACAAAGACTTCTACTGCTCCAGCGGCCAGGTCGGCGACGACGGCAAGTCCCTCGACCAGAGGGAGTGGATCCTCCAGGTCAACCGCAAGGCGCACAAGGGCGAGATTCGCTCCGATCTCGCGGGCTTCGAGTATCCTTGTGTGAAAAACTGCCAGAAAACGACATGCATCGAGCCGCTCGTCCTCAAAGATCCGAAAGGCACGCCTGAAAACGACCCAGATCGCGCGCAGGTGCACCACGTGGTGCCCAGGAGGGACTTGCGCAGTTGCCCGTGGGGCACGAACGCGTACAAGAACGCGGCCGTCATCTCGCGGAGGCTCAACCGCTTCCTATATTACAACGTCCCGCCGGAAAAAGAGGTGGTGCAGATCAACAAGGTTCCGCCGTACACGCCGTGACGCGGCCGGTGTACGCAGGCGGCGAGCCCGTTGACGCCGGGATCGACGGGGTTTAGGCGAAACACCATGATCGAACGGGTCACCCGTCACTTCGGACGCCTCGTCTTCGACCGAGACGTCATCGTACGCGCCGCGCTGCGCGCGTACATCGAAACCCACCTCGAGCGGATCGGGCGCTTTGCCTTCCCAGCCTGCGACGGCGCGATGTGGGAGGGCGGCCTCAAGAGGGGCGCCATCTACAACGACGACGGCTGTGGCGACTACGAGGTCGTGGCGTGGACCGAGGCAGGCGTCGTCGGCCTCGCGTGCGAGCTTGGGGCCGGGCCAATCGAGCAGCTCGGCCTCTCGCTCGACGCCGTGACCGGCGGCCCGGACGACGTGCGTGGGGCCGTGCCGGGGCTCCCCGCCGAGCTCGAGCTCGCCTTCGTGATGGCCGTCGGCATGCTCTACGTGGGGGAAGAGCATGGGGAGAGGCAGGCGGGCGTGGGCTTCTGGCTCCACGGCGATCGCGTCGGTGGCACGCTCTTCGCCGTCCACGATCCGACACGGGCCCGCGGCGCCCGCCGGCTGGCCGCGTGGGGCTTGCTCCACAAGGGGCGGCTCTTGCCGCTGTCGTGTGAGTCGTATCGTCCACGCCCCGGGGGGATCGTGACGTACCACGACCGCCCGCAAGACGCCCCCGCCCACGCGATCATGGACGCGGTGGTCGACCGCGCGCTGAAAGGCCCCACGGAGTTCACGCCCGCCGAGCTCGAAACGCTCCTTCTCCCCGCGCCCGACCCGGAGCGCGTGCTTGCCGCTCAGCGCAGGCTTCAAAAGGTGGGCATCACCTGGCCCGGCTCGCCCGAGATCCCCGAGACGTGTCTCCCCAAATGAAGGCGCAAGCTCCGGCCTTCGCCCCCGAGATCGCGCGACGGTCACCTCGCGCTGCCCGAGCGAGGCAGGACCGTGGGGGCAGTACGGCCTCACGCAAGCCTTCGAGCGCATGCGCGACCGCGCCGGGCTCGAGGGCTGGTCGATCTACGCGCTTCGGCACGACGCCATCACTTCTCGGCTCCGCGTCGGGAAAGAGGATTTGGAGGAGGGCGGGGAGGGAAGATGGCGGAGCGAGGCAGGTGCAAGAACGGAGCGCTTCGTCCGCGGTTCAATGCGGCGGTTCGATTTCTTTAAAACACGCCTCACCGATCCACTCGTGCTCTTCGCCTGGAGCACGCTCGATGAATCGAATGCCCGCCTCTTCACCGCAGCGCTCGCATGCCCCGGGGAGGACGCCCGCGAAATTCCAACGGGCCCTGTCCGGAGCTTTGAAGATCGTCCACAGCGCGGCTTTGGTCCAGCGTCGCGAGCGGTCTCGAATTGCCCACGTCAGTTTGGCGTTGGCAAACGCCTTTGCCTCCTCGAGGATCCTGGTCTCTTCGAGGTTCCACCGCGCCTTGTCGGATACTCGCACGGGGAACCCATTTTGGATCTCGACGGCCCCCCCAGAGGGCAAGTCGTGCCATCCATCTTTGAATGTCATCGTCGGTTCACTCACCCGATATCCAGTGTACAGAGGAGGCGTTGGGCTCGCTGAGGGGGGATGTCGACGGAGACGTACATGCGCATGGCGCTGTCCAGGAGATCGATGTGGGGAGGCTTGACCGGGTTTGTTGGCGGGTCAAGGGTGCGCGGTGCGCGAGGGTCGCAGAGGGGGCGAGAGCTGCGTGCCGCATCCACGTGTTCGCCCGTGTGGTCATCTGTCGATGTCCTGCGGCGGTGTCAGTTCAATCCGTCCACCGCGCGCGATATGACGGAGTCCCGACCAGACAGCGCGCTCCTGATCCACGGCGGCGCGCGTCCCGCTCTCGCCCTCAAGCATCCAGTGGCCCTCACTATCCTCGAAGAGCGTGAGCTCCGGGTTCGTCGGATCGGGCAGGGGCAAAAGGCCATCCACCGCGCGGTGTATCTCGCCCCCCTCCGCCCCTCCGGGGGCCCGGAAGAGCTCACTCCTTCGGCCCGCAGGACTGCATCTCCACGGGGTTCGTGCACCTGAGCTCCAGCGAGCGCCGCACCTCCTGCGCATTGTCTTTGTCGCACAGCCATGCGAGAGCCTTGTCCACCGGCCCCTTGCTCTTCGCTTGTGCCTTGCAGGCCGCGCGCAGATCCTCGAGCGAATCGCAGCGGTCGCTCCCCCACACCGGATCTGCGTCGCCGCAGCCCGAAGGGCAGCTATCATAAGAGAACCATCGCACCTCGTAGCGTCCGTCCACGAATCTCCCCACCGTCGCCTGACGCATGATCGAGTCGATCCTCGGTCCACCCCATACGAGCCGGAACGGCTTGTGCGCCGCGTGGGCCTTGAGCGCGCAGGCGCGGGCGCGCTCGTACGCCTCCTCTTGGGGCCTCTCGGGCATGTCCCCGCAGTCCTCTGCCACCTCTGCCCCGACGAACTCGTCAATCGCTCGGGTGAGATCGCATTCGCCGCGCCGCGACCGCCACGGCGCGGCAGGTGTGATGGACGCGGCTGGCGACGGGGATGGTGATGGAAGGGTGGCAGACGCGGTCACGAGCGGTCGCATCGGCGGGGCTTCCGGGGGTGACGTTGGCTCTGCCGAGCAGCCGAGCAGCCCGAACGCGAGAATCCGAGCTCGATTGGTTTGCAGTCCGATCATAGCCCGAGCGCGTCTCGACAGAGGCTTCGAATGCCGGTTTCCCACTCCCACCACGCGGCCCCGAGCACGAGCCGGGTCGGCGTCAGCGCCACCGCGCGCGGCGAGTTGTCGATCGGGCTGTGATATACGACCGACGACTTGCCGTCTGGATAGGACGCGCCGAAGATGGCATACTCCCCGTCTTTCGAGGAGGATAAGACCCAGCTGACGCCGTCCGTGATGACGCGCTCGAAGGGGCCTTCGTAGAGCTGCTGCGCCATCGTGCCGTCGAGCGAAGCGCGGAAAAAACCGCGCGGCGGCGTGGCGATGTCGACGTTGAAGAAGAGCGCGCCATCGCGCTCGAAAGGGTGCGAGATGTGCCCGACGACGTCCGAGATCGTGGTCGCGCCAGCGCCGTCGATGTCGAACGCGAAGAACGTGGTCCCCGACGGTACGAGGAGGCCGGCCGTGCCGCGGAAAATACCTCGCAGATAGCCGTAGTTTTTGTCGGTCACGCCCAGAGACAGCGTCGTGCCGTCTGGCCGTCGACGAAACACTTCGTGCTTGGCTTCGTAGGGGAGGAAATTGGTCCAGTAGAGCCCCGTCTCGTCGACGAAGATATTGTCGATCCTGCCTGAAGCGATATGCTCGGGCACCCCGCCTGCTTTCGGGATCCGCCAAAGACCGGGCCAGCCGTCCTTTTCGCCCATGAACGTAAAGTAGAGCCAGTCTGCGTCGAGCGCGAGCGAAATGGTGGGGTTGAGTGCCTGCACGGGGATCTGCGCGAGCAGCGTCGTCGCGCCGGTGTCCGCATCCGCCGACATCACGCGCCCTTCGGTCGCGACGTAGTAGATGCGCTCGCCTTCGGCGATGAGGGATGGGACGGCGGTCGCCATCGCGTCAATGGTGAGGGTGCACGACGGCGCGCCGCCCGACGAACTCGCGCTGCCGGCAGCGCTGTCGTCAGCGCCGTTGCCATCCGAGGGCAGGGCCGTGCGCGCGCCGCATGCCGTAGTCACGGTCAACAACAAGAGGCCAGCGACGTCGCGTGAATCCATGCGTTCGCATATCGCGATCTGGCGGTCACGTCGAGCCAGAGCCCAGCCTTGACCGCCCAACGGCTGGGGCTTCACCCGCGCGCGGAACGTGCGTCGGGTGCAAGCCCTTGTTCGGCCGTCTCATGCCCCGAGACGGCTCCGTCCTGGCTTGCCTTCGAGGACCGCGGCCACGTAGCCACGCGGATACCCGAGCGCTTGCGCCACGGCATGCTGGGTCTTCGCCGGCGCGTACGCGCCGAGCGCGCTGCGCACGCGTTCCTGCATGTCGTTCGAGAGGACAGCGGGAACGCTGGCCGGGTCTTGATCTGCCCAGCTTCCGAGGGCAAACGGGGGGGGCAACAGTGGGGCAACGGGTTCCGAGGGTTCGGCGGGGCAGCGCGGTAGGAAGCGCTAACCCCGCGGAATCATCGCCACCCCCGGCAGAAATCGGACCTGCGACCTTCGGTTTCGGAAACGGCTCAGGTAGCTTCTAGCAGCACCCTCGAACTACACGGAGATCAGCCGCAAACAGCGGTGATCCAAGCCATTCTGCGAGATCGAGGGCGCGAGCTGAAGGCGACCGCAAGGAGACGTTCCGAGAACCTCCGGTGCGTGGGTTGGGGCAAAGGGCAACGCTGGCGAGCGGACTTGGCAGGGGGGTTGAAGTGACGTGGTTTCAGCGTTGACGGTCGGATTTCACGATCGGTTCACTTCGCGCAAGCCCACGTGGCCGTCTTGTTGTTCTTGACGCTCAGCGACCAGTCCCCGCTGGTGGTGGAGGGAGCCGTCATCACGGCGCCGTCGTTCCAGTCGTTCTGGTTGAGCGCGCCCGTGATCCCGGTGAGCGCGCAGCCCTTGATGCCCGTGCCCGAGGTGATGGCGACGGTGTTCGTTGCTGAGGCTGCGGCGAATACAGAGCCCGAGGTGAACACCGTTCCTAGCGGGAAGTCCACGCACGTGCCGAAAACCCGCGCGTGCGAGCCATCGTAGGGGTCAGAAGGGAGATTGGCCTCGACGTACCATCCCGTTGTCGGGTGGGTTGCGTCCGTCGTTGTCTTCTTGACCACGCGCGCGAACCTGCTGCTGCTGCTCCACGCGCCAGAAATGCCCCAGAGGCCGGAGAGGTAGCATTGCCGCAGGTTGTTCGGGTCGAGGTCGGCAATCTTGACGGGGGGGCTGACGCTGCCGTCATCGCTCGTCCACGAGGCGTCGTCGCGAACGTTGCTGGGGAAGCAAGTGGCTTGGGCATTGACAGGATTGTTATCCCAGACCCTCTGGTTGTTCTGATCCGTGTAGGCACCACCGTGCGCATACAGAAAAGTCCCGGTCGCCGGATACTTGGCACCCACCCAGGCCATCGATTCCACGTCGTTGGACCATTGTCCGCCGCGATTGAGGTTCCCTGCGACACCGGCGAGGACGCAGGTCTGGGGAGACGCCGAGGAGATGTCAATCCCGTCGTAGTCCGTCGTGGTCCCCCACGCCCAGAAGCCCCATCCGGACAGCGCAGCCGAGGCTTCGGCGATCGATTCCTCTGCCAACTCATCCTCCTCAGGGACGGCGACACAGCCCAGGGAAAGCGCACCCAGAAGCCACGCTGAAGTCATGCGGGTGAGGTGACGGAACATCGGAACAGTCATAGAGATCTTCATTCGTTTTTTTCTCGCTTGCTTCACACGCATTCGTCGGCGCGTGACCTCTGGGGTAGAGCCACGTTCGCTCGCGTTGTGACCGTCGAAATCCTGCTGGGACAAAAAAGGGCGTCGCTGCCCTCGGCCACACCGTGGAGCGCTCGCCACGTCATCCAGCGCGCTCTTGGACATGGCTCCTCGGTCCGCTTTCTTGACCGCTCCACACCAGATCCTCCAGTCCGCCAGGAAACACGTCCTTGACCCGCAAGCCGAGGCCCACGGCAATCTTCACGCAGGTCGCGATCGTCATGTTGACGCGCCCATTCTCGATACTGGACAAGGCGCCTTTCGTAACTCCGCTCGCGTCAGCGAGGTCGGTCAGCGACATCTGCCGATCGAGGCGCAAATTCCGGATGCGCGCGCCGAGGGTGATGAGAAGCGGATGGGTCGTTGGTCGACGTGGCATGGCCGGTCCTCCGAGCTGGTGCTCGTCGACCTTGGGCGACTACGGTGCAGCCTGCGAGCACCTGTGCGCGAGCAAGGAGCGGCCACACCGAAGTCGCCCAAGGCCGACGAGTCGTGTTTCGCGAAACTGAAAAGCGCTACTTCGTCGCCTCGGCGTCCCGAAGCGCGTTCGCGATGATCCAGGGCGCCGGCGAGCGGTCCTCGTAGCGACCCCCCGGCGGAGGTCGTGGACTTGTGACCTTCGGGGCCTCTGCCGGGATGGGGGGCTTGGGTCTCGACTTGACGAGGCCAGCATGCCGCGCGAGATCGTCCGCGATTCGGCCTTCCACGCAATGCGCGCGAGCAGCGAATGCACGCTCTTCGCCTGCGCACGACCCGAGGTGCGGCGTGCCTGTGAAGATTGCGGCTGCCGTGCCAAGGCTTCCGATGAAACGGGCAGGGGTGCGGTGGAGAGACCCGACCAGCCGTGTCCAGAACGAGCCCACCTGCGCGCGCGCCTCGCGGGCGACCAGGCCAAACAGGGCCAGCGGAATGGCACCGATCCGGCGCCGACGGCGACGTTTCGGCCGCGCCGCAGGCTCGTTCACCACAATGCGCGCCCGATGGGTGACGTTATCCATCCGCTCCCGCATCGTCGCCCACGCCACACCGCGCTCCGCGGCGAGTTCTTTGATCGTCGTCCCCTCGTAAAAATGCTCATGGAGCAGGGAGCCATCGTCATGGCTCAGACGCTCGAATACCCTGGACGCGTCGACCTTCGCCTCGTAGTTCTCGACGTGCGCGCCACTGGCATCGATTGCGCGCACGATCTCCTCCGTAGGCGTCGCGACTTCCCGCGAGCGGGATGCGTCCTTGCGGTTCGTCAGGGCCGCGTATTTCGCGACCGCGTTCAGCCATGCGCCGAACGCTTCTTCGTCGTATGGATCGGGTCGCTCTGCTTTGGGCTTGCGACAGGCGACCAGGAATGCATGATGGACGATATCCATCCCATGCGCCGAATCGACTCCGACCGAACGAACCACCGCGGCCATAGCATCCAGATACCGGAGCGTGGCCTCTCTGGAGATCCCGAGTTCGTTCGAGCAGTCGTCGATGACGCGTGTCATGCCCCAGACCTCTCGGTCGAGGCTCGGCACATGGCGCCGCCTCTGCTCGTGCTCACGGGTCCCATGAAGACAAAGGGCAGAAGTCGCCCTCCATCACGGGAACAATCGACCGACCCCTCCACATTTCTCGTCGAAGGGGCTGCGGAGTGAGAACGCACACTCTCCGGGTCGCGGTCGGCACCTTCGCGCTGGGCTTGACCTTGGCATCCTCGGCCGTCGCGGCGGACGAGATGCCGCACCACCGCGTCGAGCTCACAGCGGATCGAACCCTGCCCGGTTGCGCGGATGCGTTCGAGTTCAAGGCCCTCCTGACGAACTGGGTGCCCGTGAGCACGATCGATCCGACAGCGACGCGCGCGCTCGTTGTGCGGATCCGGCGACTCCCCGATGGCGGGAAGTCGGTCGATACGACGATCACGGATGAGAACGGCGTCGCCGTATCCACAGATCACCGCGACTACTCACCCCGGACCGACTGTTTCAAGGTGCTTTATTGGACGGCATTTGATGCGGCGACGCGGATACGAGCTGCGGCGCCGAAGAAGGAGACGCAGGCGCCAACACCACCGCCAGTCCCTCCGCCACCTCCCAAGGCGGCACCATGCCCACAATGCCCGGCGTGCCCACCGTCCCCGGCCACGGCAACGCCGGCTCCAAAGAAGCGAGGTTTCGTGGCGCTCGGAGGGGTCGTGTCTTCCGGTCTCATGCCGGATTGGGCACCCGGGCTCCGGGTTGCCGGCGGCGTGCAGCTCCCGCAGCTCTCGCTTGAAGTCGACGCGCGGTGGATGCCGCTCTGGAAGACGCGCCCTGCGAGCTCAACCAAGGTCGAGGCGCACACGTTCACAATGACGGGTGCGGGATGCCTGAAGCGCGCGCCGTTCGTCGGTTGCTTGTTCGTCATGGGCGGGGCCGTTGGAGCGACGGCCCTGAACAGGTTGTATGTCGGCCATGGCGTGCAAGGCCTGTTTGGTGTTGGGGCGCGCAGCGCAGTTGAGCTCCCATTCGCGGAACACTTCGCGGTGCGCCTGGATGTCGAGGTCGCGATCCCGCTTTTCGGTACGGGTCTCGACACGATCGCTCCTTCCCTATGGGAGACGCTGCGCCCCTTCACGACTGGCGGTGGGTCGCTCGTGTACGCGTTCTAAGTCACGGGAGCGGAGCAGCAAACCGTGACGGGCTCGAGCAGAACGAGCTCTCCTTCTGCGTTCCCCCCGCTCGGCGTGCACGCGCCCTTTGTGTACTCCAGGATTGCGGCCGATTTGCTGGAGAGCTGCGTCCCCGGCATGAGGTCCTTGCAGGGAGCGGTCATGCCGGTCGAGACGTCGGCGGCCTCCTTCTCGATGGTGCAGGCCGCGTCGCTGAAGATCCGAAACTTCACGCTGCAAGTGCCGCCGCTCGGCTCGCTGCACTCGCATTCGGCGCAGCTACGTTTGTCCTCCACGTACCCGTAGAGGAGCGTCTTCTCGCCCCAGCCCTCCGGACACGCATAATCCCCCTCACGGTACAAACAAGAGGAGAAGCTGGGGGGCTTCGGGACACAGACCTTCCCCTCCGCCTCGATGCAGTTCGGCAGGGCGCTTTCGCTCGTACAGACTCGTCCGAGCGTGATCTCCGGTCCGCCATTCCGGGCCTTGGGAACCTTGGGCTCTGGATCCCCGATGTGGTGCGCTTGGCACGGCAGTTCCTCGATCACCGGGGGTGAGATCGTGATCGAGCGGACGCACGGAACACCGCCGCAGAGTTTGTCACCGAGGATCGACTTGTCACCGTTGCAGGTCCCATCCCAGTTTGTCGGCGGATCGAAGTTTGTCTTGACACCGCCACCCGGATCTGCGCAGGCCGCCGAGTTGACGCTCCACGTCTCTGGGAGCTTGCACGTCCCCTCGGGCGCATCGCACTTGCACGTGCCGCACGAGGGCGGGGGCGGCGCGGTCCACCCCTCGAATGCGAGGATCGGCGTGTTCTCCGGGCACGAGGGGGCCTCGATGTCCCATCCCTGCCAGAAGCTCATCGGCCCTTTCCAGCTCGCGGGTCCCGGGGTCACGCACGTTCCGCCCGTGCAGAGCGAGGACATCGAGCCGTCGCTGCCCGCGTCCGTGCCGCCATCGAGTGAGTGGCAGTAGTCCGGGACCTGGACGTATATCTTGCCGCCAGGGCACCACTCGGGGCTGGGGCACTCGCAGCACTCGTAGGGGATGCCTTCGGGACAATCAGGTCGGCAGTAGTCGGGGACGGTCACATCCTTCGGAAACCCGGCCGGGCACGCTTCGGGGGAGGGGCAAATGCAACACTCCCGCGGGATGAGGAGGTTGCCGTCGTCGTCGATGGGACAGTCGGCACCAACCGTTATACTGCCGATGATGCAGGCCGGGACGGCGAGCGCGGCAAGGCCAGCGCTGACTGCGAGCACGAGCGCTGTACGTGCGAGTCGAACCATGGCGCGAGGGTACGCCATCCGAGCGTGGCGCGGCAAGCTCTACAGCGCGGATACCGTGTCGTTGACGATGCGCGGGCAAACCCCGCGGGGGAAGGGACAAACGTGGTCTACGGGGTGCCAGGGAACGGCATCGAACTTTCGGGCTCGGCGGGACATTGACGCGCACGCGGCTCCCGTGCGACCGTCTCGACCTGCAAGCGAGGGCAGCGGTCAAGGCCAGCACGAGAGGGAGTGATGAAGCTGCGTGACTATCGACCGGAGGATCGGGCGGCGTGCCTCGCCGCGTTTGACAGCAACACCCCGCGGTTCTTTTCGGTCGAGGAGCGCGAGCGATTCGGGCGCTTCCTCGACGATTTGCCGGGCCGTTATGCCGTGATCTGCGACGACGACGGCACCGTCGTCGGGTGCGGGGGGCTCGCGCCCACGAGGCAAGACCCACGCGTGGCGACGTTGACGTGGGGCCTCGTTCATTCGTCGTTGCACGGGAAGGGTTATGGGAAGGCGCTCACCGAGGGCCGGCTCGCCTGGCTCGCGGACATGCCCGAGATCGAGCTCGTGCGCATTGACACGAGCCACTTGACCGAGGACTTTTATGCGCGGCGCGGGTTCCGGCTCCTGCGACGAATCGAAGATTTCTATCAGCCCGGGCTCGATCGATGTGACATGGAGCTCGTGGTGCGTGATCGGTCGACCGAGCTCCCCCGCTAGATGCGCATCAAAGAAGAGGGCGCGCGGCTCACGAAGGAACGCGCCCGGACTTTGCGGGCTCGCGTTGGTCGAGCGCTTCGAGCTCGACGAGGGCCGCGTCGTCGAGCTCCTTCGTCGAGAAAGGCGACTCGCGCGCCGCGGTGAAGAGCGCGCGCGCCTCCTCGATCGCCCCGAGGCGCGCGGCGATTTTTGCGTGCGCGAGGATCGCCTTCACGGCCAAGAGGGTCTCTGCGTTATTCCGGTGCACCGCCTCGTACGCGTCCGTCGCGTCGCGCGGAAAATCGGCGCCATCGAGCGTCTGTCCCATCTGCATGAGCGTCACGGCTGGCAGCTCGAAGAGCCGCTTCTCGGTGCGCACCTCGCGGAAGAGCGCGATCGCGCCATCGGCCTCGCCCGCGCGGACGTAGAGCTGCATGAGTCGAGCGTAGGCCGCCATCTCGCGCGCGCTCTGGCCGAGCATTTTCGTGGCCCGCAGGATCTCGAGTTGCACGTCGATACTCGAAGGCATCTCTGCGTGGAGCTCGTCGAGGAGCGCGAGCGCCTCGGCGGCGCGGCCTTGCGTGGTGAGGTCCGAGGCCTCGACGATGCGTGGATCTTGCATTGTCGTCACGCTCTGTTCGACGGCGGCGTCGAGCTTCTTCTCGACGCCGCTCAAGCGCAGGGCCCCAGCGACGACGACGCCGAACACGAAGCCTCCTACGTGCGCCGCGTAGGCGACGCCGTTGCGCGGCGCGAGCATCAAGTAGGTGATCTGCAAGGCGAGCCAGAGCGGGAGCATGACGAACGCAGGCGCCGTGAAGAAAATGGGGCGCAGGCGGACGAAGGTGACGAAGCCGATGCGCGTCTTGGCGAACGTGACGAGAAACGCGCCCATGGCGCCGGCGATGGCGCCCGAAGCGCCGATGAGGGGGACGTTCGGCGAGCCTCCCAAAAGTTTGTGCGCGAGCGCGGCGACGATGCCGGCCGCGACGTAAAACGGGCCGTAGACGGCGCGGCCCCATCGGTCCTCCATGTTGCAGCCGCAGAGCCAGAGGAACCAGAGGTTGAACAAGAGGTGCAGCCAGCCGCCGTGGAGAAACGGATGTGTCACGAGCCCGAGCACGTCCCCGCGCGCGGGCACGTAGCCGAAGCGGCGCGTGGGGAATGCGTCGATCGTTTTCTGCACGGAGAGGCCGAGCTCATCGAAGTGCTGCTGCTGCCGCGCCAACGCTTCCTCGTCGTCCGGTGCCTTCTCGGGGCGCGGTTTTTCGGCGAGGAGCGGGAGCTGCCTGTAGCCGACGATTTCGTCGAGCGGCGGGCGCGTTTTCAAATACGGGTGCGCTGCGTGGTAGGTGAGGGCTTGCGAGACGAGCGCGTTGAGGTCCCGCGTCTGCGAGCGCTCCGTGGCGGCCACGAAGGAATGGATCACGAAGCAGATCGCGATGATGACGAGGGTGACGACGGGCCACCTCCG
This sequence comes from Polyangium mundeleinium, assembly GCF_028369105.1. NCBI lineage: Bacteria > Pseudomonadati > Myxococcota > Polyangiales > Polyangiaceae > Polyangium > Polyangium mundeleinium. Next base: position 11,527,844 of record NZ_JAQNDO010000001.1, on the reverse strand, counting down.
CGCCTCCATGTTTTCGTGGGTGATGGGGAGGATCATCGTGGAAGCCGTGTGCCTCGTGACCGGAGGGGAGGGCAAACAAACCGGGATTTCTCCTCCCCGGCGCCTAGCAAGTCGTCTCGGCGAGGACAGGGACGACCTCCCACACGACACGCTCGACGACGTCGCGTGAGAGCGCCCGCCCTCGGGAGCCTTCGTGGTGCCTGTCCGCCGCCTCGGGCGAAGGGTTTGGCAGGAGCTTGAACACGCCCGGGTGATCCGGATCGTCCACGCGCGCCGTACGTGTCTCCAGCAGGCGATGCAGGTAGCCCTCGGCTCCGCCGGGCGGGGTTCCGCCGGACCCGAGTCGACGAAGGCGCGGATCCGAAGGCCCCCGCGACCGCGCCGCGCCCGAACTCAGGACGAGGGCGGCGTGCTCGAGACGCGGCTCCAGATGCTTCTCTCGAGCCGCTGACGAGCAGGATCAACACGTCGCGCAGGTATGCCCTGGGCTCATGCCGTCGGCCGCACCCGAGGACGGGCACGGTTGGCCGCCGCATGGGGAGCATGCTACGCGCCGAGGAGGTAGAAATTTTAGTTTATTCGTCGTAAGCGCTCCAGGCATCGACCGCGCAAGTACAAACCAATCGCCGCATTCGCACCGTCGAGTCGATGGTTGGAGCCCCTTCACTGGAGATACGTCATGGGTATTCGCAAGATTTTTTTGATTTTGATGGCGGCCGGCGTCATGGGCTCGGCCACGCTCGGGCTCGTTGGATGCGGCGGCTCACATGTCGCCGAACCGAAGGGTGCAGCGCGCGGACGGCTGAAGTCGCAAGCGCCCGCCTTCTACCGCATGCAACTGGGCGACTATGAGCTCACGGCGCTGTCCGACGGCACCGTTTCACTGCCTCTGGATCAGATGATGTCCAACATCACCCCCGCCGAGGTGCGTGGCTTGCTCACGGCGGGGTTCGAAGCCTATCCGACCGAAATTTCGATCAATGCGCTCCTGGTCAATACGGGCAGCAAGCTGTTGCTCATCGATGCTGGCGCGGGAACGCTCTTCGGCACCAGCGGCGGCCGGCTGCTCAACAACCTCAAAGCCGCCGGCTACGACCCGGATGAAATCGATGCGGTTCTGCTGACGCACCTGCATGGTGACCACTCCGGCGGCCTGACGGTCGATGGCAAACGCGTCTTTCCCAACGCCGTCGTCTACGTGGACAAGGCCGACCGCGACTACCGCTTCGATCCTCAGGCCGAGGCGGCCGCTCCCGCCAACCAGAAAGACATGTTCCCGCAGTCGCGGGCTGCCCTGATGCCGTACGAGGCTGCGGGAAAGGTGGCCCTGTTCCAGGGGGGCGGCGAGCTGTTTCCGGGCGTCAAGACCATTCCCGCGCACGGCCACACACCCGGGCATACCCTTTTTCAAATCGAGAGCAAGGGAGAAAAGATCGTGTTCTTTGGCGACCTGGTGCATGCGGCCGCCGTGCAGCTGCCCCAACCGCAAGCGACGATCAACTTCGACGCGAATGAAAGCGCTGCCGCTGCGGACCGATGGGGGATGTTCAAGAAATTCGCAGACGACCGCACGCTGGTGGCCGCTGCGCACATCTCGTTCCCTGGCTTGGGTTATGTCCGATCCGACAAGGCAGGAGGCTTCCAGTGGATCCCTCGCTACTACAGTCTTCAGGGCCTGACCCGCTGATGACCGTCTGCGCGTATCCGTTCGGCCTTCCGCATCATGGCGTGCATCGAGGCTGCCGCGTAAGGTTCGGCCGCAATGCCGCAGCATGACGAGTTCGTCGTGGATGACGCGTCCTGACAGGGCGGCCACGGTCCGGGCCCGACGCTTCGGGCGGCGTGGGGCGTGCGTTGGGATGACGCGTGCGCTCCGGCTTGATGGGTACCGCGTCCGGTCCTCCCTGCACGACCTGAAGCGATGCGCGTATCGGTTCGGGTCCTCCCCGCACGACCGGAAGCGATGCGCGTATCGGTTCGGGTCCTCCCTGCACGACCGGAAGCGATGTGCGCATCGGTTCGGGTCCTCCCTGCACGACCTGAAGCGATACGCGTATCGGTTCGGGTCCTCCCTGCACGACCGGAAGCGATACGCGCATCGGTTTGGGTCCTCCCGCCACGACCGGAAGCGATGTGCGCAACATCTCCCCGCCTTCATGCACGGTTCCGTCGTGAGGATGCGAACCCGGCGTCCGTTCCGCAGCGCTTCGACGAAGGAGGTTGCGCGGGGGAAGGGGTCGGAAGGGGGTGGGGGTTCCGGTGGAGTGTGTGACGGTCCTTGCATGGGTCTCCTCGCGCAGGTGCTGCGCTGGGGCAGCGACCCGGGGCGGGAGGAGTTTGTGGCGCGGAATGAGCGGGGGAGGGCGTGGGGGCAGTACGGAATTGTGCAGGCGTTCGAGAGGGTGCGGCGAAAAGTTCGCCAGGTCGAGCGCCAGCGGTAGATGTCTTCACCGAGGTCCGACATGCGACGGAAATCACCGAGAGTAGACGTGGAAGAAACTCTCAATAACCTGCGCGAGTGGGGGCTGCGCGAGCGCGCGATTCTGGGAATCGCGCTGGTGGGTTCTCATGCCCGCGGCATGGCGCGACCGGAGTCCGACGTCGACCTGGTCATCCTGCTGGACGATCCACTGGCGCTCGCAGGCGACGCCGAGTGGATGACCCGGTTTGGAAGTGTCCGGCGTGTGAGCGACGAAGACTGGGGTCCGGTCAAAGCGAAGCGCGTCCACTACGCCGACGGCAAGGAGGTGGAGTTCGGTTTCGCCTCGCCCGCGTGGGCCGCGACAGAACCATGCGATGCCGGCACGCTGGGCGTGGTCAAGAGTGGCATCCGTGTCGTGTACGATCCCAAGGGTCTGTTCCGCAACCTGGCCATCGCGGCACGACCCGACCGGCCCGAGCGCCACGTTCTCCGAAGCACCTGCGGCCGATACGAGAGGCGGATCTGGTTCGTGCCCGGGATCGAAGACGGGCGGCACGAACTCGCGGTCTTCCTCGACGGTGAGTTCTACCTTCACGACATGGACTGCCTGCCCGTGATTCGCGAGTGCATGACGGCCGGAGGCGTTCTCTCGATGTCCTGCGTCTTCGTGTCGTTTCAGGACTCCGCGTCCAGGCACAAGGACTATACATGCAATGCGGATTACTCCAGATTCATCGCCGAAGACGTCGTGGCGTGGGCGAGGAAGCATGACGAGCGCATTACCAGCCCGGATCATCTGATTTGCGGCGTCAGCCTCAGTGGGCTCGCGGCCGCGTACACCGTGATGCAGCATCCGCACGCCTTCTCGTCCGCTCTCTGTCAATCCGGTTCGTTCTGGTGGCTCGCGGACAACGCGATATTGTTTCCCTCGACAAGCGCGAGGTTCTGGTTGAGCGTCGGCACGCAGGAGATCGAAACGCGGGTCCCTCATCCGCCAACGGGCCTCTTCCAGCGCGTCTCGCAGATCGAGGGCGTGGAAGCGGCGGCTCGGTCGTTCGAGTCACGAGGCGGCACGGTGCACTACAACCTGTATTCCGGTGGTCACGCTTTTTCCTCTTGGCGGGAAGAACTCGCGCCGGCGCTGCGCTGGCTCGTCGGCAGCGCAGGATCGTCGAGGTGTTGAGCGCTCATTCAGGCGGGTGACGCGCGGAACGAGCCCCTGACGGAGTAGGGACCGCGGTCGTCCGCGGCCGGCGCGTTCCCGGCGGGACCGGCCGGCGAGAGAGGCACGTCGCGGCGCGGCATCTGCGGCCGGGGCGAGGTGGAAGAGGTTGTCCACGGCCGGGGGTCGTCGCCATCGCTGGGCCCGCGATAGGGGCAGGTTCGACGCCGAATGTGCGAGTGCCGGGGATGAACCGTGTGTTCGAAGTTGGCTGCTTCGAGCGACCGCCCAGCATCCTCCAGCCGCCATGCACGTTTTTGTCGTGATTATGCGAACGCGGCGTCCGTCCCACCCTCCGCTACAACATCCATGTCCCCCGGGTTTTGCCCGGGAGGAGGAATCCACATGTCTCGTTCGTTCTCACCGACCCAGCTCGTCGCGTTGCCTCGCATGACGGCCGTCTCCACCGCTCGCCTCCTCGCCGAGCTTCTCGAGACGGCCTCCCGTGAGCCGGGACTTCCCATCTCCATCGCCGCCGATCGCAATACACTCGCCGCCACGCACGAGACCCTCCAGGTGGAGCTCGGCAAGCGCGTCTTCGCGGAGGGCGAGGCGCCTCCGGTGGTCGCCGTCGCCGATCGCGTCGAGGACAATGCGTTCAGCGCGCTCTCGTCCTGGCTTCTCTCCATCAAGCGATTGCCCGTCGAGCGGTACCCCGCGGCCGCGGACGCCGCGAGGGTGCACGATGCGCTTTTCGGCCAGGGCCTCGGCTTCCTGCGGCTGCGCGCCGCCGACGAGTGGCAGGAGGCCGAGACACGGATGCGAATCCTCATGGAAAAAGGGTTCGACGTCGTGATCGCGAATCTCGGAGGCAAGCCCTTCCTGGACGAGCTCATCTTCGCGCATACGGCGTATGGGGAGGCGCTCGGGATCACGAAGGCCCGGCCCGCGGCCGATCCGCACAGCTTGGGCAAGGCACAGGGCGAGGCGCTCGATGCGCTGCGGAGCTACGTGCTGCGCGTCGTGGCGCACGTGCGGGAGAACGAGCCCGCGACGGCGGCGCTCACGGAGAGGTTGCTCGCGCCGCTCGCGGCGTGGAAGGGTCGGCGGTCGAAGAATCGGCGAAGCGTTGCGGCGAAGGAGGCTGCACGGGGGAAGGCGCCGGATGAGGTGGTTGTCGCGGGCGAGTGAACGAGGGTCCTTGCATGGGTCTCATCGTGCAGGCGCTGGGTTGGGGTAGCGCCTCAGCGCAATGGCCGGCGATGAGACCCATGTGCAGGCCGTGAGCAAGGCGGGGGGCCGTGGAGGGCGGCCGGGCGGGAGTCATTTCGCGCCCGGCCCTTCATTGGTTCTCCCCCGAGTTCTTTCGCGAGCACGCGCTGGGGGAACGCTATCGACCTTGCGGGCTTTGATTTCGGCCCGCTGCCGAAAGGGCAAAGCCTGCCGGAGGGCATCCTGGCCCGCTTCAAGAACGGCTTCGAGGTTCGCGTGCTCTCGCACGGGGGGCCGGTGCGTGTCGTGCGGAGGATGGCGGGGCATAAGAATTGGGCGACGACGCCGCGGTAGGTGCATCCTCTGAAGGAGGATTTGGAGGAGGCGGGGAGGAGGTTGAGGGGGAGAAGCGCCTCGCCTGCTACGCTCAAGCTAACTTGAGGCCCATGGAGCGTCTTCCCGCGGAGCACGAGCCCACCCGCGGGGCGACCGCCCGCGGGGCGGTGAGGCGGACGTAAGCCGGAAAGGTGGACGTGCACCCAGTCGAACGAGTATGCTGGCCATCATGAGACTGATAACGTCCGCAATTCTCGCCCTCTCGCTAGCTGCCTGTTCGAAGCCGGACGCCGCGCCGACGCCGACAACCACCTCGGCAGCCCCCGCCACGCCTGCTCCGTCTCCCGCAGCGGCTGCGCCCTTGAAGAAGGTCACAGCGAAGGAGGCGGCCGACAAACTCACCGCCGAGGGCATTCTTGCAAATTGCAAAGAGGTCGTCCCGGGCGGCCTCTCGGCGAGAGCCAGCGAGCGCTGGGATTGCGAGTTGCCGAGCGTGCCCGGTAAAGGCGCAGCGGTCCTCGGATTCGACACGGACGAGGCGTACACGGCGACCGTCAAGGCGTACGACGATGCGGCGGTGCTCGTGGGTGCGCACCGGTACGGGAATGCAGGCCCGCGCGTGTTCGTTCAATTGAACTCGGAAGCGCCGCTCGACGTCGGAAAGAAGACGAAGGCACTCGTCGCCGCGCTGTAGTTCCCGTCCCCCACAACATCCGCCCCGCCCCCGCGCGCCTTCGCTCACGGCATGCCAGCCTGCGTGGGACGCAGAGGGAATCACCTATGCTTCGCCAGCGACCTGGAGCTGTCGGAGCGGGGGCTCGCGCGGGCGACGCGGAACAATGTGCAGGTGGTGATCCGGTCGGTGCTGCGATTCGCGGTGGCGCGGAAGTACCTGCGCGCGATGCCCGAGGGGATGCCGCGGCTCAAGGCGATGGGGCAGAGCATTCTGGAGATTCCATCGGACGAGGAGGTCGAGCGGATCCTCGCGGCCGCGAGCGAGCGGCATCGGGTGAGCTTCACGTTGATGGCGTATGCGGGGCTAAGGCCGAACGAGGTGCGGGCGCTACGGTGGCGGGATGTGCGGCTGCGGCGGGATGGGGAGGTCGTGGGCGGGTTCGTGAGTGTGCGGGAGGGGCGGTCGCACGGGGAAACGCACACGCCGAAGACAGGGCAGCGGGAGGTGCCGGTGGCGCCGGAGCTGGGGAGGTTGCTGGCGAGGATCGAGGGGGCCGGGGGGGCGGGGCGGGAGGAGCATGTGGCGCTGAATGAGCGGGGGAGGGCGGGGGGGCAGTGCGGGATCGTGCAGGCGTTTGAGAGGGTGCGGTGGAAGGTCGGGGTCGGGGGGTGGTCGGTGTATTGTTTGCGGCACTACGCGATCACGATGTGGTTGCGGGTGGGCGTGCCGGTGCATGTCGTGCAGAGGATGGCGGGGCATAAGCACCTCGCGACGACGCAGCGGTATGTGCATCATCTGAAGGAGGACCTTGGGGAGGCGGGGAGGAGGTTGGCGAGGGGGAAGCGCTTGGCGCGCGTAAACGGTTTGTCAGGTGCACGCTGACAAACTTTGGCGCCGCGGATCGGGTACAGTCTTGGGCGTCGTCTTCTTCATTGGTCCACGATCAGGGGTAGGCCCAGGCGCGCCGCGTCCTGGAGCGCTGCGCGGAGCGTCTCGACAGCGCTCGCCGCCCTTGCCGACCACGGCCTGCTCGACAGCTCCTGAAGCGCCCGCGGGGTCGAACCCACGCGCCGCTCGAAGGGCGAGCTCATCTCAATCGGCGTGGCGAGGTCGCACGGAACCAGGAGCGTCATGCCAAGGTGCACCACCGCCGAGGGCGCGGTGCCGAAGAGGCCGAAGGGGCCGCGTTTCCGAGGTCGCGCCGCCTCCTCCAGCAGGGCCTCGTACGACCCCGGGTCGACGCGGTGAAAAGCGGGCTCCGCAGCGGAGCGCTCGTCCCACGAGGCGTCTCCGATTGCGGGGAGGGCGCGCAGGTCGCCGAGCAGCATTTCCAAAATGGCCTCGCGCCGGGCAGGTGCGTCCGGACCGCCGAAGGGTGTGTCCTTCGGTATCTGCAGCATGCCGTGAGGGCCGAGCAGCGAGTAAGGCAAGCCCGCATCCCACGCGGTCCGCATCGCGGGCGAGATAAAGTCACCAGCGATGTAGCGGCTGAGGGGCATTACCATGAAGTCGATGGCCATCTCCAGCCTCTTCGGCGGACCGGACCGATTTGTCAAGCGCATTCTCCACCGGCTTACCGTGTGATCCGGTCGGTGCTGCGATTCGCGGTGGCACGGAAGTTCCTGCGCGCGATGCCCGAGGGGATGTCGCGGCTCAAGGCGGTGGGCAGAGCATTCTAGAGATTCCATCGGACGAGGAGGTCGAGCGGATCCTCGCGGCCGCGAGCGAGCGGCATCGGGTGAGCTTCGCGTTGATGGCGTACGCGGGGTTGCGGCCTGCGGGTGCTACGGTGGCGGGATGTGCGGTTGCGGCGGGATGGGGAGGTCGTGGGCGGGTTCGTGAGCGTGCGGGAGGGGCGGTCGCACGGGGAGACGCACACGCCGAAGACGGGGCAGCGGGAGGTGCCGGTGGCGCCGGAGTTGGGGAGGGTGCTGGCGGGGATCGAGGGGGTGGGGGTGCGGGGCGGGAGGAGTTTGTGGCGCTGAATGAGCGGGGGAGGGCGGGGGGTCGGTACGGGATTGTGCAGGCGTTCGAGAGGGAGCGGTGGAGGGTGGGGGGTGGTCGGTGTATTGCTTGCGGCACTACGCGAACACGATGTGGTTGCGGGTGGGCAAGCGGAACCTGCTTGTGTACTGCGGAGCTGGGATCTGCTACGATCGGCCGTACGGATGGTTCGCACAGGCCTGCTCATCGCGCTCCTCTTGGTTTCCTCCTGTGCCAAGTCGGCATGGACCGCGGACGAGGTCGTTGGCGAGCTTCGCGCCTACGGCCTGCCGACGCGCGGCGCGCGGCGCGCGGGCGCCTGGCCCAGGCGACTGCCCCGTGGGAGGCGCGCATTCTCGCAACGTGCGCCGCTTCGACGGTGACACTGCCAGCGCTGCGGGATGGGCGTGCATCCGCCAGTTCGACGATGCGGCGACGGCGTCGGAGGCGCACACGGAACTCCGTGGTAGCAAGGGTGTAGGCAGCGCTTCGCAGCGAGACAATATCGTGTTGCTGCTGAGCGCCGACTTTGATGGCGCTTCCGCGGCCGCGTACGGGAAGGCGCTCCAGAGGATGTGGGGCGGCGAATGAGCGCTTGAGACGAGCGAGGATCCCGGCGGCCCGGCTGAGGACTTGGCCGTGTCGCCGACGGCCGGCGATGAGACCCATGCGCAGGCGTGCGGGAGTCGGGGGGTCGTGCGGCGGGTGATGCGTCATCGGATCACCAATAATATCCAGTCTGCCAGTCCCAGCCGTGGTCGATGTAGCCGAGGTTGTCGGTGAACCTCCAGCCGACGATCGCGCCGTTGACGTCCCTCGTCCAATGGAAGGTGTGGACCGAGGCGGCGCCGGGGGCGGGCGAGGCGGGATAGAGATCGTCGTTGTCGTAGGCGATCGTGACCGCGCTTGACCGCGTAAATCCGCGGGCTCGACATGGGGCATGCGCAGCGCCACCGACCCTGGCGAGCAGGGAGCGCCGCGCTCGTGCTCGTCTGCCTCGTGCATCGAGCGGCGCTCGACGTCAGCCGCTCTCGACGGGCGGCTTGCTCTACGATAATATGTCCTCCCCCAGTCATAATATCTTCCGCAACGCCAGTCGCGTGAAAGGACAACCAGGATGAAATCGGTAATGAATTTCAGTGCAAGTGCATATGTCGCCATTTTTGTATTTCTCGTGGCCGCGTGCGGCCCCTCAGAATCAGAGGTCAGCAGCGGTCAAGGCGGCCAAGGCGGCCAAGGCGGCCAAGGCGGCCAAGGCGGCCAAGGCGGTCAAGGCGGACCTTGTACGCCCAATATGGCCGTGGATTGCTATTCGGGGCCATCGGGAACCGTGGATATTGGGATCTGTAAAGCAGGAAAGATGGTTTGCAAGCCGGACGGTTCGGGGTACGAGCCTTGCACTGGTGACGTCAAGCCGAGGGAGGAGTCCTGCACTCAACCTGGAACGCAGGCCGAGGATGAGGATTGCGACGGCAACGTCGACGAAGTCGGTGCAGTTTGTAAGTTTGTGGCCATTGCTGCCGGAACGTTCCATTCATTAGCGCTGCGTAAGGATGGCACCGTCTGGGCATGGGGACGTAATAGTTTTGGCCAGCTCGGAGACGGAACGCTTGCCTCCAAGAGCGCCCCTACCGCTGTTGTGGATCTTGCCGGAGCCACGTCCATTGCTGCAGGGGCGGGCTATTCGCTCGCATTGCTTGCAGATGGATCGGTTCGAGCATGGGGTAATAATAATGGTGGTCAACTCGGCAACGGCACAATGGTAAGCGAAGCGTTGCCGTTTAAAATCGTGAGCTTGAGCGCAATTGAGAGTATTGCAGCCGGAGGGGACCACAGTCTTGCTGTTGGCAATAGTGGAACTGTCTGGTCCTGGGGTCAGAACGCTGTCGGCCAGCTCGGTGATGGAACCACCGTGGAACGATTGCTGCCTGGGCTGATTCCAGGTCTCAATAATGCCAAGCTCGTCGGTGCTGGTGGCGAGTATTCTGTGGTTGTCCGAGCAGATGGAACCGTCTGGTCATGGGGAAGAAACGACAAGGGGCAGCTTGGTGATGGCACGAAAATCAACCGTTTGAGTCCTGTCCAGGCCGATGACGTGCAAGGCGCCAAAGCCGTAGCAGCGGGACAGGATTTCGTTCTTGCTCTTCTTAACGATGGAACTCTCCGCGCGTGGGGCTGGAATGGCAACGGGCGACTGGGAGATGGCACAACCGCGGACCGAACAACCGCAGTGCCGGTGCTGGATTTTAGCAGTGGCAGTGCCACGGCAATCGCTGCTGGTGCGGCTCATTCTGCTGCATGTCGTGCTGACGGTTCGGTCGCCACTTGGGGGTTCAATAGTCACGGGCAACTGGGCGACGGAACGGTGGCGGATTCACTTGCACCAAAGACGATGGGGGGGATCGGTGATGTCGTGGACGTGGCCGCGGGCTCCTACCATACGCTTGCACTCACCAACGACGGCACGATATGGGCGTGGGGACGTAATCAGGATGGAGAGCTCGGCGATGGAACGACGACAGACCGGCCTATGCCTGTAAAGGTCGTTCTGCCCTGAATTGAACGCGATTGGTAACGTTCAGGCCTTTTCCCATGGTGGGGTCGAACTCGGCGCTGCAGACGTTATCGAACGTGCCGGGCGTGCCGGGCTTGGGCTCCTCGCAGCCGAGACCGAGGGGCGCGAGCGAGCAAACGTCGCTGGCGCGGAAGGGGTCGCCCGCGTTTGGCGTTCCCGAGTGCCGCCGCGCTCGCCATGGGTGCGCGTGTGCCTCCAGGGGACACAGCGACATGAACCCCCGATGCGCTCTCGTTCTCTTCGCCCTTCCGCTCCTCGTGACCTCATGTCAATCGCAAGCTCTCGTCGTCCCTCCGAGGAGCATCGGAGAGGAGTTCCTGACCGAGTTATGGGTTTACAATCCGCCCCAGGACCTGAGCGGCATCGACAACGACGGCACCGATGTCGTGGGACGTGATGCCTTCAAGGCCTGGGCAAAGTCCTTCAGCAGCAAGAACGGCGACATGCGCCTGACGAGCCTCGACATGTTCAGCAGCGCGGATGGCAAGCGGGTCGTGTCGCGCTGGAAGGTCACCGGGCGCAATCTCGGCGTGCTCGGTACGCATGCCGATAACCGGCCCATCGAGTTCACCGCATCGCGCGCCTGAAGCAGCCTGCAGAGTGAGCGCCGGTGCGGGACAGGCCCTGCTGCAGCGAGCCGGCGTACGCTGCGCTCGGCGCAGCGGGGCCCGGTGCAAGGCCCTGGCTCACTTCCACGTCGACGGGATCACGTGTATAGGAAAAGGACGCGAGCGTGGGGCGCTCCCGTATCCGTTACCCGAGTCCTTCCTGAGAGGAAAATGAAGACGCATTTCACCTATCTAGCGTTCATTCTCGGCCTGCTCGCCATTCCTATCGGATGCGACTCCGGTGGCGGCAGCGGCAGCGGCGGCGACGGCGGCAGCGGCAGCGGAAGTGGCGGCGACGGCGGAAGTGGCGGCTCTCCTTGTATGCCGGTGGATGACGGGAATCCATGTACCAACGACGTGTGCGAAAACGAGGTCCCCGCCCACCTCCCCACGCCGGTCGGCAGCGCGTGTTCGGTCGGAGGGACGTGGTGCGACGGCATGGGCGCCTGCGTCGAGTGCCTCGCGCCGACGGATTGCCCCGGCTTCGACGACGTCTGCCAGCCGCGCACCTGCGAGGCCGGCGCCTGCACGGACGGCGACCCGCTCGTCTGCATCGACGGCGCGAGCTGCGTCGCGGGAGCGTGCGTCGCACCCTCCCCATGCACCGGGACGCTGGGATTGCCCACGCAGCCCATCCTGGAGGTGGCGCTCGGGACGAGCTCCTCCTCGATCGTGACGGCGGACCTGAATGGCGACGGAAACACCGATCTCGCCATCACGAATGTCAACGGCAGCGGCAGCACCGTGAGCGTGCTCCTCGGCGACGGCAGCGGGGGCTTCGCTCCGAAGGTCGATTTCCCGACGGTGCCCAATTCCAAGGGAATCACGGCGGCGGACTTGAACGGCGACGGCATGCCCGATCTGGCCGTGGTCGGCAACACCATGCACGTGCTGCTCAACAACGGCGACGGCACCTTCGCAGCGCAGGTCGAATACCCCGCGGGGTCGGCCCCCTGGTCGGTCGCGGCGGCAGACGTGAACGGTGACGGCAAACCCGACCTCGCCGTGGCGAACTACTCCAGCCACACCGTGAGCGTGTTCGTCAACAACGGCGACGGCACCTTCGCTCCGAAGGTCGATTTCCCCACGGGCAACGCCCCCTATTCGGTGGTCGCGGCGGACGTGAACGGCGACGGAAAGCCCGACCTCGCCGTGGCGAACTACTCCAGCCACACCGTGAGCGTGCTGCTTAATCTGGGCAACGGCTCCTTTGCGGCGAAGGTCGACCATCCCGCGGGCCAGAGGCCTCGGTCCATTGCGGCGACGGACGTGAACGGCGACGGAAAGCCCGACCTCGCCGTGGCGAACTACGACAGCGACACGGTGAGCGTGTTCGTCAACAACGGCGACGGCACCTTCGCGGCGAAGGTCGATTTCGCCACCGGCGAGGACCCCTTGGCGGTCGCGGCGGCAGACGTGAATGGTGACGGAAAGCCCGACCTCGCCGTGACCAGCTCCAGTTCGGACACGGTGAGCGTGCTGCTCAACAACGGCAGCGGTACCTTCGCGCCGAAGGTCGACATCTCCTCCGGGGGCGGCGGCGGTCCGATCGTGGCGGCGGACGTGAACGGCGACAGCCAGCCCGACCTCGCCCTCCTGCGCGCGACGAGGGGGCTGACCGTGCTGTTCAACCGAGGTGGCGGCAGCTTCGAAGCGAAGGTCGACCATCCCACGGGACCGCAGCCCCTCACCGTCGTGTCGGCGGACGTGAACGGCGACGGGAGGCCCGACCTGGCCGTGGTGAACGCGGGCGACATGTTACCGGGCTCCGTGAGCGTGTTCGTCAACAACGGCGACGGCACCTTCGCCACGAAGGTCGATTACGGTCCGATATACTATCCCTTTTCGGCCGTCCTGGCGGACCTGAATGGCGATGGCCGACCCGACCTCGCCGTCACGAACAGCGACGACGACTTGGTGAGCGTGCACTTCAACAACGGCGACGGCACCTTCGCAGACGCGGTAGACTACCCCACGGGTCAAAGTCCCCTGGGCGTCGTCGCGGCGGACGTGAACGGTGACGGAAAGACCGATCTCGTCGTGGCGAACGACATCTCGCTCACGGTGAGCGTGCTGCTCAATGACGGCGACGGCACCTTCGGCCCGAAGGTCGACCACCCCACGGGCATTCGACCCCGATCGATCGTGGCGGCGGACCTGAACGGTGATGGCAAGCCCGACCTCGCCTTCATGAATGCCATGTTCACCGGCGCTGTGGGCGTGCTCCTCAACGATGGCAGCGGGGGCTTCGCCCCGAAGGTCGACTACCCCACGGGCCGGTTCCCCGCTTCGGTGACCGCGGCGGACGTGAACGGCGATGGAATGCCCGACCTCATGGCGGCAAACGAGGAGGACGGCTTGTCCCCGAGCACCGTGAGCGTGCTCTTCAATGACGGTGACGGCACGTTCGCCCCGAAGGTCGATTACGCCACGGGCGACCAACCCAAGTGGATCACGGCGGCGGACATGAACAACGACGGCAAGCTCGACCTCGCCACCACGGGCTACGGGTCCAACACGGTGAACGTGCACGTCAACAACGGCGATGGCACCTTCGCGCCGAAGCTCGCCTATCCGACGGGCGCGAGGCCCTTTTCGGTCGCCGCGGCGGACCTGAACGGCGACGGAAGGCCCGACCTCGCTGTGACGAACTCCGGCGGCTCGTCGGCGAGCATCCTGCTCAACACCTGCCTGCCGTAGAGCGCCGCTGCCGCTGCCGCCCCCCGCCTCGGCTGCCATGCGCCGTATGTCGTCCGCCGCGGTCAAGGCTCCAGAATCTCGAAAGCGTCGATGCGCCGGCGTTCGACCGGATCGACCACGTCATCGCCACCCTCGGCCGCCTCATCTACCGCCGCGCGTCCTGAACCAGCAGAGCGGGCCATCCTCCCCGTGCGGCCCGCCCGTTCCACGTGAATCACGGCCCACCCGACGTTCTCGCTTCCGCCCTGCGATCCATGAGGGATTGAGCTCGTGCGCCAGGTATCCTCCCTCCAAGCGAGGAGATGAGCTCATGCGCAGAGCAGGCGGGAGGGGGCGGCGGCTTGCAGGGGTGGCGTTTCTCGCTACGTGCATGGCCGCATGCATGATGCCGATGGGATGCGGGGCGAGCGACGAGTACCCTGCCGTGCCGGAGTACCGGGCAGACGGGGCGCTCCCTTTTCCGGATCCCGAGCCCGACAACATCGCGTGATCGGGCAACGACCATGACGTCAAAGAGAGCCGCAAAGGCGCCGTTCGCGGGCAAGATGTACCTTCAGGGCGTGTACGCCGTCGCCGAGCGCATCCCCGGCGAGGCCCGCTTCCCGTTCAACCTTCCCTTCGTTCGGGGGCTCGACGTGGGGCTCGATCAGCCGGTGACCTTCTTCGTGGGCGAGAACGGCTCCGGGAAGTCGACGCTGCTCGAAGCCATCGCGGACCTTTGTGGCCTCCACGTGGCCGGCGGAGGGAGCGTCGACACTTTGTACACCTCGCACGAGCAAGGCTCCGAGCTCGCCCGCGTGCTGCGTCCGCGCTTTCGTCATCGGCCCCGAGACGGCTTTTTCTTCCGCGCCGAGACGCTCGTGAACTTCGCGACGCTCCTCGAAGAGCGCCAGCGCGATCCGGATTTCATGGGAGATCCCTACATGCATTACGGCGGCAAGTCGCTCCACCTCCGGTCGCATGGCGAGGCGTTCCTCGACGTCTTCCAGCATCGCATCCACGACGGGCTCTTCCTCATCGATGAGCCAGAAGCGGCGCTGTCTCCCCAGCGGCAGCTCACGCTCCTTTATCTCTTGCGGGATCGCGTGGAGCGCGGCCGGGCGCAGTTCATCATCGCCACACACGCGCCCATCCTGCTCACCTTTCCGGGGGCTGTCATCCACGACTTCGACGACCCCGCATTGCCCGAGATCGCCTTGCAAGATACGAAGCATTACCAGATTACGCGAGGGATCCTGGAGCACCCCGAGCGGTACTGGAGATCCGACGGAAGCGACGACCCAGCAGGTTGAGCGCGGAAGGAAGATCCGCAGCCGCTATCGCTAGGCGGGAGCGGAAGTGGACAGTGAGGCCACAGCTTTGGGCGACGGGGGAGGGAGCGAGGGGACCTCTACCTTGGGCATAGCCTTGAAACTCCGTCTTTCGGGGTTTCGGAGGCAGACGCCGGTCGGTGATGCGTGCGCACCCGCCCGGCCTACCTGCCAGAGCGCCGGACGACAGCGCAGCGGCCTGCGTCGCAGCGGGCTCCATGGGCCGCGAGATCGACCTGCACGGGTGGGGGACCGATGCAGCTGAGGCAGATGACCGAACAACGCGCCCTCTCGGCCGCCTCCTTCTCAGCGAGGAAGGCCTTGGCCCGGGCGTGATGGAGCGCCACCGGAGTACGGCGCGCGACCTGGCCGCAGGGCGGGCCACAACCGTGGTCGATGCAGCTCGGGAGACCGAAGACGGCACAGTCCGCGTCCGAGGTGCAGGCGTCGGCCTCGCCTGCCGTGCTCACCGCGGGAGGAGGAAGGGCCCGAGCAGGAGGGGGGTCCGCCTGAGGGGGAGCACCAGGGGCCGCCGTCTGGCAGCCGAGCAGGAGCAGGGCGAGGAGAAGGGTACGCATGCGCCGAGAGTCGCACAAATCGGTGGCTTGCGGCACTCGGCCGGGATGCCGCCCACCACGAATCCCGCCGTCGAAATCGTCGCGAGCTGCCGCGCCCCACCGAGCTCAGCTTGCTCCTCCGGCACGCATCCTCTGTTCGGACATCGCTCCAACATCGAGGGGTTCGTCGCATCGTCCTCGATTTGGCCGAGGATCACCGCCATGCAATCATTCTCCTTGACCACGCCAAACATCGGGAGTATTCGCACGCCCCGAACACAGGAAAAAGAAAGGCATTACCTCATGATCAGCACGCGAACGCCCCTTGCCCTTGTCGCCATTGTGTTTTTCGGACTGTTTGGCGCGGGTTGCGATAACAAGCCCGCGGCGGAGGGCGCCAAGCCCGGAGAGGCCAAGCCGGAAGGCAAGGCCGAGCAGAAGGCCGAAAAGAAAGCAGAGCCCGCAAGCGCCAAGGTCGCCTCCTGCAACGTCATCAAGGCCGAAAGCATTTGCCGGCAGTTCGGCGATGCGAACATCTCGGCGGCAGGCGAGGACTTCCTCAAGAACATGTGCACCGGCGAATTCAAGATGGCGGCGTGTCCGGCAGACAAGCGCGTCGGATCCTGTGCGACCCCGGAGGGAACGAAGATCTACTACAACGACGGCCCGCTCCCCATGGCGGCGGATGCAGCGGCCAAGGCGTGCAAAGAGGGTGTGCCCGCAGGGGAATGGAAAGCGGGACAGTGAGCAGGGCAAACAATCCGCCCTAGATTGGTTTCGTGAAGGGCAGCAAGCGGCGGGGGTTGTCGATGAGCAGCTTGCGCAGCTCGGCGTCGGTCAAGCCCACCTTGCGGAAGCGCGGCACGACCCGCTTGAGGATGTGACCATAGCCCCAGCCGCCGCGGCCCTCTAGCATCATCTTCATGCAGATGTCCTGGGCGACCAGCACGTGGTCGCCGTGGCCCGCGTCGAAGAGGTGCTTGACCGCCCGGATCCGCGTGTCGTCCTGCGGCATTTGCATGTCGATGCGCGTCCAGTAGGACTCCATGCCGAACACGTCGTATTCAATGGTGACGCCGCGCCGGATCAGGCTGGTCTGATATTCGAGATCCTCCTCGCTCCCGTCCATGTGACTGAAGACCGTGCGGCTCAGATCGCCTCCCGCGGCCTCGATGGCGTCCGCGATGGCGTGCCCCTGGCGCTTGAGGACCATGTAGATCTGGTGGATGTTCAGCATGGCGCCCGTGGCGCGCTGGGCGCGGGCGGCGGCGCGCACGACCTTCATTTCGTTGGGGGTCATCGCGTCGACCCCGATTTCGCCGATGTGACCACACTTGATGCCCGTGCCGTCGACCCCCTCGTTCACCTCGCGCACGATCTGCTCGTAGATTTCGCCCTCGCTCAACACATCCATGTCGGCCGGGTGGGAGACCGCGGCGTAGTAACCTGCGCCCATCGTGACATGCAGCCCAGTGGTCTCGGCGATGCGCGCGAGCGCCCGCGGATCGCGGCCGATCCCGAGGGTGGTTGTGTCGACGACCGTTCCTCCGCCGGCCTTTTTGAACTCGAGGATCTCCGCGATGGCCTCCTGCTCGTCGAGCAGCATGACGTTGTCGCGGTTGCCCCCGGGATCCGAGAGGATATCCATGCGCCGCTCGATTGCATAAGGCAGCTCGCCGAGCGAGGGATCGCCCTCGGGCGGCAAGTAACGGCAGCGCATGTCGATGAGCAAGTGCTCGTGCATCAGGGTCGTCCCCATCTGCTCCGGCTCGATCAACCCCAGAACCGTCTGCACCTTGCCCACGCGTTCGTTCTGCAATCGACACCTCCTTCGAGCGGCCAGTATCGCCTGGGTTGCCTTCGATATCAGACCCGTTGCGCGACTGCGCTCATCCCGCGAGGATACACGCGCTGGACGGCGCTCATCCAGGATTTGGAGGAGGCGGGGAGGAGGATCGCGAGGGGTAGAAAGGCGAAGGGTTCGGCAGGCCGTTGAACCACCCCCGGCTGATCCAGATCGGCCACGCGCCGGTCAAGCGCCCAGCCGATCCGCGACGAGGGCGCGGTGGATGCCTGTGACATGCTACGCTCCGCCCGTGCGCCAAGCGGCCCCCCTCCTCGCCCCGCTCCTCGCGCTCGCGTGCGCGAGCGCCAATCCGACCTCCAGCGCGAAGCCCGCGGAAAACTCCCCCACGCCCGCCCGGGCCGACAAACCCGCGCCCGAGCCTGCGCCCAGGCCCCCCGCTTTCACGATGACGAAGGCGATGGTCCCCATGCGTGACGGGGTGAAGCTCGAGACGGTGATCTTCTCGCCCGTCGACGCGAAGAAGCCATTGCCCGTGCTCTTCCTGCGCTCGCCTTATGGCATCCCCGAGGACGCCTCTGTCCTGGAAAACCCCGGGGTAGACGCGCTCCGCGCGGACGGCTACATCATCGCGGCCCAGAACTGCCGCGGGCGCTTCGGCTCCGAGGGGACGTTCGTCATCAGCCCGCCGCCGCACGACCCGGCCGACCCGCGCGGCGTGGACGACGCCACCGACGCGCACGACTCCATCGAATGGTTCGTGAAGAACGTGCCCGGCAACAATGGCCGCGTGGGGATGATGGGCACCTCGTACGGCGCCTGGACGGCCACCATGGCCCTGCTCGAGCCGCACCCCGCATTGCGCGTGATCGTCGAGGAGGCCTCTCCCGCCGACGAGTTCACCGGCGACGACTTCCGCCACAACGGCGCATTCCGGCTGGCCTACGGCTTCGAGTACGTCGCCAGGATGGAGACGAGCAAGGAGGCGAACACGGTCTTCTCGTACGGCCGCTCCGATCTCTACGATTTTTTCCTCGACCTCGGGCCGCTCGCCAACGCCGACGCGCGCCATTTCCACGGCAAGATGCCGACCTGGAACGATTTCGTCGCGCACCCGAACCTGGACGCGTTCCTCGAGCGGCGCGCGATCGTGTCGCACCTGCGCAAGGCGACGATCCCCATCCTCAACGTCGCGGGCTGGTGGGATCAGGAGGATTTTTACGGGCCCTTCGGCATCTACGCGACGCTGGAGAAGAGCGACGCCGCGCGCAAGAACCACCTCGTCGTGGGCCCCTGGAACCACGGCGGATGGGGCAGCCCCGGGCGCAAGCTCGGACCCGTGGATTTCGGCAGCGACACCGGCGTGCATTACCGGGACAAAATCGTGGTCCCCTGGCTCGCCCACTGGCTCCACGACAAACCCACCGAGGACCAGCCCGAGGCGACGATCTTCGAGACCGGCACGAACCGCTGGCGCACCTTCGATCGCTGGCCGCCCGAGGCCGGCGTCACCAAGAAAAAGCTCTACCTGCGCGCGGGCCGGGCCTTGTCGTTCGAGCCGCCCACGGAGACGGGCCGGGGCGCCGTCGACAGCTACGTCTCCGATCCGCAGAACCCGGTGCCCTTTGTCTCTCGCCCGATCCAGCCGCTCTTGACGGGCAGCCAGTGGCAGACGTGGATGGTGCAGGACCAGCGCTTCGTCGATCACCGGCCCGATGTGCTGAGCTTCTCGACGGGCCCGCTCGACGCGGATCTCACGGTGGCCGGCGATATCGTCGCCGAGCTCTTCGCGTCGACGTCGGGCACGGACAGCGACTGGATCGTGAAGCTCATCGACGTCTACCCGGAGGGCGATCCGAAGCCCCCGCCCGAGGCGCAGGCGGACGGTGAAAAAAACGCCGAGCCGGCCGCCGACATGCGCGGCTATCAGCTCATGGTCGCGAGCAGGGTCCTGCGCGGGCGCTTCCGCGACAGCTTCGCCAAGCCCGCGCCCATCCCGCCCGGCAAGGTGCTGCGTTATGCCATCGACCTCGAGACCCGCGCCCACACGTTCCGCAAAGGGCACCGGATCATGGTGCAGGTGCAGAGCACCTGGTTCCCGGTCATCGATCGCAATCCGCAGCGCTACGTGGACAGCATCTTTGCGGCGAAGGAGTCCGATTACGTGGCCGCCACCCAGACGATCGCGCGCTCGCGCGAGGCGCCCTCGGCGATCGTCCTGCCGGTCCTGTCGCCGTGACGCTTCAGAGCCGGCGCGCCGCCCGGGGCTTGAACGCGCCCAAACGGACGACGACGCTGTCAGAACCCCCAGCGCACGCCGAAGCCTGCCTGCACGACCGCGGGAGTCATGCGGTAGTACCCCACTTCGTTGCCGGCCAGCGCGGTGAAATAGAGCTGATAGAGCCCCTGCGTGGCCGGCCGCAGCGCGACGCCCGTATCGAGCACGAGGCGCCGCTCGGTCGCCGCGAGCTCGTTGCTCACCAGCCACGCGCCGTGCAGCGCGACGAAGAAGCGGTAGGGATACCCTTTGACGAACGTGCCGTCGAATACCACGTCCATCGCGGTCTCGAACGTGACCGAGCCGCCCTTTCCGCCGTAGTTGCCGCACGTCACGGCGTTCGTGGTGCACGTGAGCACGTGCAACCGAGTGACCAGCGCCACCGTCAGCGCGTGGATCCCGAGCGCGACGGTGGAGTCGCCGCGCAGCGAGAGGCTATTCAGGTTCACGAAGCCCGGGTGCCCTTTGGACGAGTGGTCGCTCTCGTGCTCCACCGCGAACGCGCCCGCGAACGCTGCCCGGCGTGCGCCCAGCGCTACCTCACGACGGTAGATCGCTTCGATGGCAAGCCGGCCGCGCCAGTACTCCCACGGGACGGCCTGCGTCGGCGACGTGTTGTGCAGCTCGATGAGCGCCGGCAGCTGCAACAAGAACCCCGTGCCCGCGAGCGCACCCACGATGGGCATGCGCACCCCCACTGCGCCGCGCAGTGTGCTCCGCCAGCCCAGCGACACGACAGGGGCGTCGGGGCTTGCGGACAGCATCCGCGCGTCGGACTGCGCCTGCGCCGGGGAGGCCTGCGTCGATGCGGGGCGCACGACAGGCTGCGCCGAGGCCCGCGCCCCGCTCGACACGAACGCCAACAGGAATGCCACGCATCGCACGATGGAGGGGAAGCGAGGTCGGTTTGAAGAAACGCATTTGGGGGAAGCCCCACGGCTGGAGGTCGTCATTGTTGGGACTTCCATACGATCATGACCCGGTCTCGTGCAGCGTTTGGTTCCGTGATGCCTCTCCGCCGCCTCGGGCGAAGGGTTCGGCAGAGTGCTCGTCGGGTGAATGATGGGGCCCAGCGAGCCGGAACGGCTGGACGGCGCTCATCCGGGCGGTCCGTCGTCAGGACTTGTCCGGGATGGGGCGCGAGGCGTCCCGGAGCTTCCCCTGGACCTCCAGGTGTCGGAGGCCTTGGTCGACCTGCTCCGGGCTCAGGCCTGGCACCACGAAGAGGTGCGGGAGGAACAGGCCGGGAGGGTTTGAATCCAGCACCGCCCGCAATGCCTCCGGCGTGGCGACGTGGAGCGACCGGAAGGTGCCGTCCGAGAATTCCAGAACCACCTCCTCGATCAACGTCGGATCCACCTGCTGGCCGGGGACGTGATCGAACCTCCAGCGTACGAGCCGCGGAGGTTCCCGGTCGGAGAAGCAGTAGGAGGGGAACCACCGCACTCTGCCATTATCGCCGCGAACGCGGTACTGGCGCTTGTCCCGGTCAAAGTGCAGCACTTCGTATGATTTTCCGAAGGTGAGGGCGCCGTCGAACGTTCCCTGGCAGCAGCAGTATACGCTCGCTGGATCTGTATCAAAGGACCCCACTGGCGCAGACTCCCATCAAAGCACGCTCCGCCGCAAGCCACGCCTGCGCCTCGTGAGCACCCGATGCGGGACCCTCAGCGAGCGGCAGTCATTCCTTGCGATGGCGCTGTTTTGACGCGCCTCGAACCACTCCTTCTCCTGTCGCGAGGGCGCGGCCAGAGGCGTCCCACTCCCGGTGCTCGGGGCAGTTGTCTCGGGCTCGCGTGGCTTCGCAGTCTCGGGCATGCGTCGACCTCCGTAGGGGCAAAGCCGCCGCCCGCGCGCGGAGGGGGCACACGTTGTTTTCGCGGTTGCCCGCTGAGACGCTCAGCGCTTGCTGCGACGTTTTCGGTGGGTGGCCTTGGAGGAGCGCGTGCGGCCGGCAGCGCCTTGCAGGAGCGGGCGCACGTCGCGTGCGCTCTCGATCAACGCTCGCACCACGGGCGCGTCGACGTCCTCCGCGCGCCAGGTGACGAACTCACGCAGATGGATGTGGAGGTCTTCGACGGGTCGCCACAGCAACGAGGTCTGCGAAGCCGGTTCCCAGAACTTCTCCGAGAGGAAGGTGACCGCGTCGCCGATCACCACCAGCGCCAGGAGCGCCTCCAGGTCGAGCACCTCCGCCGTCACGTGCAGCGCCACGCCCTGTGCGCGCGCCGCCGTGATGATGTCCGCGTGGAGCCCTGGATAGAGCTGACGTGGCTGGAGCAGCACGCGCTCGCTCTCGAGGTCTCGAAGCCAGATCTTCTTGAGCCGTGCGAGTCGATGCTCCGGGGAGAGAAGCAGCCCGAGCCGGTCACGGGCCATTTCGAGGTGGGCAAGGGCGCCGTCCCTGGGCGCGTAGGCACCGTAGCCGAAGTCAATGGTCCCCTGCCGGAGCGCCGCCCACTGCTCGACGCTGCTCATGGGGACGAGCTGCAGGCCGACACGGGGCGTTCGCTTTCGGAACGCTGCGACGAGGGACAAGAACGCACCCATGAAGGTCGTTCCCGTCTCAAAGCCGATGACCACGGTGCCGAGCCTGCCTTCGGCGATTCCCTTGGCTTCGTCGACGGCCGTGTCGACGCTCGCGAGGATGCTCCTGGCTCGCTCCGCGAAGACCTTCCCTGCGGCCGTGAGCTTGATGCCACGCCCCTCGGGCGCGAAGAGCTCCACGCCCATCTCTTCCTCGAGGTCCTTCATCTGCCGGCTCAGCGGCGACTGTGAAACGTGGAGTCTGGTGGCGGCTCGGCGGAAGTTCTGCTCCTCGGCGATCGTCACGAAGTAGCGCAGGTGTCGGAGTTCCATGGGCTCGAGACCGTTCCTCTAGAGGCATCATAGCATTGCGATCAATGTCTTGGACGACTCGGTACGAGAACCATAACCTGCTCTCCCATGAACTCCACGACTCCGACGTGTACCGACACGCGGGTGCTGGTCTCCGGCGCCAGCATCTCCGGTCTCACCATCGCCTATTGGCTCGCTCGTTTCGGCTTCGCGGTCACGGTGGTCGAACGCGCTCCGCATCTGCGTCCGGGTGGCCATGCGCTCGATGTGCGCGGTCCGGCCCTGGAGGTCGCAGAGCGGATGGGCATCCTCCCCACGATTCGCGATCGGAGCACGAAGCTGACGGGCATCGCTGTGGTCGACTCGGCCGGTCAGGAGATCTTTCGGAGCACCGAGAGCACCTTGACGGGCGGCCGGCTCGACAGCCCCGATGTCGAGATCCTGCGGGACGACCTCTGTGACGTTCTCCACGAAGCCGTGGGCAGCCAAGTCGAGTACATCTTCGGCGACTCCATCGCGTCGCTGACCCAGGACGAATCGGGCGTCGACGTCACGTTCGTCACGGCCGCGCCTCGCCGCTTCGAGCTCGTGATTGGCGCCGACGGATTGTATTCGGGGGTGCGGCGGATTGCCTTCGGCCCCGACGAGCAGTTCCTGCGCGCTTTCGGTGACCTGTACGTCGCGACCTTCGGCATGCCGAACTTCCTCGGTCTCGAGCGCTGGCAAGTCATGTACCAGCAGCCTGACTCCGTCGGCGCGCTGGTCATGGGCCTGCGAAAGGATGTCAACGCGAGGACGTATCTCGGCTTCAGCGCTTCGAAGGGGATCGACTACGACTTCCGCGACATCGACGCGCAGAAACGGTTGCTGGCCGATCGCGTCGCCGGCGCGGGCTGGGTGATTCCGCAGATCGTGGAACACATGCTGCACGCGACCGACTTCCATTTCTACTCGTTGAGTCAGGTCCGCATGAACAGTTGGTCACGCGGGCGGGTCGTGTTGGTCGGCGATGCTGGCTACGCCGTCTCTCTGGGTACGGGTCAGGCCACCTCGGTCGCGATGGTCGGCGCCTACGTCCTGGCCGGTGAGCTCGCCACGCACAAGGATGATCTGGTTCTTGGGATAGCCGCGTACGAGCACGGCCTGCGCGCCTATGTGATTCGCAATCAGGACATTGCGCTGGAGCAGAACGCCAAGCCTGACGAACCGACGGACGAGGGGGAGACCGCCCCCCCAGGCGGCATTCCGGACTTCGGAGCGCTGACGCTGCCGTTCGCGCTCAAGAACTACCAGGATCCGGTGCGGCTTCCGTGAGCTCCACGAATCCCAATCCCCCGCGCCGCGCGAAGCGCTCAGGAAGGCACGACGAGCACAAGGGCACTGGACAAGATCCATAGGCCCAGTCCGATGAGAACGAACGGTAGGGCGATGCGGCCGTAGCGCGCGATTTGTGTTCCGAGGATCGGATTGTTGACGAGGTAGTACCCAGCCGCGCACCAGACAGCGGTCATGACGGCGAACACCACGACATAAGCAGGGACGAGCCGCGGCTCTCTGGAAAACAGCGGAATATAGACGCCGAGGTTGTCTCCTCCGTTCGCTATCGTGATGCTCGCCACTTCGAACACGCGCGACCCGGGGTTGACGGGGCGCGTCTCGTCCGATTCGTCCTTCTTTGCAGACCCGCGAAGCCTCCACAAACCGCGCACGCCGAGCACGAGCGGAGCGATGCCAAGCAGCCCGATCCAACCAGGCGGGATAGCGATCGCGAGCAGCGCGCATAGCACACTCGCTCCGACCAACGCCGCAATCCCGAGAAACTGACCGGCGATGACCTGGCGCGGGGTGTACCTCGGATCGGAGAAGAAGGCCGAAAGCAGCAAGATGTCGTCGACGTTCGTGGAGGCAAACACGACAACGCCGATTCCCAAAGTAGCGATGATCTGCGCCATGGCGATGGGGGCTCTTCGATGCCTACGCGTCAAAAATCAAAAAATACGATTCTCGACAACAGAACGTCACCGCGTTCTCCTCGTCCTCGACCGCCTCCCCGATGGGCTCCCCCCCGCCGGCCTCGCAATTGCTCCCGCTCCGCAGGGCTGGCACGCCAATCACGGTTTACGGCATCATGCAGAAGAGCGGCACCCTCGGCCGGCCTCCCTGCCTTCACGAGCAGAACGCCCAGCCGACCCGCGATCCATGGATCCGGCCGGACCTTCAATGCTTCGGAGTAGGCGATCACCGCGTCGGCCATCTGTCCCGAGGCCCGTGCGCGGTCGCCGCGTTGCACGTACTCCGTGAACCGCGCTTCCTCGGCAGCCGCCTGTATCGTCTCTGGATCCAGCTCGCCATGCGGGGGCGTGTCATCTGCTCGTGCAGGCGCGGCAAGCCCGAGGAGCCCGACGATCGAGAGACAGCCTGTCCGCATGGCACGAGGGTAGACAAACCGAGGAAGTGAGGCAAGGGGTTCGGGAAAGACGAACCCGGGCACAAGGAATGCCGGAGGGCTCGACTATCGCCCGTTTTTGGGATCATGGGTCCTTCCTCGAAGGACCTCGTCGACCTTGCGCTCTGCCTCGGGGGTTAAGGTAAACGACGTGATCGGGGCCCGAGGAGCACGACGGACGGGAGCCGGATCCGGGGCCGGATCCGGGGCGGGCGCAGGGGGCTCGAGGGAGACGACGGGCTCTTGTGGGGGATCGCAGAAGATGACCAGCACGTACGGCGCGTGGTGAAGGTGGCGAACGCGCGGCGCATCGGCCGACGGGCGCAACCACGCCGCAACGGCCGTACCGACGAGAAGGCCGACCAATGGCGCGACAATCTTGTCCGGCGACCACGGGAGCCGAGTCCCCTTGGACGATTCCCCGCCCGGCGATCCACGCCACCCACGGTCGGAAAGGAAAAGAAGCAGAAGCGGAAGGACACCGCGCCGGTCGCGGTCGCGCTCGCACAGCGCGGCGTAGAGCCGCATACGCGCTTCGAATGCCGCATTCCGCGCCGAGGTCACCGGAATGCCGAGCGATCGAGCGATCGTCTCGTGTGATTTTTCTTCGATGTCGTACCCAATGAAAGCCGCGCGTTGCCACGGGGTCAACTTGGCGAGCGCGTCCTGGAGGAACCGAAGGAATTCGGCGCGCTCGGCCGCAACCTCGGGCGAGACGTTGGGGGACACGATCTCCTCGGGAGAGACGTCCCCGCCTGACGTGTGGCGTCGCTCGCGACGTAGGTACTTGCAGGCCATCCGCGCCGTGATGACGAACAACCACGGGCGCAGCTCGTCCTCCGGGACGTCTGCGCCCGTGCGGCATGTCGCGGCCTCCCACAAGACGTCCTGCGTGATATCGTCGCGATCGGCCGGGGAACTCACCCAGCGGCCCGTCCACGCGAAGATGACGGGACGGAGCGCCGCAAGCGCGGCGAGGCGCGGACGGGAAGCGGAAGGGGGATCGGTGGAGGCGTGCGCGAAACTGGTCACGCTGGCTATATGCCGACCACGCGGGCAAACATACCGACGGGGCCGGTCGATTTTTGCTGAGCGTGGATGGTCTCTCACACAACGCCTGAGCGGACGATGGTGCGCATGGGCGGCACGAGCGGAGGGCGAGGCCGTGCTTCGTAAGGACGGAGTGGCATTTCCCAAGGGCGGGGGCTCGTTCCGCGAGGGCGTGGTGGCGTTCCGCGAGGGCGTGGTGGCGTTCCGCACGGGCGTGGTGGCGTTCCGCACGGGCGTGGTGGCGTTCCGCACGGGCGTGGTGGCGTTCCGCAAGGGCGTGGTGGCGTTCCGCGAGGGTGGGGTGGCGTTCCGCACGGGCGGGGTGGCGTTCCGCGAGGGCGTGGTGGCGTTCCGCAAGGGCCGGGTGACGTCCCGCAAGGGCGTGGTGGCGTTCCGCAAGGGCGTGGTGGCGTTCCGCAAGGGCGTGGTGGCGTTCCGCGAGGGCGGGGTGGCGTTCCGCGAGGGCGGGGTGGCCCGGGCGGTCAACTCGCCGTGGTAACGCTCTGGTAACGGGAGAGCGGATTGCGCAGCTTCTCGATACCACTCGGGGCACCAGCGTCGCAGGAGCACGCCGTCGGTGTCACGACGGGGATGGGCGAGGACTTATGGAACGAAGGGCGGCCCGAGCCGAGGCCCGAGCCGCCCACCGAAGGCGGCTGTCAGGCCGCCTTGCGGTTGCGAGAGACGAGGCGGGCGAGCGCCATCAGCCCAAGCAGCCACGCGGGGCTCGCCGAGCCGTTGTCATTGCCGGGCTGCTGCACGCTGCAGAGGCCCGAGCCCTCGCCGAAGTACGTCCCCGGCTGGTTGCAGATCGAGGCGTCGTCCACGGTGCCGTTGCAATCGTTGTCGATGCCGTCGCCGCAGGTTTCGCCCTCACCCGGCGGAAGGGGCGTAGCGTCGCACTTGGCTTCGCCGGTGGCCGTATCGCAGACGGTCTTGCCCTCCGCCGCGCAGGCGCCGACGCCGATGGTGCAAACCTTGCCGATATCGAAGTCCTCGTCGGTCTCGCCGTCGCAGTCGTTGTCTTTCCCGTCGCAGATCTCGTCGTCCTGCTCGCCCGCCATCGCGTCACAGATGGCCGGTTTCGTGGGGTCGGAATCGCATACGCGCTTGCCGGAGGTCTGGCACTCGCCGACGCCGACGGTGCATACCTCGCCGATCATGAAGCCCTCGTCGGTCTCGCCGTTGCAGTTGTTGTCCTTGCCGTCGCAGATCTCGGTGCCTGCCGGGCCCGGTGTCCCATCACAGATGGCCGGTTTCGTGGGGTCGGAATCGCATACGCGCTTGCCGGAGGTCTGGCACTCGCCGACGCCGACGGTGCATACCTCGCCGATCATGAAGCCCTCGTCGGTCTCGCCGTTGCAGTTGTTGTCCTTGCCGTCGCAGATCTCGGTGCCTGCCGGGCCCGGTGTCCCATCACAGATGGCCGGTTTCGTGGGGTCGGAATCGCATACGCGCTTGCCGGAGGTCTGGCACTCGCCAACGCCGACGGTGCATACCTCGCCGATCATGAAGCCCTCGTCGGTCTCGCCGTTGCAGTCGTTGTCTACCCCGTCGCAGAGCAGCTCATCCTCGGTTCCCACGCCTGGCTTCGCGTTGCATATGGCCGGCTTCATGGTGCCGCTCGGGTCGCAAATGAGCACGCCTATGGTCTTGCACGCGCCGACGCCCTCGGTGCACTCATTGCCGACACCGAAGCCCTCGTCCGTGGCATTGTCGCAGTCGTCGTCCTGGTCGTTGCAAACTTCCGTTTGCGTCATGGGCTTGATGTCGGGATCGCAAGAGAGGAGCGAGTTCTCACACTTCCACTTTCCAGCCTTGCAAACACCGTACTGCATGTTGTTGGTGCAATTCTTGCCGACCGTCGGGATGTTATCGTCCGCAGTCCCGTTGCAGTCGTTGTCCAGGCCGTCGCACGTCTCCTCCGAGGAGGGGCCGGGCGCGCATGTCGACATGTTCGGGCCCGTACATACCTTTTGGCCGTTTGTTCCGCACACGCCCGGAGCGTTCGCCGCACAGGGCGTTCCGTAGTCCGAGCACTCGGCCACATAGATCTTCAAGAAGCACGTGCCCACGAGGCCCATCTGATTCGTGAAATTGATGAGCACGTAGTGGGTTCCGTAGTCGCTCGCCGAGTTCGGCGTCCACGAGAACGTGACCGTGAGCGGGCTCGCGACCGGCATTCCACCCAACGGCGGATTGAAGGTCGCCCCAGCCGAGGCGCCTTGTGCGCTGTGCAGCAATTGGCCCCCCGCTCCGACGTTGTCGACGCCCTGCACGGTCACCGTGACGGCTTGATTGAGTACCTTGGTTGGAATCATGCCGTTGCTGGGGGTTATGATGCTGCAGGTGGGCAGCGGCGATGACACAATCTCGACGATGAAGTCGACGGCCGTCGAGCTCTTTATCTTGTTGTGCTCCGACTCCATGACGATGTGAAGGACGTACTGTTGGGCATCGTTGGCTTGCGTGAGATCCCACGAGAACCTGCACCCGTTGCTGGTCATTGACAGGGACGGCTGCGATGCGGTGTTCGTCACCACGGGCACAGCATTCGCCGCCAAGAGTCCCGACTCGGTCGACGTGCCGAATCGACACGTCACGTTGTCGAAATCCGGATCCGTCACTGGCAGCGTGTAGGACCGAAGATCACCCCGCTGCAGTTGTACGACGGGGGGTACGGTCGCGACAGGGCCGCCGGTGTTGTGGACCCCGTTGGCGGGAGGGCCGGCCAGGTCGACCGTGGCCTGGACCCGGTACGGCTGGTTGCTGCCGTTTTCGAGCCCTGCAATGCGCTTGAGGTTCCCGGAGTCGAAGTAGGCTACCCACGGCCCAGCCGAAGCGTAGGTGTGGGAGGCCTTGTACTCGACGACGGTGTAACTGCCGCCAGCGATCGAGGTACCGCTCCCCTTTTCCTTGATCTCCGTCACCGGGTTGGGCGTGAAGGTGACACCATCGCCGAAATTCAATGTCGTGACATAGCTCGAACCTGTGGTCCATGCCGTCCGAACGGTGAACTCGACCGTGCGCGGCGAGGCTTGTAGATTGGGTACCCTCCACGAGATCGTCCCGAACCGGAAATGGTCCGCCTCCGCAGTTCTGCTCCCGAGCAGCCCCACCAAGGCGAACAAGAACGCAAGCAATACGCGTTTCATGCTCCCTCCACCTACTTCTTCTCGGCCTTGACCGTATTGTTGAGCACCACGAACTGCACGCGGCGGTTCTTCTCGCGCCCCGCTGCCGTCTTGTTTTCGGCGATCGGCACCGACGGGCCGTACCCCTTCGTCGTGAGTCTGCTCGCGTCGATGCCGCGCTTGACGAGCGCGTCCTTGACGCTATCGGCGCGCGCCTGCGAGAGCTTCTCGTTGAGCTTGGCCGAGCCCGTGCTGTCCGTGTGCCCCTGAACCTCCACGAGCGCGAGCTCCGGGTAGTCCTTCAAGACCCTGGCCACCGAATCGAGGATTGCGTTGCTTACCGGTTTGATCGTGGCCTTGTTCAGATCGAACTGGATCTGCTCCGTGATGACGATCTCGGTCGGCTTGATGATGACGTTCTTCGGCGGGCAGCCGTTCTTCGTCGGATCGGGGTCCCTCACGCCCTTCACGTCCTTGCACGCGTCTTCCGGATCCAGGATCTTGTCCTCGTCCGTGTCCGGGCAACCGTTGAGCTTCGGATCCGCATGGGCCTTGCCGGGCGCATCCGGACAGGCGTCCTTCGCATCCGGAATGCCGTCGTTGTCCTTATCTGGCGGACAGCCGTTCTTCTTCGGATCGGGATCGGCCACACCGGGTACGTCGACACATGCGTCCTTCGCATCCGGAATGCCGTCGTTGTCCTTGTCGGGCGGACAGCCATTCTTCTTCGGATCGGGATCGGCCACGCCGGGCACGTCCGGGCAAGCGTCCTTCGCGTCGGGAATGCCGTCGTTGTCCTTGTCGGACGGACAGCCGTTTTTCTTCGGATCTGCATTCTTCACGCCGGGCACGTCGACACACGCGTCCTTCGCATCCGGAATGCCGTCGTTGTCCTTGTCGAGCGGACAGCCGTTCTTGTTGGGATCAGGATCGGACACGCCGAACACATCGGGACACGCGTCCTCGGCGTCCGGGATGCCGTCATGGTCCTTGTCGCTTTTCTTTTGCTCGGGCGTGTACGCGAACGTGAGCACGCCGCGGAAGCTCGGCGTGCCCTGGCCCGACGTGAGGCCGGGGCCGGCGGCGAGGCCCGCCTCGAAATCGTTCAAGAATCGGAAGCGCGCCGACGCGAGGAGCTCGGCGTTCGTGTTGCGCGAATTCGGGTCGTCGAGCACCGTGCCGATCGAGCTCTCGAGCCCAATCTGCACGTGCTTCTGCTCGCCGAGGAGGTAGCCCGCGCCCAGTCCGAACTGGAAGCTCGAGCCCTGCTGCACGTTCGCAATGGTCTTCGCGCCGCGAATCTCGACGCCGAGCGTCGTGCTCCAGACGATCCGGTCCTTGACGAGGCCGCCCGCGATGAGCTGCGGGAGCGCCCGCACCGAGCCGTCGCTCACATACGAGCCTGCGTCCGAGCTCCCGGTCGGGAGCCAGACGTAGCCGCCGACGGCGACCTGGACCGGGTCCCAGTATTTGCCGAGGACGCTCAGGCGCAGGCCGAGGCGGACATCGCCAATCTGAGCCGACTGCGGCGAGGTGAAGTTGTCGGTGCCGATGGCGGGGTTGTCGCCGCCCTGATAGACGGCGAGCGGGACGTCGAGGTTGATGCCGAGCCGGTTCCAGAGCGCGAGGCTCGCGTTCAGATGCAAAAAGAGCTGTCCCCCCACGACCGCGCCGATCTTCTCGCCGTCGCGGCGGAGCACGAGCGGGTTGTGCGCGTAGTCGGCCACGAGCATCGCGTGCGGCGTGAGGTGCCCCGCGACGAAGGGCGAAGAAACGCCGAACATCCGATCCCCCGCGAAGGCAGGCTGAAAACGATCCAGGGCGAAGGCGCTTTGCGTCCCGTCCTGAGTTTCCTGAGCCGAGGCGACGGCCGCCGATGCGGCGACGGCCGCAGCGACGGTCGCGCTGAAAAGCGTGCGACCACGAACGATGGTTCTCATGCGTTCCCTTTCCCCAACGAAGGCGGACCGACCTTCCGATACGAGACGTTCGAGATCCGCACCCACAAACGCGCCTCGGGGACCGCGGATCGCCAAGAGTGACGGTCGCGCTCTGCAGAGCTCTGCGCCATGGGCCGGGTTGACCAGAAAAAAAGCCTTTCATCTCCAGGGGTCACAGCGAAAACGACGTTCGAGAAAGTTCATGCTCACATTGGTGTTGACGACGGAACCGCCCCCGTAGGACAGCAAGCGATGATGCGCCGGCTCTGGAAGACGGCGATTCTCCGCGCGCGTAATGCCAATGCCTCCAGGTCGATATCGAGGCTCGACCACGAGCGTGCCACCCGCACCACCGACCGCGGATCGCCCGCCATCTCCACGCTCGGGTGAACCATGCGCGCCTCGTTGGCTTGCGCCGGTCCGTGAATCCCCGCTGTATCGTCGGGATCTCCGCTCGCCCCCCACGGGGGAGCGGCGCGCCCTTCATCACCCCTCAGCGTCGACGCCCCGTTCGCACTCCTTCGTCCGAGTGTCGATCTGAGTGATAAAAACACTCAATGAACGCATCGTGCACCTTCCAGTGCGCTATGATGCGATGTCAACCGCGCACCTCGACCACCATTGCTGTCGAGCCGCTCGCCAGCGGGAGCCAGTGTCCTGGATTCGACGTGAGACCCTCTTTGCAGCGATCGTGCCACGTCGAGTCGGGATGTGTTCGTGTAGGCAAAGTCACCGGAGCTGCCCGTCGCTCCGTTGATTCGTTCCAGAAGCGCGTCCGGGAGAGACGCGGCGCGTCCCGGAGCGACGTACCGGGGGAGGCGAAGGAGGTCCGGAGATCGAGCCCCGCAAAGCGAGCGATGCGTCGAACGGGTGTGGCATGGGGCGTGCTCCGGTCGCACCCCGCATGTCGCGAAGTTCCGCGGGGATCTCTATGACCGCGTCAATGTCCTGCCCGTGCGTCGCCTCGCCTACGACACCTCGCCGGAGACGAGCAGGCGTCGCTGACAAACTCCACTCCCACAGGGAGCCGTGTGCTCACCAGCCAGGCGGGGTTCTTTCCTGTGAAGTTGGAGTTCACCGACCGGGTCTTGCACGTGCTTCTTCGACGCGGCGCTGGCAGCGCTCGAGATCGGCGCGAGATTGATCCTCCGGAAAATCGAACAATTGGCGGCGAATATCGAGCGGCATGCAGTATCTGGTGGCGGTCCAGAGCTGGGGATCGTCGGCGTCCCGCAGCGGCGCGAGGTCGCTCCAGATGATGATGGTCTTGTCGTCCGAGGACATGAGGATGCGCTTGCCATCGGGGCTCCACGACGCGGAAGTGAGGGCCATCTTCGAGGCGCGCAGGACGATCGGCTCCCCCGTACCGTCGGCGTTCCAGATGCGCACCGCGCCGTCGCTCGAGGCGGAGACGATGCGTTGGCCATCGGGGCTGAAAGCTGCCGCATGGGCGATGCCGTGGTGGCCTTGCAGGACGATGGATGGTCCCGTGCCGTCGGCGTTCCACACCCGCACCGTCATGTCCGCCGACGCGGAGACGATGTGCTTGCCATCAGGGCTCCACGCCGCCGTGTAGACGGTGGAGTCGTGACCCAGAAGGACCCGGGGCTGTCCCGTGCCGTCGGCGTTCCACACCCGCACCGTCTTGTCCTCCGACGCGGAGACGATGCGTTGGCCATCGGGGCTGAAAGCCGCTCCGTGGACGGCGCCAGCGTGACCTAGGAGGACGATGGGATGCCCCGTTCTGTCGGCGTTCGACACCCGCACTGTCATATCGTGCCCCGCGGAGACGATGCGCTGGCCATCGGGGCTCCACGCCGCCGTGTAGACGGAGCCGTCGTGGCCTTGGAGGACGATGGGCTGCCCCGTTCCGTCGGCGTTCCAGATGCGCACCGTTTTGTACGCCGACGCGGAGACGATGCGCTTGCCATCGGGGCTCCACGTTGCCGCGCAGACGGCGACGTCAGAGTCTTTGAGGACAATGGGTTGTCCTGTCCCGTCGGCGTTCCACACTCGTACCGTCTTGTCATAGGACGCGGAGACGATGCGCTGACCGTCGGGGCTGAACGCCGCCGCAGAGACGACCTCGTCGTGGCCTTGGAGGACATTGATCTGACGGTTTAGGTCCGCGCTCCATACCCGCACCGTCTTGTCATAGGATGCGGAGACGATGCGCTGACCGTCGGAGCTGAACGCCGCCGAACCGACGCGGTTGCCGTGTCCTTTGAGGACGATGGGCTGCCCTGTTCCGTCGGTATTCCACACGCGCACTGTCGTATCGTGCGACGCGGAGACGATGCGCTTGCCGTCGGGGCTGAACGCCGCCGTGTAAACGGTGCCGTCGTGTCCTTTGAGGACGATGGGCTGCCCCGTTCCATCGGCGTTCCACACCCGCACCATCTTGTCCCAGGACGCGGAGACGATGCGCTTGCCGTCGGGGCTGAACGCCGCCGACCCGACGAAACCGTCGTGTCCTTTGAGGACGATGGGCTGCCCCGTTCCGTCGGCATTCCACACCCGCACCGTCTTGTCATTCGACGCGGAGACAATGCGCTGGCCATCGGGGCTGAACGCCGCCGCAAAGACGGCATTGTCGTGTCCTTTGAGGACGATGGGCTGCCCCGTTCCATCGGCGTTCCACACCCGCACCGTCTTGTCCCAGGACGTGGAAACGATGCGCTGGCTGTCAGGGCTCCATGCCGCCGCGAAGACCGTAGTGCCATGTCCGTTGAGGACAACCGGATTTCCCTCGCCGTCGGCGCTCCACACCCGCACCGTGTTGTCCTCCGACGCGGAAGCGATGTGTCGGCCGTCGGGGCTCCATGCCACCGCGTGGACCGTCTTGTCATGCCCTTTCAGGACAGCCGGCGGTCCCTCACCGCTGGCGTTCCACACCCGCACGGCCTCCGCCGACGCGGAGGCGATACGCTGGCCGTCGGGGCTAAAGGCCGCCCAAGAGACCTCCGCCTCGTCATGGAGCACCACCTCCGCGACACCAGCCCTCCGTGCCCACTCACCGAGCTCCGCCCACCCATGCGGGACCGAGCCAGGCTCTATCTCGCGCAGCAGCGCGAGCGCCGTCGTCGGATCCCCCTGCTGGCTCTCGCGGGCCGCCGCCATCCTCGTGGCATTCCTCGCGCGCAGGGCGCTCTGCTCCGCGGCGTCCCTCTCCGCCTCGGCGCGCGCCGCCTCCCGGTTCGCCCGGAAGAGGAGGACCGAAATGAGGAGCGTGACCACGCCGAGGCCTGCAAAGAGCGCCCCGACCATCCCCCTCCGCCTGCGCCTCGTGCGCTGCGCGAGCCGGACGACCGCCTCCAGATACCCGCGCTCCCTTTTCCCGAGCCCGCGCATGTCCTCCGCTTTGCGCCGCTCGAGCCATTGCCCCGCCTCCAGCGCGGCCCGGTCCCGCCACAAAAAATCGTTCGCCTGCCCGTTCTTCTCCCATTGCTGCGCAGCATTCCGCAACTCGACCAAAAACTGCGCGTCCTGCTCGTCCGCGTCCAGCCATTGACGGAGCTTGGTCCACCTGTCGATGAGCGACTCGTGGACGATCTCCACCGTCCTGCCCTCCCGCTCGCCCCCGGACTCGATCGCGAGCAGCCGCGCCTCCGCCAGGCGCTGCACCACCCCCTCCACGGCTGCGGCGTCCTCGGACAGCGCAAAGAGTTCATCCAGGCGCACGATCGCCCGCGTCCGCTCCGGCGTGACGAGGCGCATGAAAATGACACGCGCGAGTCGCTGCTCCATAGGCGACATCCCGGAGAGCACCGCGTCCGCGTGCGTCGACAGCGCCCCCGCCACGCCGCCAAGCGAAAGGTACGCCGCCCGCGTGAGCAGCCGTCTCTCCCGATCGCGCCCCTCCCAGAGCTTCAGGGCCGTGAATTGCAAGAGCGGCAGCGGGCTTCGGTTCCCTTCGAGGCCGTCCAGCATCTCCCCGACGAGCGCCTCGTCCTCGAATGCATACCGTGCAGCTTCGAGCGGCTTCATGAGCGCAGCCCGTAGGCCCTCGCGCTTCATGGGGGGCAAAAGGAAGAGCCCCCGCGTCACCTCCGCCGAGAATCGCCGCTCCTCCGCGAGTCGATCGAGAAAATCCCCGCGCATGGCGAGCACGACGCGCAAGGGCGAAGAGGCGTCATCGGCAACGCCCTCCAAACACGCGCAGAACGCCGCCCGCTCCTCCGGCCCGCTCCCCAGCGTATACAGCTCCTCGAGCTGGTCCACGAAGAGCAAGATGCGATGGTCGACCCCGCGCCTCCTGCACCGCGAGCGCAGCCGGTCGCCGAGATACCCCGGCTGCGACCGCAACGTCCCGGCAATCGCCTCCAGATCTGCCTCGCCAGGCGCATCGCCCGTGTCCGCGAGAAACGCGAGCACATCCGAAAGCGCGGCCAGCGGCCGCCTCCCCGGCCGAACGACGAAAGCCTCCGCGTCCCGCCCCGCGCGCTTGAGCGCAGGAATGACCCCTGCCCGGAGGAACGAGGATTTTCCCGCGCCCGAGGGGCCTGCAATCATGATGAGCTGCTGGCTGCGCAGCCTGCCGAGCACCGCGGCGATATCGTTGTCACGACCGAAGAACCGCGCCGCGTCCGCTTCCTGGAACGCCGACAGGCCCGCGAACGGCCCCTCGTCCTCGGCGAGCGCGAGCTTGCTTTTATCCGCGCCGATCCGTTCGAGCGCCTCGGCCAGCTTCCGGGCCGAGCCCATCCGCTCTTCCTTGCGCTTCTTCAAGCACCTGTCGATCACGTCTGCAAGCGGCCCGAGATCAGGGCGCCGTTCGCGCACGCTCGGCATGGGCGTCTCCAGATCCATGACCTCCACGAGCCTCGCGAGCGTGGGCGGCTCCAGCGGATGCGCGCCGGTCGATAGCTCGAAGAGGATGATCCCTGCCGCCCAGATATCGCTCCGGGCGTCGAGCGGCTCTTCCAGCCATTGCTCGGGCGACATGTACGGCTGGGTGCCGACCAGCGCCCCGTCCTGCGTCAGCAAAGCTTCCGCTCGATGAATCGCCCGCGCGTCGGGCAGCGCCGCGGCCTGGCCCATGGAGACCTGCTTGGCGATGCCAAAATCGACCACCTTCACCGCGCCATCGTCGCCAAGCAGTATGTTTTCGGGCTTGAGGTCCCGGTGAATGAGGCCCATTTCGTGCGCACAGGCCAGCGCGCGGGCCACCGGCAGCATGACTTCGATGGCGACCGCTGCGGTATCATGCGCCCTCTCCGCCATCTCCGCGCGCAGCGTGCGGCCCTGGATGTATTCGAGGACCATGTAAGGCGAGCCATCCACTTCATCGACGTCGTGGATGACCACAATGTTCTCGTGCCTGCACAGCGCCGTGGCCCGCGCCTCGCCGAGGAAACGCTCCGCTGCCGTTCCGGTACGATCGAGCAGGAACTTGATCGCCACCAGCCGCCCGAGCCGGATATCGCGGGCCAGGAACACCACCCCCATCCCGCCCGCGCCGAGCTGCCGGATGAGCTCGTAATGTTTGAACACCGTGCCTGGCTCGAGCCTGAAACCCACGACTCCCGGCCCGGCTTCACGGGTGGTAGCAAGGGCGCCCCCCTCGGGGATCGTCATCGAGTCCTCCAGCCGCAATTGAACATGGATTCTCTGCAAGGAGCCGCGGCCGCTCGATACGCGACGCCTCAACGCCCTTCGCCGGATTCTTCGGCGGCATCTAGTGCCGCAACGAGCGCCGGATCGACATCGCCGCCCACCACGCGCAAAAGCTCGCGCACGCGCTCGAGCTCCCTCTTCAGCGCGCGGTGGTGGTTTCTGTTCTTGAGGAGCTGCTGCTGGCCGAGCAGCACGAAGGCATCGTCACGACCTCGCCGCTGCACCGCGGCGACGAGCACCAGCCCCCGGAAGGCATCGGCCATATCGAGCGAGAGCGGGCCCGCGCTCGGCCCGCGCCGCTCGGCCTCCTGCACGAAGGCGCTCGCCGCGCGCCAGAGCTGCTCGACGAACGCGCCCGTCTCGGGTGAGGCGTCGTAGGCGAGCGCCCGCTCCACGTGCCGCCGCGCGAGCACGAGCTCATTGCCCACGCCGCCACGATCCGAGAGCGAAATGGCGTATGCTCTGCGAATGATGTTGTCGAGCTGCCGCAGGTTGCCCGGCCAGGGCACGCTCGTCAGCAGCTCGATGGCCTCGCGCGCCAGTCGCACCGCGCCGCCGCCCGACTCTTCGTGCCTCCGGCCGAGCATGTATTCGGCCCACAAGGGCAGCTCGTCGAGCCGCTCGGCGAGCGCCGATAGGCGCACGGGAAGGACATTGATGCGGTAGTAGAGGTCCTCGCGGAACTTGCCGGCGCGGACCTGCGCGCGAAGGTCCGCGTTGGTGCCGACGACGAACCGCACGTCCGCGCGCTGCTCGGCGCCCTCGTCGCCGAGGGGCCTGTAGCGCCGCTCCTCGAGCACCCGCAGCATGCCCGCCTGGGCCTTGAGCGAGAGCTTGTCGATCTCGTCGATGAAGAGTGTGCCCTGCGATGCGCGCGCGATTGCGCCTGCCGAATCCTTCGTGGCGCCGGTAAACGCACCGCGCTTCCAGCCGAAGAGCTCGGCCATCTGCAGTTCCTCGGGCACGCTGAGCAGATCGAGCGTCTCGAAGGGCTTGCCCTTGCGCTGCGATTGCTCGTGACACCAGCGCGCGAGCCGGGATTTTCCCGTGCCGGTCGGGCCGCTGACGAGCACGGTCTCCTCTTGTTGGGCGAAGACGCGCAGGACCTCGATGAGCCCTGCCGTCGCCCGTCCGACGACCGGCAAAAGCGCGTCTGTCTGCGCGCCCTGGACCGGGCGCGGTGGCAGGGCACCGAGGTAAGGCGCCGCCGCGCTGGCGACGAGCTCGAGCTGCTCCTCGCAGTCGCCCCACACAAACTCGCGCCCGATCGCGGCCTTGGCGTGCGCTTCGAGCGCGATCATGCCTCCCACGCCGCCGCCGGGCGTGCGCAGCGGGACGACGTGCACGTGCGTGGCGTCGCGGCCGAGCATGCGCTGGCGCGTCTCGTAACCCGGCACGCCGGCCGCTTCCTGGGGCTCGTGTCGCACGACCGACCCATCGGGCAGCCACGCGTGAAGGCCGCCGAGCTGCACGTCGATCGAGACCGCGCAGCGATGCTCGGCGACCCACCGCCAGACGTTGGCGGAGGTGAGGTAGCCCGTGCCCTCGACCTGCGCGCGGGTGCGGTGCTCGATGCCGAAGAGGCGCTGGTATCCATCGCTCGGCCGGAGGTGCACCACGGCGCGGAGCAGACGTGCGCTCGTCGCGAAGCGGCTCTTGGCGATCGCCTCCTCCGCGCAAGCGAGGATCGCCTCGAGCGCAGCCGTCGCGGCGTCCTCGAAGCAAGCTGCTGCCATCAACCGGCCGAGCAGCGCGGGGAGCAAATCATGGCGCGACATACGGAGCTGCCACCCTATCACGGTCTGTGATCCCGTTGCCGCCCGTTCCGCGTGTGTCTTGTGGAGCAGGCGTGTCAATCCGAGGAGGCCATCGGAGCTGGGTGTTCGTTGTATCTCTCGATAGATCATCGGTTCGACCTGTCCGCGCGAGTTTTGGCCGCACGGCGGGGACACCTGCCGCCCCTCGCTCGCCGCGGGTCGACCGCGCTCCGCCCCGGATCCCTGCGCGGACGGCCGGAATCCAAACAGGGTGGTGGTGACCGCGCTCCGAAGGTCGACCTGCCGGCAGAGCTCAAGACGCAGCTCAAAGTGGAGGCTGTCGAACTCGATATGCTCGTCCGAGGCTATGTTCGCGAGAGCCTAAAGGAAAGGCTTCCTCGGGATGTCCGACAGAGGTTGAGGGAGCAAGCCGAGCAGAAGGGCACGAAACAACCGCGCCGCTTGGGGAAACAGGCGGTGCTCGATGAAGTCGGCGGCGTGAGCGGAGAGATCGCCGCTCCGCAGACCGGCCGCCGGATCCTCGAAGCCCCGGCCCGCGTCCGATCCGCACAGCTTGGGCAAGGCCCAGGGCGAGGCAATCGATGCCCTGCGGAGCTACGTGCTGCGCGTCGCGGCGCACATGCGGGAAAACGACCCCGCGACGGCGGCGCTCGCGGAGAGGCTGCTCGCGCCGCTCGCGGCGTGGAAGGGTCGGCGGTCGAAGAACCGCCGTGGCGCTTCGACGAAGGATGCTGCGCGGGGGAAGGGGGCGGAAGGGGTGGGGGTTCCGGCCGAGTGAGCGATGGTCTTTGCATGGGTCTCATCGCGCAGGTGCTGCGCTGAGGTAGCGCCTCAGCGCAATGGCCGGCGATGAGACCCATGCGCAGGCCGTGAGGGAGGCAGGGGGCCGTGGAGGGTGGCCGGGCGGGAGTCGTTTCGCGCCCGGCCCTTCTTGGTTCTCCCCCGAGTTCTTTCGCGAGCAAGGGCTGGGGAACGCTATCGACCTTGCGGGCTTCGATTTCGGCCTGCTGCCACCGGCGACTCCGTCACCGTGCTCTTACAGAACGCAGCGGCCTTCTGCGTTGCAAACGAACTCGCTCGGATACCCCCTCAGGTGGCATTGAGCGGTGGATGCGCACTCGTTCACGCACTGCGTGCCGTTCCAAACCGTCCCCATCGTCGCGCATGTGATGCCGTCGGGGCCGTCGAGCGCGTCGAGGCACATCGCGTACAGGCCACCTTCTTCGCGGTGATAGCAGGCGCCCGTGTTGCCGTAAATCATCGTACAGTCAGCCTGGCAATCCCACGAAGGCAAAGGCTCGCTCACCAGGACGCACTTCCCCGACGAGTACGTACCTAGCCCGTTGCTGTTGTAGCCCGTCGTCGGGATGCACATGAGCTCGGGGCTTTGCGCGCCGCACGAATCCACGTGGTTCGGATCGCACTCGCAGCCGGGCCACTTCGTCTCGTTCGTGCACGTGCGGCAAATGCCGACGTGTTCGTTGGGATTGGTGCCATACGCGACGCACACGCGCTCGATGCCCGTATCGGGATAGTCGTCCAGGCAATATTTGTTCTGCGCAAAATTGCCGTCCGGATGCCAATACTCATCCATCTGGTCGAGGGGCGGCCCCTGGTCGACGGTCGCGCACAACCCGCCCTCGACGGTGCCACAGCCCTCGGACGGGCAGTCGTCCGGCGGCCCAGGCGGAGAAGGCTCCGGCGTCGGCGGCACATAAGCCATGTCGCCGCAGCAGAGGGTGCCCGCCCTGTTGGTCGTGGCCGTGCCGCAGCCTCCGAACCACTTGTTCTGTACGCTCCCGTCGAGCCCACATTGAATGATGTCCACCTGTCTGCCGAGCGCGTCGGTCGTGTTGTCCGTCGTGACGCGCATCGGCCCTTTGCCGGTCGGGCACGGAATGTAGGCCGTGCCCGTGCCAACCGTACAATTGCCGGACGGCGGCATTCCGCCCGCGGCTGCTCCGCGATATCCGAGGGCATCGTCCGTCCAGTAGTTGTAGAGGGGGCGCTCGTTGTCCGTATTCAGGTTCACGTATTCGCTTGCGTCGCAAACGTGGAACCCAGGCGCACAGAGGCTCGCGCGATTTTGCCAGGTCACCTCGCCGGAGCAGCCGAACATCTTCGTGCCGCTCAGCGCCTGGTTCGGGTTCGTATAGAACCGCTGCACATTCTTGACGCCGCCACCATTGGTGTCCGTGCACCCGTGGGACACCGCGAGCTCGGTGTCGACCACGCACGAGAGGGAGACCGGACAGTCTTCGTCCCCGTCACACCGCTGCTCGTAACACGTACCGTTGTCGCAGAAACCGCTGTCGCAATCCTCGTTGATCTGACATGCCGCCAGGCCATCGCATGTCCCGAGGTTGTTCTTGTACGGGTAGGCCCGCTTGAGATCGGCGATGACCTTGCCGACGGCGCCGGTATCCTTGCCCGTGTTGTGCACGAAGGCGATGTAGGCGATATCCGCCTCGGGCACGAACTGATACCATGTACTCCCGTACAGCACGCCTCGATGGCTCAGGAAGGTCCGGTTCTCGACGAAGTTCAGGTCGGTCGAGTTCGATCGGCTCAGCGCCAAGTTTCGACCCGTGCTCGAGAAGAAAGACGGGTCCCTCGTCATCCTCTTGATTTCCGGCGAAAGGTCGCGGTTCATGCGAATCAAGAACCTCGCTGCATCGTCGGCGGTGACGGAATAAGATCCCTGCGGCGCAGGCGGGACCCAGCGGCCGGATGTCCAGGCGTTGGCGTCCGGTACGCTGTAGCCGTTCTCGATGGCGTAGTTCTTCGATACGAGGACCGAGTGCGTCTCCCGGAACAGATTGCCAACCCAATTCGCCTTTTCCGCCGCCGTTCCGGTGAACATCGTCGAATCTCGGTCCAGGCTCGCCGGGTATCCAAGGAAGGTGTTGGACACGCTCGGCCCCCAGGGTTGTGCGGTTTGGATGTAGGTCTCCAGGCCGACCTGCGACCAGTAGTCGATGACCGCCGCGGCCATGAAGATGGAGGTGTTCGAGTAAACGCCGTCATCGTTTTCGTCCCCGTCGTTGTAGTCGACGGTGATGGGAATCGGGCAGTTGGGGACACCGCTTGTGCTGTCGTTGTAGAACAACGAGAGCTCTTGCCGCATCTGCGCAGGCGTGCGCGCCTTCCAGTAGGCCGCCGTGGGCGCGGGGTATGCCTTTCCTTTTTGGGGGGTCACACAGTCCCCGCCCACGTTGCAGTCGGCATCCGCGTCGCAAATCTTCTGGCTGCACGTGCCGTCGGCGCGGCACGTTCCGCTGTCACAAACGGTCGCCTCGTTCGCCGCTGTACATGCCTCTCCTCTCGTCGAGCAATACCCAGCGTCCGCCAAACTCGGCTCTTTGCAGTATCCTGCTCGGTGCGAGGCCAGGTGCTTGAGCTTCTTCAGCTTCCGGAAGTTCCATTCCGGCGTGTTGAGGTTCACCCACGGCATCGCGTCGGCGAGGGTCGACTCCCACGTGAGCGTGTGGCCGTTGAGCGTCGGGGCCGACTCGATGAGCTTCGACAGCGCAAGGATGGTGTAGACCTTGGAGATGGAGCCCAACTGAAAAGCGTCGTTGATTTCCATGTCCTTGGTCGCGTTGGGCGCATTCCAGAACGAGCGGTTCTTGTACGCGAGCCCTGACGCGCCAATGGCGATGATCCGGGTTCCATGAACGACGGCCGCGATGCACCCCGCCTCGTGCTCCCGGTCCGTGCGCTTCGAGAATCGCGTCCCACAATGCGTCGACGACAACAAGTAGCCCAGGTCATCGTAGTTGTCCGAGAAGATGGAGGGGATAACCGCGGCCTGCTGCGCCGAAGCGACGTTCTCGGCCGGTGAAATCGATTCGAGTCCTGGCTGCGGTCCCTGCGAGCATGACCATGTCATGACGCCGGGCAGTAGAAATAGCCCAACCGTTGCAGCATTCAGCTTGCGCGTCCGGTTCATTGAATTGTCCTCCAGAGGAGCGGATAGGACGTGATGTGCCTACGCGACTTCCAGCAAGCCACGTGCCGACGCCCGTACGTTGCGGACAGAGACCTCGGTGCCGACGGCGCGTACGCGCCAGACGAGGATCCCACGCCTCTCCGAGAGGACTGGTACGTTGCCGTGACAGAAGGCTGTCATGGCAACGTGACAATGTATCAGGCGCGTGACACCGCGCGGCCGCTCGCCGAACCATTTCGCGGAGGCCACCACGATGCGCGGCACCTCGGCCAAATCGGCCAGCGTATCCTGGAGGTCCTTATCAATGGCTGACCCGGAGGAATCCCCAGCACCCGTTCGTGTATCCGAAGCTGCCCTCGTCGCGGTACAGGAAATCGCCGACTACGCCGAATTGCCCGCCGGCGCCGTAAAGGGGCAAGAAGTTGTACGCCGTCTGGACGCTGGCCCCGCCTTGCGTGGAGACCACGAACCAGTCGGGGTTCGGCCCGATCACGGTCGAGTGGAGAAGGAACGGGCGGTCGATCCATTCGTGGCCCCACAACGTGAAGGCGTGCTGCCGCGCATGCCCGGAGGGCTGGAGCTGCCGGATCCGCAAGGCTTGCCCCGCCTTCGCCTGCAGGATCGGCGTGGCCGGGTCGCCGAACACGTTCGAGTTGTGGATGTCGCCGAGCTGGAGCTCGTTGTACACGTTGAAAGCGGTCTCGGGGCGGAGGCCGAGGCGCGCCCAGATAGGCTCGGTGGCGTAGTTCCACGCCTTGTGCCCCGTATCCTCGGCGTCGTCCTCGCCGCCGAGGTTGCGGATCGCGTTGCCGCAGTTGAGATCCCCATTTTCGCAGCGGAACCGAGGATCGTCCGACCGCATGGGTACGTCGTCCTGGAGCAGGAGGACGTGCTCGCGGAACGATTTCGCCCCCCCGAGGCCGGGGTGCGTCACGGTGGCTTGTGCTTCCGTGCCGGGATCGGTCGCCCAGGTGGCGAGCTCCGGCTCGATCACGAGCGCGCCCACGCCGCCGTGGGCCCCGCCGTGCACGACGTCCGCCAGGTTGCGCAGGTTGATCGCGCCGAATTCGATGGGCCGGGGCTTCTTGTCCTGCCAATCGCCGGCGTACCAGACGTACGTGCGCTTCTCTCCCGGAGCCACGGTCTGCGGAGGGTTGTGGCCGACGTTCGCGCCGTCGGAGAGGGCCACGTCGTAGGTCACGAGCTGCGGGTGCAGCGAGACGTGCGTCGATTTTCGCACCTGGTTCACATTGAACCCGTCGGTGATCGGCGGGTGGTAGTTCCAGTGCGGGGTCTGGGGCAAGACATGGGGCAGCTCGTTGCGCAAGGTCACGCGAATACACTCCCCCGCGGCCGCGCGCAGGATGAGCGGCTCGGGGCGCCGGAGCCCATGGCGGAGATCGGAGAGGTGCTCCTCGCGCACGAAGAGGATGGCCTCCGGATCGTAGAGGTCGAAGTCTTCATTGTACGTGAGCCGTCCGTCCGGCAGGTTGTCCGCGGCGGTGATGGCGACGACGTCGTATTCGCGCACATTCGCGCCCGCGGGGCAAACGCGCGCATCCGTGTCGTACGAGCCGCCCATGGGGACGCCCGCCCAGGTAGATCCGGGCAGCGGCCGGAGCCAGGGCTTTCGCTCCCCATAGCAGCGCATGAGCCCCCACATCCCGTTCCAGAGGTCGTCCGTCGGCGCGCTTGCGTAAAGGTAATCGACGAGGTCCGCCCCCGTGCTCATCGACCATTGATTGCCGGGCATGACGAATTCGAGGTGCTCGGAGATCCCGATCGGATTGCTGTTCATGTATCCGCTCTCCGGGTCGGCGAACTCGTAGAGCCACTTGTTTCCGTGCAGGGTCCAGACGTGTTGCTCCTCGTGGGCCCCTTGGATCAATCGTATCTGCACCTCGTCTTCGGGGTACGCTTCGAGGATCGGCGTCGAGGGCTCGCCATGCAGATCCGAGCGGAAGACGTTGTGCATCTCCCCGACCGGGCCGTCTTTTTGCACGAGCGTGCCGTCCGGGCCGGGCTTCCCGATGCGCAGCGGGATGGGCTCGTTC
Source organism: Polyangium mundeleinium (assembly GCF_028369105.1). Classification (NCBI taxonomy): domain Bacteria; kingdom Pseudomonadati; phylum Myxococcota; order Polyangiales; family Polyangiaceae; genus Polyangium; species Polyangium mundeleinium. The sequence continues at coordinate 11,483,413 of NZ_JAQNDO010000001.1, read as the reverse complement.
CGGTAATTGATCAGCATGGTCCCCGGGTCCTCGGCGGAGATGGCCTCCGGCGGGAAGGGCTCGTGCGTGACCGCGAGCGGCAGAGGCGCCTCGGCGGTCCCGGGCGGGTTCACGGGCTCGCCGTAGGCGTCATAGGCGAGCGCGAAGTCCGCGAAGGCGATGTTGAACTCGCGGAACGACGTGCCGTCGCCCCTCGTGACGTCGGCGCGGAAGCTCGTCGGCCCGCCGTCCTTTCGTGTGCCGAAGGCTTGCCCCGTCCTCGAATCGCGGAAGGTCGAGCCCTCGGGCTCGATGACGAGCGCGCCATAGAGGCCGTGCTGCTGGTGCGAGGACGCCGATAGATGGTCGTGCGTGAAGACGGTGCGGCTCGTGCGATCCCGGCCGATCTCGTCGAGGATCGGCGCGGCCCACTGGCGCTGCACCGTCGTCTGCGCGGCGAAGGCCTTGGGGATGCGCGGGTGCGCCTTGGGGGCGAGGAAGACGCGGTTCCCTTTCGGCGTGATGGCGCCGCCGCTCGCGTTCGCCGCTGCGATGCGCTCCTCGACCTCCCCCGCGGCGAACGTACCGTCCTCGTAATTGAACCCGTTCGCCCCTCCGTCCGAGCTCATCACGTCGAATTGCACGAGGTGGATGTGCTGGCCCACGGTGTCCGTGGGGGTGCGGACCTGGAAATCGTCCTCCTCCAGCACCTTGGGGAGCAGGTTCGTGGCCTCGGCATGAATGCAGTCGTTCGAGCTCACCCGCATGTACAGCGGCTCCGGGGGCCGCGTCCCTGCGTAGGTCGCGGGCAGGTCCTGCTCGAGCACCAGCATCCGGAGCTGCGGGTCGTGCCAGCCGGCGTCGTTGAGCAGGCCGTCGATTTCCACGACCGCGAAGTTGAACGTGCGCAGCGGGACGTTTTTCGGGCAGGGGTCGGCGAACGGCGCGCCCATCGCCGGCGGCCTGCCATTGACGAAGAAACGCGCGACCTGACCGAGAGGCGTGCGGGTGGGGTAACTCGCGCCGGTCCAGCCGTAAAGCGTTGCGTCTGGCTTGCCGCCAGGGAACGTGCCGGCGTGGAAGGCCATGGCCCCCTGCTCCGAGGCCGTTCCATTTTGCGGCAGGAGCACGAGGTCCGCCTCGAGGATCTCCACGTCGAACCGCGCGACCCCGCTGCCCCGCACGATCGCGTCGTCGGGGACCGCGTCGATCTTGTGCCGGGGCAAGCCGCCGTCGAAGACCATGTCGAGCGGCGGCTGCGGCGGCCTGTGCCCCGCGTCGGCGGGGACGTAGAAGGGATATCCTGGCATCGCCGGGCGCCATACCTTCTTGTTCCCCTGGACGACCAGCGTGGGCTCGTAGGTGGGCATGGGCGCCATTCCACGCTCGGGGATGGGGACGACGGCGGGCGTCGGGGTGCCGCTCGAGATCTCTCCGTCCGGCAGCCTCCGCGACGGCGATCCGTTCTCGAAGACGTCGTGCACGCGGAGCAGCGCCCACATGCCTTGCGCGAAATGGGGATAGAGGTGGCAATGGAAAATGGCGTCGCCGGGCGTGAGGACGCGGTTGCCTGCTCCCCCGAACAGGAGGTCGTAGGTGAAGGCCGCGCCGGGGCCGATCGTCTGCGAGTCGCGGGCCATGGCGTCGTCATGGCCCGGGGACTGGAGCCATTGGTGGGCGTGCAGGTGGAAGACGTGCGTCTCCTTGGGCCCCGCGTGCAGGTTCCGGATGCGGACCGGATCCCCGAGGTAGGCGTGGTGGACGTTCGAGGGATCCTCCGGGAAGAGGGCTCCGAGCGCTCGCCCCTCCTCGTCCCGCGACACGAGGATCGCCGGATCGCCGTTCGCCCACGACGAGAGAAAGAACTCCTCGAATTTGCATTCGGCGCAATCGGCCGCGGGCCCGAGGCGGGCGCGGTTGGCGAGCAGCTCCGCGCCGAGCCCCGCGGAGCCGTAGTTGATGCCAAAGCCGTCGCGCACGCCGTGGAGGCTCGGGTCCTCGTCGAGTTCGGGGAACGCCTGCACGGCTTTGAGCTCGTCGTGGAAGAGCACCGTCATCTCGCGGAAATGGCCCTGATCCTTGGAGTTCGTGGTCCCCGCTTCGGTGTGCGTGTAGCCGGTGATGATGGCGTAGAGATCGCCGTGCACGATCTCCAGCTCGCCGTCTCGGTCGTCGAGGATACGAAGGATGGGCGTACCATCGGGATACGTCGCGTCGTAATCGATGCGGGGCGGCAGGAGCGGGTCCTTGTCGTACGTCGCCACGGCCGCGAGTTCCTTGCCCGTGACCTGCGAGCGGTACCAGACCGCGTTTCTCGGCTCGACGTGGACCGCGCCGAAGAGCCCGAGCACGGTTTGCCCCCCGAGACCCTCGCCGCCCGTCATGGCCCCGCCGCTGTGCGCGAGGAACGTGCCTTCACGGTCGGCGAGGAACCGATACGTGCGGGTCTGGCCCGGCGCCGCGAGGGCGGGCGCGTTTTTCCCGACGTTCCCGGCCAGCGATTTCTGATCGAAGACCTGGAGCCCGTTCACGTGGAACGACGCGCGCCTCGTCGCGGTCGAATCCGATCCGATGTCGCCTCCCACGTGGAAGGGGACCTCCGCGTCGGGGGAGATGTCGCCCACCGTGGGGGCGAGCAGGTTCTTGAAATGAACGACGAGCTCGTCCCCGACGTTGACGCGAAGCACGAGCGGCCTCGGTCGCTTGTCGGGCGCGAGCATGGCGTTGCCCGGACCGATCGGCTTCGCGTCGTCAATGGGGACGACGTCCCGCTCGAGGGCGAAGATCATCCCGTCGGGGTTGAACGAGCCAAACCTATTGTATACGTACACCTGATCGAGCGCGACCACGCGCGCGACGATCGTGCGGCCTCCGTGGGGGGGGCCCGGCGAGGGCTCGCTCGGCGGATCGACGACGGCGAGCGAGGCCGCCCCTGCCGTCCCCGCGCCGGGCGGTGGCCCGTCGGGGCCGCTCCCTCCGCACCCCGACGCCAGGAGGACGAACGCCATACATCGCAACAAAGAAGGTGCAAGTCTGGGCACGGTATACTCCCATCACATGGATTCGATGTGCCTACGAAAAAGCGCAATGGCCCGAGATCACCGGTGGGGGGCGACGGTGAGCCATTCCGATACCCGCACGATCTCTCGCGCGATCGGATCGACGCGGACGACGTACGCGCCCGTCACCCCGACGTGATTCCCGCGGCTGAAGCTCAGCGGCGCCGAGAGGCCGGCCTCGAAATCGCGCAGCGTCTCGAGCGCCGCGACAAAGGCTCGCCGTGTCGGACGACCCCCTGCGCGGCGAAGCCCCTCGATGAGGGTCCGGGCGGCGACCTCCGCCGATATCGCGAGCCCGATCCGTCCTGCCGGGGCGCCTCGCGCTTGCAGGCGGGCGCGGAGGTCCCGGACCTTGGCGGAGACGCGATCGTCGACGGGGCCCGCGTGCACGAAGAGCGTCCGCCGCGCGGCGCGTGGGTCGAGCGCGGCGGGCGCATCGCCGAGGATCGCGGACGGGGCATAGATCGGCACCTCGTCCGCGGAGGAGAGCGCCCGGACGAACGCGCCGAGCTCCTCGGCGGTCCCGCCGAAGAGAATGGCGTCGGGCACACGCGCGCGCGCCTCCGCGGCCGCCGCCGTCGCGTCGAGGGAGCCTGGCACGAAGAGCCATTCGGAGGGCGCGGGCAGGTCTCGCCGCGCTGCCTGGCCGCGCGCGAGTCCGTCCCGGAGCAGCCTGCCCGCGGCGTCGTCGGGAGCGATCACGTGGAATGCGGGGCTTCGCCGGGACGTGGCCGCGTGCGCGAGCACGATCTGCGCCAGCATATCGAGGCCTGGTCGCACCTGGAATACGCGCTCGGCGTCCGGCGGCGTCGGCCCGAGGGGCGCGAGATGGGGGATCTCCTCGCCTTCGTCGTCCCGGAGTGGCTCGGCCGCGATCGGACTCGACATCATGGCGAAGACCTCGCGCCGGGCGAGGCGCGCTGCCGCCGCATGCGGGCCTCCGGGGCCATTCGAATCCTCGAGCACGAGCTCGATGCGACGTCGAAACACCCCGCCCTGGGCCTCAATCTCGGCGAATACGTTGGCGGCGGCCGCGGCCATCGCCGCCCCTTGCGCCATTGCTGGGCCCGACATCGGCCACGCTGCGCCGACACGGATCACGCCCTCGGAGACGCCCGGCTCGCGCTCGTGACCGAGGCAGACGAGGTACGCTCTCAGATCCGCGAGGGCCGACGTATCGAGCGTGAACCTCGGCATGGCCGGACCGAGTCGCCGCGCACCGACGTGCCCGTCCCGGATCGCGGCGAGGAGCGTCGCATCGTCGTGTCCGGGGCGGCCCTTGCGTGCATCGGGCGAAAAGAGGCTCTCGGGCGTGAGCGCGGGCGCGGCGATGCCTCCCTCCTCGGTCCCTTCCCCCGAGAAACCATGGCAACGCGCGCACGCCGCGCTCGCCCCCGAGAGCATGGCGGAGCCGTCGCCGACGAGCCCCACGATGGGCTCTCCCTCGGCGCCCCGGCCCTGGTGATAGATCGCCTTGCCGCGCCGCGCGGCGGGGCCGAGGCTCGCGCATGAAGCGCCTCGGTCGCGCGGCGCCTCGGGGCGGCTTTCGCTCCCTCCGAGGAGCAAGCAAGCGCCCATGAGCACGACGGCGCTCATCCCCCAGCGCTCGATCACGGCTCCTCCGTGGTCTCCGCGCGACGACGCAGCGCCGCGATCTCGGCGCGCAGGCGCGCGGGTGAGGCGAGCCCGTCGACGAGGACGAATTTGCCCTGGCCGTCTCCGATCACGGTGAGCGGGCGATGCTCCTCCTTGACCCTCGCATCGCCGCCGAGCGCGCGAAGGACCCGCGACAAACGATCCGGCCTCCCCGTGAGGAACGTCCAGCCCTCCCGCCGCCCGAATAGGTCCGCGTAACGGCGCAACGCCTCGGGGCCGTCGATGGCCGGATCGAGGGTGAGCGACACGAGACGTACGTCTTTGCCGAACGAATCGCCGAGGTCGTGGGCGAGCCGCGCGAAGACGGCCGTCATCGGCGAGCAGATCGTCGTGCACGTGGTGAAGACGAACTGGATCGCAAAAGCGCCCGGGCCGAGGGCGGCGCGCAGCGGCACCGTTTGCCCGTCCTGATCGACGAGCTCCACGTCTGGCACGACAACCTCGGCGAGGGGCGCGATGCGGACGTCGGCGCCCGGGGTCGGGAGCGGGACGGGCGGCGCGCCCTTGCTTTCCCCCTCGCATCCCGCGGCGAGTATGGCGGCACCCACGAGGACCAGGGCGCGCGCGTGCCGGAGCGGATGATTTGCAATGGCCATGCTCATCGCTTGGGGTCGTCGAGGTGGTCGACGAGATAGACGATGTCCTCGGGGCGCGAGGTCGCCTGGGTCTTCACCCAGTTGCCGGTCGAGAGATTGCCGACGTAGAGGGTCGTCGCGTGGTCCTCGGGCTTGCGCAAGAGGCCCCCGATGCGGCCGAGCACCTTGTTCACGTCGTCCGGTGCGCCCGTCAGGAAGTACCATCCGGCCGTGGCTCCGTGCCGACCGGCGTACTGCTTGAGTACGGCCGGCGTGTCGTTCTCCGGGTCGGCCGTGACGGTGATGATGTGGATCTCCTTGCCCACCCGCGCGCCGAGGAGACGCTGCACCTTCGCGAGGTTCGCCGTCATGGCGGGACACGCGCCCTTGCACGACGTGAAGGCGACGTTGATGAGCACTTTCTTTCCCCGCAGGAGGTCGTCGTGGAAATGGCGGACCTTTCCGTCCTGATCCACGAGCTTCGTATTGGTGAAATAGCGCGCCGCCGCGTCTTCGTTGGCCTTCGCGCTCGACGCTGGCGGCGCCTCGGCCACCACGGGCGCCGCGGCGAGCGCGGCCAGGAGCCCGAGCGAGACCTGCAATGGGATGACCAGGAGCCGCTTCACTTTCGACCCCCCTTTCCCTCTTCGCTCGCGGGCAGAACCTCGGAGTCGCCTGCCCGGACGCCGAGGGTCCATGTCGCGCGGCGCATCAAAGGCCCCGCCTTCTGGTTCGGACGCACGACGAGCCGATATCGGCCGGGCGTGGAGGGTTTCACCGTGATCGCATAGACCGAATCTCCCTCGGCCCGCGGCACGCCGCGCCACACGTATCCCGTCGGATCCTGCGCGAAGAGCGCCGTGAGCGCGCGCGGGGCGATGGGCTCCCGTAGCCGGAAGCGGAGGGTCGTTGCCTGACCCGCGACGAGCTTTTCGCCAGGATCGAAGAGGGGCTCGATGCCGAATGCCTCCTCGCCCGGGCGCGATTCCCCGTCCGGGAGGGACCATTCGAGGCAAGCCGTGACCTTGCGGGGTCCGTCGATTTGCACGGCCACGTCGTGGACGCCGCCGCCGTCCATGCGGAACGGCGCTTCGTAGACCCCCGGTTCAATTTCGCGGAGCGAACGATCGACGATTCGCACGGCGCGCGGCGAGCGCCCGTAGGCGGGGTGCGTCGCGATGGGCGCCATCATCCCCTCGGCGTATCCATAAAGCGTCCGGTCCACGGGGTGCGCGACGATCATTCCGCCCCCCTCGGGCAACGGGGCCATCGGAGCCGCGAAGCTCGGCGCGAAGTCCCCGTCCGGCGCCGCTTGCCCCATGGCGACCTGGACGAGCTTCGGCGGCTCGTTCGCCGGGTCGCCCGCGAGCCCGAACATGGAGAGGTGGCTCGACCCGAGCTCCCGCACGTACACGAAATGCCGCGTGAAGGAGACGTGATCCGGGCGGGACAGCCTTCTCGTCGTCTGCACGATCTTGCCCTGGGACGCATCGAACACGTGCACCACGCCCGCCTCCCGCTGGGCCAGCCAGGCGAACCTGCCGCCGGGCGCGAATGCGATCGACGCGCCGCCGCGAGCCACGGGGATTCGCCGGGTCACGGCCCGGCTGGTTTCGTCGACGACGACGAGCTCGCCATTGTCGCGCACGGCGAGGATCATGGCTGCCTCGTCGCTGCCCGCGAGGGCGACGACACCTCGGCCCACGTTGACCTCGGCGAGGGGCTCGCCGTGTTCAGCGTCGAAGACCTTCATCGTCTCGCTGCCCGACGCCGATACCCAGGCGCGCCGCCCCCCCGCGATGAAGACGATTTCCTGATGTCCTGCGCCCCCGTCCAACGTCTTCCGTTTCGCCCGCGATTCCCCGTCGATCACGCTCACGGTCCCGTCGCCGTCATTGGCGACCCAGAACGAGCGTGTATTGCCGCGGGGCACGATGCGCGTCGGGTGGTCGCCGACGTCTTGGTTCCTGCGCACGCGGCCGCGGAGCACGTCCACCTCGGCGACCACGTCGCGCTCCGGGATCGTCACGAAGACCGAAGTGCCCTCCGGCGCCGCGGCCCAGTCCGCAGCCTGGCCGGGCAGGGCGACGAGGCTCTGGAGCTTCGTGCGCGCGAGGGCGACGCGCGGGTCGATGATCGAGAGGCTCGGGTCTTCATTGAGCGCAAGGACGAGGTATCCGTCGAGGACCGAAGCAGGCTGCGCGGAGAGCAACCCCCCGGCGAAGGACGCGACGAGGTTTCGGCAAGCCTCGTGATCGAGCTTCGTGCCCCCTTCTTTCCGTGCGGACAGCCATACGCGGGGCCGGAGGCCGACCTGCGCAGCGCCCGTCGCGGCGTCCATCACGGAGAGCCTCGCGCGGGCCACCCGCCACGCGCCGGCGGCGTTCGTCGCGCCGTCTTCGAACGTCGCGGACCACGCAATCGTCAGGCCATTTTCTGCGACCTCGACGGACACCGGGGCCGAAGGCGCGCCCGCGCTTTCTCCCGCGGCCGCCGGGAGCGAGGGCTTTTCCTTGGGATCCTGCCTCGCGCAGCCGCCTGTGTGCAGCAGCCAGGAGGCGAGCAAAAGGACGAGCGCGTGTCGCTCCGCCAGGGCTCGGAGGCAAAGCCGCCGCCGCCCCCATTGCACGACAGAATTCCGTTCCATGGTAACCACTGTCTCCAGGTTCGGGCGACTTGGATGTTGAAGAGCTGCCGTGCGCTTGCCGCATCTTCGGTCAGGCGCCTCCGGAGCCGCCTCCAGGTGCGCCTTGTCGGGGCGCTGCCCCGGACCCCGCGGGGGCTGTTCGCCCCGCGACCCGAACCAGGGCCAGCCCTGGACCTTTTTGGAAGAATTGCGCAAAACGCAATTCCTCCACCCGCGCGATGTCGCTCATCTCATCCATCGCGCGACGGGAGGGCCGTCGTCGTGGTGGATCGGGCCGCCGGATATGGCGGAGACCGTAGCGCATCCTGTATGCTGGGGACCGATGAAGGTCTTGACGCGCGGCGCGGTGATGGCTGGCGAACTCGCCGTCTTCGAGGTGGTGGCTGCTCGGGATGACGAGGATCGTCTCGTGCTGACGTTCGAGGGCGTCCTTCGGGTCGACAATCCCTATCGCTGCCTGTGGAGCTTCCTCGAAGAGCTCGGCCGGATCCTAGCCGAAGCCGCCTTCGCGTCGATCCGGATGGACTTCACACGGATGCGGTTCGCCAACGACAATTGTTTCTACGTCATCATGGATATCGTGGACGCGGTTTACCTCGGTGTCCCCGGAGCTCCCGTCACCGTCCGCCGCGGCGCGAACGAGGATTGGCAACAAGAGACATTGCCGATCCTCCTCAACCTGAGCGAAGAGGGCATCGCCGCGAGGACGACGTTCGAGGAGGTCGCGGTGCGATGACGCAACGATCCGTTCTATCTCCCAAACCGCCCCCCGGGCCCCGTGCGGCACTTCGACGCGGCGGAGCTGGAACAGCGGCGGATCACGGTGACCGCGTGATGTTTTGCCATGGCAACGAGACATGGGCTGCTACGGGCGGCTGGACGCGCCCCACGACGGCCATCGCGACCGGCAGCCTGCTCCCCGCGATGAACGCACCGCTCACGCGGTCCCCCCACCCGGGTTGCCCGGGACGTGGATTCCCAGCAGCGGACACGGCATGCCGTGTGCTAGCGGAGGGGTTTGGATTTCTCTAGTAGATCCTGCACGGGCTGTGAGATCCTTGCTGTTGTGAGCCTGGGTGGTGTTGGCAGATTCCGGTCAGCGAGCCACGCTCGTGGGGGGGGTCTTCGCCCGTCACCGATCAAGTGGGCTCACTTTGCCGGGCGTACGCGGAACTTCGCGCGGTTGGCGCGGCGACGCTGCCCGAAGCGGTCCGCTTCGCGTTGCGGCAGAAGCGGTCGTTGGGCAGATGCGAAAAGCCTTCTCGCCAGGCGCGGAAGAGCTTCGGAAATGACAGCAGTGATCGTTTGACCGACGGAAACTGAGAGACGGGAGAGACGTCATGCCATCAACCACCATTCGTTGCACTGCCCTGACAGCCGCCTTCGTGCTCCTTCTCGGATGTACGGCGACCCCAGCCGCCTCGACGAACGCGAACGCAGACTGTGCTCCTGCTCCTCGACGTACGTTGACAGTCGCCCTCTACCCCTTCCTGCCTGATTACCAGAGCCTCTTTTCTGATATCGAACACAGCTTCGAGCGCGACCACCCCGACGTTGACCTGCAGATCATCGACCTTTCTTCCAATTACTACAACGAGGACGATCCCCAGGCGATCACAAATACCGACGCACAAGTCTACGAGCTCGACGGCGTCTTCTTGGCGGACTTCATAGACCAGAAGCGGATCCAGGCGCTTCCAGAGGAACTGGTGCCCCCCGCGAACACCATGGTTCAGGTGGCGGAGAACTCCGCGAAAGTCGAGAATGAGTGGTGGGGCGTGCCCCATTGGGCCTGCACGAACTACCTATTCTATCGATCGGGAGACCAGCTCGAAAGCGCGGGCACGCTCAAAGATATCGAGTCGGTGATAGGAGCCAACCATTCGCCGGATCAAGGACTTCTGGTCGACGCGAAAGGCAAGTCGACCTTAGGAGAACTGTACCTCGATGCCACGCTTGATGAGCTCGGGGACCTGTCCGCTGCAGAACCGTATCTGCTTGACACAAGCCTTCTCAGCAGCGCGACCGCAAATCTTCAGAGAGCCATCTCTCTCTGCGACACAGGCATGTGCCGCGATTCCGATTATCACGAGGCAACCGGCTTCTACGCGCGACAATTTGCGAGAAAGCGTGGTCGAGCACTCGCGGGATACTCCGAGCGTCTGTACTATATCGCGTTGGAGCAACGCGAATCCTGTCAAAAAGGTGAATGCCTCGACCTCGAGGACATCGAGATGAAGCCGCTTCCGCTCTCCGACAAGGGTTCGCATCCCTTTGCGTGGGTAGACATGTTGACCATCTCGACGACCTGCGACGAGAATTGCTTGCCCGATGCCACCGCGTTCATCGCTCATGTCACGAGCGCAGCGGAAGTGAAACGCTCGCTGTTGCCGGCTCGCTACGGAGCGCCCCCGCGGTATCTGCTCCCTGCCCGAGCCGATATGTATACGGACGAGGATGTTCTTGCCGAGGCGCCGCTCTACAGCAAGCTACAGCCCGCACTTTCAGGCGCCATTCCCGTGCAAGGACAAAAGCTCAATGCACGCCTGCGCGCCATCGGAAAGAAACTCGACAATGAGATCCTCGTGCCGTGAAGTCACTGGCCAACTCGACAAGCAACAGGCGCCCCTCCGTCGCTTGCGGGTTGTTGGCTCGTTAGGTTGCTAGGATGGCCACACTGTCTACTCGCCCAACGTTTCTGCTCATCGCCGCAGTTCTCGTGCCTATCGTCTACTTCGGGGCACAAGCCGTCGCCGCGCCCTACTTCCCGAACTACAGCATCTACACAACATCGGCGAGCGCGCTGGGTTCCGACCTCTCTTCAAGACCCGGCATCCTCAACACGGGCGCATTTCTTACAGGCGCGCTCGCATCCCTAGGCAGCATCGGCTTTGCAGCCTCGCTTCCTCGGCTTGGCGTCAGCAAAATCGCCTCGTACTTGTTAGCTCTTTTCCTGCTATCAGCAGGCTTGGCGTCATTCTGGGCAAGCCTGCATCCGCTTCCCGATCCCCATCACAATCCAGGAGCGCTTGGCATCGGTTTGTTTTTGATGCCTTTCATTGCCACATGGGTAGCATGGCGCTTGCTCGTCCCTAGAGCGGTTCGCGCGTTCTTGCTTCTAAATGCAGTCGCATTCGTTGCTTGTGGCGTAGTCATGTCAGGGGCTACAAGCGTTGACTTGTCTGCCGTCGGCGGCTTGGTTCAAAAGCTAATTGCCGCAACGGCTTGGGTATCAACCGCTGTCGTCGCTATCACTGCAATGTGGCGCTTCGAGCGGCAGGCGATCTAAATCGTTGGGCGGACAGGGACGATGACATGACCACCCGAAGGGACGTCGAAGGTACGCTGGCGCGTTGGTTCGCCGTCGATGCGGATTCCCATATTGGTGTCTTCACGGGCCCGTACGCGGCGTGGCCTGCGTCGGTATTCGATGACTACCAAGCGGTCGACGCGGCCGACGAGTTCCTCGCATCCGCTCCCCCCACCACTGGGGCGATCCTCAGTGCTCGGTGGCGCGAATCAGGGGCGTCTCCAACATTCCCGTCGCTCGAAGCTTCCTGTGGCCTCTACTCCTTTGATGCGGACCCCGGCTACGGGGGACAGACGGTCTACTATCTCGACGCCTCACCCGTACGCTCTCTGCTAGAGCCAGAGGCGCCCCCCATTCTTCGTCGCGCTGCACGCCTTGTCTGCTTCCCAAACATCCGATTTGCCACCGTCGCGCAGATCGACCTTTCCGGCCTCGTCCCAATCGTCATCGGCAGCGGTTGAGCCTAAGCTTTGTTGTCCATCCGGCGGACTGCTCGTGGTTCGGTGCCCGACAGCGTGCTTCAGGCGCTTCGGGCGTCGGCGTCAGAGTCATGTGCGTACGACTTCGGTTGATGACCATCGAGCTTGAGCGGAGAAATTCATGCCGTGGTACGAACCAAAGGATCCGACGCCGTGTGAGCAATGCCCTTGCTGCGGGTATATAAGTCTGCCCGAGCGCGGCATGAGCCTGATCTGCTGTGTATGCTTATGGGAGGATGACGCATTCATCGGTAATGAATTGGATGAATATTCCGTTTGCAACAAGATGACCCTGCGGCAAGCAAGAGCCAATTTTATCGCGTTCGGCGCGTGCGATGCAGAAATGCTGATGCACGTTCTCCCCGTGCATGACCGCGGAAGATTTCGGTACGAGCCGCTGTCGCCACCGGAGGCGGATGCGTGACGCAGCCCAACAAGCGCCTGCTGCCGACGGCGCTCGAGGCTCAAGCCCGTCGAGCAGACGCTCCGAACACCCCGCTTTCGCTTCACTGGATCCGGGCCTGGTCGCTGCTCGAAATGGGCCGTGTCGGCGACGCGGGTCGGATGGCGGAGGAGTATGCGCGGGGAGTGCGCTGCAATCGACGCTGTCCGATCGATGTGCGACGGTAGATCCGACCCTCTTTGGGCGGGCCGTCGCCGTGCGGGCGGGCGCGATATCGCGAGCGGAGCTCGATGATGCGCGCTCTCGCTGGCTCGAGCGACAGTCGAGCGCCACGCCCAGGGGTAGGTTTTGGATATGGCGCGACGGATGCGCCTTTCCGGTGTTCGCGGGCGCGACTGCGGCCCTCGCGATCGAGAAGGAGCCCGAGCTTGCGCCGCTGCCCGCGGCGGGCGCGAAGGCGCTGAATCCCGCGACTGCTGCGCTCTACGGCTATGTGCGCGTCGCGGCTGGCTGGCCGATGGAGGCGCTCCCATTTCTCGAGAGGGGCGCGTCGCGATGCATTGGGCTCGACGGCGCCTTGGGGCACCAGCAGGTCGTCGCCGCGCTCGGCGCCGCGCGCGAGGCTTCCGGCGATCGGAGCGGCGCTTGTGAGGCGTATCGTCGCGTGCTCTCGCGGTGGGGAAAAGCAAAGCCGTCGGTGACAGTGAAGGAAGTGGCGAAGCGGGCGAAAGCGCTGTCGTGCGACGCGCGCGGGATGTAATGATCCCCTTGACCGACCGGCTCAGGGCGTCGCCGGCGGTGCTCGTGACGTCGATCTCGCGCGCTTCGGCGGGTGACGCGGATCATCAATAATATCCGGTCTGCCAGTCCCAGCCGTGGTCGATGTGGCCGAGGTTGTCGGTGAACTCCCAGCCGACGATCGCGCCGCTGACATCCTTGGTCCAATGGAAGGTATAGACCGAGGCGGCGCCGGGGGCGGGCGAGGCGATGTTGGGATAGAGATCGACGTCGGCGTCGTCGTAGGCGATCGTGACCGTGTCGCCGCCGATGGTGGCGCCGTTCAGCGCAATGTCCCAGTTCACGGTCGCGAAGCCGTTGTTTCCGGGGATGATCGTGATCCGGCTGTCGTCGCTCCCCACCGGGGTGTTCGGCTGCCCGAAGCCTAGCTGGAAGTCGACGCGGAGCCCCGGATCGATGGTGTTGTAGATGTTATGGAAGAGGACGCAGCCCTGGCCGTAGCCCGAAGGGGAGCTGTCCGGGTAGAGATCCTCGCAGCAGTAGGTCTTGCCGTCGGGCGCCTGGTAGTAGTGGGGATAATTGGGCTCGTAGGCGGAGCAGGCGCGAACGACCGGATCGCCGAGGCTCTTCTTGGTCACGGCCTCGGCGTGGCCCGCGATGAAAGCCTGGGCGATCACGAGTCCTGCGGCGGCGAGCTTGAGGGTGTTCTTCATGGTTGTCTCTCCCTGTGCGAGAAGAGCGCGCTCCCTTTCGAGCGGCCCTCTCCGACCACGTTGGGACTACGAGGCTGGGGGGTGAGACCTGACGCGGACCGAAGAAAATAAATCGCTCGCTCAGCGGACGAGGATTTGATCACGCACCGAACCCGTGGCGCCGCTCCGGCCGTCGGTGGCGAGCCACGAGAGCGAGGCGGTGTACACCCGGGGAGCGAGGACCCGTCGATCCCCTGGACCGTGAAGGAGCCGGTGCGGCTGGTTATGGTCGCGGGGGATGGTGCGGCTCGGGTCGCGGACGCTGGGGCCGGTGAGGGGGAAGGTCATCCGGCTCAATGTGTGCTCTGATCGACGCGAACGAGCCCGCGGGGTGCGGATCCGCTTCGGTTACCCTCTTGGGATCTGATGGGGCGGTCTTTGACAGCCTAGAAAAGATGGCAAAACCGCTCCCGGCGCTCAGGAGATGCACGAGGCCCCATTGAGGGTGGGAGACCCACTCGCCTCATATCCCCACGCGGCACACGATCCCACCTAGGCAACGGTTGCCTACGGATCACATCAGGGAGGTGCCCATGTTTTCCAGTCGAACGAAGCTCCGCGCATTGGCTGCGCTGGCTGTGATTGCGTTGTTTGGCGCCGCCACATATTCGACCTCGGCGCTGGCACAACGCACGACCACATGGCGGTGTTGGCACAATGGTGTCGCACAGGGCACTGTCAGTATCTGGTGGGGCCACACGGCCGGCGACGCCTCTTGGGCATGCAACAACTGGATCTCTTCGTGTGGGAATGCCTCGGGCGGGTGCTCCGCAACGGAATTGTAGCTTCCATAGGTCCTCGCCACGTGCTCTCGGCCTTTCCGCGTCCGGGGCGGCGCCTCGGACCCGGTCAACGGCACGCGGCGGCCAGGCACGCCTGATCGGCGATGAAAGCCGGGGGACGTGACGCAGGGGTGTCACGGCGAGCGGCGACCGAGATCCACGCGAAGCTCATTGGACTTGCGGAGTTCCGTACGAAGCTCCTCGAACGCTGTACGTTCATAATGGCTGCAAGATGTCACGCAGTCGATCGGCACGCAGGCTCCGATGGGCCACGTCTCGCAATACCCGCGTGACGACGTCGGATGAAATGACGCGCTCGGGTGCGACGACAACGACGTTGACATAGCCGGACGGTGCCAATCGGGCGTAGATTCCGAGGCTTCTCGGTGTCGCGTACGTTTCTGCCTGGATCTGCACGAACCATACGTCGCCGTGCTCCCAGTACAAGTCTACCTTCACACACGTGGACGCTTCGATGCCCAATCGAGCAAGCAACGCCACCTCGTCAGACATGGGATTGACCAGCAAGTAGCGGCCGAGGCTGCCGAGCGTGCGTACCGAGTCGGGGTCCGCCCCTGCTCTTGCGGCGAAATCCTCGATGTGCTGTTTCTCATTCATCTTCCGAGCCCTCTCTTCGGTGATTGGTAGGGTAATTTCCGGATTTCTATTTCCGACCAATGTCCCGGTGGACCCTGTTTCCGTGACGCGGGCCGGGCTCCTCGGGCGGCGAGCCCTTCATTCGCGCCGCGCCTTCGGAACCTCGATCTCCGTGACGACGTCGCCCGCGATATCGAGCACCGTCGGGCCCCGCGCGCACTCCCAGGTCGTCACGTTCGCGAAGCGCGTGACGGCCTCGTGAAACACACCTCCATCCTCGTGGATATGACCGAAGATGTGGAGACGGGGCTTCACCTGACGAACACGCGCCATCAGATCCGCACAGCCATGCCGCTCCTCGGACCATGAGCGATCACCGATTCCGAACGGGGGCGAGTGCGTGATCAGGACATCGATCCCCTCGGGAATGACTGCCCATTTCTCCGCGAGCGCCTCGCCCCGTGGGAGATTGAACGCCCAGTCGTGGAATGCCGGCTGCCAGGGGCTGCCCCAGACGGTGATGCCATCGATGCAGACCCCGGAATCCTCCAGGTAAATGACACCCTTGCCGAGCAGCGCGCGTGCTTCGCGCGGATGGTGGACGAAGGCCCAGTCGTGGTTTCCCGCGACCACGACCTTGTACCGATGGGGCAGACTTCGGATCCACGCGGCGGCTTCGGCGAGCTCGTCGAGCTCCCCGAACCGGCACAGGTCTCCCGCGTGGACGAACACGTCGCCTTGTGGGACCACGAGCTGCGTGTGATAGAGGTGTGTGTCTGCGACGGCAACGATTCGCATGGCTCCGACGATAGCAGCACGGAGTGACGTGTGCAGTCGTTCGGTGGGGCGTTCCCGAAGCGGCTTTCAGTCGTGCGCGAAGGCGCGCGGTCGCTCTCCGGTGGAGGCGGGGAGGAGCATGTCGGCGGGGAGGGGAACGAGCGAGGGGTCGTAAGGCTGCAAGGCAGAACGGCGGGTACGATGATCTGCCGCGCTGGGTCGAGCATCAATTGCTGTCCGGACACGTGCCGATGATCTTCGGGGTGTCGAGGCACTCGACTTTGTAATCGCACGTGCCGTCCTTTATCTCGCAGCCGCCGTAGCCCAGGTAATCAAGCGAGCAATAGTCCAAGTTGCATAGATGGCCGTTTTCCGAAGCGGGTGGGTTGCCCGTGCATTCGACCTCGCAGCCGGCGCAGGTGCAGCTCCGCGTGCACCAGCCGTTGCTCAGCGAGCACGGCCCGCCGTTTGCCCCTGCGGCGCCGCCGCTTCCTCCGGCGCCGCCGCTTCCTCCGCCGCCTTCATTGCAGGCACTCTCCATATCGCAGGTGCTGAAAGGCGGACCGCCCCCGCCGACCCAGTTGTCGCAAAGGAAATGCCCGGAGGGATCACAGGCGCATCGGACACCGCTCTCGACGCCCGAATACGCACAGGTCGCTCCCGCCGAGCAAGGGGCGCCCATGCCGCAGCGTCGCTCAGCGAAGGACTCGCCCCCTGATCCCGTGGTGACGGCACCATCACACGCACCCAGAGCAAGCGCAGTTGCGAATGTCAGCCACGCCGCGGGCGATCTCGATGCGCTCTTGGTCCATTTCATGGCCCATCCACCGGAGCAACCCTTGGGCCAGATGTATTTCGCGGGAATGATCGCACCGACGCCGCGGTCCGGGCGACATGCCAGACTTTCAGGGTTGGCGCACAATGGCTCAATACCGGACTTGGGGAGCACACGTACGCGGCGGTGTCCCTCGCACGCTCACACGCCCCGGCGCTCTTCCCCTCCGGGGCTCAGGGATGCCTCCCCGGTGCTCCCGGGCGAAGGGTCGCCCTCGGCTTCGCCGGGCGGGGTATCGGGTTGGGGGCAAGAGAGAAGGAGAAAAACCTAACGTTCATCGTTATCCCGAGACGCTGTGATTTCGATCCGTCCCCCGCATGTGATGTGACGGAGTCCCGACCAGACAGCGGAATCACGAAGGGTGAACCGGCGGTTGCACCACGGGCAGGTGAGCCAGCCGTTCCCAGTATCGGCGTTCCGAACCTCTGGCGAATCGTCCTGGAAGTACCTGACGAGCCGACCTGTAATGCCCCGCCCGGCACAGGTTGTACAGACATCACGAGTGTAAGTGGTCGAGGTTTCGTAGCAGCGGAGCCCCGTTCCGTGACAAGCGGAACAGTCTTCAAGGATGAGAGGATTATGGTCAGGATCCGATGACAATACGGCGGTCCCACGCCGAGGATGGCGGGCCGCAATCAGGCGCTGGCGGGTCTCTTCTTTTTTCTTCGAGAAAGGGTCGCTCATGTCACGCGCCTTTCTACGTGCTCGACGATGGAGTGATCGTCGCGCAGCGGATCAGCGAGCGCCCGTGAAGATCGCGGTGCACTCCGGAACACGCGCCCAAGCGCGCTCGCGGATCTGGGCCACGAGCGCTGGACCGAAAAATTCGCCGCAAATGCGCATCGCGGTCTCGACGTCGGGGAACACGTAGTCGGTGCGCACCCAGCGGCGCGAAAGCCCGTGCGCGTGCTCCAGATGCGCGAAGTACTCGTCCATGCCCGGATGGACGCGCGGCGTCTCGTGGCCTGTGCCAAGCGTCTCGATGACCATGAGCGCACCGCCGGGACGCACTACACGGCGCATCTCCGACAGCGCCGCGTCCACTTCCTCGCGCCAGCCCTCCGGCATCCAGTGACGAAAATGCCCGAACACCCATCCGGCCATCGCGACATCGACGCTCGCGTCGGGCAACGGCAACGAGCGCGCATCCGCGTGGTGGATGGTGAACGGCACGCCGGCCTGCGACAGATGCCGGCGCGCGATCTCCAACATAGGCGCCGCGCGATCGACCAAGTGCAAGCGAGACGCGCGTGCGGAGGCGATGCGCGAGAGCCGTCCAGTACCCGCGCCGACGTCGAGCGCCACGGCCCCCTCCGGCAGCCATTCGCGCACCACGCGTGCGAGCGCCTCGTCCGCATCCTCCGCGTTGATCAGCGCGTCGTACGCGTCCGCCTTCTCTTGGTACACGCGCGCCTGCGCATCGCTCACTGGGTCGCTCATCGGCGCGACCTTATCGCACTCGCGCGCGACGTGAAAGCTGTGTCAGAGACCGGCGGACGAGGCGATGCCGCCACCCATTGCACCGGAAACGTATGGCCGTAGGTGCAGCTTCGCTAATGGGTGTGCTTGCTACCGAGCAGAGCGCACGCCGCGAGGGCCCCCCTTTGGCGCCTCTGTGTCCTCCACGTTCCCCTGCTTGATCGCATAGCGGAGCGCAGCCTCCAGCGTCCCGAACGTCTTCAGCGCGCCGAGGTCGAGCTCCAGGCTGACCACCGTGCTCGCCATGCTCGGCGAGATCCCGGAGACGAGGCATTGCGTGCCGAGCAGCCGCGCCGCCTGCACGACCTTGAGCAGGTGGCCCGCCGCGCCCGTGTCGATCACGTCGACGCCCGTCAGATCCAGGATCGTAAAGCGCGTCTGCGTCCGCGTGATCTCTTCGAGCAACGCCTCCATCATTCCCCCGGCGCGCGTGCTGTCGACGAGCCCGACCACCGGCATGGTCAGGACGCCCTCCCACAACTTGAGGATCGGCGTCGACATCGCGCGGATCGCCTCCTCCTGTCGCCGGATGAGGTCGAGCTTGCTTCGAAGCTCCTCCTCGATGCGCGTACGC
This sequence comes from Polyangium mundeleinium, assembly GCF_028369105.1. NCBI lineage: Bacteria > Pseudomonadati > Myxococcota > Polyangiales > Polyangiaceae > Polyangium > Polyangium mundeleinium. The sequence goes on along the minus strand of NZ_JAQNDO010000001.1, from coordinate 11,464,771 downwards.
TCCTCGACCTCGCGGCGCAGGTCCTCCTCGATGCGCCGGCGCTCCTCGACCTCGCGTTGCAGGCGCTCGAAGGCCACCGTGAAATCCGCCCTGGTGGCGTTCTCGGTGCCGATCAGCGCGTCGAGGTCGTCCTCGATCGTGCGCTCCGTGGGGCGCACGACGAACTCGTCATAGGCGTCGCCGCGCGCCAGGAATGCGGTCTGCTCGGCCCGACAGTGCGTCTCGAAAATTCTCGAGCAATGGGCGCCGAACTTGCCCGCCATCGTGCTCGTGCCCCAGGTGACGCCGAGCGCTTTCTGGTAGAGGGCCTCCCAGCTATTGTGGACCCGGAACCACGCCTCCTTTTTCTCGTGGTCGAGCCGCACGAGCTCCCAGTGGCCGTGCCCGACCGCGGCGGCGCTCGTGCCAAGGTACCGGAACCCGTCCTCCACGCTTTGACGGTGCTGCATGATGGCCGCCACCTCGCCCTCGATGCTTTCGCGGCCCGCCTGCTCCGCGGCGATCACGAAACGCTCGGTACCGACCATCTTGTGGATGCCGACCATGAGCCCGGCCAGCGTCGTCTCGATCCACATGAGCAACGCCGGGTTGCCCCAAACCAGGATGCGGCCGTTCTCTCGGTCCCACTCGAAATCCACTCCATCCACGCTGATCTTCGGACGCTCGCTCATCGCTCTTCACCCACTCCTGGTAAAATCGACCTGGTCGGACGCGCGGACCGCCATGCTACAGCGTCCCAAGACGAGGAGCCTAAAAATGCCACGCACCCCGACCGCGGGCGCGGCGGTGTCGCGCGCTTGCTCCCGCGTCCGCTGCACAGCCCAGCGTTCGACCCGCAGGAAGCTCATGAAGAGCGCAACGCGGCTCGACGACGTGTTGCTCATCAATCGCCCCAAGCCACAACCTTTGCTACCTTCGCAAGACATGCGCCTCGTCAAGGACCTCTCGCTCCCCCTTGCCGCGACGACCCCCGTTTTTCCCGGCGATCCACCCCCGGAGCTGCGTCCCCTCGCGCGCATTCGTGACGGCGCCCCGCTCGACGTCTCCAGCCTCCACCTTCACGCCCACGTCGGCACCCACCTCGACGCGCCCTCCCATTTCCTCCTGGGCGCCCCGGATCTCTCCGCCTTTCCGCCCGATACCTTCGTCGGCCCCGCCTTTGTCCTGGATCTCGCGCGCCTCCCCAAGGACCGCATCGAGGTCTCGGACCTCGGCGACCTCACCCGCATCCCGCGCCGGAGCCGCCTCCTCCTCCGCACGCGGAGCAGCGCCTGCTGGCATGGTCCTTCTCCCGCGGTCGACCTCGCCTTTCTGGATCCGCAGGTGATCGACGCGCTGCTCGCGCGCCGCCCCGTCCTCGTCGGATTCGATGCCTACAGCTTCGATCCTCTCGATTCCACGACCTTCCCCGCCCACACCCGCCTTGCGACCGCGGGGTTGCCCGCGCTCGTCGCGCTCGATCTCGATGGCGTCGCGGCGGGCAGCTACACGCTCGTTTGCCCGCCTCTGCCGGTCGCGCTCGAGGCGAGCCCGGTGCGCGCGCTGCTGTTCTCGCTTTGATGCTCGGGTGGCTTGACGCCTTTACGAGCGTACGCGATTGCGGCCGTCGCATTTGGCCTGGTAGAGCCTCTCGTCTGCCGGCCCGATGAGATCGCTGGCGACGCAGGTGTTTTCATCCGCTTGTGCGACGCCCGCCGATAGCGTCAGCGAGATCGTGTGCTCCTCGAAGGTCACCACGTGGGCCGCGACCGCCGCGCGGATCGTCTCGGCCAGCGCCGCGGCTCCCTGAAGGTCTGTCCCGGGTAGCATCAGCGCGAACTCTTCCCCGCCATAACGTGCAAAGACATCACCCGGGCGCACATGCTGCTGCGTGAGCGACACGATCTCTCGCAGCACCTGGTCACCCGCCATGTGCCCGAACGAGTCGTTGACCCTCTTGAAATGGTCAAGGTCGAACATCACCATCGCCAGCGGTTGCTCGGGGGGCTCCGTGCGCCGCAACGCGCTGTCGAGCTGCTCGATGAAATGACGGCGGTTGTACGCCTTTGTCAGGCCGTCGATCGGCGTCGTCGTGTAGCGTGTTTCGTCGATCAGTCGCCCGCACTCGGCGCAGCAGGACCTGAAGATCGTGTTGCCGAGGCTGACCCGATCGCCACAGCGCAGCAGCGCTCCCGGCACCCGCTCGTCGTTGACGAAGGTGCCGTTGGTGCTGTTGGTGTCGACCACCCACCAGCCCTCGGCGCGTTTCTCGAAGCGCGCATGACACCGCGAGACCGCGTCGCTGTCGATCGTGATGGTATTTTCAGCGCTGCGTCCGACCGTGACCACCGTGACGGCGGGGTCGAGTTTGTATCGATGGCCCAGGAGCTTGCGATCGCGCGCGTAGATGATGACGAGGGTGTCGGGGCCTGCTTGGTCGTTCGAGCAGCTTAGGATCATGGCGGTCGGCGGCGCTGGGGTTGGCGCCGGCTCCAGAGAGTAGCGTGACCTGCGTGACCCCGACGGGGAAGAGCGAGGTCGTAGGCGAGATCGACGCGCTTGGACGGGGCCTCCTCCCTGGCGCCCGCCAGGCGGATTTTCCCCTTCGCCACCCCCCGCGCCCGTCTTTGCCCGGGAAACCTGCGCGGCCTGGATCCTGCTCCTGCAGGGGCCATGGTTGCGATGCTCCAACTGGCTCCGGCCAACGAAGGGTTCCTCGAAACGCTGACGCCCGGGCCCCGCGGGCCCCGCGAGCGCGCGCTCGAGGAGGGGATTTTGATGCTCTCGGACGCCGATTTGCTCGCCATCGTCCTCGGCACGGGGCTCGTCGGGTGCTCCGTCTTCCGCCTCGCGAACGAGCTGCTCGAGCGGGTCGGCGGGCTTGAAGGGCTTGGGCGGCTCGGCCCCTCGGCCATCGCCGAGATCCCTGGCGTGGGCACCGCCAAGGCCCTGCGCCTGCTCGCCGGGCTCGAGATCGGCCGGCGCTCGCTCATGCGCTCGATCCGTCCGCGGCCCGCGGTCTGCAACTCCGCCGCCGTCGCCGCTTGGTTCACGAGCCGTCTCTCCTGGCGCGAGTACGAGGAGTTATGGGTGCTCTCGCTCGACGGCCGCAACGGCCTGCGCAGCGCGCGGCGCGTCGCCCAGGGCGGCGTGCACGGGCTCGGCGTCACCCCGCGCGACGTCCTGCGCGTCGCCCTCCAGGACACGGCGGCCGCCATCATCCTCGTGCACAACCACCCGAGCGGCGATCCCGCGCCCTCGGACGCCGACGTGGCCATGACCCGCAAGGTCGCCGAGGCCAGCCAGGTCGTGGGCGTGCCCCTGCTCGATCACGTGATCGTCTCGAGCACGGGCCAGTACGTCTCGCTGCTGGACCTCGGGATCTTGCCCCTCGTGTGAGCCGCCGCCCTCGCACAGAGCGCCCGCGGGGACCGTGGGGGCTCCAAGCTTCGCCGAGTTCTTCCCTTTCCTGCCGGGATGATCGGACACTCGCGCACCGGGCGGCCACGTGCCGCTCGCCCCGGAGCTTCCTCATGCATGAACTGCTCTCCCGGCTCGGCCTCGCTCGTGACGAGAACCTCGGCGGTTTCGACGGCGAGCACTGGCTCGGTGCCGGCCCGCCCCTCGACGTGATCACCCCGATCGACGGCTCGCGCATCGCCTCCGTGCGTCCGATCCGCCGCGCCGAGTACGAGCACATCGTGGCGCGTGCCGAGGCCGCCTTCCGGACGTGGCGCGAGGTGCCGGCCCCGAAGCGCGGCGAGGTCGTGCGCAGGCTCGGCGACGCCCTGCGCGCCCACAAGAAGGACCTCGGCGCCCTCATCACCCTGGAGATGGGCAAGATCACGGCCGAGGGCGAGGGCGAGGTGCAGGAGATGATCGACATCTGCGATTTCGCCTGCGGCCTCTCGCGCCAGCTCCACGGCCTCACCATGCACAGCGAGCGGCCGCGCCATCGCATGTACGAGCAATGGCATCCGCTCGGCGTCATCGGCGTGATCACCGCCTTCAATTTCCCGGTGGCCGTGTGGAGCTGGAATGCGGCGATCGCGGCCGTCTCCGGCGACACCACGGTCTGGAAGCCCTCGCCGAAGACCCCGCTCACGGCCATCGCCACCACGCACCTCGCGGCGCGTGTCTGCCGCGAGAGCGGCGTCGATCCGGCCCTCTTCTCGCTCGCGTTCGGCAGCGTCGAGGACGTCGGAGAGCCCATGCTCGCCGATGCGCGCTTCCCGCTCGTCTCAGCCACGGGCAGCACCCGCATGGGCCGGCGCGCGGCCGAGGTCGTCGGCCGGCGCCTCGGCCGCACCTTGCTGGAGCTCGGCGGCAACAATGCTCTGATCGTGACGAGCCACGCCGACCTTGACCTCGCCACGCGGGCCATCCTGTTCGGCGCGGTCGGCACCGCCGGGCAACGTTGCACCTCGACCCGTCGCATTCTCGTCCACCGCTCGGTGCGGGACGAGCTCGTCACGCGCCTCGTCCGGGCCTACGCCACGGTACGGATCGGCGATCCGCGCGCGGCTGGCACGCTCATGGGGCCCCTCGTCAGCCATGACGCCGTCGCCGCCATGCAATCGGCCCTCGCGCGGCTGAAAGAGGAGGGCGGCGAGGTGCTCTCCGGCGGCGCGCCGCTCGACGGCCCCGCGTTCCCCGGGGGTCATTACGTCGAGCCGTGCATCGCCGCGGCCAAGAACGAATATCGCATCGTGCAGGAGGAGACGTTCGCGCCGATCCTCTACGTCATCGACTATGGCGGCGCCTCGCGGCCGCGGGACCACGCGACGCTCATGGGCGAGATGCGCGAGGCGATCGATCTCCACAATGCCGTCCCCCAGGGCCTTTCGGGCTCGATTTTCACGCACCACCTCATCGAGGCCGAAGCCTTCCTCGCCCACGCCGGCAGCGATTGCGGGATCGCGAACGTCAACATCGGCACGAGCGGCGCGGAGATCGGCGGTGCGTTCGGCGGCGAGAAAGACACGGGCGGCGGCCGCGAGAGTGGCTCCGACGCCTGGAAATCCTACATGCGGCGGCAAACGAACACCCTCAACTGGGGCATGGCCCTGCCCCTGTCGCAGGGCATCGCCTTCGGGGAGCCCTGAACATGCCCCGCCTGCCCCTCACCGAGCCCGAGCTCCTCTTTTCGAGCCAGGCCCCGCGCCCCTGGTCGGGGTTTCTGGAGCGGCCCGTCATCGCCGAGCAAGGCTTGTTGCTCGCGGGCGACGACGCCTCCGCCGTAGGCGTGGACGGCGCCACCGGGCGCGCGATTTACACGCTCCACGTGCCGCTCGAAGCCACCGACGCCTACACGGGCCTGCCCATGCCCTGGAACGACGGCCGCGCGCTCGTGCCGGTCTACCAGAAAGACGCCTCGCTCAAGGTCTACGACGTCAGCCCCGCGGGGGCCATCGGCCTCGTCGATGCGCCCGGCGCCGAGGAGGAGGCGCGCGGCAACGACATGCGCATCTTCGGGAGCGACGGGAGCTGCAAGCTCTTCCTGATGCCCCTCGCCCACGCGTCCGACGACCATTACCTCGTTTCCTGGCTCTACCGCCAGGTCCGGTTTTACCGGACCGAATGCCGCTCCTTCGCGCGTGGCCTTCGCTGGGGCAGCGAGGAGGCCATGCTCGCCACCTCCACGAACGTCGTGCTCGGCGTGACCGTGCCCGTGCGCGGGACCGACGACCGGGGGACGCTCGTGGCCCGGTCGATCGAGGACGGCCAGGTCCTCTGGTCGCTCGGCGCGCGCAGCCGCACCGTCGCCGGGGCCGGCGCGGGCATGTTTTTCCTGCTCGATCGATCGGCCCGCGTGGCCGAGGACGCGGCGCGCAAGATCGCTTGCGACGAGGAGCTGCTCGAAGCGCTCGCCGAGGAGCCCGCGCTCATGGGCGAGGCTTTGGACTCGCTCCTGCGCAGCCTGCTCGCGCAGCGCCCCGTCCGCGCGCCCTCGCGGATCGTCGCGCTCGACGCCGCGACGGGGATCGTCCGCTGGGAGGCGCAGGTGCCTGGGGACGTCGTCTCGATTGCGGGGCCGGGCGGGGGCGTGCTCGCGGCCGTGGGCGTCGCGGGCACGGCCGCGCATCTGTATCGGTTCGACGCCGAGACGGGCGCGGCGCGGGGCGCCTCGTCGCTCGGCGCGGGTTGGCCTGGCTCGCCCTACGATCCGTGGAGCGGCCGCCTCTCGTTCGAGCTCTGGTCGACCGAAATGCCGGCGATCGTCGCGGTGGACGAGCATGCCATTGCCTGGTCGAGCCCCGAGGCGCTTTTCGTCGAGCGCCTCGAAGAGCCGTTCACCCGCCTCTGGCGCTGGACCTTGCCGGCCCCTTGCCGCGCCTTCCGCCCGCGGGTCCTCGACCGTGTCCTCAACGAGCCGTCCATCAGCGTCGGCGACGGCCGCATCTACCTCCGCGACGGTTGGAGCCTCTGGGGCATCGGCGAGCGTCGGTAGCGCTGCCGACGTTGTTGTGTGAATCCCGAGGCGTGCTCCGCGCCGGAGGCCGGAAAGTCCGCCAATGCTCCCATTTATCCGCGGGCAAACGCTCCTTCCAGCTTGATCGGGCTGCACGCTCGAATCACGTTCGGTTTCATCCGGGGGGGAACTTCAACCGGGTGGATGAAACAATGATTGCACGCCGTGAATGGTCTTACTTCGTCGTCATGGCCCTCGCCGCCATGACGCATGGTTGTCAGGGAGAACTGGGCGAGACCGGAATCGACGACGCGGCGGACTCCCCTGCGTCCGAGGCCGAGGGTTCGGCCGATTCCGAGGACGCCGAGCCCGCCGAGGTGAGCGACGAGGCAGCCCTCTCCGCCACGGGGAGCCTGCGCGACACGCCGGGCTCCGCGCGGGCTGGCAGCGAGGGCCTCGAACCGAACGATGCCCGCGTGACGGCCAAGGACGTGCCGCTCGGCATCACGAGCAACCTCTCCATCACGAAGGGCGATGAAGACTGGTACCGTGTCGTCGTGCCTGCGCGCACCATCGCGCGGGTCGGCATCGAGATGAAGCACGCCGCGGGGGACCTGGATCTCGTGGCGTATGATGCGCAGGGACGCCTGCTCGGATCCCGCAACGGCGCCGAGTATCCTTACACGTTCCGCGGCCAGGAGACGAACACCGAATATTATGGCTTTTATTCCGAGGACGGCGGGACGGTTTATTACGTCCGTGTCCTCGGGCATGCGGGCGCGACGAACACGTACAGCCTGCGCCTCAATCATTATACTTACAAGGACGGCCAGACCTGCACGGGCGCCGGGTTTTCCCTCGCTGATTGCGATGGGCGCGGCAATAGCGGCAGCGGCCTGATCCCGTTCCCGTTCCCGGATCCTTCCGATTCGGTTGTCGGGGACGGTTACAACTTCGCCTCGTACTCCAATTATCGCTTTGCCCGGCGCGAGCTCGTCATGCTCGTGCGCAGCGCCCTCGCCGAGACGCGCAAGGCCTTCCCGGGCACGAAGCCTCTCTCGCTCATCGACATCTGCCAGATGGACGGCGTCACGCCCGGCTACGACGTCGGCGACCCGCGCCATCCGCAGAGCACGCATGATCAGGGCGGCAACATCGACATCTCGTACTTCCAGACCGACGGGTCGAACGACGCCGAGATCGTCTGCAACGACGGCGCGAGCCACGCCGACGGCTATTGCACGGCCGGCGCGGCGAAGACCCACATCGTCGACTTGCCGCGCCAGGCCTTCTTCATGGCCAAGCTCTTCGCTTCGCAGCGCACGCGCGTCATCGGCACGGACACCGTCCTCGCGCCCCTGCTCCAGTCCACCGCGAAATCGCTCGCGGCGCTGCCCGCCGGGGATCGCCGGAAGATCAGCCAGTCCGAGCTGAGTGCGTTCTCGAGCCGCCTCGCCTATGGCTCGGGCTGGCCGTACCACCACCACCACATTCACCTCAGCCTGGAATGGCGGTCCCAGGGGAATGCGCGTGGGGGTGAGGTCTCGCCGCTCGCGGCGCCCGCGCCGTTCCACACGATGCAGGCGCCCGGCGAGGCCGTCGATTCGCTCGACATGGCCTGGCCGCCGCGCCCCTGAGGTGCGCCGGGTCGCAGAGGCGCGGGCTTTTCTTTCGCCTGCGCCTCTGCGATCCTCCGTTCATGACGGATGCCCCCACGCCCCTCACCGAGGAGGAGCGCGCCCTCGTCTCGATGCAGCTCGCGAGCCGCCGCTCCGTGGCGAACCGCTTCGCGATCATCGCCGCGATTCCGAGCACCCTTTTCGTCCTGAAGGTCGTCCTCGATGGCATGGGGCGCGGCTCGAAGGGCGCCGCCCTCTTCGGCCTCGCGATCGCCTTCGTGATCGTGGTCGGCCTGCTCGTCTGGACCTTCGGCTACCGCCTCGTCGCCCTCATCAGCGCGGACCTCGCCGCGGGCGAAAAACGGCGGATCACGGGCAAGATCGAGCGCATCACGAGCGAAGGCAATGCATACGGCGAGACCATCACGTACGTCACGGTCGGCGGCGAGCGGTTCGTGACGCGCGGCCGGTTCTTCGACCGTTGCCGCGGCGGCGAGGCTGTCGCGCTGGACGTCCTGCCCCGCTCGCGTGTGGCCCTCACCGGGCGCGTGCTGGAAGCCGAGGAGACGCGCTGATTCAGGCGTCTTTCGGGGGGTCGCCGCCGATCGCGCGCCAGCGGGCGAGGTCCCGCGCGCCGGCGATGTTCTTGTAGCCGAGGAAGCAAAGCGCGCCCGAGAGCAGGAGCGCGCCGAGCGCGCCGACGTGGAAGTGCTCCACGATCGAGAAGAGCCGGGGCAGGCCCGTCAGGGCGCCGATCGCCATCGACGTCGCGCCCCAGCCGAGGCTCGGCTTGCCGCGCCCGAGGTGCACGAGGTTTTTCACGATGACGAGGACGATCGCGCCCCATACGAGGGCGTGCACGACGAGGAGGACGAGGGCGAGCAGGACGAGGGCCTCGACGAGCCGCTCCAGCTCCTGAGGGTTGCACCCCGGCAAGAGGGCCATCGAGGCCACGAGGGCGGCGAGGACGGCGGCGCGGCGGGGGGACGAGGAACTTTCGGACTTGGTACTTGGGACCATGTTCGTTTGCGGCTCCCACCGAGCAAGAACCGCTCCCGCGACGAACCGGCCGTTTTGCGGGGATTTCGGGGCCCGCGTGGCGCCCAAAGCGCAGCGACTTGCGCGATCGCCGCGATACACGCTTCGCACGCGGCGCGTCGTTTACCCAGACAACCCGCGTCCAACGCAATGCGCGACAGCGTGTTGTGTTGCGTACGATTCTGACGCGAAGGCAAAAAAAGAGCGCCTACTCGACGGCGGGGGGGGGGACCGGAGCAGGCGCTCGCGTAGAGATAGAGCAACCTCTGGGCCAGGCACTTCCTGACCTGAATTCGAGGGGTTGACGCTACTCGACCCGCTCGGCCCTTCAACCCTGCAACCACGCGCCGACAACCATGCAGGACCGGAGCGGCCTGCGGGCGCACGCGAGGCGATCACGAGGGCCCGCCCGACCCGCGCATCGGGAGGATCGCGGTGGATCGCGGCTGCGGCGCGGACGGATGCGCGCGCGGACGGCGGACGAACATGTCCACGGGCGCACGCTGCGGCGTCTCGGCTTGCAGCGGACAAAAAGAAAGAGCGCCTACTCGACGGCGGGGGGGGGGACCGGAGCAGGCGCTCGCGTAGAGATAGAGCAAGCATTGGGCCAGGCACCTCCTGACCTGAATTCGAAGGGTTGGCGATCAGGCGGCCCCCGCGGCATCGCATCGGTGAAAATCCCGACGACGAACCTGCAGGGCATGTAGGTGGGGCACCCTACGGACGTTGGTTCAGTCGACCTTGGGCGCCGCGCGGTGGAAGCGCATCACGACGTTCGGGTCGGGGACGAGCGAGACGCCCGCGTCCTGCTTGCCCTGGTACTCGAGGATCGACAGGACGTACCGGATGCTCTCGAGCCGCGCCTTCCGCTTGTTGTTGGCCTGCACGATCATCCACGGGCTGAAGCTCGTGTGCGTCCGGCCAAACATGATCTCCTTGTACCGCGTGTAGCTGTCCCACAGCGCCTCGGCCTTGCCGTCGAGGGGCGAGAGCTTCCATTGCTTGAGCGGGTTCTTGCGCCGCGCCTCGATCCGCGCGCTCTGGATGCCCTTCGAGATCGAGAACCAGAACTTCACGAGCACCACGCCGTCCTCGACGAGCATGTGCTCGAACTCCGGCACTTGGCGCATGAAGCGCTCGTATTGCTCCTGCGTGCAGAACCCGTTGACGGGCTCGACGACGGCGCGGTTGTACCAGCTCCGGTCGAAGAACACGATCTCTCCGCGGTTCGGGAGCTGGCGCATGTACCGCTGGAAATACCATTGCCCCGTCTCCTCGTCCGACGGCTTGGGCAGCGCCACCACGCGCATCGCCCGCGGGTTCAGGTACTCCGTGAAGCGCCGGATCGTGCCGCCTTTGCCTGCCGCGTCACGCCCCTCGAAGAGGACCGCGATCCGCCGGCCCTCCTCCTGCACCCAGCGCTGCATCTTCACGAGCTCGACCTGGAGCTTCTCCAGCTCGTTCTCGTAATCGACGGCCGCCTTGATGCGCCGGACGTCCACGCTCTTCGAGCGCAAGAGCTGGATGAACTCGCGCGACGAGTGCAGGTCGGAGAGCTCTTCGAGCGAAAGGACGGATTCGGGCATGGTCGCGGCCGGCAGGTCGCAGAGCGCCTGCACCACGGGCTCGATTTCGCACGACACCCCGGGCGGATGAATCCGCGCGCCTTCCTGCGGCCTGCGCGTCTCCCGGACGCCCCCATTGCCCTCGTCCCGCCTGGCCCCGCTGCTCGGTTCTAGCGACATGCGCACCTCGTCTTGGTGGTCGTGGTGGCAAATGCTACCCATCGAAAGGTGAGCTGGCGCGTCGTGTTGTTCAATTTCGACGGTCACCCGCCGCCCGACGAGCTCGTGCAGGGCTTTCGGGCCCGGCCCATGGGGTCGCCCGCGTACGTGCGCGCGTCGATTTCGTCCCTGCTTTGCGACGTCGACTGGTCCGATCCGTCCAGGGCTACCTTTGACGAAGGCGAATACACGATGTGGCTCGCCTTGTCCGCCGGCGACGTCGTGGATCGGGTCGAGGTCGAGGTCGCCGGCGGCGGCAACCCCGTGCCCGTGCTCTCGCACCTTTGCCAGGTCAACGGCTGGTTCGCATACGACGTCGGCGAGCGTGTGTTTCTCGATCCAGAAGAGCCACGCGCGAGCGGCTGGGAAGCGCGCTTGCGTCTGCCAAAGCACTGACGCGTTCGTTTGCTGGAACCCCCCCCGCCGAAATGGAGCGCCGCGGCCCGCGCGCCCGCTTGACGCCGCGTCGAAATGCAATGACCCTGAGGGCGGCCGCCATGCCGGAGGAGGACCCACGAGCCCGGATCGCTGGAGCGCGAGATCGAGCATCTGCGACGGGAGAACCAGCGTTTGCTGGACGCGCAACCAGGGGAATCCTCCGTTTCGGACAGAAGCGCCCCGCTGAGCGCGGCGAATCTGCGCCCGATCGCCGAGGCGCTGCCGCACCTCGTATGGATATGGGGTCCGGACGGACCCGAATATTACAATCGTCGATTCGTGGAATATACCGGTCGGACGATCGGGACCGCCCGGAACGTGAGCTGGGTCGAGCACGTTCATCCCGACGACCGCGAGAGGGCGGCGCGCGCGTTCGCGCGCAGCCAGCAGACAGGAGAGATTTACGAATGCGAGGTGCGGGTGCGGGGGGTGAACGGCCAGTATCGCTGGTTCCTCTCGCGCGCCTGGCCCCTGCTCGGCCCGGACGGGCGACCCGCGCAATGGTTCGGCGCGCTCACGGACATCGACGAGCACAAGCGCAACGAGGCGGCCCTCGCGAGCCTCTACGAAGTGGCGGAGCGGGAGCGAAGACGAATGGTGCGGCTCCAGGCGTTCACGGCGAAGCTCTCGGCCGCGCAGACGAACCGCGAGGTGATCGACGCCATCGTGACGGCGGGGTGCGCGGCGTTCGGGGCCTCGCGCGGCGTGTTCGCGAAGGTCGTCGCGGAACAGGGGTTCCTCGAGGTCGTGCGAATGGAGGGCTGGCCCGACGAGATGCGCGCGCTCTGGCTCGGCCGGCGGTTGCCGCTCGTCGAGGAGCTGCCGCTGACCGACGCGGTGCGCGTCGATACGCCGATCTTTTTCCGTGATCGGGCTGCGCTCGAAGCGAGGTACCCCGAATTCGCGCGGCGCGTCCTGGGCACGGAGGCCCTGCTCGTCCTGCCGATCCGCGCGGGCGGAAGCCAGCTCGGGGCGCTCGGGCTCCTGTACGACGCGCCCCCGCATTTCACGGACGACGACGATCGTCGCGAAATGCAAACATTCGCGCGCCTCTCGGGCCAGGCGCTCGAGCGGGGCCAGCTCTTCGACATGGCCAAGGCCGAGATGCGGCGCGCCGAGGAGGCCAACCACGCGAAGGACCTGTTCCTGGGCATGATGAGCCACGAATTGCGCACGCCGCTCACGGCCATCCTCGGCTGGGCGACGATCCTGCGCGGGAGGTCGCCGCCGCCGGAGACGCTGGCCAAGGCGCTGCAGGTGATCGAGCGGAACGCGCGCGCCCAGGCGCAGCTCATCGACGATCTGCTCGACGTGACGAAGATCCTCGCAGGATCGATGCGGATCGAAGTGCAGGACGTCGATCCGAGCGCCGTGATGGAAGCGGCGCTCGACGTGGTGCGGCCCGCGGCGACGGCAAAAGGCGTGGACATCGTCCGGGCGCTCGACGCGGGCGTCCCCCCGCTGCGCGCCGATCCGGCGCGGCTGCAGCAGGTCGTATGGAACCTGCTTTCGAATGCGGTGAAATTCACGCCGGCGGGCGGGCAGATTTTCGTGACGTTGCTGGGCGACGACAGCCACGTCGAGCTCGCCGTGGAGGATACGGGCAAGGGCATTCCGTCCGCGTTTTTGCCGCACATCTTCGAGCCGTTTCGCCAGGCGGACGTGGGCACGACGCGCGCCCATGGCGGCCTCGGGCTCGGGCTCGCGATCGTGCGCCACCTCGTCGAATTGCACGGGGGCGCGATCGAGGTGACGAGCCCCGGCGAAGGCAAAGGCGCGCGTTTCGTGGTCCGGCTGCCGCGAATGCGGGATTCGTTCGTCGTGTCGCCCGGCGCCTCGTCAGCGCTCTATGGCTTCGGGCCGGCGCTGGGTCCGAGCCTCGAAGGTCACCGGATTCTGGTGATCGACGACGAGCCGGACTTGCTCGAACTGCTTGCGTCCTACCTGTCGAGTCGAGGCGCCACGGTCTTCGTGGCCGGCAGCGCCGCCGAGGGGCTCGGGAAAATCAAGGAATCGCGGCCGGATGTGGTCGTGTGCGACATCGGCATGCCGGGGCAGGACGGCTACCATTTCATCGAGGAGCTCCGCAGCTCGTCGCCCGCGGAGGGGAGCACGACGCCGGTCGTCGCGCTCACGGCGTACGCGCGCCCGGAGGACCGGACGCGCGCGCTCTTGCATGGATTCGACACGCACGTGGCGAAGCCGCTCGATCCGGGCGAGCTCGCGGCCGTGATCGAGCGGCTCTCTACTTCAAAGGTGGCGGCGCGATCTCGCGCAAGTTGAGCCCGCCGGGTACGGAGAACGCGTGTCCGTCCTGAAGGCCCACGGGCGCGGCCTCGAACGACGCACGGGAGCGATCGTACCATGACAGGCCCTTCCCGGAAGGCCGGGAGTCCGGGTAGACTGCGCGTGATGCGTGTTCGTCGTTTCGCACGGATCGCCGCGTTCCTCGGGCTCGTGGGCTGCGGCGCGGCCGCCCCGGGGGACCCATCTGCGTTCCCGGGAAAAACCGCCGCGACGAAGGTACGCGCAGACGTGGAGTACGTCGCGATAGGTCCTCGCGTGCTGCTCGAAGGAATCGAGCCGCTGCTCGTGCACCGCGAGGCGCGGGGCCTCCGGGTCGCGCGGGTTTCGCTCGAAGAGATCGCCCGGCCGAACGGCGGCGGCGCGCCGTCGCCGGAGCAGATCGAAGGGGCGATCCGGCAGGTCGCGTCGCATGCGGGGAAACGACTTCGGTTCGTCCTGCTCGTCGGGGACGCGCCGGGGTATGGCGAGTCGCTCGACGGGTCCTCGTTCGTGCCGACGTTTTACCGGACAAAGATCCACTACGAGGACGAGGACATCAGGGAGTATGCGTTCCTGGAGGAGAATCTGGAGGGAGAGGATCGCGGCCTCTTGCGTCATATGGAGGGGAGTTATGCGACGGACTTCCCGTACGCCCTCGCGCACGTCGATGCGCCCGGACAACCGGAGCTCTCGGCGCAGCGAGCGCCCACGGCGCTCGCCGTCGGCCGGGTGCCGGCGCGGACCGCGGACGAGGCGCGCGAATTTGCGAAGAAGGTGGTCGCCTACGAGACGGCACGCCCCGAGCGCGCGTGGCGCCGCAGCATCTCGCTCTTCAGCGCACCGGCGCGGTTTGGCCCGGTCGCCGATCTCCTGATCGAGCGAAGGATGACGCGTGTCCTGGACGAGCAGGTCCCCTACGACTGGGACGTGGACATCGTTTTCCCGAAGGCGGGGTCGCCGTATGCGTATCCTTTCCCGGAGCTTCGCCATCGGCTCGTCGATCGGCTCGACGCGGGCGCGCTGATTGCGGGGTACGTCGGCCACGGGTCGCCGATGTTCCTCGACACCGTCCGCTTCAACGGTGCTCGGTACAGCGTCGGGGACATGATGGACTTGGCGCATGTGCGTATCCCCGACGGCAAGCCCTTTTTCGTGGCGATCACGTGCAGCACGGGGTTTTTTGATCTCGGGAGCGGGCGCCGCTCCATCGCGGAGGCCCTCGTCATGAACCCGGAGGGCGTGATCGCCGCGTTTGCGTCGAGCCGCGTGAGCCACCCGTACCCGAATGCGCTTTATGGCGAGGCGATCGTGCAGACGTTCGTCGAGGAGCGCGCGCCGACGATCGGGGAGGGGCTCGTGACCACGAAGCGGAGAATGCACGAGGGGGAGGTCCCGCTCGCGCCGCTGCTCTTTCAATCGGATCCGGAGGAGCTCGTGGAGGAGCACCTGGGCCTCTACAACCTGCTCGGCGATCCGGCGACGGTGTTGCAATACCCGGCGAGCGCCGTGGTGAAGCTCGCGGGAGGGCCCGCGCCACGCGCGCCGAGCGCCGAGGTGGCGATTTCGGTGGAGGCCTCCGGGATTCCGGCGGGAACGGCCCTTCTCACGGTCGAGACGAAGCGCAGCGTGGTGCGGACGAAGGTCCCGGGCGAGGCCGAGCTGGAGGCGATGCCCGAGGAAAAGGCGTGGGAGGTGCTCCGAAAGACCTATGCCGCGGCCTCGGACAAGGTGATCACGCGCCTCGAAGGAGCCTTGCATGAAGGCCGCGCGGAGTTTCGCGTGAAGCTGCCGGTCGAGGTCGGTGACTACGTGATCAAGGTGTTCGCCGCGGGGAGCGGACAGGCGGCGACGGGGCACGCGCGGATCAAGGTGGAGAAGCCATAAGCGGCGCGGATCATTCCACTTTTACGGTTACCGCCACGTCGCGGTTGTCGATCACGCATTGCTCGGACGTGCAGACCGAGAAGTAAAACTTGCCGGACACCTGCGCGTCGCCGGCATTTTGCGGGACGAACGGCACGCGCATCACGGCGCGGCTCGCCGAGACGCTCACGCCCTCGGTCCGCACGATCGGCGTGGGATACGTGACACCCGCGGGCGCCGCGCCGAGCTTCATCTTGTACGGATATTCTTGATTGCAGTGGAAATCGCCCTTCGGGACGAGCACCACCTCGACAAAGCCCTGCTGCCCGGCCTTGTACCGGCCCGACGATTGCATCCACAGGCTGAAGCTCTGTTCGCCCACCTTTGGGGATACGACCGGCGGCGGCGGAGGCGGCTCGGGCGTGGGCGCTGGGGCGGCGGCGATCGCAGGCGGAAGATCGGGCGTGGCGGCAGGCGTGGGCGCTGCCGCAGGCTCGGGCGCGGCGCTGGGAGCCGCCTTCTTGGCGGCGTCCGCTTGTGCCGGGTCGGCGGCTTTTGCTTTGGGCGCCTCGGGAGCCGGGGCCGCGAGAGCTTTTCCCTCGCTTTCGGGCGCCTTTGCGGCCGGGGCCGCTGGCGTGGGCTTTTCGGGCGCGGCGGAGGCCTCCTTCGCCTCGGGCTTGGCTTCCGGCTCGATCGTCGCGCGGTCGGGCTCCGCGGTGGGCTCGGCGCCACCTTCCTTGCAGCCCGCGGCGAGGAAACAAGCCGCCGCGGCGAGCGCCCCCTGCACAACAAAACCACGCACGTGCGTCGCCTGTATCGAGCCGCCCGAGAGAGCCATACCATTCGAGGTATCCGATCCCGCCGCTCCCGTAAAGCCTCCGGCTCGGATACAACTCGCACGATTACGACGTCCGTCGCCGCTCCGCGCTGCCCGTGTCGCATTACGTTGGAAAACGTCTCTACGCGTCCGCTTTTTCGACCGCCCTCGCCGGAAGTTTCTTCCACGCCGCGATCGCCATTCCCACGGCGACGGCCGCAGCCACGAGCGCGACCCCACCCCGCGCGCGCGGTCCGTCTCCGAGCAGCCCGCTCTTCCACGTCACGTCGAGGAGCCCGCCGCGCAGCCCCACGCCCGCGAACAGGAGGAAGCCCGCGTGCGCCGCGACCGACGCCCACGCGACCCCGGTGCGCGCCCAGAGCACCGCGAAGAGCGCGCCCTGCGCGGCCGTGAGCACGAGCGCCTCCCACGACGCACCCGGCACGAGCGCGAGCGCGGCGACACCGGCGAGCACCGCGTACCCGATCCCGAAGCGCGGACCAAGCCCCGCGCGCGTCGCGACCACGAGGGGCAAACCGCGGTAGAGCAGCTCGTCCCGCGTCGCCACGGCCGCCGCGCGCAGCAGGGCAAACCCCAGCGAGCTCGACGGGCTGCCCGCGCTCACCGTGGCAAACCCCGCGAGCACGGCCACGAGGAGCGGCACGGCCACGAGCACGAGCGCGACGCCGAGGCCGAGCCCGATCCCGCGGAACGCGCGCGCTCGTGGCTCCTTGCCGGTGCTCGGATCCGGGTCCCATCGCACGCCCACGCGGTACGTCCCGAGGTCCACGATGATCGCGCCGACGAGCGCAGCGACGAGCGGATTGCGGCCGACGACGACCTCGGCGAGGCGCACGGCCGCCGCGGTGCCGAGCAGCCACGCGGAGCCCTTGGCGATCTCGCGCAAGGTCGTGGTGGGTGCGTCGAGCCGTACGGTCGCGGAAGGCACGGGCCGCATGGTGGCATGTTTCCGCGAGGGACGCTTCGCTTGCCGCGGAGCGCACGGCCCCGACAGACAGGCGTTGCGGGCCGGATCGCCTTGGAGTAGCTTGCGCGCGCTTTCCGCCCCGCGCGTGTTTCGCCGTGGCGGACGCGAACGTGGAGAAGAGGTCCATGGTCCGAGCGCCAGCGATGCAAGAGAACGATCTCGATACGAGCGGCTCCGTGCTCGGGCGCGGCACGCGCGTGCGTGGCCGCGTCGTGGGCGAGGGAGATCTGCGCGTGGAGGGCCACGTCGAGGGCGGCGTGAGCCTCACGGGCGAGCTCTTGATCGAAGAAGGCGCCGAGGTTAACGGCGACGTCGAGGCCACGGTCGTGACGATCGCCGGCACCTTGACCGGCGACGTCTCGGCGCGTGGCCCCGTGGCGATCCGCGCGTCGGCGAAGGTCTCGGGCAACCTTGGCGGGACCGAGGTGAGCCTCGACGAAGGCGCCGAGTTTGCGGGGCGGATCGAGGCAGATTTCGAGCTGCCGGCCGAGCTCACGGGTGGCCGCGCCGGCGGTCGGTAAAAGTTTTTCCGAGGAACACGAACGTGCTGCGGCGCGCGCGGCGAGGGAGCGTGGAAGGTGGCGGGTACGATCATCGGCAGCGGCATCACGATCGAGGGTGAGATCACCTCCGACGAGGAGGTGGTCGTGGCCGGCACGGTGCGCGGCAAGTTGAGCGTCGACGGCGGTGTGACCGTCGAGGGAGGCGCGGTCGTCGAAGCGGACGTCGCGGCTTCGTCGCTCTCGGTCGGCGGCAACGTGACGGGCAACGTGAGCGCCTCGGATCGCGTCGATCTGCTCACCGGCGGACGCCTCGTCGGCGACGTCAAGGCGGCGCGGCTGACCATCGCGGACGGTGCCTCGTTCAAGGGCAACGTCGACATGGACGTGTAAGCCGATGACGACCCCCTCGACCATCGGCCGCGGGACCACGATCCGCGGCTCCATCCGCGGCGACGGGGACCTCGACCTCCACGGCTTCGTGGAGGGAAGCGTCACCGTCCAGGGCGAGCTCCTCATCGGCGAGACGGCGCTCGTCAAGAGCGACGTCTCCGGCCGCCGCATCATCGTCCGCGGCGCCATCGCGGGCAACGTGTCGGCGACCGAGCTCGTCGTGCTCGAGCCCGGCGCGCGCGTCGTCGGCGACATCGGCGCGCCGCAGATCGGCATCCGGCCCGGCGCGCTCGTGCGAGGCAACGTCTCGACCGGCGCCCCGCTGCCCGTCCGCGCCCCGCAGCCCGCCGCGGCCGCGCCTGCACAGGCGGCCCCGCGTGGTCGTGCGGCCACGCCGGCCCCTGCCGCCGCGCCTGCGCGCCCCGCGCCGGCCCCGGCCCGCGCGCCTGCGCCTGCGGCCCGCCCTGCGCCTGCGCCTGCGGCCCGTCCTGCGCCTGCGCCTCGGCCTGCCCCGGCGCGCCCTGCGCCTGCGCCTGCGCCCGTTGCGCCGCCTCCTGCGCCTGCGGCCGAGCCTGAGCTCGCGGCGGGCGAGGAAGCGCCGGAGAGCGCGCCTGCCGAACATTCGGGCGGCCCCCCGCCCCCGGTCGTGCCTGCGGTGCCCAAGGGTGCCAAGGCGCAGATCAGGCGCGGCAAGGGCGCGAAGTGAGCAAAACCGAGCGGGAGCGGCTCGTCGAGCTGCTCCGCGAACGATCGTTTGAACGTAAACGAGTCGTGCTCGCCTCCGGGCGCGAGAGCGACTTTTTCATCGACTGCAAGCAGACGGCCTTGACCGCCGAGGGGCACTTCCTCCTCGGCGCGCTCATGTTCGACGCGCTCGACGGCCTGCCGCGATGCGACGCGGTCGCGGGCGTGGAGCTCGGCGGCTGCCCGCTCGCGAGCGCCGTCTCGCTGACGAGCTTCGTCCGCGGAAGGCCGCTCCCTGCGCTGTACGTGCGCAAGGAGGCGAAGGACCACGGCTCGAAGCGGCTCATCGAGGGGGACCGCGCGCTCGTGCCGGGGATGTCGGTCGTGATGCTGGAGGACGTGATCACGACGGGCGGGTCGACGCTGAAGGCCGTCGACAAGATCACGGCGGCGGGCGCGCGCGTGGTGGGCGTGGTGGCGATCGTGGATCGGCTGGAAGGTGGGGCCGAGGCGATCCGCGCGGCGGGGTTGCCGGTGGTCTCGATCTGCACGCGGCGGGATTTCATTCCCGACGCGTGACCGCGTGGACGCCCTCGCGGAGGGCGCGGTCACGTTCGTGGAGGGCGCGGACCCGTTCGCGGAGCGCGTGGACCCGTTCGCGAAGGGTGCGGACCCGTTCGCGAAGGGTGCGGACACGTTCGCGAAGGGCGCGGACCCGTTCGCGAAGCGCGTGGACCCGTTCGCGAAGGGTGCGGACACGTTCGCGGAGGGCGCGGACCCGTTCGCGGAGCGCGTGGACCCGTTCGCGAAGGGTGCGGACCCGTTCGCGGAGGGCGTGGACCCGTTCGCGGAGGGCGCGGTCACGTTCGCGGAGGGCGTGGACCCGTTCGCGGAGGGCGTGGACCCGTTCGCGGAGGGCGTGGACCCGTTCGCCGAGGGCGCGGTCACGTTCGCGGAGGGGGCGGACACGTTCGCGAAGGGCGTCGTCGCCCTGCGTGTTAGGGCAGCGGAAGGGCTGCGATGAGGTCGTCGCGCCCGATGCTGGACCAGGCGGCGCGGGCGGCGTCGAGATGGTGCTGGCGGAGGGCTTCGGTGGGGGCGAGGGCGGCGAGGTGCGCGTGGGTCCAGCCGATGGAGAAGGGCTCGGCGATGCGCTGGTACAGCCGGAGGGCCTGCTCGAACCGGGCGCGCGCCGTGTCGTCCTCGGCATCTGCGCGCGCGATGTCGCCGAGGCGCTTGATGCAGTTGGCCTCTCCGAGGACGTCGCCGACTTTTCGAAAGAGCGGCAGGGCTTCCTCGTAGCGGGCGCGGGCGGTGTCGTGATCGGAGCGATGGCGCGCGATGTCGCCGAGGCTCTGAATGCAGTTGGCCTCGCCGACAACGTTGCCTACGTTTCGGTGGAGGGGGAGTGCCTCTTCGTAGCGAGCACGGGCTGTGTCGTAATCGGCGCGATGGAGTGCGATGTCGCCGAGGCTCCTGATGGAGTTGGCCTCGCCGAGTACGTCGCCTGTATTTCTATAGAGGGGGAGCGCCTCTTCGTGCCGAGCGTGGGCGGTGTCGTGCTCGGAGCGGTAGAGCGCGATGTCACCAAGGCGCTGGATGCAGTTGGCCTCGCCGAGAACGTCGCTGACGTTTCGGTAGAGGAGGAGCGCCTCTTGGTACCGAGCGCGGGCAGTGTCGTGATCGGAGCGTTGGAGCGCGATGTCACCAAGGCGCTTGATGCAGTTGGCTTCGCCGAGAACGTCGCCGACGTTTCGGTAGAGGAGGAGCGCCTCTTGGTACCGAGCGCGGGCAGTGTCGTGATCGGAGCGTTGGAGTGCGATGTGGCCGAGGCCCTTGATGCAGTTGGCCTCGCCGAGGACGGCGCCGACCTTTCGATAAAGCTGTAGGGCCTCTTCGTAGCGAGCGCGGGCGGTGTCGTGATCGGAGCGAAGGAGCGCGATGTCGCCGAGGCCCCTGATGCAGTTGGCCTCGCCAAGGAGCCAGCCGACCTTTCGAAACAGCGGGCGGGCCTCCTCATAGCGGGAGCAGGCGGTGTCGTGATCGGAGCGTCGGAGCGCGATGTCGGCGAGGCCCTTGATGCAGCTGGCCTCGCCGAGGACGGAGCCGACCTTTCGACAAAGCTGTAGGGCCTGTTCGTAGCGAGCGCGTGCGGCGTCGTGATCGGAGCGTCGGTACGCGCACTGCCCCAACCAGAACAACCCCTCCGCACGCTCCTCGTCCTGCCCCGCGGCCGTGAACGCCTCGACCGTCCGCGAAAGCTCCTCGTCCGCCTCCGCGTACCGGTACGCCCGCACGAGCGCGTTCCCCAGCCGAAGCCGCAACCGCGCCGCCTCGAGCGCCGAATGCCCCGTCCTCCGTTCGAGCACTCCCTGCAAGATCCCCGATAACCTCTCCACCTCCGCCGCGGCGTCCGGATCCGGGGGCTCGTACGGCAACATCCTCGCCGGCGGTTCGCTCGCAGGCCCTTCCTCGGCCCGCACGCTGATCTCGAACGTCCGCCAGCTCGTCAAGTCTGGCGCGCTCGCCGAGAGCGACGTGAACACCTCGCCGAACCCCAGGATCACGAGCGGCCCAGGGATGACTCCCGGCAAGAGATCGCGCGCAAGGTTGAAGCTCGCCAGCGCCGGTGAGACCCGGTCGCCCATCGCGTGCTGCTCGAGCCCCATCAGCACCACCACGTGCCGCTGGTCGAGATTCAGCCGGAGCTCCTGGAGCCGCTCGAACGGCCACTCCGACGCCCGGAGCACCACCTCCACGAGCGTGGGAAACTCCCCCTGCCCCGACCATTCCCGCATCCGCCCGAGCAGCTCGTCCCGCACCGCCGTCGACGAGACCCGCACGAAGATCAGAGAAAACGAATCACTCCACGCGATGGCCCGGTAAAACGCGTCCGCCCGCCCATCCGCGTCGATATCGAGCGCAAGGCGGATCATGTCCCCGCGTCACGGAACGCCCGCGTCCGCTTCGCGAACGGATGGACATCGAACCACGTGTCGCCATTGTATTCGAGGACGATGAGCTCATGAAGCAGGAGTTGCCTCAGGTCGTCGTCGAAGTTCTCCGGGAACGAGCCCGTCCGCACGACGTGATGCAGGCTGCGCAGATACCCTTTCCCCTGGAGAAACCGCTCCATTCCCCCCACGTACTCCTTCACGGCCGCGTCCACGTCGGCCTGCGTGAGCCTGAGCTCCGGCTTCATGAGCGCCGCCTGCGCCACGATCTTCAGCAGATCCCGCAAACAGCCGCCGGATTCGGCGATCGCGTGGCGACGAGCCGCCTTGTCCGCGAATACCACGTCGAAGTCGATGCGGCGCGCGAGGAGCCGCTCCAGCGCCGCCACGCCTGCCTCGTTCGGCTGGTCCGTTCCTCGATTGCGGATCGCGATCATGGGCAGCACGACGTCGCCGGGGCTACGGAAGGCTTGTCGGAGCCGTCCCTGCGTGAAATGCAGCGACACCGGCACGGTCACGATGAGGTGCACCGCGACCTCCTGGATGAGCGGGAGCTGCTCCAGGAAAAACAGGTCGTGCGTCGTGCGCTTCGTCCCGTCCGGGAGCGGCAGCCGCTCCATCCGTTCGAGGTTGTCCGCGATGATGACCACGTCATCCGTGCCGTGGTTCGCGAGCGGCGGCCGGAGCGCCTGCAACAACTCGTTCAGCCCCTCCACGAGGGACATGATGTGCTTGTGGCTCACCCCGCGGAAGCGCTCGGGGACGGTCGGCGACTTCAAGACGCCGAGTTTTACCTTGGCGTTTCCGACGGGGACCTCTGCCTCCAGGGTGATCCCGATCTCGTTGAACCACGCCGTGAGATCCTTCCAGATCTTCTTCGCGGTCGCCGAAGTGCTCACGAGCTTGCCGAGCAGCGGATCATCGAGGATGGCCGTGAAGATGGCCGTGATGAAGTCCGGGAGCTGCACATCGCGGGCGTTCAGGTAGTCCTGCACGTCGATGACGAGCGGATGATATTCGACGTTGTCCTTATTATTTTTCTTGAGCTCGCCCGCGAGCCAGTGGAGCTCGGTCGACTTCCCGCTCCCGGGATGACCGCTGAGGAGCTGGACTTGATAGTCCCCGGGGAGCGCGCCGCGGATGCACTCCTCCATGCGACGGATACGATCTCCGCCGCGCACGCTCGACAGGTCTTCCCGCAACTCGCGCAGATCATTCCCTGCGAGTTCGATGCGAGGATTGCACGCAGCCCGGACATCCCGCGCCGTCCGCGCCGGCAACTTCAGCTGTTCCGAGAGGACGATCCGGGGGTTGACAGCCATACGCCGCCACTCTGCCCCAACCGCCCTCCGGCTGCCAACCTCCGCGCTTGCTACTCCGCCGCTTCGGCCACCTTCGGCATCAGCGGGTACCCGAGCGCTTCCCTCTGCGCCAGATAGCTCTCCGCCACGAGCCTCGCGAGTGCGCGCACGCGACCGATGAACCTCTGCCGCTCCGTGACGCTGATCGCGCCGCGCGCGTCGAGCACGTTGAACCGGTGCGCAGCCTTCACCACGAAGTCGTACGCGGGCAACACGAGCGCCTTCTTCGGGTCGGGCTTTGCGCCCTTCGCCGTCGCGTCCACGCCGCGGAAGAGCAGCCGCTTCACCTCGGACTCGCACTTGTCGAAGGCCGCGAAGTGCTCCTCCACATCGGCCTCCTCGAAGTTGTAGGTTGACCACTCCCACTCGGCGCGCTGGTAGAGCTCGCCGTAGCGCACCACGTGCCCGCCGGCGCGCGAGTAGTCGAGGTCGTACATGCTGTCCTTGTCCTGCAGGTACATCGCGATGCGCTCGAGCCCGTACGTCAGCTCGCCCGAGATCGGCTTGCAGTCGATGCCGCCGATCTGCTGGAAGTAGGTGAACTGCGAGATCTCCTGCCCGTCGAGCCACACCTGCCAGCCGAGGCCCCAGGCGCCGAGCGTCGGCGACTCCCAGTCGTCCTCGATGAAGCGCACGTCGTGCTGCAGCGGGTCCGTGCCGAGCGCGCGGAGCGACTCCAGGTAGAGCTCCTGGATGTTCAGCGGGCTCGGCTTCAGGATCACCTGGAACTGGTGGAACTGCTGCGCGCGGTTCGGGTTCTCGCCGTAGCGGCCGTCCGACGGCCGCCGCGAGGGCTCCACGAAGGCCACGTTCCACGGCTCCGGTCCGAGCGCGCGGAGGAACGTCGCAGGGTTGTACGTGCCTGCGCCGACCTCGGAGTTGTAGGGCTGCACGATGAGACAGCCGCGCTCGGCCCAGAAGCGCTGGAGCGTCAGGATGATGTCTTGGAACGTCATGGCGACGGGCAAGCCATACCCCAGGCCCGAGCGCTCGTCGACGCCGTCCTCGTGCCTCTGAGGGGCGCCCGCCGGTCCGATGCCGCACGTTGAACAAACCGCCCGTTCTGGAAAACGCCCTTGACGCCCCAGCGGAGGAGCGATACCCGCAATGACCAGGCGCCATACAACTGACGCCCGTTAAGTAAGCCACCTCGGGGTCGGAGGGGCGTAACGGTTCTCGGTGGTTCGGCCCGAACAAGGCCGCGCTCGTCGGCACGGCGCGGTGAGCTTGGTCGGGTGCGCCGAGGAACGCGCACGGAAGGACGGTCCGATGCCGCGCATCCTGATCATCGACGACGACGCGGCCTTCGGCGCAAGCGCTGTGCGCACCCTGGAGAGCGCGGGGTTTTCGGCACGGTTTCACCGGGGTCCCTTCGGCAGTTTGCAGGCCATTCGCGAGACGGTCTGCGACGTCGTGCTGCTCGACGTCAACATGCCGAAGCTCGACGGCCCCCTGCTCGTCCGCATGATCCGCGACGCCTTTGGCCGCGGCGCGGTGAAGGTGCTGCTCTGCAGCAACATGGAGCCCGGGCCGCTCGAGCGCCTCGCGAAGGTGATGGGCGTGCACGGCGCGGTCCCCAAGCACCTGCCCGAAGCGCACCTCGTCGATCAAGTGCGCGCCGCGCTCCCGCCGCGCGCCACCGCCTGATCACGCGCGGCGCTCAGCCGTGTCGTTGTTCCAGCGCCTTCTTGTCGATCTTGCCCGCGCCCGTGCGCGGCAGCGCATCCGCGAACACGACCGACTGCGGGACCTTGTACTTCGCGAGCCGCGCGCGGCAGTGCGCGAGGATCGACTCCGCGTCGGGCGACGCGCCCGCGGCGAGCACCACGATCGCCCGGCCCACCTGGCCCCATTTTTCGTGCGGCACGCCGATGAGCGCCACCTCCGCGACCGACGGGTGCGCCGCGAGCACCGCCTCGATCTCGGCCGGATACACGTTTTCGCCCCCGGAAATCAGGAGATCCTTGCTGCGGCCCGCGATGTAGAAATGCCCCTCGTCGTCGCAGCGCGCGAGATCTCCCGTCCGTAACCAGGCGTCGACCACCACCTTCGCCGTCTCCTCGGGCCGGCCCCAGTAGCCGCCGAAGACGTGCGGACCGCGCACCTCGAGCTCGCCTACCTCGCCCGGACGCACCGGCTCACGCGCCGCATCGACGACCCGCGCCTCCACGAAAAACAGCGGCGCGCCCACGGATCCCACCTTGCGACGCACGTCCGCGGGCGGCAGCCAGAAATTGTTCGGCCCCGCCTCGGTCAGCCCGTAGCCCGTCTTCAGGTCGATCCCTCGCTCCCAGTACGTGTGGAAGAGCGGCTCCGGGCACGGCGCACCCCCGCTGATGCAGATGCGCAAGCTCCGGAGCTCGCCCTCGGCGAACCGGCGATGCTGCGACAACGAGAGGAACATCGTTGGAACACCAAAGAACACCGTCACGCCTTGATCCCGCACGCCCGTGTACACCTCGTCCGGATCGAAGGCGCGACAGACCACGGACGTGCCGCCCGCGAGCACGAGCGGCGCCGTGAAGACGTTGAGCCCGCCCGTGTGGAAGAGCGGCGCGTTGAGCAGCGCCACGTCCGAGGACGACAGACCCCAGCTCGAGATCGTGTTCACCGCGTTCGCGGTGATCGACCGGTACGTCAGCATCGCGGCCTTCGGCGTGCCCGTCGTCCCGCCCGTCCCGCAGAGCACCCAGGGTTCGTCCCAGCCGATTTGCAACGCCGGCGGCGGCCTGTCCGCGGCCGCGTCGCGTTCGCCGAGATCCACGTCGTCCCCGCGCGCCCGCGACGCGCCGTGCGTCGCCACGAACATGCGCGGGACGAAGCTCGCCTCGCGCCGCAGCGCCTCGCTCGTGGCGGCGAACTCGGGCCCGTACACGAGCACCTCGGGTGTCGTCGCGGCGAGGTACTGACCGAGCTCACTGGGCGTCAGCCGGTAGTTCAGCGGCGTGAAGATCGCGCCGAGCTTGCCGCAGGCGAACCAGAGATCGAGCATCACGACGTCGTTCATCGCGAGCGCCGCGACCCGGTCGCCGCGCCGCACCCCGAGCCTCTCCCGGAGGAAATGCGCCGTGCGGTTCGCCGTGCGATCCCAGGCTCGGTACGTCACGGCCCGCCCGCCTGCTCCATTGTCGAGCAGCGCTACCTTGTCCGGGGTTAACGCCGCGCGTCGTCCGAGCCAGTCGCCGAGATGCATGGCGCCCTGCGTAGCAAAGCCGCGTGCGCGCTGGAATGGCTCGCGTGCATTGCTGCGTCGCAACAAGCGATTGCGATCTGGACGATCGGGGTGTACGACCGTCCGCATGGTCGTGAAGAAGTACGGCAACCGGAGGCTGTACGACACCGAGGCGAGTCGTTACGTCACGCTCGAAGAGGTGGAAGCGCGCGTCCGGCGTGGCGACGATGTGGAGGTCGTCGACGCGAAGACGGGCCGCGACCTGACGCAGGCGACGCTCGCGCAGATCATCCTGGAGAGCCGCGGCGCCGCGCGCCTCTTGCCGGTGCCGCTCCTGCGCCAGCTCATCCGCATGGGCGACGACGCGCTGGCCGAGTTCTTCGAGCGCACCGTGATCTGGGCGCTCGACATCTACTTGCTCGCGAAGAAGGGCGCGCGTGTCTTTCCGATCGGCCCCCTCGGCGCGCTCCCTTTCCTCAACGCGATGCTCGGCGGCGGCAAGAGCACGCCGTGGTCCTCGCCGCGGGATCCCGAGCCCGAGGAGCAGGTCGCTCCGCCCGACACGAACGAACGCGACGAGCAGGCCGAGGAGATCGCCGCGCTCCGCCGCGAGCTCGACGAGCTCAAGCGTATCGTCTCCAAGAAGCGCCGCGAGTCTTGAGCGTTGTTGCAGTGCAACAAAGGCCGCTTGACACGGCAAAAGGCGGGGTTTAGGTTCGGCTCCCAACGGACGGGATTGGCCTGAAATGCAGGGCGATCCTGCAAGGGTGAGGAGCACGAGATGAGCGAACAAGTGGATTCGCAGGTGCAGCAAACCCGTGAAGTCCTCCCGGGACGGAGCGCGCACGCGGACTTGTTCGAGGGGCTCGACGCGCTGGAGACGGCGGGCGCGGCGCAGATCGGGCTGGTGCTGCGGGGCATGGCGCGCATCGGCCAGGCGTCGCTCCTCTACGGCGCGCGTATCGCCGCGGAATGGCAGCGGATGGCGCGCGAAGCAACGGAGCGCGCGGGCGACACGTTCGGCGCGCCCTTCCTTTGAGCGGCCTTCCAAGCCACGTCGAGCTCGCGTAAGCTCGGCTCTGTCCGGGCGAAACACCAAAAGCACGCGCCGGCGAGCGGAGAACAAGAGCATGTACATCGGGGACTGGATGGAGCGCGGTGAGCGGTATTTCCCGGAATCGCTCGCCGTCGTCGACGTGGCCAAGGGGGACGCGGGCCGCTTTTCGTATCGCGAAATGAACCGCCGCGCGAATCGGCTCGCCGGCTTCCTGCGGGACGAGGCCGCGGTCGCGAAGGGCGATCGCGTCGGAATCCTCGCGATGAACGGCGTCGAGTTCCTCGACGCGTTTTTCGCGTGCGCCAAGCTCGGCGCGGTGCTCGTGCCGTTCAATTGGCGCAGCCATCCGCGTGAAATCGCCGAGCTCGTCTACCAGACCGAGCCGAAGGTCATGCTCTTCGGCGACGATTTCCGCGCCGGGATCGGCGAGATCGCGGGCCTCTCCGCGTGCGCGTCCGTCAAGACGTGGCTGCACCTCGACGGCGAGGGGATCGCGGGGAGCCGCCCGTATGGGGAGACGGTGCAGGCGCGCGAGGCGCGGCCCGTGAAAAATGACGCGGTGGAGGCCGAGGACATCGTTTGCCTGCTCTTCACGGGCGGCACGACGGGCCTGCCGAAAGGCGCGAAGATTTCCTACCGGATGATCGCGTGGAACACGCTGAACACGGTGGTCCACGAGCTCTCGCGCGGGGACGTGACGCTCACGCACACGCCGATGTTCCACACGGGCGCGCTCTTCGTCTACACGTTGCCCCTGCTCACGCTGGGCGGGACGGTGGTCATCATGCGCAAATGGACCGCCGACGACATGCTCTCGCTCATCGAGCGCGAGAAGGCGACGGTGCTCTTCTGCGTGCCGACGCAATACCAGATGATGATGCAATCGCCGCGGTTCGAATCGGCGAAGCTATCGTCCTTGCGCTTCCTGACGAGCGGCGGCGCGCCTTTGCCCGTGCCGCTCATCCGCGCGTACCGGGAAAAACACGGCGTCGTCTTCAAGCAGGGGTTCGGGATGACCGAGTTCGGCCCGGGGATCTTCTCGATGGACCCCGAATATGCCGAGGCGAAGGCCGGCAGCATCGGCAAGCCGAATTATTTCATCGACGCGCGGATCGTCGACGACGACAACCGCCCCTTGCCCGTGGGCGAGGTCGGCGAGCTCGTGCTGAAGGGACCGAGCGCGTGTTCGGGGTATTTCAACAATCCCGAGGCCTCGGCGGCGTCCGTGGACGCGGGGGGCTGGTTCCACACGGGCGACATGGCGCGCGTCGACGAGGACGGGTTTTATTACATCGCCGACCGCAAGAAGGACATGTTCATCTCGGGCGGCGAGAACGTGTACCCCGCCGAGATCGAAAAGGTCCTTTACGAGCACCCGGCCGTGGCGCAGGTCGCGGTCATCGGCGTTCCCGACGAGAAATGGGGCGAGGTCGGCCGGGCGATCGTGATCACGAAGCCCGGAGAGAGCACGACCGAGGAGGCGATCCTGGCCCATTGCCGTGACCACCTCGCGAAATACAAGGTGCCGAAATCGGTCATTTTCGTGGAAGCGATGCCCATTTCGGCGGCCGGCAAGATTTTGAAGAGAGAGCTGAAAGAGAAGTACGCGCGGTGAGCGCGCGAGAGGGAGAGGATGCCGTGGCGAAAAAGGAACCCAAGCTCTTGACCCGCGTGGTCAAGGGCCTCGGGCATTGGCTCGGGCCGGAGACGCCGACGGGCAAGGCGTTCGTCGCCGCCGAGAAGGGCATGACCAAGGCGTTCGATCGCCTCGGTGGCAGCGAGCGGTACCTGAACCTCGTGGGCGGCGCCTTGAATCGCGCCCTGCGCGCCCGCGCCGCGTACGTCGAGGCCCAGGAGAACTGGCTCCACCTCTTCCGCCTGCCCACCACGACGGAGATGGACGATCTGCGCGAAGAGGTGCGCGACGTCAGGAACCAGATCGAGGCGCTCTCGTACCAGCTCGAAGCCGTGATCGAGGCGCTCGAAAAGAGCCGTGCCCTGGCGCAAGGGGGCGAGGCTCCGCGGACGAACACGAACGGCAGCGCGGCGACCGGTCGCCCCTCCTGACGAGGAGAAGGACGGAACAAGCCATGACGACGCAATCGACCACCCAGCGCCTCCGCGCCTTCGTGGAGGGACAGATCGAGCTCTCGCGCGAGATCCTGCACGCCGCGCAGAAGGGCTCGATGAGCCCGTACCACTACGTAAAACCGTTCATCCTCCGCGCCGCGGACGTCGGCGAGCCCCCGCTCGCCCCGACCCCGCACAAGGTGGTCTACACGAACGGCAAGATGCGCCTGCTCCGCTTCGAGCCCACCGTGCGCAAGCACGCGACGCCGATCCTCTTCGTCTACTCGCTCATCAACCGGTATTACATCCTCGACTTCCTGCCCGGCCGTAGCCTCATCGAATTCATGGTCGGCCAGGGCTTCGACGTCTACGCGATCGACTGGGGCACGCCCGGCTCGGCCGAGCGGCGGATGGGCTGGGACAACGTCCTCAACGTGCTCGTCAAGAACGCCGTGAAGTGGGCGCTGCGCCTCAGCGGCGCGAAGGACCTCACGATGTACGGCTACTGCATGGGCGGCACGATGGCGCTCGCTTATGCGGCGCTGCACCCGCAGGGGCTCCGCAATTTCGTGGCGCAGGCGACGCCGGTCGATTTCCACGAGGGCGGCGTCTTCGCCGCATGGACGAAGCCGAACCGCTTCGACGTGGACGCGCTCGTCGACGCCTACGGCAACGTGCCGATCGAGCTCATGGAGACGGGCTTCTCGTCGATGGCGCCCGTCCAGCGCATGACGAAATGGCTCGAGGTCTTCCGCCGGATCGACGACCCCGACTTCGTCACCACGTTCCTCGGCATGGAGCACTGGGCCTCGGACAACGTGCAGTTCCCCGGCGAGATCTACCGGCAATACATCAAGGATTGCTACCAGTACAACAACTTCTGCAACGGCCGCATGAAGGTCGCCGGGCAGACCGTGGACCTCTCGACGATCAAGGTCCCGCTGCTCAACATCATCGCCGACAACGACACGATTGCGCCCCCGAAATCGAGCGAGATCCTGAACACGATCGTGAGCTCCACCGACAAGGAGATCATGCGCTTCCCCGTCGGTCACATCGGTTTGTCGACGTCGAGCAAAGGCCCGAAGCAGATCTGGCCGAAGGTCGCCGGGTGGATCGCGAAGCGCTCCGATCCGTGGACGGAGACCTGATCTTCGCTTCGATCAGAGGTTCGGCGGCGGGGCGTGGAACTGGAACTGGCCCGGCCGCGGGACCGGGGGGGTTTCGCCGAGGCGAGGCGGGTAGGGCGCGAGGGGCTCGAGCTCCGCGAGGAGCGAGTCGACGAACGGGTCGGGCCCCTGCTGCTCTCGGATGCGACGCAGCGCCGGCAGGTTGTGCGCGCAGACCGGGAAGGTGCCCCAGGGGCAGCTCTTGCACGGGTCGTCAAGGCGTTTGGCGCGGAGGCGTAATGCCGCCGTGCCGAGGCCGAGGGTCGTCACGACGAGCGCGGCGCGGATGGCCCAACCCAAAAGGGTGTTCGGCAGGAGCCAGGCGGCGCCGATGACGAGGCCAAAGCCCACGCCGAGGACGAATCGCGCGGGGATCTTGTACCAGCGGCGCTGGATGAAGGGCTGAAAGAAGGTCGGCACGGCGCAGCCGAGGGCCGCCATGGCGACCTTGAAAGCGGTCGCCACGTCGTGCGTAGGTGAAACGAAGAAAAGGGCGATGAGCGCGACCGCGATGCCGGGGTACATGCAGGCACAGCCCAGGCACAAGGGCACGCCAAACGGGCGGACGAGGTGATGATCGTGCCGCCCGCAGGTCGGATGATGAGCGAAGGAAGGATAACGGCCGAGTTCGCTCAGCGCGAACGCAGCCGGAGGCACCCCCGCGAGCTCGAGCCTACGCGGGGATGAGCGATCAGCCACGCTTGAAGACCAGCACGGCACAGCGCTTCGGGCAGAACGGGCCGAACGCGCTCCGGACGTCCATGAACACCTTGTCGAGCACGAAGCCCTGCGCCGCCATCTGGTTCGACAGATCGGCGATCTTGCTGTGCTCGATGGTGCCGCCGCAGCCGGCATCGATCGTCAAGACCTGGAACGAAGCGCCGCCCGCCTGCGCACCAGCGTAGCCACCACCATAACCGGGATTCTGTTGCACGACCGGATCCTTTCCTGAAAGGAGACCAGGGGCACGCTACGTCCGAGACGGGGCGCAAGTCAACACCCTCGCGCGACGATCAGCGCCACGTCGTCCGCGCCGAACCGTTCGTCCGTCCGGTTTGTTCCTGGCGGGGTCTGCGTCCCCCAGAGGAGCCTCCGGCACGTCCCCTCCACGTCGTCCCCTCCTTCCTGGAGGAGTTCCGCGATACGGGGCTCGCCGACCTGCTCCCAGAGGCCGTCGGTGCAAAGGAGAAACCGATCACCCGGACAAACCTCGACCTCCGTGAGGTCGACCTCCACGGTCTCCGTGGTCCCAAGGCTGCGCATGAGGATGTTGTCGAGCGGCAGCTCGTCCTCTTTCATGTCACCGTGCTTCGCCCGCACCTCCGGGTTCGCCTGCAAGTAACCGCGGAGGGTATGGTCCTCGGTGAGGCGCCGGAGCGCGCCTTCCCGATAGAGGTAGACCCGGCTGTCGCCGACGTGCGCGACGTGGGCAATCTGGCCTTCGTGCGGGAGATAGAGGAGCGCGACCGTCGTGCCCATGCAGCCGAGCCACCGGTTCGTGATGTTTCGGCGGTAGAGCTCTCGGTTGGCGGCGTCGATGGCCGCGCGAATGCGATCGGGCGCGGGGCCTTCGCCCGGCGCGACGAGGAGGTCGGTCGTGAGGGAGACGGTGAAGCCGGAGGCGACGTCCCCCGACCCATGTCCGCCCATCCCGTCCGCCACGACGCACACGTGGCCGGAAGGCCCGCTCAGGATGCGGAAGGCATCGTCGTTCTCGAACCGCACCCCGCGCTGCGTGACGCCGAAGGCCCGCACCCCGCGCCCGATCGTCATGTCACTTCGGCGGCTCGAGCGGCGCGCACGTGGAGACGCCCGCCCCGACGATCCGGAAGCCGATGTTGGTCATGTACGCATTGTCGATGGTGTTCGTCGCGGGGTCGTATTTCGTCACGTTCGAATTGCTGAGGCCCGCGGCGGCATAGAGGTAAAACGAACCGCCCCAGAACGAGAACGCCCACGCCGAGGGCGTCTCCAGGCCCGTGATCGCCTTGGTGTTCGTCACGGCGCCCGTCACCCTGTCGATCTGGCCGACCTGCACCGGGGTCGTCGTGTAATACCCGAAGAGCCGGCCGTCGCCCGTGCCCGTGAGCTCGGCGCTCTGGCCCTTGAACGTGCTGGGGGAGAAGTTCGCGATCGTCTCCACGCCGAACGAGAGCGGGTTGATCTTCCCGAGGCCGGGGCTATCTCCTGCGCCGATCGTGCCCGTGCCCGTGATGTAGAGCGTCTCGCCCATCCCGCCGTCGTTCGTGGAAAAACCCATTCCGAGGCGGAACCAGTTCGAGATGAGGTTCACCGTGGGCGCCGGGTCGCAGCTCGCGTCCTTCGTGCTCACCTTGTAGATCACGCCGTTCGTATCGTCCCCCAAGAACGGGTCGGACTCGACGTAGTTCACCCACGCGACCGCGTTCCGGTCGACGGCCATCGAGTTCGGCTGCATCGTGGTCTGGCAGCCGAGCTGGCCGATCTTCGTGAACTTCTTCGCCGGCGGATCGAAGCTGTAGAGATCGTTCGCGTCGGAGAGCACGTAAATCAGCTTGGCCGCGTCGCTGCAATCGTCGCCGGGCCCGAACCCGCCGCTGCCGCCCGAGCCCGGGATGAAGCCGCCGCCGCTGCCCCCCTGGTTCCCCGCGCCCTGGCCCGAGCCTCCTTCGCCCGAGCTTCCACCCTCATTGTCGAATTTACTGCCGCCACTCGTCGCGCTGCAGCCGAGGGCAAGACTGATCGCAAGCAAACTCAAGCAAACACCGAAGAGCTTCATGTCGCTCACCTCCGAGCCGGGGGGCAGTATATACGAGCGCGCCGTCCGCGAGAGGCGCGGGTGGTCATAAAATCGTCACCAGGTCACGGGCGTGGGGGCGCCCCGATCCGTGGTCGTGCCGTCGCCGACCTCGCCGGCGCCATTTCCGCCCCAGCATCGCACCGCGCCGCCGTCGAGCATCACGCACGTGTGCGCGCCGCCCGCGGAGAGAGCGCGCACGCCCGCGAGGCCGGGCACGGGGACGGGAGGAAGTCGCGCCTCGGTGCTGCCGTCGCCGAGCTGGCCATGATCGTTCTTGCCCCAGCACGTCACCGCCCCGCCCTCCGTCCGCGCGCAGCCATGCTCGGCGCCGAGCGCGATCGCCTTCGCGCCGGCCACGCCTTTGACGGCCACCGATTCCGCCCGCGCGTCCGTCGTGCCGTCGCCGAGCTGCCCCGCCGTATTGTCGCCCCAGCAGCGCACGGCCCCGTCTTCGAGCAGCGCGCAACCAAACGCGGCGCCGAGCCCGATCGCGATCGCCCCCTCGATCCCCTTGACGGAGACGAGGCGCGGCGTGGGGCGCGGGCTGGGTCGGGGTTTGGCGGGGGACGACGGCGGTCGAACACGGCCGAGCTCGCCGCTCTCGTCCTCGCCCCAGCAGGCGACCTGGCCGCCGGGCCCGAGCGCGCAGGCGTGGCGGCCGCCGAGCGCGATTTTCGTGGCGCCGAAGAGGCCCGCGACGGCCGAAGGCGCGCCGCCGCCCGGAGACGCAGGCAGAGGCGAAGGGACCTCGCTCGCCGGGGGTTTGCCTGCGGGTCCCGGAGGTTTCGCGCCGAGCTGCCCGCGGTCGCCGCGTCCCCAGCAGACGACCTTGCCGCCGCCCACGATCGCGCAGGTGTGCGCCGCGCCCGCCGCGATCGCAGTGGCGCCCGCGAGGCCGAGGACTTGGGTCGGCGGGCGAGGCCCTTCGGTCGTGCCGTCGCCGATCTGGCCGAATGCATTGTGACCCCAGCAAAGCGCCGTCCCGTCGGCCCGACGCGCGCAGGCGTGCGCGCCCCCGAGCGCGAGCTCGACCGCGCCCACGACGCCCGGGACCGGCGGCGCTCCATACGCGCCGCGCCGCACGCCCGCCGCGCCGAAGCAACGCGCCGACCCATCCTCGAAGAGCGCGCAGGTATGCGCCCCGCCGGCCGCGATTTGCCGGATCCCCACGCACGCCTTTCCCGCGCAGATCGGGCGTCCCTCGGGGCAGGCCGCTTTCTCCCACGCGCCCTCGGCGCTACACGTCGCGACCGCGTTCCCCTCGCAGCGCTCGGCCTCCGGCAAGCAGGCGCCGCACGCGCCTTTGCCGTTGCACACGCCGTTTTCGCCGCACGACTCGCCGATCGGGCCCGGCTCGTGCACGCCCGCGCCTTCCTTGCAGAGCGCCATCGTGCACTCGTTGCCGTCGTCGGCCGGGACGTCGACCTCGTCGTCGATCTCCATCACGTGGCCATTGCCGTCGCATACCTGCATGCGGCAATCGCCCGCTTTTTGTTCGCGCACCACCGTGTTCTGCGCCGCCGCGACCATCGCGCACTGCTGCTCGAAGCAGGTGGACACGACACACGGATCGTCCGAGGGCGGGCAGTCCATCGCGTGGAAACACGGGATCGGCTGCGTCGGGCTCTCCGCGACCCGGAGCCCACATCCCGAGGCGTGAAACAACCCTCCGACGAGCGCAAGCGCGGCCGCGCGCGCGAGGGCGCCCGGCAGAGAGGAATTTTGCGCTCGGGCCCACATGGTAGCCGCGACTCTATCGAAGTCGGGCCCTTCGTCGCAAGGCGGTTCGCCCTCGGCGAGCGGCGGCGCTTGGCACTCGAAGGGCGTTTCTGTATCGTTTCTGCCCCGATCCTGGGGCAGAAAGCGCGAGCCATGGAAGAGACGACGAGAGCCGAGCGCGGCGGCTGGGGCAAGGTGGCGACGGCCGACGAGGGCGACGCCGAGCCGAAAGCTCCGCGGATCAAGGACCGCGCGAAGACCATCGCGCGTGACGTGGGCGCGGCGATCGAAGGTCGCGTCGCGCCGGCGGCGGACCGGGCGGCGCGGGCCGTGAAGAGCGGCGCGGGCACGGCCTTGCGCGCGCTCGAAGATCCGACCGCGGCCCAGGCCTCGGAGATCCTCGCGCAGGCGGATCTGCCCGAGGTCGTCGGCGAGGATCCGCTCGCGGAGCTCGCCGTTCGGCTCGATCGCGAGGCCGATCTGCACCGCGGGATCGCGATGCGGCAGCACGCGCGGGCGGCGTGGATGGATCGGCTCGGCGCGATCGGCGCGGTCGTCGCGCTCGTGGGGATCGTCGTCCTCGCCTCCATTGCAGGGTTTCGGGCCCTGTTCGCCCCGGAGGGCGCGCTCCTCGCGTCGCTGCTCCTTGGCGTCGGCGCGCTCCTCCTTTTGCTCGGCGCTTTCGCGCTCGCCCGCGCGACCGCGCGGATCCGCGCAGGCCAGGCGCAATCGGCGCGCGAGGCGCTCGTGCGGTCGGACCTCGCGGAGGCGCGCCTGCACCGCGTCGCTGCGCTCCTCGCCTTGCGGCAGCTCGATCCGGAGGCCTTTGCCCGGTCGGTCCAGGACCTCGAACGCGACACGCGCGCCGCCGGATGAGCCCCATGCCCGAACCCGACGTGATGCAACGCCTGGCCGACGCGCTCTCCGCTTCCTTCGCCCGTGATTTCGGCGGCCCCGCCTTCCCGAACCCCGAGGGCTGGCAGAACAAGGGCGCCCGCCTCCGCACGTTCCGCCGCACCGTGCCCGTCGTGGAGCTCGAAATGGAGGGACGAACCCTCTCGTTCATCGTCACGCCCACGGATCCGGCCGAGCCCGCGTACCGCCGTTCGTCCCGGTACGATATCGTGTATTTCTCCGAGGATGTGCCCGACAAGGAGCAATCTCGCATCTATGCCCGCGACCGCGCCACGATCGATCGTTTCGCGGCGTGGGTGAAGGCCTGGGACCAGGCCGGCGGGGGATCCGTTTGAGTACAAACGAGACGGCGCTGGCGCGGCCGGAGGCGTCGGGGATGGAGATGGCCCTCGTGCCCCTCCGGCTCGGGGGGTTTTCCTGCAAGGCCATCCTGCTCGAAGGTGATGACCGGCTCACGGCGCGGTTCGAGGCAAGAGGCAGCGCGGACTGGGTCGAGGTCACGGTCCTGCCGCACGGCGCGCCTGGCCCCGTGTTCCGGCGGCTCGCGCGCTGCGCCGTGAGGTACCGCGGCGCGATCGCCGAGCGCACGCCCGAGCGGCGGGAGGAGGTCTCGCGGCTCGTGATGGCCGTCGCGGCCTCGATCGACGCGCTGCTCGAACAGAGCCCAGGAAAGACGATCGCCGAGGCCCTCGGCCGCTCCCGCGAGCGAGGCCGCCTGATCTTCGGCCGCGACGGCCTCCGCGCCCTGCTCTCGCCGGAGATCGTCGAGGGCGCGCCCGCCGCCGCGGGGTTTTCCCTCGTCGACGTCTATCCGAGCTCGTACCTGCAAAAATCCCACGATGGAGGCCTCGAGCTCGTGCTGGATTTCCGCCGGGAATTGGACGCGCGCAGGCTGCTCCTCCTCGTCGGGCGCCGCGACGACATGAAACCCGCGTTCGCCACGACGACCCATTTCTCGATCAAGCACCTCGCGCTCGGCTCGGCCGATCCTCCCGGCGCGGACGAGCTCCGCGCGCTCGTCGCGTTCGTCCTGCAATTGCGCGACCACGAGGCGCTCGACGTCGTTTTTCCGGACATCCTCTCGGATGTCGCCCCGGCGCTCCTCTTGCCGTCCGCGCCCGAAGAAACGGAGTCCTCGGCCGACGGCGAGGTGCTGAACCTCGCGATCGACGCCGATTGCGAGCAATCCTGCGCGTTTTGCTCGATCAAGGAGACGGCCCCTCCCGAGGACGGCGGCGACCGCGTGCTCGCCCGGCTCTTCGCCGACCTCGAATCGAACCGGCGGCGCGGCGTGCGCGCGGTTCGCATCAATGGATACGACCCGCTCGCGCATTCGCGGATCCTCGACGTCCTCCGCCGCGCGAAGGACCTCGGCTACCGCACGGCGCACGTCTTCTCCCCGTGCACGCGCCTCGCCGACCCGGCCTTCTGCGACGACGTCGTCGCGGCCCTCCCCGAGGAAAAACGCTTCCACGTGCCGCTTTATTCGGTTTCGCCCGATGCACATGACCGGATCGTCGGCCGCCGAGGCGCGCACGCCCTCGTCTCGCGCGCCATCGACAACCTCCTCGCCCGCGTCTCGCCCGAATCCGTGTGGCTCCTCTGCGTCGCCACGCGCGAGGGCCTCGGCGAGCTCGAAGGCGTCGCACGATTCGCCTCCGAGCGAGGTTTGTCCTTCTACCCGCACATGCCCTACCCGAGCTTCGAATCACGCGCCGATCGATACTTTTCGTCCGCGCCGCGCATGACCGACGTGGCCGAGGTGATGTCCCGGGCGCTCGCGCGCGGCGCGCGCATGAACGTGCAGGGCGTCGTCCCTTGTGTGGTTTTTCGCCGGATGCGTGAGGACGGCGCGCCGCCGCGGGCCTGGCTCGACGCGCCCGCCGAGCGACCTCCGCTGCCGGGCACCGAGTACCGCGACCCGCGCTTCCGCCACCGCGCTGGCGAGGCCGAACACGCGGCCTTCCATGCTTCCGCGATCCCCTGTCCTCATGAGGCCCGCTGTGTGCTCGCCTCCGCTTGCCCGGGGGAGGTCCTGCGCAGTTATGCCGAGATCCACGGCCTCGCGGAGCTCTCGCCCGTCTCGCTGCGCGAGCTCGTGGAAGCGACGTAAAACTGCGCTAGAACGCGCCCAAGCGGCCGGACGGACCGGTCCTGTGTGCCAGAACCCCTTTCAACGCGCGGCGCATTTGGTCTAGGATGCGCGAGCCGGTCTCCTCCATGCTCGTCACAGGCGTCTTGTTCCACGACCGTTACCGCGTCGTCCGCAGCATCAAGTCGGGCGGGATGGGCGCGGTGTTCGAGGTGCACGACGAGCCGACGAACCGCAGGCGGGCCCTCAAGGTCATGCACCCGGCCGTGCTGGAGAATTCGGTGATGCGCGGCCGGTTCGCGCAGGAGGCCACGGTCACGGGTGGGATCGAGAGCGAGCACCTCGTGCAGGTGCTCGACGCAGGCGTGGACACCTCGACGCAGCTCCCGTTTCTCGTGATGGAGCTGCTCGTCGGCGAGGAGCTCGGCGGCATGGTGAAGCGCCGCGGCCCATTGCCCGAGCCCGAGGCCGTGCTCTACCTCTCGCAGGTCGCGCTCGCCCTCGACAAGACGCACGCCGCGAACATCGTCCACCGCGATCTCAAGCCGGAAAACCTCTTCGTCACGACACGCGACGACGGTCGATCCTGCGTGAAGATCCTCGACTTCGGCGTCGCCAAGGTCGCCGTCGCCACGACCCTCGCGCACACCACCGCTGTCGTCGGTACGCCCTTGTACATGGCGCCGGAACAAATCAGCGGTGATGCTGGGATCCGGGCATCGGCCGATATTTATTCGCTGGCGCACGTCGCGTATACCTTGCTCGTCGGCGAGGCATACTGGCGGCCTGAGCTTTTGCAGCTCCCGAGCGTGTATGCGCTCTTTGGCAAGATCATCGCGCCCGAGCTGCCCGAGGCCCCTACGCTCCGCGCGGCGAGGCGCGGCGTCCAGCTCCCCGCGGGATTCGACGACTGGTTCCGCAGGGTCGGCGCGCGCGAGCCCAAGGATCGGCCCGAGCGGGCGACCATGGCGATCGGGCTCCTCGCCGACCTCTTCCGTGTCCCGCTCAGCGTGCCCCCGTCCGGGCCGATCCTGCCGCTCTCCGAGCTGCCTCCGCCCTCGCAGGCGGCGCGGCGCATCTCCCAGCGCCCGCCCGTCCCGTCCGTTCCCGTCCCCCTTCCCATTCCCGTGCCTCGCCCGAGCCGCGATCGGCTGCGCGACGACCCGACGCCGCCCCCAAGCGCGCCCGCGCCCGGCAGCCAGAAGCCGCGGTCGCGGTTCAGCGACATCCCCGCGTCGTACGAGCCGACGTTGCGGAGCGAGGTGAAGGGCGTGCTCGACCAGCAAGGGCTCGTCGAGATCCTCGACGTCGAGTATCAATTCAGCGCGAACACGGGCATTCCTTTTTCGGTGCTCCTGTTCCAGGTCCAGGAGCCGCCGCGCGCGGAGGGCCCACGCGCCCGCCCCTTCGCCGGGTGGGGGCTCGAGCGCACGATTGCCGAGCTCGTCCACCTCGCCCGCGCGCTCGGTCCGGAGAAATCGACGATCGGGCGCTGGCCGAGCAACACGATCGTGGTCGTCGTCCGCGCTTCGCTCGGCATCACGCTCTCGCCGAGCGAGGCCCGCGACATCCTCGCATTCGTGGGCAAACAGCTCGCGGGCCGGGACGAGTTGCCCGAGATCCGCAGCGGTTATTCGCAATGCTGGCTCACGGACCGGTCGGGCATGGATGCCCTCGACCGCGCCCGCTTCGCCTTGAAGCCCTTCAACCGCTGATCAAGCGCCCGCGGCCGCGTCGACGGCCTGCACGAGGTCGGCGACCACGTCCTCGGTCTCCTCGATTCCCACGGCGAGCCGCACGAGCCCCGGCGCGATCCCGACCGCGACGAGCTCCTCCGGCCCGAGCTCCGAATAACTCATGATCGCGGGCTGCTCGATGAGCGTCTCCACGCCGCCGAGGCTCGGCGCGATCCGCGCGAGCTTGCACGCGTCCACCACGCGCCGCGCCCCGTCCTTGCCGCCGCGGACCACGAACGACACGACGCCGCCGCCGCCCGCGAGGTGCTTCTTGGCGATCGCGTGATCCGGGTGGGATTCGAGCATCGGGTAGTAGACGCGCTCCACGGCGGGGTGCGCTTCGAGGGCGCGCGCCACCGCGAGCGCCGTCTGGTTTTGTCGGGCGACCCGGAGCGACAGCGTCTTCATGCCGCGCCCGATCAGCATCGCCGCGTGGGGATCGGAGACGGCCCCGAGCACGTCGCGCGCCTCGTGCACCACGGACAGGAGCGACGACGGCCCCGACAGGCTCCCGCCGAGAACGTCGTTGTGCCCGCCGAGGTACTTCGTCGCGCTGTGCACCACGAGGTCGATGCCCATGGCCGAGAACATCGCATTGATGGGCGTGGCGAACGTCGCGTCGACGAGCGTCTTCGCCCGCGTCTTCTTGCAGATCTCCGCGAGCCGCTCCACGTCCACGCAGCGCAGGTAGGGGTTCGTCGGCATCTCCGTGATCACGAGCCGCGTCTTCGGCCCGATCGCG
Organism: Polyangium mundeleinium; assembly: GCF_028369105.1. Taxonomy (NCBI): domain Bacteria; kingdom Pseudomonadati; phylum Myxococcota; order Polyangiales; family Polyangiaceae; genus Polyangium; species Polyangium mundeleinium. The sequence goes on along the minus strand of NZ_JAQNDO010000001.1, from coordinate 11,424,204 downwards.
GCCGCGAGCCCGTCGAGGTCGCCAGGCTCGAGCAGCGTGTGCGACACGCCGAGCCGCGACAGCATCTTCACCACGAACTGCCGCGTCCTCCGGTACGTGTCGCGGAAGAGCACCACGTCGTCGCCGGCTTTCACGAGCGCGAGGATCGTCGTGGTCAGGGCGGCCATGCCGCTCGGGAAGAGCAGCGCCTCCTCGGTCCCATCGAGCGCGGCGATGCGCGTCTCGACCTCGCGCACCGTGGGGTTTCCGTACCGCCCGTAGTCGAGCCGCCCGGGGTCCGGATCCTCGCCGCGCATGAACCGTTCGAGGTCGGCCGAGTCGGCGAACGTGTACGTCGCCGTGAGCGCGATCGAGGGCGCGAGCGTGTGGTCCGGGCGATCGACGCGCTCGCCTGCGTGAACGGCGTCCGTGCTGGTCGGGAGGGCGGTCTTCACGGGACCGTCCTAGCGGAATTGCCACCCGGCGCGAAGGGCCGAGCATCCTCCCGAGGCCTCCGGCTTCAAAAGATTGTCACACTTGACGCGTCGGAAAAGTGAGGGATAAAGTTCGCTGCCATGTCTGACGCAGCGTCCCGTATGCAGACCGCGCTCGACGAGTACGCGGAGAACATCCAGCGGTTCAAGCGAGGGGAAATCACGCCGGACCAGTTTCGCCCGCTACGCCTGGGGATGGGCGTGTACGCGCAGCTCGCGCACGTGAAGCACATGCAGCGCATCAAGGTCCCGGGCGGGCGCATGACGGCGGCGCAGCTCGAGGCGGTCGCCGAGGTGACGGAGCGCTGGGCGCTCGGGCTCGCGCACATCACGACGCGTCAAGACATCCAGCTCCATCACCTGGAGATCGAGGAGACGGTGGAACTGCAGCGTGTTCTCGCGAAGGCGGACGTGACCACCGTGGGTGCCTGCGCCGACACGGTGCGCAACGTGACCGCGTCGCATCTCGCGGGCGTGACCCCGGACGAGGTCTTCGACGTGACGCCGCACGCCCACGCGATCACGCAATACTTCCTGTTCCACCCGCACAACCGGAAGCTCCCGCGCAAGTTCAAGATCGGCCTCTCGGGCAGCACGCGCGACCACGCGCAGATCATGATCAACGACCTCGGCCTGCTCGCGCGCGTCACGGACGCGGGGCGCGGGTTCGCGGTGTACGTCGCGGGCGGACTCGGATCGACGCCGGAGATCGCGCACCTCTGGCGCGACTTCGTGCCCGAGCGGGACGTGCTCGCTGCGTGCGATGCGGTGATCCGTGTCTTCTGGCGGGACGGCGAGCGCAAGAACCGCAAGAAGGCGCGCATCAAGTTCCTCCTGCGCAAGCTCGGCGAGGCCGAGTTCATGAAGCGACTCGACGACGAGCTCGCGAAGATCAAGGCCGAGGAGGGCGCGAAGATCGAGGCGGACCTCGATCGTTACCTCGGCGAATACCCGAACGAGGCGGCGCCCCCGCTGGCCCCGGGCGGCGAAGCGATCGGCGACGCCGCCTTCGCGCGCTGGAAGAGGACGAACTCGATCGCGCAGACGCAGCCTGGCTACCGGGTCGTGACGATCAAGCTCCCGCTCGGCGACATCACGGCCGAGCAGATGCGCAGGCTCGCGGCGCTCGCGCGCGACCTCGGCAACGGCGAGGTCCGCACGACGAACACGCAGAACTTCGTGATGCGCTTCGTCCCCGAGAGCAACCTCGTGGCCTTGCACCGCGCGCTCTCGCAGATCGGCCTGGCCGAGCCCGACGCCGGGCACATCACGGACATCGTGGCCTGCCCGGGCGCGGACTATTGCTCGCTCGCGATCACGAAGAGCATGGGCGTCGGCGCCCGCGTGCGCGAGCATTTGTCGGAGAGCGGCAACCGCGCCGAGGCCGATGATCTCGTGCAGCAGATCGGCGCCTTCGAGATCAAGATCTCCGGCTGCCCGAACTCGTGCGGCCAGCACCACGTGGCAGACATCGGCATGACGGGGCTGATGGTGAAGGGCAAGGACGGCGTGGAGCGCCCGCATTACTCGCTGCGCGTCGGCGGCGGCTGCGGCCCGGACGCGAAGATCGGCGACCGCCTCGACGGCCGCGTGCCCGAGGAGGAGACGCCCAAGGTGATCGCGGCGATCGCGAGGCATTACGTGCAAGAGCGCGCCGAGGGCGAGAGCTTCCGCGAATTCGTGGCGCGCAAGGGCGCGGGCGACATCGGTCGGATCGGATTCGCGGCGGCGACCGACGTGATCTGACGAGGCGCACCGGCGCGTATCGGTCGGGGGGGCCTCCGTGATAGCTTCGCGGGCCACGGAGGACCTTCCAATGCGTCGAACTCGTCTTGCCTACGCGCTCGTGCTCGCCACCCTCGGCGCGGCCGGGTGCGGCTCGGATCCCGCGATCGAAACCCCCCCGCCGTCCGCGGCAGCCACCAAATACAGCCTCGGAGGCACCGTAAAGGGCCTCGAAGGGAAGGGCCTCGTCCTCGAGGTCACCCTCCCCGACGAGCTCTTCTCGAACCTCACGATCGAGGCGAACGGCGAATTCACCTTCAAGCCCGCGCTCGCCGACGGCGACAGCTACGACGTCACCGTGGCCGTAGAGCCCGCGGATCCTGCGCAGAGCTGTACCGTCACCCGGGGCAAGGGCGTCGTGGCCGGCGCCGACGTGAAGGACATCTCCGTCGATTGCGCGACGCACCCGCCGAATCCGCGCTGGATTGGCGGCACGGTCTCGGGCCTCGCGGGCACGGGTCTCGTGCTGCAGAACAACGGCAAGGACGACCTCTCCGTCGCGATGGACGGCGCGTTCCAGTTCACGACGCCGGAGACCGACGGCGCCACGTACGACGTGACCGTCTCCGCGCAGCCCACGAATCCCGCGCAGACGTGCGTCGTCGAGGCGGGGAAGGGGACCGTCGAGGGCGCCGACGTCACGGCGATCCTGGTGAAATGCACGAACGACCCGCCGGTCTTCAACGTCGATCCGAATACGATCGACGTGACGAACGCGGACCGCTGTGACTTCCTGGACGCCGCCCATTGCCTCTTCCCCTGGCCGAACGACCATTTCACCGTCGTAGACCCCGCGACGAGCACGGGCCGTCGCGTCGCGCTCCACCCGATGTCGATGCCCGTCAATGCTGCGGTCGACCTCTCCCCGGCGGTGGGTCTCCCGGCGGGGAGCGTCGTGAGCCCCGGCGGGATCGGAATGGATCCGACGGACTGGAACCGCGCCGACGGGTTTTCCCCGGGCCAGATGCTGCTCACGTACGTGCCGGGGCTCGACCTCGGCAAGACCGGGATCGGCCCGATCACGCACGTGGAACGCTCGCTCGAAGCCGATTCGCCGCTCGTCGTGGTCGACGTCGAGACCCTCGAACGCCACCTCGTCTGGGGCGAGCTCGATTCGTATGCGACGAGCGACGCGACGCGCGCCCTCATCATCCGCGCGGGCATGAACTTCCGCGAGGGCCACCGGTACGTCGTCGCGCTCCGTAACTTGAAGGATAACGCCGGGCAGGCAATCGAGGCCTCGGACGCGTTCCAGGTCTACCGCGACGCGATCCCCTCGAACGTGCCGGCGATCGAGGCCCGGCGCGATTCGATGGAAAAGATCTTCGACGTCCTCGCGGGCGCGGGCGTTGAGCGCAAGGAGCTCTACCTCGCCTGGGAGTTCACCGTGGCCAGCGCGAACAGCCTCGCCGGCCGCATGCTCCACATCCGCGACGACGCCTTCGAAAAGCTCGGCAATGCCGCGCCCACGTTCACGATCACGCAGGTCCTCCAGAACCCCGACGCGAACCGCTCGCGCCGCATCATCGGCACGTTCACCGTCCCGAACTATCTGAACCAGGCGAACGGCGTCGCGGGTTCGTCCTTCCATTACGCGGATCCGAACGATGGACTGCCCGATCAATTCGACGGCAATGGCACGCTCCAGGCGAACTTCATCTGCAACATCCCGCGCGCGGCGCTCCCGGATGGAAACGATCCGACGGCGCCGGTCGTGCCGGGCCGCGCGGCGCTGTATGGCCACGGCCAGCAGGGAGCGGCGAGCCAGGTGAACGGTGGGGCCGCCACGGGCGAGCTCTCGAATACGTACAACTTCGTGTTCTGCGCGACGGACTTCATCGGCATGTCCTCGGGCGACAACGAGAACATCCTGCGGCTCGTCACCGAGTTTGGCCGGATGAACACGCTCGCCGACCGGCTGCAGCAGGGCCTCCTGAACAACCTCTTCCTGGCGCGGCTCATGATCCACCCGCAGGGCTTCATCGCGGATCCGGCGTTCCGCGGGGGCCCGCAAAACCAGCCGCTCATCGACACGAGCGACGTGTTTTATTACGGCATCAGCCAGGGCGGCATCCTCGGCGGCGCGCTCGTCGCGATCTCGCAGGACATCCGCCGCGGCGTGCTCGGCGTCACGGGCATGAATTACAGCGTCCTGCTCGACCGCGCCACGGGCTTCGATCAGCTCCGGGTCTTCTTCGACCAAGCCTACACGAACGAGCTCGATCGGCGCTTCGTCTTCTCGTCCATGCAGATGTTATGGGATCGCGGCGAGACGAACGGGTATGCCTGGCACGTCGGCAACGATCCGCTCCCGAAGACGCCGCCCCACGCGGTGCTCATGCAGAACGCGTTCGCCGACCATCAGGTCACGCAATGGTCGGCCGACATCGAGGCGCGCACCATCGGGGCGGGCATTCACGTGCCCGTCGTGAATCCCGGCCGCTCCATCGACACGACGCCTTATTTCGGCATCGAGCCGCTCGGCAGCTACCCGCACTTCGGCTCGGCGGTCTTCGTTTGGGATACCGGGCCGTTCGACGCCATCCTGAACAAGGGCACGCCGCCGCCGCCCGTCGAGAACAAGCCGCTGCGCGACGGCGTCGATCCCCACGGTGTTCCGCGCGTGCAGCCCGGCGCGCGCTTGCAGATCTCCGAGTTCCTGCGCTCGACCGGCAAGGTCATCGATCCTTGTGGGGATACGCCCTGCCTCGCGCCGTAGGTGTTTTTCCGTTTCGCCGAGCATCCGTAATGGGCTAACCTCGCTCCTGCGTATTGCCGCGGAGGAGGAAAGCCCGTCATGGATCTCGACACCGTCCTTTCGACCCTGCGCGAGAAGGGCAAACCGAATACGGCCAAGATCTACGCCCGCCACGGCGCGAAAGATCCGACCCTCGGCGTCTCGTACGCCGACCTCGACAAGCTCGTCAAGGCCATCAAGCAGGACCACGCGCTCGCGCTCGCGCTGTGGGCGAGCGGTATCCACGACGCGCGTGTGCTCGCCACGAAGATCGCCGATCCCGAGGCGTTCACCAAGGACACACTCGACGCGTGGCTCGCCGTGGCCCTGGACTATGTGATCGAGGGCGCCGTCGCCACGCTCGCCGCGCGCCGCAAGGACGCGCTCTCGATCGGGCTGCGCTGGATCGATTTGCCCGGCGAGTTCGCGAGCACGGCCGGGTGGTTCGTCCTCTCCGGCGTGGCGGCGCGGGGCGATCTCCCCGAGAAAGACGCAGCGCGCCTCTTGAAGCGCATCGAAAAGAACATCCACGGCGCGCAAAATCGTACCCGCTACGGCATGAATGGTGCTCTCATTTCGATTGGCGGGTACATCGAATCGCTCCGCCCGCAGGCGCTCGAAGCGGCGCGCGTGATCGGCAAGGTCGAGGTCGATCACGGCGAGACGAACTGCAAGACGCCGGACGCGACCGAATACATCGCCAAGATGGCCGCCCATCACGCGAAACGTGCGGCCGGCGCCAAGTCCGCGGCCCCGCGAGCCGCGCCCGCGAAGAAGGCGCCTGCAAAGAAGTCCGCGGCCAAGGACAAACCAAGGGCCACCGCGTCGCGCGGGGCATGAGCACTCACGCGCGGTCGAGCGCGCGGGCGACGACGCGGTAGTGCTCGAGCATCTCGGCGTACGAGAAATGCGCATTGCGCCCGCTCGGGTTGGGGACCACGAACACCCGCGCGCCGCAGATCTCCTCCGGCTGCTCGCCGCAGGGGATGGGCTCCGAGGCCTTCTTGTTGAAATAACTCCGACAAACCGTGATGCCCACGAAGACCACCATGCGGGGGCGAAATTTTCGGATTTTCGAGGTGAGCGCGCGCCTGCCCGCGTCGTAGTCGTCTCGCCCGAGGTCCATCACGCCGCGCGTCGCGCGGGCGACCAGGTTCGTCAGGCCGAGGCCGTGGTCGAGCAAGCGCGTCTCCTCCTCGGGGGTGAGACGCTGCGGGACCAGGCCGCTCTCGTGGAGCAGCTTCCAGAACGCGTTCGCCGGATTGGCGAAGTTGTGCCCTTTTTGCGCCGAGAGCAGCCCTGGGTTGATCCCGATGAACAGGGCGTCGAGGTCCGGAGCGAGGATGTCGGGGGTCGGTTGCTTGGGGGACGGCATGACGGGAAACGCCTCGATTCTAGTCTTCCCGGCCGGTTTGTCCACGGGAACTGTGATATCGTGGGGCGACCATGCCGCCCGCCCCTCCCGTCCTCGGCCTCGACCTCGGCGCGACCCTCACGAAGATCGCCTTTCGCCAGGGCGAGCTTCACACCGAGCGATGGCCCTCGAACGACCTTGAAGCCGTCCGCGCGCGCATCGTCGAGCTCGCTCCAGCTCGCATCGTAACGACGGGCGGCGGCGCGGCCGTGCTCGGCGCGGGCGCGCTTGGCGTGGCCGTGGAGGGCATCTCCGAGTTCGAGGCTTGGTCGCTTGGCGCCGCGGCCCTCGCGGCCGAGGAGGGCCTCGTCTTGCCCAGGCGGCACCTGCTCGTCTCGGCCGGCACAGGGACGTCGGTGCTCGTCGTGGAGGCAGGTTCGGCCGTGCGCGCGGGCGGCACGGGGCTCGGCGGCGGCACGCTCGTCGGGCTCGGCAGGTTGCTCGTGGGCGCGGTCTCGTTTGCCGAGCTCTCGGCGCTCGCGGCGCGCGGAAAGCGCGGGTCGGTGGACCTGCTCGTCGGCGACGTGTATTCGCAGGGCGCGCCCATTCCGGCGTACCTCACGGCGGCCAATTTCGCGAAGCTCGCATCGACGGAGCCGGCCGACCTCGCGCACGCGCTCGTCGGGCTCGTCGGGGAGAACATCGCGCTCGTATGCGCGGGGATCGCGCGTCTTGCCGGCGCGGACACGGTCGTGCTCGGCGGCTCCACGCTTGCGGAAAACCCGGCGCTCGTCGAGGTTCTCACGCAGACGCTCGGGTTCACGGGGCTGACCGCGTGTTTCCTCGGCCGCGGCGCGTATTGCGGCGCCGTGGGGGCCCTCGTGGCCGGCGAGCGCCTCACGGAATCCGCTTGAGCGCTGTTGCCAGCCCGAAACGAAGAACGATACGATGCGCCCGTCGATCGTGGAGTGTACGTCGATGAACTGCAAAGGGCAGGGGCCGGGTCATCCCCCGGCGAACACCGTCCGGAGCTCGCCATCGCGCGTGAAATAGGTGACGCAGGATGACGAACGATTGCCCCGCAGCATCCGGAGCGCGTGCTCCAGCGTGGCGCGGCGTGCGTGGTTGTCCTCGACGGCTGGCAAGGCGAGGCCGAGCGCCTCCTCGGCGGCGTCCGCGAGCAGCCACGGCGCGCGGCGCGTGAGCTCTTTCCAGGCTGCGTCGTGCGCTTCGGCGTGCCCGAGAGCGTCCTCCACGAGCCAGAGGTTCACCCAGGCGCTCACGCGGGAGGGTGTGTCGCGGCACGTGCGCGCGAGGTCTTCCACGGCTGCGGGAAGATCTCCGCGCAATCGATGGGCTTCGCCACGCACCCCGTACAGCGTGGGACCTACGACCGCGGGCGCACAATCGATGCTGCGCTGAAAACAGGCGAGCGCCTCGGCATGTTCGCCCCGGAGCACATGGACGGCGCCCATGCCGATGTGCAACCACCGGGCGCGGGGCTGGAGGGCGAGGCCGCGGCGGAAATTCTCCTCGGCTTCATCGACGCGCCCGAGCCACAGCAGCAATTCGCCCCGGTAGGCGTGGGGGTGATGCGAGGGCGGATGATCGCGCAGAATGGCGTCGAATTCGCCGAGCACCTCCGCGGGGGACCGGCTGCGGATCGACCATTGCAAAACCTTCGCGCGGTGCCGTGCCGAGCTGCGGAGCGGGGGCGGCGCGTGGTGTTCCGGGTCGCCGAGCCGCGCGAGCATCGCCTCCGGGAAGAGGCGCGCGAGGAGGCGGAGCCTCAGGTCACGCGGGGCCGGGAGCTCGCCTTCTTCCTCGCGGCGTCGGTCGCCGAGCCGCCACGCGAGGGACGCGAGCGCGGCCTCCGGCAGCGCGTCCCAGGCGCGGTTCGCGAGGCGCGCGGCGTGATCGAGGGCGGGGGCCACGAATCGCCGATGGAGCGCGCGCTCGATTTCTGCTTTGCGTCCGGGTTCGTCCGGGCCGCGGCCGATCGCCGTGAGCGTCTCGACGTCGAGGAACCCGAAATGCTGCCGCCCGAGCGCGACGAGCTCGAGATCGATGCGCCAGATCTGGTCCTCGTCCCCGATGTGTTTGGCAGCGAGCAGATCACGAATCGCGCCGTGTGGGTCGTCGCTCGTGCTCTTTCCCCGGGCGCGGCGCACGAGCGCCTCGGCCTCCTCGGTCAAACCTGTTTGGCGCGCCGTACCGTTTTCGATTTGCCCTCGCGTGCCAAACGCATGCAGAAGATCGACCGCGCGCTTGCGCAGCACGGCGTCGTCGGGCGCGAGCGCGAGCGCGAGCTCAACGTGCCTTTGGCAGCCGGAAAACCGCCCCGCACTTTGATCGAGGCTCGCCGCCGCGAGGTGCACCTTTGCCGTCTCGCGCGGGCCCTCCGCCGCCGCGAGCGCGAGCGCCTGCGTGAGCCACGCATCGACGAGCCGTCGATCGCCGAGGCGAAACGCGAGGCGCGTGGCCTCGAGCGCCTGATTCACGTCGCGGGCCGAAGCTGGATCATGGCGCCCGAGGACCTCCCAGGCCGCGCGTATCCCTCCTTTGCGCCCCTCGTCGATCGTCACGACGCTCGTCGATACGTCGAGCGTCCGCCGGCGTAAAGTGGGAACCGCCCTTTTTCGTTGTCATGCCTGCGCGGGCAGGGCGAAGATGCGCCCGTGATGGTGCTCGTCCGCCGTAGTCTGCCCCTCGTCGCGTTGCTCGCCTCGGCTTGTGGATCCCCAAAGCCGCCCGAGGTCGTGAAGGCCGAGGGGCCCGACATGCAGTTCGTCCGCCCCACGATGCAGCCGCCCGTGTTCCTCGATCCGCAGCGAAAGGAGAAGCTCAAAGAGGCCTTCCCTGCGATCGAGCGATATGTCGCGGACGAGGTGGCGCGGCGGGGGTTTCCCGGGGTCGCCGTGGGGATCGTGATCGATGGGGAGCTCGTGTATGCCAAGGGGTTCGGCGTGGCCGATGTCGAGGCGAAAGTGCCCGTCGATGAAGGCTCGGTTTTTCGCATCGCCTCGCTGACGAAGAGCTTCACGGCGATGGCCGTTTTGCAGCTCCGGGACGAAGGAAAACTCCCGCTCGACGATCCGGCCGCGAAATTCGTCCCCGAGCTCGCCGGCCTTCGTTATCCCACGCGCGACGCGGCGCCGATCACGCTTCGGCACCTCCTCGGCCACGGCGCCGGGTTCCCCGAGGACAACCCCTGGGGTGATCGGCAGCTCGGCCTCTCCGATTCAGATTTCTCGAAGATGATGCGCGATGGGTTTCCCTTCTCGACGTCGCCCGGCTCGGCATTCGAGTATTCGAACACCGGATTCGCAATTCTCGGGCGCGTGATTACGAACGTGTCTGGAATGGATTACGCGGATTATCTGCAAACGCGGGTCCTCTCTCCGCTCGGCATGAACCGGACGGTCCTCGACGAACGGATGGTTGAGAAGGGGCACCTCGCGCGGGGGTATCGAAAGGAGGGCGATCGGCTCGTGCCCGAGGTGAACCTGCCGCACGGCGCGTTCGGGGCCATGGGTGGGCTTTATTCATCGCTCGCCGACATGGCGCGTTACGTGGCGTATCATCTTTCGGCGTGGCCGCCGCGCGACGAGCGGGAGGCGGGTCCGGTCCGGCGGAGCACGCTGCGCGAGATGCACGTGATGGGCCGTGCCACGGGGCTTTTTTCCTCGCCGGGGCTCGGGGAGGAGCCGCCGTCCGCGCGCGCGAGTGGCTATTCGTTCGGGCTCGGGACGTTCGAGACGTGCGAATTCACGCGAGGTGTCTCGCACACGGGAGGTTTGCCTGGGTATGGGTCGGTGATCCAGTTCTTGCCCGACCACGGCGTAGGCGTGATCGCGATGTCGAACCTCACATACGCGCCCATGTGGCGGGTCGCGCGCGAGGCGCTGCGGCGCCTGCACGAGACGGGCGCGCTCGTGCCGCGCGTGTTCGTGCCTTCGGAGGCGCTCGTGCGGGCAAAGGGGGCCACGAGCCGCCTCGTCGCGAAATGGAGCGATGTCGAGGCGGATGCGATCTTCGCGGATTCGATCTTTCTCGACAAACCACGCGAGCGATGGATGCGGGACCTCGACGCGCTCCGCGCGGCGCACGGGGCGTGCCGGGAGGAGGGGACGATCGAGGCGGAGAACGCGCTCCGGGGCACGTTCCGGCTCGGATGCGAGAAAGGGTGGATCGGCGTTTCGCTCACGCTCGCGCCGACCTCGCCGTCGCGGATTCAGTACCTCGATTTCCACAGCGTGCTGCCGCCGCCGAGCGCGCTCGCGTCGGGCGGCGACAAACTCGTCCGGCTCGTGAACCGATGGGACGACGCGGCCGCGGCCGAGCTGTTCGATACGAGCATGGATGTGGGGCGCATGAAGGCATCTCTCGCGAGCCTGAAGGAGATTCGCGGGGCGTGCCGGATCGGCGACGTGATCGGAGGCGACGGCGCCACGCGGGCGAGCTTCCGCCTCACTTGCGAGAGATACCCGGTGGCGGTGGAGATCGCCCGAAAAGCAGGCGCGGAGAAGCTCGATGGCGTGCGGTTTTTCCCGGTACCCGGGGAGGCCGCGCGGTGCGCGCAATAGGCGCGCACCCGCTCATTGCGTCGAGACGCCCTCCGGCTTGACGCGCAGGACCACCTTGCCCGGCCCGTCGGCCGTCGCGCCCTCGAAGCGGTCGAAGACGAGGAGATACCGCGAAACACCGTCCGAGGCCGATTGCACGAGCCACGAGGCGTCCGCCGGCGCGGGCGTGGCCGCCGCCCGATCGATCCAGTAGTCCGAGAACGCGCTGAAGATGCCGTCGCCCCGCCAGATGAGCTTCGGATCGGACAATTCCGCATGCCCGACCGCGTCGAACCGCGCGAGCTCGGAGTCGTCCGTGCGCGTCTTCACGATATCGAGCGTCTCGTCTTTCGTCTCGCTCGCGTGCAGATCGACGGCGGTCACGCCGCGCGGCCCGCCGAGGTCGCCGTTGACGCTGATCGAGGCGCGGCGGAAGCAGAGGTGCCAGTCCTTCGTGGTGAGCGCCTCGGCCGGCGTGTGTTTCGTCCGCGCGCCCGTGCCGAGATCGAGGCATTCGCTCGGTACATCCGCGGGCGCCTGCGAGCCGCCCGCGGTGCCGTCGAGATCGGCGAGCGTCTGCGTGGCGCCCACGCCGGCGGACGTCACCTCGGCCCAGCGGATCCGATAAATGGCCGCCACAGGCGCGCCTTGTTGCTCGGCGTAATACCCGAGGACCTGCACCTTCCATTGCTTGTCTGCGTCACGCACGCCGAAGACGTGGTAACGCACCCAGAGCACGTGGACGCTCGGGTCGTACGCCCAGAAATCGCGGAACGCGCCGCCCGCTTCGTCCTTCGTCAGGAACGGGATCGCCGGCGCGATCCCTTCGTCGTACGTCACCGCGTCGAGCGGCCCGAACGCCCCGCCCTCGCCGGACCCGGACGCGCCGCTGTTCGTGAAGACATTGTACTTCTCGAATGCGAGATCCCAGGCCGTCGAGGCCGAAGCGTCGCCCTCGGGTACGACGATCTCGGGTTTTTCGAGCGCGACGTAGACACGTCCCTGCGCGGGGACGGGCACCTCCAGCGTCGCGCCCGTGTCCTCGTTCGGGGGGGGTTCTCCCGTCGTGGAGGGTTTGCCCACCTCCTCGCTGCAGGCGCAAAGCAGGAGCGGAAAAGCTGCGGCCAAAATGGATCGTTTCATGGTTCCTCCGCGGGAAAGTCGGCCGTGAGGCCAACGTAAAGGGTCCGCCCCTGGACCGGCCGCTGGTCGCCCAAGCGGGTCGGGTCTTTCTGTACGCCGAGCGCATTGAGCACCCCGGCATAGGCGCGGGCCCCACGAAAAATCGGACGCGCAATCCGCGCGTCGATCGTCTGGAAGCCGGGCGTGCGCAAGCCCTCGTCGAGGAAGGCGTCGGTGACCATTCGATACCGGAGCACGAGCTCGAGTCGGGCCGGCAGATCGGCCCGGAGCGCGGTGACCACCGTGTGCGGCGGGCGCCCTTCGAGCGGACGCTGGTTCTCGTCGTCCCGCGTCCACAAATAGGAATACCCGGCCTCCGCGCGCAGCACGCCCGTGATGGTGCAGGCGCCGTCGATCTGCGCGCCGAACGTGCGCGCCCGGCCGATGTTGCGGTACGTGTAATCGTCGATGCCGCCCTGGCTCGCGGCCGGCCGGATGTCGATGTCGATGAGGCCGTCGATCCAGTTCGCGAAGACGCTGCCGCGGACGAGAAAGCCGTTTTTCGAACGATAACTCACGTCGCCGCTCGTGCCCCACGAGGTCTCGGGGGCGAGGTTCGGATTGCCGAGCACGCGATACCCGAGGGCGCCGTGATCAAACGCGAACCCGATCTCCTTCGCCGCCGGCGCGCGAAACCCGCGCCCGACGGAGGCCCGCACGGTCACGCTGGGCCAGGGCTGGTACGAGAGCGCGAGCCGCGGCACGGCGACGCCGCCATAACGCAGGTGCATCTCCGCGCGGCCGCCCGCGAGCAGGGTGAGCGAATCGAAGAGCTTCCACCCGAGCTGCGCATACCCCGCGACGCTGCCCAGCGTGACGGGGACGAGCTCCTCGATCGTGCTCGTCTGCACGCTGCCGCTGATGAGCTCGGCGCGCGTCAGCGATTGCGAGAGTTTTTCCACCTCGGTGCGCATGCCCACGACCCACGTGCGCCGTCCGTCCGCGAAGGTGCCCGTCGCCTCCAGGCTGGAGAGGGAGGCCGAGCGATCGCGGGTCTCGTCGATCGGCGATTCGTAGCGGTCTTTCTGGGTCGTATCGAACGCCCATTGTTGCCCGAGCGCGAGGCGCAGGGTCGAGCCTTTGCCGAGGTCGACGAGCTCGACGAGGTGGACGGTGAATCGATTGGTGCGCTGCGGCAGGTCGATCCGGTACGTCCCGAGGCCCGGGACGACCTGGCTTTGCCGCCCTTCGGATGCGTCGTGGATCCAGCGCACGCGGCCTTGCACGCGCGTGCGCGCATTGAGCTGGCCGCCGAGCCGCATCCCGAGCATTCCCTGCAGGCGCGAGGGCATCGCGAGGTCGACCGCGTCTTCGAGGAGCGAAACCCCGTCCGTGCGGAAGAAATTGCCGTCGAGCGTGGCCCAGGCCCGCTCCCCGCGCCACGCCGCATTGCCTTGCGCGATGACCCCGCGGCGATTGCGGCCTTCGAGACGTACGCGCCCGCTGAAGCCCGGGTGCAGGGGTTGTCCCGTGACGACATTGACGACCCCGCCGATCGCGCTCGTGCCATACAGCGAGCTCATCGGCCCGGCGACGACCTCGACGCGGGCGACGTCCGAGAGCGGCATTCGTGAGAGATCGATCGCCCCGCCCACATCGCCGATGACGCGTTCGCCGTCTTCGAGGACGAGCACGCGTTGCCGGTCGAGGCCCTGGATCTGGATGGCGCTCGGATTGCCGATGTCGCCGTAGGCCGAGGGGTTGATCTGGACGCCGGGTTGCCCCGCGATGGCCTCGGCCACGTTCGTCGCGCCGCGCCGCTCGGCTTCGTCGCGGGTGACGACGTCGACGCGCACCGTGGCGCGCTGGCTCTGCTCCGGCGTGCGCGTCCCGGTGACAACGACCTCGGCGCCCTTGTCCTTGTCCTTGCCGCTCGGCGCAGGCTCCTCGGCGCGCGCCGTCGCCGCGGGCAGCAGCGAAGCCCCAAGGAGAAGGACGGCCGAGGTCGAAAGTCTCATCTGTGGCGTAGATGAAAGTGACTTTCAACTTCTAGATGGAAACGCCGAGGAAGTCAAGAACAAGCCGAGGACGCTCGTTTGCACGGCTCGTTGGCCTGTTATTGTGCGCTTCGTATCAGAGATTTCGCACAAAATAGTCGCGGATGAGCTCCTCCATGTAGATGCGGTCCGGCGGCCGGCGGGGCATGTGGCGCTCGTCCGGGAAGAGGAGGAGGTCGTACGGCTTGCGGGCGCCGATCATGGCGTTGACGAGGCGCGCGGTGTGTCGGAAATGAACATTCTCGTCGATGAGCCCGTGCACGAGCATGAGCTTGCCGCGGATGCCCTCGACGTGGCGCATCACGCTGCTCTCCTCGTAGCCACGCGCGTTCTCCGACGGCATGCCCATGTACCGCTCGGTGTAATGGGTGTCGTAGCCGTCCCAGTGGGTGACGGGAGCGCCGGCGACCGCGACCTTGAACGTCTCGGGCGCGCGCGCGAGGCACATCGCGGCCATGTACCCGCCATAACTCCAGCCATAGACGCCAACGCGCGCAGGATCCGCGAGGCCCTGCGCGACGAGCCAGCGGACGCCATCGACTTGATCGTCGACCTCGATCGAGCCCATGCGGTTCTTGAGCGCGCCCTCGAACGCGAGCCCACGCCGCGCGCTGCCGCGGTTGTCCACCATGAACACGAGGTAGCCGAGGCTGCGCAGCCATTGCGGGCGCATCGAGACCGTCAGATTCCAGCCGTTCGACACGAGCTGCACGTGCGGGCCGCCATACACGTAGACGATCGTCGGAAAGGGGCCGCTGCCGAAATGCGCCGGCGGGCGATACAGCGCGCCGTGCAGGGTTTCGCCGTCCCGCGAGGAGAACGAGACGAGCTCGGGCGGTGTGAGGCCGAGCGCGCTGATGCGAGGATCCTGCTCGTCGTGGATCGTCGCGAGCACGGCGCCGTCTTCGAGCGAGCGGAGTTTGACGGTGGGCGGGCGATCCTTGGCGTGGTGCACGTCGACGAAGCGGCGGCAGGCGCGGTCGCAGGTGACGACGTGCACCCCGGGCTCGGGGGTGATGCGCCGCATCTCGCCGCCGTCGAAGGAGACGGCATAGAGGTGGCCTTCGAGCGGGCTCGCGGCCGTGGCCGTGAAATAGACGAAGCGGCCCTTCTCATCGACGCCGCGGACGTCGTCGACCATCCACGCCCCGCGCGTCAGCTCGGCGACGAGGGTTCCTTCGCGGTCGTAACGATAAAGATGCCGATATCCCGTCCGCTCGGAGGCCCACAAAAAGCCGCCGTCCGCGAGCGGGCGGAGGAGGTCGTGCAGGTTGATCCAGACGTTCGTTTCTTCGCGCAAAAGCCGCGTCCGCGCGCCGGTCGTGAGCTCGAAGACCACGAGCTCGAGCCAGGTCTGCGCCCGATTCTGGATTTCCGCCACGAGCCTGCCGCCCGTGAGCCAATGGACGCGGGCGAGATACACCTCCTCGCCGTAGCTCGTATCCATCCAGACGGGCTCACCTCCCGACGCGGAGACGACGCCGAGGCGCACGCGGGCGTTTTCCTTGCCCGCAAACGGGTAATGATGGTCCTCCTCTGCCTCGGTGCCTACCTGGGCTTTGCCCTGGTGGACGATCCGATAGATAGGAATATGCGTCTCGTCGACCTCGGTGAACGCGAGCCACTTCCCGTCCAGCGACCACCAATACCCGTGGTGCCGCGACATTTCCTCCTGCGCCACGTATTCGGCGAGGCCGTGCGTCTTGCCCGTGCCCCGCGCGCCCGAGGTGAGCTGCCGCGGCGCGCCGCCGGTCGCATCGACGACGTACAGCTCGGCCTCCTGGACGAACGCGACCGCGGCGCCGTCGGGCGAGAGCTTCGGGTCGAGGATTGGAGCGCCGCCGGACGCGACGAGCTTGCGCAGCGGGGCGGAAGGCCCGTCTTGCACATACAGGTCGCCCTTGATGGGCACGAGCACGCGGATCGCGCGGGTCGCCCACGCGTACGTGGTGACGCCGATCTCACGCTGGCGCTGCCGTTCGCGGCGCAGCGCCTCCGCGAGCGAGACGTTTTCCTCCGTCGTGCCGCCGTCGGGCGGCGAGACGAAGAGGCTCTCCGACCCCGTCGCCGGATCGAAGACGAAGAGCTGCCGCACGAGGCTGCGCTCGGGGCTCTTCAGATAGGTGATCAGGCGATCGTCGGGGCTGAAAGCGACCTGATCGGGGATCGCCATGCCCGGCAGCGGGTGGCGGGCGACCTCCTCCACGGCGAGGGTGCCCTCGGCAGCTTCGATAGCCTTCGGGGCGTCGGTTTTGGTTGCGGACATCGTGGTTCTTCCCGGGTGAGCGTGGCGCGCAACGTATACCATCGCCGCGGGAAACTCCACGCGAGCGACCATGCCCAGGGAGACGTCACGCCGGGCGGAACGTGAGCATGCGTGATGTCCCCCACGGTTTGACCGGATTGCGCAACGATGCCTGCGGCGGGTTGCGCGAATTGCGCAACGGACGTTTCACAATTTGCGCAAGTGGCGCAGAGCGTCAGAGGTTTTCCTGGGGCTTTTCGGGGCGCGCGGGGTCGGGCATGTTCATTGCCGATCGCCCGGACGAAGTCACGGGACGGCCAGGAAGCGCGTCCCCCGAGACCCCGCGCAGGTACACAGGCAGGTAACCGCATGCGAATCTCCCTCATCGTCGCCTCGAAGCTCGCGCTCCTTGCAACCCTCGCGACGGTCTCTGCGGCGAGCGCCGCCGAGAGCGCACCCGCGGACGCGCCGGCCGTGCCCGCGAAGCCCCGCCGGTTTCACGTGGGCATCTCGGGCGGCGTTGCTTACCATACCGTGCGCATACCGACGGTGATCCCCACGGAGTACGCGGCCGCGACGCTCGGCATCCATGCGGGCTACAACGTGACCGAACGCCTCTCGATTGGGTTGGATCTGTCGACCATCGAGAAGGACATGGGGCGCAACGGGCCTTTTCAGATGTTCGACCCGGGGCTCGCACCGCAAGCGGGGTGCAACAACTGCGAGCCGCCGCCGTTCGGCGGATGGGTGAAGAACACGACGGCGGTGTTCGGCACGCTCGGGCCGCGGGTCGAATTTTCCCCCTTTGGCAAGGAAGGCCTGTACATCGGCGCGACGGCCGGGCTCGCGTTCCTCTGGGGCGTCGACTCGATCTACGGATTCGGCGGCTCGGGGCGGCTCGGGTATCGGGTGAACATCGCCGACATTCTCGGCCTCGCCCTCGAAGCCGGCGCCCAGGCCCAAACCTTCGGCGATGGCGCATACACGACCGCGCCCTACGGCATGGTGCTCTTCCGGCCTTATTTCTGAGGCGTTCCAAGGCCGCCCTCGATCCCGGATTGACGGGGGAAAGAGGAGGGCGGTAGCCTCCGGGCAATGCACGATGTGGTGGTGCTCGGCGGTGGGCCGGCAGGGCTCGCCGCCGCGATTGCGCTCGGCGCGCGGGGCCGGAGCGTCGTCGTCCTCGAACGGGGGCGGCTCGGGCGGACACGCGTGGGCGAGACGTTCGGGCCCGAAATCGAGCCGCTCCTCGCCACGCTCGGGGTCTTGGCCGCGTTTCGGGCCGAGGCGTGCGTGCCTTTCCGAGGCGTGCGTTCGGCCTGGGGCTCGGCGGAGATCACGGCGCGCTCGTCGATCGTCGATCCGTTCGGCGAAGGGTTTCACGTGGACCGCGCGCGTTTCGACGCCATGCTCGCGGGCGCCGCGGCGCGAAATGGCGTCGTGCTCCGGGAAGAGACGGGCGTCCCGACGATCGAGGAAGACGCGGGGGGCTTTCGTGTGCTCTCGCGCGAGGGGGACGAATTTCCGTGCAGGTTCCTCGTGGACGCGAGCGGCCGCGGCGCGCCCGCGGGCGCGATGGGATCGAACGCGCGGCGCTGGGTCGCCTGCGATCGAGCCATTGCGATCGTCGGGCGGATGAAGGTGCCCGCGGGCCGGGGCGTGGAGCCCGAACTGCTGCTCGAAACGGCGGAGGCGGGGTGGTGGTACGTCGCGCCGCAGCCGGGACAAACGCTGCTCTTCGTCTTGCTCACGGATGCGGATCTCGGGGCCACGACGCCGCGCGCGGAGCCGAACGAACGATTTCTCCAGGCGCTCGAGCGGACGCTTCACGTGCGGGCGCTCGCCGAAGGATGCATTCTGGAGGAGCCGCCGCGCGTGGTGCGGGCCGACACGGGAATGCTCCTGCCGGGCCGGGGGGCGCGGTGGTGCGCGGTGGGGGATGCGCTGGTTTCCGGGGATCCGCTGGCCGGGGACGGCGTTTCGCGGGGGTTTCGTTCGGCGATCGAGGCGGCGGCGGACATCGATCGGGCGCTCGCGGAAGGGGCCGAGGCGTTGCCCTCTCCGGCCACGGATCCAGCGGTGTTTCTCGCGGGGCACCTGGATCGGCGCGCGCGTTATTACAGCATGGAGCCGCGTTTCTCCGAGGCGCTCTTCTGGAAGCGGCGCCAGGCGATCGATTGGCAAACCGAAGCGATCACGCTGGATCCGCGGGCGATGTTGCACTGGGACGGGCGCGAGCCTGACCTGCACGTGATCGCGCCGGTCGAGTCGCTCCTGCCGCCGAAGGCGCTCGCCTCCGTGCTCGATTTCCTGCGGAGTCCGCAGCCCGCGCACGAGGCGCTCGCCGCGCTTCGGGCTGCGGCGCCGCTCGGAGATCGTCGCCTGCTCGTGGGGCTCGAAGGGCTCGTTGACCTGGGAATCGTGGTTCCTACAGGATGAACGGGACCAGGGCGCGCCGCTCGGGCGGGTAATCGGGGAATTTTTCGCGGTACCAGGCGTGCGTGGCGAACGCGCGCGGCACGAGGTTCGCCGCGCTGATGGCGAAGATGAAGACGCCGGCGAGCGACCACGTGCAAAGGGCAAACCCGGCCCAGCCCGTGAGCTCGGCCAGGTAACTCGGGTTCGTGACCCACCGGAAGAGGCCACCACGCGGGATGCGGTAGACCCGTTCGCCGCTCTGGACCTCCTCGCGGGTGCGCAGATTCCGCAGGATCGAGTCCGAGTGCAAGGTGAAGCCGAACGAAATGTAATAGATCGCGAAACCCACGAGGAACCGCGGATCGTGGAGCCATTCGGGGCTGTAATGGGGGCCGAGGCGCGCGATGAAGTCGGCGTGGAGGTAGCCGTGCATCGTGGTGACGAGGACGCCCGTGCCCACGACGAGGAGCCCGAACGAGGAGCGCTGGCCCTTTGGGACGCGCATCGAGAGCGGAAAATAAAAGCCGCGGTTGCCGTAATGGAGGAGCCACATCCCGAGGAAGACGAGCGGGACGAGCGCGCCGCGGTTCGGGCCGCGGGTGTAGAAGTAGAGGAACGAGAGCGTCGCGGGCAGCTCCATGAGGAACCAGCCGAGGCGCGGGTCGAGCGCGACGCCGAAGCGCGGGCTCGCGAAGCGGCCATAGGGCGAGGGGACGAACCACGCGGCGACCGCGACGAACAGGGCAAACCCGAGCGCGATCGAGAGGACGAGGTCGTAGGTGGCGTCGCCGGTGTACGTGGGCACGGTTTCCAGCGTGATACTACAGCCTGCGCGGCGGGCACAAGCCAGCTCGATGGGCGGCTGCTACGATGGGCCCTATGCGATGGATGTCTTTTCTGGCCGGAGCCACGCTCCTTTCGGGGCTCCTTTGCGCGTGTGAACCGGAGACCGAGATCGTGGAGGGCTCGGCCGAGGACCACGGCAAGGCGCTCTTTTCGGACCCGACGATCACGGAGACGAGCGCGAATGCGTTCTCCTGCGCGACGTGCCATCCGACGTCGAAGCCGTCCGCGGACGGGCCCATCCTTCCCGGCGCGCCGCTCGCGGGTGTGACGCGGCGGGCCTCGTACTGGGGCGGAATGGAGCTCGAGCTGCTCCGGTCGATGAACCATTGCCTCTACTATTACATGCTGTCGAGCAAATCCTGGTCGGCCGAGGACGAGCGGGCCCGCGCGCTCTTCGCGTTCCTCGACGCGCTGCCCGCGGGGCCCGCGGACGAGGAAGCCTGGCCGTTCACGGTGCCCGTGCAGGTGTCGGCGCCGCCCCCGGGTGACGCGACCGCGGGCGCGAGCGTCTATACGCGCGCCTGCAAGAGCTGCCACGGCGCCGTGAAGACGGGCGACGGCCGCCTCGTGGCGCGCGCGCCGATCCTGCCGGACCAGACGCTCGCCGAGCACCCGCTCGGCACGTACACGGCCGAGCAACGCCGGCTCGTTTTCGTGCAGAAGACGCGGCACGGCGGGTTTCTGGGGTATGGCGGGCAGATGCCGCCGTTTTCGCTGGAGGTACTTTCCGACGAGCAGATGGGTGATCTGCTCACCTACATGGGCGTGCCTTAGGGCGCCGCGCCTGGGATGCGCGCAATGGCGTCGGGATAGACGCCGACGACAGCCTCGCTCTGCGTCGCGAGCGTCGCGGCGTCGAGCACGAGGGCCTTGCCTGCCGTCACGTGATCACCCTCGCAGATGAGGACGAGCCGCGTGTCGTCGAGCCGATCGGCGACGTGGGGCCATTTGCATTCGCTGGCTGTGAAATCGCGGCGGGTGATCTCCTGGTCGCTTTCGAGGTCCCACAGGACGAGCGCGTCCGGCGATTGCGTGGGGATCCAGAGGCGCTTTCCGTCCTCGGAGAAGACCGGGAAGAACGGCGCGCCGAGCGTGTCGATCTGGCGGTCCGGGTCCATCGTATTCGCCTCGACGTCGAAGAAACGCACGTCCTTCGAGACCGTGTTGCCGAGCGCCAGGGTTTTTCCATCGGGGGAGAGGACGACCGAGTAGGGGCCGTATTTCGGATCGCCGATCGCGCTGCCGGAGGCGTCGACAGGGATTCGATCGATCACCTCGCGTTTGTTGAGGTCGACCACGGCGACGACGTCTTCCCCATAACAGGCGACATACGCGCGGGCGCCGTCGGGCCGCGAGAGGACCATGCCGTGCGGCGCGATGCAGGTGGTGATCCGCGGCGGATCGACCGAGCCGGTGGGGAGGACGACCTCCGGGGCGAGCAGCGCGATCGTGGCGCGGGCCTTGTCGAGGTTTCCCGCATTTTTGATCGCACGCTGGAGATCGAAATGGGAGACGACGACGCGACGGCCGTCGTCCGAGGCCACGATGTCGCCGGGATTCGCGTCGACGCGGACCTGGCCGAGGATGCGGAAATCCGTGAGCGAGAGCTTTTGCACGTAGCCGGGCTGAATGCTGCCGCCGTGCGAGGCGTGCGGGCCGCCGGTCGCGACGACGGGATAGGACAGGCCGATGTAGACGAAGCCGCCGGCTTTATCTACGGCGACATGGTGCGGGCCGTCGAGGCCGACCGGGTCGCGGCCGACCGGGACATGCCCGACTTTCTCGCCCGTGCCGAGGTCGAGGAGCGAGATGGTGTCCGAGAGGCTGTCCGTGATGAGTCCGAGTCCGCCCGGAGGGACGGCGACGGGCTCGCGTCGATCGGGGAATGCGTCGCCCGTGTAGGGGTCGTAGCGATGCTCGACGGGGGCTTCCCCGCATGCAGGCAGGGCGGTCAGCAGGGCGGCGCCGGCGAGGGCGCGAAGATGAAAGGCGGTCATGGCGTGATCGTAAAGGTGGTTTTGTTGCCCTGGAAGGGGCCGCCGTCCATGTCGATGCGGTTGTCGACGAGTTGCGCGCCCTGGAGCTCGACCGTGATGGGCGCCTTGGCCCCGGTGATACGCGTCCAGATCGAATCCGAGGGCTTCCACGAGGTCTCGCTCGTGAAGACGCGTGCGAGCTTGGGATCGGCGTCGGAGGAGACGACGAGCCAGGTCGCATACCCCGTGAACGGCGTGCCGTGGGCGTGCGCCGCGCGGACGGGCCCGAGGAGCGCCGCGAGCGGGGCGAGGAAGGGCTCGGCGCGCGGCTCGGCGGGCAGGAGCGACGGGGGCGCGGGCGGCGTGAGGCGCGAGGAGGCGCCGACGGCCCAGGAAAACGTGGGAATGGTGGCGGCCGAGAGCGCGCCCGCGGGGGGGCTGAGCAGCGCGGGGGCCTGCGAGGGGACGTTCGCGGGCGGATTCGCTTCGACGGCGGTCAGGAACGCGGCGAGCGCTTCGTCCGTGGTCGTTCCGCCGTAGACGACGTCCTCGTACCCCGCGGGGACGCTCTCCTCCTCGTCGTGGCAGGCATAGAGGGATGCCGAGGCGAGTGGAATCAGAATGGCGAGATGAAAAAGGTTTTTCATGGCAAGCTCCGAGCGGCACATGGGCGGTGCGCCCTTCGGAGCGTAGCGCATCGGGCGCCCGTGGCCAGGCGTCAGGGCGCGCGGAAGCAGGGAAGGAGCGCGCTCGCGTGGAAGCTCTCGGTCTTGTCGAGGGGGAACGTCGCGAGCTTCTTGGGGGCGGTTTTGTCGTCTCCGAGGACGAAGGTGTCGATGGCGCCGCCATAACCGCTCGCCGCGATGAGCATCTTCCCGCCATAGGCGAGGTAGAGGCGGTTCAGGCCCCCGGTGGCGGGGGTGGCCGTGAGGCAAGTCGCTTTCTCGCCCGGCGTGAATCGACACGCGCTCACGTTCGCATCGCTGTGGGAATGGTAGAAGAGCTCGCCGTCCAGCGCGATCGCGTCGTATCCATTCGAGAACCCGGAGCCGCTGTAGACGGGCGACATGCCGGTGGGGATGTTCCCCGTCTCGGCGAGCTCGTAATTCGCGAACCCGCCGCCACTGTATCCGGAAAAACCCATGAACTTGCCATCGGTCGAGAGGAAGGTCGTGTGGAAGAAGCCTTGGCCCGTGTCGGCCGTGACGGAGGGCTGATCCACGGTCATCTTGCCATCGGCGGCATATCGAACGAAGGCCCCCACGATCTTGTTCTCGGCCGGGTTGATGCCGCTGGTGGAGCCGCCGAACACGTAAAACGCAGGTTGTTGCGGGTGCATCGTGAAGGCGACGGTATCGAGCGAGCCCACGGGGAAAATGAGCGTCTTGTGGTCCACGTCGACGAGCTCGCCGCTCGGGGCGATCGAATACGCACGGACATCGATCGTGTCCGTGTGGCTCATGACGAAGAGGACGTTGTTTTTCTCGTCGCAGAGGAGCCCAGCCACGTCGGGGATGCTCTTCGTGAACGCGACGGGGAGGAGCTTGCCCGTGGGCGTGACCTCCACGGCCTCGATGGAATCACTCGTCTGGAGGGTGAAATAGACGCGGCGGCCGCATCGCGCCGCGGCCCGCTGGCGGAAGGGCCAGAGGCCGATGGTATGGGACCCGTCGAGGACACGCAGATCGGCGAGCGTCATGGTGCCGTCCTGGTCGACGCGAATCGAGCTCACGACCGAGGGATCGCCGCCGATGTGGTTGACGAGACAAACGGCCTCGATCTGGCAGGTGGAGCTGCAGCCGTCTTCGTCGACCTTGTTGCCGTCGTCGCAGGTCTCTCCGTCGTCGATGCTGCCGTTGCCACAATGGGGGAAGGCATCGATACAGGTGCCCTCCTTGCAGGCGAGCCCGGGATTGCACGTGCCGTCCGCCGCGCAGGGGCAGCCTTCCGCGGGATCCACGCAGCCGGGCTGGCCTCCCTGGCCCCCCTGGCCGCCTTGCCCGCCCGCGCCGGCCTGTCCTCCGGTGCCCGAACCTCCGTAATCGCGGATCTCCACTGCACACCCCCCGCCCAGGGCGGCCGCGGCAATCGACGCAAAGAACCACCATTTCTGCAAGCTCATGAAAGCACCTCCCCGCGATTCGGGATCATGGCCAGGCGAGGTCTCGCCGCGGCCCGCCCGGGAAGGTGCCCTTCCCCAGGCCCTCCGTCAACCGTGGTGCTGAATGACCCGCGTTCAGCGGGCGCGAAGGACGAGCGCCGCCGCGTCCGTGGCGAGCGTGAGCGTCTGGCCCGAGAGCCGGGCCTCGCCGAGCGCGAAGAGCAGGGATGTGGAGGGGAATTCGTCGTCCTCGAGATCGACGTCGACGGGGGCGGCGACATTGACGGCGACGTCGAGGATCTCGCCCTCGTGGGCGCGGCGAAAGATGAAGAGGCCGCCCTCGGCGAAAAGGATTTCGAGGGCGCCGCGGCCGAGCGCGGGGCGAGATGCGCGGAGGGCGAGGAGGGAGCGGACGATTGAAAACGCGCGTTCACCGGCGGAATCCGGGCGGAGCGGGAGCGGCATTCGATCGGGCCAGACGTCCTCGGGCTCGGCGACGGGGGTCTCGGCGAAGAGGTCGTACTCCTCGCCATAAAGAAGCGAAGGGACGCCGGGCCACGCGAGGAGGACGAAGAGGCCGAGGAGGCCCGAGCGGGTAGGGCCGCCGTGCTTGCGGGCGATGCTGGTGAAGCGGGGGTGGTCGTGTGTTGAGACAAACCGAAGCGAGCGGGCGCCGGGCGCGCCTCGATCGAGGTCGAGGAGGGCAAGTCGCTGGGCCGCGAGCTCGGCAGGGATGGCGCGTTTGGCGAGGAAATCGACGAGGACGTCGTGGAAGCCGAAATCGGTGGCACAATCGAGGGCGCCGCGGCTCGTCCAGCGGTGGGCGTGGGCCGGGACGAGCTCGCCGAGGACGACGGCGTCGGGGATTTCGCGGCGGAAGGTGTCGCGAATGGAGACGGCGAGGTCGTGTGGGACCTCGGCGGCCATGTCGAGGCGCAGGCCGGAGGCGCCGCGTTTCGCCCAGCGGGACGTGGCGGAAAGGACGAGGGCCCGAACCTCGGGATGATCGAGGTTCAGCAAAGGAGCGTCCTTGCGCCGGCCGTAATGGCGGAGCTTGGGCGCGCCGCGGGACGGGGTTGTCCAGTGAAACCAGGCGGCGAACGGGGAGTCGAGGCCTTGGGCGCGGACGTCCTCGTAGGGCGGAAAGCCGCGGCCGGCGTGCGAGAAAGCGAGGTCGACGAAGATGCGGATCCCGCGGGCGCGGGCCTCCGCGGCGAGGCGTTCGAAGGCGGGTTCGCCGCCGAGGGCCGGGTCGATCTGGAGGGGATCGACGAGGTCGTAACGATGGCAGGAAGCCGCGAGGATCGTGGGGGTGAGGTAAAGGACGGTGACGCCGAGGTCGGCGAGGCGCGGCAATGCCAGGCGAATGCCGTCGAGGTGGCCGCCGGCAGGACGATCGCGGCCGGGATCGTGGCCCCAGGAGGCGCCGGGGCGCGGGGCGAAACGATCGACGAAGATCGTGTACAGGACGGCGTTTTTCCACCAGGCGGGGAGATCGTCGGCGGGCGCGGGCACGAGGGAAAAGGCCTCGTTCGGGCCGGGATCGAAGCGGATGCGGGTGGGCCTCGCGGGGACTGGAAGCTCGGCGCGGAAGAAGACGTGCTCGTCCTCCTCGGCGGCGCGGGTCATTTCGAGCGTGCCGCGTTCGTCGCCGGATTCCCATAGGAGGTGCAACGACGCGCCGTGGCCGCGGCGCAGGCCGGCCGTGACGATGCAATGATCTCCCTCGGGCGCTCGCACGACGAAGGGCGGCGCGGGGGCAAAGAGCAGCGGCTCGGGCGCGCCTCCGACGGAGAGGACGCTGTTCCGAATTCGATCCCGCGAGCGCGTCCGCGGATTGTCGAGGTCGAGCGACCAGGAACCGCCCGCGCGGAGCTTGTACGAATACATGCCGACGGGGAGATCGAGCGTGGCTTCGGCGATTCGTTCGTCGGGCTTCGAGGCCGGCGTCGACGCGAGCGGGATCCCCGTTTGCCAGTCGCAGACCTCGCCGAGCAGCTCGACGGGCGCGCCGGGCTTCGCGCCGGGGAAGGCGCCACGCGCGCGCAGGTGGACGGGACGGAGATCACGCGGCGAGGCGGGATCACGCGGGAGGGGTGTGGTCGGGTCTTGTCGCGGCACGCGGCTTCATCTTACCCTCGGACAATGATCAAGGTGAGGGTGCGAAAGGCGGGGACGGGCGTCGCCGCGGCGTCGGGGCTCATCGCCCTTTCCGGGGCGCAAACGGGGTGCGTGGCCGAGCCGATCGAGCCGGGCGAAGAGTCGATCGCCGAGGCCGAGGACGAGCTCTCCCCGGGCACGGGCACGCTCGCGCTCGACGGCTTTCCGGGCAACTTCACGGTGAAGCTCGTCAACGCGAACACGGACGAGTTCCTGCGCGCCGGCCAGGCGCTTTCGCTGGAGCTGCCCGTGTGGCTGCTCTGGGACAAGCTCTACCCGGGGACGCCGCTGCCGACGGACCTCGCGCGGCTCAAGCAGATCACGGCGACGGTGACGGTGGGCGCCATCGACAAGGCGACGACGATCGCATCGCTGAAGAGCCCGGTGACGAGCTACAGCGGCGCGGACTCGTACGGGCTCAAAGCGATCACGAAGACGTTCATCGTGCCGTCGAAGGCCGACTGGCTCACGTTCGCGATCACGATCACGGACCTCGCGCCCGCGGGCGTGAGCGCGAGCCTCACGGCGGCGGAGCTCTCGAAGCTCGCGGTCTTCGGCGGGGAGCTGCCGAACAAGAGCCTGTTCATGGATTGGGCGCAGGCGACGAAACGAAACCGGATCCTCGAGGGTGACGATCCGATCGCGGGGGCCGAGCTCTTGCTTGCGGTGTCGGACTGGCGGGCCGACGTGGTGGTCGACAAATCGCTGATCGACACGCAGATCGGCACGGCGCAGAGCGCGAGCCGGTTCGGGTGGGTGACGATCCCGATTTACGGCAAGATCGTGCACGAGGTCGCCTACGGGGTGTATTTCGACGATGGCCTCGAGTGGCGGCCCGAGGTCATGCTCACGGAGACCCCGAATTCGCGCTTCCTGGGCGCGGGGCGCACGACGTACGAGGGGAACATCCAGGTGCCCGCGAAGGCACGGCGGATGCTCATGTACACGCACGTGAAGACGTACCTCGTCGCCGATTACACGGGATACGCGAACGTCACGGCGAAATGGTACGCGGACGGGGAGAAGATGCTGAAGGCCGATAAGTACGACAACCCGAACGGGGCCTTCACGAATTATTCGTTCTCGATCACGAACACGTTGCCCTGAATGCTCCTCCCGACGGATCTGCACGGGCATACGCTTTTCTCGGACGGCCGCGCGACGCCGGAGGCGTACGTGGATTTCCGTCGCGAGATCGGGATGCGCGTGATCGCCGTGGCAGATCACGACGTGCTCGCCGCCGTGCCGCGCGCCGCGCGGGCGGCGGCGGACGCGGGGCTCATGTTCTTGCCGGCCCTGGAAGTGACGTCGTTTTTGCATTTCGGGACGGACCGGTCCGAGCAGTTCCACGTGCTCGCGTATTTTCCGGCGCGCTTTTCACTGCTGCCGCTCCTCCGGCAAACGGCGCTGTTCCGGCGCGGCGAGCGCGTGCAGGCGAAATGGAAGGCGTTCGTGCTCGCCTGGATGGAGGGGATCTCGGCGGAGGAACGGCGCGCGATCGATCCGGCAGGTGAATTCGAGGCGCTCGCGCCGGGAGATTTTCCGGCGCTGCAATCGATGCTGGACCGCATCGCCTCCCGGACGACGTTGTTTCCGGCGTTCCGTGATCATCACGTGCGGTTTTGGGAGGAGGATCGGGAGCTCTTCGGCTGGACGCCGGAGGAGGCGATCGAATGCATTCGGCAGGACGGCGCGCTCGACGTGGTGGCCCACCCGGGCCGGTACCGCGACAAGGAGAGGACACGCGCGGTCCTGCTGCGGGCGAGCGGGATCGAGGTTTATACGTCGCGCCACAAAGCAGAGGTGGCCGAGTCGTTCCGCGCGTTCGCGGAGGAGCACAAGAAATGCTGGACGGCATCGTCGGACGATCACCAGAATGCACGGTACGTGAAGCCCGCCGCGGGGACGCCGGTCTCGACGATCGAGCGGATCCTGGGGCGAGCGCTGCCGATCGAGGCGATTCTCTCGGCCTGAAGCGGCGCTCGCTCGGGCTGCTCTCGGCGGCGTTGATCCTCGCGCCGGGCGCAGCGCTCGCGGCCGATCCGCCGGCGGCGCCGGCCCCGGTGCAGCCAGCGCCGACCCCGCCCCCGGCAGGATGGGCGGGCGAGCTCGACGCGCTGTCGAAATGGATCGCGGACCGGGGCAAGGGCCCTTCGTGCGCGGCGCGGTGTTATACGCTGGAGAGGCTCACGCTCTCGGGTCGGGTGGGGGAGGGGCCGCTCGAATTCGAGCTCGTGGGCCGGGTGCTCGCGGACGGGGCCGTCGACGTGCCGCTCTTCGGTCCGCCGAAAGAGGTGCGGCTCGAAGGCGTGACGGAGAACGACAAGGAAGCGGCGATCGGATTCGAGGGCGATCGGTATTTCCTGCACACGTCCGCCCGGCGGTTCGTGCTCAAAGGAAAGATGACGCTCGGGACCGATCTGACGCTCCAGATCCCCGGGCCTTTGAACACGCTGGAGGCGGATCTCGCGTCGGGGGCGGTGGTCGAGGGGTCTCGTTTGTCCGGGATCGTGGGCACGACGATCCACCTGAACCGGCAGGACAAGGTGGCCGAGGCGGGGCCCACGGTCTTCCAGCTCTCGCGCGCGGTGCGCGTGGGGCGCGAGATCAGCTTCGAATATCGGCTCGTGATGCGCTCGGGGACGGACCTCGGGGTCGTGCGATTGCCGCTCTCGCTCGGCGAGAAGGTGCTCGACGTGACGGGCGCGACGGGGTTCCGGGTCGAGGGAGACGAGCTCGTCTTGCCGACGTCGGGGCGGACGGCGGAGATGACGATCACGGGCACGCTCGCGAAGCTCGGGGCGATGGCGCCGGACGCGCGATCGGGGTATGAATGGTGGCTCCTCGAGAGTGATCCGGAGCATCGGGTGGCCGTGACCGGGGATGCGCGGCAGGTGGATTCGGCCGAGTCGCCCATTCCGCGGTCGCAGCCGACGTCGCGGCTCTTTTTGGTGCAAAAAGGCCAGAAGATGGAGGCGGCCGTGACGCCGCTCGCGGCCGTGGATGCGCTCGCCGCGGTGGTGCAATCGCACCAGCGGACGGTGGTGCTGACGACGCGTGGAGACGTGGTCTCGCAGGATTACGTGACCTACGAGAACAATGGCGTCGATTACCTCGCGTACGCGCCCTCGGGGCGGCCGATCTTCCTGTCGACGTCGGGGAAGGCCGAGCGGATCATGCGGCAGGGCGCGGATTCCGAGGAGATCCTGGTGCCGCTCCGGACGGGGAGCCAGACCGTGCAGGTGCAATCGCTCTCGCAGACGGGGCTCAAGCCGCTCTTCGGGACGGTGACGGTGCCCATGCCCTCGTATGCATTGACGGCGAGCCGGGTGGATCTGACCGTGGGATTGCCGGCGGGCGTGTTTCCGCTGGCGCTGCTCGGCGGGGATCGGCCGAAATGGGCGGTGGAGGGGAGTGATGTCCTGGTGTCGGGCATCGGTTTCGCGGCCGGCTGGGCCGCGGTACGGCCGGGGCCCGGGACGAGCCCGTCGCGATTGCGGACGCTGCGGATCCTCGGGGGAATCATCCTCGCGTCGTTGTGGTTCTTGTGGCAGCCGGGGTTCGTGCTTTCGCTCATCGCGCTCGGGCTCTGGGGGCTGATCTGGCTCGTGGGCGTGTTCGCGAAGGGCGCGGCGCGGGCGGCGGCGACGCTCGTGCTCGTGGGCGGGCTCGGGCTCGTGGGGCTCATGGGCCTCGCGGCGATGGGCTCGCGAGCGCCGATGAAATCGTCCGACATCAGCTACGAGCCGCCGCCGCAGCGGGCGGCCGCGCCTGCATCGACGCTGGGTGGAAAGCTCGACGACGATCGATTGGGCAATGGTTGGATGGGCAAAGGCGGCGGGGTGCTGGAGGGCGTGACGCCGGTGCCGCTGCCGCTGCCGGGATATCGGCATTCGACGAGCGCGAGCCGCGAGCTCGTGACAAAAGATCGGCCGTTCCGGCCGACGCTGGTGTACGTGACGGACACGGCCGTGGCGCCGATCGCGGTGCTCTGGCTCGTGGGTTTGGTGATCGTGGTGAGCGCGCATCGAGGGCGCATCAAGGACGGATATCGGCGGCTGCGCGAGCGGCTCGACCACGCGGCGGCGGCAGCGCCGGCCGAGGCGAAGGCGGCGACCGTCGAGGCGCCGAAGGACAAGGAAGGAGAAGAGGAATGAGGAAGGCAGGAAAAGGCGGTCTCGTGCTCCTCGCCGCGTCGCTCTTCGTGGCGTGCGGCGGCGCAGCCCCGGAGCCCGTGACGCCCGCGGAAAAGGCGCCCGAGAAGGCCGCCGAGGCGCCGAAGCCCGAGGCGAGCGGGGACGCGGCGGCGGCTGGGGTGGACGCGGAGAAGGCCGAGCAATGTATTGCTACGGCGAACGCGAAGCGCGCGAAGTTCAGCGGCGAGCCGCCGAAGGTGACGGTCAGGCACATCCTCGTGAGATTCAAGGGCACGAAGAACGCGGACGCGTCGATCAAGCGCACGCGCGAGGAGGCGTGTCTGCGCGCGATGGAGGCGCGCGACAAGCTGCGCGAGGGCGCGGATTTCGACGAGATGGTGAAGGAGTACAGCGAGGAGCCCGGCGCGGCGTCGCGCGGCGGCTCCGTGGGGGAGATCGAGCGCTCCATGGTGGTCAAGCCGTTCGCGGACGCGGCGTTCGACCTCGCTGTCAACCAGATGAGCGACGTCGTGGAGACCGAGTTCGGCTTCCACTTGATCTTCCGGTCGGAGTGACCCTCGCGGCGGCCTGCTACAGGCCTGCTTCCCTCACCAGCAAAGACCACTTCGCCTCGACGCCGCGCAGGTCGCCCTTCGCCTTCTCGGCTTGGGCCTTCATGCCGAGGCGCTCGTAATCGGCGATCTGGGCCATCAACGTCCTGCGGCGCGCCTCGAGCTCTTTCACGTCGGGCCGCTGGAGAAAGGCGGAGGCCTTCTCCTCGGCTTCCTTGTGCTTCGCCTCGGCCGCCTGGAATTCTTGCGCCTCGGCCTCGAAAGCAGAGGCCCCGGCCCCCTCGATCGCCTGCTTCAGCGCGCCGCGCGCCTCGCCCATCACCTGGCGGATGTTCAATGCGCCGGTGGTCGTCGAGAGCCGGTCCATGGCCACGCGGAAGCGCTGGATGTGCCCGACGGAGTCGATCTTTCCAGACCTCTCCTTGCAGAGGGCCTCGTAACGCGCGGCGATGGGGCGCGCGGCGTCGGCCGTCGCGGTCGGGAGGTGGTGCTCGCCGCAAGAACTGGCGCAGGCCCGGTATTGCTGCGCCACGCCGCTCTCCAGCCGCTTCGGATTCGCGTCCTCCTGGGCGCGCTTTTCCATATCGACGGCCTGGCCATAGATTTTGAGGCAGCTCGCCACGCCGGACGTCTGTGGGCCTTTGCCGAGAGCCTTGAGGGCGTTGACGTCCTCCATCATCTGGTCGCCGTACCGGGCGCGGATCTGCGCCTCCTGTTCGGCCGGCGTTTGCTCCGGCGCCTCGGGCTGTCCGCCCAGCATCGCGCAGCCGGAGACGAGGATGCCCAGCAGGGGCGCCAGGCCTCGTGCATCGAATCGCATGGATATCTCGTTTCTGTGGGGAGAGCAGGGAAGGCGCGTCGTCCACGGGAGGAGACGCGCCCTCGTTCACCAGCGTGAGCGAATGCTCAGCGGGCCTTGCCGATCGCCTTCTGCCAGGACGGGCGCTCGCTGATGCGGCTCCACCACGCCGCGACGTTCGGGCGCTCCTTGACGATGTCGCCGAGGCCCGTGTCGAAGAGGTATTGGAAGTACGGCGCGTAGGTGATCTCCGCGATCGAGAACGAGCCGGCGAGGAACTCCTTGCCGACGAGCGCGCGGTCGAGCACGTCGAGGGCCTTCGCCGCCTCCGCTTTGCCCTTCGCGATGACGTCCTGGTCGGGCGTCGTGCCCTTCATCGGCGAGAAGAAGATCTCGAGGATCGCCTTCATCGCGGGCGGGCTGAAGTACGACTGCTCGACGCTGATCCACTGCTCCATGATCCCGAGGTCCTTCGCGTCCGTCGGGGCCAGGCCGCCGAGCTTCGCGTTGAGGTACCGCAGGATCGCGCGCGACTCGTAGAGCACGAAGCCGTCGTCGTCGAGGACGGGCACGACGCCGAAGGGATGACGAGCGAGGTGCTCGGCGCTCTTCTGGTCGCCCTTCATGATGTCGACGAGCACGAACTCGTAATCCACGCCCTTCTCCGCCAGAGCGCAAAGGAGCTTGCGCGTACACGTGCTCGCCGGATGACCGTAGACCTTCATGAGAATTCTCCTCCCCGTCACGGAACGGGACGTTTCACTCCGCTGCATACTCCCCTTGGATCGCGTCGTCCACCTCCGCGGAAGGCCGCGCGGGATGGTGCGCCGCGTCGGGCGCGAGCGTCACAATCCGTAAACGTGGACGTCGTCGATTCGCCATTCCTCGGCCAAGGCGTCGCCCGCGGAGGTCTGATCGTCGTAATGGAAGCGGACGACGAAGGGCTTGCCGGCGACGAGCGCCGAGAGGTCGAGGCGGACGTGGCCCGAGGCGTCGAGCGTGTACGTGGCGACAGGGCTGAAAGGTCCGCCCATCACGGAGATTTCGACCGCGGCGTGGTCCGTGGCCGAGGTCCAGTGGTCGAAGTTGTGGTCGAATTCGAGGAAGACGCGCGTGAAGGGCCCCGCGTCGAGGGTCGGGGACACGAGGATCTCGCCGTCGAGCGCGACGTTGGCCTCGTCCTTGACGAGCATGAAGGCGCCGCCGGAGGCGCTGCCCGTGGTGTTGTCCTGGGGGCAGCCGAGGAGCGGATCGCAGCGGTAGAAGCCCTTGCCGTCGCTGCCGGCGTCGACGATGGAGAGGGGGGCGAAGTCGGTGGAGAAGTCCTGCGCGAGGAGGCTCGTCGCGGCCGCGCATTTCGGTCCCATGCCGAGATCGACGCAGGCCGCGCCGTCCGCGCAGCGGTTCGTCTTTCCTGACGGATCACACGCGAGCCCCGGGGCGAGGACGGGGCGGATCACGGCTTCGAGGCCATACGCGCCGGAATCCATGGCGCTGAAGCCGTCGACGACGAGGGAATACGTGCCGGCGGGGAGATTCGTCAGGGCAAACGACTCGGGCTGACCGCCGAGCTGCGTGTCGGCGCAAGCAAGCTCGTTTGCATTCGTGGAGCAAGCGTCGAGCAAGTACACGCCGAGGTCGAAGAGGGGCGAGGACGGCGCGACACGGACGGAGAGATCGGCCGGGGCTGGGAGCGTGAGCGTATACACGGCCTCGGGGCCGGCGCCGGTGCAGCTCGCGGAGAGGACGGCGCCGTCCGAGGCGAGCGTGGTGCCGGCATGATGACCCGCGCCGGCCGAGGAAGGCATTTCGCAGGTGCCCGAGGCCGAGGCGAGGGCGAAGGGCTGCTCGGTGACGCGAAGCTCGTAGGGGCCGACGTTCGCCGCCGCATAACCGGAGACGACGAGGAAGACGGGCGTCTGGGGCGGCAAGACCGCGGTTTCGAGGCGCGCGAGGGGGCCGTCGCCGCTGTCGTCGTCGCAAGCGTGCTCCACGCTGGTGTCGAGGCAGTCGAGGTAGGCCCAGGCGACGGTATCGGCGAGCGCGCCGCCGATGTCGGTGGTCTCGAAGGTCACGCGTGCAGGCGACGAGCCCGTGACGTACCGATGCACGACCGCAGGCGCAGCCGTGCCGCCGGCCGAGCAGGTTGGCGTGCCGAACCCGACGACGGGAGAGCCGAGCGTGGTGCCGGTATAGACGAGCGTTTCGCCCTGCATTTGGCCTGTGGCGAGGAGATCGACGGCGTTGCCGCAGGTGGTGCCGGGTTCGAGGAGACATTGGGAGGAGCAACCATCGGCAGGCATGGCGTTGCCGTCGTCGCAGGTCTCGCCCGGCTCGATGACGCCGTTGCCGCAGACGAACGAGGCGCCGCCTTGGCCCCCCGCGCCGCCGTTTCCGGCGCCGCCCATGCCGCCTGCGCCGCCGTTTCCGCCGGAACCGCCTGCGCCACCGCTGCCGCCTGCGCCACCGCTGCCGCCTGCGCCACCGCTGCCGCCTGCGCCACCGCTTCCGCCGACGCCGCCGCTGCCGCCCGCGCCGCCGCTTCCGCCGACGCCCCCGACGCCGCCTGCGCCGCCCGCGCCACCTTCCCCTGCCGCGCCGCCTTGTCCCCCTGCGCCGCCTTCGCCCGCGATCCCTCCTTGGCCTCCGGCGCCGCCGCTGCCGCCTGCGCCTTGTCCTCCTGCGCCTGCCGTGCCGCTGCTCGATGTGGCTGTGGAGCTGCCTTCGTCTCCGCACGCGGCGAGCGCCACGGTCGAGGCGAACATGCAGGCAAAAAGAGCGTCGCGGGCGTGGGCCATGTCTCCTCCGCTTTCGGCGCGATGAGAGCATGGCGAACGCGAAATTTGGAGCCCGCTTTGCGTCACGAACGGCGCGGATCGGGAGAAACGCGCGTTCCCGTCGGGAAAGCACGCACGCCGCGCGCGCTCTCGCCGGAGGCACGAACGGTGGGGTTCACCGGTTGTCCACGGTTGGTGTTCGAATCATCCTCGATATGCCGGCTTTCGTCCGCGCGATAGAGAGATTCCGCGGACGAACGAAAGGCGGCGGGTGCGGAGACTCCGGGGGGAGGTTTCGATGCACGACCTTTCGACGTTCTCGCTCGATGACATGATCAGCTTCGGCGCAATGCTGCGCGGCCTTGGAGAAGGCGCCCGGAGCATGGAAGACACGGCCGGGCGTGTCGTGCGCGCGCTCTACGAGAGCCTCGCACGCCCCGCGACGGGCGCGCGCTCGTGCGCGCTCGTGAGATTCTTCGAGACCCAACGATTCGACGCGCTGCCGGCGGAGCGGCGGAAGTTCGCGCTGCGGATGGCCGCCTGCGAGGCGCTCGCGCCGGACACGACGTGTCTGCAATTGCTGGCGAGCGCCGGCGACGAACCGGCCTGGAACGATCCGAGGGCGTCGGCCGGGCACCTCGCGATTCCTCTGCCGAGCGAGGAGGCGCTCGCGCGCATGCCGATGATCGCGCAGCTCTGCACGCAGCTCGGGATCACGACGAGCTCGGTGCTGCGGCCGGCCCGGTTCACGGAGCTCGCCGAGCAGACGTACGACGTGTTTTACGTGGAGCACGCCGCCGCGAGCCCGTACGTGCCGGCGAAGGCGGGCTTCGTGGAGCGTCACGGGATCCGGTCGGTCGTCGGCTGCGGGGGTGTTCTGCCGAGCGGGCAGATGTTCGCCGTGCTCCTGTTCTCGAAGGTGCACGTGACGCGGGCGACGGCGCAGCTCTTCCGGCCGCTCGCGCTCGCGATCAAGCTCGCGATCCTGCCGTGGTCCTTCGCCGAGCAAGAGGACAGCACGCTGAGCGAGGCGCCACGCGAGGCACGAGAGGAGGTGATCTCGTGCGCCCCGTGACCCTCGACAGCGAGACCGCGGTTCTGCGAGCGCGGGTGGCGACGCTCGAAGCGCTGCTGGCGGAGCACGAGCGGGCCGCGGCGGAGCGCGTGCAGCGGATGGAGCAGCTCGTCACGGATCTGTCGGCGCGCGCGCAGGTCTTCGAGGCGACGTTGCGGAGCATCGTCGACGGGGTGGTCGTGTGCGACACGGCAGGTCGCATCACGCACGTGAACGAGGCCGCGTCGTCGATGATGGGATCGAGCGGGCCCGGCGGCGTCCCCGTCGAAGACTGGGAGGCCAAGTACGGGATCTTCGACGCGGACGGCGTGACGCCGTACCCGAGGGAGGAGATTCCGCTTTATCGCGCGGTGCGCGGCGAGCCGGTGGACCGCGCAGAGATGTTCATCCGAAGCCCAAACAAGCCGCGAGGCGTCCTCCTCGAGACGAGCGCGCGGACCATCCACGACGAGCGAGGGGAGCGACTCGGCGCCGTGGTGGTCTTCCGCGACATCACCGAGCGCAGGCGGTATGAGCGAGAGATGGCGCAGCAGCTCGTGACCGAGCGGGAGAAAAACGAGACGCTGGAGCGGCTGCGGATCGCCGTGCAGGAGCTGTCGACGCCGATCCTGGAGGTATGGGACGGCGTGCTTGCGTTGCCGCTCATCGGCGTCGTCGACTCGAAGCGGTCGGCCCAGGTGATGGAGGCGCTGCTGGAGTCGGTGGTGCGGATGAGGGGCCGGTACGTGATCCTCGACGTGACCGGCGTGGAGGTGCTCGACACGGCGACGGCCGATCACCTGCTGAAGATCGTGCGCGCCGTGGAGCTGCTCGGCACGCGCTGTGTGCTCAGCGGCGTGAGGCCCTCCGTCGCGCAGACGTTGGTCGAGCTCGGGGTTTCGTTCGGGAAGCTCGTGACGCTCCGCAACCTGAAGCACGGCCTCAAGACGTGCATGCGGTGGAAGCAGGAGGCGGCCGCGGCGAGCGCAGGAACAGGGGCAGCACCTTCGAACGGACTTCGTCCAAAAACGGCGTGAGTCCGGAGCTCCGCCCTCGGATCACGCCTCCGCGTCTTCGTTCGTCCCGGTCGCCTCGTCCTCGCTCGTCCCTTCGCTCGGCCTCTCGCCCTTCAGGAAGAACGACTCCACGAAGTCCCGTTGCCCCGGGAAGAGCGCGCCGAGCGATCGGTGCACGCGCTCGAGCTCCAGTCGCAACCGGCCCTTCGCGACGAGCTCCTCGGAGCGCTCCTTCGACCAGCCCATCTGCGCGCCGTCGTTGGTGTTGATCGCGTGCTGCGCGCGCTCGGCGGCGTCCTTCAGCTTGCCCACGAGGCCCGCGCGCTCGCCAAAGTCTTCGCCGGCTTCGAGGCGCCCGGCCGCCTCGTTCGCGAGCTTGGCGCGTTTGTCGATCGGCGCGCGCGAAAAACCCGTGAGCAGGCCAGGCAGGAAGGAGGCGACGGCCGGGTGCTTCTTCGAGCCTCCACCGAGGCGGATGGTGACGAGCGCAAGCGCCTCGTCGACCCTGCGCTTGAGCAAGACGAGCGTCGCGTTTTGCTTGGCCTGCGCGGAGGGGCGGCCGAAGAGCTGGGCTTCCTGCGTGTCGCGCGCCTCTTTGAGGAGGGAGTCGATGTGGGTCTTGAGGGAGTGCGCGAGCTTTTCGAGCTCGGCCCGGTCGGTGGGCTTGAGGTCCGGAAATTCCGCCCAGGCGCAGAGGGAAGACCACGCGAAGGACGCGAACGTGAGGAGAACCCAGGAGGAAGCTGTCTCGTTGGGCAGGCGCATGGGGAGGACGCTCCGGGAAGGTTGGGGGAGGTAGGAGGCGGCGGGAAGGACGCTAACGAAAGCGGGGCGGGAGCGTCAAGATGGAGAGGAGGCGGCGGATGCGCCCTTGCAGGAGGGTCAGGGAGGCGGGGAGGGGGGTCGTGAAGGGTCGGGGCATGCGCAGGTGACGAGGGAGATGCCGCGTCGAGGCCTTCGGAGGGGTCGTTGCCCGGAGCGTTGACGGAATTCGGGGGAGCTGGTCGCATCCGGCAATGACGTGCTCGCGCATACGAACCCTGCTCTCCTGGGGGCTCCTTGGCTGCGCGACGGCGGCGTTCGTGCCGCTCGGCTGCGGGAGCAGAATCGTATACCCAGCGGTGAGCGAGGGCCCGCGCGTGCCGGACGCCACCGCGGAGCGCCTGCGAGCGTGCGTCGATGAGTTCGGCGGCGACCTTCGCGCGGGACACTACACGTTTGATTACAAGGTGCTGGCCGACCAAGAGGGCCACATCGCCGACGTGAAGGCGAAGGGCGTGCCCCATGCGGATCTTGCGGCGTGTACGCGGCTCGCGCTGGGAGCCATGACGGTGCCGGAGGATCTCCTGAAGGTGCGGCGGGTGTCAGGACCGCTCGCCCAGGCGAACGGGCAGACGATGCCGGAGCGGGGGCCGATCGGGGAGGTTGTGATTGTGACCGTGACGACCGTGACGATCGTCTTCGTCGACCTCCTCATCGAAGCGGGCGTGGCGACGATGCTGTTTGCCATCACCCTGGAGATCGCCGGGGATGTAGCGGAGAGCTTGAGATCGAAAGAGGAGCGGCAGCAGCCGTGTCCACCTTGCAAGACGGTTCGCGGGAAAATTGTGCCGGTCGGCACCATCGGGTATCGCCCGTTGGACACGCCGCCACCGGGAAAGGCGCAGCATGGCGTCGTTGGACCTCATCACAACATCTACAAGGCCAACCAGAACCCGAAGATCTGCCAATGCTTTTGGCAATCGATAGGGGCTGTGCCGTCGACGGGCCTACCGCCTGGGGCGATCCCAATTGAGCCTTTTGTCAACTAACTGCGGAGCCATGCCATGAAGTATTGGGATGGTCAGGACGTCAGGCTGGGTGACAGGGTAAGACTTGGTGACGATGACGGCGGGGTTGTTGTCTGCTCCTTAGATACGGGGGAGTACAGTGATGAACACCCAGAGAGTGCGTGGGGATATCTCAAGCGAGGCGTGATGATCCTGTTCCCCAAGTACGGGCTCATCCATTACGAGCAGCCAGAAGAGGACTTGGAGCTGATTGCACGGGCTGGCGCTTGACGACCGCCAAGGACTGCACTTCCCCACAGAACAGGAAGGGCCGCTGACGCGGCCCTTCGTTCGTTCGGCGCTGATGCGCGGTGGTGGCTGCGCCCCACGTCCGCGCTAGTGCAAGAGGAACCGGCTGAGCACGAACAGCGCGATCATCCCGAGCGCGACGCCCACGCCCGCGGCGAGGAGCAGCACGCCGCGGCCGCTCGATGCGTTGCCTGTCGCGCCCATGGGATCCATCGGCGAGGGCGCTGCATGCGCGGCCGGCGCCGAGGGGAGGTTCGGGCGCGGCATGCTCTGCGGCACGCTCGGTAGGCGCATGCCGCCGTGCGCGTTTCCCTGCGAGGCGTAACGCATCGGCTGCATCTCGTGCAGGGCCGCTTCGAGGCGCGCCGCGAGCACGCCGGCCGTCGGACGGCGATCCCGATCGCGGCGCAGGCAGTCGTCGATGATCGAGGCGAGCGCAGGAGGAAGGTCCGGTCGGCGCGAGGCCACGGGGTCCGCGTCGCGCGTCATGATGCGGACCATGAGCGCGTTGTAGTTCGGCGCCTCGTGCGGGAGCGTGGCCGTGAGCGCCTCGTGCATGACGACGCCGAGCGACCAGACGTCGGCGCGGCCGTCGATGTCGTCGCGGCCCGCGGCCTGCTCGGGGCTCATGTACGCGGGTGATCCGACGACGGTGCCCGTGCGCGTGAGCGTGAGGTGCTCGGGGTTGCCTTCGAGCATCTTGCTGATGCCGAAGTCGAGGATCTTGAGCACGGGCTCGCCCGTCGCCGCGCGGTGCGCGTAGAGGTTCGCGGGCTTGAGGTCGCGGTGGATGATGCCCTGCTGGTGGGCGCTGTCGAGCGCGCGCACCACGCCGACGAAGAGCTCGGCGAGCATCGCCGGGTCGAGCATGCGCTCGCGCGCGATCCACGCGTCGAGGCCCTCGCCGTGGAGGAGCTCGAAGACGAGGAAGGGCGAGCCGTCCTCGGCCTGCCCGAGGTCGAGGATCTCGACGATGCTGGGGCTGCGCACGCGGCCGCTCGCCTTCGCCTCGTTGAAGAAGCGCTGCAGCGACACGGCGTCGGCCGCGACGTCGGGGTGCAGGATTTTGAGCGCGACCTCGCGGTCGATGAGCTCGTTCTTTGCAGCCCAAACCGTACCGCTCGCGCCGGAGCCGAGCATCCGGACGAGGCGGTACCGAGATTGAATGAGATCGCCAGGGTTCAACCGGCTGGGGAGGATATCAAAGCTCGGCCCGCCGGCGTAGCTGAGAGACGCGACGCGAGCGTGCCGAGCCCGGCCTGCGGATCAGGTGTCGTAGTAGAGGAAGAATTCGTAGGGGACGGGGCGGAGGCGCACGGCGTCGAGCTCGCGCTCGCGCTTGTACTCGATCCACGTGTGGATGATGTCCCGCGTGAAGACGTCGCCCCGGAGGAGGAACTCGTGGTCGCGCTCGAGGGCCGTGAGCGCCTCGTCGAGCGAGCCAGGGCACTTCGGCACCTCTTTGAGCTCCTCGGGCGAGAGCGCGTAGATGTCCTTGTCGAGCGGATCGCCCGGGTCGATCCGGTTCTGGATGCCGTCGAGGCCCGCCATCATCATCGCGGCGAAGGCGAGATAGGGGTTGCACGAGGCGTCCGGGAAGCGGACCTCGATGCGGCGGCCCTTCGGCGAGTTGCCGGCGGCGACCGGGATGCGGATCGCGGCCGAGCGGTTGCGGCTGGAGTACGCGAGGTTGACAGGCGCCTCGTAGCCCGGGACGAGACGGCGGTAGCTGTTCGTCGTCGGGTTCGTGAGGGCCGCGAGCGCCTTCGCGTGCTTGAGGATGCCGCCGATGTACCAGAGGCCGATG
Source organism: Polyangium mundeleinium (assembly GCF_028369105.1). Taxonomy (NCBI): domain Bacteria; kingdom Pseudomonadati; phylum Myxococcota; order Polyangiales; family Polyangiaceae; genus Polyangium; species Polyangium mundeleinium. Next base: position 11,384,126 of record NZ_JAQNDO010000001.1, on the reverse strand, counting down.
TCCGAGAGGCCCGCGTAGCCGTCGCCCGCGAAGAGCGGCTTGCCGTCCTTCCAGAGCGACTGATGGCAGTGCATGCCGCTGCCGTTGTCGCCGAAGAGCGGCTTCGGCATGAACGTCGCGGTCTTGTTGTGGCGCTTGGCCACGTTCTTCACGACGTATTTGAACCACATGAGCGTGTCGGCCATCGTCGTGAGCTTGTCGAAGCGCACGCCGATCTCGCACTGGCCCGCGCTCGCGACCTCGTGGTGGCCGACCTCGACGGAGACGCCGCTCTCGATGAGCGTGGTCATCATGTCGCCGCGCACGTCGCCGAGCGAGTCCGTGGGCGAGACCGGGAAATAGCCTTCCTTGTGGCGGATCTTGTGCCCGAGGTTCGGGCCCGCCTTGCCCGTGTTCCACACGGCCTCGTCGGAGTCGATCTCGTAGAAGGCGCCGCGCGGGGAGTTGTCGTAACGGACCGAGTCGAAGACGAAGAACTCCGCCTCGGGGCCGAAGAACGTGGTGTCGGCGATGCCCGTCGCGCGGACGTGGTTCTCCGCCTTCTGCGCGATGTACCGCGGGTCGCGGCCGTAGGGCTGGCCGGTGACGGGGTCGGAGATCTTGCAGATGAGCGAGAGCGTCTTCTGCGCGTGGAACGGGTCGATCTTCGCCGTCGACGGATCGGGCGTCATCGACATGTCCGACGCGTTGATGGGCTGCCAGCCGCGCACCGAGGAGCCGTCGAAGCCGATGCCCTCCTCGAACATGTCCTCGGTCAGCCGGCTCGCCGGGATCGTCGTGTGCTGCCAGATGCCCGGCAGGTCGATGAACTTGAGGTCGACGAACTTGCAGTCGTGATCTTTCGCGAATTGAATGACGTCTTTCGGCTTCATACTTTCTTCTCCGTCAGATCGCGTCCTCGCCGCGCTCCCCGGTGCGGATGCGGACGGCTTCGTCGACCGGGACGACGAAGATTTTTCCATCGCCGATGCGACCGGTCTTCGCGCTCTTCTCGATGGCGTCGATGACGCTCTGGACCATGTGGTCCGGGACGACGATGTCGAGCTTCACCTTGGGGACGAAGTCGACGACGTACGCCGAGCCGCGATAGACCTCTTTCTTGCCGCCGGTGCGACCGAAGCCCTTCACCTCGGTCACGGTCATGCCCTGGATGCCGACCTCTGCGAGGGCATCCTTGACCTCGTCGAGCTTGAACGGCTTGATGATCGCCTCGACCTTCTTCATCTCTCGGACCTCTCGCTCGGGGGGCCGGTCGTGGTCTACGGCTCCCTCGGTTTCGGGAATGTTTCAGGTCACGCGCGAGGCGAGAAATTCCGAGCCCCCCGCATGGCGGACGGAAATTTGGTGACCTTCGTCGCCAAGATCCCGCTTCGGCGTGGAAGAGACCACGGGGAGGCGTTCACCCGAGGCCCGCTCTTCCGCGTGTTCCGGGGGCAATCGGCATCCGCCTACGTCGTAGAGTTGTCGGCGGGTTCCACCTCGCCTACCCTCGCGGGCGAGTTCGCCCTTTTCCGTTCGTCGCCGATGACCTGATGGCCTCACCGACCTCGACGAAGCTCCCGGTAGGTACCATCCTGTCGGGGAAGTACAAGATCACCCGCGAGATTGGCCGTGGTGGGATGGCGGCCGTCTACGAGGCCGAGAACATCGACATCGGCAAGCGGATCGCGATCAAGGTCCTCGCGCAGGAGCTGACGACGTCCATGGTGGTCGTCGAGCGTTTCTTCCGAGAAGCGCGCGCCGCCGCCGCGATCCGCAGTCCGTACATCTGCGACGTCTACGACTCGGGCCGTCTCGAAGATGGTCCGCCCTTCCTCGTGCTCGAGCTGCTCGAAGGCGAGTCGCTCTACGAGCGGATGACGAAGGTGCGGTACTTTGACGTCCCAACGACGCTGGCGATCATCACGCAGGTCTGTCGTGGCCTGACGAAGGCGCACGCCGCGAACATCGTCCACCGCGATCTCAAGCCCGAGAACATCTTCCTCGGCAAGGACGAGGACGGGCAGCTCCTCGCGAAGATCCTCGATTTCGGGCTCGCGAAGTTCTACACGCCGCTCGACGGATCAGGCGGGCCGCAACAAGCACGGCTGACGCGCGAAGGCGCGGTGTTCGGGACACCCGCGTACATGAGCCCCGAGCAGGTCCGCGGGCAGGGCGCCGTGGATCACCGCGCCGATCTCTGGGCGCTCGCGTGCATCGTCTACGAGTGCTTCACGGGGCGGACCGTGTGGCAGACGGAGCAAGGCGTGGCGATGACGTTCGCGCAGATCGCAAGCGCGCAGCCGCCCGATCCGCTCGTCTACCGGCCCGATCTGCCGCCGACGTTCAAGGCGTGGTTCGACAAGGCGCTCGACCGGAAGATCGATCATCGCTTCCAGACGGCGCGCGAGTTCGCCGAGGAGCTCTCGGCCGCGTTCGAGACGGCGCGTCCCGAGTTCTCGGGTCTCTTCCCCACCGATCAGTTGAACTCGCTCGGCAGGACCGTCCCCGCGCCGCCGCCCTCGAAGGCGGGCCTGACCGCGACGGGGAGCGATCTGCCGATGGTGTCGATGGCACCGCCGTCGTCGACGATGCCGAACCCGTTTGGATCGATGCCGCCTCCGTCCGTGCGTGGGGGTCCGACGTCGGAGGGCGGATCGCCGCGGCACACGAAGTCGACGTTCGAGGCGCCGCCGGGCACGCTGGAGCCGCTCGGCCCGGGTTTGTCGCAGGCGCCTCCGCGCCCGAAGACGGCCGCGCTCGGGATCGTGACGGTCCTCGTGCTGGTCGCGCTCGTGGGTGGTGGGTACGCGGCCTGGTCGAAGTTCGGGCCGGCGTCGAAGGGCGGCGAGGTCGGGACCGTGTCGTCGTCGACGCCGAGCGGGAGCGCCAGCGTCGTGGCGCCGCAGGCATCGGCGTCGTCGAGCGTGCGCCCGGTGTCGTCATCGGAGGCCTCGCCGTCCTCGTCCTCGCTCCCGTGGAGGCCGCTCGTCGCGGATGCACAAGCGACGCTCGCGAAGGGTGATCACAAGGGCGCGCTGAAGCTCCTCAAGGACGCGTTCGACAAGGGCGGCCACGGCGTGCCGCGCACGATGCTCGAGCACGTGCAGGTGGCGATCTCGGGCGACGCGGCGAAGTCGCCCTGCACGCTCATGGGGCTCGCGCGGCCGCGCTCGTACGATCTCGGTTCGGCGCAGCCGCGTCGTGTCGCGGCCGGGCGGCCGTGGATCGCGCTTGGGCCGCGCGGGCCGATCATGGTCTGGACCGACACGCACGAGGGTCCGGAGCACGCCTTCGCCGTCGCGCTCGACGAGGCGCTGCGGCCGCTCTCGGATCCGATCGACGTGACGCCGGAGGGCGGCGCGGTGACGCGGCCCGTGGTGACGGCGTTCGACGATCAGCTCGTGCTGCTCTACGCGGACGGGCACGGGGCCGAGGCGGGCGTGCACGCGCGTTTGCTCGATCCGGACGGCCGGATCGGCGGGCCGATGGTGAACATCGCGCCGCTGCGCGGGCCGAGCTCGGGCACGTCGATGCAGCGCGCGGCGGACGGCACGTTCGTCGTGGCCTGGACGGCCGAGACCGATACGGGCAACGACGAGCTCTTCCTGCGGAAGCTCTCGCCGAAGCTCGAACCCCAAGGCGAGCCGGTGCGCGCGACGGACTTCGTGCCCACCGGTCCGCAGAAGCCACGCGTGCGTTCGCCGATGGTCGGCATCGCGGGCGACGCCGCGCATGTCTCGTTCCGGCTGGAGCGCACGCCGAACCAGATCGCGTACCACATGCGCCTGCCGCTCGCCGACGTGGGCAAGGGCGTCGAGGCGCGCAAGAAGGGCGACCGCAACGATCGCTGGATCGGTGACACGATCGTCGTGAACACCGACAAGTCGAAGGCCGACATGACGGGGATCGCGTGCAGCAAGGACGCGTGCTTCCTCGTGTGGGACGGCGAGAGCAACTCGGGCGTGTCGGCGGCGTACCTCGACGCAGCAAACGCGCAGCCGCTCTGGCGGGACAAACGCTTCAGCAAGCTGGGCGGTCACCCGGCGGTCGGCGTCGACGCGTCGGGCAACGCGCGCATCGTGTGGTTCGAGAAGGGCGGCGTGATGACCGCGCCGATCAGCCGCGATGGAGTCGGTCCTTCCACGAAGATCGCCCGCGTGAGCGGCGCGCAGCCGAGCCCCGCGATCATCACGGGCAAGGCGCCCGGCGAGTGGTTCATCGCGTGGCTCGACTTCGAGGCGGGGCAACTCGAACCCTACGCGGCGCGCTTCGTCTGCAAGTGACGCGCATGCTGGTCATCCCGCCGCGCGCCGATCTTCGTGCCCAGCCCATCGAGACGCCACGTCTCCTGCTCGCGCCCGTCGATCCCGCGGACTCGCCCGAGGTGTGGCTCGCGGTGAACGGGTCGCGGCCGCTGCTCTCGAAGTGGCTGCCGTGGGTGCAGTACTACACGGAGCCCGCGTCGAGCGTGCGCTTCACGGAGGCGTGCGTGGCCGACTGGGATCAAGGGCGCGCGGTGCGCTTCGCGATCCGGGAGCGCGCGGGGCGCACGTTCGCGGGTGTGGTGGGGCTCGAGTCGTGCGTGCACATGCATCGCTCATGCGAGCTCGGGTACTGGCTGCGCAAGGAGAGCATGCGGCGCGGGCTGATGACGGAGGCGGCGCGCGCGGCGGTGGAGTTCGCGTTCCGGTACATGGGCGCGCATCGCGTGCGGGTCGCGGCCGCGACGGACAACCACGCCTCGTTGCGGGTGATCGGGCGGCTCGGCTTCCGCTTCGAGGGCATCGCACGGCAGGCGGAGTGGTGTGAGAACCGCTGGCTCGATCACGCGGTCTTCGCGCTTCTCGGGACCGATCCGCGTCCGACCTGAGCCTTCCCCTTGAAGGCCGTGCGCGGGCGGATGATGCTCGTTCGCGGGCGAGACGAACGTGCGGCGCATCCCGTTTCGACTGTTCCGCGGCAGCCTCCCGCTCTTGCCGGTGGCGCCGGTGCTGGTGCTGGTGATCGGCATCGCGACGGCGTTCGCCATCGCGCTGCTCGGCATCGCGCAACTCCGTCGGATCAGCGACGACGCATCGTCCCTCCGTGCCGCCGCGATCGCCAGAACGCTCGCCGCGCGGATGCGCGTCGCAGCGGTGGAGGAGCGGCCCGAGATCGTAGGGCGCGCGGCGAGGCGCAGCGGCACGGAGCTCCTGCTCGTCGAGCAAGGCGGGCAGATCCTCGTCGACGAGAGCTTCGGTCCGCCGAACAAGGCCGAGGTGCAGCGGCTGCTCGCGGCCGGCAGCGGTGAGACACGCACGGCGCTCGGCCGCGTGCGGTTCGCCGCGCGCCCGCTGGATCCGCCGCTCGACGGGATCGCGGTGCTCGCGTTCGTCTCCGCGCCGAGCCCGCCGCCGGGCTACGTGCCGCTCGTGAACGCGGTCGCGGCGCTGACCGTGCTCCTGCTCGGCGTGGCGGTCTCCGTCGCGGTCGCGTTCACGAAGCAGCTCCGCGACGACGTCGAGTACGTGCGTGAGCGCATCGTGGACATGGCCCGGCCCGACGCGGCGCCGACCGGGCAGCCGATCCCGATCCGCTCGCTCGATCAGGTCGGCGTGCTGACGGCCGCGTTCAACCTGCTCGTCACGCGCTTCGCGGCCGCCGAGCGCAGCTACCGCGCGGATCTGCTGCAGGCGTCGGAGATGGACAAGGAGCGCTCGGCGTTCCTCGCCGGTCTCAGCCACGAACTGCGCACGCCGCTGAACGCGATCCTCGGCTTCGCGCACGTGCTCGAGAGCGAGGTCGACGGCCCGCTCAGCGACGAGGCGCGCGAGTCGCTGGCGGTGATCCGGACGAGCGGCGAGCACCTGCGGCAGCTCATCGACGACATCCTCGAGCTCTCCGCGCTGGAGACGGGCACGCTGCAGCTTTCGCGTGGGCCCGTGGATGTCCGTCAGATCGCCGAGCAGGTCGTGCGCGAGGCGACCGCGATCATCACGAACAAACCGTTGGGGCTCGAAGTAACGGGCGAGAGCCGCCTCTATGCGTACGCGGACAAGCGGCGCGTGCGGCAGATCATCACGAACCTGGTTTCGAACGCGGTGAAGTTCACGGCGCGAGGAACGGTGACCGTGAAGATCGAGGCGCGCGGATCGTTCGTGGCGATCATCGTGCGCGACACGGGGCCGGGGATCCCGCGCGAGCAGACGGCGGCGATCTTCGAGGAGTACCGGCAGCTCGGCGACGCGCAGTCGCGCCGCAGGGGCACGGGGCTCGGCCTCGCGATCACGAAGCGGCTCGTGCACATGCACGGCGGCACGATCGACGTGAGCAGCGAGATGGGGCGCGGCTCGACGTTCACCGCGACCCTGCCGCACCTCGCGGATCCGGGCACGATCGTGGAGTCGTCGAGCGACTCGCGCGTGATCGATCTCTCCTCGGATCCGCCGCCGCGCCCGTCGCGCCTGCTCGACTCGATGACGCCGCCGCCGATGCCGCTGCCGCGGAGGAAGGGGGAGGGATGAACGACGTCGCCCGCACCTTCACGCGCAACATCCTGGTCCGCCAGCTCCTCACGGGCCTCGGGGGCTTCTGCGCCATCGCGTTGCTCGCGCCGAACCTCATCGTGCTGGACTGGATGATGACGAAGAACGTCCTCGTCACCGGCGCTGCGCTGATGATCGTCGCGTTTGGTCTGTGCTTGCTCGTGACGCTGCTGCGGGTCCACAAGCATCGCGCGCTTTTGCATGTGCTCTCGGGGGGCACGGCGACGGTACGCTCGCAGGACTTCGGGGAGCTCGCGTCGCTGCCGAGCGCGATCACGCTGCGGACCTTCGTCGTCGGCTCGGTCGTTTCCTTCGCCGGCATCGCGCCCGGTGTCCGTCCGGAGAAGCTCGATCAGGGCCGTGCCATCAGCCTGCTCTGCCTCACGATCACCATCGTCGGCGCCGCGTCGCTCATCCAGTACGTGTTCATCCGCGCCGCCACGGTGCGCCTGCTCGAGCTCGTCCCGATCGAGCCCATCACCACGCTGCTCGAATCGCAGGAGCTGCACCAGATCCCGCGCCGCAGGCTTCTCCAGAAGTTCTTGATCGCGGTCGTCGCGCCCGTCGCGCTCGTGGGCGTGGGCGCGGTGCTCACGACGCACGCGCACATGCGCACGCTCACCGAGCAGAGCCGGAAAAACACGGCGCAGCTCCTCGCGAAGATCGCGCTCGATCCAGGGCCGGGGCAGGGCAACAAGAACGCGCGGGAGGACGCCGTGGCCGCGGCCGCGGAGCACGGCTTTCTCGCGAGGATCACCGGCCCGCGGCGCGACGGGGAGCCCACGTTCCGGCGTGAGGTCGACGGCGAGCTCGTGCTCAGCGTGCCGCTCGAAGACGGCCAGGCCGACGTGCGCTTCACGGCCGAGCTCGACCCCGCCGTGACGACGGAGGGTGTGGCGATCGCCCTTGCGTTCGTCCTTCTCGCGGCGCTGCTCGGCGTGCTGATCGGCCAGGCCCTCGCGGCCGACCTCAAGCTCGCCACGCACCGCGTGCGTCTGCTCGGCACGGAGAGCGTGCTGCGCGGCGCGACGCAGATCGCGCGGCCTGCGCGCTTCGAGCTCGTCGCGCGGCTCGGGCGGGCGATCGAGGTGCTCGCCGAGCGCTTCCGGATCTTCGCCGGCGCGCAGGAGCGCGCGCTCGAAGCGCAGGAGGCTGCGCAGCGCATGCGAGGCCTGCTCTTCGCGAGCGTGAGTCATGATCTGAAGAGCCCGCTCAACGCGATCCTCGGCTTCGCGGAGCTCGTCGGTCGCGAGGAGCTCACCGTGAGCCAGCGCGAGAGCCTCGCGCTCATCGCGAACCGCGGCCGCGAGCTGCTCGGCCTCATCGAGTCGATCCTGGACACAGCGCGCGTCGAGGCCGGACAGCTCACGCTCATGCCGCGCGCGACCGAGGTTGCGCTCCTCGCGACGGACGCCGTGCGCAAGGCGCGCGAGCTTTCGGGCGACGCGCAGAACGACGTCGTCCTCGAGGTCGCCGAGGGGCTGCCGACGATCCCCGTGGATCCTGCCTACACGGCGCGCGCGATCGCCGTCGTCGTCGCGCATGCGATCCGGGCGTCGGCGGCCGATGCGGCCTCTCGCGCGGTTCGTGTGCGCGCCCTCCGTCCTGCCGAACCGGGCCAGGCCGTGCGTATCGACGTCGAGCTCGGTAGCCGCAACACCACGCGCGCCGAGCTCGAAGCTCTCTTCGCCCGCCGCGCCACTTCGCGTGGCCGTGGCCTCACCCTCGGCTTGAGCCTCGCGCAGTCGATCATGGAGCTGCACGGCGGCTCCGTGAGGGTGGAGGACACCCCCGACGGCGCGCCCGTCATACAGTGCTGGCTCCCCCTCGTGATCCCGGGCAGCCGTCCGCGGCTCTCCTCGAAGCCCGCGCTTGGCTGAACCGGCGCCTTCCCTCCTCCCTTCGTACGGGCTACGTCCTGCCGCATGTCCGAGCGCGTGATCTCTCCGGCGTCCACCGCGGACGACGACCGCTTCGATCGGCTCTTCCGGCCGGACTCGCTCGACGAGTACGTCGGGCAGGACAAGCACCGGCAGAACCTCAAGGTCTTCGTCGAGGCCGCGAAACGTCGGCGTGAGCCGGTCGATCACACCCTCTTCTGCGGCCCGCCTGGCCTCGGCAAGACGACGCTCGCGCACATCGTGGCGCGCGAGATGGGCGTGAACCTGCACGCCACGAGCGGCCCGGCCATCGAGCACAAGGGCGCGCTCGCTGGCCTGCTCACGAAGCTCGAAGCGCGCGACGTGCTCTTCATCGACGAGATCCATCGGCTCACGCCGGCCGTCGAGGAGAGCCTCTACCCTGCGATCGAGGCGTTCAAGATCGACATCATGACGGGCGACGGCCCGTACGCGACGACGATCCAGCTCGCGCTCAAGCCTTTCACGCTGATCGGCGCGACGACCCGCACGGGCCTGCTCACGGCGCCGCTGCTCTCGCGTTTCGGCTACGTCGTGCGCCTCGACTTCTACCCCGTCGAGGATCTCCAGCGCATCATCACGCGGAGCGCGCGGCTCATCGAGGTGCCCATCGACGACGCCGGCGCCCATGAGCTCGCCGCGCGCGCCCGCGGCACGCCGCGCGTGGCGAACCGCCTCTTGCGCCGCGCGCGCGACTTCGCCGAGATCCTCGGCACGGGCCGCATCACCGCGAAGATCGCCAGCATCACCGCCGAGCGCCTGGAGATCGACGCCGCCGGCCTCGACGAGATGGATCGGCGCCTGCTCATGGTGATCATCGATCACTACGACGGAGGCCCTGTCGGCATCGACACGATCGCCGCCGCGCTGAGCGAGCCGCGCGACACGATCGAGGACGTCTACGAGCCTTACCTCCTCCAGCAGGGTTTCCTCGGCCGCACGCCGCGCGGGCGTATCGCCACGCGAAAGGCCTACGAGCACCTGGGCAAGCCGATGCCCGTGAAGGGAACACCCCAGGGCGATCTGTTCTCCTGAAGCGGAAGAGCGGCTGCACGTTTCCCTTCCTGCGCGACCGCGGATAGTCTCGTTCCGTGCTCCCCGCGCTCCCCGTGCTCGTCGTCGACGACGACGCCGTCAGCCGACACGTGCTGACGCAGGCGCTCGCGGGCGCCGGCATCCCCGTGGCCACGGCGGCGTCCGGCACCGAGGCCCTCGCGTGGCTCGCCGAGCGAGACGCATCGCTCGTCCTGCTCGACCTCGTCATGGCTCCGCCCGACGGCTTCGAGGTGCTTCGTCACCTGCGCGAAGACACGCGCATCGGCGACGTCCCGGTCGTGGTGCTGACGGCGCTCGACACGGACGGCGACATCACACGCGCCTTCGACGCAGGCGCCGACGACTTCGTTCGAAAGCCGTTCCGCCCGGCAGAGCTCCTCGCGCGCATCCGCGGCCAGCTTCGCATGCGTGAGTACGTCGACGCGCTCTGGCGTCGTGAGCGAGACGCGCGTGTCGTCCTGGAGCTCACGCAGGCGCTCTCGTCGACGCTCGACTTCCGCGACATCCTCTTCACGGTCGTACGTCGCATCGCCGAAGTGGCGCGGGTCGATCGATGCAGCATCGTGCTCGTCGGCGACAACGTCGACACGGGGTACGTCGTGGCCGCGAGCGACGATCGGGAGCTGCGCGATCTGCCCATCGTCCTCGACAAGTACCCGGAGATCCGGCGGACCCTCGAGACGGGTGAGGTCCTCGTGATCGAGGACGCTGCGACGCACCCACTCTTCGAGGTCGTGCGCGCGGATCTGCCGCAAAACTCCTTCCGCTCGCTCGCGCTCGTCCCGATCGTGTACGACGACAAACCCATGGGCGTGCTCTTCCTGCGCGCGCGGCAGCCGGGGACGATGCGTGATCACGAGCTCTCGCTCGCGCGCACGGTGGCGAACGCGACGGCCATCGCGCTGCGCAACGCGAAGATCCTGCAGTCGCTCCGCGATCAGACGCAGGAGATCAACGTCGCCCGCTTCGAGGCCGAGCGCCGCCTCGCCGCGCTCGAACGGTATGCCGACTTCTTCCACTCGGCCGCTGATGGCATCGTGGTCGTCGACGTGGACGGCCGAATCCTCTTCTCGAACGCGCGCGCGAGAGAGATCACGGGGCTCTCGGAGGAGCAGCTCGCCGCGAGCCGCCTCGCCGACGTCGTCGATCCGAAGGACCTCCCGACGCTCAACCGCATTCGCAGGAGCTTCAAGCGCAACATCTTCCCGCACATGGTCGACATCACGATCCGCCGTTCGAGCGAGATCGCCTGCGAGCGTCGCATCATCAGCGTGAGTTCGAGCTCGGTGCTGCGCGAGGACGGCGGCGCGATCCTCGTGAGCCTGCGCGACGTGACCGATGATCGCGCGATCGCCGCCGAGCTGAAGAAGACGAAGGAATTTTTGGAGCGCGTCATCGAGAGCTCGGTCGACGCGATCATCTCGGCCGACAACGAGGGCGTGATTCGCCTCTTCAATCGCGCCGCGGAGCGCATCTACGGCTACCGCGCGAATGAGGTGATAGGCGAGATGAACGTGCGCGACCTTTACGTGCCGAACCGCGCCTCGCAGATCATGCGGCTCATCAAATCACCGGAGCACGGAGGCCCGGGGAGGCTCGAAGGCTACCGGACGGAAGCGCTCGCGAAGGACGGCACGCTGATCCCGGTGCTCCTCTCGGCCGCGCTGATCGTCGAGGACGATCGGCCCGACGGCTCCGTTGGTCTCTTCACGGACCTTCGCGAGCGACTGCGCATGGAGGCGAAGTTGACGAAGGCGCAAGATGAGCTCCGTGCCCGCGAAAAACAGGCGCTCATCGCGGAGCTCGCGGGCGCGGCCGCGCACGAGCTGAACCAGCCGCTCACGAGCGTGCTCGGCTACGCAGAGCTCATCAACCGGAGGGCGGAGGACCCGGCGTCCGTCCGCTCCGCAGCGTCGACGATCCTCGGGGAGGCGGAACGAATGGCCGAGATCGTCCGGAAGATCGGCAAGATCACGCGCTACGAAACCAAGGCGTACGTGGGGGCAGCGAAGATCATCGACCTGGACCGGTCCAGCGAAGAGGACCCCAACCGAGCGCTCGGGTGAGAGATGGGTGCCGAAGGTCTCGAAGCTCCGATGCGGGAATCTCAGATCCCGATCACGCAAAGGAAAGCGATGCGCCGCGATCTCCCTGTGGAGTGGCTCGACGCTCTGCTCGTCGCCTCCTGCGAAATCCCACCCGCCGCGAGCGCGGAGGAAGCAGCCACGTCGCTCGTCGCCGCAGCATTCGAAGCGCTGCCCGACGCGGCGATCGGCGTCTGCGTGCCGGGCGGTAGCGAAGGGCAGGTCGTCGTGCGCCGAGGCGCGCGCAGCGAAGGCGCGGAATCCCCCGATCCGACGCGGCTCTTCCCCGAGTACGCGTTCGAGCGTGTCGTCGTCATCAACGCCGACGAGGGCTCGACGTTGCACCTCGCCTCCGACGACGAAGCGCGCTTCGCCGGTACGGGCTCGATGGATGCGTTCGTCGATCGCCTCGCGCTCGCGCTCGCCGCAGCTCTCCGCAACGCGCGCATGCATCGCGCGGCGCGCGCGCATGGCACCGAGGTGAAGGAGCTCGAAGCCCAGGTCATCCAGGCTGGCAAGCTCGCCTCGCTCGGCCAGATCGCCGCCGGCATCGTGCACGAGCTCAACAACCCGCTCACGTCGATCGTCGCGTACTCGGACTACCTCCACAAAAAAGCTCTGCGCACGGAGGCGGATCCCGCCGACGTCGAGCGCCTCGCGCGCATCAACGAAGCCGCCGAGCGCATCCTGCGTTTCTCGCGCGACCTCATGGCGTACTCGCGCCCCACCGCGTCCGTGCCCGCGCCCGTCGCCATCCACGACACGATCGAGCGCGCGCTCGTGTTCTGTGATCACGTGCTCGGCGAGATGCACGTCGAGGTCGAGCGCCAGTTCGGCGACGTGCGCCTCGTTCGTGGCGTCGCCGGTCAGCTCGCGCAGGTCTTCGTCAACCTCTTCACGAACGCCGCGCACGCGATGCGAGAGCAGGGCGGACGCCTGATCATCAAGACCGCGATGTCCGATGTCGGCGACGCGGTACGCATCACGATCCAGGACGAAGGCCACGGCATCGACGCCGCGCACCTCGAGAAGATCTTCGAGCCGTTCTTCACGACGAAGACCGACGGCACGGGCTCGGGCCTCGGGCTCAGCATCGTGCGGAACATCGTCGCGTCGCACGGTGGCAAGATCCGCGCACACGCCCACGTGGAGAAGGGCACGGTCTTCGAGCTCGATCTTCCGCTCGCCGCATCTCCGAGCGAGCCGCCGCAGCGCTGACGGCGCGCTCTACTTCGCGAGGAGGCGATCGCCCTTCTGCGGGAGCTCGACCGACATTGCGCCGTTGCGCTCGTAGGGCGTGTACCGAGGCGGGACGCCGCGCGCGGAACTCGCGTCCGCGTCCGTCATGATCTGCCAGTGCAGGTGCGGCGCGAACGAGTGCCCTGAGTTGCCACATCGACCGAGCTCGGTGCCGGCCGGGACGAACATGCCTTTGCGCACGCGCACAGTGCCCGGGATGAAGTGCGCGAAGAGCGAGTACTCGCCGTTCTGATGATCGAGCACGACGAAGTTGCCGTGCATATCGTACTTGTTCGCGCGCCCCGGGACGTTGTCGGGGACGCCGTCGACCGCGACCACCACGACGCCGGGCGCGTCGGCCACGATGGGCTGGTTGTACGAGGGATGGTCCTCGTTGCGCTGCGACTTCGGCATGTTGTCGTCGATCACGAGATCGAGCGCGTAGGCCTGGTCGTTGTTCGCGCCGTAGTGCGTGCGGTAAACGCGCCACTGGCCGACGACGGGGAGCCGGTAGAGCACCGTCCCGGGTGCATAACGCGGCATGTTCGGAGGAGGAGCGCTTCCGCCGCAGGCGGAGAGCAGGAGGCTTCCGGCGACGAGGAGGGGGGCGAAGAAAGACGAGCGGGGGAGCATCCGCCCTTCACTATACCGAGTTCAGGGATTGACCTTGATTCCGATGACGAGGACGCCGCCCTTGTGGTTCTGGCCGGCCACGAAGAAGGTCTCGCCGGCCTTTGCGTTGACCTCGAGCAGCGGGAGGAAATCGCTGCCGCCGGGCTTCTGGATGCTCGCGCTGATGACGTAGCGCTTCGATTCGCCCTTTTTCGCCGGCTGGACGACGTCCTTCAGCGAGACCTTGAGCACCCTGTCGTTCGGGAGCTTCAGCGTGGAGGGGCTCGCCTTGGACGAGGTCTGCTTCGAGCGATCGAGCAGCTTGTAGCTGTTGTACGAGGAGAACGGCGGCTTCGCGAGTTCGGGCATCTTGCCGATCTTGGGGTCGATGCCCGTGCCGTCGTTCGTGCCGTGGAGGACCACGATCTCCATCGAAACGGATGCGTCCGCCTGAGCGGCGGCGGCGTCCTGGGCATGCGCCACGGAGGGGACGTGCCCGAGCGACAGCCCGAACGCGGCCACGAGCAAAGCAAACAGCGGGAGCCTCATTGTTCTCCTCCAGCGGAATCGTCGGCCAGCCACACGACGGTGGTGGTGTGGTTCGACGTGGCAGCCTCCGCCGGCACGTAAAAGATCGTGCCGATTTTGGTGCCAAAGTCGACGGCTGCGACGGCCACGCCCGGCTCGGCATCACCGTCCTGCGCATCCGTGTCGGCCACACGCGCCGCCTCCGCAGTCGTCGGGGCCGGCGTCGCGGGCAGCTCCGCGGGCGTGGTGGCTGCGGCCACCGGCGCACCTTGCGGATGCGGCGTACCGACATCCATGCGCCCCCAGATCATGAGGCCCGCCGCCGCCGCGACCGCGATCGCCGCGAGCGCGAAGATCCCGCGCGAGTTGTCGTTCAACGGGGGCGATTTCGCCGCCGCCTTGTCGAGGCCCGGCCGAAGCAGCGGTTTCACCTCGGCGTCCTTGCGCTCGAGCGGCGCGTCGAGCGGCGCGGGCGCGTCGTCCCTCGCGTCACGCGTCGGGCTCTTGTCGGCCGCGATGCGGGCCATGATCCCGTCGGTCAGGTCGATCGTCGCAGCGCTCTCGGCGTTCTCCCGGACGATCGAGGCCGAGAGCGAGAGCGCGGCGACCTTGTTTCGCAGTGCGCTGTCACGCGAAAGGGCCTGACGAACCTCGCGCAGCCGCTCGCCTTCGAGCTCGCCGTCCACGTACATCATCAGCTCGAGGTCCGTCGGCGGCCGCTTCGTGCGCGTCGCGTGCGCTTCTCCGTTCATCGTCTTCGTGGTCACGGCGCCTCCTCCGGCTCGGCTGGGATCTCGTCCGTATGGCCGCTTCGCGAACGCCCTTCCTCCGCGTAGCAATCCGCGAGCGCGCGCTGGAGCTTCTGCCGGGCGTGGAACAGCCGGCTCATGATCGTCCCTTTCGAGACGCCCATGGCAACGGCCATTTCTTCGTACGACATGCCTTCGACCTCACGCATCAGAATCACGCCTCGGTGGTAGGGGGGCAGGGCATCGAGGGCATCCTGGATGCGGCTCGCGATCTCCCGGCGGCGCATGACGTCGATCGGGTCGGCGCCATCGATGCGAGAGACCAGCGGAAACTCCGTCGGCTCCTCCGAAGCGGCTTGTCCGTCGACGAGCTCGGCGTCCCGACGCCCAGGCTTGCGCATGAGGTCGATCGCGAGGTTCGTGACGATCCGGTAGAGCCAGGTGAAAAACGACGAGCCACCCTGGAAGGAGTTGAGGTTGCGGTAGACCCGCAAGAAAGCATCCTGAACCAGCTCGCGTGCGTCGTTCTCGTCCCGGACGAGACCCATCGCAATCGCGAAGGCGCGGCGCTGGTGGCGCTCCACGAGCCGCCTGAACGCCGCCTGGTCCCCCTTCTGTGCCCGAAGGATGAGCTCACGATCTTCCTCTGCCTCCCGCCTTCGGGCCTCTTTGTTGGACGCCTCCTGCGAAGACCTATTCACGCGGCCGAGACGGCCGATCGCGGCTTCGGGGAGCGGCGGGGCGTCAGGGAGATCGTCCGGCAGCCCCAGGGCGCCTTCAGTCTGGTCGTCCGTCGGGTCGGCCGGCTCGGGCCGGAGGGACTCGTCCGGGGGCGTGGGAATGGGGGGCACGGCGAGGTGATACTCTAGGCGATCGGCCTTCCGGCCGAAAGGTCAAGGCTCCTCACGGTCGTCGATCGGCTCGAGCTCGCTGAGCGTTACGCGGACGTCGAAGACCCGCTCGAGACGCGCGATCCGTAAGGACACCGTCTTGTTGACGCCCGCGATGCTCGCGAGCCACCGCAGCTCGTTCGGATCGGCGACGGACTTGCCGTCGAAGGCGACGATGACGTCGTCGGGCGAGAGCCCAGCACGATCGGCCGGCCCACCCGCGATCACCTTCTGCACCCACGCGCCCTTGCGATCCGGCCGGCGCAGGCGTCCCGCCTCGATCGGGTTCAGCGCGTCGACGAAGACCCCGAGCGCGCTGCGCCGGATCTTCCCGTCGCGCAGCAACATGGGCAGGAGCTGCTTGACCATGTTGATCGGGATCGCGAAGCCGATGTTGTTCGCATTCGCGCGGACGGCCGCGTTGATGCCCACGACCTCGCCGCGCATGTTGAGCAGCGGGCCGCCCGAGTTGCCCGGGTTGATGCTTGCGTCCGTCTGGAGGAAGTTGAAGTAACCGCTGGGATCGAGG
Organism: Polyangium mundeleinium; assembly: GCF_028369105.1. Lineage (NCBI taxonomy): Bacteria > Pseudomonadati > Myxococcota > Polyangiales > Polyangiaceae > Polyangium > Polyangium mundeleinium. Next base: position 11,368,014 of record NZ_JAQNDO010000001.1, on the reverse strand, counting down.
CCTTTGACATCGTCGCGCGTGCGGCCCTTCGCCGAGAGGATGCCCGCAGAGACCGTATGCGAGAGGCCGAACGGGTTGCCGATGGCGACGACCCAGTCGCCCACGTCGATCCCATCCGAGTCGCCGAGCGAAAGCGAAGGAAGCCCTCGCTCGTCGACGCGCAAGACCGCGATGTCCGTGTGCTTGTCCCGGCCGACGACCGTCGCCCGCATTTCACGGCCATCAACGAAGCCGACGACGATGTCCGTCGCGTCCTCGATGACGTGGTTGTTCGTCAGCATGAACCCCTCGGGGTCATAGACGAACGCGGTGCCGAGGCCCTCGGAGACAGCACGCCGGCGGCCCGACGAGGTCTCTTTCTCGACGCGCGCTTTCACCGTCGCCACGGCCGGATCCGCCTTCTTCGCGAGAGGCGCGAAGGAGATCGGCGTGCCTTCTGCCGTCACGATCGCCGGCGCGGAGGGAGCGGTTTGCGCGAGCGCCGGAGGCAGCGCCGTGGACGCCGTGCCGCTCGGAAGCGCGATGGCGCCGGGCGGGAGCGACGACGTGCCCTCGCCCGACGGGGACGAACCACTCGACGCTCCGCCGCCCTTGCCGCACGCCGACGCGGCCACGAGGAGCCACGAGATCAGGACGAGGAGCGAGAGCGGCGGACGACGTGAGCTCACGTTTCTTTGGATACCTCCGCGAGGCGCTCGCGCAACTCGTCGAGCGCCTGCGTGAGGAGCCGCTCTTCCTCGCCCGTGAGGTTTCCCTTCGTCTTCTCCTCGAGCAGCGTGAGGAGCTCGATGTTCTGCTGGGCGAGGTCGAGGCTGCGCTCCGAGTGCCCATCCGGGCCGGGCATGTCGCCGAGATGGACGTGCGCCGAGCCGATGATGGACATCACGAAGATCGAGAAGTCGAGCTTCGGGAGCTGCCCCGGAGGCGGCGCGTCGCGATCGTCCGGGCTGCTCACGCCTCGCCTGCCTCGTCGGCTGCGTCGTCGTCGTCGACGTCATCCTCGACCTCGACCGCCGCGCTGCTCACGGCCGGAGCCGGAGCCGCCGCCGTCGCAACGGGCTGCGGCGCTGGGGCCGGCGCCGAGGACGCGGAGACGAGCGCAGGCTGCGGAATGCCGAGCCCCTCGGCCTCCGTCTCGAGCTCGGGGAGCCCGGCGAGGTAACTGTCGATGTCCGCCTGCGAGATCACGCCCGCGGCGAGGAGGCGCTCGCGCACCCGGAGATCATGGGCAAGCGCGGAGAAGTAACCCTGATCGGAAGCAGCTTTCATCGGTTCGTCGTGTCTCCCTTGGTCGGACTTGCTCCCCCCCGGGTGCAAACCTCTCAGCGCTTGCGCGAGAGCTGGACGAGATGTCCGCCGCCCTCGGCCGCGTGTCCATGATCATGGCCGTGGTCGTGATCATGGTCGTGATCATGATCGCAGCAGCCGCCGCCTTCGTCGTCGCCGTGGGCGCGCTCTTCGAGCTCGGCCTGCGCTTCCGCGATCTCCTCGTCACTCGCCGCGCGCACGTGGTGCACGACGACCTCGAAGCGAATCTTCTGCCCTGCGAGCGGGTGGTTCGTGTCCACGACGAACGCGTCCGGGAGCACCTCGACCACGCGCATCGCGATGGATTCGCCGTCGGGGGCCTGCGCGATGAACTCGTCGCCGGGCGTCACGTGCTCGCTGTCCGGGAAGTCGGCCTTGTCGACCTCGAAGACGCCCTCGTCGTCGTGCTCGCCGAAAGCGTCTGCTGCCTCGACGATGATCTCGCGGCGCTCGCCCGCCCGCATGCCCTCGACCGCCCGCTCGAGGCCCGGGAGGATCTGCGCGTAACCGTGGACGTATTCGAGTGGCTCTTTCTCGGTGGCGCGATCGACCGTGTCTCCGTCCTCATCGAAGAGGACGTACGAGAGCGAGACGCGCGTATCGGGGCCAATGGCAGGCTGGGACATGGGCCCGTGGATGTGCCACGTAGGCGTCGCCCCTTCAAGCCTTGCCGCAGATCCTCCGCCACGGCCGCGCCCGAAGGCTCCTCCGTGCTATCACGGGGTCCGTCATGGCCAATCCGGGAGTGCACCTCGATGCGGGCGGACAGGCTCGGAACAACGTGGCCGAGCGGCCCGACCTGAACAAGGCGCTGTCCCGCGTCGAAGGCCGGGGGAAATGGCTCCGCTGGCTCATCATCCTGGTCGTCCTCGCAGGGGTCGTGGCGGGCGGGATGCTTTATCTGCAGAAGACGAAGCCGCCGCCGCCCGCGCGGTACGTGAGCGCGGCCCTCACGCAGGGCGATGTTTTCGAGACGATTCAGTCGACCGGGCAAGTCAAGCCGGTCACCGAGGTGCAGATCGGCGCGCAGGTCTCCGGGCGCATCACGAAGGTCCACGTCGATTTCAACACCCACGTGAAGGCCGGGGATCTGCTCGCGGAGATCGATACGCAGCTCCTCGGCGCCGAGATCGACGCAAACGCCGCGCAGGTGGCGGCGGCGAACGCGAGCGTCAAGCGGGCCGACGCGAACCTCGAGACGGCGAAGGTGCGGCTCGAACGAGCGCGCAAGGTGTTCAAGGAAGGCGTGGGATCACAGGCGGATCTCGACGCCGCGCAAGGCAGTTACGACATCGCGCTCGCCGACGTCGCGGCCTCCAAGGCGCAGGTCGCGCAGCTCAACGCCACGCTGCGGCGCTCGAATACGAACCTCGCCTTCACGAAGATCTATTCGCCCATCGAGGGCGTCGTGATCAACCGCGCGGTCGATCCCGGACAGACGATCGCCGCAGGTTTCCAGACGCCCACGCTCTTCGTGATCGCCCAGGACCTCCGCAAGATGCGCGTGCTCGCGGACATCGACGAGGCGGACGTGGGACGCTTGAAGGAAGGCATGACGGCCGACATCCGCGTCGATGCGTTCCCGGGCGAGTCGTTCAAGGGGCTCGTGAGCCAGGTGCGGTACAGCCCCGTGAACCAGGCGGGCGTCGTGACGTACGCCGCGGTGATCGAGGTCGAGAACCCCGACATCAAGCTGCGCCCCGGGATGACGGCGACGGCGACGATCCACTCGGCCGAGGCGAAGGGCATCAAGCGCCTGCCGAACGCGGCGCTGCGCTTCAAGCCCTCCCCGCCGATGACGAAGGAGGGCAAGCCGATCCCGCAAGAGCCGTTGCCGCCGCTGCCCGCAGGCAAAGGGCGCATCTATTTGCTCACCAACGAGACCCAGGGTGCCGAGCAGATCGAGATGCGCGAGGTGGACATCGGCATCACGGATGGCGTCCACACGGCGCTGCGCACGGACATCGGCACCTTAAAGGTCGTCACCGAAGAGACCGACGAAGGGGCCAAGGGCGGTCGCGGCGGTCGCAGGCCGTTCTAGGCGAGGGACGTGATGAAGGACGCCCCGCCGATCATCGAGTTCGTCGAGATTCACAAGGACTACGTCACGGAGGCGGTCGTGGTGCGCGCGCTCCGAGGCGTGAACCTGACGATCCGGAAGGGCGAGTTCGTCGCGATCATCGGGCAGAGCGGCTCGGGCAAGAGCACGATGATGAACATCATCGGCTGCCTCGATCGTCCGACGCGTGGCCAGTACATCCTCGATGGGATCGACGTGGGCGCGCGGAGCAACGACGCGCGCGCCATCGTGCGAAACCACCTCATCGGTTTCGTGTTCCAGGGCTTCAACCTGCTGCCCCGCACGACGGCTCTGGAGAACGTCGAGCTGCCCCTCGTGTACCGAGGCGTCGGCGCCGCGGAGCGAAGGAAACGCGCGCTCGACTCGCTCTCCGCCGTCGGCCTCGGCGCGCGCCTGCACCACACGCCGAACCAGCTCTCCGGCGGTCAGCAGCAGCGCGTCGCGATCGCGCGCGCGCTCGTGACGCAGCCGCCGCTCCTGCTCGCCGACGAGCCCACGGGCAACCTCGATACCCGCACGAGCTACGAGGTGCTCGATCTGCTGCAAAGGCTCAACCGGGAGCAAGGCATCACGATCGTGCTGGTCACGCACGAGCGCGACATCGCCGACTGCGCAGGGCGCGTGGTCGAGATGCGCGACGGCTCGGTACGGCGCGACATCGTGAACGAGAGGCCGACGGACGCGGGGCGTGCGCTCGCGGAGCTGCCGGTCCAGGACGAGCACGGGGCCGCTTCGTGACGGCGATCCTCGCCGCGATCCGGCTCGCGCTGCGCGCCATCGTGCGTTCGAAGCTGCGCTCGAGCTTGACGGTGCTCGGCATCCTGATCGGCGTCGCGGCGGTGGTGATCGTGGTCGCGCTCGGCACGGGCGTGCAGCAGCAGGTCGTCGGGCAGATCTCGAACCTCGGCGCGAACGTCATCTTCATCTTTCCGCAGTCGACGCAGACCTCGGGCGTACGCAGCAGTGACGTCAATCGCCTCACGGAGGCCGACGGCCGCGCGCTTGTGGCGGAGGCGACGAGCATCGCGAACGTCGCGCCCTTCAGCTCCACGGGTGCGCAGGTGATCGCGGGCGATCGCAACGCGGTGACGCAGGTGATGGGCGTCTCGCGCAGCTACTTCCCGGTGCGCGGCTTCTCCGTGGGCAAGGGCGAGATGTTCACGGAGTCGGAGGAACTGCTCAAAGCCAAGGTCGTGATCATCGGCGAGACGGTGCGCGAAAAACTCTTCGGGCCCGGTGATCCGATCGGGCAGTACGTGCGCATCGGCCGGTATCCGTACCGCGTCGTCGGTCTGCTCACGCCGAAGGGGCAGTCGCCCTTCGGCGAGGATCAAGACGATCGCGTGCTCATGCCGATCGGGAGCTTCCGCGCGCGTGTGGTGCCGAGCCCTCCGGGGCGCGTGCAGCAGCTCATCGCCTCCGCGACGGACGAGCGGACCGTCGATCGCGCCGTCGCGCAGATCGAAGCGATCCTGCGTCAACGGCACGGGATCACGCCCGATCAGGATCCGGATTTCGGGATCCGCACGCAGGCCGAGTTCCGCAAATCCTCCGAGGAGATCGTGGGCACGTTGACCGTGCTGCTCTCGTCGATCGCTGCCGTCTCGTTGCTCGTCGGCGGGATCGGCGTGATGAACATCATGCTCGTCAGCGTGACGGAGCGGACGCGCGAGATCGGCATCCGCATGGCGATCGGCGCCTCGGCGGCGGACATCATGACGCAGTTCCTCGTCGAGGCGATCGTGCTCAGCGTGATCGGCGGCGTGTTCGGGCTCGGGATCGGCGCTGGCGTGATCAAGGCGCTCGGCGGCGCGCTCGGATGGTCGCTCCAGCTCCCGATCCCCGCGGTCGTCGCGGCGATGGGGACGAGCGCGGTGATCGGGATCGTGTTCGGGTTTTTCCCCGCAAGGAGGGCGGCGCTGATGGATCCCATCGTCGCGCTGCGGCAAGAGTGATCGGCCTCGCGCGTGTCTTCTCCGCGATCGCGATCGCCATGCGGGCGGTCCTGCGCAACAAGCTGCGCGCGGCGCTGACGATCCTCGGCATCACCATCGGCATCGCGGCGGTCGTGACGATGACCGCGCTCGGCGACGGCGCGCGCGCCAAGATCAACGGGCAGATCACGAACCTCGGCTCGAACGCGCTCATCGTCTTCCCACAGTCCGCGCGTGCCTCGGGCGCGCGTACGACGGGCGGCTCGAAGCTCTCGGAGTCCGACTGTCAGGCGCTCGAACGCGAGTCGACGAGCATCAAGGCTGCCGTGCCGTTCCTGCGTGCATCGGCGCAGGTCGTCTACGAAGGGCAGAACGCGAAGGCCGAGGTGATCGGCTCGCGCATTGGCTACCTCAAGGTGCGCAACTGGGAGCTCCAGCGCGGCGAGCCGTGGACGACGTCGGCCGAGAACGTCTCCGAGAAGGTCGCGGTCATCGGCGCAGGGACGGCGAAGGAGCTCTTCGGTACGGCCGATCCCGTGGGCCGATGGATCCGGATCGGCCGGCATCCGTACCGCGTGCTCGGCGTGCTCGAAGAGAAGGGGCCGTCGCCGTTCGGCAGGAGCCAGGACGACGTCGTGCTCATGCCGATCACCACGATGCGATCCCACGTGCGCGTCACGCGGCCGGGCGAGACGGACGCCATCATGATGAGCGCCACGAGTCCGGAGACGACCGACCGCGCGAAGAAGCAAGCCGAGGAGATCCTCCGCCAAAGGCACCGCATCCGCGAGGGAGACGAGGACGACTTCCTCATCCGCTCGCAGGCCGAGTTCCAGCAGATGCAAGACAACATCTACGGAGTGCTGTCCCTCCTGCTCGTCGGGATCGCGGCCGTGTCGCTCGTCGTGGGTGGCATCGGCGTGATGAACATCATGCTCGTCAGCGTGACGGAGCGGACGCGCGAGATCGGCATCCGCATGGCGATCGGCGCGCGCGAGATGGACATCCTCGTGCAGTTCCTCGTCGAGTCGCTCGTGCTCGCGACGCTCGGTGGGCTCGTGGGGACGACGATCGGTTACGCCGCGATCGTCGGCCTCGGCGCAGCGCTCGATCTGCCGATGAAGCTCGCGCCTCAGGCGCTCGCGGTGGCGCTCGGGACGAGCACGGCGATCGGGCTCGTCTTCGGGTTTTTCCCGGCGCGAAGGGCCGCGCGGATGGACCCGGTGCAAGCGCTCGGCCGCGAGTGAAATGATTGGACCACAAAAGGTCACGCGCCCCGGGCCTCTCGGCCGCGGGGCGCGTGATCGTTCGGCCAATCAGATCAGTGGCTGGATTGGCTCTTCTTCATGAGGTCGGCGAAGGTGCCGAACTTCGCCTCGCGGGCGACACCCGCGCGGTAGGACTGGTACGCCTGCTTCTCGGCGTCCTCCTTGAGCGCGCGGATCGAAAGCTTCGCCTCGCCACGGCGCGGGTCGACTTCGAGCACCTTCGCATCGAGCTTCGTGCCCACGGGGAACTCCTTGCGGAGATCGGTGCCGCGCGCCGTGCCCGTGTGGCCCGCCGGAATGAAGCCGCGCGCCGCGCGACCGGTGACGCCGAGGACGCGGACCGAGAGGCCTCCCTCGACGGCCTGCACGACGGCGACCTTCACGGCCTTGTACTGCTGCACGCGCTGACGCGGCTCTTCCTCCTCGCCGCTCGGCAGCGCGGGGTGCAGGCCGATCTTGTGCGCGCCGGGATCGCAGCTCGCGACCACGACGTCGATCTCGTCGCCGACCTTCACCACCTCGCTCGGGTGCTCGACCTGCTTGAACGAGATGTCCGCCGTGTGGCAGAGGCCGTCGATCCCGGCCTCGAGCTCGATGAACGCGCCGAACGGCTGCAGGCGCGCGATCTTGCCCTTGTGCTTCGTGCCGACCGCGTACTTCTCCTTCACCGTGTCCCACGGATCGGCGGTCGTGGCCTTGTGGCTGAGCCACAGCTTGCCCTTGTCGTCGATGCGGATGATCTTGACGTCGATCTCCGCGCCCGGACGGAAGAGGTCGCCGAGCCGCGCGCTGCGATCGTGGCTCGCCTCGGTCATGTGGATGAGGCCCTCGACGTTGCCCGCCTCGGGCAGCGCGACGAAGACGCCCCACGCCACGACCTTGCGCACGATGCCCTTGTGCACGCTGCCGGGCGTGACCTTGCTGAGCGCCTCGGTGCGCAGGCGGCGCGCATCCTCTTCGAGCATGCGCTTGCGCGAGACCACGATGTCGCGGCCCTTCTTCGCGTACTGCGCGACCACGAAGTCGAGGCGCTGACCGACGAGGTTCGAGAGATCCGCGCCGTGGCGCAGGTCCACGTGCGAGGCCGGCGCGAACGCGCGGAGGCCGCCGAGATCAACTTCGAGGCCACCCTTCACCGCGCCCGTCACGAAGCCGAAGACCGGCTCGCCGCTCTGCGATGCGGCTTCGAGCTGCGTCTTCAGCTCGTCGAGCGGCTTCGGCTGCCCCTTGCAGAGGACCAGCATGCCGCCGCGAACGCCCGTGCTTTGCACGCTCGCGATGAATTGATCGCCCTCGGCCGGCACTTCCTCGTCGCCGAGTTCTTGCCGATCGAAGAGGCCCGTCGCCTTGCCTGCGATGTCGATCCAGATCGCCTGGTCCGTCACCTTGCAGACCTTGCCGAAGACCTCTTCGCCCACGCTGAACGCAGGGCGCTCTCGCTGGGCCGCGGCCGCTGCAGCGGCCTGTTTGTCCTTGCGGCGATCCTTGCGCTTGCCTTGCGGCGCTTCGCCTCCGGCTTGGGCCTCGGAAGCCTCGCCGGCCTCCGCGTCTTCGCCTTCCGCGTCCTCGCCGTCGCTCGCCTCGGCGCCTTCGGCCCCTTCGGCTGCGCCTTCCGCCGTCGGACCTTGCGCGCCCGGGGGACCCTTGCGCTTCCTGCGGCGCTTGCGCTTCTTCGCGTCGCCGCCCGGACCCTCGGCCGTCGCCGCAGGGCTCGCCTGCGGCCTACCGCCGGCGCCTGGCAAGCGGTTGCCAATGTCGTCTCCCGGCTGCTCATCCTCCCACTCTTCGCGGGATGGAGCGGCGGTGGGCGAGGGGGCCTGGGCCTCGGTGCTCGCCTCGGGCGTTTGGTTCTGCGGCTGCGCCTCGGGCGCCGCGGCGTCCTTCTGGACCTCTGCCGCCTCGGTGGTGTTGTTGTCCGTGTTCATCCGGGATCTCGGGCCCCGCTCGCGGCGCGCGCCGTCGGGGGACGACCTTCGCGCATACGCTTAGCTCGGAAGGGGACGGAAAACATAACGTACCTCGTGCACAGGCGCGAGGTCTCCGCGCACAGCGCTCGAACTTCGAGACGCTTTTTCAACGTACGATGGGTAAAAACCGCTGCTGGCCGCCGCTACGGTCGATGCGGAGGGAGCCCCCACGACCAAGGTCGTGCACGCTTACCTTGGCCGCCAGCCGCTGCGCCACCTCGAGGAACGCTCGGCCGACCGAGCTGTCGGGCGCCGCCTGCACGACGGGCGTGCCTGCGTCACCCCACTCCCGCACCGAAGGATCGAGCGGGATCTGGCCGAGCAGCGGGGCGCCCGCGAACTCGGCGATCTTCTGACCGCCGCCCGAGCCGAAAAGCTCGTGACGCGCGGAGCAACCGTCACAGATGAAATAACTCTCGTTCTCGACGACGCCGAGGATGGGGATGCCCACCTTCTGGGCCATCGAGACCGATTTGTAAACGTCCTGAAGCGCGACCTCCTGCGGCGTCGTAACGACCACGGCGCCCGTGGTGCGCAGCTTTTGCGAGATCGTGAGCACGATGTCGCCCGTGCCGGGGGGCAGGTCGAGGATGAGGTAGTCGAGCGTGCCCCAGTCGACGTCCTTCATGAACTGGAGCAGCGCGTTCTGGATCATCGGCCCGCGCCACACGACGGCTTGACGCGCGTCTTCGAGCAAGAAGCCGATCGACATGAGCTTCACGCCGAAGCGCTCGAGCGGGAGGAAGCGCTGTCCATCGGACGAGGTCGGACGGCCCATCACGCCGAGCATCGTGGGCACGCTGGGCCCGTACATGTCCGCGTCGAGCAGGCCCACGCGGCAGCCGAGGCGGTTCAACGCGAGCGTCAGGTTCGCGGCGACCGTGCTCTTTCCGACGCCGCCCTTGCCGCTCATGACGAGCACAATGTTCTTCACGCCGGGGCAAGGATCGTCGGCCATGATGTTGCGCTCGGGAACGTTTGAGGTCCAACGGATCGACACGTTCGCCGCGCCCGCGGCTTTGAGTGCCGCCGTCACGTCGTCCTGGATCCGTTCCCTGTACGGGCACGCCGGCGTCGTGAGCGTGAGGACGACGGTGACGTTGTCGCCCTCGACGATGACGTCTCCCAGCATGCCGACGTCGGCGAGGGGGCGAGACAGCTCGGGGTCCTCGACCCTTCCGAGCGCGATTTTCGCGGATTCGACCGTGATTGCCATGATTTCCTTCGGGGCAGGCGCGGGGCAGCCGGTCTGTTAGGACCAGCCACGGGTGTCGTCAACCCGTTCCGCCGTCGCATGTGCGCGCTGCTGTCGGGAAAAACGGCCGGGGCGAAACAAAAAGAAAACGCGCCGCCCGGCGCGAAGAGCGGCCGGGCGGCGCGTCGATCAGGCGCTCACTGGACGGAGCCGGCAGCCTTGCCGCCGATGCTGGCGCTGGCCTCGACGGAGACCTTCACCTCGACGCTCGCGTTGAGCGAGGCCCTCGCCGCCTCCGTGGCGCAGACGAAGGCCTTGCCGCTCGACGTGAGCGCACCCTCCAGGTTCCCGCCGACCTCGACGAGGACCTCGCCGGCGTCGAGCGCGGCCTGACCACGCTCGATGCCGGTGACGATGAGCTTCGGCAGGTGCTCCTCGAGCGCAGCCGCGAGCGCCTCGAGGTCGGCGGTGGCGCCGCCCGCGAGCTCGATCGTGACCTTGGGCGGCGTGCACGACGCATTCGCCTGGACCTGCGCGTTGCAGCTCGCCTGGCAGTCGGCGTCGAGCTCGCACTCGGGCGGCGTGATTTTGCCCTCGCAGTGCGGGGCCTCGAACTCGACGGAGCACTCGCCGCGGCAGGTGCCGTCGCACTGCACAGCGGCGTTGGCTTCGAGCTCGCACGCGCCCGAGCAGGTACCCTCGCACGTGCCGTCGCAGCGGCCGTTGCAGTTGTTCGAGTCGCCCGAGGAGCACTGGCCGTCGCACTTGCCGTTGCAGACGGCGCTGCACGAGCCGCGGCACTCGACCGTGGCGCCGACGTCGGCCGTACAGGCGCCCTTGCACTCGGCCTTGCACGTGCCCGCGAGCTTGCCCGGCTCGCACTTGGCTTCGAGCTGCGCCGGCGTGCACTGGCCGCTCACGTCGCAGCGCGCGTTGCACTCGGCGGACGCGTCGAGGCTCGCCTCGCACTTGCCGCCCTCGACGAGCGCGACGAGCTCCACGTTCGCGTTGGCCTTGATCACCTCGTCGAAGCCGAGCTCCGCCTCCTTGCACACGGCCTCGAGGCGCGCGGCGCCCTCGAGCTTCGACCACTTCGATTCGTCGCGATTCGTCGCCTTGGCGATGCCCTGGCAGGCCGCGGTGACGTCGGCGATCATCTGATCGGCGAGCGTGATGAACGCGCCCGAGGCGCCCATGAACGACTTGACGCGGAAGTCGATGTCGAGGTTCGCGCCCCACTGCGCGTCGGCGCGGAACTCGTCACAACCCTCGGCGATGTCGGCGATGTCGCTGCAACCGAGGCCGGCGGTGAGGCCAACTCCGAGCACGAAGGCGGGTGCGGCGACGAGGCGGATCCACTTGTTTTTCTGCGACATGCGAAGCTCTCCTTGTTGAAGAAGTGATGGGTACGTTGAAGCGCACGTGCACCTTCTGCGCCATGCGAAGTGCGACGTGAGCACCCTCCCGTCCATCCCCGGGGCCCTCGCGGAATCCCCGGATCACGGGGGGGAGGGTGCGAAAGAAACGTGCCGCGCGCGGCGAAAGTTTTTGCGCGGCGAGGATCGATTGAGACCGGAAGAGACCAGCTTCTGTTACCAGCAGCTCGCCTCGCCGCCCTGGTTCGGGTTCGCGGGGTTGGCGAGCGTGTAGGGGAAGAGCTGGCACTTCTGGTAGTTCTGCGAGCCCGGGTTGAGGTCGCACTCGGCGTGCTTGCCGCTCGGCGAGAGCGGGCAGTCGTTGTTCGACATGCAGGCCCCGCCGGACGTGCTGAGATCGACGCAGCCGCGGCTGCCGTCGGTGGCCTGGATGCAAACGGAGCGGCCGGTGAGCGGGCCGCAGTCCTCGTCAGTCACGCAGGGCTCGCAGTATTTGCCCTCGCCGACGCAGGCGCCGAAGCGGTGGAAGCACGCCTTCGGTCCGTCCGGAGCGGCGTCGCTCACGGGCTTGCACTCGAACGAGCGTCCGCAGTCGGAGTCCTTCACGCACTCGGAGGCGCAGCGCTTCGTGGTGTCGTTCGGGAGCGAGATGCAGTGGCTGTTCGGGATCTGTGAACAGTCCAGATCAGTGTTGCACGGGGCGCACGTGTCGCGCTGGACGCACGTCTTCCGGAGTACACAGAGCTGGCCTTCGAACATCGTGTTGCCCTGCCCGAGCGAGCTCGGCTCGATGCACGGGTCGTTCGACTGACCGCAGAGGCCGTTGTTGCCCTTGGCGGGGTTCATGCTGCCGCAGAGCGCGCGCGCCTCGCGGGTCGTGCCGCAGTAGAACCCGCCGGGGCACTCGGCGTCGCTCTGGCAATCTTGCTTGGTGCAGAAAGCATCGGCATCACCCTCGGCGGCCGAGAGGCAGGAGAGCGGCGCCGTGCACTCGCCCGGCGCGCACGCGAGCACCGTGCAGGGCGTGTTGTCGGGGCATTTGCCGACGAGACAGTTTGCACGTCCGTAGCAGTAGGTCTCGTCGAGCTTGCAGGTGTCGGGCGCGCCGCCGCACTGATCGAGGAAGCAGGGCGACCCCGTCTGCGGGCAGGAGAGGGTCTTGCTGCACTCGTCGCCGAAGGGGCACTTGAAGCCGAAGCCGAAGGGCTTCTCGTTCGGCTGGCAGGCGAACATTTCACGCTTCGTGTCGTCCTCGACCGCGGGCGTGCAGTCCTGCGTGCCGTCCGCGAGGCAATCGGCGTGACCGGCGCACTCGAGGACGCAGCGGTTCTCCACGCACGTGTTGCCGGGTAGGCACTTGTCGGGGGTGCACTTCCCCTCGCATTTGCCGTCCGCGGTGACGAAGCCGCCGAAGCAGAACGGCACCGCCTCCTCCTCGGAGCAGGCGCCGAGCGCGCCACCAAAAAGGAGTGAGAGGAGCGAGAGGGCGGCGGCAAAACGAAGGCGCGGCTGCCGGGGACGGAGAACAGGAGAATGCTGCATGATGGCCTCGAACCTTGGAGGGCCGTCCCTCCGCGGGTGTGGGTATGCATGGGACGGTGCCGTGTTCCACGCATCTTGCCTGGGTACGGATCCGGTCCGTGCGAGGCCTTTTGCAAGGAGGGCGCTTGACGCCCCGAACCCCCGCGAGGACCATTCCGACCTACCTCATTCCAGGCGCGGTGGCATCATGCGAAACGACGTGCTCTTTCGGTGCTTGGTTCTCGGTCTGACGGCAGCTTTCGGTTTGATCGGCTGCGGCAGTGACGAGGGCGATGGCAACGTGACACCAGGGTTCCCGGATCAAACGGGGCAACTTCCGCGTGGATCGTGGGCGCTCCCGTATCCCGCGGGTCCCTTCGGCATCAGCAAGGGCTCGATAGCGCAGAATTACGAGCTCATCGGTTTTCCGAACGCGAAGGAAAAGATCGGCGACGGCGTGCGATTCATCTCCTTTGCGGAGTTCTACAATCCGACGGGCGACGGGGTTTTTCCGGAAAACTCCGTGTTCCCCGCGGGCACGCCGAAGCCGAAGGCGCTCGCGATCATCATCTCCGCTTCGTGGTGCGGCCCTTGCCAGTACGAGGCGGCCGAGGTCCTCCCGGGCCTGCGCGCGGAGTACAACCCGATTGGCGGCGAGTTCCTTCTCGCGCTCGCGGAGGGAATCTCCGGTTCGCCGGCGACGCCCGAAGACCTGACGAAGTGGGTGAAGAAGTTCGCCATCGACTACCCGTCGGTGACCGATCCGGGCGGCAAGCTCGCGGCTCTCTGGGAGAGCGATTCGTTCCCGGCGAACATCATCATCGACACGCGGACGATGGCGATCGTTCACACGTACGCCGGTCCGCCTCCGGCGACGTACTGGAAGACCTTCGAGAAGGTCATCGCAGGGACGTTGTAGCCCTCTCGCCTGCTTTTGCGCGCGTGCCGCCCCTCCTCCTTTGCGGCATGATGCGAGGATGAACGCGCAAAAAGCTCACGTCCTCGGCGCCGCGCTCGCCGGCCTTCTCCTCAGCTCGTGTGGCGGCGAAATGCCCTCCGCGAAGGCCGGCGGCGGCGCGACGGCACCCGACTTCACGCTGCCGTCGCTCGACGGCAAGCAGGTCCGGCTCTCCGACTACAAGGGGAACAGCGTGGTGCTCATCGACTTCTGGTCGACCACCTGCGACCCCTGCATGATCGAGATGCCGCACCTCGTCGACCTTTACAAAAAGCACAAGGATCGCGGCTTCGTCGTGCTCGCCGTCTCCGCCGACGGGCCGGAGTCGCGCGCGCAGGTGAGCAGCGTGGTGCGCTCGAAGGACATGGTCTTCCCCGTGCTGCTCGACGAGGAGACCGTGGTGACGGCCCGCTACAATCCGAAGCGCGAGCTGCCCTTCACGGTGCTGATCAGCAAGGACGGTTCGATCATGCACAAGCGTGGTGGATACACCGCGGGTGACGAGAAAACCCTCGCTGTCGAGGTCGAGAAGGCCCTCGCGGAGTGATCGGACGCCGCGCGCGTCATGGTAGAAGGCGCGCGTGAGATCTTCCTCGCGTCGCGCCGCTGCTGCGCTGGCCGTCACCCTCGGAAGCCTCGCGATCGCGCCCGCCGCGAGCGCGCTCGACTTGCCCGGGCCGGCAGGTGAGCCGATCGGGCTCGACGTCACCAACACCACGGTCGTCGACTATCGCTGGGACAACCGCAACCACGATCCAAGGGCGTTCAACCCGCGGCCGATCGTCGACGACGACTACGGCGAGTGGATCAACCGCCTGAACGTGCAGGCGACGTGGTGGCGCTTCCGCGTCGGCGTGCGCCTCGACTCGGCGCTCTACTACCTGACGACGAAGCGGACCGAGGCGCAGGTGATCGCGCAGCGCCAGATCGACGCGGTAAAGCAGGCGGATCCGAACGCCCAGGTCCCGCAGACGATCGACTATGCGAACCGCTTCTACAACGAGCTGAACACGCGGTTCTTGAACAGCGTGTACCCGGCCAAACTCTACGTCGGATACAACCAGCCGGGCCTAGACATCACGATCGGCGATTTCTACGCGCAGCTCGGCCGCGGCCTCGTGCTCAGCGTGCGCAAGATCGACGAACTCGCGATCGACACGACGATCCGCGGTGGGAAGGTCGTCTTCGACAAGAAGCTCGGGCCGGCGCGGATCGGCGCCACGCTGCTCGCGGGACAGATGAACCCGCTGCGCTTCGACGAGGTGAGCGGTCGGCGTCTGCACGGCGCAGGATCCCCCTTGTTTTTCGGCTTTCCGGACGCGAAGCCCGCGACGACGTACGCCATCAACGGGCAGCCGATCGTCGCCGAGCCGAGGCCGAGTTACCTCGAGGACACGATCTTCGGCGGCCGCGTCGAAGGCGGGATCGACGCCATCCAGTTCGCCGCGAACGCGTCGGTGCTGGTGCGCAAATCCTTCACCGAGGAGAACCTCGCGTGCAGGAACGCCTGCGCCACGGGCGATTCGACGTGCGTGGATCACTGCTACGCGCAGTTCCCCGAGTTCACGGTCCTGCCCGGAGGCCGCTCGCACAATCAGATTCGGACGTTCAGCGGATCGGTGAACGTGCCGTCGATCGCGGGGATCGGCGACCTCTACGTGGAGGTCGCGGGGCAGCAACTCCGCGACGGGCACGTGGGCGCGATCGACGCGCAAGGCACGGCGACGGAGCGGCAAGCGGACGTGTCGGGGTACGCGGTGTACGCGAACGCGAACTTCGGCCTCGGAAAGCTCCAGCTTTCCTTGGAGGGCAAACACAACCGAAAATTCTTCCCACTCGGTTCGAACATCGACGTGACGACGCCTGGCTATAGCGCCCCCGAGTACAGCGTCGTCGCCTACAGCGCGCCGCCGACCGCGGAGCCGATTTACATCGAGCCGATCGAGTCGCCGAACGTGTGCATGACCGGCGGCCGCGCGACCGCGAACTTCAAGTACGACGAGCACACGTCGGTGTACGGCTGGCTCGGTCGTTACCGGAGCTGGACGGAGGTGCCCACGAACGACCTCTGCCAGTCGATGGACGACCAGTTCCGCACGGACACGTGGGACACGGCCGTGGGCATCGACATGAGCCGCGAGCAGGGCAAGTCGCACGCGCGCGCCTGGATCGGAGCGCGTATCGCGGAGCGCGCGGTGCCCACGCTCGGCACGCGGGCGCCGGGCGAGACGGACGTCCTCTATTACGAGGGCTACATCCGCTACGACCTCGTCAAGCACATCAAGGGCCCGTTTTCGTTGCAGCTCCAAGGGTTTCATCGCAACCGCTACCTGCCCGCGACGCACGGTCGGGTGTGGAACGAGGGCGAGAACTACACGGCGCTCCACTGGTCGCCGCACCTCTCGGCGGTCTTCGGCTACGAGTACTCGACGCGCCCCGGCTGCCAGCCCGAGCTCGCCGGTGCAGACGAGTTCAAGGTCGTGCTTTGCCACTACCTGAGCGGCGGCCTCACGTACCGATCCGGGAGCACGGACACGTGGGCCTCGCGGCTCGTGAACACCGTGAACCTCTTCGTCGGGCAGCGGCGCGGCGCGATCCGCTGCGTCTCCGGCGTCTGCCGCCTCTTCCCGCCCTTCGAGGGCGCGCGGCTCGAGGTCGTCTCCCGGTTCTAGCCGGACAAACCGCTACTTCGCCCGGAGCATCGCGCACGCGACGCCCGTGCGCACGCGCGGGTCGGCGTCGACCGCGAGCAGCGCGGCGCGCCCGAGCTCGCCGAGCGCTACGAGCGACGTGCCCGCGACCTTGCGCGCCTGCTCGCTCGTCGAGCGCGCGTCCTCCGTGAGGAGCGGGAGCACCTCGCGCGAGCCCGCCCGCGCGAGCGCCGCCTTTGCGAGCAACGCGCGGATGCCCTTGCCCTTCGCGAGGCCGAGCAGCTTCTGCGTGATCTCGGCGCGCTCTTTCGGCTTCGCGCCTTCGCCCTCGGCCGGCGCCATCTCCAGGCCACGGCCGAGCGCCGCGATCGCGACGTCCTCGTCCGCGTCGCTCCGCGCCTTCACGAGAGCCTCGCGCACGCTCGGCGTATCGAGCGTCGCCGCGTGGATCGCGAACACCCGCTCGCGCGTCGAGCCGGTCTCAATCGACCGCGCGAGGATGCCCGCGGCGTCCTCCGCGCCGGGACCGGGCTGACGGACGAGCACAGCCGCTGCCACGATCTGCGGCAAGCCTCGTTCGGCCTGCGACACGCGCACGAGCTGCGCTCGCCCGCCCGCGTCCAGTGCGCGCGCCGAGGACCACGCGCCCACGATCGCGACCCGCTCGTCCTCGTCGGCCTTCACGAAGAGATCCTTCAGCGCGAGCACGACGCGCTCGCCGCCGAGGTTGCCGACCGCGTCGATCGCCTGCAAACGCGCGGGCGGGTGCGGATCGAGCCGCGCCGCTTCGAGCAGCGCCTCGGTGTCGTTCGGATCGAACGCGTCGAACGAGGCCTTGAGCGCCGCGAGACGCACGGCCTGGTCCCCGTCGGTAAACAGGCTCCTGCGCTGCGTGCCGTCCGCGTACGCGACGAGCCCACGCGCCTCCACCGCGCGCCACGCGCCCGACGCGCCCTTCGATGCGAGCGCTGTACGTGCTGCCTCCGCGAGATCGTCGCGATCCCACAGGCGCGCATCGAAGCGGATGAGCGCCGCGATCGCCGCGACCTCGTCACTGCCCGCGGCGCGTGCTTCGAGCACGTCGTCGAGCCCTTCGGCGCACGACGGCAGCTCCCGAAGCTTGCTCACGCCGGCGTCCCCCTTCGCGGCCTTTACCTCTTGTTCGAGTACGACGCGCGCGATGCGACGCGCCTCGGCCTCGCCGACGGTCTCCTGCGCGGAGCCGGACGCGAGCGCGCGCCTCGCCCCGCCGAGATCGCCTTGCTCCGCGGCGCGCAGCGCCGGGCCTCCGCCGCAGCCTGCAGCGAGAGCAAGGACGAGGAGACTTCCAAGGGCGCGCGGGAGTTTCGTGCGGCGAGCGATCATCGGGCGTTCCTTTCGAGCTACCTGACCTCGCCCCGACTCGCAAAGCCTTCCGTGGCCCGCGCGCGCTCGGCCCTTTCCCCCGCGCCTCCGGTGCGTCACCCTGCGCGCTTCGGGGGGCTCTTTTGTCTCCCGAACACGCCCATCGCGTCCGCGCCCCTACAGGCCTCGGCGTCGCGAGGGCCTTCCGTTCATGCGTTTCGACGTCATCGCCAACATCACGGCTCGCCTCTACCGCCGACGGCCCTCGCTCCTCGACGACGTGAGGCGCATCTGCGCGGGCGTCGCCGAGGTTCATCCCACCACGCAGGTCGCCGAGCTCGACGCCGTCTGCGCGCGGATCGCGGCGCGTGGCACGGACCTCGTGATCCTCTCCGGCGGGGACGGCAGCTTCATGGCCGGCGTCACGGCGCTCGCGCGGGCCTTCGGCGAGGCCTCGCTCCCGCGCCTCGCGCTCCTGCCCGGCGGCACCGTCGCCACCGTCGCGCGGAACTTCGGCATGCAGGGGGATCCCAGGCGGCTGCTCACGCGGCTCCTCGCCTCCCGCGCGCTCGCCTCGCGACGCAGGGCCACGCTGCGCGTGCGCGAGGCGCGCGAGGGCGCGGAGACGACGCGCATCGGCTTCATCTTCGGCACCGGCCTCGTCGCGCGGTTCTTCGACCTCTACTACGCGGATGGCGCGCGCGGGTACGGCGGTGCGGCACGGATCGCCGGCCGGATCTTCGTCGAGTCGTTCGTCGATGGTCCGTATGCACAGCAAGTGCTCACGCCCATGCCGTGCACGATCGAGGTCGACGGGCATCGCCTCACCTCCGATCGCTGGTCGCTCGTGTGCGCCTCCGTCGTGCGTGACCTCGGCCTCGGCATGCGCGTCAACCACCGCGCGGGCGAAGACCTCGATAGCCCGCACCTCGTCGCGAGCCCTCTGCCTCCTCGCTCGCTCGGCCCGCGCGCGCCGCTCGTCCTTCTCGGCAAGCCGATCGGCGGCGCAGGCGCTTTTGATGATCTCACGCGCTCGTTCGTCGTGCGTTTCTCGCCCGAAGGGCCCTACGTGCTCGACGGCGACGTGCTGCGCGCCTCGGAGGTCACGGTCTCCGCGGGCCCGCCCATCGACGTCGTCACGCTCTGATCCACGCGGTCGTCACGCACTCCGACGCGTTGGAGCCTTCCTCGTGGCCGCGCCTTTGCGCGCGTGCGCCTTCACCGAGACCTTCGGCACGATCTTCGTCGCCATCCCCTTCTTCGATGCGATCGTTTTCGCCCCTCGTGTCGCCGTCGCCGTCGCCGCGCTCTTCGCCGTCCCTTTCGCGAGCGAAGGCCTCGTCCTCGTCCTTGCGGACGCACGCGCCACCGGCTGCTTCGCCGCTCGCGTGATCTTCCCGGCGCGAAGCGCGTCTCGCGCCATCGCCATGAAGTCCGCGTCGGTCACGATGCCGAGCAGCCGACGCGACTCGTCCACCACGGGCAAGCAGCCGATCTTCTCCGTCAGCATGAGGTCCGCCGCGTCGGCTGCATCTTCGTCGAGGCCGATCGTGTCCACCGATTTGCGCATGACCTCGCGGACGCTCGCCTTGCGTTTCCGTTCGAGATCCTGATCAGCGGCCGGCTTCTTCAGGATCGACTCGGAGGCCGCGACGATGTCGCGGTGCGACAAGATGCCCACGAGGACGTCGCCATCCAGCACGGGCAAGTGACGCACGCGCTCGACGGTCATGAGCTCCTCGGCGAACGCGAGGTTGTCGTCGGGCTCGAGTGTGGTCACCGGCGTGCTCATGATCTCTCGCACCTTCACGCGATCCTCCTTCTCCCGCGCGCGCCGTGCGCACTGCGCAACACGATGACGCGCGACGCGCTGCACCACGCGTCACGCGTGCATCTCGTGAGCCACACGTGTGCATGACCGAATCGTGACGGGACGCAGGGCGACGGCTGAAGAGCGCATGTGACAGTCGGCCTCGTGCAAACGGTCCCGGATTCAAAGCCCTCCATCACGGTTGTCGCCGGCTCGAAGTGGTCGCTGTCCGAGCTCTTCCACGTCGCCGCGCTCGTCGCGATGCACGTGGGCCTCGTCATCGCGTTCGTGCGTGGTCCGACGTGGCGCCTCGTCGCGCTCGCCTTCGCGACCTACCTCGTGCGCATGTTCGCGATCACGGCCGCGTACCATCGCTACTTCTCGCACCGCAGTTTCAAGACGAGCCGGCTCTTCCAGCTCGTGCTCGCGTTCCTCGGCACGACGGCCGTGCAGAAGGGGCCGCTCTGGTGGGCCGCGGCGCACCGCGTTCACCACAAGCACTCCGACACCGAGCGCGACGTGCACAGCCCCCTGCGTCGCGGCTTCTGGTACGCCCACCTCGGCTGGTGGATGGGTCGCAACCACCAAGAGACGCGGCTCGATCTGGTCCCCGATCTCGCCGGGTATCCCGAGCTCCGCTGGATCGATCGCTACCACGTGATCGGATCGGCCGCGCTCATCGCTGCGGTCACGATCCCCTTCGGCTTCGACGGCTTCCTGTGGGGCTACGTCGTCTCGACGGTCGTGCTCATGCACGCGACGTTCACGATCAACTCGCTCGCGCACGTGTGGGGATCACGCCGGTACGCGACGAAGGACACGAGCCGCAACAACGCGTTCCTCGCGCTCCTCACGCTCGGCGAGGGCTGGCACAACAACCACCACCACTACATGTCGAGCGCGAACCAGGGCTTCTTCTGGTGGGAGATCGACATCAGCTTCTACGTGCTCCGCGCGCTCGAGAAGCTCGGCCTCGTGTGGGATCTGCGCCGTCCGCCCGAGCGCATGCTGCGCAAGGATCTCGTCGCGGAGGTGGGCGAGCGCGCGCCGCTGCTCCTCGGCAAGGAGACGTCGAGCGAGGAGGACGTCGCGCCCTCGCTCGCTCGTACGGCGACGCGCGTCAGTTGACGGTGGACGAGCTCTTGGCGGGGCCGGGCAGCGTGCCTTGCGCCCCGCTGACGCTCTCCGTCCGCGGCTTGCGTTGCTCACGCTGACGCTCGACGGCGGCGCGCACGAAGCGTGAGAAGAGCGGATGCGCCGCCTGCGGGCGGCTCTTGAACTCCGGGTGGAACTGACAGCCCAGGAAGTAGGGGTGATCCCGGAGCTCGACCATCTCCACGAGGCGCTGGTCCGGCGAGGTCCCCGAGAGCACGAGGCCGCCCTGCGCGAGCGCGTCGCGGTACTTGTTCGACACCTCGTACCGATGGCGGTGACGCTCGCTGATCGACGTCGCGCCGTACGCCTCGGCCGCGAGCGAGCCTCGCTCGAGGACACACGGATACGCGCCGAGCCGCATCGTGCCGCCCTTGTCGAGCACGCCCTTCTGGTCGGGCATCAGGTCGATGACCGGATGCGCCGCGTTGCGATCGAACTCGGCCGAGTTCGCGCCGTGGAGCCCGCCGATGTGCCGCGCGAACTCGACCACGGCGAGCTGCATGCCGAGGCAGATGCCGAAGAACGGCACCTTCTGCTCACGCGCGTAGCGGATCGCTTCGATCTTCCCCTCGGTGCCGCGGTCGCCGAAGCCGCCGGGCACGAGGATCGCGTCGAGCGCGCCGAGCAACTCCGCCGCGCCCTTCTGCTCGATCTGCTCCGAGTCGATGTACTCGAGGTCGACGCGCACGTCGTTGTGCAACCCGCCGTGCACGAGCGCCTCGTGCAGCGACTTGTACGCGTCGCGCAGGTGCACGTACTTGCCGACGACGCCGATCTTCACGGTGCCGCGCGTGGGGCGCTTGAAGCGCTCGACCACCCAGTGCCACTGGGAGAGATCCGGCTGCCTCGCCCAGATGTTGAGCTTCTCGGCGATCTTCTCGTCGATGCCCTCGGCGTGCAGCACGATCGGCAGCTCGTAGATACATCCGACGTCGACAGCCGCGATCACGCAGTCGACCTCGACGTTCGAGAAGAGCGAGATCTTCTCCTTCATGCCGCGCGAGAGCGGCCGGTCGCAGCGGCAGAGCAGGATGTCCGGCTGGATGCCGATCTCGCGCATCTCCTTCACGGCGTGCTGCGTGGGCTTCGTCTTGAGCTCGCCCGCGGTCGCGATGAAGGGCACGAGCGTCACGTGCACGCTGACCGCGTTCTGGCTGCCGCACTCGACCTTGAGCTGACGGATCGCCTCGAGGAACGGCAGCGACTCGATGTCACCGACGGTCCCGCCGATCTCGACGATCGCGATGTCCACGCCCTCGGCGGCCGCGCGGACGCGGTGCTTGATCTCGTCGGTCACGTGCGGAATCACCTGCACGGTGGCGCCGAGGTACTCGCCGCGCCGCTCCTTCGAGATGACCGACTCGTAGACGCGTCCGGTCGTGAAGTTGTTCTGGCGCGTCATGCGCGCGAGCGTGAAGCGCTCGTAGTGGCCGAGGTCGAGGTCGGTCTCCGCGCCGTCATCGGTCACGAAGACCTCGCCGTGCTGGTACGGCGACATCGTCCCGGGATCGACGTTGATGTACGGATCGAGCTTGATGTGGGTGACGCGCAGGCCACGCGCCTCCATCAGCGCGCCGATGGAGGCGGCGCCGAGGCCCTTGCCGATCGAGGAAACCACCCCACCCGTGACGAAGACGAATTTGGTCCGCTTGCTCATGAACCGCCGCTCCGGCCCCGCGTGGGCGCATCTCTTCCGAGCTGCGCTCGGTTGGTTTTTCCGTACGCTGTCGGGCAGCTCTGCCCGCTTGGGGCAAACACGCTGTCTGAGCACGTACGGGGGTTTGGGGATGCATCACTCCGCTCGATGGAAGTGACGCCCCAAGCGTCAACCAGGGCGCAGTCTAGGCGTCCAGGGTGGCGCGTCAACGCGCGAGCCACCGAAGAAATAACAGCCTTTTTCCCGCGTGAAAGCCGCGACGCACCCAGCGAGGGATGCTAACGTGGTCGATCCTGGTGCCGAGGCGCCTTGCCGATGCGTCTTGCCCGTGTCCTCCTTCCGTCCTCGCCGGTCCCGCGGATCGCGCTCGAACGTGACGGCTGCCTCTACGACGTCGCCGAGCTCGAGCGGAGGCGCGCCGAACCCCTCCTCGACGAGGACGAGGGCTTGTCCACCGCCGAAGATTTTTTCGCGCGCGTCTTCTCCGTCGGCGGCGCGGGCCTCGATGTCCTGGACGATGCGCTCTGCGCTGGCGAGCGCCCCACGGAAGCGAGGCTCTGGCCCGACGAGCTGCTCTGGCTGCCGCCTTGCTTGCCCGAGCGCGCGCTGCTCGTGCAGCTCGTCGGTACGGCCGACGGCGAAGAACCTCGCTACCACCTCGGCAACCCGCGCGGATTGTTGGGGCACAAGCTATCGGTCGCCTTCCCGCCGAACGAGCCGCGGCCCGACGTCGAGATCTCGATCGCAGTGCTGCTTGGCGATGAGCTCCGCGCCGCGACCGTGGACGAAGCCGAGCGCGCGATCCTCGGCTTCACGATCCTGCTCGGCTGGGTCGCGCGTGAACAGGAACGAACGAGCGGAGCTTTCCGCGCGCGTGACTTCGCCGCGACGCTCGGCCCCGTGCTCGTCACGAAGGACGAAGCCGGCGCGCTCGACGACGCACACGTCCGCCTGCGCGTGGGCGGCGTGATTGAAGAGCTCGCGCGGCCTGCTGCGCCGGCGCTTTCGTTCGCCGAGTCGCTCGCTTTCGTCAGCCGCCACGTCACGTTGATGCCGGGCGATATCGTTGGTGCTCCACCGATCGAAGGGAGCAGCGAGGCCGCACGGCGCCTCGGCCTCACCTTTGGCGCGACGCTCGAAGTCGCGGTGGATCGTCTCGGAAAGGTCGCGGCGCGGCCCGTGCGCGGCCCCGAGCCGCCGCCGTTTCGCCGCGTGAAGAGCTAGAACCGGCCGACGAGCCCGAGCCCGGTCATGTTCGGCGCCACGATCGGCACCGGCATGATGAACGCGCTCTGCTCCGCCTCCGCGGGCTTCGGCGCGACCGCCTCGGTCTTCATGATGATCCCCTCGGCGACGAGCGCGAGCCCGCCGATCTGCGCGAGCCCTCCGAGCCCCGTCAGAAGCCCGCGCAGCCAGATCGACCCGGAGCAATCGGTCGACGTGGGATCCCCGCACTTGTTCTCGGCGATCGCCATCCACGGCCCGACGATCGGGATCTTCAACGACTCCGCGCCCGGCGCGTCGGGCCAGCTCGTCGCGGCCACGAAGCCGACGCCGTAGGCGATCGCCGTGAGCGCGAGCCCGCCGCCGATGAGCTTCGGCCGCACCGACGACGGCGGATACCGCGGCGCCGGGGCTTCTTCCGTCTCCTCGGCGAAGCTCTGCGAAGAGCCGAGCAAGAGCGCGAGCGTGACGAGGATCGAGGCGTGCTTCATTCCGCGCGTCACTTCTTCTTCGGCGGCGTCGCCGGGGCGGGCTTCG
Organism: Polyangium mundeleinium; assembly: GCF_028369105.1. Lineage (NCBI taxonomy): Bacteria > Pseudomonadati > Myxococcota > Polyangiales > Polyangiaceae > Polyangium > Polyangium mundeleinium. The sequence goes on along the minus strand of NZ_JAQNDO010000001.1, from coordinate 11,344,029 downwards.
CGGGCAGGTTCACCGTGTACTTCACGACCTTCGGATCACCCTCGAACGGCAAGCAATACTCGCCGATGAACGAGCGCTTGATGCACTGCTCGACCGGCGTCCCCGCGAACGGCGCGCCGACCTCGACATCGGTGATCTTGCCGATCTTGCCGTCGAACGTGACCGACACCGGGCCCTCGCCCGTCGGGCCGTTCTCGACGACGGTCGCGCAGTTCGTGGCCTTCGACTGGCCACGCTTCAGCGCGATTTCCATCTGCTTGATCTGGTCCTCGTTGAGCTTCGCCGGCTCGGACGCGCCGGTCCACTTCGTGTCCTCGGCGGTGTCGCCGGACGGCGTTTCGCTTTTCGCGCTGCTCTCGTCGGTGGACTTCGTCGGCGGTTTCTCCCAGGTGGAGTCGTCGCCGGCTTGCTTCGGCTGAGCGCCACCACAGGCCACGAGCAGGATGGAGATCGAGAGCCCCAAGGTGAGGTGCGAGGTCGAGGTGTGAAGAGCCACGGTCTTCTCCGGTCCCAAAGAGAGGAGCGAGTTTGACTCGACCCTAGCAAGGTCTCGTGCTGTCCGCACAATGAAAGCCCTCGTCTGCCCTCGTCGGATGCGCGCGCCCGACCCGGACGTTGTAGGAAGCTCCCATGCACCAAGGCAGCCGTCTTCGCCCCACGCTCGCCGGCCTCGCGCTCCTCGCCCTCACCGCCTCGGCGCGCTCGGAGGTCCCGACCCCCGCCGCGAGCCCGGCGTCGGCACCGGCAGAGCGCCCGAGCGCCGAAGCAGCGGCGCGCCCCCGCGCGTCGATCGAGGCAGGGCCGATGCTGCAAGCGATGGAGAAGCTCGCGGCGGACGTAAAGGGCTGGGGCGGGACCGTCGGCGTCGCCTTCGCCGACGTGGGGACAGGGGAGACGGTCGCCGCGCGTGACGGGCATGTTGCCTTCAACCCCGCCTCGAACGCGAAGCTCGTGACGGCCGCCGCGGCGCTGCGCCTGCTCGGGCCGGGGCATCGCTTCGTGACGGGCCTCTACGGCAAGCTCGACGGCGATCGCGTCCCGGAGCTCGTTCTGCGCGGGCAGGGGGATCCTTCGCTCGACGGCGGGGCGCTCTGGCCCATGGTGCGCGAGCTCGTGACCGCGGGCGTGCGACGCGTGGGCGCGATCGTCGTCGACCAGAGTTACTTCGACGATCGTTTCGTGCCGCCGGCGTTCGAGGAGCAGCCGAATGAATGGGCGCCGTTCCGCGCGCCGGTCTCCGCAGTCGCGCTCGACGAGAACACGGTGACGCTCTCGGTGCGCGCAGCGGAGAAAGGCAAGGACGCGCAGGTGCGCGTCGATCCGATCGGCTTCGTGGACGTCGTGGGGACGGTGCGGACGACGAAGAAGGGGGATCCGGAGAAGATCACGCTCGAGCTCTCGCCGAAGGGAGATCGCCTCGTCGCGCGCGTAGGCGGCCATCTACCCGAGAACTCGCGCGTCGTGCGCGTTCGGCGGCGCCTCGACGATCCGCGCCTCGTGCCGGGCCATGCGCTGCGCGCGGTCCTCGCGTCGGCGGGCATCGAGGTCGAGGGCGCCGTGAAGCTCGGCGGTGCCAAGGAAAAGCGCCTGCTCGCGTCGCATCGATCGCGCCCGCTCGGCGAGCTGCTCGCGCTGCTTGGGAAGGACAGCGACAACTTCTATGCCGAGATGATCTTCAAGGCCGTCGGCGCCGAGAAGAAGGCGCGCCCGGGCACGGCCGAGGGCGCCGCCGAGGTCATCACCGCATACCTCAAGGAGATCGGCGCGTTCGAGGAGGGGATGGTCGTGAAAAACGGCTCGGGACTCTTCGACGCGAACCGCATCACGCCGCTCGGCACCACCGCGCTCCTCCGCGCCGCGTATCGCGACGTGACCATGGGCCCCGAGTTCCTCGCGCACCTCGCGGTTGGCGGCGCCGACGGCACGCTCCGCGGGCGCTTCAAGAACCTCGGGGATCGCGGCATCGTCCGCGCCAAGACCGGCACCTTGAACGCCGTCGCATCACTCTCCGGCTACGTGCTCGGCCCTCCGGGCCGCGCGCCGCTCGCGTTCTCCATCTACGTGAACGGCATTCCCGGCAAGGTCGGCCAGGCGCGCGGCGGGATCGACAAGGTCGTCGAGGCGGCTGCACGTGCCCTCTGGAAGGACCGGTAGCTCGAGAGCATCGCTTGCTCAGATCGCGCACGCCGTGCCCGTGCGTGATGACACGAATGTCATACCCCCTCGAAAGCCAAAGGCCACGTGGAGGGTTTTTCCACGTGGCCTTTGGTGAGGCGGGTTGTGCGGGGGGTTGCCCCGCCGAACCTCAGTAGTAGTCGCGCATCTGCTTGCGGATCTTCACGAGCGCCTGCTCCTGGAGCTGGCGGATGCGCTCGCGCGACAGGTTGTACTTGTCACCGATCTCCTTGAGCGTGAGCTCGTCCTCGTCGTCGAGGCCGAAACGCCAGCGGATGATGCGCGACTCGATCGGCGTCAGCGTGGTGAGCAGCCGCCGGACCTCGTCGCTCCACTTGCGGTTCGCCAGGTGATCGAACGGCGAGAGCGCGTTCTCCTCCTGGAGGAAGTCGATGAACTTGCGCCCGTCCTCGTCGCCGACCGGGCGATCGAGGGAGAACGGCGTCTCGGCGTAGAAGTCCTTCACCTTGTCGAGCTTCTCGCGCGGGACGCCGGTCTCCTTTTCGAGCTCCTCGATCGTCGGCTCGTGGCCCGTGCGCGCGATGATCGCCTGGGTCGCGCGGGCGACGCGGTTGTACGTGTCGAGCATGTGCACCGGGATGCGAACCGCGCGGCCCTTGTCGGCGAGGGCGCGGCTGATCGCGTGCCGGATCCACCACGACGCGTACGTCGAGAAGCGGTAGCCGCGGTTGTGGTCGAAGCGCTCGACCGCCTTCATGAGGCCGATGTTGCCCTCCTGGATGAGGTCGATCAGCGGCAACCGGCCGCGGTTGTAGCGGCGCGCGATCGACACGACGAGACGGAGGTTCGCCTTGACGAACCGGTTCTTCGCGTCGTGCTGGGCCTGGAACGTCTTCTCGACCCGATCGAGGTAGCGCTTGTACGACGGCGACATCGGCAGCGTCGGGCGCGGCGGCCGGATCGGCGCGCCTTCCTCCGTGTCGGCGATCGTGTCCTCCTCGAAGTCCGGCTCGCGCACGAGATCCCGCGCGATGCTGCTGGCGCGCGACATCCAGAGGCGGTCGGAATCCGGCAGGCGGATCACGGTCGCGAGCTCGTTCGTGAGCTGGCTCCAAGCCTTCTCGTGCTCGGGCGCGAGCTTGTACTTCTGCTTCTTCGCGATCTTCACGAGCTTCTGCAGCTCTTCGATCTGCGGCGCCTTCACCTCGTCCTCACCTGCCTTCGCCACGTCCTCGGCGAGCGCGTCGAGCACGAACTCGGCCGCGGGCAGGTACGAGAGCAGCGCGACCCAGTGATCGATCTCCGTGCGCTCGACGGCACGCGCGGTCTCGAGCTCCTCCTCGGGGCCCATGACCGGGTGCAGCGCCATGTCGCGGAAATACCGCGCGAGCATGGAGTCACCGCCGCCCTCCTCGATGTCCTTGAGCTCGCGGTCCGCGTTGGTCCGGGGAGAATCCGGCCGGCTGAGCGGCGTAAACTCGAGGTCGATGAACTCGGCCGTCGTCGGCTCCGGATCGTGCATCTCGGGCCGCGGGCGGATGGCGGCGGCCTCTTCCGCGGCCGCGCCTTCGTCATCCAGCATGCCGATGTCGATGTCCGACGCGGCGAGCGGCTCCTTGGCGAGCGGCGCGGCGGGCGTCTTGCTGCGCGCGTCGTCGAGGTGCGCCTCGTCGTCGACCGGCGCCTGCGTTTGCTCGGGCTCCTGGCCCTTCGGCCGGCGCTCGATCGTTCCGCTGCGACGAACCGGGCGTGCATTCGCGACGGCGGCACCGCGGCGACCGGGCGCGCTCCCGCGGGCGGGCTTGGGGGCCGAGGCGGTGCGCGTCGTGGAGCCCGTCATCGCGGCCTTGGTGGAGGGGCGGTTGGCATCGGGGCGGCGGGCGGTCGACGTGCTCATCTTGCTCTTCGTTGCGGTGGAGGGTTTTTCGTTCACTTCTTCGGAATCACCCTTTCGAGAGTGGAAGCTCTCGGCCGGGTCAAGGAGGGATCGGTCCGGGCTCGTCGGGGTTTCGAAGCTCGCCATGGCTGGGCCCTTGTTCCCGCTGCCCGATAGGGGGCTGAACGGGGGATTGTGCGGTTTGATTCCGGTGGATCCTCTCCGAGAAGAAATCGGCTGGCTCGGGCCGCCGTTCACGGATGCAATGCTGGAGACTGGATCGCTCGTCTTCTCGATGAATTCTGCAAATTTCATGCCGTCATCGGTGTATGTTCCCGAATTTCCCGGTCCCGGGCCGGGCCTTCCGCCGGCCGGCATGCTAGGAGCATCCTCCGACGAGGCATGCAGGGAGGCCGGCTCCCCGTCATGCGAGGCGGTGGGCGATGGACTGCCTCGATGGCGGTGTGCTCCCATGCTTGCGCGCTCCGTTGTAGTCGATGATGCCGACTGAGAACACGTCCAGTCGGGCATTCGTCGTGCGTGTCGTTCACGAGCTCCGCCGCGATCGGCGAAACTGTTGGATGTTTTCTGGGGCTACCCTGGTGCAGGCGATAGCCCATGGAATCTTGGCTTCGTGCGCTGGCCTTCTCGGACAGGCGCTGATGGGTAGGCAACTTGCTTCCTTCAGCGCCCTTGTCGACCCCCGCGACGCCCTGCATCATCCGATTTTTCTGGCTTCTATCGGTCTCGGGGCGTCCCTTGTAAAGACTGCAGCGAGCACCTTCTCCATCTACGGCCAGAAGCGTGCTGTCTTTCAGGTCGGGAACGCAATTCGGCGTACGATCACCGCCGCGATCGTGCTTCAAGGGCAACCGCCGAGCGCGGCCGCCGCCTCCCTCGCTGCGATCACCGTGCGTATTCGCGACGTCGAGCGTGGCGTCGATGAAGGTGTGCTCGCGGCCGCTCGTGCGATTGCACACCTCGTTCCGCTTGCTGTGGCGCTTCTCTGCCTGTCCTCGCGCCTCGCGATCGCCGCACTCCTGCTGCTCGCGCCGTTCGCGCTGATCCTGGCCTTCGCGCGGCGGTTCGTTCGGGGGCATCACGCGCGGTCGGCGCGCCTCGCAGAGGGCCTGCATTCCGCTGTAGACGAGCTGGTACGGCATCTGGATCTATGGCGAACGTATGGAGCCGCCCGGCGCGTGCATGCAGCGCTGGGAAGGGCAGGGGACGAGGCCGGTCGGTCCGCCGCGCGGGCCGAAGCAACGCGAGGCGCGATCTCGGGGGCGAACGAGGTGCTCGCCGCAGCCGCTTTGCTTGGCGTCTGCGTGTGGATCGAGCGGTCGCAGCCGTCCCTCGGCGATGGGTCGCTCGTTGCATTCGCAGCGGTGTTTTTTCTGACGTATCGGCCGTTGCGGGATCTCGGGGACGCGCGGACGGCGATCGAGCGAGGCGCGGCGTCGCTCGGGTCGCTCGAAGCAAGCGTGCAGGTCGGAGGCGCTGAGGCCGCGCTCGAAGCGGTCGAGGCGGCGAGTGTGCAAGGGGCGCGCAGTCGGTTCCCGCTGGCGCGGCTGTCGGTCGAAGGGCTGCGTTTCGACGTGGGCGGCGTGAACGGGCGGGCTGTGCAGTTCACGGCCGAGCCAGGGCGGATCGTGGCGATCGTAGGCCCGACCGGGAGTGGGAAAACGACGCTGCTCCGGGGGCTGCTCGGGCTCGTGCCCGCGACGGAAGGGGCGCTTCGGTACGACGGGGAGGAGCTGACGCGCGCAGGGGTCGGTCCAGACGAACGGCCGTTCGCGTGGGTGCCGCAAGAGGCGGCGATCGTGTCAGGGACGATCGAGGAGAACGTGGGGCTCGGCGCGAAGGATGCGCCCGCTGCGGAGATCCGGCGCGCGCTTAACGAGGTCGGAGGGCTCGGGCTCGCCGAGGCGCGAGGCGGGGCGAGGATCGCGGCCGGGGGGCATGAACTCTCGGGCGGGGAGCGGCAGCTCGTGGCGATCGCGCGCGCGGTCGCGAGCCATCAGCCGGTGCTCTTGCTCGACGAGCCGACGTCTGGGCTCGATGCCGAGGCCGAGGCGCGCGTGCTCGCGGCGCTCGCGGCGCAGCGAGGCGCACGGACGATCCTGATCGTGACGCATCGGCCGGGGCCGCTCGCGATCGCGGATGACGTGGTCTCGTTCGAGGGAGCGGCGGCCGTCTCGGCCACGACGCTCGCGGCTCAGAACTGAGACAAGAAGCGCGGATCGCTCTCGAAGAGCAGGCGGATGTTCGGGATGCCGTAGCGGAGCATCGCCAGACGATCGAGGCCCATGCCGAAGGCGAAGCCGCTGTACCGCTCGGGATCCAGGCCGCACTGACGGAAGACGTCCGGATGGATCATCCCGCAGCCGAGCACTTCGAGCCACCCCGTGTGCTTGCAGACGCGGCATCCGGCGTAGGTGCCGTCGGCCTGTCGGCAGAAGACGCAGCCGCAATCGACCTCGGCGCCGGGCTCGACGAACGGGAAGTAGCTCGGCCGGAACCGCACCGGCAGGCCCGGGCCGTAGAGGCGCTCGATGAAGGCCGTGATGACGCCCTGGAGCTCCGCGAAGCTCACCTTCTCGTCGACGAGGAAGCCGTCGATCTGGTGGAACATCGGCGAGTGCGTGACGTCGTCGTCGCGGCGGTACACGGAGCCTGCCATCACCACGGCGAGCGGCGGCTTGCGGAGCAAGAACTCACGCGGCTGAACCGTCGTCGTGTGCGTGCGCAGGAGCAGGCCCGGCCCGAGCCAGAAGCTGTCCTGCATGTCCGTTGCGGGGTGATCGGGCGGGAACGCGAGCTTCGTGAAGTTGTTTTCTTCGAGCTCGATCTCGGGCCCGGCCTCGGCGACGAAGCCGAGGTCGCGGAAGATCGCGAGCAGCTCGTCACGAACCTGCGCGATGGGATGGAAATGGCCGCGGCCGAGCTCGAGCCGGCCCGGCAAGCTGAGGTCGTAGGGGAGTCCGCGGAGCTCGGCCTCGCGAGCGGCGCGGGCGATCGCCTTGAGGCGCGCTTCGAAGGCGGCCTCGACCTCTTCTTTGAAGGCGTTGACCCGGCTGCCGACCGTGGCCTTCTGGTCGCCGGGGACGTGGCGCATCAGCGCGAGGACGGCGGTGAGCTCGCCCTTCTTGCCGAGGACGCGGGCGTGTTCGAGGCGAAGGGCCTGCTCGTTCGTCGCGGCCGCGAACGCGTCGCGGTACCGCGTGCCGAGCGCGGACAGGCCCTCCTCGATGGCCTTGATCGCCTGGACAGGATCCGCGGCGCTCACGCCCCGTCCTCCCTGCCTAGCGGCTTCCGCCCGCGAGCTTCACGACCGCGCCGAACGACGCCGGATCGTGGATGGCGAGCTCAGACAGGATCTTCCGATCGAGCGTGACGTTCGCCTTCTTGAGCGAGCTCATGAGGCGGGAGTACGTCGTGCCGTTCGTGCGGGCACCGGCGTTGATGCGGACGATCCAGAGGCGCCGGAAATCCCGCTTCTTCAGCTTGCGGCTGACGTAGCCGTACTCCCACGCGTGGCGCAGGACCTCGACGGCTTGGCGGTAGCGGTTCTTCCTGCCAAGGAAATACCCCTCGGTCAGGTTCAGGACGCGGTTACGACGACGACGGGCTTTGAACCCACGCTTGACTCTCGGCATTGGGCGCTCCTCTCTTGCTCGGGATCAGCGGTAGGGGAGAAGGAGCTTCACACGCCCCTCCATCGCAGTGTCGACGGTGTCGTTCTTGCGGAGACGGCGAAGGCGCTTCTTGCTCTTCTCCTGCATGCAGTGATTCAAGCCGCCCTTGCTCCGGCGGATCTTGCCCGAGCCAGTGACGCGAAAGCGCTTCGCGGCGGCCCGGTTCGTCTTCATCTTCGGCATGATGCCTTCTCGCTCCCGTGAGGGTGCGCTCTGCCTGGCCTCGCTCCGACCGTCGGAGCGCCGTTCGAAACCAAGGTAGATGCGGCGGGGCGAGCTTTATGGCGGACGGGTGCGGGGGTTGTCAAGGCCGCGAAGGTCCCCAAGAGCTAGCCTCCGCAATCCATGCTCGTCCGCGCCACCTTCGAAGAGCCGTCCAGCGACGGATCCCCCGTCCGCACCACCGTGAGCTTCCACGCTGGACATTCGCTCCTGGAAGTCGCGCATTCGCGCGGAATCGCGATCAACGCGCCCTGCGGCGGTCGGGGGTCGTGCGGAAAATGCATCGTCCGCGTGCTCGCCGGGAACGCGCCGCCGACCGAGGAGGACCGCGCGGTGCTGAGCGAAGGGATGATCCGCGAGGGCCTCCGGCTTTCGTGCCGGATCCGGCCGCGCACGCCCGTCACGGTGGAGGTGCAGAGCCGGTTCGATCTGCGCGCGGCGCCGAGCGTGACGCGGCTCGCGACCGGGGAGCTGCCGAAGATCGTGGATGCCGCGGTGGATCTTGGGTCGACGAGCGTGCAGCTCCGGACGATCGATCCGGCCACGGGGGAGGTGCTCGGCGAGGCGAGCGTACTGAACCGGCAGGTGCGTCGTGGTCACGATGTGATGACGCGGCTGACGCACGCGCTGCAAGGAAAGCAGGCGCGCGAGGAGCTGACGGAGGACGCGCGCGAGACGCTGCGGCTCCTCGAAGGTGCTGCGCGAGGGCGGATCTTTCCGGAAGACGGCGCGATCCGGCGGTGGGTCGTGGCCGCGAACAGCGCGATGACGACGCTGCTTTGGGGCGCGGACGTGACGAGCCTGGCCGAAGCGCCGTACACGCCGCCGTTCTTCGACGAACGGACCGGGCCGGCCGCGGAGCTGGGTTTGTCCGGGGAGACGCTCACGACGTTCCCGCTGCTCGGATCGTTCGTCGGCGGTGATACGGCCGCGGCGGTGCTCGCGACCGAGCTCGATCGTTCGGGGCCTCCGCGCATGCTCATCGACATCGGGACGAACACCGAGATCATGCTCGCGCACGAGGGCTCGCTCTACGCGTCGTCGACGCCCGCGGGGCCAGCGTTCGAGGGCGGAAACATTTCCGTCGGGATGCGCGCGGAGCCTGGCGCGATCGTGCGGGTCGAGGTGCGGGACGATGGGGCCATCCGCCCGACGACGATCGGGACGGTGAAGGCAAAAGGGATCTGCGGGACGGGGCTGCTCGAAGTGCTGGGCGAGCTCGTGCGCGCGGGGATCGTGGCGAAGGATGGAGCGATCGCGTCGGGCGCGGATCGGATTACGCTCGCGCGGGGCGTGGATCTCCTGCAGATGGACATCCGCGAGCTGCAGCTCGCGAAGGGCGCGCTGCGGGCCGCGACGAAGCTGCTCTGCATGACGGCGGGCATCCGGGACAAGGATCTCGCGCGGGTGGCGGTGGCAGGCGCGTTCGGGACGCATCTCCGGCACGACGTGGCGATCCGGCTCGGGATGCTGCCGGAGGTGGATCCGTCAGCGGTCGTCGCGGTGGGCAACGCTTCGCTCGAAGGAGCGACGGTGTTCGCACGAGATTCCGAGGCGGCGCGGGCGAGGCTCGCGGATGTCCGCTCGCGGGTCCGGCACGTGGAGCTCGCCACCCGCGACGATTTCCAGGATGTCTTCGTGGCGAGCCTCGATTTCTGAGCGACCGTTCGCGCACACATCGACGGTGCCGCGTTCCGGTGCTAACTCGCCCGCCCGATGCCGCGCCGTGACGATCTGAGAAAGATCCTGCTGATCGGCTCTGGTCCCATCATCATCGGACAAGCGTGCGAGTTCGACTACTCGGGAACGCAGGGCGCGAAGGCGCTCGCGGCCGAGGGGTACGAGGTCATCCTCGTCAATTCGAACCCGGCGACGATCATGACGGACCCAGAGCTCGCGTACCGAACGTACGTGGAGCCGCTCGACGTACCGACGTTGACGGCGATCCTCGAACACGAGCGGCCCGATGCGATCCTGCCGACGCTTGGTGGTCAAACGGCCTTGAACCTGGCGCTCGCGCTCGACGCGGAAGGGGTGCTCGCGCGGCTCGGGATCGAGCTCATCGGCGCGAGCCCCGCGGCGATCCGCAAGGCCGAGGATCGCGCGCTGTTCAAGGCGGCGATGGAGCGCATCGGGCTCACGTGTCCGCGGTCGGGGCATGTGAAGAGCGTGGAGGAGGCGCGCGCGCTGGCCGAGACGTCGGGGCCTTGGGGCGCGCCGCTCGGGTATCCGGTGATCGTGCGGCCGAGCTTCACGCTCGGGGGCACGGGCGGCGGGATCGCGTTCCGGCCGGAGGAGCTCGATGCGAAGGTGCGCTGGGCGATCGAGCAGTCGCCGACGCACGAGACGCTGATCGAGGAGAGCGTGCTCGGCTGGAAAGAGTTCGAGCTCGAAGTGATCCGCGACAAGGCGGACAACTTCATCGTGATCTGCTCGATCGAGAACATCGATCCGATGGGTGTGCACACGGGCGACTCGATCACGTGCGCGCCCTCGATGACGCTGACCGATCGCGAGTACCAGCGGCTCCGGAACGCGGCGCGCGCGGTGATGACGGAGATCGGGGTGGAGACGGGCGGATCGAACGTCCAGTTCGCGGTGAACCCCGAGGACGGTCGGTTCGTGGTGATCGAGATGAACCCGCGCGTGTCGCGGTCGAGCGCGCTCGCCTCGAAGGCGACGGGGTATCCGATCGCGAAGATCGCGGCGAAGCTCGCGGTGGGCTACCGGCTCGACGAGCTGACGAACGACATCACGGGCACGAGCGCGGCGTTCGAGCCGACGATCGACTACGTGGTCGTGAAGTGGCCGCGCTTCGCCTTCGAAAAATTCCCCGGTGCGGATCGGCGGCTGGGGCCGCAGATGAAGAGCGTCGGCGAGGTGATGTCGATCGGGCGCACGTTCGCCGAGGCGTTGCAGAAGGCGGCGCGCTCGCTGGAGATCGGGCGTGATGGCCTGGAGTCGCTGCTCGGCAAGGTCGACTACCGGCAGCTCGGCAGTGACCCGAACCAAGCGCGCGACATGTTGATGGACGCGCCGCGCGAGCCGTCGGTGCCCGTGGAGATGCCGCCGGCGAGCCACGAGGATCTGGTCGCGGCGCTGGAGAAGATCGTCGGCGTGCCCGTCGCGGATCGCCTCTTCTACGTGGCGGACGCAGTGCGGCTCGGGATCCCGCTGGAGGCGCTGTACGAGGCGACGCGCATCGATCGCTGGTTCCTGTCGCAGATCGATCGGATCGTGCGGTTCGAGCGGACGCTCGCGGAGGTCGCGAAGGAGAAGGGCACGCTCGACGAGGGCACGCTGCGTGATGCGAAGCGGCTCGGCTTCTCGGATCGGGCGATTGCGCGGCTCGTCGGGCGGACGGAGGACGAGGTGCGCGCGCTACGGATGACGCTCGGCGTGCGCGCAGTGTTCGGCCGCGTGGACACGTGCGCGGCGGAGTTCGTGGCGAAGACGCCGTACCTCTACTCGACGTACGAGCGCGAGAGCGAGGCCGCGCCGAGCGGACGTCGCAAGGTGGTCATCCTGGGCGGCGGGCCGAACCGGATCGGGCAGGGGATCGAGTTCGACTACTGCTGCGTGCATGCAGCGTTCGCGCTGCGGGACCTCGGGTTCGAGACCATCATGGTCAACTGCAACCCGGAGACGGTCTCGACTGACTACGACACGTCCGACCGGCTCTACTTCGAGCCGCTGACGTTCGAGGACGTGCTCTCGATCTGCGACGAGGAGCGCAAGGACGGTGAGCTCGTCGGTGTCGTGGTGCAGTACGGCGGGCAGACGCCGCTGAAGCTCTCGGTGCCGCTCGCGCGCGCCGGCATCCCGATCCTCGGCACGCCCGCGGACGCGATCGATCGCGCCGAGGATCGAGGTCGCTTCGACGCGCTGCTCACGAAGCTCGGCCTCAAGCGTCCGCGCGCGGCGGTTGCGTCGAGCGTCGAGGAGGCGATCGGGGCGGCGCGATCGATCGGCTACCCCGTGCTCGTGCGACCTTCGTACGTGCTCGGCGGGCGGGCGATGATGATCTGCCACGAGGAGAAGGAGCTCGAGGCGTACATCCACGCGGCGGTCGAGGCCGCGCGCGAGGCCGGCACGCACACGATCCTCGTGGACGAGTTCTTGGAGGACGCGATCGAGGTGGACGTCGACGCGCTCGGCGACGGTCGCGAGGTCGTGATCGGCGGCGTGATGCAGCACATCGAGGAGGCCGGGATCCACTCGGGCGACTCGTCGTGTGTGTTACCGCCGCATTCGCTGCCGCTCGAGGTGGTGGCGTCGATCGAGCAGACGCGGCAGCTCGCGCTGGAGCTCGGCGTCATCGGCCTCATGAACATACAGTTCGCGGTGAAGGGCGGTGCGATCTTCGTCCTCGAGGTGAACCCGCGTGCGTCGCGCACCGTGCCCTTCGTGTCGAAGGCGACGGGCCGGCCGCTCGCGAAGATCGCGGCGCAGGTGATGGCGGGCAAGACGCTCGCAGAGCTCGGCATCACGGACGGGGTCATGCCGCAACACGTGGCCGTGAAGGAGTCCGTCTTCCCGTTCGCGAAGTTCCCGGGCGTCGATACGCAGCTCGGTCCGGAGATGCGATCGACGGGCGAGGTGATGGGCATCGCGCCGACGTTCGCGCACGCGTTCGGCAAAGCGCTGCGAGCCTCGGGCATGCAGCTCCCGAACACGGGGTGCGCGTTCATCTCGGTGAAGAACGACGACAAACCCGCGGCGTGTGTCATCGCGCGGCGGCTGCGCGCGCTCGGCTTCACGATCCTCGCGACGAGCGGGACGGCGCAGGCGCTCGCCCGCGCGCGTATCCCCGCGACGCCCATCAACAAGGTGAACGAGGGCTCGCCACACGTCGTCGACGCGATGAAGGCAGGCGAGGTCGCGCTCGTCGTGAACACCACGGTTGGCGCGCGGTCGATCCGCGACAGCTACCCGATCCGGCGGAATGCTTTGCTCGCCAACGTTCCGTACTTCACGACGATGGCGGCCGCGATGGCCGCGGTCGACGTCCTGGAGGCGAGCGCGCACGACGCGCGTGCTTCGTACCGGGTCCGCTCGCTCCAGGAGTGGAACCCGTCGTCCTGAGAGGCAACGAGGGCCGCCGGTGTTCGATGCGCCGGCGGCCTACGTGCCGTTCGGATCGTTCGTGTCGTTCTTGTTCGTGTCGTTCGCGCCGCCGTCGTGGGTCTCGTCCGACGATTCGCGGCGCTCGCGCGGCGTCAGCGCGGCCGTGAGGGCCACCGCAAGCGCGCCGACGACGACGCTCCCGTAGAAGAGGATGTCGATGGCGCTGCCCGCGGACGAGCAGTTCGCGCCCGGGCCGAGGCGCACCGCGAGCACGCCTTCGGGCAGCTTCGGCGGCCCCTCCGGCGTGCTCGCGCGCTCGGTCACTTCCCCACCACGATGCGCTGGCCGAAGGCGCGATCGACGGCCTCGCAGAAGGAGCGGAACGCCTCGTACTCGGCCGGCGTGACGCGCGCCTTCTTGAAGGACAGGCCCGTCCGCACGGTGACCTTGCCCGGCGCTTGCTCCACCGTGACGTGGAACGCGCCGAAGGGCGTGTCGAGCTTCTGCGCCGTGGGCGCCGCGCGGACCTTCATGCCCGCGGGCACCTTGATGACCCACTCCTCTTCACGGCTCGTGAGCGCCGTAAGCGTGACGTCGAGCGTGCGCTTCGACGAAGGCGCAAGCTCGGCGACGAGGCGCGGCGTGATGCTGGCGGGCACGCTGAGCGCATCGCCCTCGCGCCGCGCGAAGCTCGTGGCCTTGCCGCGGGCACGGATCTTCACGGCCTGCTCGACGTCGTCGAGATCGCCCGTCTCCACGCCCGCGCGGCCCTTTTCGAGCTCGATCGGACCGAAGTCCGAGGCGAGGTCTTGCGACGCGCGCTCGTGGCGTGTGCCCTCGGCGAGGTACCGCCTGCGCCAGTCGGGCGCGTACGCGCCGGTCACCTGCACGTCCGACACGAGCTGCGCCGCGCCGCCGTCCGCGAGCGTCACCTCGACGTGGCGGCGCGTGAGCGACTGCTCCGGCGGCGGCTGCGGCAGCCGCACGAGCTTGGGTTTGCCCTCGTTGACGAGCAGGCCGATCGCCGCGCGATCCATCACGGGCAGCTCCATCGAGCCCGTGTGCTCGGCCGTGCCGTCGAGGTAGAGGTCCATCGACGGCACGTAGACGATCGCGTGATCGAAGGGCGCGAGGCTCGCGGGCTCGGGGGCGATGTCGCCGCGCATGCGCGTGCGGAGCAGGACGATCGTCGAGTTGATGCCGAGCTCGCGCAGCATCGTGACGATCAAGGTCGCCTTGTCCTTGCAGTCGCCCCAGCCGCGCGCGAGCGTCTGCGCCGCGCGACGCGGCCGGATGCCTTCGATGCCAAACTCGAGCGCGACGTAGCGCGTCTGCGTGGCGAACTTGTAGATGGCCTTCACCTTCGCAGCGTCGTCGGTCAGGCCCTTCGTGAGCTCGCGGGCGCGCTTGCGCACCTCGTCGTCGACGTCGAACTGCTCTCGCGCGAGGCCCCAGTACCACGCGCCCACCGCGTCCCACGTGTCGAACGTGGAGACGTGCACCGTGCCGAGCACCTCGGACCAGGGCGGCATGTTGGGCTCGGGCGCGAGCGCCGGGACGTTTGTCCCCGTGAAGCGGTAGATGCGCTTGTCGCCCTCCTCCTTCACGTCCTCGACGAGCCCGGGGAGACGGTCGGTGCGAATGAAGAAGCGGCGCGCCTTCGGCGTGATGAGGACGTACTCGCTGCTCGCGATGGGGTGGTCGTTCTGGAGGTACTGGATCTCGCCGAAGTAGTCGGACTTCTCGTTGCGCGGCGCGACGTCCTCCACGCGGTAGCGCAGTTCGACGACGTCGCCCGCGTTGAGGCGCGGGAAGAGGACGACGAACGCGCGCTGCGACGTGTACATCGAGATGGCGGGGTTGTCGGCGGCACCCTCGCCGCTCTCGATCGCCTCATCGATCTTGCCGTTCGCGCGGTAGACGCGGGCGGCGCGCAGATCAACGGTCTGGCGGTCGGCCTCGTAAGCGAAGTCGTACTGGCGCGCGGACGCGGCGCTCTCGTCGGTGAGCGGCTGGAAGACGACCTGGTGGAAGCGGCTCGCGAGGCCGTTCGGGTAGACCGTCGTCACCGTGACGTTGCGCATGAAGCGCATCGGGTAGCCCTGCGCGGGCTCCTTCCGCATCGGAAGGAACTTCTCGGGCGCCCACGCGTACGCCTCGTCCGCGCGCGGCGCCTTCGGCTCGATGTGCTCGACGTACTCGCGCACCTCCTTCGCCTGCGGGACGATCGTGAGGATCTGCCGCAAGAGGTCGAGCTGCTTGTCGCGATCCCCTTCCTCTCCGTAGAGGTCGGAGAGCGCGCGTAGCGTCTGCACGTCCTCGGGCGCCATTGCGAGCGCTTGCTGATACGTCGCGAGCGCGCGGTCCTTCTGGCCGAGGGCGCGGTACGTGCGCGCCGCGAGACCTCGCGCCCACGCCGAGCCCGCGTCGACGCCGAGGAAGCGGTTCAGCCATCGCTCCGCGCCTGCGGCATCACGGCGCGCCACGGCGAGCTCTACCTTCTGGCTCAGGAATTCGGCATCGTCGAAGCGCAGTGCGGCGTAGCGCGCCTCGACCTCCTCGGCCTCGGTGTCGCGACCGAGCGAGCGAAGTTGCGCGGCGAGCGCGGAGAGGAGCGAGACGCAACGCGGGTTCTTCTGCACCGCCTTCTCGAGCATGCCGAGCGCGGTGCGCTTGAGGCCCGCCTCGATGGAGAGCTCGACCAGGCCGAGCGTGCCGCCGAGGTTGTCCGGGTCGAGCGCGAGGATGCGCTCGTAGATCGGCACCGCGTCGCGCCAGTTCGCTCCCGTGCGCGCGAGGTGCGCCTCGGAGAGCAGGACGTCGAGCTTCTCCTCGTTCGTCTTCGCGAGCGTGCTCGCGCGTTCGACCCACGCGCGCCGCTGATTTCGATCTTCGGCGAGCTCGCCGGCGAGCAGCAGTCGCGGCACCGTCGGCTCGGCCTCGGCGGCGCGGCGCGCGAGGTCTCGCGCCTTGTGCTCGGCCTTCGGGTCGCCGCCGGTGATCGCGAGGTACCGCGCGTACTGCTCCAGCGCGGCGGGCGCGGGGCTCTTGCCGGACGTGAGCGCTTCGAACGCCTGCACGGGCCCGACGACACCGCGGCCTTGCTCCTTCGGCTCCTTCGTCTTCGCGCGCTCCTTCATCGCGGCGGCGGCCTCGGTGCTCGCTTCGAGGTCTGCGCGCACCTCGACGTCGAGGTCGGGCTTGCCGGTCTCGTCGCCGATGCGCAGCGCGAACTTCGGCGCTTCCTCGTCGCCGCAGACCTTCACCGTGATGCGGCTGAACGTCGGGCGCAGCGTCACGGTGGTCGCGAGCCTGTCAATGTCGAGGTCGCGATAGGCCCCGTCTTCGAGGATCTTCTCGCCGTCGTAGTAGAGCTTGAACGCGCCCGCGGAGCCCATCCACAGCGTCGCCTTGCGCGCCTTCGTGCCGGGGCGCGCGCGGACGAACGTCGTCGCGTAGCCGCAGACCGACTCGCGCGGGCGCAGGATGTCGCCGAAGTCGAACCACCCGTACGACGACATCGTCGGCGGCACGCGCCAGCGCACGGCGCGCTCCTTTCCTTCGTACGCGCGGCCCGCGGGGATGGCCTCGGTGAGCTCGGCCTCGGGCTGGTAGTCGAGCGCGAAGCCCGTCTTGTTGTCGTTGTCGAAGGGGCCGACCGTCATGTATCGGCCGACGAACCCGAGCTTTTCGATGCGCGCGAGCGCGCCTTCGAGGTCGCCGCGGCGTCGCCTGGCGTAGGCGCCGAGCAGCTCCGCGTAGACACGCACGGGCGCGGGGAGCGCCTTGTTCTCCGTCGCCGCGACGATCGCTTCCTCGACGTGCGTCGGATCCGCGCGATCCCACGTTCGCCAGAGATCACGCAGCGCCGTGTAGGCGGCGGGGCCCTTCGCGGAGGCGATCGCGGCGCTCGCTTCGAGCACGTCGGGGTGGATCGTCCCGCCCTCTGCGCTCGCCGGGTGCGTCGGGGCGATCGCGCAGCAGGCGAAAGTCAACGCGAGGGCGAACCGTGCCTTCGCGCGTGTCGCGCGATCCAGGAGAGCACCACGTTTCCGAGCCATCGTCGGGCTATCCCGTGCCATGACCGGCTGGTCAAGGGGAGGACGCGGCCCGCTCCGGCGAGCTTCACGACCGTGCGGACGCGGGTGCGTCGCGCTGTGTGGCAGGCGGCTTTTTTGCGGCTTTTTTGTGAGTTGTCGCGGGAAACGCTTGAGGTGCGTGGGATGGGGTGGTCATCCACATTACCAGCGTTCGCGATCCTCGCGGGGGGCCATGGTGCGGAGGCGCTCCGGGTTTGGCGCTCGTGGAGGGGTCGGGCAGGAATCTGCGCGTTCGTTCCGAAAGGCCACCTTGCTCCGCGACGCCTGCTTCGGATAGAACCATCGCTGCACGCGTCGAATGTGCGCCCGTGCGAAGAGCTCGAGCGGGTGCGCGAGGGTGGCTCTCCCGCGCCGTCATTTCGGGGACGGGGCCCTCCGGCGGATCCGGCGGAACGAAAGCACTCTAGGCAACGAGACGAAGACCCCATCGCGGAAGCGCTGGCGGAGGAACGATGGTCAATCCTCAGATGGTGATGTACGAGGAGGAGTTCAATCAGATCCAGAATGTCGTGGATCGCCTCGTCAAGGACGCCAATGCGAAGGTCGTTTTCATCGTTGACAAGAACGGGCAGCTGATCGCTGCGAGCGGCGACGTGGACAATCTCGACACCACGTCGCTCGCGTCGCTGACGGCCGGCAACATCGCGGCCACCGGCGGGATGGCGAAGCTCCTCAAGGAGAACGAGTTCGCGACTCAGTTCCACGAGGGCGAGAAGGCGAACATCCACATCCAGCTCGTCGGCAACCGCGTCATCCTCGTGGTGATCTTCGACTCCAAGTCCAGCCTGGGCCTCGTGCGTTTGCGCGTCCGCCGGGCGAGCGAGGAGCTGAACAACATCTTCGAGGCGCTCTTGAAGAAGGTCGCGGATCCCGGCGCCGACTCTCCGTTCGCCGAGATCACCGACGAAGACATCGACAACCTCTTCAACGACTAGGAGCGCGCGCGATGAGCTTCATCAACTACATGGCGCGCGAGATCAACTGCAAGATCGTCTATTACGGCCCGGGTTTGTGCGGGAAGACGACGAACTTGCAGTACATCTACGAGCGCACGAACCCCGACGCGAAGGGGAAGATGATCTCGCTGGCGACCGAGACGGATCGCACGCTCTTCTTCGACTTTCTGCCGCTTGCGCTCGGCGAAATTCGCGGCTTCAAGACGCGGTTCCACCTCTACACGGTGCCCGGTCAGGTCTTCTACGACGCGAGCCGCAAGCTCATCTTGAAGGGCGTCGACGGCGTCGTGTTCGTGGCCGACTCGCAGGTCGAGCGCATGGAAGCGAACGAGGAGTCCGTCGAGAACCTCAAGACGAACCTCGACGAGCAGGGCTACAAGCTCGAGAAGATCCCGTACGTCATCCAGTACAACAAGCGCGACCTGCCCGAGGTCGCCACCGTCGAAGAGCTTCGCCAGAAGCTCAACCCGATGAACGTCCCTGATTACGAGGGCGTCGCGCGTACCGGCGTCGGCGTGTTCGACACGCTGAAGGCCGTCGCAAAGCTCGTTCTCACCGAGCTGCGCAAGGGCGGCCCCTAAACCGTCGTCTCACGACCCCACGCACCGCCTCGGTGTCTCGCATGCGCGAGGTGCCGGGGCGGTCGTCTTTCATCCAGTCGACAAAATGCCGAACGGCCGAAGGTCTCTCGTGGAGACGTCTTCGGCCGTTGGCGTTTGGGCTGAGCCCGGGGGGCTTACCCGCGCTGGTAGATCCGGTTGCGGCGACCCTTGTTCTTCGCCTTCAACTTCGCGCGGTGGCGCTTCGACTTGCTGCGGTTGGTCTTCCGAGGACCCTTCGAGAGCATCAGGAACATGAGCCGACTTCCTCGTCTTGCGCGGCGCGATGGACGGCCGCTCCTGTAGGGAGGGCGGGAAGGTAGGCCATGTTCGGTCGAAGTTCAAACGAGATCGCGAAGTTTTCACGCAAGGTCGAGGTCGTCTGCGAAAGATGGCCTTCGCGGTAGACTCGCCATCGATGCCGAGATCGCCCACGCCGTCACGTCCCCGCAGGGCTCTGCCCAGGGCGATCACGCGGGTGCGTCTCGGTGTAGCCGGAGTGGTGGCGCTCGTGACGGCCTCGTGCGGCGCGAGCATCAACGCCGTGTACGAGGGCGATGTGCGCTTCGAGCACTGCATGGCGCTCGACATGGAGAAGCACGTCAAGCCCACGATCCGGAAGGCGTGCTGGGAAGAGTGGACGAAGTTCTACACGTTCGGACAGACGCGTGATCGCGTCGAGTACGCGAAGCTGCGCATGAAGCAGCTCAGCGGCGCGAGCGACTACGAAGAGTCGGACCTCGGCACGGACGAGCCGCGCGTGGCGTCCGCAGTGCCAGAGCCAACGACGGCGCTCGCGCCGCCGCCGATGATGCTCGTGGTGGACGCAGGGACGTCGGGGCCCGCGGCGGACGCATCCACGGATGCAGCGGCGGACGCGTCGTTGGTGCCGCCCGGATCCACCTGCGCGGCGGCATGCGAAGCGACGTGGAACGAGTGCAAGGCGGGCTGCACGACGGCGACGTGCGAGCGCGGATGCACGGGGCAGTACAAGCGCTGCATGCGCAAGTGCTTCTGAGCACGGGCGCAGAAGCAAAAAGACTCGGAATCTTGACGTTTTGCTAGGCGTATGGGTATCGGCAAACGAGATGACGTCGCTGCCCGCATACGAGGACGGGGTGGCTCCCCATGAGGGGGGGCGGGGTGCAATTCGGGTGTTGAAGCCGCGCAGGGCCGCACCCGCGGACGCCGTGAGGCCGACGCGCGCCGAGGTGAACCTCGCGCACTTGCGGCACAACTACCGCGTCCTCGAGAAGATGTTCGGCGACGGCAAGACGACGCCGGCGATCTGGGGCGTGCTCAAGGCCGATGCATACGGGCACGGCTCGGCGGCGGTCGCGCGTACGCTCGAACGCGCCGGGATGCCGGGCTTGTGCGTGGCGCTGCTCGAAGAGGCGATCGAGCTTCGGGACGCGGGGATCCGCGTGCCGATCCTGGTGATGGGCGGCTACTACGGGCCGCGGCGCGAGGGGCTCGAGGAGATCCTCGCGCGGGATCTCGTGCCGGTCGTCTACGACGCCGGGCAGATCGAGCGCATCGCGACGCTCGCGCGGTACGAGAGCGAAGGTCGGCCCGTGCGCGTGCACCTGAAGGTGGACACGGGCATGGGGCGGCTCGGCGTGACGATGTCGGAGCTCGACGACGTGCTCGACGCGTTCGAGGGTCGGCCGGAGGTGCAGCTCGATGGGCTGATGACGCATCTCGCGTGCGCGGATGGCGACGATCTCGGTCCGACGATGGAGCAGCTCGCGCGGTTCGCAGAGGCGCGAGGCCGCGTGCGGGCGCGCGGGTTCTCGCCGCGCTTCGTGCACGCGGCGAACAGCGCGGGCGCGATGCGGCTCTCGGAAGCGCGCTTCGATGCGGTGCGGCCGGGCGTCGCGCTCTTCGGTGTGTCGCCGGTGCCCGGACTCGCGCCGGAGCTCAAGCCGGTGATCCGGGTGCGGACGGAGGTCGTCGCGCTACGGACGGTCGAGGCAGGAGAGCCGATCGGCTACGGGTACACGTGGCGGGCGCCGCGGCGGAGCGTGATTGCGACCGTGCCGATGGGGTACGCGGATGGCCTCGATCGGAAGCTTTCGAACCGCGGCCACGCGCTCGTGCGCGGGCGGCGCGTGCCGATGGTGGGCACGATGTCGATGGATCTTACGATGCTCGACATGACGGAGATCCCGGCCGCGCGCATCGGCGACGAGGTCGTGTTCCTTGGGCAGCAGGAGGGCGCGCTCGGGCGTGACGTCATCACGGCGGAGGAGATCGCCGAGACGACAGGCACGATCCCGTGGGAGGTGCTGACGAGCATCTCGCGGCGCGTTCCGCGGTTCTATCGCGAGCCCTGACGATCGAGAGCGCGTGGCCCGGTCCTGCTACGATCGGGTGTGATGGACACGCGCGCGCTTCGTTCAGCTCGGGGGATCGTGGCCTCGTTCGTGTTGCTCGGCGCGTGGGGCGTCGCGTCGTCGATCGGAGGGTGTGGGTCGACGAGTGACGACGCCTTGCCGCCGCGCCCGCCGCGGCCCGCGGCCGATGCGGGCGGTGAAGGCGGTTTTGACGGCGGTGGAGGCGGACCGCCGGCGCCCGACGCGGGCGGTTATTGCGGCAACGAGGTGCACCAGGCGATCGTCGACGCGCCGAACCTCTACTTCGTGCTCGACGCTTCGGGGAGCATGAACGCGCCCGCACCCGGAGGAACGCGATACGACGCGGTGCGCGCCGCGGTCGTGGGGCTCGTGCGCAAGCTCGGGCCGCTCGTGAAGGTGGGCGTGGCGATTCTGCCTGCGCAGGGGTCGAATCAGGATCAATGCGCGGCGGGGAAGCAGGTCTTTCCGGTCACGCAGGGCGATCCGATCACGGGCGAGGACGGCCCCACGACCACGGGGATCCGCTTGACGACTGCGACGAACCCGGTCGGCGGGACGCCGATCTCGCCGACGCTCGAAGCGCTCACGCCGACGCTGCTCGCGCTCCAAGGCAAGACGTACG
Source organism: Polyangium mundeleinium (assembly GCF_028369105.1). Taxonomy (NCBI): domain Bacteria; kingdom Pseudomonadati; phylum Myxococcota; order Polyangiales; family Polyangiaceae; genus Polyangium; species Polyangium mundeleinium. The sequence goes on along the minus strand of NZ_JAQNDO010000001.1, from coordinate 11,322,399 downwards.
TCATTCTCGCGACGGACGGAGGTCCGAACTGCAACGAATCGGCGTCGTGCGAGATCGAGGACTGCCAGCCGAACGTCGAAGGCGACGAAGCATGTCTGTCCATGGGGACGAACTGCTGCGCGCCTGGACAGCTTTGGGGTCCAACGTTCTGCGTGGACGAGCCCGCGACCGTGGCCGCGATCGAGGCTTTGCGCGCGGGTGGGATCGAGGTGTTCGTCGTGGGGATCCCGGGCAGCGAGGCGTACGCGGGCGTGCTCGACGCGATGGCGATCGCGGGCGGCTCGACGAAGGATACGGCGCCGTTCTACTACCCGGTGAGCGAGCTCGGATCCCTCGGCGGCGTGCTCGCGGAGATCGCGGCGGTCGCGGTGACGTGCGAGTTCGAGATCGTGGATCCGCCGGACGAAGAGGGCATGACGAACGTGTACCTGGACGATGAGGTCTTGCCGTACAACGATCCCGACGGCTGGATCTGGAAGCCGCCGTCGAGCGTGCGGCTGCTCGGCAAGGCTTGCGAGCGGCTTCAGGGCGGGCAGGTGAAGCAGGTGCAGATCGTGAGCGGTTGCCCGACGGAAGTGCCGAAGTGAGCGAGCGTCTGCAGGTGTCGGTGACGCGCGTCGAGCGCGAGATCGAGGACGCGGAAGAGCTCGCGGCGATCGCGCGCGCGGCGTTCGCGGGGCCGTCGTTCTCGCCGGTGGACGAGCTCGAACGGCCCTGGGCGCGTGTGTGGGTCGCGCGGGGTGGGGCGCCGGGTGAAGGGCCGCGGGCGCTCGGGTTCCTCGTCGCGTGGCACGTCGTGGACGAGCTACACGTGCTCAACGTCGCGACGGCGCCGGAGGTCCGGCGGCGCGGGATCGGGGCGGTGCTCGTGGAGGCGGCGCTCGCGTTCGCGACGGAGAACGGCGTGCGGCTCGTGCTGCTCGAGGTGCGGCGCTCGAACGAGCCTGCGATTCGGCTTTACGAGAAGTTCGGCTTCGTCGTGTCGGGGGTGCGGGAGAAGTACTACGCGGACAACGACGAGGACGCGCTGGAGATGCAGCGCATCCTCGCATAGAGCAGTGATTCGATCGCTGCTCTGCGAGGTCGCACAGCGAGCTCGCCTCGGGGGGTGAATCGGCCGGGCTCTGCCAGGCTGAGAGGGGGACGCGAGGCGTCCCCCTCGGGACAAGACGCTAGCGCCGGAACGGGTTCGGGAACCGCTCTTTCGGCTTGTCGACGTAGTTGCCGCCGCCGGGCGCCGCGATGCGCGTGCCCGAGATCCTGAGCGGGTTCAGGAGCAGCGGCCGCAAGAGCGCCTTGGCCTTCTCGTCGAGCGGCTGCAGGAAGGCTTCAACCTTCTTCGCGACGTCCGAGAGCTGCTCGCTCAGGTTGATCATGTCCGTCGACGTGGGCGGCGCCGGGATGTCCTGCATGACTCGGCGCAGCTCCGTGAGGCTGTCGAGGTACTTCTGCAGCGGCGTGTCCGTGATCGGCTGACCCGGGCGCGTGTTCTCGGGCGGCACGCCGAACGAGATGAGCGCCGCGAACGAGGGCGGCACCGTGCTCGGTCGCTCGCCCATCTTCGTCACGTCGACGTTCGTTGTGATGCGCAGACCGCCGGTCTTCTGCGAGAACTGCTGCTGGAGCTTGGTGTTGAACATCTTGTTCAACTCGTCCTTGTTCACGCTCGGACCGTCGCCCTTCTTGTACTTCTTCCACTGCGTGTGGTCCTCGACCGCGCGCAGGATCTGCAGGTACGGGTAGGGCGTGTTGAGCAGGATGTTGTAGAGGTCGAGCGCCTCTTTCACGGTCGACGGCGGGGTGATCGTGATGTCGGCGAGGAAGTCGCTCCACTGCTCGATGTAGCGCTGGTCGTAGTCCTCCGAGAGGCGCTTCAGGTTCGTCGGGATCTTGTCGACCGCCTCGTCGGGCCCGAGCGGCGCCACCCATTGCTCGCTGAGCAGGAGCGCCTCGGCGTTCGCCACGTTGAGGACCACGATGTAGTGGCCCTTGTCCGTGTAGGGGCCCTCGACGTCCTTGAAGCGTTTGTCCTTCTGGTACCGCGCGCTCTGGATGAGCTTCGTCGCGTTCGGGCGATCGACGAAGAGGTCGGCGAGGCTGAGCGGCGGGTACTTGCGGTTCTCTTTGCGATCGTCGCCGGCCTCGTCGTACCGCTCGTCGTTCAGGCTGTTGACGAAGAGCTCGTAGTAACGGTCCTGCACCGGGACGGACTGGAGCGTCTTGCGGACGTTCTCCACGAGGGCCTTGTCCGCGGGCAGCGGGAGGACCTTCTTGTCTTTGACGAGCTCCAGGTAGTAGCGCACGTGCTTGGCGAGCCGCTCCTTGAGCTCGTACTCCGGCATCGTGCTGTTCGTGGCCTTCAGGATCTCGGCCCAGAGGCCCGTGAGACGGCCCGTCTCCCAGTCGACGTCGAGGTTCGCGACGTCGCTCATCATGAGGTACGTCTTCAGATCGGTGCGCTCGCGGAGGTACTGCTTGCCCTTCGCGCTCTTGAGGCGATCTTCGAGCTTCGTCTTGCAGGGCAGGACGAAGCCGGTCTGCAGGAGCGCGACGTACGCGGTGACGGCGGGGCGATAGATCTCCTCGCCGCGGTACATGCCCCAGCCGTAGCTGAGCGGCAGGTTCGCGCGGAACTGGTCGAGCTCCTTCAGGCGATTGAAGACGGGATCGAGCTGATCGAGCTTCGGGCCCGGCTCGCCTTCACCCCAGTTGATCTTCATCGCGGTCTCGACGCGCTCCTGCGTGGAGAACATGAGCTCGCGGTTCTGGGCGAAGGAGCGGATGCTCGGGATGGAGAGGATCAGGCCGAGCGTGAAGGCGGCAGCGCTCACCGCGATGCGCATGATCTTCTGCCGCTTGATCTCGGCCGCGCTGCGCGAGGCGACGTCGCCGTCGGGGAAGACGACGTTCATGAAGACGTCGTGCAGGAAGTAGCTCTTCGACTCGGTGACCTGCTGCGCCGCGGTCTCCGGCGGGCGGATGCCCATCGCGTGGCCCATGCGCGCGAGCACGCGATCGAGCGGGCGACCTTCCTGCGTGCCGCTCGTGAAGTAGAAGCCGCGGAAGAGCGGCGTGCCCTGGAAGGCGTTCACCGCGAAGATCGTCTGCACGAGCTCGGTGAGGTTGCGCTTGATGCCCGCGAACTCGAGCGGGAACTGGTAGATGCGCTCGCGCGCCTCGCGGTTTCGCTCCTGCGCGAGGCGCTTCAGCGAACGGGCGTGGACCTTCTGGACGAGCGTGTCGAACTCGCGCTCGAAGAGCTGCTGGGGGTTCGACTTGTTCTCGGTGAGCTTGACCGTGGCGCCCCAGGCCTGCGCGCGGTCGCTCTTGCGGATGTCGCCGAAGAACTCGATGAAGCCGGCGATGAGGTCGCACTTCGTGAAGAGCACGTAGACGGGCACGACCATCTGGAGCTGGGTCATGACCTCATCGATACGAGCGCGTAGCTTCTTGCCGGTCGACTCGATCTGCTGCTCGGAGGCGTCGATGAGCTCGGCGATGCTGATGGCCACGAGCACGCCGTTGATCGGCTTGCGGCTGCGGTAGCGCTTGAGCATCTGGAGGAACGAGATCCACTCGTCGTGGTCGTCGCCCTCCGTCGTGTAGCGGCCCGCGGTGTCGAGCAGGATCGCCTCGTTCGTGAACCACCAGTCGCAGTTGCGGGTGCCGCCGACGCCGCGCACGCCGCCGCCGCGCGGATCCGCGAACGGGAAGACGAGGCCGGAGTGCTTCAGCGCGGTCGTCTTGCCGGCGCCCGGAGGGCCGATGATCACGTACCAGGGCAGCGAGTAAAGCGCGGCCGCCCCGCCCTTCTTGTTCTTGCCGAGCTTCGAGGTCTTGAGGGCGTTGATGCCGCCCTGGACCTGCTTCTGGAGCTCCTGGATCTCGGCGCGTCGCTCGGGCCGCGCGTTGAGCGCCTGCTGCGCGCCTTGCTGCGCGATGGCGCGCTCGAGCGCGGAGGCGGCGCGGCTTGCCCGGATCCGGTTCCAGAGGAGCCGCACGACCGAGACGAGCACGATGAGCACCGTGCCGACGATCGGGAGCCAGAGCGGCAGCTTGAGGATGTACCAGAGCGCCCAGACGATCAGCGCGAGGAGCGCAGATAGAACCCACCACACGGTGGAGCGACCTTATCACGAGGGGCCGCCCTCGCTCCGCATCCTTCGGATCGAGGCCGTCTTCGCAGGAAGACGCGTGTTCAGGAGTAGTCGTCGGGCTCGAGGTGCGCGTCGGCCTCCATGCCAGCGGCCATGCGGCGGGCGCGGATGGTCTCCACGATGATCTCGACGACTTCCAGGTGCGTCGACGGGGCGTGGTACTCGGCGTCGGAGACGGGCGGGAGCAAGGCGAGGCGCTCGGCGACGGCCGCTTGGTCGTCCTCGTCGAGTTCGAGGAGCGCAGGGCCGAGGTCATCCATGGGATCGGGGATGACGACCTCGTCCGGCGTCGCCTCGCTCTCCGCGGCCGCCTCTGTGCCCTCGTTCTCGTCGTCGTCCTCGTCTGCGTCCTCGTCCTTGCGCCCCTGGATCGGAGAAGCGTCACGCGGGGGCGTGGGGGGCAGATCGAGCGCGCGCGTGGCGAGCTCGATCGGGCGGAGGATCAAGTAAACGGGCTCGAGCTCGACGCGCCACGAGCGCGGATCGTGCTCGTCTTCGAGGCGCCAGAAGCCCTGGAATTTGCGGCGCGCGATCTCGCCGAGGTAGGCGCCGATGGCCTGCGCGAGGAGCGGGCGCGCCTCCTTGCGATCACGCGTGTCTTCGCGTGCTTTCTCGATGTAGTGATCGAGCACGGGCAAGGTCTCGGGTTCGAAGTCGAGCTTGAAGCCGATGGCTCGCTCGACGAATCGAACGCAGGAGTCCGCGAGGTCCTGCACCGCGCGCGGCGGCGGCGGCGTGATGGGCGCGTTCGAACGTTCGCTCGTGCCCTGCGTGGTCGCCGATGGGATCACGTGACCGTTGGCTTTGCCGTTGCTTTTCCCGTTCGTCCCTGTCACGCGACCCTTCCTTCCATCTTTTCGGCGTGGGAGCCACGAGCGCTCGCTTTGCGTTCGTGAGGCGCGAGAACACGCTGGATCTTCGTGTTCGTTCTCTAACGAAGGGCATCGTTTTAAGCGACGAAACCCTTTAAAAAAGGCCGTTCCGAAGGAAAATTTTTTTCGACGAAAATACTACCGTAACGGTAGGTGCCTCATGCTACCCTCCGGTCCTCACGCACATGCGGATTGGAGTCTTCAGCGACACGCATGCCAACTACGAGGCGCTCAGTGCTGTGCTGGAGGCGTACCGGCGCGAGCGCATCGATGTCTACTACTGTCTGGGCGACACGGTAGGCTATGGCGGATCCCCAAACGAATGCGCCGATCTGGTCCGGAAGATCGCCAAGAAAACGATCCTCGGGAATCACGATGCGGCCGTCGCCGGACGAATGGACTACTCGTATTATTACGAGGCCGCTCGTCAGGCACTCGACACCCACGCGTCGATGCTCTCGGCCGAGAACGCCGCCTGGCTCAAGAACCTGCCGTACCAGGAGAAGTTGACCGACATCGGCGTCGACCTCTGCCACGGTTCGCCGGTTCGCCTGGAGGAGTTCGAGTACATCTTCGCCCCGGAGCAAGCACGCGAGTGCCTGCCGATGTACAGCGAGCTCGGGCATCTGACCCTCATTGGCCACTCGCACCTCTGCAAGGTCTTCGCGCTGACGCCGACGACCGTGGAAGAGCTGCCCGCGGTCGACTTCACGCTCGACCCTAACAGGAAGTACATCGTGAGCGTCGGATCGGTCGGCCAGCCGCGCGACTACGACAACCGCGCGAGCTACACGATCTACGACAGCGAAGTAAAACGCTTCGAGTTCAAACGAGTCGAGTACGACATCGAAACCGCAGCAGAAAAGGTGCTGCGGGCGAAGCTCGAGCGGAACTTCGCGCATCGATTGTACATCGGCGTTTAGTCATGGTGGGGGGGCGCCGGTCGGACTGCTTTGCAGTCCTTCCTCTGCCCCCCACACCCCCCGCGGGTTCGAGCTGAGGCGTTTGCGTCTCCGCGGGGTTGAACGGAGACGTGTGCGCCCTGCGGGTTGCTTGATCAGCGACGGCGGGCGCGGGCGCGCAGGATCAGCGTGATCGAGTCGCGGGTCGGGGGCGAGCGGTCGAAGTCGCCCCACGCGTCGAGGATCTCGAAGCCGTTGTAGTGGAGGAGCGCTTCGAGCTCGCGCGGGTAGAACTGCCGGTGCGCGAGCGGCGTCATCCACGCGTCCTCGCCCGAGACCGGCGAGAACTCCATCGCGACGAACAGGATCTGGCGGATCTTGTCGTAATCGAAGCGCTCCGTGTACCGGACGGGCATGCCTTTGCCGTCGGGCCTCGGGTAGTTGAAGCGCGGCGTCGCATAGGCGCGCCCAGGATCCCGCGCGAGCTCCTCGGGCTCGGGGATCGAGACGTCGAAGACGAGCTCGCCGCGCGGCGCGAGATGCTCCCGCACGCGCTCGAGGAAGCGCTCGACGTCGACCCGCGTGTAGAGGTGCAGGAAGGCGTTGAAAGGGCAAAAGACGAGCGGGAAGCGGCGGCCAAGGCGGACCGTCCGCATGTCGCCGCGCTTCGTGCTGACGCGCGCCCGGACGTCCGCAGGCTCTTCGCGAAGGCGCGCGCGCAGGTCCGCGAGCATCTCGCTGGAGAGATCAACGCCCGTGACGTCGAGGCCGAGTCGCGCGATCGGGAGCGTGATGCGTCCGTTGCCGCAGCCGTACTCGAGCACGGGGCCGCCACGCTCGGCCGCGTAGTCCGCGTAAAAACGGACGTCGTCGAGCCGCGAGCGGTAGGTCTTCGTGTAGTAGGCGGGGTCTTCGTAATGAGCCGAGGTGCCAGCCTCGAGCTCGAGATCACGCCGGGCACGCGGGCGCGTGCGCTGAGGAGGAGTGCTTCGGGGAGAGGACATGTCCGGGGCTCCCCGGCGGGGCGATCAGCGGTCGAGGGCGTGCTGGTGGCGGAGCCACTCGTACACGACTTCCGAGGAGTTCCGGTGGAAGTGCACCTTGCCAGCCGCGATCTCGCGCAAGCTTGTCACAGCGGGCTTGTTCCTCGTCTTCAGCAGAGGCTCAGCGCCCTTCATGAGCTGCCGGGTGCGGTTCGAGGCCAGGACGACGAGGGCGAAGCGGTTTTCTTCGCGCTCGAGGCAATCTTCGACGGTGACGCGTGCCATAGGTGGGACTCGGGAGGTTAGCCGTCCTCGGGGAAACGCGCAACTTGCGTTCCCGATCGGGGGTTTGGGGCGTCGTTGAACAGCCCGTCCGTCGGGAACACGTAGGTCACGCCTCGACGACGGTGCCGATGTTTTCGCCTTTGCAGACGCGCAGGATGTTCCCGCGCGTCGTCAACTTGAAGACGCGGATGGGGAGCTTGTTCTCGCGGCAGAGCGTGACGGCGGTCGAGTCCATCACGCCGATCCGGTCGACGAGGAAGCGGTCGTACGAGAGCTTCGTGAACATCTGCGCATCCTCGTGGCGCGCCGGATCGCGGTCGTAGATGCCCTCGACCTTGGTGGCCTTGAAGAGCGCCTGCGCCTGGATCTCCATCGCCCGGAGCGCCGCCGCGGTGTCCGTCGAGAAGAACGGGTTGCCCGTGCCGGCCGCGAAGATGACCACGCTGCCCTTCTCGAGGTGTCGCATCGCGCGGCGCCGGATGTACGGCTCGGCGACCTGGCGGATCTCGATCGCCGTCATCACGCGCGTGGGGACGCCGTGTTTTTCGAGCGCGTCCTGGAGCGCGAGCGAGTTGATGACCGTCGCGAGCATGCCCATGTAGTCGCTCTGCGAGCGATCCATGCCGGCGCTCGCGCCCTTCAAGCCGCGGAAGATGTTGCCTCCGCCGACGACGATGCCGATCTGCACGCCGAGCGAGGAGAGCTCCGCGATCTCGGCGGCGACGCGCTGGAGCGTGTCGGGGTGAATGCCGAAGTTGCCCTCGCCGCACAGGGCCTCGCCGCTGATCTTGAGGACGATGCGGCGGTACTTCAGGCCAGGGGCCGGGCTCGGCGGAGGGGGAAGAGTCGAGTCATCGCGGTCTTGACGGGTCGCGTCGCGGGTCACGCGGGTCTCGTAGCCCCGGTTCGCCTCGTCCGCAACGCGTCGTTCGGCAAAAGGCCGGAGAAGCGGCAAGGTGCTGCACCCAAACCTCGCAGAAGCGCCCCCCAATCACGCCAGAGAAGTGCTAGACCGGCCGCTCGATGCTGGTGAGGCGCGCGCAATCGTCCCTGTTCGTCGCGGCAATCGTCGCGCTCTCCGCGGGCTGCAACGACAAGGCCGTGGCGCCGTCCGCAGCGGACGCGGCGCCGCCCGCGGCAGGGCTCTCGCAAGAGCAAGCCGCGCGGACGCTGGCGAAGGTCGGCGATCGGGTGATCACGCTCGGCGACTTCGCCGCGACGCTGGAGCGGATGGATCAGTTCGACAGGCTCCGCTACCAGACGAAGGAGCGCCGAAAAGAGCTGCTCGACGAGATCATCGACGTGGAGCTGCTCGCCGCCGAGGCGCGGCGTCGCGGGCTCGACAAGCAGCCCGAGACGGAAGAGGCGATCCGTCAGATCCTGCGCGACGCGATCCTCGCCGATGCGCGGAAAGGTCTGCCCGCGCCGGGCGAGATTCCGGCGACCGAGGTGCGCGCGTACTACGAGGCGCACGCGGAGGAATTCCGCGAGCCGGAGCGGCGTCGCGTCGCGGCGATCGTGCTGTCCGACAAGAAGACGGCAGAGCGCGTGTTGAAGGACGCGACGAAGATCAAAACCGCGGCCGAGTGGGGCGAGCTTTTCTACAAGCACTCGGTGACGGCGGCGAAGACGAAGGATCCGAGCGCGTCGGTGGATCTCGCGGGGGATCTCGGCGTGGTCGGCGCGCCCGACGATCCGCGCGGCAAGAACCCGAAGATCCCCGAGTCGATCCGCGCAGCGGTGTTCAAGATCGGCAGCGTGGGGTCGGTGCTCGACGAGATCGTCGAGGCGGACGGTCGGTTTTACGTGGTGCGAATGAACGGCATCACGGCGGCGCACAGCCGAACGCTCCAGGAAGCGGATCGCTCGATCCGCGTGAAACTCTTGCAGCAGAAGATGCAGGAGCGCGAGAAGGCGCTTGAAGCGGAGCTCAAGAAGAAGTTCGCCGTGGAGATCGACGACGCGGCGCTCGCGAAGGTGAAGCTCCCCGAAGGCGTGAAACCCTTCGAAGGCCAGGATCCGGGGCCGTGGGCGCTGCCCGGATACACGCCGCCCGGGCAAGAAGCGGCGGACGGCGGCGCGGGCGACGCGGGCGCGCCTTAGTCCCGAAGGGGACGCCTCGCGTCCCCCTCTCGGCCAGGCGAAGCCCGGCCGATTCACCCCCCGAGGCGAGTTCGCTTCGCGATCTCGCAGAGCAGCGAGCATGTCGCTGCTCTAGGGTTCGGAAGTACGAACCTCAGCGCGGGTGGCGGCGCGGGAGATCGTGCGCGACGCGGAAGCCGAGGTGCGTCGCGCGGGTGAGGGCGAAGAAGCGCGTGCGCGCAGCGCTGCGGGTGTACTCGGGCGTCGTGGACCAACCGCCCGAGCGGATGACGCGCCACTCGGAGGCATCGCGCAAGGCGCCAGCGCCGGGCTCGGGCTCGGTGCTCGTCTCGGACCACGTGCGCTCGCCGTGCACGTCGCCAACCCACTCGCGCACGCCGCCCGCCATGTCGCGGACGCCGTACGGTGATTCGTCGAGCGGGAAGGTGCCGACAGGCTCGGGCTGCGGGAGGTAGGGGCGCGAGGCGCGCATGAGGCAGAAGGTGGGATCAAAAGGATCTCCCCAGGGATGGATGCGGCCGTCGGTGCCGCGCGCGGCCTTCTCCCATTCGAGCTCCGTGGGCAAACGCATCTCGAAGTCCTCGTGTTCGGTGTGGAACGCGCAGTACGCGGCGGCGTCGAACCAATCGACGAGGAGGACGGGCACGTCGAGGAGGTGCCCCTCTTCGTGGGGGAACTGCTTGCGCGCATCGCCTTCGATGAGGCCGGAGACGGGCTCCCACTGACCGTGCTCGCCGCGGCGCACGACGTAGCCTTCGGTGCCGCGGAAGTCGCGCGGGGCGCGCATGAGCGCGAGCGCGTGGGAGCGCTCCTCGATGCGGTCGAGGAAGTCGCAGTACTGCCGGAAGGTGACGGGGAAGCGCGAGATCGCGAAATCGGCGACGACAGGCTCGGTACGTGCGAGCGCGTCGGGCGCGTCGTCGTCGCCGCCCGCGATGAACGAGCCGCCGGGGATGTAGACGAAGCCATCGCCGATCTCCTCCTCCGTGTAGAGGTTGACCGTGGCCTCGTGGCGCTCGCCGCGGCGGAGCAAGACGGGGTAACGAACGTCGCGAAAGCCGGGGCGGCGCAGCACGAGCAGGTAGCTGCCCGGCGAGAGGCGGACCTCGGTGATGGGCGTGCGGCCGAGGTAGCGCTCTTCGCTCGCGACGAGGACACGATCCTTTTCGACGTAGCGATAGGCGAGGACGCGCGCGCCGGGCGGGTTCGTTTCGATCGCGAGGCACGCGTCGGAGCGGAGGAGCGCGGCGTAACTGCCGACGTCGAACTCGGAGACGAGGGCTTCGTAGTAGATGCGGCTCGCGTGGCGACGCTCGGCGCCAGCGGCGAGGGCGCGGGCCCAGTAGAGATCGGCGAGGCCCGAGCGCGCCTCTTCAAGCTCGGGATCGTACGCGAGCGCCTTCGTGTAGAGGTCGATCGCTTCGGCCATGGCACGCGCCTGCTCGCGCTCCACGGCGGCGGCGCGATCTTCGAGGGCCCACGCGGGGCGCTTGCGATCGATCGGATCGTAGCTCTTCACGTCGGCGCGCAGGCGCCGCGCCTCGGCGTCGAGCTGCGCGCGTTCGAGGCGCAGGGCCTTGTCGCGCTGGGCCGGCTCACGCGCGAGCTCGCAGAGCGATCGCGCCTCGGCGCGGCGACGATCCCGCTCCTTCGCGCCTTCGAGGAAAGCCTCGGCTCCGCCCGCGACGAGCGCGGCGCAGTGCGGCCGTTTCGCGGGATCCTTCGAGAGCATGGCGAGGCAGAGGTCCTCGAGCACGAGCGGGCAGCTCGGCGCGACGGCGCGCGGCGGCCTGGGATCCCGCGTCTGCGTCGCGAGGATCACGCCGAGCACGGTGGGTGCGTCGAAGGGGTGCTCGCCCGTGAGCATTTCGTAGAGCACCACGCCGAGCGCGAAGATGTCGGCGCGGTGATCGATCTTCGCGCGCTCGCCGCGGATCTGCTCGGGGGCGATGTAACCCGGGGTCCCGGACAAACCGCTCGGATAACCACCTTCGCCGCGGATGAAGAAAGGATCGTCGTCGGGGAGCGAGATCGGTGAGGTGGGCTCGATGCCCGTGAGCATGCGCGCGTTGCCCCAGTCGCTCAGGTACACCTCGCCCTCGTCGCCGAGCAGGATGTTCTCCGGCTTGATGTCGCGGTGCACGACGCCGCGGCGATGCGCGTAGGCGAGGGCGCGCGAGATCTGGACGAATGCGGAGACGAGGCGCGCGAGCGGCCACTTCGGGTGGAGCTCGGGCTGCATGAGCACGTCGTGCAAGTTCTGCTGCTTGACGATGCGCATCGTGTAGAAGGGCCGGCCGTCGGGCAGGCGGCCGACGTCGTAGACGGGGACGATGTTGGGGTGCTCGAGCTGCGCAGCGACGCGCGCCTCGTGGAGGAAGAGGCCTTGGCTCCCGTCCGGATCGTCGCTGTCCTCTTTGCGCGTCTTCAGCGCGACGAGGCGGCTCGCGGCGCGGTCTTCGGCGGCGTAGACGACGCCCGTGCCGCCGGTGCCGAGGCGCTCGACGATGCAGTAGCGTGCGCCTCCGTCGGGGAGCGTGGGTGCGATGGGATCCATCTCCTCGAACGAGGGTGCATCGCCTTTGGCGTTCGGCAGTGCCGATGCGCCGGCCTCGCAGGTCGGAGCGGGCTTCATGCGTGAGCTGCCCGAGGCGAGCGCGGCCCCCCTCTACTTTCCGTCGCTCATCTCGTCTCCGCGCAGGCGCGGGCTCGCTCGGGCCAGGAAATCGTACTTGGTGGAGCGCGCGGCGCAACGCCCGTTCGGCCGCTGGGCGGCGAAGGGAGGCGGCGCGCGCGTGCCCATGGTAGGGGCCCTCCGCGATGTCCGAACAACAGAGCTCCCGCGCGAAAGACGCGATCGAACGACTCGACGACATGAACCGCCGTGCCCTCGAGGGGGGCGGCGCGGCGCGAATCGCAAAGCAACACGAGGCCGGCAAGCTCACCGCGCGCGAGCGCGTCGAGCTCTTGCTCGACCCTGGATCCTTCGTCGAGCTCGACCGCTTCGTCGTGCACCGTTGCAACGACTTCGACATGGACAAGTCGAAGGTCCTCGGCGACGGCGTGGTGACCGGCTGGGGGCTCGTCGACGGCCGCAAGGTCTGCGTGTTCGCGCAGGACTTCACGGTGATCGGGGGATCGCTCTCGGGGGCCTACGCGCAGAAGATCTGCAAGGTGATGGATCTCGCGATGAAGATCGGAGCGCCCGTGATCGGGCTCAACGACTCCGGCGGGGCGCGGATCCAGGAAGGCGTCGAGTCGCTCGCGGGCTACGCGGACATCTTCCTGCGCAACACGCTGGCGAGCGGCGTCGTGCCGCAGATCAGCGCCATCATGGGCCCTTGCGCGGGCGGCGCCGTGTACTCGCCGGCGATCACGGACTTCATCATGATGGTCGAGGGGACGAGCTACATGTTCATCACGGGCCCCGAGGTCATCAAGACGGTGACGAACGAGGACGTGACCAAGGAGGACCTCGGCGGCGCCTCGGCGCACGCGGCAAAAAGCGGCGTCTGCCACCTGACGGCCCCCGACGATCGCGCGGCGCTCGCGCGCGTGCGGGAGCTCCTCGCCTTTTTGCCCTCCAACAATACCGAGGATCCGCCGCGGCGGCCTTGCACCGATCCCACGGATCGCGAGGTGCCGGAGCTCGACACCATGGTGCCGAGCGAATCTTCGAAGCCGTACGACATCAAGAATGTCGTACGCGCGGTCGTCGACGACGGCTACCTCTACGAAGTGCACGAGCGCTACGCGCAGAACATCGTCTGCGGCTTCGCGCGCGTCGGCGGGCGGACGGTGGGCGTCGTGGCGAACCAGCCGAACGTGCTCGCGGGGTGCCTCGACATCCGCGCGAGCATCAAGGGCGCGCGCTTCGTGCGGTTCTGCGACTGCTTCAACATCCCGCTCGTCACGTTCGTCGACGTGCCCGGCTTCTTGCCCGGGACCGATCAGGAGTACGGCGGCATCATCACGCACGGCGCGAAGCTGCTCTACGCGTTCGCCGAGGCGACGGTTCCGAAGATCACGGTGATCACGCGCAAGGCCTACGGCGGCGCGTACGACGTGATGGCCTCGAAGCACATCCGCGCGGACTACAACCTCGCTTTCCCGACGGCGGAGATCGCGGTGATGGGGCCCGACGGCGCGGTGAACATCGTCTACCGCAAGGAGATCCAGTCGGCGTCGGATCCGGCGGCGGCGCGCGCGCGGTTCGTCGAGGAGTACAAGGCGAAGTTCGCGAACCCCTACAAGGCCGCGGAGCTCGGCTTCATCGACGAGGTCATCCACCCGAGGACGCTCCGCATCCGCCTCGACCGTGCGCTCGAGCTTCTTCGTGACAAGCGCGACAAGAATCCTCCGAAGAAGCACGGCAACATTCCGCTTTGACCAAAGCGCGTTGCTTTGCTGCTGCCGCGCGTGTACGGACGCGTTTGTCCTCGGCCCTTCGTACCTCTTGCGAGGCCGAGGTCGCACATCCTTGGAGGTTTCCGATGAAGTGGACGTTCGCGGCTTTGTTCGTGTCGCTCGGGGCGCTCGTGGCGTGCAGCGGCAGCGGCAGCGGCAGCGGCGGTGGTGGCGGCGAGGGCGGTGACGACTGGGGCGGCGACGGCGGCAACGGCGGCGGCAAGACCACGTCGGCGGCCTCCGCCTCGGGCGGCAGCGGCGGCACGGGCGGCGCGGGCGGCAGCGGCTCCGGCGGCAGCGGCGCCGGCGGCGGCAACCCGGCTTGCGACACGGCAGGCGCGAGCTGCCAGAGCTGCCAGGCCTGCACGCAGATGGGCGGCGGGTGTCAGACCCAGATCATGGCGTGTCAGACCAACCAGGCTTGCGCGACGCTCGCGCAGTGCCTCCAGAACTGCGCGGACGCCGCGTGCCAGCAGAACTGCGCGCAGATGAACCAGGCGGGCCTCGCGTCCTACAACGCCGTCGCCGTTTGCCTCATCTGCGACAACTGCCCGAGCGCCTGCGCCCAGCAGGCCGCCATGTGCCCGCCGTGACCTGACCACCGGCACAGTCGGACGGACATTGTCCATGTAGGTCGGTGTCGCCCTTTCGCGGGGAACCGCCCCGAAGTACGTTGATCCGTTGCACTTATGGCGCAACGGAACGGCATTTTCGGGGCGGCGCTCGTGTTCCTCCTGGCCTGCTCGCATGGTGACGAGGGGGGGGAATTTTCCGAAGGAAGCGGGGGCGCCGGAGGTATGGCGACGTCGGTCGCCGCCAGCGTCGGCACCGGCGGCGGGGGCGACGCGGGGGCCGATGCTTCGGCCTATCCGCCCAAGAGCTGCGACGAACTCGTTTTGTGCGGCGATTACAGCCGCGGCTGCACGGGATGCGCGGTGAAGGGCCCGTGTCTCATGGCCTACGAGGGCTGCTTCGGCGACAAATCCTGTGTCGAATTCAACATGTGCATGGCCGGCTGCGAGGATGACGTCGGCTGCCAGAGCGGGTGTGCCATGGGAAACCCCCTCGGTGCCGAGCGGTACAACACGCTCGTGACCTGCATCATCTGCGACTCCTGCGCGACCTCTTGCTCCGACAGCGCGAGCCTCTGTCCGTGAGAAAGGCCCCGCAGCGAGGCTGAAACCTTCCTCTTTTCCGGCACTTCCGCGGTTCGGCCGGCCCGACCCGCGCCCCGCTCCGGCGGCGCTCGGTCGTGCCGCGGGGGGCACCGGCGAAGCGCGGGTCCGTCATGAAGGACGAGCCCAGAACGAAAGGCGAGCCAATCGGCTTCATGGCCCGGGCTTGTCGTGGTAACCCTTCGCTCGCGGCGCGGTAAGGGCGCTCCAGTGGGCATGGGTAAGAATCTCCTCGTCATCAACGTCGACATCCGCGAGACGCGAGTCGCCCTCATCGAAAACGGGATCATCGCCGAGCTGCACATCGAGCGAGATGCGCAGAAGGGGACCCTCGGGAACATCTATCTCGGTAGGGTCAGCCGTGTTCTCCCGGGCATGCAGGCCGCGTTCATCGACATCGGGCTCGAACGCGCGGCCTTCCTGCACGTCGAGGATCTGATCCGTCCGGATGACTTCGACGCGTACCTCGCGGGTCGGCACACGCACGGCACGCCACACGAAGAAGAAGAACGTCCGGCGCACGTACCGCCCGAGATCACGGCGCACGTGCCCGAAGAGCCGCTGCGCACCGAGCGCGACGTGTCGATCTCGCTGCCGACCGCGCTCGACGTGATGGCCGAGCCGAGCGGCGAAGAGGTCTACGAAGAGGCCGAGGACGAGCAAGCCGTCGAGGCGCAGAGCAGCGAAGGGCCAGCGTCGGACGAACCGGCCTCGGAGGAGCTCGCCGCGGACGAGGCGCGCGCCGAGGAAGGTGCGGACGATGCGACGGCGTCGGAAGACGATGGCGACGTCGAGCCCGTCGAGGCGACCGAAGCGAGCGCGGAGTCCGAGGAGCAAGAGGACGCAGCGCAGGCCGAGGAAGGCGCGGAGGCGCAGGCGGCCGAGGTGAAGGTCGAAGGCGCGACCGGCGAAGGCGAGACCTCGCCGACGGAGCCGCGCGGCGGGCGCTCACGACGTGGTCGTGGGCAACGTGGACGCGTGCGTCGGTCCGGACGAACCCGCGATCGTCGGCCGGAGGCCGCAGCGCCTGCGGTGGTGGTGGCGGTGAAGGAAGCGCCCAAGGAGGCCGCTCGCGAGACGTCGCGTGCGCCGAAGGAAGGGCGCAGCCGCGACCGCAGCGAGAAGGGGCGCGGCCGGGATGGAGGCCGCGGAGGTCGTGATCGCGGGGGCGATCGTACGACCACGAAACGAGCGCACGGCAGCCACCACGAGCCGATGCGCGTCTCGAAGACGACGCCGATCCGCGAGGTGATCCGCGAGGGCCAGGAGGTCCTCGTGCAGGTCTCGAAGGAGCCGATCGGGACGAAGGGCGCGCGCGTGACGAGCCACGTCTCGCTGCCGGGTCGCTACGTCGTGTACCTGCCGACGGTCGATCACGTGGGCATCTCGAAGCGCATCGGCTCCGAGAAGGAGCGCTCGCGGCTGCGCGAGGCGATCGAGTCGATGAAGCCGCCGCAGGGCGGGCTCATCGTGCGCACGGTGGCCGAGGGGCTGACGAAGAAGCAGCTCAAGTCGGACGTCGGTTACCTCGTGCGGCTCTGGGGCGAGGTCGTGAAGAAGCGCGAGAGCGTCGTGCGGGGGCCGGCGTGCCTCTACACGGAGCTCGATCTCGTGCTGAAGACGGCGCGTGATCTGTTCACGGACGACATCGAGAAGATCGTGATCGACAGCCGCGAGGAGTACGTCCGGCTGAAGCGCTTCATGGAGATGTTCATGCCGGAGCGCGTGGACGCCGTGGAGCTCTACGAGGGCGAGGAGCCGATCTTCGACGCGTACGGCATCGAGGACGAGATCCAGCGCGCCTTGTCGCGCAAGGTCCCGCTGCCCTCGGGTGGCCACCTGATCATCGACCAGGCCGAGGCGCTCACGGCGATCGACGTGAACACCGGAAAGTTCGTGGGCAAAGGATCGCGTGATCTCGAAGAGACGATCCTCACGACGAACCTGGAGGCGGTCGAGGAGATCGCCTACCAGCTCCGGTTCCGGAACATCGGCGGCCTGATCATCCTCGACCTCATCGACATGGAGCGCGCGGGCAACCGCGAGAAGGTGCGCAAGCGCCTGGAGGAGCTCCTGTCACGGGACAAGGCCAAGACCACGTTCAACCGGATCTCGGAGCTCGGGCTCATCGAGATGACCCGCAAGCGCACGCGGGAGAGCCTCGGGCGCATCATGCTCGAGCCGTGCTTCTACTGCGACGGTACCGGGCAGCTCCAGTCGAAGCAGAGCATCGCGTACGAAATTCTGCGGCAGATCCGGCGCGAGCGTATGAACCTGCCGGGGTACGTGGTGATCGTCAACGCGCACCCGGCGGTCGTCGACCTTCTGAAGAACGACGAGCGCGTCGCCGTGCAAGAGGCCGAGCGCCTCTTCACGCGCCGGATCGAGCTCGTTCCCCGCAAGGAATACCACCTCGAACAGTTCGACCTGCTGGGCAGATGAGGTGACGCATGAGCGAGAGCGACCGTCCTCCTGTTGAACTTGGCCCGCGCAAGGACGAGCGCGTCACCATCAACAAGGAGTTCGAGAGCTACGACTCGTTCATCAACGAGTACGTGTCGAACATCTCCCGCACGGGTGTGTTCGTCCGCTCGAAGACCCCGCTCGAGGTCGGCACCAAGGTCAACCTGCGCTTCACCGTGATCATGGACGACATCGAGACGATCGAGGGCGTCGGCGAGGTGGTGCGCGTCCACGACGACCCGCCCGGCATGGGCGTCGTGTTCACGGAGCTCGGCGACGAGGCGAAGCGGATCGTCGATCGGTTGCTCGCCGCGCAGGCAAACAAAGAGTAAGCCCTCGGATCGAGCCGAAGAGGATGTTCACAGGCCTCGTCGAGACCATCGGGATCCTCCGGCAGAGGGCCGGCAGCCCCGTCGCGCGCGCGTTCATCGAGTGCTCGCTCGGGCCGCTGGAGCTCGGCGAGTCGATCAGCGTGAACGGCGCGTGCCTGACGGTGGATCGGATCCGAAAGGCCGGGTTCGAGTGCGACATGTCCTCGGAGACGCTCGATCGGACGACGCTCGGCGCGCTCATGGTAGGCGCGCGTGTGCACCTCGAACGAGCGATGAAGCTCGGTGGGCGCATGGGCGGGCACATGGTGCTCGGGCATGTGGACGGCATCGGGCGCGTGAGCGAGCGAGCGCCGAGCGGGGACGCGACGCGGCTCGTAGTCGAGGCCGACGGCGGATTGGCGCCGTACCTGGCCGACAAGGGCTCGGTGGCGATCGACGGCGTGAGCCTGACGATCAACCGGGTGACGGATCAGGGGAAGGGGCGCTCGTCACGGGTCGTGTTCGAGGTCATGCTCGTGCCGCACACGCTCGGGCGGACGAACCTCGGCGATCTTCGGCCGGGGCAGGCCGTGAATCTTGAAGTCGATGTGCTCGCGCGCTACGTGGCGCGCCAGCTTTCGATCGCGAGCGGAGCGCGCGCTACGTCTTCGTCGGAAGAGGCGCCGGGGTGGGGAGGAGAGGTCGCAGAAAACGATGAGCACCACCACCACGAATCCAGGGACGAACGCCTCCTCGCGAAGCTCCGATCGGGGGGATTCCTTTGATGAGCTCGCCACTTCCAACCCGCGCGCGAGCGAGAAGGGCGGGGGCACCATGCCGCATCGACTGACGATCGACTCTGCCGTCCTCAGCCGTGTGAACCGCGCGCTCGATGAGATCCGGAGCGGTCGGATGGTGATCCTCGTCGACGACGAGGACCGCGAGAACGAGGGCGACCTCTGCATGGCCGCCGAGCGCGTGTCGCCGGAGGCAATCAACTTCATGGCCAAGCACGGCCGTGGCCTCATCTGTCTGACGCTCGAAGAGGAGCAGGTCGATCGGCTCGAGCTGCCGATGATGAGCGCCCCGGGGCGCGGCGGTCCGCCCCTCGGGACGGCGTTCACCGTGAGCATCGAGGCGCGCACGGGCGTGACCACGGGCATCAGCGCGGCCGATCGTGCGAGGACGATCCAGGTCGCGATCCAGCCGGACGCACGGCCCACCGACCTCGTCACGCCGGGGCACGTGTTCCCCCTGCGCGCGCGGCGCGGCGGCGTGCTGGTTCGGACGGGACAAACCGAGGGCTCCGTGGATCTCGCCCGGCTCGCGGGGCTCCGGGCCGCGGGCGTGATCTGCGAGATCATGAACGACGACGGCACGATGGCGCGGATGCCGGACCTCGAGCGGTTCGCGGCTCAGCACGAGCTCGTGATCCTGTCGGTGGCCGACCTCATTCAGTACCGCCTCCAGACCGAGCGGCTCGTGCGTCGTGTGTCGGAGCGAGAGATCCGGCTCGATCTGACGAGCACGACGTGGACGGCGGTGGTCTACGAGATCATCGGCGAGGCGCGGCAGTTTCTCACGCTCGTGAAGGGCACCGTGGACGGCACGAAGCCCACGCTTTGCCGCATGCATTCGGGCGCGCTCGTGGCCGACCTCTTCAGCTCGACGCCGTTCGAGGGCGGGTCGAACCTGCGCGAGGCGATCTCGTTGATCGAGAAGGCGGGCGAGGGCGTGGTGGTCTACATCCCGCCGCGGCTCGATCTCGCGGCCGAGCTCGAAGCGAAGGGCCGCACGACGACGCAGGAGACGCGTGCGCCGCAGCAGGCGCTGCGAGAGTTCGGGCTCGGCGCGCAGGTGCTCGCCGATCTCGGCTGCCAGAAGCTGCGGCTTCTGACGAACAGCCAGACGAAGATCGCGGGGCTCGACGGGTTCGGGCTCGAGGTGGTCGAGCGCGTGCCGCTCGTGTCGATGCAGGGCGAGGCTTGAGGAAATTCGGATGAGCACCAACGGAGAGCGCGGCGCTCCGCGCACGGTCGAGGGCCACCTGGTCGTCCCGTCGGGGGCGAAGTTCGCCCTCGTCGTGAGCCGGTTCAACCACTTCATCGTCGACAGGCTGGTCGAGGGCGCGCTCGACGCGATTGTGCGGCACGGTGGTTTGACGTCGGACGTGACGATCGTGCGCGTGCCGGGCGCGTGGGAGATCCCCGTCGTCGTCCGCAGGCTCGCGGAGAAGCGCAGCGTGAGCGCGATCGTGGCGCTCGGCGCGGTGATCCGCGGATCGACGCCGCACTTCGACTACGTGGCGTCCGAGGTGACGAAGGGGATCGCGCAGGTCTCCTTGCAGACGGGCGTGCCCGTGACGTTCGGCGTCCTGACGACCGACACGATCGAGCAGGCGGTCGAGCGCGCCGGGACGAAGGCTGGTAACAAGGGCTGGGAGGCCGCCGTGAGCGCGATCGAGATGGTCTCGCTCGCCTCGGCCCTCGACGGCGCCAGGCTCTGAACGAAAGCTCTCGGGACCATGGGCGCTCGGTCGACCGGCCGCGAGGCCGCGCTGCAAATGTTGTTCGCGCTTGAGCAGGGCACTGGCTCGGCCGAGCGCGTGATCATGCACTACTGGCGTCTGACGCCAGGAGATCCGGAAGGTCGGGAGTACGCCGACCAGATCGTGCGAGGCGTCGAGAAGGACCTCAAGAAGGTCGACGAGACGATCCGCAAGGCGAGTGTGAACTGGCGACTCGAGCGGATGGCGCGGGTCGATCGGAACGTGCTGCGCCTCGGCGCGTGGGAGCTCATGAACGGCGGGGACGTGCCGCGTGCGGTCATCCTCGACGAGTCGGTGGAGCTCGCCAAGCGCTTCGGGAGCGAGGACTCGTCGGCGTTCGTGAACGGCGTGCTCGATCGGGTCGCGGAGGATCTCGGCCGCGTCGATCGTGATCGCGCGGCCGCGAACAAGGCGGCCGCGCCCGGCGGCAAGGGCGGCGGTGGCGGCGGTGGCGGTGGTGGAAACCGGCCCGCTAAGCGCGGAGCCAGACGACCGTGACGCCGTCTCCGCCCTCGCGAGGTTCGCCGGGGCGGAGGCGCGAGACGTAGGGGCTCTGGCGCATCGCGTCCCGCACGGCGTCGCGCAAGGCACCTTTGCCGTGGCCGTGGATCAGGAACGCCACGCGGCGGCCCGCGCCGACGGAGCGATCGAGGAACTGCTCGGCCATGCCGACGGCCTCGTGCGCGCGGAGGCCGCGGAGATCGACGGAGTTCTCGCTCGTCTGGATGGGGACGTCCGGATCGGCGGCCGCGTCGAAATCGACGCGCTTTTTGCCGCCGCCCGCGCGGGCTTTCTCGGACGAACCCCCGTCCGCCGCGCGCACCTCCGCGATGGACGTGGTGAGCTTGAGGGGACCGGCGGCGACGCGGAGCTGGCCGCCCGCGAGGACCTCGACGACGTCGGCTTCGGCGCGCAGGCGCGGGACGTAGACGCGCGTGCCCACGCGGATCTCAGCCGGCGCGACGGTTCCACGGGACAAACCTTCGTCCCGCGCGGTCGGTTCGAGCTCGCCGAAGGTGCTCGTCTTCTGCGCGACGGCGTCGATCGCGCGGGCCGCGGCGCGTAGGTCCTCGGCCGTGGGCTTGGCCCGGAGACGCACCTGGGCGTCGCGGATGTCCTGCCGTGCTTTGCGGATCGACTCCATCAGCTCGCGGCCGGCTTCGGTGACGAAGCGTCGTTCCTCGGCGCGGAGGCGCGTGAGCTCCTCGTCGATCGCGCGCTGTTTGTCGCGCGCGATTTCGGCCTCGCGCTCGGCCGACGTGCGCGCGACTTCGAGCGCATTTCGCTCGGCCTGGAGCTTCGCGACCATGTCCTCGAAGCGTACGGCCTCGCGGGAGAGGAAGCGCTCGGCGCGCTCGAGTACGGTGCCGGGGATGCCGAAGCGGCGCGCCACGGCGAGCGCGCTCGACGCGCCGGGGATGCCCATCGAGAGCCGGAACGTCGGGCTCATTGTGGCGATGTCGAAGCCGACGGAGGCGTTCTCGAAGCGCGGATCGGCGAGCGCGAGCGCCTTGAGGCCCTCGTAGTGGGTCGTCGTCGCCACGGTGCCGCCGCGCGCGCAGAGCGAGTCGAGCACGGCGGACGCGAGCGCCTCGCCTTCGCGCGGATCGGTGCCGCCCGCCAGTTCGTCGAGCAGGACCAGGGCGCCGGGCCGCGTGTCCGCGAGGATGTGCGCGAGGTTCTGCACGTGTGCGCTGAACGTGGAGAGGTTCTTGTGCAGGCTCTGATCGTCGCCGACGTCCGTGAGCACGACCTCGAAGACGTCGACGCGTGAGCCCTCGTCGGCCGGCACGGGCAGGCCCGCGCGCACGCAGAGCGCGGCGAGGCCGAGCGTCTTCAGCGCGACGGTCTTGCCGCCCGCGTTCGGGCCCGAGACGATCATCGCGTGGCCCGCCGTGATCCCGAGATCACTCGGGACGACGGAGACGCCGTCGAGCGCGAGCAGCGGATGACGCGCTCCGATGAGGTGGATCGCCCCCACCGATGCGGCCTCGTGCACCTCGGGGAACGTGAAGCGTAGATCCTTCGCGAGGCGCGCGGCCGCGGCGCGCACGTCCGCGTGCGCGAGGGCAAAGACGGCAGCCGCGACCGAGTCGATCTCGCCGCCGATCTTCGCGCTGAGCGCCGCGTAGACGAGCTCCTCCTCGTGCTGCACGAGGGCCTCGAGCATCTTCAGGCGGTTGCCCATGTCGACGACGACACGCGGCTCGACGAAGAGCGTCGCGCCGCTCCCGCTCGTCGCGTGCACGATCCCCGGGAACCGCTCGTGCGCGTCGGCGCGCACGGGCAGCACGTACCGGCCGTCGCGCTCCGTGTAGTACGTGTCCTGCAGGATGTCCGCGTGCTTGCGCATGATCTCGTCGAGCTTGCGGACGAGGCGATCGCGCAGGTTGCGTCGCTCGCCGCGGAGCTCGGCGAGGCGCGGCGAGGCGCGGTCGGAGAGCGTGCCGTCGGGATCGAAGGCGGAGCTCACCTCGCGCTCGAGCGCGTCGAGGCCCGGATCGGTCGAGCACGCGCGGAAGAGCAGCGGCAGCCTTTGCTTGCGCACCGCGAGGAACCGCCGCAGCCGGCCCGCCTCCGCGAGGCAACGGCCCACGGCGCGCAGCTCCTCGTTCGCGAGCGTCGCGCCGATGCGCGCGCGATCGAGCGCGGCCTCGACCCAGGGCACGTCGGCCGCGGGCAAGGGCTCAGCCGTGCGATCGAGGTCGACGGCTTCCTTCACCTCGCCGAGCGCAACCCGCACGCCTTCGTGTGTCGAGGCGAACGGGAGATCACGGGCGATGCGCTTGCCAGCCTCGCTCGCCGCGCGATCGGCGAGCGCCGCGAGCAGCCGATCCCATTCGAGATCGGCGCGCGTCTTGTCGGGACAGGGGTGGGGGAGGGGCCGGACTTCGATGCTTTCCATTCAGCCTTCGGAAGGATCCCGCGGCGTGCCGCCCGCGCCGCTCGGCATCGGGTTCTGCTCTTTCTCCAGGTACCGGAAGATGGTGCGTGGATCGACGCCGAGGTCGCGGGCGGTCTGCGTGCGGTTGCCGTTGTTGCGTTCCAGCACTTCGAGGACGTACCTGCGCTGGAATTCTTCTTTCGCTTTTTCGAGCGGCAAGATGGCGGTCTCCGCGCCGGGCCCGAGATCGAGGTCCTCGGGGCCGAGCAGCGTCTTGTCGCAGAGCACGAGCGCCTTCTTGATGCGGTTTTCGAGCTGCCGGATGTTCCCGGGCCAGGCGTATTTCTTGACCGCCGCGAGCGCCGCGGGGCTGTAGCCGCGCACCGAGCTGCCGAGCTCGTCTGCATACTTCGAGAGCAGCATCTTCGCGATGATGAGCACGTCGTCGCCGCGCTCGCGCAGGGGCGGGAGCCACAGGTTCACGACGTTGAGCCGGTAGTAGAGGTCTTCGCGGAAGTGGTTCGCGCGGATCTCCTCTTCGAGGTTCCGGTTCGTCGCGGCAACGATGCGGATGTCGACCTTCTCCGGCTTCGAATCGCCGACGCGGAAGACGACACGCTCTTGCAGCGCGCGGAGCAGTTTGACCTGCAAGTTCAGCGGCAGCTCGCCGATCTCGTCGAGGAAGAGCGTGCCTTTGTCCGCGACCTGGAACTTGCCGGGCCGGCTCGCGATGGCGCCGGTGAACGCGCCCTTCACGTGGCCGAAGAGCTCGCTCTCGATGAGGTTCTCCGGGATCGCGCCGCAGTTGATCGTGACGAACGGCCCGCCCTCGCGGTTCGAACGCCGGTGGATCTCCCGCGCGATGAGCTCCTTGCCCGTGCCGGTCTCGCCCGTGATGAGCACGCTGATGTCCGTCGCCGCGACCTTCGTGAGCTTGCGGAAGACCTCCAGCATGCTCGGACACGCGCCGATGATCTCGCCGAACTTCTTGTCCTTGAGCTCCGCTTCGAGCTTCGCCTTGTCGGCTCGGAGCGCGCTCAAGAGCATCGCGTTTTGCAGGATGAGCGAGGCTTGCGAGGCGAAGATGCCGAGCAGCTCGAGCTGCGTGCGATCGAAGAGGTGCTTGACCTTGTCGTTGCCGACGTAGAGCGCGCCGATCACCTCGCCCTGCGAGCGCAGCGGCGCGCACATGACGCTGGAGAGCTTCATCGCGATGACGCTCTCGCTGCGGCCGAACTGCGTGTCCGCGAGCGCGTCCGAGACGATGATCGGGCGGCCCGTGGCGAGGACCTGCCGCGCGATGCTGTCCGAGATCGAGCCCTGCGCGTCCGTCATCGCCTCGCGCCGCACGTTGCGCGAGGCGCGCACCGCGAGCTTGCGCTCCTCGCCCTGGGCCTCGCGTCGCGCGCCCTTGCCCGGATCCGCGGCCTCCTCGGCGCCCTCGACGAGCAGGAGAAAACCCTTGTCCGCGTGCGTGAGCTCGATGATGTCGTCGAGCATCGCTTCGAGCAGCTCGTCGACGCTGCGCCGGTTGATGAGCTTCTCGCTGAACGCGAAGAGCTTGCGCACGCCCGCGAGCTCCGCGGAGACGCCGGGCGTCGAGGGCTTTTCGGTCTCGTCGTCGTCGGACCGCGTCTTCGTGGCCTCGGAGAACATCGAGAAGCCGAGCTCGACGGCGCCGAGCGTGACGCGGTCGCCGTGGACGAGGCGCGCGCGACGCTTCTTCTTGCCGTTGATCTGGATGTCGCCGTCCCGGTCGAGCTCTTCGAGCACGAAGTCCCGGCCGTCGAAGGAGATCTGCGCGTGGTGGTCCGCGAGCCCCGTCCCCGCGAGCGCGACGTCGTTTCCGAGCGCCTTGCCGATCGTCGTGACCGGCTTGTGCACGGCATACACCCGAGGCGCGCCGCGGGCGGCGAAGTACTTCAATGTCGGCATGGGGACCCGGAGGATAGCGCTTTTGCCACGAGCGTCGGCTCCGGCGCGCTGTTCGATGTCAGAAGGCCAGGCTACGTCGCCGGGCTTCAGTAAAGCTCGCCGACGAGCGAGACACCTGCGCCGGGGCCCTGGACCGGCATGATGGAGGGGCCGAGGATGCGCGCGAACTTGGGGTGATTGCCGATGCCCGTGGTCGCGGGGGCCTGGGCCGTTGCGCTGCTGCTCTCGGGGGCGCCGATCAGCGCGCCGCCGGCCACGCCGAGCAGGGAGAGGACTCCCTGGAAGATCAGGCCGCTGCGCGGATCCGCGTCATCCGAGAGCGCGTAGAACGGGTACACGAGCGCGGAGACCGCGGCGCCCGCGCCGAAGCCGCCCCACATCCACCCGAGCTGGTTCCACGACGGCGTCCACACCGCGGAGACGCCCGCGGCCGCGACCATGCCGAGGTTGTAGCCGATCAGGCCGCCGAGGAAGACGCCGTCGTTGGCCCACGCGCTCCACGATCCGTTGCTTCCGCCGCCGCCGAACGCGCCGCCCGCGATCGAGCCCCAGAGCGCCGCCGAGCCGACGAACATGCTCGTCTGCGGACGGAACTTGAGGCCGTAATGCGCGAGGTAGCCGCCGACGCCGCCGATGGTCGAGCTGATGACGTGGGCGCGGAAATATTGCTTGGGGCCCCACTCCTCGCCGGATTTGGCGGTGGTGTACTGGCGTGTCCAGATGAGCGCGGCCTCGCCCGAGCCGAGCATGATGCCGGTGGCGATCGCGGAGGGGCGACCGAGGGGCATTTTCGGGCGATCGAGGAAGAACATCGCAGTCGGCGCGGCGGCGCCGAAGAGCGCGGGCGCGATGAGCGCGAGGCCGGGGTTTTCGGTCTCCGCTTCGAGATCGATCCAGACGCCGGTGGTCACGCCCCAGGCGATCGAGGCGCCGTAGAGGTAGCCCATTTCGAGCTTCGTCCGATCCTGCAACATCGGGACGGGCGTCTGCGCCGGGCACGGAGGGCCGTACGGCTGCTGCACGCAGGGCTGCTGGCCATAAGGTTGTTGCCCATAAGGTTGCTGGCCGTAAGGTTGCTGCCCATACGGCTGCTGCCCGTACGGCTGCTGCCCGTACGGATAAGGCTGGGTTTGCCCGTACGGGGTCGGCTGCGTGGGCTGCGTCGGCTGCGTCTGTGTGGGCTGCTGCGGGATGAGCGGCGGCAGGCCGGGGATCGTGGGTAGGCCGGGAATCGTGGGCTGCTGTTGCGGCGGCTGCTGCGGCTGGTTCGGATCCGGCTGCGGCGCGGGCTGCTGCGGGATGAGCGGCGGCAGGCCGGGGATCGTGGGCAGCGTCGTCGGCAGCGGGAAGGGCTGCGGAGGCGGCGGCTGACCGGACGGATCCGGGACCGGGTTCTGCGCCGCGGCCGTCGCAGCGGCGCCAAGGGAAAGGCATGCAGCAAGAAGAGCGAACCAACGCGCACGTAGCATTGCGCCTCCGAGTCTACACCTTTCCGGCTCTCCTGCCTTCTTCTGCGCAAACCGGACCGTGTCGGCGAGGCGCGATCG
This sequence comes from Polyangium mundeleinium, assembly GCF_028369105.1. Classification (NCBI taxonomy): domain Bacteria; kingdom Pseudomonadati; phylum Myxococcota; order Polyangiales; family Polyangiaceae; genus Polyangium; species Polyangium mundeleinium. Next base: position 11,295,827 of record NZ_JAQNDO010000001.1, on the reverse strand, counting down.
GGCGCGTCATTCCTTGCGCAGCGACCGGTTCATGAGGTCCACGACCGCCTGGAGCGGGGTCTTTTGCTCGTAGAGCACGCGGTAGACCTCGGTCGTGATGGGCAGGTCCACGTCGAGCTTCACCCCGAGATCGTAGGCGCTCTTCGCGGTCTTGACGCCCTCGGCGACGTGGCCGAGGTGCGAAAGGACGTCGTCGAGCGTGCGCCCGCGCCCCATCTCGTAGCCGACGGTCCGGTTGCGCGAGAGCTCGCCGGTGCACGTGAGCACGAGGTCGCCGAGCCCGGAGAGGCCCGCGAGCGTGAGGGGGCTGCCGCCCTTGACCATGGCGATCCGGGCGATCTCCGCGAGCCCACGCGTGATGACGCCGGCCCGCGCGTTGTGCCCGAAGCCGAGCCCGTCGACCGCGCCCGCCGCGATGGCGACGACGTTTTTCAGCGCCCCGCCGACCTCCACGCCGACGACATCGTCGGACTGGTAGACGCGCAGCCGCTCCGTGGCGAACGCGTGCTGCACGGCCACGGTCTCGTCGTTGCTCTTGCCCGCGACGACGACGGCCGTCGGCTGCCCCGCGGCGACCTCCTTCGCGAAGCTCGGCCCCGACAAATACGAGAGCCGCGGCTCGACATCACGCCCGAGCACGTCGACGAGGACCTCGCTCATCAGCATGAGCGAGTCGTTCTCGATGCCCTTCGTCGCGCTGCAGATGAGCGCGCGCTGCGGGATGTACGGTCGCGCGATCGCCACGACCTCGCGCATCGCGTGCGAGGGCACGACGAGCACGACGAGCTCGGCGCCGGAGAGCGCCTGTTCGATGTCGCCGGTCGCGCGCAGCGTCGGCGGCAGCGGGGCCGAGGGCAGGTACCGCTCGTTCACGCGCCGCTCGTTGATCAAGAGCGCGAGATCGGCGCTGTGCGACCAGAGGAACGTCGGGTTCTGTTTGTCTGCGAGGACCTTCGCGAGCGCCGTGCCCCACGCCCCCGCGCCAAGGACTGCCACCTTCGACATGAGGCAAAAACGCTATCACCCCTTTCCACGCTTGGGGCTCCGCTCGGACAAGCCGAGCTGCGCCCCAAACCTGCCCGAGGCCGTGCGTATGCACTATTCTCCCCCGCCATGTCCTTCCGTGCCGTCACAGCGCGCCTTCTCTCCGTCGCTTTCGCGCTCTCCTTCGTGGGCGCGAGCTGCGGCCAGACGTCGCTCGCGGTGATGCCCGGCGTCGTGAACGATCCGGGCAACCTCACGCTCCGTCGCGGCATCTTGTCGTTCGCGCGCGGCGAGATCTGCCGCGAGGTGCAGAAGCGCAGCGTGCCGCTCAAGCTGCGCGAAGAAGATCCCGCGACGGGCCGCTTCTTCCCGCTCTCGTGTGCCGCGCAGGAGCTCGCCTCGGGCAACCTCTTCCTCCAGTTCGGCGGCTATGGCTACGCCTGGACGAACCTCACGAAGCGCATCGGCTTCGATGCGAGCGCGGCCGTCGAGTACGACCACGACTTCCTGATGGATGGCAGCACGATGTACGTGTACTTCCGCGAGCGCGCGACGAGCGCCACGACGTTCGGCTCGCGCCTCGTCGAGCAGCCGCCCGCGCCCGGGGCCTTCGGCCTGCCCGGCGGATCGACCCAAGGCTTCCTCGATCAAGTCGGCGGCGCGGTGCTGAAGAAGGAGATTGGGCGTGGCTTCACGGTCATCCGTGACTCCAACGGCAGCGTCGACTTCGGCCTCGGCGTCGTGGAGAAGGGCAAGCGGCCCGGCTCGCCGTACAAGACCGCGGACAACGGCCGGCTCGTGCTCGTGAACGAGCGCATCGAGGTGCACCAGAACCAGCGCGATTATGCGGGACCCTTCGAGGTGAAAGGAAAGGGGCAGGCCCTGTATCTCAGCGTGGCCGTCGACGGCGCGCCTGCGGTCGACGTGATCGTCGTGCATCGCGGCGTGGGGGATGCGTGGCTTCAGCAGTACACGACGAGCGTGGCGCTCGGGCCTCCGCCTGCGGCCCCCGTCCTGGACGAGCCCGTGTCGAGCGGCATGGTGTGGCGGAGGCCGCTGCCGCTGCCGGCCGGGCAGTACTACGTGGTCTTCGACAACACGGCGGCGGCCGGCAGGACGGCTCCGCCCAGCGCGGCCGGTGACGACCGGGCCGCTCTCGTCAGTTACGCGGTCGAAGTCGGGGCCGCGCCTTGAGGTTCGCGGCGCCCCTCGCCCTTGCCCTGCCCCAGGGCGGCGTATAGAAAGGCTAACCCCTTGGCAACCACGCCGGATGAACGGTCTCCCGAGAGCTCGCCCGCCCTCGCCAAAGAAGGCGGCGCGACGGAGGGATCCGACCCGTCCCCCTCACACCGGCCGAACACGGGCAGCGCCGGACCGACCTGGCTCCGCGGAGTTTTCTACGCGATCTGGATCGTCACGCTCCCGTTTGTCCTGGCCATTCTCGCCGTCTGGCTCCTGACCCCGGCGCCCGGTGACGTCTCGGCCGGAGGCCTGCGCGTCTTCGTCGCGGAGCAGCAGATTCCAGCGGGCATCGTGCTCTTCACGATCTTCGCGATGCTCGCGTGGCACTACCGCTACGAGCTCCCGCTCTCGGGCGCGATCGGCGTCGGACGCAAGGACATCCCGCCGCAAGCGCGGGCGCGGTTCGAGGAGGCGCAGGCGCTCGTCGACGAGGCGCGGCGTATCCTCAAGCAGAACGCGCGCGAGGTGACCAAGGGGCTCCGGAGCGCCGAGCGCGAGCGCCTCGACGAGGCCATCAGCGGCCTCGAAAAGGTGATGCTCGCCGAGAAGTTCGACCTCGCGGAGTTCGACACGGCGCACGCGCGGGCCGACCGCGCGGTCGGCGAGCACCTGTCGCGCTGGCGCAAGGGCGAGATGCGCGAGTACGCCGAGTCGATCGGCGTGGCGGTGGCGGTCGCGCTCATCTTGCGGGCGTTCGTGATCGAGGCCTTCAAGATCCCGAGCGGCTCGATGATCCCGAGCCTGATGATCGGCGATCACATCTTCGTGAACAAATTGACCTACGGCCCGCTGATCCCGTGGACGGAGAAGCGGCTCTTCTCGAGCCTGCCGCCCACGCGCGGGGACGTGATGGTCTTCAAGTTCCCGGAGAACAAGGAGCAAGACTTCATCAAGCGGGTGATCGCGGCCCCCGGCGACACGCTGGAGGCGATCAACGGCCGCCCGATCATCAACGGCTGGCTCGTGCCGCACTGCTACGTGGGGCGGTACGGGCACGACGGCTGGCTCTACGTGGAGTTCTTGGAGGACAAGTCGTACTTCACGTTGTTCGCGCACGACGACATGCACCCGAACGGTCCGGACGAGCCCGTGTGCAAGGGGCAAGAGGACTGCGGGATCGGGCAGTCGTGCAAGGCGGGAATCTGCGGCCATCACCAGGGCCCGTTCAAGGTCAACGCGAACGAGGTGTGGGTGATGGGCGACAACCGCTACAACAGCCACGACTCGCGGAGCTGGCGCGGCGGGATGGGCGCGGGCGTGCCCTTCGAGAACATCAAGGGCCGCGCGATGTTCGTATGGATGAGCTTCGCGCCGGGCGGCGGTATCGCGCAGGACAGGCTCTTCGTGAACGTGATGGGCCGTCCGAAGCTCCCTGGCGGGCTCGACGTTTCGCTGCAATCGGGCCTCGACAAGTGCATGCGCGAGCGCCCGCCCGTCTCGCAAACGACGCCGCCGCCTGGTCGCAAGCTGCGTTGACTCTGCGTTAACCCAACGCGTCAAGCAGACTTGGCTCGCCTTGGGACTTGCGCAGCGTCGCGCCGCGACGACACTGGCCGACGTGTCTTTCGAGGAGGCGCACAACGTGAGCGACGCGATGCAGGCCCTGACGTACGACCGCGAGACCGATCCGTGGGAAAACTCCACGGGCCTGCGCAAGACCGAGGTCGAGAGGCCGCGCATCGATGAGACGAGCGACTACCACGACCGGTCGCAGGTGCTCATCAAGCCCATCATGACCGGCTTCTGCGGCTCGGACCGCGGCATCTGGTTCCGCTCGGCCTTCAAGGACATGATCTTCAAGTCGCTCGAGCGCGACAAGAAGTCGTCGCGCGTGATCGGGCACGAGCTGCTCGGCCGCGTGGTGGAGATCGGCACGGACGCGAGGCGGCAATACGGGCTCGAAGTGGGCGACGTGGTGACGACGGAGAGCCACATCCCCTGCGGCGTTTGCTACCAGTGCCGCATCGGCGACACGCACGTCTGCGCCGACGACAAGATCATCGGCATCAGCGAGGACGGCTGCTTCGCCGAGCTCGTGAAGCTGCCGGCGAAGAACCTGTGGCGGACGGACATCACGAAGATCCGGCCGGAGGTCGCGGCGATCCAGGAGCCGTTCGGCAACGCGGTGCACGCGTGCACGAAGGTCAACCTGCGCGGCAAGCGCGTGGCCATCGTCGGATGCGGGACGATCGGCCTCTTCGCGGTGGCGGTCGCGCGGGCGATGGGCGCGAACTACATCATCGGCGTCGAGCCGATGGAGAGCCACGCGGAGATGGCGCGGCGGCTCGGCGCGGACGTGGTGCTCCGGCCGCAGTTGCAGAACGGTTCGAAGGACAAGCCGCACAAGAGCGATCCGGAGCTGACGGAGCGCATCCGCAAGCTGACGGACGGCGTCGGTGTGGACGTGGCCCTCGAAATGAGCGGCGTGAACTCCAGCGTGAACAACGCGATCCACGCGGTTCGTCGCGGCGGCGACGTGATCCTGTTCGGCTTGAAGAGCGGCGACGCGGTGATCGAGAACTTCGATCGGCTGATCGTCGACGGCATCAGCCTGCACAGCGTGATTGGCCGCCGGATCTTCGAGACCTGGCACATCACGCGGCATCTCTTGGAGTCGCGTGATCCGAACATCCACGACCTCATCTGGGAGGTCATCCTCAAGCGCGGCGAGGGGACGATGTTCGACTTCCGCGACTACGACGCGGGGGACTTCCAGAAGGCGATCACGACCTATCCGAAGGTCGTCATCCGCTACTGACGCGGCCCTTTACCCCCTCTCCCCAGCGGGGAGAGGGGGCAGGGGGTGAGGGGCGATCAGCCCACGACCCCGAGCTTCTTGCCCACGCGGGCAAACGCCTCGATCGCCTGCTCCACGTGCTCGGGCGTGTGCGCGGCGCTGAGCTGCACGCGGATGCGGGCCTCGCCCTTCGGCACCACCGGGTACGAGAAGCCGATCACGTAAATCCCTTCCTCCAGCATCGCGGCGGCCATGTCCGTGGCGAGGCGCGCGTCACCCAGCATGATCGGCGCGATCGGGTGGATGCCCGGCTTGATGGTGAAGCCCGCCTCCGTCATGCCCTCGCGGAAGCGGCGCGCGTTCGACATCAGCCGCTCGCGCAGCCCGGGCTCTCGTTCGAGCAGCGCGAAGACCGCGATCGAGGCGCCCGCGATCGGCGGCGCGACGGTGTTCGAGAACAGGTACGGGCGCGAGCGCTGGCGGAGCAGATCGATGATCTCGCGCCGGCCCGTGGTGAAGCCGCCGCTCGCGCCGCCGAGGGCCTTGCCGAGCGTGGAGGTCATCACGTCGATGCGGTGCAGGACGCCACACTCCTCGGGCGTGCCGCGGCCCGTCGGCCCGATGAAGCCCGTCGCGTGCGAGTCGTCGACCATCACCATCGCGCGGTACTTGTCCGCGAGATCGCAGATCACGTCGAGCTTCGCGAGGTAGCCGTCCATCGAGAAGACGCCGTCGGTCGCGATCATGCGGATGCGTTTGTCCTGCGTCTTGCGCAGCGCCTCCTCGAGCGCGGCCATGTCGCTGTTCGCGTAGCGGTGGCGCTCGGCCTTGCAGAGGCGGATGCCGTCGATGATCGAGGCGTGGTTCAGCGCGTCCGAGATGATCGCGTCTTCCTCGCCGAGCAGCGTCTCGAAGAGGCCGCCGTTCGCGTCGAAGCACGACGAGTAGAGGATCGTGTCATCGGTGCCGAAGAAGCGGCTGATGGTGCCTTCGAGCTGCTTGTGCAGGTCCTGCGTGCCGCAGATGAAGCGGACGCTGGAGAGGCCGAAGCCGTGCGTGTCGATGGCGTGCTTGGCCGCCTCGATTACCGCGGGGTGCGAGGAGAGGCCGAGGTAGTTGTTGGCGCAGAAGTTCAGGACCTCGCGCGGCGCGGCGCCCGAGGGGCCGCCGCTCGTGCGGATGCTCGCGCCCTGCGGCGTGGTGATGACGCGCTCGTCCTTGTAGAGGCCGGCCGAGCGTATCTCGCTGAGGGTTTGGGCGTAGATGGACTTCGCGACGTCGAACATGGCGCGCGCAGTCTAGATCGAGGGTCGTTCGTGGTCGATGCCCGCGACCTCGGTCACGAGATCGCGCCATTTCACGAATAACACGCAGAACCCGCGCAACCGCGGCCACTCCTCGGGCGTAGCCCGCGAACCCCGATAAAGGGGGATTGCGGGTCGATCCACGCACCTTCCACGCAGCAGCGCGTGACACTCACTTAATCGATCGTGGCACGTGCTGCGAGCGCGGGGGCTGGGTGGGGAGGTCCATTTGAAGGAGGAAGCATGAGGGAAACGAGGCATCACCGCCTCCTGCGCCCCATCGCCGTGACCGGCTTGCTTTTCGTCGCCATCGCCGCGCAGGGTTGTAGCGACGAACCGCCGCCTGGAAACACGACGACATCGTCGAGCTCGTCCGGAAGCGGCGGGACGGGGGGCATGGGAGGCACCGGTGGCATGGGTGGCACCGGCGGCAGCGGCGGGTCGGGCGATTTCGCCGTCTCCACCGCTTCGAATCACGCGTCGTTCCAGCGCCCGTTCGACGCGACCCCGGATCCGGCGGGCAACGACGTGTATTTCACGGGGCTCGACGCGAACGGCGAGCCGGCGCTTTTCAAGGCGAAGGGCGACAACTCCGCGCCTCCGACGGCGCTCCACACGGGCGCCCCGCTCGTGGCGCCGCTCAACCTCGCGACGAGCACCGACGGCAGCAAGCTTTTCCTCGCCGACGTCGGCGCCGAGGATCCCGTCGGGGATCGCGGCCGCATCTTCACGATTGCCAATGACGGCGGCGCGCTGACCGGGCTCACGGCGGCAGACGCTTATCGGCCGCGTGGCATCGAGATTCGCGACGAGGGCGGCAAGGACGTGATCTATTTCGCCGGCACCGATCCGCAGGGCGTGCCCGGCATTTTCAAGCTCGCCGCGGATGGAAGCGGCAGCGTGTCCACCGTCATCAAGGGCAATCCGTTCCAGGATCCCAGCGGCGTGGCCATTTCCGTCGAAGGCACGGTGTACGCCTGCGATACCGTGCAGGGCGACGGGCTCGGCAGCATCTTCGCCGTCGCTCCGAATGGCACGGCGACGGCCATCCTTTCGGGGGTTCGCGTGGGGTATCCCTGCGGCGTCGCGCTCATGAACGGCGACAAGACCCTGCTCGTCTCCGCGCTCGACACGGAAAAGCAGACCGACGTCGTGATCTCCGTGGATCTCGCGACGAACGCGCCGACATACCTGTCGAAGGACATCGACACGTTCACCGAGTCCGCGGGTCTGCATCGCGCAAAAAAGGGCGGCAATACGTTCGCTTTCGTCGATAGCACGGCCAAGGGCGGGACCGTGTTTCGCGTGACGTTCCCGTGAGCGCCCGAGGGCGAAACAAGGAGTTTTCCTCATCATGATGAAGCGAATGACGTGGACGAGCGCTGCCCTCGCGGCACTCACGATTCTCGGGACGGCGGGCACGGCGATGGCTTCGAGCCACGCCGAGGCGCCGGGCATCGGCGAGGACCCTCGCGCCGACAACACCGATCTGTATGCCTGGGTCGAGGGCGGGAACCTCGTGATCCTGGCGAACTACATCCCCCTCGAAGAGCCCGCGGCCGGCCCGAACTTCCACAAGTTCTCGGACGACGTGCTCTACGAGATCCACATCGCGCGTGGCCCGAACAGCCTCAATGACGCGCTGACCTACCAGATCCGCTTCAAGTCGACGGCGTACCCCTATGTCGATCCGGCGAACCTGGCGGCCCCCGTCGGCGGCGGCAAGGAGTTCTTCTCCCAGCTCTCCGGCGCGACGCAGACGTATTCGGTGACGAAGCTCGTCGACGGGAAAAACCCGACGGTCGTCGTGAACGACGCGCCGGTCGCCCCGCCGAACGTCGGTCCGCGGACGAACGAGCTCGCCTATCAGATTCCGCCGGGCAAGACGTACGAGCAGTACTTCGTGGACGAGAGCGGGACGTCCGTCGTGCGGAACCTCAATGGCGGCGAGGGCCGCGTTTTCGCGGGCCCGCGCGACGACGGCTTCGGCGTGGACCTCGGCGCGATCTTCGATCTCGCCGGCCTCGAGACCGTGCTCGGCGGCACGCCCTACGACAACGTGTCGGGCTACAACGTGCACACGATCGCCCTGGAAATCCCGCTCTCGGTGGCGAACGGCGGCACGGCCGTCGTCCCCGGCACGGCGAACGACAACCAGACGATCGGCGTATGGGCCTCGGCGAGCCGCCGCAAGACCCGCATTCTGCGCAAGAAGGAATCGGCGGACGGCTTTGGCCCGTGGGTCCAGGTCTCGCGCCTCGGCCTGCCGCTCATCAACGAGGCGGTGATCGGCATTCAGGACAAGGACAAGTACAACCGGACGCACCCGAAGGACGACGTGGCGAACTTCGGCGCGTACATCCTGAACCCGGTCATCGTGCGCGACGCCGAGTTCGCGGGCTTTTACAATGCCGGCGGCCCGCTCGCGGCCTGCCCGGGAGGGCCGGCGGCCCTCAAGACCAACCGCACGGATGTCATCGACGTCATCAGCCTGAACGGCATGTTCGGGCACAACATCACGGCGATCGGCGACGTGCTGCGCGTCGATCTCGGCCTTCCCTCGGCGTTCCCGAACGGCCGCAAGGTCAACAAGGGGACGAACAAGGAAGAGGACGTGACCGACGTCGAGCTGAGCCTGCTGCTCTGCAAGCTCGCGGCGAACGTGCCCGACGGCGTGGACACGAACGACGCGACGTTCAAGAGCGCGTTCCCGTACCTCGCGCCGCCCTGGGAGGGGTCGACGCGCGGAAAGGGCGAGTGATCGCCGCTCCTCGATCGTGACGGTTTGCCATGGAAAGCCCTGCCTCGGCGGGGCTTTCCGCTTTTCAGGGGGGCGGCGAGAGGCGTGTCCCCGGGGGCAACCCCCGCATCGTGGGGTCGTCGACGTATTTCTGCACGTACGCGCGCTTCGACGCGAGGACGTCTTTCAGCGCGGGCGAGGCGCTCGCCGCGATCTCGTCGAGCGCGCGCGCCAAGAATTCGGCCGCGCGGGGCACGGTGAGGGTTTGCCCGCGGAGGATTTCGATCTTTTCGGCATCCGTGGGCGCCGCGCGGATTGCCTCGATCACGATCAGCTCGGGCAATACGTCCAGCGCGAGGCGCTGCACGACCTGCAGGCGACGCATGCCCTCGCCGCCGTCGAAGGCCGCGCGCACGGCATTCTCGGTGTCGTCGTACGAGACGATGATCCAAGGCTCGCCGACCTTGGGCGGTGGCGAGATACGAAGGCCCTCGTTCGCAAGATCAAAGCCCGAGACGTGCCGGGCAGACAAACACGGGCCGAGCCGAGCGGGGGGGTCGAGCGGCGGGAGGTCGCCGAGCGCCGCGACGTACGCGACGAACGCGGGGGATGTGGCGCGGGCGAGCGCCGCGTCGACGTGCGCTTGGGAGAGGCGCGCAGGCAGGCCGCCGCTCGGTCCGACGGCCGTGCGGAGGGTGATCCGACGGCTGCCGCTGCCGAAGAAGGCGAGCGCGACGAGGAGCAGGGTCGCGGTGATGCCGACGGGGATCCTGCGGCTCCCGAGGCGCGCCGCGATGTGCGGGCGGGCGAGGGCGACGACGAGCGCCACGAGCCCGAGCACGGCGACGTAAAAACCCAGGAAATGGCCGCCCGACATGCTCCCGCTCATCGGAGGGCCTCAGCGTCCGCGGAAGGCGAACATTTCGCCTGCGGGACGATCGGGATACGATGGTTCTTGGTGGAGGTGCGCATGGCCAGTCGCTGGGTGACAGGGTGCTTCGTGATCACGTGCCTCGGCGCCTTCGGGGTCGGGTGCGCCGATCCGGGGCGAGAGGACCGGGCGCTCGCCGAGATCGACGCCGTGCGACGGGAGTCCGCCGCGCGGGACGCGCAGATGCGCGTGCTGGAGGAGCGGCAAGCCGCATTCACGCAGCAGATGGCCATGGTGGTGGCCATGGCGCAAGCGAGCTATGGCCGCGACGCGCGCAGGGACCGGGACGACGAGCGCGACGGGCGGATCGCCGAGATGTCCGCCCGGCTGGCGCGCGTCGAGGGCATGGTGTCGCGGATTCACGCGAACGAGGTGCCGGCCGAGGCCGACGTCGCGACGGCGCGCCGCACGGCGGAGCAAGGCTCGGTCGAGGAGCGAGCGGCCGCGGTGCGCAAGGTGCAAGCGCTGCTTGATTCGGGTCAGGTGAAGGTCACGGTGCGCGGGGGCAAGGTGCAGCTCTCGCTCTTGCGCCCACTCGACGGGAAGGATCCGTACACGGGCCAGGCCGCGCCGCCGCCGAAGCCCGCGACGCCGCCGCCGCAGATGGAAGCGGACGTGCTGCAGTGGCGCTGAGCTAGCTCGCCCATTCGTCACAACATGCGGCACTTCATCCCGCACGTGCCGCCTTTGCCTGCGTCGCCGCGCAGGCAGCCGCCGCGGCACTCGACGTCGCGCTCGCACGCCGCGCCCTCCTCCTTCGGCCCGACGCATGTTCCTTTCTCGCAGCGGAGCCCGGCCGCGCAGGTGAGCTTGCAGGTTTGTCCCTCGCCAGGGAGCGCGCCCGCGCGGCATTTGCCCTCGTCGCAGATCTTGCCCGCGCCGCACGCGACATCGAGCTTGCACGCAGAGCCCTCGGCCACGATCTCCCGGCAGCGGCGTTGCGCGCAGTAGCCGCCGCACTCGGGGTGGCGCGCCTCGAACGAATCCTGCCGCGTGAGCGCCGCGAGCGTGTCGACCGAGACGCCGCACGGAAAGCTCGTCGGGAGTGGCTTGCGACACGTGCCCGTGTCCGTCGGTCCCACGCCGAGGCAGCGGAGCCCGTCGCTGCATTCGAGTGACGATCGGCACGGTTTGTCCTCGGCGAGCACGCCACGCACGAGGCCGTCACACGCCGCGGGCAGCGGCGCGCCCGTCGGCCCGACCCATGCGCATCCATCGTGCGCCTTCTCCATCGCGCTGACGCACGCATCGACGCCGGCCGCGTCCACGGTGACAGCCTTCTCCCGCAGCGCGTAGCTCAACGTGCGCGTGCATTCGGCGGCGAGCGAGAAGCCGGGCGCGTGTCCGCAGCAGGTCGCCCTGCGTTTCGTGGGCACGCCGTGCAGCGCGTCGCAGAGCTTCTCGGCGAGGGGATCGGGCGGATCGTTGGTCTTCGGATACACCGGCCGCACCTCGTCGTCGGGCGCCGACGTGTTCCCTGCGGGCGCGCTCGCGCTCGGCGCCGCGGAGGCGGGCGCGCTCGCCGAAGGCGCAGCCCCGGACCCTGCGTCTTTTCCGCACGTGCAGCCGCCGAACACGCCGAAAACGAAGAGCAGAAGGAAAGCGGGCCTCATGCGTAGTCATCGCATCGCAGACACGGTCCCCGCACAGCAAGGCCTTTTTTTGATACGTTTTCGCGGGGCCGGAGAGGCCCGTCGCGCGTAGCGCGTGAAGCCATCGTGCCCCCGAGCGAGCGTATCTCCCGAACCCCGAGCCGGTGGGCCCTCGCCGCCCTGCTCGTCCTCGTGATCCCGGCCTGCAACAAGGCCGCGCAGGAAACACCACCCGCGCCGATCGCGTCGGCGGCCGCTGCTCCGTCGGCGTCCGTGTCGCCGCCCGCGCAGGACGAAGCCACGCGGACGACACGCGCGCTCGCCCTGCAAAAACCGAACGGATCGAGCACGGTCGACAAGGAGATCGAGATCCTCGTGCGGCGCATCGAGAAGACGCCCGAGCCGATCGATCCGTGGATCCTGCTCGGGCGCGCGTGGGTCCGGAAGGCGCGGTACGAGGGGGATCCGGGCTACTACTTGAACGCGGGGGCCGTCGCGGATCTCGTGCTCGGCCGCGAGCCGAAGAACCGGCCGGCGCGGAACCTGCGCGCGGCGGTGCTGCTGGAGAGCCACGCGTTCGTCGAGGCGAAGGACCTCGCCGATCAGATCCTCGCCGAGGATGCGGACGATCTGCTCGCGCTCGGCACGAAGGCCGACGCGGCGCTCGAGCTCGGCGCGTTCGACGAGGCGCTTTCGAGCGCGCAGCAGCTCATGGATCTCAAGCCGAGCCTGCCGGCGTACGGGCGCGCAGGCCTCTTGCGCTGGCTGCAAGGAGATCCCGCGGCCGCGAAGAAGAACTACCGCGCGGCGATGGACGCGAGCGACCCGCGTGATCCCGAGCCGTTCGCGTGGGTGCTCGTGGAGGCGGCAAAAGTCTTCTGGCACGAGGGCGACGTCGACGGCGCCGACAAGGGCTTCGATCGCGCGCTCAGCGCCGTCGCGGACTATCCGCCTGCGCTCGTGGGCAAGGCGCGCGTGGCGCTCGCGAAGGGCGATGCGAAGCGCGCCGCCGAGCTCGCCGCGCGCGCGCTCGCGAAGAGCCCGCTCTGCGAGACGGCGTGGCTGCTCGGCGATGCGCGGAGGGCCGCGGGCGACGAGAAGGGCGCGGAGGAGGCGTACCAACGCGTCGCGGCGATCGGCCGCGCGACGGACAAGCGCACGCTCGCGGCGTTCCTCGCGGCGAAGAACAAGGATCCCGACGAGGCGCTCGCGCTCATTCGCGAGGAGATGAAGGCGCGCAAAGGCATCCACACGACCGACGTCCTCGCGTGGGCGCTCTATCGAAAGGGCGATTTCGCCGCCGCGCGCAAGGAGAGCGACGCGGCCCGCGCGCACGGCACGCGCGAGCCCGTGCTGCTGTTTCACGCGGGCGCGATCCGCATCGCGCAGGGTGAGAAAAAAGAGGGCGAGAAGCTCGTCCGCGAGGCGCTCGCCATGAACCCGCACTTCGAGCCGAACGCCGTGGCCGAGGCGAACAAGCTCCTCGGCGAGGGAGGCTAGCGCGTGCGGCCTCGCGCCCTGTTCGCCGCGCTGCTCACGCTCTTCGGCGTGCTCCTCGTGCTCCTGCCGCGGGTCGCCTCGGCCCATCAGGTGGGGTTGTCCCGGGGCGAATACAAGGTCGATGGCGCGACGATCACCGCGGAGTTCGTCTTCGCACGGCGCGAGGTGCTCTCGCTCGTCCGGAGCATGGACGAGGACGGCGACGGCGCGATTTCACCGACGGAGATCCAGCACGCCCGCGAGGCGCTCGGCCGCGCGGTGGTCGATCGCGTCTCCGTGCGCGCCGGCGAGGGGGCTTGTCCGGGGATGCTCGACGACGCGTTCCTCGTGGAAGAGGACGGGTTTTCCCTGCGCGCCGTCTACCGCTGCCCCGCGTCTCCCCGGGCCGTGCGCGTGCGCCTCGACGTGCTCGACGAGCTCCCCTACGGCCACCGCCACATCGCGCGCGCGGACGCGGGCGCCGGGCCCACAGAGCACGTGCTCTTCGGCGCGAACCGCGAGCTCGGGATCGCGGGCTTGCCCGGCGGTGGCGGCGAGGCCCCGGCGGCGCCGAAGGCCGAGGCGAAAAACGAAGGCTTCTTCGGCTTTTTTCGGATGGGCATCGAGCACATCCTGTTCGGCTACGACCACCTCGTCTTCCTCTTCGGCCTCGTGCTCGTCGGCGGTCGCCTGCGCGCGCTCCTCCTCGTCGTCACGGCGTTCACGGTGGCGCATTCGATCACGCTCGGGCTCGCCGTGCTCGGGATCTGGGCGCCGAGCGGGCGGATCGTCGAGCCGATCATCGCGCTCTCCGTCGCGTACGTCGGTGTCGAGAACCAGCTCGTGAAGGACGCCGAGAAGCGCTGGCGCATCACATTCCCGTTTGGCCTCGTGCACGGTTTCGGGTTCGCGGGCGCGCTCGGCGAAATCACGCTCCCCAGGCCGCAGATCCCGAGCGCGCTCCTCGCGTTCAACCTGGGCGTCGAGGCCGGGCAGCTCGCGGTGCTCGCCCTCGTGCTCCCGCTGCTCGTCGTGGCGCAGAAGCGCAAATGGCTGGAGAAGCGAGGCGTGAAGATCCTGAGCCTCGGCATTGCCGCGCTCGGGCTCGTGTGGTTCGTCCTGCGAATCGTGGACGCGGAGGGCTGAACGTCAGCGCTTTTGATCGTCCGTGATCGGCGCGGGGATCGAGATGCGGGGCGGGGGCGGCACGAAGGGGCGGGGCACGCGGATCGAGGCGGCGACCTGCGCGACCTCGGGGAACATCTTGCCGAGCCCCTCGACGAACGCCGCGCGGCTCGCGTCGTCGGGCGAACGCGCCGAGGCCCCGGCCGTCGCGAGCGCGGCCGAGAGCTCGTAATACCAGGCCGAAAGAGATGCGTGCGCCTCCAGGAGATCCCGGAGCGTCTCCTCCGACACGATGACGTTTTTACCCATACCCGCGCAGCATAACCCAGGCCTCAACCAGGCAGCCAGAGCAGGCCTTCCATGATGGGTTCGAGGCAACTCACGACCTGCGAGCCGACATCGCCACACGAGAGGTTTTTCAGGCAAACCTCGAATGCCATGCGGCCGCGCCGGTTCATCGCGCCCACGGCGCGTTCGAGGTGCGGCGCGAGGCCGTTGCCGAGCTCGCCCCGGCATTCGTCGTACGTGGCCTCGCCGCACCGGGCCATCCGCCCGCAGATCGCGGTGACGTACGGCGTGATCTCCTCGACCTTCACCACCACCGCGTCGAGCGCGGACGAGCCGCAGCGGCTCACCTCGGCCGCGTAGGCGCTCGTGAAGGGATCTCCGTCGAACTTGTCGAGCGCGGCGCGCGAGCAGCTCGCCGTCCGTCGCAGCATCTCCGGCGACGCCATCGTCTTCGCCTCGAAGCACTCGTCCCGGCTCGGCCAGCGCTCGTTATCGCCCGTTGCGCGTGGTAGAGCGCTTCGAGGTACTCGCACCAGGTGCGCTGCGCGGCGCGCTCGTCCGCCGCCTCCACGATGGCCGGGTCTTCCGTGTTTCCCGCGACCTTCACGATGTTCGGATTGGCCGAGCGGGCCCGGTTTCCCTTCGGCGCCGCGCCACAACCGGCCGCCGCGAAAGCGGCGGAGGCCGTGGCGAGCGAAAGCAATGCAGCCCCGAGGGAGCGACGACGGAGTGTGCGTGACACGAGCCACCTGACCTTCCCGGGCGGAAGCCCGCGAGCGAGAGGGGCAAACACCGGGCCTCGGCGATGGGCAGATCGGAGCCGCTGGCGCGAGGATGTCCGGAGTGAAAGGCGCCTAGGGCCTCGCGATCAGCAGCGCTTTGAACATCGCGCCTTCGAGCTCAGGGCCCATCGCGATGCGAGGGATGTTGAGCAAGTCCGCTTGGTCGCGCATACAGACGCCCGTCGCATTCGTGAAGCCGAGGTCGAAGCCTGCGTCGCGAGCGACCCGCACGAAGGGCCCCTGGACCTGGTGCCCGACGGGATAGGCCACGGTGCGCACGTCCTGCTCGAGCACGTCGGAGAGCACGCGGCGGGATCGATGGAGATCGGAGAGCGCCTCTTCGGGCGTCATCGTGGCCATCACGCGGTGCTCGTGGGAATGCGAGGCGACGCTCATCCCCGCGTCCGCGAGCGCCCGGACATCGCGGAAGCCCATGATGGTACGCGCCGCGATCGAGCGCTCCTCCGCGGGGTCGAGCGTGACGTCTGCGGCGCGCGAGAGCTCGTCGAAGAAGCGCGCGAGATCGAGCCCCGGCGTGCGCTTGACGAGGCTGAGCAGGAGGCGCTTGGCGCCGAGGGGATCGTGCCCGAGGTCGAGCATGATCGGGTACGGATATGCGAGCGCGAGCGTGCGCTTCTGGCAGCGCCCGAGGAGCAGCGCGATGCGATCCCACCAGAAGATCCGCCCCGCGTCGGGGTAGGCCGTGGGCACGAAGAACGTCGCGGTCGCGCCGGCTGTTTTCAGGATGGGCAGGGCGACGTCGTGGCAATCGCGATAGCCGTCGTCGAACGCCAGCATCACCGCGTTCGAGGGCAGCGGCCCGCCCTGGAGGAAGCGCCGCACGTCGGGCAACGACACGAGCGCGCCGTGTTGCTTCACCACCTTGATCTGCTCGGAGAGCCCACGCGCGTCGGTCTCGCGCACGTCGGGGTCGAGCTCTCCCACCTCCGCGGCGTCGGCGATCCGGTGGTACGTGAGCACCATGAGGGATCGCGTCGTGAGCTTCGCCCGCAGCGAGAGCATCCGATCCAGGATCCCCAGGGAGTCGAACGCGCGCGCGAGCCGCGCACGCTTGGAAGGCTTCGCCGTCGGGCGCACCGGTTTGAGGCGCATGGTGGTGATGTAGTTGAGCACACTTTCGACGATGTGCTCGTGCCTACGAACGCCTTCGTTTCGGCCGATTTTTCCACCTGTGACGTTCGGAGACGGGGCTGGCGGACAGGATCCGCCGACAGCGTGCCTGCGATTTGGGGAAGACGACTCGGCTCCGGTATGATCGCGCCAATGTTCCCGAGTGAGCCCGTTCCCGAGCGTATCGGGGCGTACAAAGTGCTCCGAAGGTTGTCCGGAGCGGGCTCGGCGGACGTGTACGTCGGACGCATGGAAGGGCCGATGGGCTTCTCGCGGCTCTGCACGCTGAAGCTCGTCCGGAACACGATCGAGGGAGACGCGCACTTCGCCGAGGAGCTCGTGCGCGAGGCGGCGATCTGCGCCGTGCTGAACCACCCGTCGATCCAGCGGATGTTCGACTTCTTCGAGCACGACAAGCACCTCGTCCTGGTGCTCGAGCACGTGGAGGGCGTGACGCTCGATCGGCTGCAGGACCTGCTCGGGCGGCAGAAGTCGAGGTTCGACGACAGGACGATCGCGTTCCTCGGCCGCGCGCTCAGCGGCGCGCTCGCGCACGCGCACGCCGCGAAGGATGAGGAGGGGACGCCGACGCCCGTGATCCACCGGACGATGCACCCCGAGAACGTGCTGATCGGCTGGGACGGGCACGTGCGGCTGACGGGGTTCGGGCTGGGGAAGATCCTCGGACGAAGCCCGGACACGGTGGCCTTCGTGATCAAGGGCGCGCCCGGGTTCATGGCGCCGGAGCAAGCGCGCGGCGAGCGGGTGACGCCGAAGGCGGACGTGTACGGGCTCGCGGTCCTGCTCTGGTCGCTCTACGCGGGCGCGAAGCCGCCCGAGGTGGGCACGCGGCCCATGCCGCTCGCGGTGCTGCGGTCGGATCTGCCGAAGGAGCTGACGAGCGCGATCGACGGGGCGCTGGAGCCGTCCCCGGACAAACGGAAGGTGTCGTGCCAGGATCTCGAGCGCGTCCTGAACAAGGCGCAGGGGATCGAGCTCGGGCAGAAGGACCTCGAAGAGAAGGTCGCGCCGCTCAAGGGGCCGCGAACGAAGGCGACGGAGGTCGACGGCGGTCCACGCAAGCGCGTGCCGCTCGAATCGGTGCGGCCCGCGAAGCCGCCGCCGTCGAGCAAGCAGAGGCTCTCGGTGCCGCCGCCTTCGCGGCCGCCGGGTTCGATTCCGCCGGTGCGATTGTCCGAGCGGCCCGCCGACCCAGGAGATGCGGCGCCGGCCTCGGTGTACCCGCTGCTCCGGGCCCTGGCCGAGCGCGTGCCGGGTCCGCCGAGGCTGCCGCTCGCGGTGGTCGAGGCCGATGCCGACGTGCAGCCGGAGGCGCCGACGGTGCGGCCAGCGCAGGCGCAGGCGCAGGCGCGGGGGCCGTCGAAGCCGTCGATCGCGGCGCCGCTCGGGGCCGTGGTGCCGGAAGGCGAGTGGAAGGAGTCGGTGCCGGACGAGGAGCTCTTCGACCAGCTCTTCGACGACGCGACGTCGCGCTCGGGCATCAGCCTGACGGCGATGGGCATCGGCGCCGAGGAGCGGGAGAAGGCCGCGCTGGCGATCACCGAACCTGATCAGGTCACGGCGCGAAAAGACAGGGGGACGCCTCCTCCACCCCAGGGCACGCCCGGAGCGGGCAAGGTGATGCCTCCTCCGGCCAAGCTCATGACCGGACCGGAGAAGGTCGTCCCGTCGACCCCGAAGATCGGGAGCGGCGTGGACAAGGTCATCCCCGGTCCTTCCAGGATCACGTCCGGCGCGGGGAAGTTCACGCCCATTCCTCCCCCGCTCACGCCCGGCGCTGGGAAGGTCACGCCCGTCCCTCCCCCGCTCAAGCCCGGAGCGGGGAAAGGTGACGCCTCACCTGTCGATTTTGGGCTGGGGGCGCCCAAGGACGTGCCCCCGCCTTTCGATTTCAGGTCCGGGGCGCCCAAGGATGTGCCCCCGACCTTGCCGGAGGTGCTCGATCCCGCGGCCGCATCGAAGGTGGGGAACAAGCGATTGGAGCTCGCGGACACGGTGATGGCGCTGAAGACGGCGCCGTCTCCCGGGGCGCCGCCCGCGGCGTTGCCCGCGTTCGCGCCGCCGCCGATGCCGCCGGCCGCCACGAAGCCGCCCGCGCTGGCCCCGCCGCCGATGCCGCCGATCGCCGCGCCGCCGGTGCCGCCTCGCTTCGGCACGCCCACGGCGACGCCCGCGCTGGCCGCCGTGTCCGCGCCCGTCGTGCCTGCCGCGCCTGCGGCCGTTTCCGCCGCCGGCTCCACGGCCGATCCCGTCGTCACGGCCGCACAACCGGTGAGCCGCAAGAAGCGACCGCCGCCCATCGCGCTGGCGATCGCCGGGGGCGCGGTCGCGTTGATCACCGCGGGGGCCGTCGTGCTGCTGACCAGCGGCTCGGATCCGAACGCGAATCCCAACGCCGGCGCGTCGGCCTCGTCCTCGGCCAAGCCTTCGCTCGCGTCGCCCGAGACCGGTCCGACCGAAACCGCCGTGGCGTCGCCGTCGACCGCGCCCGCCGCGCCTCCCGCGGGATACGGCCTCCTCACGGTGGCCTTCCCGTCGGAAGGAAACGTGTACGTCAGCGGCAAGAAGCTCGGCCACACGAACGAGGCGTTCCAGGCGCCGTGCGGGAGCAAGTTCGTGCGCGTGTCGAGCTCGGCCGAGGGGAAATATCCGGAGTGGCTCTCGGCCGGGGAGACGGTGGTCGTGCCGTGTCAGGAGTCGCTGCGGATCGACGTCGTCCCGGGTCGGCCGGCGCCGCAGGTGCCGCGGAAGAAGAAGCGCTAGCCGTCCCCGGCGCGGGCGACACACAACGTGATCACGTCCCGCGCGCCCGCCTCGACGAGCGCATCACGACAAGCCGAGAGCGTGGCGCCGGTCGTGGCCACGTCGTCGACGAGCAGCACGCGGAGGCCCTGCACGGCGCGTGGGGAGCGCGTCACGAAGGCCCGCGCGACGTTTGCGTGTCGCTCGGCGCGGCGGAGCGTCGCCTGCTGCGTGGTGTCGCGAAGCCGCACGAGCGCGCGTGCTGCGAGAGGGACGTCGAGCTCGTCGGCGGCTGCATGCGCGAGCAGCGCGGCCTGGTTGTAGCCGCGCTCCGCGAGTCTTCGTGGGTGAAGCGGAACGGGCACGACGAGGTCCACCCCGGGCGCCTCCTCGCGCATGAGCCCGCGCAGGAGATGGCCAAGCGGACGTCCGAGATCGGGGCGCTCCCCGTACTTGAACCGCCGCAGCGCAGCCGCGACGGCGCCGCCGAAGGCCGCAAAAGCGAGCGGCTCGCCGGGCTCGTTCGCGGCGCGGAGCACGGTCGCGGCGCAGGGGGAGCAAAAGACGCGGTCGCGGCGCACGGGCGCATCGCAGGCCGCGCAGGCCGGGGGGCTGAGCGTGTCGAGGAGGGCGCGGGCGAGGGCGCGCGCGGCGACGGACGCGAGGAGGAACGGACGTACGTGGGGCATGCCTGAACATCGAAGGCACCGCCCCGCAGTTGCGTCGCGGCGAACGAAATTCTGCGCAACGTCGCAGGGGTCGCTGTACGATTCGCGCGACGTGCTCGCCCGACACGAACCCGATCCGCGCACGACCTGCACGTTGCCGAGGCACGCGTGACCAGCCGCGACGAGTGGCGCTGGACCGACGAGCAGGGCGTACAGCGGCTCGTGCGAACCGAGGAGCTGCGGGAAGCCATCGCGACCCGCGTGCTCCCGCCGTCCGTCCTCGTCTGGCGCGAGGGCATGGCCGAGTGGGTCCCCGCCTTCACGGTGCCCGAATTCGCCGACGCCACGCCCACCACGCAGGAGCCGGCTGCGCCGAGGCACGAGCCCTCCACCATCTCGCCGTTTCGTTTCGGCGCCACGCTGCCCGAGAAGCGCGGCCAGATGGGCACGCTGCTCGGGCTCACGGGCCCCGGCGCGCCGCAACAAGGCGTCGAAGGCGCGCCGATCGTGGTGCCTTCGGGCGGAGGCACCGACGCCGCGCCCCCGGGCGCCGCGCCGATCACGCTGCGGCCCGAGTACGGCGGCGCCGCGTTCGAAGCCGCGCTTCCCCGAAGCCCGAACGCGTCGCCGGAGCCGCCGGCCGCCGTTCGTCCGCCGCCGCCCGTCGGGCCTCCCGTGCCGGGCCCCGTCGCCGATGCGGCTGCGAGGCGTCCTCCGACGAGCACGAGCGCGGTCGACGAGCTCTGGGGCAACGTCAACGACGACGAGACGACCAACGTCGGCGATCTCGCCCCGCCCGCCGCGAAGCCGCCGAAAGAGACGACGGCCGCGGCGCTGCCGAAGCCCGCGATGGTCGCACCTCGCGCGGCCGAGAGCCCCGCCAAGCCGCCGCACGTGGTGCCCAAATCGAGCCCGCCGCCGGCCGGCGCCGCGCCCGTCAAGCCCGCCGAGGGCCCGCGCGGCAAGGCCGGCGCCAGCGCGGAGAATACGTCGGTCGGTCTTGCGCCGAAACCCCTCGGCCCCAAGACGTCCGAGTACTCGACGGTGGGACCGAGCCCGATGCGCGCGCCGTCGAAGGTGTTCACGAAGCCCACGGAGCCGGCCGCGCGTCCTGCGGCATCGCCGACGCTCCCGCGGCCCGTCGCGGACAAGTCCGCGGACAAGCCCTCGGCCATCCTGCGCCCCTCGGCCCTGCTCAAGCCCGCGCCCGTGCCCGTGCCCCGCGCGGGCGCCACGCCGGGCACGTCGCCCGCGAAGGCCTCGCCGAGCGCGCCGCCGCCCGCGCCGATCGAGCCTCCCGCCGCGCAACCGCCGGCCACGCCAGCCGATCCGCCTGCGGCCGCCGCGCCTCCGCCGCTCGCCGCGACCGAGCCGCCGCCCGCCATGCCGCCGTCCGAGGTCACGTCGCTGGCCGAGCTCGCGCCCGTGACGGCGCCTTCGCGCATCGACGAGCTGCCCCCGGCGCCGCCTCCGCGCGAGCCGAGCACGACCGCGATCCTGCCGCCCGATCTCAACAGCAGCGGTGGCGGATACACCGGCCCGTCGATGGCGGGTGCGGTGAAGTTTGCGCACGAGGTCACGCGGACGATCCGGATCGACGCGCTGCTCGCCGATCCCTCGACGTCGCCGCTGCCCGAAAAGGAAGCGGCCGCGCGGGGTTCGTCCGGGGAGACGACGACGTTGCCCTCGGCGCTGGAAGAGGGCCCCTTCCGCGGGGCGCCGCCGCCGCCCGCGGTGGAGATCGCCGCCGTCGGTCCGAACACGTCGTACACGGATTTGCCGCGCGGTCGCGCCGCGCTCGACGCGACGTCGGACGGCATGCGCGCCGTGTCGCCCGAGCAAGCGGCGAGCTCGCTGCCGTTGAAGGTGATCGCCACGAGCTGCGGCTTGCTCGTGATGATGGTGATCTCGGCGTTTTTCGTGGGGCGTTGCTCGGTCAAGCCGACGGTGGCCGGCGGCGGCGCGCGTTCGGTCCTGGCGAACACGGTCCGCGAGATCCGCGACGCCCTGCCGCAGCCGCCGAAGCCTTGCTGGGTGGCGAAGCAGCCCGTGCGCTGGGCGCCCGTCGTCTCGAACAAGGTCCCCTTCGAGCTCTTGCCGCTCGCCTCGGGCAACGTCTCGATCGGTTACGCGAAGAGCTCGGACGAGGCCGTCGGCATCGAGGTGACGCCGTCGAGCGGCCAGGTGAACGAAGGCTTCGTCGAGAAGGTGAGCGGCGAGATCGATCGCGTCGCGCCGACCGGGACCGACAAGGGGTACTTCGTCGCGGCGAAGGAGGCGCCGGGCGCGCTCAAGTCGATCGTGCAGGTGCCCGCGTCCACGGCGTTTTTCCTGGGTGTCGCCGAAGGCAGCCTCGCGACGGCCGATGGTGTCGACGCCGCGCCGCAAGCGCTCTGGCCGATCGCGGGGACGGATCCGCTCGACGCGGCGCGCGTGGTGGTCGCGGACGACAAGGGCTACGCGCTCTCGTTCCGGCGCGACGGCGCCGTCATGGGCGGCTTCATCGGCCCGGATCGCAAGCCGATCGGCGAGCTCGTGAAGGTCGTGGGATCCGGCGGGCAGGTGGGCAAGCCGATGAGCGGATGGAACGGCCGCGAGGTCGCGATCCTGTTCGCCGATCGTCAGGACGATCAGAGCCCGTGGAAGATCCGGCTCGGCCACGCGCCTGTTGGCTCGATCCCGGCGACGACCGAGGTGATCGAGCTGCCGGCCGGAGGTCCCGGCGGCGACGCGTTCGCGCCCGGGATCGCGGGCCTGCCGGATGGTCGATGGGTGCTCATCTGGACCGAAGGATCGGCGGGCGCGCGCGCCGTTCGTGCGCAGACGCTCGGCCCGGATTTCGTGCCCGTGGGGGATCCGATCGCGCTCTCGCCGCCCGCGGGTAACTTCGGTCAGGGCATGGCCGCGGTGGCGGGCGCGTACGTGACCGCGGTGTTCCTCCAGAGGGGCAAGTCGAGCTACGAGCTTTGGGGAGGCGTGCTCCAGTGCGGATGAGAGTGTCGTCGAGGCGAGCGTTCGCGTGGGCCTTCGTCGTGGCGGCGAGCTTGTCCTCGCTGCCCGCATGCGGGCCCTCGCTGTCGCAGATCGAGCAGGGCAAGGCCATCACCACGAAGGAGCCCTCGCTCGACGATTTCTTCAAGTCCGTCGTCGCGCTGCGCGGCGAGGTCGATCGCGCCGAGAGTGATCGGAAGGCCGCGCGCGCCGATCTCGTGAAGGCGCTCGGGCTCGCGGAGACGGCCGAAGCCGGGGCCGCGCTGGAGGCGGCCGCGAAGAAGGCGAAGACGCTCGACGAGGCAGGCACGTCGCTGCACCTCGAGCTCACGCCCGACGCGAAGCTCCTCGTGCTCGCGCAGAAGCGAGGCAAGACGAGCGAGGATCCCGAGGCGCTCGCGAAGGCCGTGGAGCAATCCGTGAAGGCGTCGCTCGATGTGGCGCGGCGCATGGGCGAGCTCGAACAACGCGCGCGGTTCCTCGACACGAAACGGACGGAGCTGTCCGCGACGCCCGCGGCGAAGTCGGGCGACGCCCCGCGCGAGCTCGAAGGCGCGCGGATCGTGCTCGCCGAGCTGCGCGGGCGCGCGACGACGGAGGCGGGGCTCGCGTCGTCCTTCGTCGTGGGCCTGGCGATGGCGCTGGAGACCGGCGCGGCCGACACGGCGCTCGCGAAGTTCACCGGCAAGGCGGCGCGCCCGCGGCCCGGCGGCGGGGGTGGCGGCGGCGGCGCGCCCGCGGGAGGATCGCCGGCGCCGAAGCCCAAGCCGAGCGACGATTTCGAGCCCTGACATGACAAGACTGAACCCCCACGCCTTCGCCGCAGCGGCCGCGCTCGCGCTCTCGCTCGCGAGCCCTCGCGCCGAGGCGCAGGCGACGCCGCTGCCCGAGTCGATCCCGGTCGGGTCGTTCACCTTCCGGCCCTCGTTCGAGCTGCGCGTGCGCGGCGAGTTCCGCACCGATCCGTTCGACATCGGCGGCGTGAATTTCACGCGCGGGGCAGTGCTCGAAGACGCGTACGGCTCGAACCTGCCGCCGCGCTTCGACGGGCTGAGCTACATGACGCCGATCTACACGTCGCAGTGGGCGGCGACGAGCCGCGCGCGGCTCGGCCTCGCGGTGGATCGAGGCCCGGTGACGGCGGCGATCGTGCTGCAGGACGCGCGCCCGATCGCGGGCTCCATGGGGTCCAGCGTGCTGCAAGGCAACCAGCTCGGCGCGGGCCTCGGGCTCTTCGAGGCGTACCTCGACGTGCATCGGAAGAACCGCCGGCAGTGGTTCCGGCTCGGTCGCCAGCGCGTCGTGTGGGGCGACGGGCGCCTCGTCGGCGAGAGCGATTTTACGCAACGGCCACGAGCGCTCGATGCCGCGCGGCTCGGTTTGTCCTGGAAGGACATCGACGTCGAGCTGCTCGCAGCGCTCATCGGAACGTCGCCGCTCGGGGGGCTCGGTAGCCTCGGCGGCGCGGCGGGCGGGGGATCGACGGGGGGCACGGACAGCAGCACGGTGCCCACGACGACGGTCCGGCCGCAGACGGGCAGCCAGCTCTACGGCGCGCACGCGGTCTTTCGCATCTTCCCGCTGCTCGCGGTGGACGTGACGGCGCTCGCGCGGATCGTCCGGCCGCCGGTCGCGATCGATCTCACGCCGAGCGATACGTACGTGATCGACGCGCGCCTGTCCGGGGACTACCGCGGCGTTCGGTACGCCGTCGAAGGCGCGTACGAGCTCGGCCGCATTTCGAGCTTCGGCGCGAACCGCGATCTACGTGCCTTCGCGGGCGCCGGGCGCGTCACGTGGGAGACGGCGCTGCCCTGGCATCTCACGTTCGGCGCGGCGGGCGCGTACGCTTCGGGGGACAACGGCAGCACGGACACGCTCGCCGTGCAGACGCGTTTTGATCCGATCCTCCCCGAAGAGCGTCCGATGCACGGCCGCATGGGCCTCTACGCGTGGTCGAACTTGATCGAGGCTGGCGCTGACATCGCGGCGCGCCCGACCGACACGTTCTCGGTGAACCTCGGCTACCGCTTCGTTGGCCTCGCCGAGCCGAAGGGGCGCTGGACGAGCGCGTCGTTGATCCCGATCGGCGCCTCGGCCACGAACGAGTCGCACGTCCTCGGCCACCAGGTCGACGCGACGTTCGGCCTGCGTGCGTGGGATCCGCTCGCGATCGAGGCCTCCTACGGCCTCTTCCTGACCGGCGAGGGCGCGCGGAACATCCTCCAGGCGTCGAGCCGCGGCCAGCCCGACATGCAGCACTTCGCGTATCTCCAGGCTGTACTGCGCGCGCCTTAGATCCCGCTCCAGCGCCGCTTCGGCCCCGTGTCGACGTGCACGAACCTGTCGCGTTTCCCCGCGTAGGTGCCGAGTCCGCCTTGCCACTTCGCCTGCAGGATCTCGGCCGCGAGCTTCGGGACGGTGAGCCCCTCGACGCGGAAATCGATCGCCATGCCGAGCGTGTGCTGGCTGTGCGATGCGACGTGCCGGCCCTTCTTGCGCATCACCTCGTTGCGCTTGGGGCTCCGGTAGCCGCTCACGATCTCGATCCGCGTGCCCTCGTGTTTCTTCGCGATCGTACGAAGCAGATCGAGCAGCCGTGGATCGATGCGCGTCTCTTGCTCGTAACCGTGGTCCGCGAGGAACGTGGAGAAGCGCTCGATCGTTGGTTCGTCCTCGGTGAGCGCGACGGTCTCCTGCGTGTGACCGTGCACGATCGTCGCGAGCGGTTTCTTCGCGGGAGGTGCATCCGCTGCGGGATCCACGGGGCGTGGATCGAGCGATGGAGCAGGCGCCGCCGCCGCGTCGATCACGGCGGCGGTGCTTCTGCGTGGGGGAGGGAGGGGTGCTTCGGAGAGAGGGGAGGGGACGGGCAGGGCGAACGCCGCGGCGACGAGGGCCGGCGCGATCGCCCTACCTTTCACGTGCTCGGAGCCGGCTTCGGCGCGCCGAAGATGCTGGCGGCGCGGCGCTTCTCCTTCGCGGCGCGCTCGCGGTCGGCGTAGGTCGGGATGACGACCTTCTGCCGCTCGGGCAACTCGCGCCCAGCCACGATTGCGTCGACCTCCTCGGCGTCGAGCGTCTCGCGCTCGAGCAGCGCGTTCGCCAGCTTGTCGAGCGCCTCGCGGTTCTCGTCGAGCAGGCGGCGCGCCTCGGCGTGGCCGTCGAACACGAACTTGCGGACCTCGTCGTCGATCTGGTTGGCGACCGTCTCCGAGTAGTTGCGCGACTGGCTCGTGAAGTCGCGGCCGAGGAAGACGCTCTCCTCGTTCGCGGCGTACGAGATCGGGCCGATGACGTCGCTCATGCCGAACTCGGTCACCATGCGGCGCGCGAGGTTCGACGCTTGTTTGATGTCGTTGCCCGCGCCCGTCGTGAACTGGCCGAAGACGATCTCCTCGGCGACGCGGC
This sequence comes from Polyangium mundeleinium, assembly GCF_028369105.1. Lineage (NCBI taxonomy): Bacteria > Pseudomonadati > Myxococcota > Polyangiales > Polyangiaceae > Polyangium > Polyangium mundeleinium. The sequence continues at coordinate 11,269,659 of NZ_JAQNDO010000001.1, read as the reverse complement.
CGCCCATCAGCACCGCGAGGCGCGCCTTCGCGAAGTCGCGCGACATGCTCAGGCGGTCTTCCTTCGGGAGCTGCTGCGTGATGCCGAGCGCCGGGCCGCGCGGGATGATCGTCACCTTGTGCACGGGGTCGGCGTTCTTCTCGAGCAGCTTCGCCACGAGCGCGTGGCCAGCCTCGTGCCACGCCGTCGTCTTTTTCTCCTCGTCGCTGATGACCATGCTGCGGCGCTCGGTGCCCATGAGGACCTTGTCCTTGGCCATCTCGAAGTCGACCATCGAGACGAGGTCCTTGTCCTGGCGCGCGGCGAGCAGCGCGGCTTCGTTGACGAGGTTCTCGAGGTCGGCCCCGACGAATCCGGGCGTACCGCGGGAGATGATGTCGAGGTCGACGTCCGGACCGAGCGGCACCTTCTTCGTGTGCACGCGGAGGATGCCCTCGCGGCCGCGCACGTCCGGGCGGTTCACCACGATGCGCCGATCGAAGCGGCCGGGCCGCAGGATCGCGGGATCGAGGACGTCCGGGCGGTTCGTCGCGGCGATGATGATCACGCCCTCGTTCGACTCGAAGCCGTCCATCTCGACGAGGAGCTGGTTCAGCGTCTGCTCGCGCTCGTCGTGCCCGCCGCCGAGGCCCGCGCCGCGGTGACGGCCGACAGCGTCGATCTCGTCGATGAAGATGATGCAGGGCGCGTGCTTCTTGCCCTGCTCGAACAGGTCACGCACGCGGCTCGCGCCGACGCCCACGAACATCTCGACGAAGTCCGAGCCCGAGATCGAGAAGAACGGCACGCCCGCCTCACCCGCGATGGCCTTCGCGAGCAGCGTCTTGCCCGTGCCGGGCGGGCCCATCATGAGCACGCCCTTGGGGATGCGGCCGCCGAGCTTCTGGAACTTCTTCGGATCCTTGAGGAAGGCGATGATCTCTTCGAGCTCGTCCTTCGCCTCGTCGATGCCGGCGACGTCCGCGAACGTCACCTTGTTCTGCGACTCCGAGAGCAGCCGCGCGCGCGATTTGCCGAAGCTCATCGCCTTGCCGCCGCCCGCCTGGAGCTGCCGCATGAACAGGTAAAACATGACGAGGAGGAAGACCATCGGCAGGATGGTCACGAGCGCGCCCGACCAGAACGGCGACGCGTCCTCCTTCTCGAAGGTGACGGCGACCTTGTTGTCGACCAGCGTCTTCGTGATCTCGTCGGCGTTGTCCGGGCCGATCGTGACCTTTTTGACCTTCGAGTTGCTCTTCGGGTCCTTTACCCAGAACGTGTATTCACGATCCTTGATCGAGACGGAGTCGACATGCGGGTCCTTCTCGCGATCGGCCTGAACCTGGCTCATGAACTCGCTGAACGAGACCTGCGTCGCGGGCGGGCGATCGGGGCTCAGGAACTGCCAGATCACGAGGAACATCATGATCAGCAGGACCCAAAGGAGGAGCGTCTTGTGCGATTGCTTCACGAGGATCCTCGGGTTGCCCGCCCCGATCTCCTCGGGACAAGCAGACTGCGTCCAAATGTAACGCTTCTTTTCACCAGCATGCCACGCGGTGGCATGGCCGCCAATGGAAGCCAAGCCGCGCCGTCCATTCGGTACCGACGTGGCTCGATCATTTCTTTTCGTTAAGGACGATCTTCCCGGCTGGGAAGGTCACGTCGAGCTCTCGTCCCCCCTTCATACGTATCTTCACAATCCGAACGCCCTTCTTTTGGGCTCGCTCGATCGTCCTGCGTTGCGCCCGGCCGAGTTCGCTCATCGGGTCCTCCGCCGGACGGACGTCGTGCAGCATGTCCGCGAGGGCACAGAGATGGTCGATGATCCGTGGTGATAAGTCCTCCAGCAGGGGAATCAGCTCGCGGCGCACCCGGACACGCGTGAATCGAGGGTCGAGGTTGGAAGGGTCGCGCGCGTGCGCGATCGCGTGACGATCGAGGTGAAGCAGGACGTCGGCCCGGCGCGCCCGGACGAGCGGACGCACGAGGTCGCGCGGCGTTTCGGAGCCGCTCGGCGGTACGGGCGCAGGCGCGCGTGGTTCGAGCACGGCGAGGCCACGCGGGCCCGCGCCACGGAGCAAGCGCAGGAGGACCGTCTCGGCCTTGTCGTCGGCCGTGTGGCCCGTGGCGATCACGGCGGCCCCGTGCCGCGCCGCAGCGTCCTGCAGCGCCCGATGACGCGCCTCGCGCGCCCGCGCCTGGAGGTTTCCCCCCGGCTCGACGTCGATCCGCGTCACCTCGAAAGGAACACCGAACTTGTCGGCAAGCTCGGCCGCGAGCGCGAGTTCGTCCCGCGCCTCGGGGCGCAATCCATGATCGATCCCGTGCCCCACCACGTCATGGCCGATCGTGCGGCGGAGCAGCGCGAGCACGTGGAGGAGCGCCGTCGAGTCGGGGCCACCCGAGCAGGCGACGAGCACGCGATCGCCGCGATCGAAGAGCGATTCGTCGCGGATGGTGCGCTCCGCGAGGCGTCGCAACGAAGGCGGGTGCGAGGGCTTGGTCAACGGAGCTCGAAGGCCTTGCAGAAGACGACCTCGTCACGCGCGTCGAGGTCGGGCTCCTTGTGCATGACGTGCGGATATCCGAGCGAGCAACGATCGCCTTCCGGATCGTACTGCGCGCAGTCGCCGCACGTGAACACGAGGCGGAAGCGGCGCGCCTCCTGCCGGAGCCGTTCGTCGACGTGGTGGATCATCCGGCGAGAGCGTAGCGCACGCGAGCGCTCAACGCGCCCCGCGGCGACGCACGAGGCGGGCCACGGTTTCGACGTGGCTCGTCTGCGGGAAGAGCTCGACCGTCTCCAGGTGCGTGAGCGCAAAACCCGCGCGCGAGAGCACGCCGAGGTCCCGCGCGAGCGTGGCCGGATCACACGCGACATAGACGATACGTTGCACGCGCGAGGCCGCGATCGCAGCCGTCGCGCCCTCCGCGCCAGCCCGCGGCGGATCGAGGACGACGACGTCCACGCGCGGCGGAATCGGGTAAGCGTCCGCGTCCGTGGCGACGACCTTGCCCGCAAGATCCCGCGCCGCGAGGTTTTCCCGGGCCGAGCGTGCAGCTCCCTCGTCCGACTCGACCGCGACGAACGACGCCGCCCCACGCGCGAGCAGGATCGAGAGGGTGCCGCTGCCGGCGAAGAGCTCGAGCACGTGCCCGTTCGTCGCTTCGCCTGCGCCTTCCCGCGGCGCATCGACGTCCGCGCGGGCGAGCTCCGCCACGCGCCGAGCGAGCAGCACCGCGCCGCGATCCGAGCTCTGCGCGAACGATCCGGCCGCGATGACGAGCGGCGCGCCGTCCGCGCCTTCGAGCACCGGCCGCGGATCGCCGAACACGGCCGGCGTCTTCGCGCCCTCCATGCGCACGCGCGCGCCGGCCCACGCGCCCTCCACGACACGTCGATCGATCGCGGTCCACGCCGCGGGCGCGATCTCGCCGCGCCACGACACATCCACGACGAGCCGCCCGCCCGCGCCTCGCGCGATCTGCACGTCGCCTTCGCCCGTCGAGCCTGCGAGCACCGCCGGGATCTCGTCGAGCGCGCCGGCGATCGACGACGCGAGCACGATGCAGGTCGGCGTCGCGGCGAGCACGTGTGAGCCCGGAGCGCGATACCCGATCCGCACCCGACCACGCTCGCCGCGCACGTAGAGCCGCGCGCGCGTGCGGTAGCCGAGCGGCTCGTGCGCGGCATGCACATGGATCGCGGGCGGCGCTTCGCCCGTCGCATGCGCGACCGCGCTCCGGACGATCTCCGCGTGCGCCGCCTCCTGCGCGTGCTGCGAGAGGTGCATGAAGTCGCAGCCGCCGCATGCGTCCACGTGCAGGCACGTTGGATCTACGCGATCGGGGCTCGCCTCGATCACCCGCAGGAGGCGTCCCCGCGCGGGTCGCGTGTTCCTGTCGACCTCGGCTTCCACGCGTTCGCCCGGCGCGGTGCCCGGCACGAAGACGGCCGTGCGATCGGCGAGGCGAGCCACGCCGGCTCCACCTGCGGCCAGGTTCTCGATGTGCAGGAGCTCCGTGCGAAGCGCTTGTTTCGGCCTCGCCGGTTTGTCCCTGCGGTCCGGCCTCCCAGCGGGACGCGTTCCGTGCGGCATCTAGGGAGACTACGTCACGACGAACGCACGTGCACCGCCCGCCCCGTTTCCAGGGCGAGCGGCCCGGTGCGTCTCACTTCATCGACACGCGTTGCGCCGTCACCTGGCCGGACACGACGATGACCGAGATGACCTTCGTCATGTCGCCCTTCTTGAGCGTGACCCGGTGCGATCCCGGCTTGACCGAGAGGTGCACGATCGGCGAGGGGCCAAGCGAGCGACCGTTGTCGAGCACGTCGTCGCAGAACGGGTTGCACACGATCGTCAGGAAGCCCGGCTCGCCCGACGCGGCCGCTGCGCTCGCCGTCGCCGTGGGCGCGGCCGTGGGCGCGGTGGCCGCCGTCTTCGCCGTGGCGGGCGCGGTCCCGGGCCCGGGGCCCGGCGCAGGCGTGGGCGCGGCCGTCTCCGTCGGCGCAGCCGCAGCCGTTTCGGTCGGCGCGGGCGCGGGCGCCGGTGCGGGCGCAGGCGCGGGCACGGCGACGGTGCTCGGGACTGCCGGCGCCTCGGGCACGGCCGTGACCGCCGGCTGCGTCGTCGTTGCCTGCGGCTGCTTCAGCTTGAAATACACGAGCACGCCGATGCCGATCACGCTGAGCGCGACGAGCGCGACGACCAGCACGAACACGCCCGTGTTGCGCTTCGGCCCGCCTTGCTGACGAGCCGCTTCCTGCTGCGCCATCCAGAGCGCGGCGGGATCGGGGCGCGGCAACGACATCGCGGTCTCGATCTGCGACTGCGCCACGCGCTGGCCGTACTGCTGTGGGATCTGCGGGTTCGGGTTGCTGATCGGGTGCTGGTAGCCGGGCTGCTGCCCGTACTGCGGCTGCGGCGGCTGCTGGCCGAAGCCAAAGCCCGGCTGCTGCGGCGCCATGCCGCCGTTGAAGCTCGGCTGCTGCGGCGCGGGATATCCGCCGAAGCTCGGCTGTTGCGGCGCGCCAAACCCCTGCCGCGGCGGCCCGGGATCCGGCATCTTCGCGTTCGCCGGCAGCGCGATCGTCGCGTTGAGATCGTCGGCGTCGCCGGGATACCCACCGCTCGGCAGCGCCGCGGTGCGCTCGTTGTGCCCCGGCCCGGGCATGCCCGCGGCGGGGAGCGGCGTCGTGAGCTGAGGCCGGTGCTGACCCTGCGGCGTCGAGGGACGACCTGCGCTCGGCAGCGGCCCTCCCGCGGCCTTCTCCAGGTGATCACGCGTCGCGACCGTGGTCGGCACGTCCTCGTCGTCGTCCATGAGCGACGTGGCGGCCATCTGCTGCGACGCGGACGATCGATCCTCGGGCGGGGGCATCGCCGCGGGCGCGCGGTTCGCGATCGGCTGCGCTGCCGACTTCGACGGCGCCGTTCCGCTCGCGCGGCCGCGGCGATCGTCGTCATCGTCTTCGAGCAGCGAATCGTCGTTCAGGCCGCCCTGCGCGCGGAGCTGATCGACGTTCACCGTCGACGTCACCTCGGCAGCCCACGCGAGGTGTGCCTCGCGCTTGGCGATGCGATCGGTGAACACGTGCCGGACGAACTGCGCGACCTCTTCGGGTCCGACGAACGCTCCGCTCTGGTTGAGGTAGACCTGCAGGGCGCGGGAGAACTCGCGGGCCGTCTGGTAGCGGTCCTTCTTGTTCTTCGCGAGCGCCTTCATGACGACCGCTTCGAGGCCTTGCGGATAGCCGCGCACGATCGTCGAGGGCAACGGCACCACGCAGGCCTGCACCTTCTCGAGCGTGTCGAGATCGGTGTCCATGCGGAAGAGCCGCTGGTTCGTGGTCAGCTCCCAGAGCACGACGCCGAGCGCGAAGATGTCCGTCGTGCGATCGACGTCCGCGCCGCGCACCTGCTCGGGCGACATGTACGCGAGTTTGCCCTTGAGCGTGCCGGCGCGGGTCGACGCGAGCCGGTCGGCGACCTTCGCGATGCCGAAATCGACGACCTTCGTGTAGCCGTCGTACGTGACGAACAGGTTGTGCGGCGTCACGTCGCGGTGGACGAGCCCGAGGAGCTGTCCGTTCTTGCCGCGCAGCTCGTGCGCCGCGTGGAGGCCCTCGGCCGCGTCCGCGCACATGCGCGCCGCGAGCTCGGGGCTGATGTTCATCCGCTTCTCCTCGGCCCGCCGCATGACCTCGCGCAGCGGTTCGCCGTGGAGGTACTCCATCGCGATCCAGTACGTGTTGTCGTCTTTGCCGAGATCGAAGACCTGCGCGACGTTCGCGTGGTTGATCCCGGCCGCGATGCGGGCTTCGTCGAGGAACATGTCGACGAACTGATCGTCTTCGACGAGGTGCGGGTGGATGCGCTTGATCGCGACCCACTTCTGGAAGCCACCGGGGCCGTCCATGCGCGCCAGATGCACGCTCGCCATGCCTCCGACGCCGATTTCGTCGACGACGCGGTATCGTCCGAGGAAGAAAGTCCCAGGCTGCTGCTTCTCGGGTTCTTTCGGGCGGGGACCGGACGAGGAGGCGGGGGCGCTCCTGGTGTTTGCCGGTGCCGGACCGCCCGGTCGCGAAGCAGCGGGTCGAGGCGGAGGTTGAGCCATGACGCGTTGATTGAATCCTACCGCGAAAACGATTCCACTTTCCATGCGCCGGAGAGCGCGCACGGACGCTTCCGGATGTTCAGCGGGCGAGCACGCCTTCACGCCCACGTTTGCGGGCTCGCTCGGGCAAGCTGGGCGATGCCCCCAAACCCCGCAGGTGTGGGCACCCTATCGAAGCGCCTCGAACTTCAGGGGAAGGGCTGACCGGGCTGGCCACGCTCGAAGTAGAAGCGGAAGAAACCCGTCACACGCGATTGCAGTTCCTTCGGGATCTCGTTGGCGGGCGCATCCACGGGAGCGTCGCGAGGATCACCCATCCACACGTCGAACTCGGCGTCGGTGTACTTCTCCGCGGCCTCGGCCTCGTTTGGATCGCCGCTGAACAGCGAATGAAACGTGACCGAGCCATCCACGGCGTAGAGGATCACGTTCTGGTTGTGGCAGGAGCGCTGAAGGTAGAGCGAGACGTGGATCGCCGGCTGATCCTCGGGCGGCGGGGCCGGGAAATCGGAGCCGGGAGGCAAGACGCCCGGCGAGAGCGTCACGTCGAGGGGCTTGCCGAGCAGCTCCTCTCGGACCTTGCCCACGTCCTCGATCAGGACCGCGAGCCCGTCGGAGACCTCTTGCAGATCGGTCCCGCGCTGCACGCGCATCTGGAGCGTCGAGCGGTACGGCACCGCCGCGAAGAAGTCGGGGCGGAGATCGTAGGCGTCGAACCAGCAATCCTTCGCGACGAGCGCGTCGCTCTTGACCTCGCCTTCGCCCTGCCCGAGCGAGCAGCCCATCGCGCCGAGCGCGAGCAGCGACGCGACGACGAGGCAGAGCCGCACGCTCACGCAGCGCCTCCCGCGCCAGCGTGGATCGCGGCCTTGATCGTGGCCCCGCCGCAGACCCGATCGCCGTCGTACGCCACCGCGACCTGCCCGGGCGAGACCGCCTTCACCGGCGTGCGGAAGCGCGCGACGAGCACCTCGCCTCGCTCCGGATCCTGCACGCGCTCGATCGTCGCGCGTTCTCCTTCGTGACGCGCGCGCACCCGCACGTCGGCTTCGAACGGGAACGACACGTCGTCGCTCCACGCGCCCGCTTCGAGCAGCGCGCCCGTCGCGAGCAGCGCGTCCTCGCCGCCGAGACGCACCGCGCCCGACTCCGCGTCGATCCCCACGACGAACGCGGGCCGACCGAGCGCCACGCCGATGCCCTTGCGCTGGCCGATCGTGAACCGATGCACGCCCTCGTGGTGCCCCACCGTGCGCCCTCGATCGTCGACGATCGGGCCGGGACGAACCCGCTCGCGCCCCGCGCGGTTCTCGACGAACGCGCCGTAGCCGCCGGCGGGGACGAAACAAAGCTCCTGGCTCTCGCCCTTGTCCGCGCGCGGGATCCGACGCGCGTGTGCCTCGGCGCGCACCTCTTCCTTCGTCGCGTCTCCGAGCGGCAGGACGAGCCTCCGCAGCTCGTCCTCGCGCAGCATGTGCAGGAAGTAGCTCTGATCCTTGACGCGATCCTTGCCTCGATACAGGCGCGCGCGCCCGTCCTCGCCGACCTCCGTGCGCGCGTAGTGGCCGGTCGCGATGAACGACGCGCCGAGCCGCTCCGCCAGCGGGAAGAGCTCGCGCATCTTCACCGAGCGGTTGCAGGCGACGCAGGGGCTCGGCGTCTCGCCGTCGAGGTACGCGTCGACGAACGGATCGACCACGTGCGCGCGGAAGAGCTCCCGGCGGTCGAACGTGTAGTGCGGGATGCCCAGGTGATCCGCCGCGCGCCGCGCGTCGTGTTGGTCCTCGGGCGCGCAGCAACGACCCCGCTCGCTCCGGTCGTCGGGGTAGTCCCAGAGGTGCAGTGTCACCCCGATGACGTCATAGCCGGCGTCACAGAGGCGCGCGGCCGCCACGGAGGAGTCGACTCCGCCGCTCATGGCGACCACGATCCGCGTTCCTTTCGTCACGAAGCCCAGCTTAGCGCCGAAAAGCCCAGCGCGCGCGGCCGAATCCCTCCGGGCGGGCGGGCCGAGACGCGGGGACCCCCACGCCCCCCGGGGACGAAACCGACCGGGCGGGCCCCTTGCCACTTGGCCCCCCGGCGAGCGCACGTGATACGGTTTCGCCAATGCCCCGAGGGCTCGTGCTCGTGATCGAAGACGACGAGTGGGTCAGCAGCCTGCTCTCGGGCGCGATCCGTGACGCCGGCTACGACGTCATCGTCTGCAACACCGCGCAAGCTGGGCTCGATACGGCCTGCGATCGCGAGCCGGACTGCATCATCTGCGACATCGATCTGCCGGACAACGACGGCTACTGGGTCGCGCGGAACGTTCGCACACAGCCCTCGCGCGTGTCGGTGACGCCGTTCCTCTTCCTCTCTGCCCTCGACGATCAAGAGGCGCGACTCGAAGGATTTCACGTCGGCGCCGATGCGTACATGACGAAGCCCTTTCGCGTCGACGAGGTCGTCGCGCAGGTCGGCGCGCTCGTGCAGATGGCGTGGCGGCTGCGCAAGCGGCGCGACTCGCTCGTCTCCGTGCCGCCCTCGTCCGTGACCGAAACGACGGCGATCCAAGGCGATCTCAGTCAGATGTCGATCGCCACCGTGCTCACGGTGCTCGAGCTCGAGCGGCGCACGGGCGTCGTCGAGGTCATCAGCAAGAAACGCAAGGTGCAGCTCGAGGTCGCCACCGGCTTCGTCGTGACCGGGACCATCGGCGGCACGACGACCGACGCGATCACGATCCTGCGCAACATCCTCGGCTGGAAGGTCGGTCGGTTCTCGTTCGTCCCGCAGCCCGATCGCCCGCCAACCGGCAACGCGCAGCCGATCGGGCACCTCTTGCTCGAAGCCGTGCGCCTCGAAGACGAGAGCGTCCACAACGGCGAGCAACCTCGATCGAGCAAGGCCGCGCCCTCCACGCGCCTCGCCGCACCCTCGATGGGCGGGCCTCCGTCGCGGCGCACCGACCTCGGGCCTCCGTCGTCGAAGGCGCTCGCCGAGCCCGCGAAGCCGATCCAAGCAGCGCGCGCGCCCGCTGCTGCCGCGCCCGCACAAGACGACGAGACCGATCGGAAGGCCTACTACGACTGGGCCGACTTCGGCATGGACGAGCCGGTGGCGCCGCCGCAGAGCGCGAACCGCGCGGAGGCCGCGCCGGGCTCGCAGGAGCTCGTCCCCGAGTCTGCGTACGGCGACGAAGCGCAGCTCGTCGAGGAGCCGGAGCAGCTCACCGAGCTCTCCGCGGAAGCGCTCGACGAGGTCGACGAGTCGCCCGCGTCCGAGTACCAGCTCGAAGAGGAAGACCTCGAAGGCGCGCCGGCCTATCGACCGAACTGGGGTAACGCGCCGAGGCAAGCCGGCGTGCGCCCCGCGCCCGCGAACGCAGGGCCGATGCGGCCTGCCGGAACGTACGGAGCGGGAGGCCCGGTTCGTCCGGGCGCCATGGCGCCGCGCTCGCCGGGCGCGCCTCCGCCGCGCCACACACCGGCCGCTCGACCTGCGGTGTCTGCGGGGTTGCCCGGTCCGCCGCCGCGTCAGCCTGTGCCCACGCGGACTGCGGGGGGTTTGCCCGGACCACCGCCCCGCGCGCCAGGCGGGGCCAATCGGCTTCCGGGACCGCCGCCGCGACAACCTCTCGCGCCTTCTCGCACGAGCGGCGAGTACACGCGCCCGTCGTTCCCCGGCCCCGCGCCCGCGGCGCGCCCGCCGGCGCCGGGCACGCACTCGCATTCGAAGAGCACGCCGCCGCCGCTGCCGAACCCGGGCGCCGGCCCCGTGCCGCGTTCGCCCACGCCGCCGCCGCGTCAAGCCGTACAGACGCGTCCCGATCTCACCGAAAGCGGCGTGCGTCCGGCGCCTCCGCCGCCTCCGCCGCTCCCGCCGCGTCAGCCGCATACGGGCCCGGTCAACGACAAGAAGCGCTGAGCGCGATCGCCGCGCGCGGGGGTTCGCCTCAGGCGAGGTTCTGCTCGGGATCGTCTCCCGGATCGTGATCACGCAGGTAACCGAGGTTCACCGCGTTCACGATCGCGTGCGCGAGCAGCGGCCCGAGGAGCGAGCCCGTGGCCGCGAAGATCGCCCCGAGGATGAGGCCCACGGCCGTCGCCCACGTCGTCCAGACCCAGCGGCTCGGCCCGCGCATCTGATGCAAGAGGCCGAAGAGCACGCCCGAGCCGAGCACGCCGATCACCGGCGTGAGCAGCCCGCGAAACAGGATCTCCTCGCCGAGGCTCGACAGGCCCGCGAGGATGAGGATCTGTCCGACGGAAAGATCCTTCGCGACCGGACGAAGCTCGCCGTGCAGGCGCCTGGCCCAGGTGAACCGACCGACCGCGAAGCGCGTCGTGAGCACGAGGATCGTGGCGAGGATGATGCCGGAGAGCGCGCTCGCGAGCGTCCCGACGAGCGGCGTCAGGCCGAGCCACGGGTTCGGGTACATCCAGGGCGCGCCGTCCCGGAGCGCCAGGGCGAGGGCGGTCGCGAGGCACGCAAGGAGCGCATAACCGGCGGCCACGCTCCACGCTGCAGCGTTCCGGCCCGTCCGGGTCCACCGTCCCCGCATGTCCGGCATGTTGGCACGTCCCTGCCTCGCCGTGAAGCGAGCCGAGCCGTCCCGGCCGGGCGCCCGTTCCCATCCGTCGACCCCGCAGCGTCGATCGGTGCGCTCTCCTCTGGCCGTGGGACCGGCGCCGGATTAGATGCGCCCCTGATGCACGCGACCGTGTTCATCATGCCGGCTCCGAAGGGCGCGAGGGCGACGCGCGGACGGATCGCCCGCGTGGCGCCATGACGGCCGGATCGGCCGAAGGTCGCTGCGTCGCCTGCGGCACGGGCGTCCCTGCGGGGGCCGCCGTTTGTTCGCGCTGCGGGACCTCGCAACGCATGGAGGTTTGTCCGCACTGCGGGGCTACGGCGGGAGCGACGCGTGATGCCGAACTCCGGTTCCGTTGCGACGTCTGCGGCGGGCCGCGCGTGCCGCTCGACACGAGAAAGATGCGGCGGAGCGGCAAGGAGATCACGGCGTTGCAGCGCGCCGAGCTCGCGCGGAAGGGGCGCGCGAAGAACCGCGCGGCCGCGGTGTTCACGGGCGTCGCGCTCGTGGGGACGATCGGCCTGCTCGCGATCTACGCCTGCTCGGCGTCGTCGGCGTGGTGAACCCGGGCTTCGGGTTTTTCCTCGCGAGCGTGCTGACGGCCGGCCCGCTCGCAGGGCTCGTCGCCTGGCTCCTCGCGCGCTCCCGGGCTCGAGGCAAGGAGATCGAGCCTGCGCTCGACGAAGCGTGGCTCTCGGTGGCGGCGGACGTGGCCGCGCAGATCAAGGGACCGGTCACGGCGCGCGCCCTCGCCGAAGCGCTCCCCATCGCGGAGCCGCAGGCGGAGGAGCTGCTCGCGCTGCTCGAAGCGCACGAGATCGTCCGCAACGACGGGAGCCTCACGCGGATGCGGATCGGGGCCTCCCCAGACAACCCCGACCTCGCGGCGATCGAAGCGGAGGCCGAAGCCGAGGCGGAGGCCGAGGCGCGTGCGCCCGGCGTCACGCGCGAGAAGGTGTGATGCGCGAGCGAACGAAGACGAAGCCCGGCGAGCGAACGAAGACGAAGCCCGGCGAGCGAACGAACCTTGGCGAACGAACAAGGCCCCGAGAGCAAACGAAGCCCGACGAGCGAACGAAGCCCCGAGAGCAGACGACGCCCCGCGAGCCGACGAAGCCCAACGTGCGGCGCGCGCTCTCCCACGTCGGCGGAGAGACCCACGTCGAGGGAAATCCCACGCGTGGCACGGCGCTCGTCAGAGCCCTCGACGTGCCCCCGTCCGAGGTCGCCGAGGAGGCCGCGCGCGCACACGTGCACGGCTTCCACAGCTACCCGGCGCGCATGCACCCGGTCACGGCGCAGCGGCTCGTCGAGTCCTTCTCGCGCCCCGGAGGCGCCGTGCTCGATCCGTTCTGCGGCAGCGGCACGGTGCTCGTCGAGGCGCGGCTCGTCGGTCGAAAGGCGATCGGCGTCGACGCGAACCCGCTCGCCGTGCGCCTCGCCGCGCTCAAGCTGCGCGATACGACGGAAGCCGATCGTGCCGCGTTCGTCGAAGCGGCGCGCGCAGTCGCGCTCTTCGCGGACGAACGCCGCAAGGCGAAGAGCGGACCCACGCGGCGGTACGGCCCCGAGGATCTCGCCCTCTTCGATCGACACGTGCTCCTCGAACTCGACGGCGTGCGGGCCGGGATCGATCGCATCGAAGAGCCCGCTGTGCGCGGCGAGCTCGAGCTCGTGCTCTCGTCGATGCTCACGAAGCTCAGCCGCCGCACCTCCGACACCTCCGAGCGCGAGCTCGAACGACGCATCGCCTCCGGCTACGCCGCGCGCCTCTTCGTGCGCAAGGCCGAGGAGCTCGTCGCGCGCCGCGCCGAGGCCTCCGCGCGCCTCGCCGCCGCGCCGCCCGCGCGTGTCCTCGAAGGCGACGCGCGCCGCCTCGACGGCATCGACGATCGCTCCGTGGATCTCGTCGTCACGTCGCCGCCGTACCCGGGCGTCTACGACTACCTCGCGCATCACGAGGCGCGCCTTCGTTGGTTGCGCCTTCGCCCCGAGCGCTTCGAGCGTGCCGAGATCGGCGCGCGTCGCCGCCTCGATCCCATGGGCCCCGACGAAGGCGTGGCCCGCTGGGAGCGCGAGATCGGCGACACCCTCGCCGCGCTCGCCCGCGTCATGCGCCCCGACGCGTCTGCGATCCTCCTCCTCGCTGACAGCGTCGTCGCGGGCCGCCCCGTCTACTCCGTCGACGTGATCCGCCGCGTCGCGCCGCGCGCGCGCCTTCGCGTGGACACCGTCGCCTCGCAGCCGCGCCCGCACTTCCATGCGCCCACGCGTCGCGCGTTCGAATCACGTCCGCGTCAAGAACACGCGATCCTGCTCGTCCGCGCCTAGCACCCGGGCGGAGTCGCGACGAACTGTCCCCGTCCTGCCCTCGTGTGGCAGGATGCCCGCCGCTTTCCCACGGAGACGTTCGAGATGCGGCGTGAGACGATCGCGGTGGTCTTTGCGGTTTCTCTGACGATGTTCGGTTGCAAGAAGGGCAGCGAAGGCGAGGGGACCGCTGCCACATCCGAGGGCGCGATCGGCGTCGCCGAGTGCGACGCGTACGTGAAGAAGATGGAAGCCTTCCTCGATGGTTTGCCCGAGGAGGCGCGCGCCGCGCGTGAGCCCGGCTTCAAGGCAATGCGCCAGGCCTGGCGTGAGGCCGCGCAAGCGCCCGGCGGCAAGGAAGGGCTCGCCGCGACGTGCAAGGAGAACCTCGCGACCGTGCCCACGAAGTAGCGCGCGTTCAGACGAACGTGGGCACTTCGGCCGGGTAGTGCTCGCGGAGGAACGAGGCCCACGGAGGACGGCGCTCCACGTGGAACACGTCGCCCGCGAGGATCGACGTGATGAGCTTGCGGATCGTCGGTCGCTGGTTCGGCTCGAACAACGTCTCGCGGAACCGCCCCGCGTAGAAGCTCTGCACGACGCCCAGGAACAGATCGACCGCGTAGCGCACGTTCGCCTCGTACGTGGCGAACGCCGCGCGCGACACGTCGCCCGTCGTGAGCGCGTGATCGATCGCCTCGGCCGCGAGCGCGGCGCCCTTGATGGCGAGGTGCGCGCCCGTCGAGAACAGCGGATCGAGGAAGCCGCCGGCGTCGCCGACGAAGAGCCACCCGTCACCCGCGAGCTGATCGATCCGATACGAAAAGTCCGCCAGCGCGCCCACGGGCCGCAGCCGCGTCGCGCCTCCGAGGATCTCGCGCGCCATCGCCGATTGCGCGAACGTACGATCGTAAAAAGAATCGAGTGATTCGCCTTTTTGCTTCTGCCGGATCCACTCCGACGATACGACCACGCCCACGCTCGTCACGTCGCCGCGGAACGGGATGAACCAGAACCAGCCGTGTTCGAAGATGACGAGCTGGATGTTCCCTTCGTCCTGCCCGCTCGGCCGGAACGTGCCGCGGTAGTGCGAGAACAGCGCGGTCTTGTCGAGCCGCGCGATGTTCGCTTTGCGCCGCGTGCGTGAGGCCAGGAGCGTGTCGCGCCCCGTCGCGTCGACGACGATCGGCGCGAAGAGCTCCACCACCTCGGAGGGGTTCAGGAGGTTTTTCGCGCGCACGCCGACGGCGCGGCTGCCTTCGAAGAGCACGTCCGTCGCTTCCCACTGCTCGCGCACCTCGGCGCCGAGCTTGCGCGCGTGTTCGAGCAGCACGTGATCGAACTCGGCCCGCGGGACTTGATAGGCGTACGTGAACTTCGGGTCGAAGCTCTCCTCGAAGCGATACGTGCTCTCGCGCCCGGTCGCGCAGCAGAGGAACCGCGCGCCGTACTTGCGCAAGAACCTGCGATCGAGCTCCTCGTCCACGCCGAGCTCGACGAAGATCTCGCGGGATCGAGGCAGGAGCGACTCGCCGATGTGGAACCGCGGGAACTTCTCCCGCTCCAGCACGAGCGCCCGCCGGCCTCTCCGCGCGAGGCTCGCGGCGAGCGTGGAGCCACCGGGCCCGCCCCCCAGGATCAATGCATCCCACCCATGATCCGCCATGGCCCCTGGATATCGCGGTCGCTCGGCCTCGCCAATGCCCGAGCAGTGGAGTCGACGACGCGCGCGCCTTCCGTTAGAGGTGCCTCGTGATCCGGGTGGAGTTCCTGGCGAACGAGCTCGGCCCCGCCGCGGGTGTGGACGCCGAGCCGGGCGACGCGCTCGTCGACGTCAGCGACGCATGCCGCGCGCCCGTCTCGTTCTCGTGTCGCTCGGCGAGTTGCGGTACGTGCCTCGTCGAGGTCCTCGAAGGCGCCGCGCTCCTCGCACCCCCCAAGGCCGACGAATCGGAGGTGCTCGACCTCTTCGACGCGCCGCCTTCCCAGCGGCTCGCCTGCGCGGCGCGTCTCGTCGCGCAGGGGGAGGGGCTCGTACGGCTTCGGTGGGCGGGGAGTGACGAATGATCGACGGTGCGGCGCGTCGTTCGCGTCTTCGTCAGTCGAAGACCCAGGCGCCGCGGAAACCTCGCGCGAGGCGCCACGCCTCTTCACGCTTCGCGATCCAGGGCGCGAGTGCGCCGACGGTGAAGGCGAGCGTCAGGCCTGCGAGGACGTCGATCGCGTAGTGCCAGCGCAGGAACACCGTCGAGAAGATGATGTTCGCCGCGAAGAAGCCCGTCACGATCGCGGGCCAGAACCAGCGTCGATCCGTCTTCGCGTTCTGGAGCGCGTGCAGCGTGAACCACGTCGGCGCGGCCGTGTGCAGCGAGGGGAAGATGTCCTTCATCGCGCTGCCGGCCTGCACCGTGTCCCAGACGCAGCCCCAGAAAAAACCGCCGTTGATCGGCCCCTTGAACTGATCGGCCAGGTACTGGTGCGGGCCGAAGCCGGGCACCGCCATGTACCCGAGCTGGCCGATGCTGAAGACGAGCAATGTTCCGATCGCGAACGCGGTCGTCCGGCGGCTCGGCTTCGTCAGCCACAGGCCCACGACCATGTAGGTCGCGCCGATGAAGAAGTAGCTGAAGTAGAAGAACGAGAACCACTCGACCACGGGTCGCACGTTGAGCGCCTCGAGCACGAGCGCGGGCTCGCGTCCGAAGATCGCCTCGTCGATCCGGAGGAGCGTCGCATCCACCGAGTCCGGCCGCACCACGGGCAAGAGCCAGCGCAGCACGAGGTAGTTCTGCACGAGCACGCCGACGATGCTCACGCGGTAGACGATCTTCCGGACGATCGGCGGGATGCCGGGGATCACGCGGCCGATCAGCACGGCGCCGAGGATCACCCCGATGCAGAGCTCCGTCGTCCGGGCGCACGACACCTGATCGGCCGTCGCTTGCCGCTGCGTCAAGAGCAGCCGCACGACCGTGAGGTAGACGAGCAGGATGAGGTCCTGCACGGTGAAGCTACCGAGCAAGAACTTGATCCACCCGCCTTGCATGGCGGTGATCTGCGAGGGGGCTCCCTCGACGTGCTCTTCGGAGGCACGCATGTCCGACGGGCTCCAAAGTCCGTTTTGGTGCGTGGAGGTACTCACTTGTTCTCTCCGCGTGGCCGGGATCCAGCGACGAACCTCGACGCCGCGGGAGATGACGCGGCGCAGTCTAAGGGGGAAGACCCATCAGGTCGAGGCTTCATCGCCATGGGAAGTGCGGCGGGCTCAAGCAAGATCGGCGCCCGTCGAACACGCGCGAAACGTCGAGGTTTTGTCGAATTCGACGGAACGACGTAGGGCAAGAGGGAACGGAGCGCGTAGCTGGATGCGCTGTCGTCTCGCTCTCGGAAATCCTCTACGCACCGTCGTTCACGTCCGTGCCCGCGTCGCTCGACATGCAACGGACGAGCAGCATGAGGAGACCTCGCGCGTGCATGCGCGCCTGCTCATCCGAGCGCCTGCCGTGCTGCAAGGCGGCTCGTTCGTCATGACGTCCGCTACGATGACGGCATGCGCGTCGCCCGAGCGCCGCTCCTCGCGTCGTTGCTGTTCGTAGGGCTCGCCTGCGCGGCGGAGAAGAAGGGCTCCATCGGCGCCGTGCTCTCGCGCGACAACGACACGGGCGCGCTCTACGTGCGCGACCTGTCGCCAGGCCTCGCCGCCGAGCGCGCGGGGCTCTTGCCGGGCGACGAGCTCGTCATGATCGAAGGCCGCTACGTGCGTGACCTCGACGCCAAGGAGATCCGCGTGCTCCTGCGCGGCGACGTCGGTTCGTCCGTGCGCCTCACCGTCGTGCGTGGCGAAGAAGTACGCCGCGTGCGTGTCGAGCGTCGCGCGCTGCTCGACGCGAAGAAGGAAGAGCGTCCACGCACCGAGACGATCACCGAGTGAAGGTTCGTCCTACCGGAGTTCGCCCCGAACGCTCCGCACCCGAACGCGTCACTGCCCCGAGAGTTTGTGCACGTCCTCGTGGTGTTTGTCCGCGTAGAACGAGAGCACGTCCACGGCGTCGCGGATCTCGCTCGGGTCGAGATGCTCGATCCGGTACTCGACGCTCAGGATGATGTCGCCGTCATCGTCGACGGAGTACTTGGCGAGGTTGATCTCCCGGTTGAGCTTGAGCAGGCGCGTCATGAGCGCCTCGGCTGAATCGGGGTCCTCGGGCAAACGCGCGTAGGGGATCACCGCGAACGTCACGAAGAGAGGTTCGAGGTGTACGAACAGCGGAAAAATCCGGTCCTTGCTGCGGAAGCGGCTGCGCAGCGTGGCCTCGGAGAGCCGCTCGACCGGCCATCCTTGCGCCTCGAGGACGGCGCGGATCTCATCCAGGGTCATCGGGTCGCTATCATCAGGGTTTTTCGCGATGCGGCAACGTGAATAACGTCGTGGGCCCATCGTCCACTGTCCCGTGCCGCCCTCTTCCTGGAACGCGATGCTCGATGCTGCGGTGCATCGTGCGTGCGTGCGGGGCGAGCCTGTCTGTTCGAGAGCGACGAGCTCCGGTATACGAACACGCGCAGGCCAGGAGGAACCCTCGAGACACGTCGCGTACGAGGGTCGGAAGAACCGAGACGGAGGCTTCTGATGATGCTGCGAAGAGCGATGGTGAAACTCCTCGGCGCCCTGACGGTCCTTGCGGGGATCGGTGCGTCGCAGGATGCGAGTGCTGCGGAAGTGATCACGATCGGCACGCTTGCGCCGAAGTCGAGCCCCTGGGGGCAGGTGTTCAGTGTTTGGGAGAAGGCGGTGGCCGAGAAGAGCGGCGGCCGGCTGGAGCTCCGCTTCTACTACAACGGCCAGCAGGGCGATGAAGCCGCGATGGTCGGCAAGATGAAGTCCGGCCAGCTCGACGGCGCCGCGGTCACCGCGGTTGGGCTCGGCAAGGTCCACAAGCCCATCCTCGCGCTGCAGATGCCGGGCCTCTTCTCCTCGTGGGCGAAGCTCGACGCCGCGCGCGAAACCATGCGGCCCGAGTTCGAGAAGGGCGCGGAGGACGCTGGTTTCCGCATCCTCGGTTGGGGCGATGTCGGCCAGGCGCACCTCATCACGAAGGGTGTCGCGGTGCGAACGCCCGACGACTTCAAGGGCACGAAGCCCTACGTGTGGCGCGACGACGCGGTGATGCCGGTGTTTTTCCAGGTCATCGGCGGCGTGACGCCCGTTCCGCTCGGCATCCCCGAGGTCCTGCCGAACCTCGGCACGGGCGCCGTCAACGCGCTCGTCGCGCCCGCGCTCGTCGCCGAGCAGCTCCAGTGGGCGTCGAAGCTCGACACCATCGTCGCCGACGCGTCCGGCTTCGCGGTCGGCGCGCTCGTTCTGTCGAGCAAGAAGCTCGACGCGCTGCCGGCCGACCTCAAGACCATCCTCCAGGACACTGGCAAGGTGGCCGCCACGGCGCTCACGAAGCGCATCCGCAGCGAGGACGACGCCGCGTTCGGTCGCCTGAAGGGCAAGATGACGGTCGTCGAACTCACGGCCGACCAGAAGACCAAGTGGCAAGGCCTCTTCAAGCAGGTGCGCTCGCGCCTCTCGCAGGGCACCTTCTCGCCCGACCTCGTCGCCAAGCTCGAGGGGCTGGGCGGCTGACGGATTTCCAGAGACAGTGTCGCGTGCGCCGGGTCGCCTTCAAGAGGCCCGGCGCTTCGCTTTTGTCGTATTCGGCGCGTTGACGGTGCATCGTCCACGGCGTATGCGTACGCCCCGTCCGTCCCAAGGAGCATCCATGCGCCGTTACCAGTTCACGTCCGAGTCCGTCACGGAAGGCCACCCCGACAAGATTTGCGACCAGATCTCCGACGCCATCCTCGACGGCATCCTCGCGCAGGATCCGACGGCGCGTGTCGCCTGCGAGACGATGGTCAAGACCGGCATGGCGATCGTGGCCGGCGAGATCACGACCTCCGCGTGGGTCGACATGCCCGTGGTCGTTCGAAGCACGATCAAGGACATCGGGTACACGGACTCGTCGATGGGCTTCGACTACGAGACGTGCGCGGTGCTCACGGCGATCGAGAAGCAGAGCCCGGACATCTCGCGCGGCGTGACGGAGGGCGAGGGCCTGTTCAAGGAGCAGGGGGCGGGAGACCAGGGCCTGATGTTCGGGTACGCGACGGACGAGACCCCCGAGCTCATGCCGGCCCCGATCTCGTTCGCGCACCGCATGGCCCGCAAGCTCGCCGAGGTCCGCAAGTCGAAGAAGGTCAACTGGCTCCGGCCGGACGGCAAGACGCAGGTGACGGTCGAGTACGAGAACGACGTCCCCGCGCGCATCGCCGCGGTCGTGCTCTCGACGCAGCACGGGCCGGACGTGAAGCACAAGGAGATCGTCGAGGCGATGCGCACGCTCGTCATCGACAAGGTCCTCCCGCAGAAGCTCGTCGACAAGAACACGAAGTTCTTCATCAACCCCACGGGCCGGTTCGTCATCGGCGGCCCCTACGGCGACGCGGGCCTCACGGGCCGCAAGATCATCGTCGACACGTACGGCGGCATGGGCCGGCACGGCGGCGGCGCCTTCAGCGGCAAGGACCCGACGAAGGTCGACCGCTCGGCTTGCTACTACGCGCGGTACGTCGCGAAGAACGTCGTCGCGGCCAAGCTCGCGGCGCGCTGCGAGGTGCAGATCGCCTACGCGATCGGCGTCGCGCAGCCGGTCGGCGTCCACGTGAACACCTTCGGCACGGGCCGCGTCGCCGACGAGGTGCTCGAGAAGTACATCCTCGAGAGCTTCGACATGCGGCCGAAGGCGATCATCGATCAGCTCGACCTGCTCAAGCCGATCTACCGCAAGACCGCGGCGTACGGGCATTTCGGCCGGGACGACTTCTCCTGGGAGAAGACGGATCGGGCCGCGAAGATGGCCGACGACCTGCTCCGTCCGAGTGTGTCGACCACGAACGGCTCGTCGCACGCGAACGGCAGCAGCAAGAAGGACCAGAAGAAGCGCAAGAAGGCTTCCTCGGCCTCGCCCGAAGCCTGAGTGACGGCGCGTCCACGCGGCGCGCTCTCCTACCGTCCCACCGCACGCTCCCCCCTCCAGGACCCCGGAAGCGCCCCGAGCGCGTGACAGCCTGCTGGCCGTTCGGCTACGCTAGGCATGCTTGCGCTCGCCGTGTCCATCGATACGTGCGTCTTCCTTTCCCCGAGGTACCGCTTGCTCGACGTGGCCGATCCGGCGGGCCATCGGGCGACGACGGCGACCGTGAGTCCCCGAAGAATCCTTTTGCATCACGAGGGCGTCGTCATGAAGCGGTCGAGAACATCCACATGGTTCGGGCTCGTCGGGTTGTGCGTCGTCGCCGCGACGACGGCGGGCGCATGCGCGGCGGGCGGCGGCAGCGGCAACTCCGGGGGGGAGGGTGGAACCGGCGGCGCCGGCGGCATGGGCGGTGCCGGCAACTTCGGTCAGGGTGGCGATGGAAACATCCTCATCACGACGAGCACCTCGTCGACCGGCACGGGCGGCGCGGGCGGCAGTGCTTGTGACGAAGGCGCGCCCGACGCGGACAACGACGGCGACGGCTACACCGAGCTCGAAGGCGACTGCAACGACTGCGACAAGTTCGTCAATCCGAACGCGGTCGAGGTCATCGCGGAGAAGGACGAGAACGGCAACCTCCCCGAGCCTGCGGACGAGGACTGCGACGGCACGGTCGACGTCCTGCCGCCTCCCTGCGACAGCGGACTCGCGCTCGCCAGCATGGATCCCGCCGACGCGGCGAAGGCGATCGGCGTCTGCAGGTTCCTGAAGAGCGCGAAGTGGGTGCTCGCGGACGGGACCCCGCCGCCGGTCAACGCGGCGCAACAGGCGAACTTCCACCTCGGGCACGGGATCGTCCCGAAGCTCGGGACGAACAACAACCCGCAGGAGGGCAACTCGATGCTCCTCCTGTCGTCGGGCAAGGCGCGGGACAAGGGCGACGTGGACGCCACGTACCGCACGTTCGACAAGGGGTACACGAGCAACGCGCCCTTCGGCTTCCCGAAGGCGAGCCCCTCGTGCCCCAACGTGCTCACGGGCCTACCGCACGACGCGACGGGCCTGGAGATGGAGGTCGACGTCCCGTCGAACGCGCTCAGCGTCTCGTTCGACTTCCAGTTCTTGAGCTACGAGTGGCCGGACTTCCTGTGCCGCGAGTACAACGACTTCTTCGTCGCGTACATGGTCCCGTTCCCGATGGGGCAGAGCGACGGGAACATTGCGTTCGACATGTTCGGCGCGCCGATCAGCGTGAACAATAAATTCTTCGAGGCGTGCGGTTGCCCGGGGAACCCCGTGGGGCCCACGGGGGAGTGCGTGGCGAGCGGGTTCTCGTTCAAGTGCGCTCTCGAGACGAAGCAGCTCCTCGGGACCACGTTCGAGAAGGACGAAGCGAATGCCGGCTGGACACACGGCTCGACGGGGTGGCTGCGTACGACGACGGCCGTGACGCCGGGCGCTCCGATCCGCCTGCGCCTCGTCACGTACGATTCCTCGGACGGGAAGGTCGACTCCTCCGCGTTGATCGACAACTGGCGCTGGTCGGGCAAGGCCGGCACCACGGTGACCGAGGTCATCATCCCGAAGTGACCCGCTGCGCGTGTCCGGAGCGTCCTCTCCCCTCGCGGCGCTCCGGACGCGATCTCTGTTCAAGAACGTCAACGCGTTGGTACACTTTGAGCGCAGTCCGCGCGCGTGTGGTGTGCGGCGCTGTGTTCGCGTCCGGCTTGGCTTGTCTCCGTGTGAGCGGGGATGGAGAAGGATCATGAAGCGTAGCCATCTGGTTCTGTTCGGTCTCGCCGCGGTTTTGGGCGTCGCCGCGGCAGGCTCCGCCGGTTGCGGGGCGACCGGCGGTCGCAACGTGTTCGGCGACGGCGGGTCCGGTGGAGAGGACTCGGGGGGCAACGGCGGCTCGGGCTCCTCCGGGCAACCTGGCACCGGGGGCTCGGCCTCGGATGGTGTGGGCGGCACGTTCGTCGGCTCGGGCGGCAACGGCACCGGCGGCGAAGCGCAGTGCAGCAACGATACGAACGTCGACAACGACGGCGACGGATTCTCTGAAGCGCAGGGCGACTGCAACGACTGCGACCCCAACGTCTCGCCGGGCTCGATCGAGGTTGCTACGGATCCGAACGATCCGATGGCGAAGCCTGCGGACGAGGACTGCGACTCGGTCGTCGACAACGTCGCGCCTGCGTCGTGCGACGACAACATCGGGCTCCAGGACACGGATCCGCAGAACGGCGCACGCGCGCTCGACCTCTGCCAGTTCACCACGCCGGCCGACAAGAAGTGGGGCGTGCTCAGCGCGCAGTACGTGCGCGCGAACGGCAACCCCGCCTCGTACACGAGGCACATCGGCATCCAGAGCGGCTTCGGGCCGAACGTGAACGTGCAGAAGGGCACGCGCATGCTCACGCTCTCCTCTGGCTACGCGCGCCTTCCGAACCAAGCGGGCGCTTGCGGCAGCCTGAGCTGCAGCGAGATCGGCGCCGGCACCCCGCCGCCCGGCTTCCCGCAGGACGTGCCCGGCTGCTCGGGCGATCCGGACATCAACGACGACGTCGGGCTCCAGGTGAAGATCCGGTCGCCGAAGAACGCGACGGGCTACAAGTTCAAGTTCAAGTTCTACTCGATGGAGTTCCCGGAGTACGTCTGCACGGCGTTCAACGATCAGTTCATCGCGCTCGTGACGCCGGAGCCGCAGGGCTCGATCAACGGCAACATCTCCTTCGACAAGAACACGAACCCGGTGAGCGTCAACATCGCGTACTTCGACGTCTGCTCGTACGACTCGTTCTACCCGCAGTTCACCTGCCCGTCCGGCCCGGGCGAGATGGAGGGCACGGGCTTCGGCACGTGGGACGAGGCGGGCGGCACGTCGTGGTTGCAGACGCAGGCCCCGATCAAGGGCGGCGACGAGGTGACGATCCGCTGGGCCATCTGGGACACGGGCGACACCGCGTGGGACTCGACGGTCCTCGTCGACGGGTTCGAGTGGGTCGCGAACGGCGGCACGGTCGTCGTCGGCACGGATCCGATCGAAGATCCCAAGTGAGCTGACCCGCTCGCTTCGAGGAAAAACGCCCTGCCAACGCGGGGCGTTTTTCTTTTGGGGGTGAACGATCGATCCTCAGCAGGTGAGCAGATCGGCCATCGTCGCGCCTTCGAGCGCGATCTCCGGCAGGCCCGCGTCTCCTTGGGTTGCGATGCGCGCGAGCGCCCAGCGCGGCGCGAGCACGTCTCCGCCGAGCCATGCGCGCCGTGCACCATCGGGCTCGACTGCGGATTCGATCCAGCCGATCGGGACACGCACGGCTGGTTTGAGGAGCAATCTTTCGGGGACGGGATCGCGCGCGCGCTCGATCGGGGCGAAGGGGCGCGTGTCGAGCTCGTCCGCTCCGATCGTCGGCGTCGTGATCGTGGGCTCGGTGCGTGCGCGCAACGCATCGAGAAGAGCGTGCGCGAACCGATCGAGGTCGAGCGGCGCGTCGGCCGCGAGTTCGGCGAGGGACGCGGGCTTCTTGCCGAGGAACCGATCGACAGCTCGCTCGCTCTCGGTCGTGATCTCGTCGGGCAACGCGATCGCCGCGTCGTACCCGACGAACGCCTCCACGAGGACGGCACCCGACGCGGCGACGTCGAAGCCGAGCAGCGCCGCCGGCCGACGACGCAGCGTGATCCATTCGCGTCCGAAATAATGTGCGAGCATTCCTGCGCGGGTCAACGCGCCGAGGAGCGGGCGCACGTTCCGGTTCAGCAGCGTCCGCGGCGTCGCGTCTGCGACGAGCGCTGCGACGTGCGGCAACGCGAGCGTCACCACGAGGCCCCGGCCGCCGAGCCAGGCTGCCGTCCCCGTCGTCGCGCGCCGCAGGATCGGGATGCCCCTCTGCGCGCACGCTGCGAGGTCCAAGACGCGGCCTGCTCGCTGCGCCGCGCCGAGCACCACCGCGGCTCCGTCGACCAGGCTCAGCGCGAGGTGCGCCGCCTGGGCCTGCTCGGCTCGCTCGACAAGCGCGGGGCCGAGCGCGAGCACCTCAGGGATCGCGCGCCTCCTCAGCTCGATCGCATGCATTTTCGTCCTGCTCCGGTTGACAGCCTCCCGAGGGGCGCCTAAACCTTCCGTTAGGTAACCCTCACGCATGCGTGAGGGTTGGAGTTTTGGATGCGGCCGATTCGCCACCTACCTTTAGCGCGTGGACTCGACGAGAGAGGTGTCCTTCCTCTCCCGAATGGCGTTCGTGCGGGTGCGCATCGGGCCGACGTGGGGCTCGTGCCGCCGGATCTCGACGAGGATCGGGACGGGCACGGGGCCGAGCGCCTTCTCCAGGTCGGGGACATCGCGCGGGCCGTCGGCAAGACGGTGCGAGCGATCCACCACTACGAGGACGTGGGTTTGCTCCGGCCGCACGCGCGGTCGAAGGGCCGGTATCGGCTCTACGATCAGGCGGCGGTCACGCGGGTCCGGTGGATCGGCAAGCTGCACGATCTCGGCCTCAGCCTCTCGCAGATCCAGGAGATCGTCGCGTTCTGGGAGAGCGCGCCTTCGGCCCCCGAGGCGATGGCGCAGGTCCGGTCGATCTACCAGCAGAAGCTCGAAGAGACGCGCGCGCAGATCGCGCGGCTCTCCTCGCTCGAGCGTGAGCTCGAGGCGAGCATCGATTACCTCGACACGTGCGACACGTGTGCACCCGACGAGCTCGTGGCCGCTTGCACCGACTGCAACGTGCATGATCGGACGCAGGCCGAGCCCGAGCTGGTGGCCGGAATTCACGGCGGAAACGGGCACTCCCGAGGTGGCGCGGACCGCTAGAGGGTGCTTCGAAGAGAGACGAAACCGATGTCGATCCAGATCCCGATTTACATGGACTACCACGCCACGACGCCGGTCGATCCGCGCGTCGTGGAGGCGATGCTGCCGTATTTCAACGCCCGGTTCGGCAACGCGGCCAGCCGGAGCCACGTGTTCGGGTGGACGGCGGAGGAAGCGGTCTCGCGCTCGCGGGAGATCCTGGCGAAGCTCGTGGGCGCGTCGAATCCGAAGGAGATCGTCTTCACGTCGGGCGCGACCGAGAGCAACAACCTCGCGATCAAGGGCGTCGCCGAGCTCTACAAGGAGAAGGGCAACCACATCGTCACCACGGTGATCGAGCACAAGGCCGTGCTCGACACGTGCAAGCGCCTGGAGAAGCAGGGCTATGACGTGACGTACCTGCCCGTCGGCAAGGATGGTCGCGTCGATCCTGACGACGTCGCGAAGGCGATCACGGACAAGACGATCCTCGTCTCGGTGATGCTCGCGAACAACGAGGTCGGCACGGTGCAGCCGATCGCGGAGATCGGCAAGATCACGCGGTCACGCGGCGTCCTTCTGCACTCCGACGCGGTGCAGGGCGTGGGCAAGGTGCCCTTCGACGTCGAGGCGATGCACGTCGATCTCGCCTCGATCACCGCGCACAAGATGTATGGGCCCAAAGGCGTTGGTGGTCTCTACGTGCGCCGGTCGAAGCCGCGCGTGCGCCTCGTCGCGCAGATGGACGGTGGCGGGCACGAGTACGGCATGCGCTCGGGCACGTTGAACGTGCCGGGCATCGTGGGCTTCGCCAGGGCCGCGGAGATCATGCTGGAGGAGGGACGCGCGGAGAGCGAGCGCATCCTCGCGCTGCGTGAAAAACTCCGCCGGCGCATCACGAGCGAGCTCGACGAGGTCATCGTGAACGGCTCGCTCGAGCACCGGCTCCCGGGCAACCTCAACCTCTCGTTCGCGTTCGTCGAGGGCGAGGCCATGATCATGGCGATCAAGGACGTGGCGGTGTCGAGCGGCTCGGCTTGCACGAGCGCGAGCCTCGAACCCTCATACGTGCTGCACGCGATGGGCATCGGCGACGACCTCGCCCACTCGTCGATTCGGTTTGGCCTCGGTCGTTTCACCACCGAGGAGGAGGTCGACTACGTGGCCGACCTCGTGATCCGCAAGGTGAACAAGCTCCGCGAGATGTCCCCGCTCTACGAGATGCACAAGGAAGGCATCGATCTCGCTTCCGTGCAGTGGGCCGCGCATTGATTTGAGGTAGGAGAGTTTCGAGCCATGGCATACAGCGAGAAAGTCATCGAGCACTACGAGAACCCGCGCAACGTGGGCACCCTCGACAAGAACGACGAGCACGTCGGCACGGGGCTCGTCGGTGCTCCGGCTTGCGGCGACGTGATGCGCCTGCAGATCAAGGTGAGCGACGCGGGCGTCATCGAGGACGCGAAGTTCAAGACGTTCGGCTGCGGCTCGGCGATCGCCTCTTCGTCCCTCGCCACCGAGTGGCTCAAGGGCAAGACGATCGACGAGGCCGAGCAGATCAAGAACAGCATGATCGCGGAGGAGCTCCACCTGCCGCCGGTGAAGATCCACTGCTCGGTGCTCGCCGAGGACGCGATCAAGAGCGCGATCGCCGACTTCCGGTCGAAGCAGGCGGCGAAGAAGGCCCTCCCGGGGCAGTGACGGCGCCCTTCGGGAAGGTGGACGGAGAACGTACGATGAACGCGACCAGCGAAGTTTCGCAGAGCAACCAGACGGAGCAGCGAGCGCCCGCGCCGACCGACGCGAAGAAGACGATCGGCGTGACGTCGGCCGCGGTCGACGCGATGCGGACGAACCTCGCCAAGCGCGGCACGCCCGACGCTGCGATCCGCATCGGGATCCGGGGCGGTGGCTGCTCGGGTTTCTCGTACGTCATCGAGTTCGACGACGACGCCCCGCGCAAGGGCGACCTGGTCCTCGAGTACCCCGAGGAAGGCAAGAGCACGGTCCGCGTCTACTGCGACAAGAAGAGCATCCTTTACCTCGGCGGCTCGGTGCTCGACTGGGAGAAGACCCTGATGTTCCAGGGCTTCAAGTTCAAGAACCCCAAGGAAGCAAGCCGTTGCGGCTGCGGCCACTCCTTCACCGTCGGCTGAGCAGGCTCCTTCCGCCGCGGCGCGGACGCTGCATCCCACCGCTCCTCTCACGATGATCGATCCCTTCCAGACGCTGGGCGTCGAGGCCCGCTTCGACCTCGATCCGGACGACCTCGCGCGCCGGCACCGTGACCTCTCGCGTGCGCTCCACCCCGACCGCTACGCAGGCGCGCCCGCGGCCGAGCGGCGTTTGTCCCTGTCGCGCGCGATCGAAGTGAACGACGCCTTCCGCGTCCTGAAGGACCCGATCCGCCGCGCCGAGGCGCTCCTTCGCCGCGCCGGCGTGCCCGTCGGGGAGACCGCCGAGCCGAAGCCGTCGCCCGATCTCCTGATGGAGATGATGGAGCGGCGCGAGGAGCTCGGGGATGCGCGGCGGCGGAAGGATCTCGCGGCCGTCGGTGCGCTCGCGGAGGCGATCCGCGGGCGTGAGCGTGAGGTGCTCGCGTCGATGGGCCGCCAGTTTGCAGCGTCCGATCCGGACGCGACCAAGCTCGCGGTCGTCCTGCCCGAGCTCGGCGAGCTCCGTTATCTTCGGCGCTTCCTCGACGAGGCGAGCGCGATCGAGGAAGAGCTCTCTTCCTGATCTTGAAAGGCCCTCATTCCACGTGAGGGCTACGCTCGGACAAGCCGAGCTTGGCCCGCGAACCCCATGGCTCTACTCGAAATCTTCGACCCCAAGGCGGCCCCGAGGCCGATCGGCATCGACCTCGGCACCACGAACTCGCTCGTCGCGCGTGTCCGTGACGGCAAGCCCGTCGTCATCACCGACTGCAACGCGGAGAAGCTCGTCCCTTCGGTCGTGCACTACGACCCGCGCGGCCGCGTGATCGTCGGCGTGGACGCGCAGCGCCTCGCGGTCGATTTTCCGCGCGAGACCATCGTCAGCGTGAAGCGCTTCATGGGGCGAGGGGCCGACGATCCCGAGACGCGCAGGCTCGGCACGTACGACTTCGTCGAGCCGAAGACGCCCGAGGAGGCGAAGAGCGTGCGGTTCAAGATCCGCGATCGCTCGGTCACGCCCGTCGAGGTCTCGGCCGAGGTCCTCAAGGTCCTCCGTTCGCTCGCCGAGGACGAGCTGCGCTCCGTCGGCGGCGTGGTGATCACCGTGCCTGCGTACTTCGACGACGCGCAGCGACAGGCGACGAAGGACGCGGGCAAGCTCGCGGGCCTCGACGTGCTCCGGCTCCTCAACGAGCCGACCGCCGCGGCGCTCGCGTATGGTCTCGAAAAACAGAAGAACGGCCTGTTCGCCGTGTACGACCTCGGCGGCGGCACCTTCGACGTGACGATCCTCCTGCTCGACGACGGCGTCTTCCAGGTGCGCTCGACCGGCGGCGACAGCGCCCTCGGCGGCGACGACATGGACCGCGCGCTCGCCGAGAGGCTGCTCCAGGACCTCGGTGTTCCCGCGGAGAACCGTCCTCGCGAGCTCGTGCGGCTCGCGCTCGATACGGCGCGCAAGATCAAGCACGGGCTCACCGAGAACGATCGTGTCGAGGCCGAGATCGAGGTCCCGGGCGGCACGCGCAAGCTCACCGTCACGCGGGACGAGTTCGAGGCGTTGATCAAACCGATCGTCGAGCGCACGGGCGTCGCTTGCCGGCGCGCGCTCCGCGACGCTGGCGTGACGGCTGACGAGCTCGACGGCGTCATCCTCGTCGGCGGCTCGACCCGCGTGCCGTACGTGCGGCAGTACGTGGAAAAACTCTTCGGCAAGCCACCGCTCTGCGACCTCGACCCCGAGGAGGTCGTCGCGCTCGGCGCTGCGATCCAGGCCGACATCCTCGCCGGCACGAAGGAGCGCGCCGACGAGGTCCTCCTGCTCGACGTCCTCCCGCTCTCGCTCGGCCTCGAAACGATGGGCGGCGTCGTCGAAAAGATCCTCCCGCGCAACACCACGATCCCGGCCGGCGCGCGACAAACCTTCACGACGTACGCCGACAACCAGACCGGCTTCGATCTCCACATCGTCCAGGGGGAGCGCGAGCTCGCGATCGACTGCCGCTCCCTGGCTCGCTTTGTCCTCAAAGGAATCCCGCCCATGCCCGCGGGCCTCGCGCGACTCGAAGTCACGTTCCGCGTGGATGCGGACGGCCTCCTCAGCGTGACTGCGAACGAGCTCACGACGGGCGTCGAGCAGAAGGTCGAGGTCAAGCCGAGCTACGGCCTCACGGACGAGGAGGTCGAGGCGATGCTCATGGCCGCGCTCGATCACGGCGAGGAGGACCTCGAAAAACGTCAGCTCATCGAGGCGCGCGTCGAGGCCGAGCGGGTCGTGCTCGCCACGAGGAAGGCGCTCGTCGCCGACGCCGACTTGCTCGAAGGCGACGAGGAGCGCGCGCGCATCGACGAGGCGCTCGCCGGGCTCGAAGAGGCCATCCGTGGGACGCGCGCTGCGATCATCCGCGGCCGCACCGAGGTCCTCGACGATGTCACGCACGGCTGGGCCGGCAGGCGCATGGATCGCGCGATCGCTCGGGCGATCGCGGGCAAGGACGTGACGGCGATCGAAGGCACCGTGGCGAAGGCGAGGGGCGTCGAGGCGCACCTCGCCGAGCATGCGGGGCACAATGCACCGGACGGCGACGCCTCCGGGACGGGGAGCTGATGGCAAAGGTACGGTTTTTGGCGCACGGGTCGACGTACGACGTCGAGGTACCGATCGGGACTTCGCTCCTCGAAGCGGCGCGCAAGGTCGAGGCGCCCGAGGGCTCGGCGTGCGGCGGCGTGTGCGCGTGCTCGACGTGTCACGTCTACGTGTTGCGCGGCAAAGAGCTGCTCTCCGAGGCGGAGGAGGACGAGGAGGACATCCTCGACAAGGCCTTCGACGTGCGGCTGAGCTCGCGGCTCGGCTGCCAGGCGAAGATCCATCGCGAGGGCGACATCGAGGCCGAGATCACGCGCGAGAGCCTCGACGCCTTCTACAACGAGCACCCGCAGTACACGGACCCGCGCAAGAAGAAGGGCTAACGCTCGTTCGCGGGCTTCGGCTTCGCGTCGGGCAGGGCCGGGGCGCGTTTGGCTCGTTCGACGTTCGCGGCCACCTCGTGGGCGAGGTCGCGCGCCGCGTGGGCGAAGGCTTGCGCGGCTTCGCGCGCCGGCTTCGTGGAGAAGATCGCCACGACGTGCTGCGCTGACGTCTTGCTCCCGACGGGGACGAGGAAAAACGCGAGGCTCCCGAGCAGGAGCACCACGCCGTTCACCAGGCGCTTGACGAGATCACCGAGCACGCAGGGCCGACCGTAGCCCGCCCGCCCCCGAACCCCCCAATTTTCGGCCGCGATCCTTGCCAGGGAGGAAGCTCCTCCCGCGATCGCGGCCCGCTTGAACATCTGGGGGCGTAGGCGCACCTTAGGCGGAGCCGGCCAGCTCGGCCGCACCCCACTTGCCACCGTGACGGACGCACCTGGAACCTCGACCCTGACGACGCCCAAGCCGACCCAGGCCGTGGAGCGCGCGCCCGAGGGGGCCCTGAGCCCTGCCGTCGTCTGGCAGATGGTTCGCAAGTACTGGTCCACGGCGCTCGGGGCGGCGCTCGTGGTCTCGCTCGCGGCGACGTTCAACACGCTCGGCCAGGTCAAAATCTACCAGGCGCAGTCGACGATCCTCTTCGACCCGAACCCGCCGCGTCCCCTCGGCCAGAAGGTCGAGAACATCGTGGACCTCGGCTCGGGCAGCTTCTGGGACAACCGCGAGTATTACGAGACCCAATACAAGATCATCCAATCGATGAAGGTCACGACGGCCGTGGTGAGCGAGCTCGGGCTCCAGCACGACGGCGGCTTTCTCGGCAACCTCCCGCCGGGCACGCCCTCGCCGGACACGAGCGTGCCCGAGGAAATCGCGGCGGAGGTGCTCCGAAGTCGGATCAAGGTTGATCCGGTCAAGGAGAGCCGGCTTGCCGTGATCAAGCTCGAGGACGCCGATCCGCAGCGCGCTCAGCGTATTCTCAACGTCCTCGTCGATACGTACGTCCAGCAAAACCTCGACGACGCGGTGACCTCGACCGCGACGGCCGCGGATTGGCTGCGCAGCCAGCTCGACAAACTCAAGGTCGACCTCGAGTCGAGCGAAATGGCGCTGCACGAGTACAAGGAGACGAAGAACATCCTCTCCGTCGCGATCGACGATCAGTCGAACATGCTGCGCGAGGAGATGAAGCAGCTCAATGACACGCTGACGACGGTCCGGACGCGGAAAGAAGAGTTCCAGGCGCGGCGGGACGAGCTCGCGAAGGTGAAGGGGGAAAACCCCACGGATTTGCCGGCGAGCGAGCTTCTGGAGAGCCATGTCTTGATGGGCCTCCGGACCTCGTACGAGGAGGCGATTCGCACGCGGGACGGCCTGCTCGGCGAGGGCAAGGGGCGCAATTACCCCGACGTGAAGGAGGCCGACGCGCGGGCCGAGGCGGCGAAGAAGGCATTGCTCGCCGAGGTGAAGAACATCCAGCGCGCCCTCGACAAGGATCTCGCCGTCCTGAAGCGCCAGGAGGCGGGCCTCTCGGGGCTCTTCGAGCGGTCGAAAAAGCAGGCGCTCGATCTGAACCTGCTCGAAATCGAATACAATCGCCTCCGACGCTCGAAAGAGAACAACGAAAAGCTTTATTCGCTCGTCCTCGAACGCACGAAGGAGAGCGATCTCGCGCGTGTCCTCCGCGTCAACAACATCCGCGTCCTCGATCGGCCGCTCGTCCCGCGCGCGCCGGTGCGGCCGCAGGTCACGCGCAGCATCGCGATCGGCGTGTTTTTGGGCGTCCTCCTCGGCATTGCGACGGCGCTCGCCCGCGGGCTCCTCGATCGCAGCTTGAAGACGCCCGACGAGGTCGAAAAAGACCTCGGCTTGCCGTTCCTCGGCCTCCTACCCGAGATCGACGACGGCGCGAAGCCCGGGGCGCATTCGCCGCGGCGGCAGCGCGGCAAACCCGTGCGCGTGATGAACTCCGAGCTCATCGTGCACGAACAGCCGACGAGCGGCATCGCCGAGGCGGCGCGCACCATTCGGACGAACCTGCTCTTCATGGCCCCCGACAAACCCTACCGCACGCTGCTCATCACGAGCGCGGGGCCTTCGGAGGGCAAGACCACGGTGGCCACGTGTATTGCGATCGTCATGGCCCAGGCGGGGCAGAAGGTCGCGCTCATCGATTGTGATTTGCGCCGGCCGCGCGTGCATCGGGTCTTCCGGAAGACCTCCGAGGTCGGCGTGACCACGGCGATGCTCGAAGATTCGCTCGACGAGGCCGTGCTCGAGACGGACGTGCCGAACCTGTCGGTCATCCCCGCCGGCCCGATTCCGCCCAATCCGGCGGAGCTGCTCCACAGCGAAAAGTTCAAGAAGTTCCTCGACGACGTGAAGAAGCGCTTCGACCGGGTGATCATCGACAGCCCGCCGATCGTACCGGTCACGGACGCGGCCGTGCTCTCCACGCTCGTCGACGGCACGGTGCTCGTCGTGCGCGCCTTCAAGACGACGAAGGACCTCGCGCGGCACGCGGTGCGCGCGCTGCAGGACATCAGCGCGACGAAGGCGGGCGCGGTGCTCAACGCCGTGAACTTCAACCGCGACGAATACAAGTATCGATATTATTACTACCGTCGCGAAGGGTATTACGAGGGCGAGGACGCGGCGGCGGCGCGGCCCGCGCGGAAGGCGGCACGGGCAAAAGCGGCCGCCGAGGACGAGCACGGCGCGGGGAGCGCTCCGCCGGCTTGACTCGTCCCGCATCCGCGGTCCGGGGCGCCCTCCTCGTCGCGGCGGCCTTCTGCGCGAGCAAGCTCCTCCTTTGCCCCCTGCGCAGCGGTGATTGGCTTTCCCGGCCTCTCGGCGACGACGCATTTTATTACCTGACCGTCGCGCGGAACATCGGAGAGGGACAGGGGATCACCTACGACGGCGCCCCGACGAACGGCTTTCACCCGCTCCAGATGGCGGTGTGTGTCGTGCTCGGTCTGATCACGGGCTTCGACCAGCAGCTCGCGCCGATGGCGCTCGTCTTCTTCAACCTGGCTGTGTTTCACCTGCTCGGGACGTGGCTCCTCGTGCGCCTCGTGTCTCGCCTCGTGCCTGTGAGCGTGCCGCTCGTCGTCTCGCTCGCCGTTCTTTGGAATGCCTCGGGCGCGGGGCTTTTGAGTTATACGGGGCTGGAGACGCCCCTCGCGCTTTGTGGATGGCTCTGGGTCCTCACGGCTTTGCACGATTACCACGCGGGCCCGTCCCTCCGCGCCGCGGGGTGGCTCGGCGTGGCCGGGGGGGTTGCGTTTCTGGCGCGGAACGACATCGCCGTCCTCTGCGGTCTGGCCGTCCTTTCCATGGTTTTCCCGCGGATGCTCGGCGCGTCCTCGGCGGAGACTTCGCTCCGCGATCGGGTGCGGTTCGCCTCGATCGCGGGTGTCGTCATGGTGATCCTCACCTCGCCATGGCTCCTCCGAAACCTCGTCCTTTTCGGCTCACCCATGCCGCAGAGCGGCGCCGCCGAGGCCGTGGGTAGCCTGTACGACGCCGGTCGAATGGCGCAATGGCGCGCCGTCGCCGTGTCCGCCGTCGTCAATTTGGCCGTTGCCAACCTTCCCGTCGATTCGCCCGCGTGGCTCGGCCACATCGTGATCCTCCTCGGCGTCCCCCTCGCGCTCGCGGGTCTCGTGCTCCTGTGGCGCATCGAGCATCGCGCTTCCACCGTGCTCCGGTGCGCCGTGGCGGCCTCGCTCGTCCTCGTCCTCGTCTACGGAAGCGCGTTTGGCGCGGCGCACATGGTCCGGCGGTGGCTCGCGCCGCTCGTGGTGGGGGGGATCCTCGGAGCGACGGCGCTCGCCGCCTCGAAGCGCCCGCGCGCCCTGCATGCCTTTGCGGCCTTCACCGTGTTGCTTTACGTGGCAAAGCTTGGTGTCGAGGTGCGGCGCATTTCGAGCGGCGGCGGGAGTTTTCGCACGAATACCGTGGATCTCGCCGCGTTCGTCGCGCGCCAACCGGCGGGGACGCGGATCGGCGCGCTGCAGAGCGGGCTCCCGGGGTGGGTGCGTCCCGGCGTCGTGAACCTCGACGGCAAGATGGATCGGCGTGTCCTCGCGGCCATTCGCGGGGGTAACTTCGCCACGTGGCTCGCTGCTTCGGACCTCGATATCGCCGTGGATTACGGTTTTTTCGGGCGGGACCTCGATCCCGCCGTCCTCGCCCGGTTCGAGCGGTGCGCCGGGCCGGCCGATCTCATCGTGCTCCGGCGGCGAAGCGAGGGCGTGGTCGCCTTGGAACCCTGTTCCGACGTGAATCCCCGATAACGGCGAACCGCCCGGACGTGGCTCAGAACATGTCCATGTCGGCGTCGCGGTACTCCCACGTCTGATACAGCGAGAGATCCGCGTTCGTCGTCGCGATTGCCACGATGGGCGTCGCGGAGCGTCTCGACAAAAAGCCGAGCCCGGCGAGCGAACTCCCGAGCCGGGCCGAGCGCGCGATTGTGTAGACCTGTTCGAGGCCGCGACGCCGGGCCTCCACGGCGCAGGCCGCAAACAGCGCCCGGAGCGCGCCGCGGCTCCGCGGGTCGACGAGAAAATCGCCGACGTGCAAGCGCGGCGGCTCGCCCGGCATGGGCAGGCGGGCCGCAGCCCAGGCGCGAAGCACGTCCCTCTCGTCGCGGAGCAGCACCTCGATGTATTCGCGTCGGGGACGCGACAGGCGCCAGCGGACGTACGCATGCGGGCGTTCGAGCATGCAATCGGAGGCGGCGAGGACCCTCGCCATGAAACCTTGCCATTCGTGCTCGTCAGGAGGCCCCATCTCGTCCCGGTAGCGCCCGAGGCGCAGCGGCAGCATTCGATCGAGCGCGGCGCCTGCACATTCTGCGGCGAAGATGCCCGGTCGGCCGAATCGCGCGCCCAGCGGGCCCCACGACACCGGACGGGCGGATCGGTCCACGTGGAACATCGCCGAGAAGCCGAGGCGGCCCAGATAAATCCGCAGCGCCGTTTCGTTCGGCCAGCCGAAGACGGCGTCGAGGCCACGTGTGCCCGCGGCCTCGACGAGGAACCGGATCAATCGCTGGAAGAGCCCTTTGCCGCGGTAGTCGGGATGCGTGAACGCGCTGCTCAGGATCGCGGCGGAGACGCGCCGCCCCTGCACGCGAAGGTGCTGCGCGGCGAAACCCACGTAGCCGACCAGCCTGTCGCCGTCGAACGCGCCCGCGAGCAGCCCCTCGTGTGTGGGGTTCTGGAAGAACCACCAGTCCATGAAATCGGCGTCGAATTCTTCCGGCCGCACGCCGTGGAGCAACGCGAACGACGCGACGTGCTCTCGGACCTCGTCGCGCGTGACGGCACGAATCAAAGGCTTCGTCATGGACTCCTCAAGCGCGGCGGTGCAGGCTCGCGCGCAAGCGGCGTTCGACGCGGAACGTGAGGAGTTGCCGCGCGAGGGGCGAGAGACGATAACGATCCCGCGGGCTGCGCATCGACGCGCTGATCACGTCGCGATACATCCAGAAGAGCGAGGTGGCGTCGTTCCGCGCCGGTCCGAAACTACAACATGCGGCCTCGTAGCCGGCGCGGCGCACGGCGCGGACCACGCGCGCGGAGAGCGAGCCGCCCGGATAGGCGAACAATGTGACGGGTTTGCCGAGCAAATCCTCGAGGTCCTGCCGGCTCCCGCGGAGCTCGTCCTCCAGGCGTGGTTCGTCGAGGCGCGCGAGATCTGGGTGCGTCCGCGTGTGCGAGCCGATCGTCATGCCGGCGTCCACGAGCGCCCGCAATTCCGCGGGCCCCATCCGCTTCGCGCACGAAGCACCCTGGCGCAGGTGGTCCGTCGTGACGAAAAACGTCG
Source organism: Polyangium mundeleinium (assembly GCF_028369105.1). Lineage (NCBI taxonomy): Bacteria > Pseudomonadati > Myxococcota > Polyangiales > Polyangiaceae > Polyangium > Polyangium mundeleinium. The sequence continues at coordinate 11,233,386 of NZ_JAQNDO010000001.1, read as the reverse complement.
CCGGGATCCCGAGCGCCCGCAGGATCGGCAAGGCGTACTCGTACTGGTTTCGCCAGCCGTCGTCGAACGTCACGAACGCCGACCGATCGTCCTCCGCGATGCCGTCGTCGAGCTGACGCACGAGGTGATCGAGCGAGCCGAACCGATATCCTCGCCGTTGGAGCTCCTCCAGGTGAAATCGGAACGCCTCGGGGCTGTGCCGGAACGTGAGCCCATCCTCGGCGGAGAATCCTGCGGCGTCGCCCTCGGGCAGGATATGATGATAAAGCAGAATCACCGCGGGGCAGCCTTGGCGATCCGAAAGCGGCCGTCAAGCCTTCTCCTCGGCACGCTCAAGTCCCCGACGCTGCCTCCAGCGCTGGCGCTTCGGCCGCCGCCGCTTCCGCGAGCACCCGCGGCGCGAGGTGGCTCTTCACGCGCGTGAGGCTCGCCTCCACCATGTCCGTCACGACCTGGAGGAGCACCTCGGTTTGCGGCGAGACGTCGCCGAAATCGCTGCGCAGGCCGAATTTCAGCTCCGCGCGCGCCGCGTCGTCCCGGCCGATCGGATAACGCGCCGACACCACGTCCCGGCCGTAGGGATCGTCGTCCGTCGGGTTCGTCCAGCGATACGCCGTCGGTTCGCCGCCGACCACAGGGAGAATCTCGACGTAGGCGAGCTGTCCTTCGAGCGCGAAGAGCCCGAGCGCGGAGAGCACGTCGACCTCGGATCGCGCCGCCTCGAAGCGCGCGGGGAGCCGCGGCAGGAGGCGCCGCAGGACTTCGCTGTCACGCGAGCGGAGCCGCTCTTTTTGCCGCCTCCGCCCGTGGACCTGCTCGAAATACCCCACGGCGCGCACGAGCCCGATGAACACCACGCTGCTCGCCACGAGCGCGAGCCCCACCTGCCAGCTCCGGCCGAGCGAGATTCCGATTGCGGCCACCGTGAGCAGCACGCTCACGCCGTAAATGATGAGCACCGCGCGGCGGTGCGTGATGCCCATGTCGAGCAGGCGGTGATGGATGTGCCCGCGATCCGGCGAGAACAGCGGCCGTCGTTCGAGCCAGCGGCGCACCATCGCGAAGAGCGTGTCGAAGATCGGCACGCCGAGCGCCACCACCGGCACGAGCAGCGAGACCGTGGTCGACGCCTTCTGCGTCGCGCCGATGAGCGACGTCGCAGCGATCACGTAGCCGAGGAAATAACTCCCCGAGTCGCCCATGAAGATGCGCGCGGGGTTGAAGTTGTAAAAAAGAAACCCGATGATCGCGCCCATCATCGTCGCCATGAACAGCGCCGGCAGCGTGCCGAACGACAGATACGCGACGACGAAGTTCGTCAGGGCCGCGAAAAACACCACACCCGCGGCGAGCCCGTCGAGCCCGTCGATGAGGTTCACCGCATTCACGATGCCCACGATCCAGAGCACCGTGACCGGCAGGGCGAAGATGCCCATCGAGAGCTCGCCCACGAAGGGCAAGGAAATCGCCTCGATCCGGAATCCGCAGGCGAACGCGAGCACGGCCACCACGACCTGCGCATAGAGCTTGTGCAGCGCGCGGAGGCCACGCGTGTCGTCGATTGCCCCCACGCCGCAGAGGATCGCGCCGCCCGCGAAGAGGCCGATGACCTTGCGGACGTCCTGCGTGAACGCCTGCGCCACCACCGATTGGACGAAAAAGAGGCCCACGAGCGGCGCGAAGAACCCCACGAAAATCGCGAGGCCGCCGAGCCTGGGCGTCTCGTGGCGATGCACGTGCCTTCCGCCGGGCCGAGAGACCGCGCCGAGACGGAACGCGAGGAGGCGCACGAGCGGCGTGAGGATCCCACTGACGAGCGCCGAGAACGCGAACGCCGCCAGGTAGGTCCTCATGATCCGATGCCTCCCATCATCGCTGGATCTTGGTTGTTCGGTGGGCTTGCCACATTCAAGCGCGCTGCGCGAGCGGCGGTGGCTCTTTCGACGCCTCCTCCAACAGGGCGCGGAAGCGGGCTGAGGATACGGGGCGATCGTAGTGTTCGTCGAAGATCCTGCGGGCCCGCGCGCCCTTTTCATCCCAGGACGTTCTGCGCGTGACCGCGTCTTCGAGCGCGCGGCATAGGCCCTCGACGTCGCCGGGGTGGCCGGTCCAGCCGAGATCGTGCTCGCGCACCACGCGGGCAACTTCGCAACGCGGCGGTCCGAGATAGATCACGGGCCTTCCCGCGGCGAGCGCGCCGTACAGCTTGCTCGGGACGAGCAGCCCTTCGAGATCCTCGCGTAGCGAGACGAGATGTACGTCCGCGGCCGAGAGACTCTCGCCGATCGCGTCGTGAGGCTGATACGGCAGGAAACGCACGTTTTCGAGGCCCTTCGCGAGCGCCTCGGCCTCGGCGCGCCGCACACCGTCGCCGATGAAGAGCACGAGGAGCTCGGGCAGCCGGTCTTTCAGGCGTCGCGCGGCCTCGACGAAGGTCCGGACGTCGTGCCCGATGCCGAGGTTGCCGCTGTACATCGCCAGAAATCGTCCGTCCGAACCGTGGGTTTTTCGGAAAGGATGGTCCTCGCGTCCGCGGGGCGACACGAGGCGGCCGTCGGACCAGTTTGGCAGGACGCGGATGCGCTCACGGGGCGCGCCTTGCGCGACGAGGCGGTCGGCCATGCCTTCGGAGAGCGCGACGATGCGGGCGGCGGCGTGGTGCGTGGCGCGGCCGAGGCCGAGCAGCGCGAGCGACGCCGGGCCGCGGGGCGCGAGGTAACCGAGCTGGATGGCCGCCTCCGGATAGACGTCCTGCACCCACGTGACGAGCGGCAGGCGGCGGGCGAGGGCGACGAGCGCGCCGCCGGCGGCGATCATGGGCGGCGTCGTGAGCACGAGCAGCACGTCGGGTTTGGCTTCGAGGGCGGCGGCGAGCACGCTCGTGGCCCAGAACGACAGGTAATCGGCGAGGCGGCCGGCCATCGTGGCCTTGCCGAAGCGCGTGGCGTAGGGGCGGACGACGTCGACGCCGCGGAGGTGCTCGCGGGCGGGGAGCGCTTCGCCGCCGAGGTATCCGCCGCGGCTCGCAATGACCGTCACGTCTTCGCCCGCGGCGGCGAGGTCCTCGCAGAGCTCCGTGAGGAGCTGCGAGGTGGCGGCGTGGTCGGGGGCATAAAATTGGTTGACGGCGACGACGCGCATGCGAAGGGATCCTGCGGGCGCGGGCCATGGCGGCTTGACGTTGCCCGCTTTGGGTCGGTACCTTTCGCCTCCGCGCGGCCTGGGCGCAACGGAGAAATGAATGTCTCGTCTGGTCTTGGGCATCAATTCGGCCCACGGGGATGCGTCGGCGGCGCTCATCGGTGAGGGGGGCATCGTCGCGGCGATCGCCGAGGAGAGGATCAACCGGAAAAAGCACTGCGCAGGTTTTCCGCGCCTCGCCGTGGCCGAGGTCCTGCGCCTCGCGGGGGCGACGCCGCAGGACCTCACGGACATCGCGGTCGCGCGGGATCCGCGGGCGAACGTGGCGGCGAAGGTCGCGTTCATCGCGTCGAGGCCGTTCACGGGCGTCCCGAGCGCGGTGAAGCGGCTCGCGGTGCACCGCGAGGTCGCGACGAGCGGGGACCTCGTGGCCGAGGCGCTCGGCGTCCCGGAGGCCTCGATTCGGGCGAAATTCCACCGGGTCGAGCATCACCTCGCCCACGCGGCGAGCGCGTATTACTGGTCCCCGTTCGACCGCGCTACGACGATCACCTGCGACGGCGCCGGGGATTTCGCGACGAGCCTCATCGGCCTTTGCGAGGGCAATCGCATCGAGATCCTGCGAAAGAACCTCTGGCCTCATTCGCTCGGCGTGTTTTACACGGCCATCTGCCAGTTCCTCGGCTTCGACAAGTTCGGCGAGGAATACAAGGTGATGGGTCTGTCGGCGTACGGCGTCAATCGATTCGCCAGGGAAATGCGGCGTGTCGTGCGTTTTCATCCAGAGCAGGGCATCCGGCTCGATTTGACGTGGTTTCGGCACCACAAGACGAGCGAGGGGATGGAGACCGTGGAGGGCGCGGAGATCCAGGTCCCGCGGCTCTGGTCGGACGCGATGGCCTCGCTCTTCGGCCCTGCGCGGCGGCGCGGGGAGCCGATCACGGATCGGGAGCGGGACATCGCGGCGTCGTTGCAGACGCGGTTCGAGGAGATTTATCTCGCGCTCGTGGGGGACGCGGTCGAGCGGACGGGTGTGCGCAGCGTGGCGATGGCGGGCGGGTCGGTGCTGAATTCGGTGGGCAATGGTCGCATGATCACCGAGGGCTGGGTCGACCGGGCCTATTTCCAGCCCGCGGCCTCGGACGACGGCACGGCCGTGGGCGCGGCGTTATGGGTGAAGCACGGCGTGCACGGCGAGGTGCGGACGCCCGAGGTGCGGCATGCGTACTGGGGGACGAGCTTCCAGGACCACGAAATCGAGACGGCGCTCGTGAACGCGGGCCTCCCGTTCAAGAAGCTCGGCCGGGACGGCTTGCTCGCGGCGGCTGCGCAGGCGCTTTCCGAGGGCAAGATCGTCGGCTGGTTCCAGGGCCGCGAGGAATGGGGCCCGCGCGCACTCGGCAACCGGAGCATTTTGTGCCATCCGGGCTGGCCGGGGATGAAGGCCACGCTGAACGCGCGCATCAAGAACCGCGAGCCCTTCCGCCCGTTCGCGCCCGTCATTCGGCTCGAAAAGCTGAGCACCTGTTTCCGCGGGGATCACGAGGTGCCGTTCATGATCATCGTCTACAAGGTACGCCCGGAATGGAAGGACAAACTCTCGGCGATCACGCACGAGGACGGCACGGGCCGCGTGCAGACGGTGCGGCGGGCCGACAACGAGCTGTATTACGACCTGCTCGGGGTCTTCGAGGAGAAGACGGGGATCCCGGTCCTGCTCAACACGTCGTTCAACGAAAACGAGCCGATCGTGCACACGCCGGACGAGGCGATCGATTGTTATCGGCGCACGAAGATGGATGCGCTGGGAATCGGGTCGTTCTGGCTGGAAAAACCGGGCGGGGAGGGGGGCTGACGGCGAAGGGACGGGCGTGCTATGCTGAGGGGAGAGGTTTCATCATGGCGGAGCCGGCGGGGAAGCTGAAGGTCACGTTCGCCGAGTACCTGGCCCTCGAAGAGGGGAGCGAGACGAAGCACGAGTTCCTGGACGGACAGATCTACGACATGGCCGGGGGTACGCCGAATCATGGGCTCCTCGCAGGAAACGTGGCCCGAGCGCTTGGCAACCAGCTCGAGGGGCGCCCTTGCCGTGTGCACCCCGCAGACGTTCGGATCCGGGTCCAAGCGACCGGCCTATCGACGTACCCCGACGTCAGCGTCGTCTGCGGCCAGCTCCAGGTGGATGCCGAGGACAAGAACGGCGTCGTGAATCCCATCGTGCTCGTGGAGGTCCTTTCGGAGAGCACAGAGGCCTACGACCGCGGCATGAAATTCACGCATTACCGGCGGATTCCCTCTCTCCGCGAATACGTTCTCGTTTCGCACAAGACGAAGCAGATCGAGGTGTACCGCCGGGCCGACGGAGGCGCCTGGATTCTGCACGAGGCGCAGAGCGGGTCGATCGACCTCGAATCGATCGGCTGTTCGCTTTCGGTGGACGCGGTCTACCGCGGAGCCTTCGAGGTGCCCGAGCTCGTCTCCTGATCGGCTTCGCGCAGATCCAGCACACGTGACGCGGCGCGAGATTGCGCCGCCCGTCCGCTTCGTGGTACCTTGGGATATCGCATTTCCGCCGAGGAATGGCATCATGGCGAGATCGCTTGGTATTTGCTTGATGGTCGCGGCGCTCCTGACGCTCACGTCGTTCGTGCGCGCGGAGGAGCCTTCGCCCTCGACGCCTGCCGCGCCGTTCACCTACGATCCCACGTTCCTCGCGGCGGCGCCGCAGATGTGCAGGACCGGCGCGCAGGCTCGTTGCGTGTGCCAGGATGGGCGGCCGGGCACGCAGACCTGCGATTCGCGGGGCATCTTCTCGCTTTGCGCGTGCGCTTCGGTGACGATCGACGTCCCGCAGATGCCCGCCGTCTCCGCGGCCCCCGTGGAGGTCGATCTCGAGCGGCTGCGGCGACCGAAGCAAAAGAAGAAGAAGACGCGCTCGTCGGGCGTGGGGCTCCTGATCGGCGGCGCCGTCACGCTCGGGATGGGCACTGCGAGCCTCGCCTGGGGCATCGATCGGGTGCGGGACAAGGGAAAGGACCCGCTCGGCATCGTGCTCATCTCGACGGGCGGAACGGCCATGCTCGTGGGTTTGCCGCTCACGATCGTCGGCATCGTTTTCGTGGCGACGCGCTCGTCGAGCCCGAACAAATCGGCGCGGAAGGACGAGAGCAACGTCCGGTTCATGCCCACGGCGGACGGGTTTGCGCTTTCGTTCTAAGAGCGCGCTCCTACCAGAACAAATGCAACACGAGGACCTCCCGCCCTGCCGGAGTCTTCTCGTGCTCGATGCGCGCCTCCTCGTCCCCCTCGCCCGTGTGAACCACCACGAGCGCGCCGTGCGCGACCTCGCCGCTCTTCAAGCAGCGCTCGATCTGCTCGAATTGCTTCGGCAGGGCATCCCCGATCCTCCGTAACAGATGCACCTCGATGATCGAGCGGATCGCCGGGGCGTCGTTCGGATTCCCGATGAGAATGTCCGGCCGCGTCGCCTCAGGGAACGAGCGCTCCACGGATACGGGCCCATCCACCACATGGCTCAGCGCCGTGGCGATGAGCTGCACGAGCATTTCCTCGCGGGCCGCGTCCTTCGCCACCTTGCCGCGGACCTTGCGGTGAATGAACTCCGCCACCCGCCCGAGCGCCTTCTCCAAGAAGTGCGGATCCGATCGCGGAATCCGCGTCGGCCCTTCCGCTTCGAGTTCGTCGGCAGCCGTCTTGCTCAGCGCCGTGCTCATGCGCCGTTCGTCCACCACATTCGCGAGCAGCGCCGGATCGTCCACCTTCGCAGCCGCGGCCCGCGCGACCTTTTTCGCCACCGCTTTCGACATCCGGCTGCTCGGTGCCTCGATGCCGAGCACCTTCGCCACCTGCCTTTGCACGGCCTCCGGCGCGGCTTCCACCGCCTCCTCCGTCGCCCGGGCCAGATGCCTCCGCAAGGTGCTCGGCGTCCGTTTCTTTTCGGCCACGCCGAACGTGTGCGCGTAGCCGTCCTTTGCGTCGTCGGGGAAAACCTTGGTATCGAGCACCCAGGGATCCGCGCCCGAGGCGTACATGTACGGGGTGATTCGCACCTTGCCCGAGCGCGGCCGAAGCTCGCCGAGCAGGCAGCCATTGGGCCACGGGCTGCCCTGGTAGGCCGACGGCGCCGCGAGCTCGACGAAGCCGCCCCGCTGCGAGGCAATGCCGCGGCTCTTCGGCTGGTGCATGTGGCCGCGCAGCACGAGGTCGAAGAGGCGCTCGAAGCGGTGCTCGATGATGTCGCGCTCGAGCTCGTGCAGCTCTTCGAACGGGTGGTGCATGAGCGCGATCGCGGCCCGCGCGCCCTCGTCGGCGATGCGGTCACCGGCGCGATCCACATTCGGCTCGCCGAGCCAGAGTTTTCCGTGATCGTCGTCGCCCTGCGCGAAAAATGCTGAATTGAACGACGCAACCGCGATCCGCACCCCGCGCACCGTCACGACTTCCACCGCCTGCGCGCCGACGCCGAGCCCGAGCGCGCGGTCTTGCCCGAGCAGCGGCGCGAGCGCCGCGCGATACGCTTCGAGCTTTTGCATGTGGAACCGTCGGGCGTGCTCGTCCTCGAAGAATGCAATCGCCTCCTCGTCCTTGTCGAGCGTGCGCCGGAGCCAGCGGCCCACCTCGCGGTCGACGTCGTGGTTGCCGGGGACGACGAAGAAATGGGACGGCGCGACGCCCGTCACGTCGAGGAGGTGCTGGAAGAGGTCGACCACGAGCGCGAACTCTTCCGGCTTCCCGCTATGGGCGAGGTCGCCCGTCACGAAAATCAGATCGAGCGGGAAACGCGCGCGGTCCTGCGCGAGGAAATCGATGAGGCCGCGGAGAACGCGGTCCTGGTCGTATCGTTTCACCCGCTGGGGCCTCAAATGGAGGTCCGAGAGGTGGAGGAATCGAAGGGGAGGTTCTTCCGAGGGCACCCCGGGCGTGCGCTCGGGCAAGGCGCCGAGCCTTCGGGCCATCGCGACGAGCTCCGCGGGTGCGGGCAGCTCGTACGTCCGCGCGGCCCACGTGAAGAAATCGGGTGCCTTTTGCCGGAGGATTCGCTCCGTCTCGCGGGAGACGACGAGCAGCACGGGGCCCGCGAGCCGCCGCAAAAACTCGCGCTCGGCGTTCAGGAGGCCCGCGAATGCGCCGCCGCTGAACGGGCCCCACGGCGCCGCGGAGAGCACGTAGGCGTCGGCCGCGCGCTCGTGCGTGAGCTCCACCCAGCGCGCCGGGCCCATGTCGACGTCACACGCGCCGAGGTCCTCCATGTGCATCGGCGCTCGCTGCAAAATGCCCACGAGCAGGCCGCGCGCCTCGTCGAGCGTCGCATCGGATTCGGCCACCACGACGAGCAGGGACGGCGATCCCTGCGCCAGCGAGAGCCGCGCCGAGAGTTCCTCCATGCGCGCTTCCGGCGTCATCCGGCCCAGGTCTCCATTTGCCGGAGGAGCTGCTCGACGGGATCGGGCAGCGAATACCAGGCGATGCCATTGCGATATTCGATCACCCAGAGCCCGTAGAGGAGCTGCTTCGTCACATCGCCCTGGCCTTCGAGCCGGAACTCGCGTCGCACCTTTTCGAGCACCGGCAAGAAGCGGGGATCGTACGCGCGGCGGAACGACTCGCGCTGGTCGGCGATCGCGGCGGTCACGTCCTGCTCCTCGATGAACGTGCCGCGGCGGACGTGCGCCTTCACCACGCTCGATTGCACGAGCCGCGCGAGCTCGCGGATGTTGCCGCCCGATCCCACGATCGCGCGCTCGACGGCCTCGGGCATCACGATCCGCGCGTCGATCGGCTCGACGCGCGCCTCCACGATGCGACGCATGATGCTCACGCCCTGCTCGGAGCGCCGCCGCGTGTTCGTGTGCGGGTTGAGATCGTAGAGACGCACGGCAGGCAGGACCGCGCTACCCGCGTTGTTGTACCTCTCGGAGAGGACGTTGAACGTGGGCTCGTAGATCAGCGAAATCGGGATCGTCAAAATCGCCGCGCCCGGCGCCTCGACCATTGGCTTCTTCTCGTCGCCGAGGAACGCGTCGCGCGCCTGCACGGGCGGCAGTTTGTCGAGGCCGTCGAGCAGCACGACGGGCCTGTGCTCTTCGAGGTCGTCGAGCAGGCCGGCGAGCATGTCGATTGGCTCGAAGCCCGATTCCTTGATTTGCCGCCGCAGCTCGTCGCGCAGGAGCTTGCTCTCGCGCACCGTGGAGAGCAGCCGGCGTAGCGCGGCGCCGAGGGCGTCGAGGTCGGGCGCGACGGACGAGCCGAGCAGGCGTTCGAGGGCGCTGCGCAGCATCTCGGTCGCCTTTTCCGAGAGGCCGATTCCCGCTTTTTTCGCCTCCGCGATGAGCTCGGCCTTGGCAGCGAGGTACATCTCGAGCGAGCCGAGGTCCTGCACGGCCGTCTGCGCTTCGAGGTCGACGAACGCGACGAGCCGCCCCTCGCGCCGCAGCCGGTGGGCGATGCTGAGCAGGAGCGTGGTCTTGCCGCATCCGGGCTGGCCGGCGAGCAGCAGCTTCGCGTTGTCGTTCAGGTCGAGCGCGGCTTCGAGCTCGGCGCGATAGTGCTCGTGGGCTTCGGGGACGTACGAGGAGCCGGGGCCGTCGTCGGCGTCGAGGTACGGCCGGTAAATCGGGTCGAAGACCCGGGTCAACGCGCGGAATTTCGCTCGAGGATCGAGGCTCATGCCGGCACCTCCGATGAAACTAGCGGCCTCGCGGTCGGGGGGCAAGCGGGTGGCACGGTCAGCCCCGCGGCTTCTGCGCGACGAGGAGCTGGATGTCGCCGATCTGCGTGACCACGCTCTGCCTCCGGCGCTCCCACGCGCCCGGGTCGAAATGGCGCAGCGCGCGCCCGAGGACGACGCCGACGAGCACGTTTCGCAGGCGCCGCGCCACGTACCTCGGCGCCGAGCGCTCGAACGAGGGCGTCGAATACACGACGTCGAGGCCCGCGGCCCAGACGAGGCGCGAGAGCGACCCGTACGAGAACACGTGAATGTGCTCGGGCGGGCAGAACCAGTGCGAGCGCGCCGCGACGTCGCGCTCCGAGGCGTCGCCGCAGAGGGGCGTGTCGCAAAAGAAAAAACCGCCCGGCTTGAGGACACGGCGCACTTCGCGCATCGCCGCGTGTGGATCGCGCACGTGCTCGATCACGGCCCAGGACGTGACGACATCGAAGCTCGCGTCCTCGAACGGCAAGCCCCCCTCGGTGTCGAGGTTGCCGGGAAAAACTTGGACGCCGGGCGAATATTCTTTCCGCACGGAGTAATCGCAGCCGACGGCGTCGAAGCCGGCTTCGAGGGCTTGTGAGAGGAACCCGCCTTCCCCGCAGCCGACGTCGAGCAGGCGGCCTTGGGGCTGATGATGACGCACGAGCGCGAGCTTCGCGGCGTGGCGCTTCGGCATCTCGCGGGCGAACCGCTCGGCGCCCATGCCTGCTGTGTAGCTCTCCGAAAAACCAGCGTAATGGTTTGCCAGCTCTTCCACCGTAGGCAGAACGTTCGATTGCACGGTGCCGCAGGTGCCGCAGCGGAAACAGGCGATCTCCTCGAAGGACTCCTCCGGCGCTCCACGCGCCCCGCAGATCCGGCACGCGGAACGCGCGTTTTCGCGGGTCATGCTCATCGCGCCGCCGAACGTAGCGGGAGCGCGGCGCGGGGGCAAGCGCGCGGTTTCATCGCACGCGTAGCCGATCGAGCCGCGGACCCAGCGCCGCGAGCGCGCTCATGGCGAGTTTTCCGAGCAGCAGCGGGCGCTCGCGGGCCGGACCTTCGGCGATCGCGCGCGCCACGGGCAAGAGCCGCGCAGGATCCTCGTCCCGCGGAGGACCACGCCGCGCCTCGCCCCGCGCATGACGCAGGAGCGCTGCGCGGAGGGATTCGGCATCCTCGGCAACCTCGATCCGCCCTTCATGCCCGAGGGCCGCGACGATTTCGAGCTGGTGGTCGTTCACGATCTCCCCAAACCCGGCGCGGCGCGGCGCGACGATCGGGCGGTGGCCGCGGCGGAGGGCATCGGAGAGCGTGCCGACGCCCGCGTGGCAGACGACCACGTCAGCGTGATTCATTTCGCGCTCGAATTCGGCGCGGGAGAGGTTCTCGCGTGGCGTGAGCGCGCGCGGACGAACCCGGCTCGGTCCGTGCTGGCAGAGGCCTTCCACGGGCACGGGGAGCGTCGACGTGGCCTCGTCGACCCAGCCGAGGAGCCGGTCGAAGGGGACGAGCGCATTGCCGACGGTGACGAAGATCCTCATCCGAAATGAATGCTCGCCTTCTCGGCCCGCGGGAAGAACCGCGCGAGCGTGTCCCATTGATAAAAGAAATGGTGCGCGAGCGGCGCCATCAGCCGGCCTGTGAGCGTCGGGCGGACGATCGCCGCGGCCGTCTCGACGAACACGATCCGCGCCCGCGTGCCGAGCCGCGCCACGAACGCGACCGGGACCGCCGGGCCCGCGCCGGTCGAGAGCACGATGTCGGGATCCTCGTGGCGCAGGATGCGCGCGGCTTCGAGCAGGTTGAAGAGCACGCGCGCGTCCCGCTCGGCGTGCACGATGCGGTACACCCGGGCGAACGGAAAATCTGGCAATGCGGCCTCGTCGTTGAGGACGAGGACGACCTCGTGGCCCGCGAGGACCGGGGCGAGCTGCATGATCTCGGTCAAGTGACCGCCGACCGAGGAGACGACGAGGATCTTCAAGGCCGCCTCCCGCGCAGGGCGATGGCCTCGTACTCCCCGAGCATCTGTTTTGCCATGGCGTCCCAGCCGAATTCCGCGGCCACGGCGCGACCTGCTTCTCCCATGCGCCGGGCCCGCGCGGGGTCTTCGAGCATCCAAAGCAGCGCCTCGGCAATACGCTCGGGCGTGTTCTCGACCCAGGCGCCCGCGCCGCGCTCTTCCAGGATCTTCCAGGGACAAGCCTTGCTCACGACGACGGGCGTACCCGCGGCGAGCGCCTCGGCCACGACGATGCCGAAGTTCTCGCCGTGCGAGGGCAACACGAGGACCGTCGCCGACGCGAGGAGCTCCTGTTTGTCCTTCCCGTACACAGGCCCGAGAAACCGCACGCGGGGCCGGGGCGTGACGCGGGCGAGGAGGGCCTCGACGCGCGCTTGTTCGCCGTCCTCGTCCGGGCCGGCGACGAGGGTCTCCACCTCGGGCAGGACGGCGGCGACGCGGGCGAGGGCAGGGACGAGCACGTCGAATCCCTTCACCGGGTGGATGCGGCCCAGAAAAACGATTCGCGCCTTCTCGCGCGGCACGTCGGGGAGCACGTCGGGCAAGTCGACGCCATTGGGCACGACGAAGGTACGCGCGCCGGGGACGTGGCGGAGGATCTCGCGCGTCTCCTCGTCGCTCGTCGCGTGCACGCCCGCGGCGGAGAGGATGTTTTTTCGCTCGACGAGCTCGAAATAGGGAGCCTTTTTCCAGCGCTTCGAGCCGATGGCCCAGGGCATGAGCGTGCCCTGCGGCGAGAGGACGGCGGGCACACCCGCGCGCCGCGCGAGGGCCATGGCCGCGGCCGAGGAAAACGAGAACAGGGCCGTGACATGGACCAGATCCCAGCGCGTGATCTCCCGCGCGAGGTGGAGCGCGAGCGGCGCGGAGACGGCAAACCGCGTGCGAGGCCTGCGCGGGAAATACCGGACGGGCACGCCTTCGGCGAGCGTCTGTTCCGCGTGGGGCACGGCGAGATCGCCCGTGCCGTCGGCGTCCGTCGTGACGACCTCGACGGTCACGCCGAGGCCGAGGAGCCGCTGGCAAAGACGCAGCACGCCTTCGATCGGCCCGCCATACCGCGTCGCGGGCCAAAAGCTCGGAATGACGTGGAGGACGCGGAGGGACATGGAAACGTCAGGCGAAATCCGCGAGGATGGTTTCGAGCCTGTGCCGATACGTGTGCTCGGCGAGGGCGCGGCGCGCGCCGGCCTCGCGGATCGCGAGCATGTCGGCCGGGAAGCGGCGCGCGTGTTCGAGGTGGCCCCGGAGCTCCTCGTACGTTTCGAACGCGAGCACCTCTTTTCCTGGCTCGAAGCACTGGAGCAACGTCGGCCGGAACTCCACGAGCTGGAGCCCGCCGGCGCCCGCGATCTCGAACGCGCGGCAATTCAGCGAATTGCCCTCCGCCAGCGCGAACGTGTTGAGGCAAGCCATCCCCGCCCCGAACACGCGGCTCTTCTCCTCGCGGACGACGTATTTCCCGGAAAAACTCGCGCGGATCTCCTTCGCCGACCAGGGCGGCGGCTCGGCGCCATAAAGTTCGAGCCGCGCGCCGTCGCGGAGCAGGCGCATGAGGACGGCCTGGCGGAAGGCATAATAGTTCCCCGCGACGACCACGGCGTCGCTCGTCTGCTTCGCGAGCGGCCGATGCCAGCGCGGGTTCATCGCCTCGTGCAGGAGCGCGCACTCCTTGCCCGCGAGCCGTAGCTTTTTCACGGCGTCCGGGTCCTTGACGTACACTTTGTCCCAAAAGGGATTCACGAGCCCGAACCTGCGGCTGTTCGCGGGCGCGTCGCCCCACCAGAGAATCCGCCGGCCCGGGACGAAGCGGCCGAGCGCGTCGAGGACCTCGGGGTGCACGTCCCACGTGAGCGCGAGCAAGACGTCCGGGCGGCGATCCTTGACGAAGCGGAGGAGCTTGCGGTCCTGCGGCAAGGGCGCGTCCCCGAAGACCCGCTCTTCCACCATGCGGAGCGCGCGGCGAGGGACCGACCAATACGCGGCGTGATCGACCTCTTCCGCGCCCAGGACCTCGTGGCCCATCTCCACGAGCGTCTCGGCGACGTTGTCGGCAAAGCCGTCCGCGAATCGAGGGCCGAGGACGAGGACACGCATGGCGCCTCAGGATTCCTTTCGCAGCCGGAAGAGCATGTCCGACGAATAAATCCCGTCACGCGGCGCCCCGTTCTCCACGAGAAACCACGCCGCGATCGCGCCGCGCAGCGCGCGCCAGGCGACATATCGGATCGCGCTCTTCACGCCGTACGGCACCGGGCCGCACTCGCGGAACTCCACGCGGTCGCCCCAGCCCGTCATCGCCGCGAGCTGCGTGAGGCTGTTCGGCGTGAACGCGATCTGGTGCGTGATGTCCCAGTAGCGCGCCGCCGCGCCGAACGGAGAGACCGCGTTCGGCACCATGCCCACGAGCGCGCCTCCGGGGCGCAGCACGCGGCGCGCCTCGCGGAAGAAGTCGACGAGCCGCTCCTTGGGCAGATGCTCGACGATGTTGAAGGCCGTCACGAAGCCGAAGGAGCCCTCGCGCTGGGCCGCGAGGTGATCGATCACGTCGCTGACGACGAGCTCGGCGCGCACGAACTTGCGGGCCTCGTCGAGCTCCTCGACGCAGAGGTCGACGCCGTGTGTACGGGCGAACCCGCGTTGTTCGAGCGCGTAGATGAGCTCGCCGCAGCCGCAGGCGAGGTCGAGGCACGGCGTCGTGCGATCGCTCGGGATCCAAGGACCGAGGCGGCGCAGGAGGCCCGCGGCGCTCGTGGCGTAGTGCTCGGCGGTCGGGCGGTGGCCACGCGAGGCCGTCGTCTCGTAGTAGCGCTTGGTGATGTCATCGAGCGACGCCATGTGCCGGAGCGCATGGTGAAGAAGCCGGAGCGCCGAGGCAAGGGCGCGCAGCGGTTTCCCCTGCGCGGGGGCATCACGTGGTCCTCGCGCGACCGCGGCGCGGATTGCGCCCGTGCGCCTCACCGCGGTAGCATTCCTTCCATGGCACGTCCCGGGATCCGAGCGAGGCAGATGCGCGCGCTGGTTGCTGCGCTCCCCGTCGTTTTCGGCATGGGGTGTTCGCTCATCCCCCTGCAAATGCAGACGAGCGGCTTTAACGAGCCCGAGCCGATCCAGGTCCCCGCGGAGAATCGCTCCGCCGCGCGGGCCGCGGAGGCAGAACAAGAAGCTGCGGCAGAGGATACGCGCGTCGAGGAGATTCAGGCGGAACTCACGTCGCTGCGCACCAAGATCGCAGATGGCAAGGACCTGGTCGGCGACGCCAGGTCCTTCGCCGAGCTCGTGATCGAAGCCCGGCGGACGAAAGCGGCGAGAACCGGCGAAATGGAGGTGGGCAAGCTCGAAACGGAGGCCGTGGGTTACCTCGACAAGGCCCTCGAAAAGGCGCCCTCGCTCGAGCTTTTCGACGTCCTCGTCAACGTCGCCGTGAGCCCCGAGGCTGACGCCGTCGTCCTTCGGGCTTGCGCCCGCGTGAGGCCGAACGTGTCCGCGGACGATGTCCCTTCCTTCGTGGGAGAATGCCTCCATCGCGCGGGGGACGACGCGAAGAAGCTGAAATGGGCCAGCGCGGCCAGCGACGTCGCCAGGTTTCGCAAGCTCGAAGCCGAGCGTGTCGCCGCCGAGGCCGCGGCGCAGGAGGTCGAACGAAAAGCCCAGGCGAAGACGGCGCGTTACGTGGCTGCCGCGGTCTTCGCCTCGGGCCGGTGCAAGTTCAGCAATTGCTTGAAGGACGGCTGGACGACCTCGACCCCGGAGGGCGACGTCGACGTGCGTTGCTCCTTCGGCGACTGCATGAAAGACGGCTGGGAAGCCCGCTTCCCCGATGGAACGACGGCGCGGACGCGGTGCTCGTTTTCCAATTGCATGAAGGACGGCTGGGAGACGAGCTTTTCGGACGGGGCGACGGCGCGGACGCGGTGTTCGTTCTCGGATTGCCTGAAAAACGGCTGGGACACGGATTTGCCCGGCGGGGAGACGGCGCGGACGCGTTGCTCGTTCTCGGATTGCTCCAAGGACGGCTGGAGCACGGACCTGCCGGGTGGCCGGCAGGTGCAATGCCGCTGCAACTTTCAGAAGTGCTTCGTGGACGGCGCTACCTGCAATTAAGTCGCGGCGGGAGCGTCAGAAGCCGGCGGGCAAAGGGAGCGTCTGCCAGTTGGACCACTGCGTCCAGCCAGCGGTGGATTGCACGGCGTAGGCGAGCTCCGATCCGGACCAGATGAAGACCACGAGCCGGCCGTCACCGACGCGGCTCACCACGGGCGTGCTGGTGGCGACCTTGGTCCCCATGGGCTCGCTGGAGCAGATCATGAGGACGAGGCGCCCTGAGGAGCTGTGGAGGGTGTACCAAAAGGTCTACAAGGACCACGCGCACTGGCTCGACGCCATCAGGCCGTATTTCGGAAAGTAACTGCCATCGAGGCGCGACATGAGGACAGAGGTTCGACTCCTGATCAGCAACGACATCCAAGGGGGGCCACACACGCTCCTGGACCCGGTGGGATGCGGTCCCGACGTGGCAGAGTATCGAAGAAGGCGCGTTCTTCACCATCGTCACCCTCGACGAAACAGACATGCTCGTCGACGAGAAGCTGGCCGGCACGCTCGCGGAAAGCGGCTTGACCGGGATCTCGTTCCGAGGTGTCTTCGCAGCCTTCGAAAAGAGGGGCCACATTCAGCTCCCGTGGCGGCAGATCTGCGCTGCGCACACGATGCCGCCGCTGTCACCACGTTCGACGGGAATCGAGCCCTCCGAACTTTGCGCATGCGGCCGGAGCGGCTTCGATACGCCCTCGGAGGTCCCCCTCCGCCTCGTCTACCGCGCCTCGGACCTGGCCGACATTCGTGACGTCAACGTGACCTGGGAATGGTTCGGCGATGCGCGCTTCGACGGCGACGTGAGCGACGCTCTCTTCCCGTACCCCTGGTTCCTCGTCACTCCCAAGGTGTGGCGCATCTTCCACGACGCGGGCGTCACCGGGTTCGATTGGATGCCCATTCGCGTCGTGGACGAGTAGGCGAACTCATCGTCGGAGCAACCCCTCCATCGCCTCCGCAAATCGCCTCCCGATGGCCTCCTGCCCTTCCCCTCCGAAATGCACGGCATCCTGGAGCGGCAGGTCGTCCGTGCGAATGCGCGCGACGCCCGGAATCGCGACCGCACGTTGCTGCTCCTTGACGCGCTCCCACGCGGGGAAACGGCTGTCCGTCGGGCGCGAACCGAGCTCGGCGAACACGACGGGCAGATCGGGCGCGCCGAGGTCGCGGCGGAGGTCGGCGACGAAAGCTCCGAATGCAGCGGCCCATTTCGACGGATCGGGGTGCGCCTCCGCCGCCGTGAGGGCGGGATCCATGGCGTCCGTTTCGCCCTGAAAGAACAGGACGCCGGAGACCGTGCCCGCGGTGGACGCCGCGCGGGCGCGCTTCAAGCACGCGCCGTACAGGGTGTCGTCGCCGAGGTGGCGGCGCCATTCCGCGAGGGACGAGCCGCCTTTCGCGCAAGGAATCAGGCCGATGGGTCGATCTTTGTGTTTGTCGCGGAGCGCGGCGGCGAATGCCACGGAAGGGCCGGCGCCCGCGCCGGGGTCGGCAGAGACGTCGTCGATCTGGCCTTCGGCGAAATCAACCGGCTCGCGGCCCTCGTGCCAGCGGCCGTCGTTGCCGAAGATGTAGACGCCGGGAACCGGCGCAGGAAGCGGGTTCGGCAAAGCCGCCCGGCCCGACATGTTGGACTGGCCGGCAAGCACGAACAACGAAAGCACGCCGAGGTGCTCGGGCGGGAGCGTGACGCGGGCGGGGATCGTGGCCTCGGGGCGCGGCGCCGGGGCGGGTTTGGCCATGTGGCGAAACACGAGCGCGCTGGCGAGCGCTCCGGCGGCGAAGGGGAGGGCGAGGATCGCGGCGGCGCGGAGGTTTCTGCGCATGGCGCGCGTCAGGCGGTCGGCAGCGGCGCCGCGGGTTTCGGGCGGAGGGATTTCGCGAGGCGCCGCGCGAGCTTCTGCGACGGGTCCTCGCAGACGAGGAAAAACACATAGGCGACG
The DNA here is from genome assembly GCF_028369105.1 of Polyangium mundeleinium. NCBI lineage: Bacteria > Pseudomonadati > Myxococcota > Polyangiales > Polyangiaceae > Polyangium > Polyangium mundeleinium. Next base: position 11,215,469 of record NZ_JAQNDO010000001.1, on the reverse strand, counting down.
CCGAGCGAGAGGGCCATGAGGAGCGCCCAATCGACGAAGTAGCCGAGGTTGAGGCGATAGTATTTCTTGAAGAGCTCCCACGCCGCGAGGTGGACGAGGTAAAGCGAGTAGCTGAAGAGGCCGAGGCGCTCGGAGAAACGGGGCACGCGCGAGGCCGCGAGGTGCGGGATCTCCACGAGGAGCCACGCATACACGAGGAGCGAGAAGGCGTTCAGGGTCCAGGGATACCCGATCGGAGAATGGAACCGGAGCGCGAGGGCCCCCGCGCTCGCGAGCCAGACGGCGAGGCGGAAGGCCCAGATGCGGGGGTTCGTTCGGGCCGGGCGCTCTTGAATTCGTTCGGCGAGCAAGCAACCGAGCAGCCAGCAGGGCAAGCCGATGACCCATTGCAGCGCCCAGCCATACGCCGGGTACGGGAGCGCGCGCGGATCGACGAGGACGATCACCGCCGTCGCGAGGGCAAACGAGCCCGCGAGGAGCGGGCGCCAGCCAAACCGATCACGAAGGGCGAGGAGGAGCGGATAAAGGGTGTAGTAAATGAGCTCGCACTGGAGGCTCCACAGGATCGACGCGGAGAGGCCGACGTAAGGGATGCCGACGGCGGACGAGAGGGCAATCGAGGCGAGGAGGGGAATGCCGATCCGGACGTAGCGGCGGACGAAATACTCGGGCCAGTGGGGGCGCCGCGTGAGCGTGGGCCAGTGGATGCAGAGGCCCGAGATGACGAAAAAGACGATGACCGCGGCCGGGCCATTCCAGGCGACGCCATACGAGGCGGAGAGGAACCAGGCGACGCGGTTCGTGCGTTCGAGGCCCGCGAGCAAGGGCGGCGGGCCGAGGTGACTCAGGACGACCATCGCCGCCGCGAAGAAGCGGAGCGTGTCGAGGCCGGCGATGCGGGCCGGCTCGTTCGTCCCTCGTTCGTCGCGGCTCATGAGGGGGACCGTACTCCGGCGAGGGCCTCCGCGCGCCTTTTCGCCGTGCGGTCGAGGAGGTACATCGACGGGACGAGGACAATGGTGCGGAAGGCAATGTTGACGACGGTGGTCCCCGCCTCGGACATGTCGATCATGTTGAAGACGATGCCGATGTAAAGCACGAGCCGGATCGGATCCTGCTCGGGGAACGCCGTCGTGAGCCGCCAGAGGGAGCCAAACAGCGCGCCAATCGCGGCGAGGCCGAGGATGACCCCGGGGAAGCCGAAGTTCCAGTACATCTCGCCGGCGGCGGTCTGCGCGATGGAGGTCGTGGCCTCGGCCTCGGTGCGGGCGGCGCCGATGTAATAGTAGAACCAGCCGCCGCGGGAGACGGTCGGTTTGTCGGGCCAGAAGATGCGGGGGACGAAGGCGTAGGCCAGGTAATCGAAGGTATCGCCCCAGCGGAGGCCGTGCCGCTCGACCTCACCGTACAGGAACGAGGCGGGGATCGGCTCGAAGGAGCGCTCGAAGAAGGCGGTGGCCTGCTCTTCGATGCCGTCGCCTTCGCCATACTCACCCTGCGAATAGGTGCGGACGATACGATCGCTCTGGCTCTCGCCGGCGAGCTCCGTCGCCTGGCGGGAGGCGGCGACGACGGGCGCGACGACGCCGAGGTAAAATGCCGTGAGCGCGAGCCCGAGGACCGGCAGCCAGCGGCGCAAGGCGCGCTCGCGGGCGAAGAGGAGGCCGGCGGGGAGGAAGCTGAACATGAGGAACGCCTTCGAGCCCGCGCGCAGGTTGACCGCGAACTCGATGGCCGTGCCGAGGGTGATGAGGAGCCAGAACGAGGCCCGCCGGTAGTCCTTGGACTCGAAAATGACGTATCGGGTGAGCGCCGCGAGCGAACCCCATTGCAAGAGGCCGCCGAACGCGCCGATCCCGACGATGAATTTGTCGCCGAACCGGACGAGGATGCCGATCACCCAGAGAAGCAAGAAGCCCGAGCCGCCGGACGGCGAGCGCTCCCCGGGCTTCGGAATCGGTCGTACGAACTGGAGCCCCGCGTGGAGGCCGAACGAGCCGAGGAGGTACATGACATACCCCGCGGCGAGCTCGTCCGGATAGATCGTCTGGACGCTGAAGCGAATGGGGATGCCGTCGGCAAGCTTGTTGCCGTGGTGGATGGCCGCGAGGCCGAGGGACACGGTGTTCCAGCCGAAGTAAAAAGAGATCGGGCTCAGGCCGAGCGGCGCGCGTCGAATTTCGAGGAGAATGATCCACGGAAAGACGACGGTGACGGCGGCGCCGGTGACGTAGAGCGTGGTGGCGGGCGATTCGGCGAAGCCGAGCGTGGTGAAGCCGAGCAAAACGAGGAACGCATGGAGGACGAGCGGGCCGTAACGACGGTCGAGGAGGCCTCCCGGGCGGGCTCCCGCCGTGGTGGCGAATGGCCGGGCGATCGTCGCGTCCATGGGCCCCGGAGGTTCAGCCGACCTCGGCGGCGGGGGTGTGCGCGGGGCGGCGCTCCGCGGGCCGGTAATCGGGGAATCCCTCGGTGATCGCGGGCGGCGGCGGGAGCGCGCCGCGGCTCTGGCGTTCGGGTTTGTCGAGGTCCTTCACGGCGAGGAGCTGGCCGCCGGGCGGGCCATACGTCTGCCAGAGCGCCATCGCGAGCTGGAGCGGGGCGCGCGGGCCCGGCTCGACCTTGCGGCCGCAACGAAAGCCGAGGGAGCGCAGCTCGGAGGGCGTGAAGGCCGAGCGGTGCGTCTCGGCGAAGGTCCAGGCCTGGACGTCGGGATCGGGGTTCTCGAGGCGCAAGAAGGCGCGCTCGTCGTGGCCGGTGTGCGGGTCGAGCGACTCGCGCGGGACGGTGATGACGATACGCTTGCGGGCGATACGCTCGAAATTGCGGAGGGCGCGCAGGGCCGCGGGTTTGTCGAGGTGTTCGAGGACCTCGATGCAGAGCAGGGTGTCGACGTAATCGTCGGGGTAGGGGAGGGCGTCGGCGCTGGCGAGGACGAGCTCGTCGTAGCTCCGGTGGTGGCTCGTGCGGCGGAGGTTGTGGACCGTGAGGTCGCAGCCGCTGAGCAGCTCGGGCTCGTCGAGGCGCGGGTCGCGGCGGTCGTATTCGCGGACCTGACGAAAGCCGATCGGCGTGTCCTGCCAGCGATGCCGGAGCATGAAGCCATAGACGCCGACGCCGCAGCCGACGTCGAGGATCCGCGTGCCCACGATCTCGTCGAGGACGCGCGGGATCATGTCGAGGGGGCTCTGGCCGACGAGGAGCGAGGTCTTCACGAGCGTTTCTCCGAAAGAAGGGATTCCAGAGGGCCCACGAGGGGCAAAAGGGCACGGGAGAGGGGGCCCGCATGATCGCGCAGGGGGCCGAGCGAGGCGCCGAGGCCGATGGGTTTTCCGTGGCGGAGGCGCGAGGCGACCTCGTGCAGGACCTGCTTGTCGGCGCGGAGCGCGAGCGCGGCTTCCTTGGCGAGGCGCATCGGTCCCTGGAAATGGCGCGGGACGTACTTGCGGTGAATGGCGAAGGAGAACGCGTGGATCGGCCACGGGTTGACGTCGACGTCGTGGCCGTCTTCGCGGTTGCGCACGCGGACGAGCGGGCGGGCCGCATACGCGACGTCGCCGTGCTCGCAGAGGCGCATCCACATCTCGACGTCGGCGATGAAGCCAAACGCGGGGTCGTAGAGGCCCAGCCGCTCGTGCGCGTCGCGCCGGACGAGGGTGAGCGCGCAGACGGGGGAGCTGAAGCTCCGGAGCATGAAGTCGAGCCAAGCCCGGCCACGCGTGAGCTCGGGCCAGGGGCCGACGTGGACCGCGCCGAGGGGCCTATCGTCCTGGTCGACCATTTCGAGGCCCGTGTGCGCGAAGAGCGCGCGCGGGTGGCGATCGAGCAGGCGCACGAGCTCGGCGAGGAAATCCGGGTGGTAAAGGTCGTGGTCGTGGCAGACCGCGATGAGCTCGCCGACGGCGTCCTCGATGCCGGCGTTGAGGTTCGCCGGCATGCGCAGGTTCTTCGGATTGCGGTGGTATTTGACCCGCGGATCCCCGGCCGCGGCCTCGCGCACGGCCTCCTCGGTGCCGTCGCCGCCCGGGCCGTCGTCGCGGACGAGCAGCTCGAAATCGCTGAACGACTGGGCGAGGATCGAGCGCAACGTCGCGCCGAGCAGGCGCGCGCGCTTGTACGTCGGCATCACGACGGAGACGCGCGGGCGCACGTCTCCATCGCGGCGAGGGGGCCGAGGCGAGAGCTTTGGCGGAGGAGGAAGATCAGTCGAGGCGCCCCGCACGAATGTACTCCACGCTGTCGCGAATGACGGTGTCGAGGTCGAAGCGAGGGCGCCAGCCGAGCTCGCCCATGGCCTTGTCGGCGTCGGGGTACTTGTCGTTCGCCTCCTCGAAGAGCGGGCCGAAGAGGGCCTTCGGGTCCACGTAATCGATGCGGCTCTCGGAGGCGGTGATGCGCACGGTGCGCTCGGCGAGGTCGCGGATGCTGATCTTGTTCTGCGGGTTGCCGATGTTGTAGGCCTCGCCGCGGCGGCCGAGGCGCAACGCCCGGACGATGCCCTCGGCGACGTCGTCGACGTGCGTGAAGGCGCGGATCATGCCGCCGTCGCCGTAGACCGTGAGCGGCTCGCCCGCGAGGCATTGCTTGATGAAGCGCGGCAGGACGAAGCCGCCCTTGCCCGACTGGCGTGGCCCCGCGATGTTGAAGGGGCGGATGATCACGGCGAAGAGCTCCGAGACCCTGCACGTGTTGACGAGCGCGATCTCGCACGCGAGCTTGGCCACGGCGTACTCGAGGCGGACCGAGACCTTGGGCGTGATGATCTTGTTGTCGTTCTCGGAGCAGTAGCCGTCGCGGCCGCCGCCGTAGATCTCGCTCGTGGAGACGTCGCAGAGGCGCGCGCCCGTGCGGTTCGCGATGTCGATCACGCGGTAGGTGTCGTCCGTGATGCTCTTCGTGATCTTGCCGGAATGAGCGAGGACGCCGACAGGGCCGACGACCGAGGCGAGGTGGTAGATCTCGCCGAAGGGCGCGAACGAGCCGCGTGCGTAGTAGTCCTCGACGGAGAGGATGTCGTACGTGAGGCGCGGGTTGTTCACGCGGCGCACGAAGGCCTCGTGATCGAGGGGGCTCGTGCTGAGGTTGTCGACGACGTGGACGCGCGCGTCTTCGTCCGCGAGCAGGCGCTCGACGAGATGGCTTCCCAGGAAGCCGAAGCCTCCCGTCACGAGGATGTGTTTGTCTTTCATGAAACGTTGTCCTTCGCGTCGTGGGTCCGGATCATGCGGCATCTCCCCGCGTGCCGCCGAGCTTTCGACGGATCTTCCCGGCGAGCCCCCGGGCAGTTTCGCGCTCCTCGGGGGCGAGCGCGATCCAGAAGAGCAAAAGCGCGAGGGCGCCAAAGACGGGCGGCACGAGGACGGCCCGGACGATCCCCTCGGGCAAAAACCACCAGAGCACGGCCGAGAGCGCGGCCGGGACGAGCAAACCAAGGCCCAGCGCGCCCAGGATTTCGCGGGCGTAGCCGCCGAACCGGTCGCCGAGCGCCTGGCAAGCGGCGCGCGGGACGATCCAGGCCGCGAGCGCGAGATCCGCGAGGAGCGCGGCCGCCGCGACGCCCCGCATGCCGAAGCGCGGGACGAGCAGGACGGACAGGACGAACACGAGCGCCGCGTTCGCCGTGAGCAAGACCGCGACGCGGCCCTGGCGGTTCGTCGCGAGCAGCGCGGTGGAGCCGACGCCCCAGAAGCCCCACAGGACGGCCTGCGCGACGAGCATCCCGAGCGTGGGAAGGTCGAGCGTGAGCTTTTTCAGGGTCCACGCGGTGTAGACGGGCTCGGCGAGGGGCAAGAAGCCGAGGAGCGCGAGGCCGATGAGGAAGCCCGAGAGCTTGGTCGTGGTGCGATGCGCGCGCACGAGCCGTGAGGGATCGCCGAGCGCGTCGAGCGCGGTGAGCTCGGGCCAGACGACGGTCGTGAGCTGGATCGAGAGCATGCGGCCCATGTTCGCGATGTTGCGATGGGTCGCGAAGCGAGAGACCTCCTCGCCGCCGATGACGGACTGGATGACGAGGAGGTTGCCCTGGTTGGCGAGGAACTCGCCGAGGCCCGCGAGCAAGAAGAGCGCGCCGGGCGCGAGCATGCGCAGGCCCGCTTTGCTATCGCCGCCGAGGGGCGTGAGGCGAAACCAGGGGTTTTGGCGGTGCAGGTCGCGCACGACGTACACGTCGAGCGCGAGGGCCCACACGACACGGGCGAGCGCGACGACGGGGAACCGCGCGCCGGCGAGCATGAGCACGACGGGCAAGGCGATCTCGACGCCGCGCTTCAAGGCCGTGAGGTAGGCGGCGCGGACGAGCTGGCCCGTGGCGCGGTAGGTGCCGCGGAGGGCGCCGAGCGGGACGCCGAGGAGGAGCTCGAAGCCGAGGAGCGCGAGCGTGAGGTACGTCTCGAAGTGCGTCGCGGTGGTGATGCCGAGCCACGTCTCGAGCGGCAAGACCGCGGTGACGAGCGCGGCGAGGATCCAGATGCCGATCGCGAGCGGGCCCTGGAGGCGAAGCGCGCTGTGGAGGTCGGCGAGGAAGAGGTCGTGATCCCCACGCGCGTGATGCGCGCACATGCGGTTGACGACATGCGACTGGACGCCGAGGTCGGTCATCGTCAGGAACGCGACGAGGGCCGAGAGCGAGGTCCATTCGCCATACCGCGAAGGACCCCAGGCGTGCATGCCGACGGGGACGACGACGAGCTGGCCGACGTAACCGACGATCGCGACGACGCTCATGGCCGCGACGCCACGAAGCACACGCTCGGCCATGCCGGGCGCGCCGAGCCGTTCGGTCCCGTGCTCGGCCTGCGCGACGCTCATGCGGTGCCTGCCGCGAAGGCGCGCGGGTGAAGCTCTGTGAGGGCGTCCCAGATGCGCGCGCCGAAATGGTCTTCGGTGAAGGAGGCGAGGACACGCGCGCGGGCGGCGCGGCCGAGGCGGTCGCGATAGGACGCGTCGCTGAAGAGCTCGACGAGGGCACGCGCGAGGCCTTCGTGATCGCCGTAGCGCACGGAGAGGCCGGTCTCGCCGTCGACGATGACCTCGCGCGCGGCGTCGTCGAGCGAGCCGATGCAAGGGACGCCCGCGGCCATGGCTTCGAGGTAGACGAGGCCAAAGCCTTCGCCGCGGCTCGGCATCGCGAAGACGGTGGTGCGCTGGTAGAGGGCGCGGAGGTCGTCGTCGGGGATGCGGCCCCAGAAGCGGACGGCGCCGCTTTCGAGCAGGCCGAGGCGCTTGGCCTGGGCCTCGTACGCGGGGCGCGCGGCGCCGTCGCCGACGATGTCGAGGCGCGCGCCGGGGCACTGGCGGCGGACGTGGTTCCAGACCGAGATGAGCTCGGCGTGGCCCTTGTAGCGCTCCTCGGGGTGGATGCGGCCGACGATCAGGGCGGAGAGGCCGGCGTCTTCGGCAGGGGGCGCGACCTCGAACGTGGCCCGATCATTCGAAAGGCCGAGCCAGAAGACCTTGCTCGGGATCGAGCGATGCTCGGGATTCCAGTCGAGGAAGCGATCGAGCGTGAAGGCGCTGTTGCTGATCAAAAGATCGGAGCCCCAAAGACCGACGCGCTGGTGCGCCGGCAAGGGGCGCCAGCACTCCACGCCGTGGAGGAACTGGACGACGGGCGCAGCGCGCGGGCGGAGAAGGCGGGCGACAGGGCCGAGGCCGATGTGCGTCGTGAAGACGAGGTCCGCATCCGAGCGCTCGCGCGCGGCGGCGGCGAGCATCCCGAGGCGCGAGCCGCCAAAGGAGCGGAAGCGTCGCGGCGGGGTTTGCAGGCCGACTTCGCGGGCGACGTCGCGCGTGTCGTGGGGCGCGTCGTGCAGGGCCCAGACGTCGAAGGCGAGCGGGACACGGCGCTCTGCGGCGATTCGTTCGAGCTGGCGCAAAAGCTGGCGGCTCACGGTGGGGATGCCGCCGTGGGGCGCGTCGACGAGATCGGGGCAGAGGAACGTGATCTTCATGCGCGCGACGAGACGGCGCGGGCCGCGCGGACGAAGCCTTCGGCGGTGTGCGGGATGTCCCAGTCCGCGATGCGGCGCAGGGAGGCTTTTCCACGCGAGGCGCGACCGTCGTGTTGCGCGAGGGCCTCGTCGAGGACACGCGTCAGCGCAGGGACGCTGCCGGCGGGGAAGACCCAGCCATTGTCGGGGCCGACGAGGTCGGGGACGGCGCCGACCTGATCGGAGGCGATGATGGGCAGGCCGAGGTTCATGGCCTCGTTGACGGCGAGGCCCCAGGGCTCGAAGCGCGAGGGCAAGACGAAGACGTCGCCGAGGGCATACGCGGCCGGCATGCGCTTCTGGTTGACGAAGCCGACGAAATGGACCCGCGCGGAGAGGGATTTGGCGAGCGATTCGAGCTCGCCGCGGAGCGGGCCGTCGCCGACGAGGACGAGGTGGGCGCCGGGGCGCGGGCGCGCGGCGAAGGCGCGGATCAGATCGGCGCAGCCCTTCACGGGGATGAGCTTGGCGGCGTAAGTGACGACGAGGTCGTCCGCGGGAATGCCGAGCTCCCGGCGGAAGGCGCGGGCCTCTTCGCGGACGTTATCGGCCTGGGATTGGAAGAACGAGTTGTCGACGGTGTAGGGCGCGAGGAAGACGCGCTCTTTCGGGACGCCGTAATGCTCGAAGTAGTGCGCGGAGAGGGCGCCGATCGCGAGGGCGCCGCCGAGGCGGCGGAAGATCGGGGGGAGGCCGAGGCGCTTGGCGAGGGCGACGTGCGGCGGGCGTTTGGCGAGCAGGTTCGATTCGCCGCGGAGCAGGACGGGGATGCCCTTCTGGTGGGCCCGCGCCATGACCTCGTGCTCGGTGAAATGGGCGTAGCCGTGGACGAGGATGACGTCGGGGCGGAACGCGGACATGCGCGCGAAGGCGCCGGGGTTGACGAGGCCGAAGAAATGGTCCGTGCCGGGGCGCTTCGAGACGTTCGGCACGAATTCGTGGTCGTAACCTTCGAGGAGGGGGACGTCCCAGCGGATGGTCTGGCCGAAGCCGGGGTCGCGGGTCTCCTTGACGCCGAAGTCCCAGCAGAAGAAGAGCTTGATGGCGACGTCGTCACGGGCGGCGAGCGCGCGATAGAGCGGCGCCTGGTACTGGATCGGGTGCGTTGCGAGGATCGCGATTCGGACCATGGCGAGCCTATCGTCCTTTCGGGCTGCGCTCGGCGAGCCGGGCCTGGAAATCGACGACGGTGGCGCGGAGCCCGTCGCGGAGGCCAATCCGCGGCGAGAAGCCGAGCAGCTCGCGGGCGCGGGTGATGTCGGGCTTGCGCTGGCGCGGGTCGTCGGCGGGCAAGGGCGCGTGGATGATTTCGAGGTCCGAGCCGAGGAGCCGGAGGACCTCTTCGGCGAGCTCACGAATGGTGAACTCCTCGGGGTTGCCGAGGTTCACGGGGCCCTCGATGGGCTCGGGGCGGGCGAGGGCGACGATGCCTTCGATGAGGTCCTTCACGAAGCAGAAGGAGCGGGTCTGTTTGCCGTCGCCGAAGAGGGTGAGGGGTTTCTCGCGGAGCGCCTGGACGATGAAATTCGAGACGACGCGGCCGTCGTCGAAGGCCATGCGCGGGCCATAGGTGTTGAAGATACGCGCGATGCGGACGTCGACGCCCCAGGCGCGGCGGGCGTCGTTGAGGAGGGTCTCGGCGCAACGTTTTCCTTCGTCGTAGCAGGAGCGCTCGCCGATGGGATTGACGTTGCCCCAGTAGCTCTCGGGCTGCGGGTGGACCGTGGGGTCGCCGTAAACCTCGGAGGTCGAGGCGTGGACGATCGTGCAGCGGCGGCCGCGGGCCATTTCGACGAGGCGGAGGGCGCCGAGGACGCTCGTGGTGAGCGTGGCGTGCGGGTCGCTCTGGTAATGGACGGGCGAGGCGGGGCAGGCGAAGTTGAAGACGAGCTCGGCGTAGACGTGAATCGACTGGCGGACGTCGCCCATCTGGAAGTGGAAATGCGGGTCGCGGCCGGCGCGCTCGAGGTTGCCGAGGTCGCCGGTCATGAGGTTGTCGATGCCGACGACCTCGTAGCCCTCGTCGAGCAAGCGATCGACGAGGTGGGATCCGAGGAAACCCGCGGCGCCCGTGACGAGCGCGGTCTTGCGTGCAGCGCCGAGTCCCATGTCAGCAGAGTCCTCCGTCAGATCGTTGCGTCATGGCTTTTCAGATAGGCGATGAGCGTGGCCCAGGCGAAGACGTTGGGCGCGGCGTACGTGCCTTTGTCGTCGAAGAGGCCGCGCCAGAAAACGGCGAGGACGTGCGCGTCGAGGAACGGAGCGTAGCGCCGGGCCTCGTCGAGGAGCGTTCGTTCAGCCCAGGCGCGGAGGGGGCCCCGGAGCCACGCGGCGAGCGGAGGCGCGGGCGCCGAGCGAGCGCGGGTATGGCGGAGCGCGCCGCGGAGCGGGAGGCCGAGGGCATGCTCCACGACGGCACGATCGAGAAGCGGGGCGCGGAGCAGAAGGCCATGGCGGCGGCACGCGAGGTCGGCGTCGCGCAGGGCCGTGCCGTGGAGGTCGTTCGCGAGGTCGAGCACAGCGAGCGCGCGATCGAGGCGGATTTTCCGCCGCGCAAGGGAGGGCTCGAGCTCCTCGGGGATCCTGACCGGCAGGAGCGTGTAGCCTTCGAGGTGGAGCAGGCTCGGGTGCGTGGCGATTGCACCGTCGCGAAAGGAGGCCGCGGCGAGCGCGTCCGTCATTTCCTTGCAGCGGAGCCCGGCGTAGGCGCGCTCGACGGACCGGTCCCTCGCGAAGAGCGCTCCGAAATGAAGGAGGCGGCTCGCCGCGGGGAAAAGCGCGCTCCGGCCGAGGCCCGAAAAGGCCGCCTCGCCCGCAGATTTCGCGGCGCGGAAGGCCTGGGGGAACGACGTGGAAGGTTGATCGAGCGCCTCGATGGCCTCCGTGATCTCGCGCTCGTCGGGGGCGAGGGGCGGGGTCGCCGGAGTAGACAGGGTCTCGGCGAGCGCGGCTTCGAGCGGCGCTGCGGCGTGTGTCGTGCCGGGCTCGCTCGGGAGCTTCCAGTACGTCGCGCTGCGCGTATGGCCCTCGCGGTACGTGAGAATCGTGGCGGGCGGGAGGGGCGAGACACCTTCGAGGATCGTGTCGGGTTCGGCGACGGCGCCCGTGGCGAGGAAGCTCGCGACCGCGCGGCGGGACAAACGTTTCTCGGCAAAACCCTGCGCGGCGAGGGTCCACACCTCGGAGGCGAACGCGAGCTTTCCGTGGGCCGTCGCGAAATAGAGGGATTTGATGCCGATCGGATCCCGCGCGAGCAGGAGCGTGCGCTCGGTCGCGTCCCAGAGACCGAGCGCAAACCCGCCCCGAAGTTCTTCGATCGCGCGCTTGCCGCGGGCGGCATACGCGGCGAGGACGCCTTCGGGGGTTTCGCGGTCGCCTTCAAAAACGAGCGTGAAACGGCCGTCCGCGGACGTCACGGCATTCGGGGAGAACCGGGCCTCGTCGATCGGGGAGCCCGGCCTGCCGCTGACGTACCCGAACGAGCCGTTCATCCCCGCGCCCGCTTTTCCCGCGCCGCGAGCTCGACGTCCGAATCCACCATGCGCCGCACGAGCTCCGGGAACGTGACCTTCGGCGTCCACCCGAGCTTTTCCCGCGCCTTCGTCGGGTCCGCGAGCAAGACGTCGACCTCGGCCGGCCGGAAATACTTGGGATCGATGCGCACGTACTCCTGCCAATCGAGGCCCGCATGGCGAAACGCGAGCTCCAGAAACTCGCGCACCGCGTGCGTCTCGCCCATACCGATGACGTAATCGTCGGCCTGCTCCTGCTGGAGCATGCGCCACATGGCCTCGACGTAATCCTCGGCGTGGCCCCAATCGCGGCGGGCGTCCAGGTTGCCGAGCCAGAGCTCGCGCTGGAGGCCCTGTTTGATGCGGCCGACGGCGCGGGTGATCTTGCGGGTGACGAAGGTCTCGCCGCGGCGCTCGCTCTCGTGGTTGAAGAGGATGCCGTTCGAGACGTGCATGCCATACGCCTCGCGGTAGTTCTGCGCGACGTAAAAGGCATACGCCTTGGCCGCGGCGTACGGGCTGCGCGGGTGGAAGGGCGTGGTCTCGCGCTGCGGGATCTCGGCGACCTTGCCGTAAAGCTCGCTCGAGCTCGCCTGGTAGAAGCGCGCCGCGACGCGCATCTTGCGCATGGCTTCGAGGAGGCGAATGGCGCCGAGCGCGGTGACCTCGCCGGTGTACTCGGGGATGTCGAAGGAGACGCGGACGTGGCTCTGCGCGCCGAGGTTGTAGATCTCGTCCGGCTGGACCTCGGCGAGGATCGACTGGAGCGAGGAGGCGTCGTTGAGGTCGCCGTGATGCAAGAAGAGGCGGACGCCGCGCTCGTGGGGGTCGCGGTAGAGGTGGTCGATGCGCTCGGTGTTGAAGGAGGAGGAGCGCCGGATGATGCCGTGGACCTCGTAGCCTTTGCCGAGGAGCAGCTCCGCGAGGTACGAGCCGTCCTGGCCCGTGATGCCGGTGATGAGCGCGCGTTTCATGCGGGTGTACGGTTCATCCGGCGACCCGGGAGGCGGACCGTAGCATCGGGGGTGGGGGGCGCCAAGACGAGCGCGGGCTCATGAAAGGCTTGGTTGCGGGAGAGGCAGGAGACGTTCAGGGGGCGGGGCGGGAGAGGTGGGGGGAGCCGGCAGCGGGCGCACTGCGCGGGGGCGGGGGCTGCTGCTGCCGCTGCCGCTGCGGCTTCAGCGGTTCGTTCAGGTGGGGTTCGGGGGCTTGGCTTCCGTGGCGCGCTCGGCGTCTTTCTCAGCGCGCGCCTGCTTGTTCTTGCGGCGCTGGGCGGGCACCAACGCCAGCGACGCTGTCAAGGGCAACTTGCTATGGGATGCCCTTATCGCAAGGCATCCCACGTCGTGAGCAAAGCGGAGAGGCTCTGCAAGTGCCCGGTCGAGGCACATCGCTGGCGCAATGCGTCCAGATAATCTTTCCTGACGACGACGCCGGGGTGCTCCTTCGAGTACCTCATCCCATGCTCGAGGAGCATCTCCTTCAAGTACTTTCCATGAAAACTGGCTTTCGTGGTGTACCCGTCCGGCTTGCCCATGATCTCCGGATCGCTGTTGCTCACATCGTAAAACCGCTTCATCTCCACGAGTTCCGGGGAGGTGGGGTTTCGACGCAACATCCTCCCGTGCCCCAGAAACCACGTCTCGATGCAGCAATGTTGCACGACGACGTGCAATCCGATGTTCGGGGCTTTTTCGACCAGCGAGCAAGCGCGCGCGGCGTCGTCGAGGACACCCCGTGTGAGATCGAACGCGTCTTCGTAGCGCATCTCCTCCGAATCGCTGCACACGAAGAAATGATCGATCACGGGACGATCGCATATGTCCCGTAGCGCGCTTTCGATGCGCTTCAAATACGACGGGTTCCCGTACCCCGAAAAGATGCAGTAACAGTTCGATTCCACATCGGCGAGATCTCGCACGGATCGCATGTCGGGGAACGTATGGCGGATCCATGCCTCGTACACCCTGCGCTCGGTGTGCCTCCCCTCGACCAAGAAGTACAAGTTCACGTGATACCTTCGTCGAACTCGGGCAAATTCAGCAACCGATCGAATGCATCAAAATGAGACGCGCGTTGGAGCGCCGGCACGTCACGCGCGCTCCGCACACGTACGGCACTGCCGCGGCGTTGAACGAGTTTCCACTCTGAAATGGGGATGTTGTTGATGACGTACGGGTGATGGCTCGTGATGATGAATTGCATTTGCGGCGCAGACTCGAGAATCAAATCCACCAGCGCCGGGAGGCAGTTCTTGCCGAGGCTGTTCTCGAATTCGTCAATGAGTATCACCGACCCGGGCGGCGTGAGGCGCAGTCCGAGGATCGTCGCGAGCACACGGCGCATCCCCCCCGACACGTCTGCTCCGACGATCCAGTCGCTCGCGCCGCGCTCACGGAGCAGGAGGATGAATTGCGCGGATACCCTCCCTCCGACCGATCGGTCGAAACGAGCAATCCGCAAATCCTCCACCGTCGGAAAGATCGACGCGAACGTCTCCCGGACGTCTCGCCACTGCTCCGGAAGAGCCTCCTGCAACATGTACGTTCGCAGCATGATGTCGGAATAGGGGCTCTGCTGGATTGCAGGGAGACTCATCGAGCCCCGCCGAAGACCGCTGAAAACACGCGCATCCGTGCTGGAAGTGCCCGCAAAGACGTCCAGAGAACCCAGGGCCCGGTGGTCCGTGACGCTCTTCAGCCCCGTGGCAGCCCGCGCCACCTCGGCTTCGCCGGAAAGCAGCGCCAAGGCGGACTCGGACGGGTTGAGCTTCGGCAAATCCGCCCCCTTGAAACGAAATACGCCACCGTCTTGCCGCACGAGCTCGACATCGTCGAGGTCCACCTCCTCCCGCTGGAAATGAGCACCTGGGCCATGCCCCCGACCCATGCGGTTCATCCGCCGAGGTTGTTCGTCCTCCACATCTCCCTGAGCGGGCTCGACGAACACCGCATGCCAGCGATACCGATGCCCTTCGTGCTCGAAGCGCATCGTCCACTCGACATCGCTCGGCAAGCCTGGTGCGCTCGGCTGAATCGCACTCCGCACCTGCTCGAGTGCACGCAGGATTTTCGTTTTTCCAACACCCGAGACACCAACCAACAGGTTGAACGGGTCGAACGTCGTCTCCTCGAGCTGCCAGCCCGTCGAGCGATCCTGGAACGAGAAGCTGTGGATACGCATCTTCCTCGCCGTATGGGAACTCTAACCGACCCCCTGCGCCAGGGGAAGGTTGGTCGCGTGGAGAGTCTGTACGAACAGGTTGCGGGAGAGGCGGGAGACGTTCAGAGGGCGGGATCCGAGGGATCCAGGGTCGCCTGCGTCTGCTGGCGCTGGCGCTGCCGCCGCTGCTGAGGCGGCGGCGGCGGGGTCCGCGGGGCGCTCAGGTGGGGTTCGGGTCCTTGGCTTCCGTGGGACGAGCGGCGTCTGTCTCGGCGCGCGCTTGCTTGTTCTTGCGGCGCTTGTCGGCGGCCTTCTTGGCGTACTGGGAGCGGTACTCCAGGGTCTTGTTGAAGGCCGCTTGCACGGACGGGTCGCCGTGCCGGGCGGTGGCGTCGACGAATTGGCCGATGCGGCTGATGTCGGCTTCGCGTGCGTCCTCGTAGTAGAGCTCGCTCTCCTCGAGGACCTCCGCGAGCTTGAGGACATCTTTCTTGAGCGCGCGGATCTCGTCGAGCGTGGCCGTCTTGTCGACGATGTTCAGCCAGATGCCGGGGTGCATGCCGAGGGTCTCGCCGTACTGCGGGATGGCCTTCGAAAGTTCGTCGAAGACACCCAGGAAACCGGGCTTCTCACGCTGCGCGCCCGTGAGCGTGCCATTGGTGAGATCCACGAGCTTCGGGCGAACCTTGGAAACGTCGATGATGCTGGGGCCCATATACGGAGCAATGATGTCGTTCACGAAAACCTCCATGGCCCGCACCCTCAGGGAAGGAGCGGGACGAGTTGGGGGACGGGCAGGAAGAGAAACAGAAGCTCGATGCTTTTATTGGCGGCGGAATCTTGCTCTGTGGGCGGCCACGCAGAGGGTGAGAACGAGAGAGGAGGTTCGCTCGGACGCGAACGGGGAGGGCGAGGGCGCGAGAGGGGTTCGCGTGGACGAAAGAGGAGGTTCGCTCGGACGCGAACGGGGAGGGCGAGGGCGCGAGAGGGGTTCGCGTGGACGAAAGAGGAGGTTCGCTCGGACGCGAACGAGGAGGGCGAGGGCGCGATGGGGGTTCGCTGGGGCGCGAACGGAGAGGGCGCGAACGTGATGGGGGGTTCGCGAGGGCGCGAATGGAGAGGGCTCGGACGCGAACGGGGAGGGCGAGGGCGCGAGAGGGGTTCGCGTGGACGAGATGGGAGGTTCGCTCGGACGCGATGGCTCGAACCGCTGGTCGCCGATCAGCGTGCCAGGCCACGAGATCGTGGGGCGCGTGTCCGCCGTCGGCGCGCACGTGACCGGCTTCAAGATCGGCGATCGGGTGGGCGTCGGCTGCATCGTCGATAGCTGCGGCCAGTGCTCGGCCTGTGCGGCCGACCTGGAGCAGTATTGCGAGGCGGGCATGACCGGCACGTACAATTTCGCGACGCCCGATGCGCCCGGACACACGCTCGGCGGCTACGCCCAGCGGATCGTCGTCAAGGACAAGTACGTCCTCCAGATCCGTCACCACGAGGAGCAACTCGCGGCCGTCGCTCCGCTGCTCTGCGCCGGCATCACCACCTACTCTCCGCTCAGGCACTGGAACGCTGGGCCCGGCAAGAAGGTGGGGGTCGTCGGCATCGGCGGGCTCGGCCACATGGGCATCAAGCTGGCGCACGCGATGGGCGCCCACACCGTCGCGTTCACGACGTCGGAGTCCAAGCGGAGAGCCGCCGTGGCGCTCGGCGCCGACGAGGTCGTCGTGTCGCGCAACACGAGCGAGATGGACGCGCACGTGGAGAGCTTCGACCTGATCCTGAACACGGTCGCGACGAGCCACGACCTCGACGCCTTCACGCGCCTGCTCAAGCGGAACAGCGCCTTGGTGCTCGTGGGCGTTCCGGAGCATGCCCACCCGTCGCCCAGCGTCTTCCACCTCGTCTCCAAGCGCAGGACGATCGCTGGCTCGATGATCGGCGGCATCGCCGAGACACAGGAGATGCTCGACTACTGCGCGGAGAAGGGAATCGTCGCGGACATCGAGTTGATTCGCGTTCAGCAAATCGAAGAAGCCTATGCGCGAATGCAGAAGAGCGACGTGAAGTATCGCTTCGTCATCGACAATGCGAGCTTGGGGGCCGCGTCGCAGGTGTAGAGCTGGGGAGACGAGGTCATGGCCGACACGCCAACGACGACGAAGACCATGAAGACCATCAAGCTGTCCCCCGCGACCCACCGACGTTGCTTGCTACGACATGGGCGCCGCGGCGCGCAACGGCCTGCGGCATTCCGTGAGCCTCGAGCAGCGCAAAGCGCTCATCAAGAAGGCGACGGACCAACGTTTCGTCGAGTTTCGGGGCGGCGAGCCCCAGTACATCCCCGGCACTGTCAACCAGCTCGACGAAACCACGGACCCTGTTCAGCGCGAGTTCTTCGATTTCTATCGCACCGCAAGAGGTGCATACGCCCCGAAGGGGCAGGCGCCCGAGCAGCCCACGAAGCCGATGCTGAGCAGCATCGTCAAGTTGCCCCCGCACGCGAGGAGGAGGGGCAGCGTGCGCGCGTGCAGAGCATCGAGCTGATGAGCAGCGAGGCGCTGGAGGGGGGCGTCGTCTGGCTGCGGTACCAGATCCGAAACCAATGATGCTGGACGATGTTCGGTCGGCGGCGAAGCGAATGCATCGCGCAGGAGCCGATCGGGCGCATGGGCAAGCCCGAGGAGATGGCTGCTGCGGCTCTCTGGTTGCCTTGCGGGGCCGGTGAGCCGCGCGTTGGCGGCCGCGATGTCGTCCTTGTCGACGTCGCCGCGGGCGTGATGGGACCAAAGCCCTACACGCGTGCTCACCCATGGGACCAAGGTCCCATGGCGGACGCTCAGGGAATGCGGAGCGCGAGTTCGGCGAAGGCCGCGCGCACATCCTGGGGATTCTCGATCCAGGGGAAGTGCCCAGCGCCCGCGATGACGCGCTCGATGACGTTGGGCGTCTGGAACCTCGGCTCGTGCCAGCCGCCTTGCCAGACGATCCGATCGTCCGAGCCAGCCAATCGAAGGACCGGCATTCGCGTGGGCCACCACCGGGCCTGGTAGACGTGGTCGAAATGGGCCTCCGACCACGCGACCGCCGCGCTGTTGTAAGGCATTCTCGCGAGGAGCTCGCGTCCCGCCGAAAGCCCGGCCGGGGTGAAGTTCCATTCCGCGGACGCCACCGCAACCGCGGCGATGTTCTCGTCGCGCGGGTCCGCTTCATAAAGCGCTGTGGCCGCCTCGACATCGGGCAACGGATGCGCCCGGGTCATTTCCACGAAACGAGGATGCCAGAGGGCGTCCGGAGCGGTGTCCAGGAGCGCCAAGGCTTCGAGGTGCGGCCCGAGCTCGGGCGTCGAAAGCAGATACATGCCGCCGGTCGAATGTCCGGCGAAGACGACGCGCGGGAGCGCCCTGGCCGCTTCGACGACGACCTGGGGCCAGACATCAAAAGGAGCCTTCGGGCTGCCTGGAGGGTTGCGGTTCGAGCCGTCTCCCGGCAGATCGACGAGCCAGATGGCCCCCGGCACATCCAGGATGCCGGCCAGCCCTTCGAGGCTTTCCGAGCCGATGCCGGGTCCTCCCGGCAGGAGCAGCCAGTTCAGGTCGCCGGGGCGGAGGGAGTGACGACGGAGCCGGACGCCGGATGGCGTATAGAAGAGGTCGGCCATGTCGGGAATCGTGAGCGCAAACGAGGCCTGAGGCCAGGCTGCGGAGAGGGGAGCTGGGGAGGGGGAGATTGCCCCATCCCGTCGAGCTTCGCGAGCTCTGCCACTGCCGCCCAAGCCCTCGCCGCGCCATCCGCATGATTCCGGTGCTCCGCGAGTCGTGATACTTCCCTGGTCCTGATGAGCTTTGGAAACAATCCCGAGGAAGGGCTTGCGATGAGGAAGGACACGGAGCGGAAGCGCGGGGGCTGGCGGCGTCGCGGCTTCGTTTTCGCCCTCATGACCTGGCTCTTCGCTTGCGGCGCCGACAGCGCGCCACCGAAGACGGAGGGCGCGGCGCCGGCGCCGTCTTCCGCGACCGAATCCTCGGCGTCCCTGCCGCCTGCGCTGCGTGCCGCCTACATCGAGGCGGTGCAGCAAGCGGCGCCCGAGCCGTATACCGCTGTGGACCTCGGACGGGGGCTCCTCCGCGCCGAGAATGACGCCCAGCGGTTCTCGGCGACGCTGGGCCCGTCGGGGGTTTTGGTCTCGTCGCGCGAAGGGTCTCTGTCCATGCGCGCGGCGGCCCTGGGCTGCGAGGGGGCGCTGTCGCCGTTGCCGGAGGTGGAGCCCGAGGCGGCGGGCAACCGGGTTCGGTATCGGCGCGAGCGGATCGAGGAATGGTACCTCAATGGCCCGCTGGGTCTGGAGCAGGGATTCGTGCTCGACGAGCCACCGAGCTGCGCGGGGCCGAAGGTGATCGCGCTCGCGTTCGGCGGAGAGCTCGACGCCGAGCTCGAGGACGAGGACGGCGACGGCCGTGGGGAGGCGCTCCGGTTCGTGGACGCCGAGGGTCGGAAGGCGCTCGCCTATACCGATCTGTGGGTGAAGGACGCGCAGGGGAAGAGCCTCGCGGCGTGGCTCTCGGTGGAGGCGGGGCGAGCGGCGATCCACGTCGAGGACGAAGGGGCTCTGTACCCCATCGCGATCGATCCGTTGGTCTGGACGCAGCATGCCAAGCTCCTGCCCAGCGACGGCGCGGCGGAACACTACTTCGGCATCGCGGTCGCGCTCTCGGGCGACACGGCGCTCGTGGGGGCACGGGGCGACGACGACCAGGGGACCGGCTCCGGCTCGGCGTATGTGTTCGTGCGGAGCGGCGAGGTCTGGACGCAGCAGGCCAAGCTCCTGCCCAGCGACGGCGCGGCGAACGACGCGTTTGGGTTTTCCGTCGCGCTCTCGGGCGACACGGCGCTCGTGGGGGCGGGGGGCGACAGCGACCAG
The DNA here is from genome assembly GCF_028369105.1 of Polyangium mundeleinium. NCBI lineage: Bacteria > Pseudomonadati > Myxococcota > Polyangiales > Polyangiaceae > Polyangium > Polyangium mundeleinium. Next base: position 11,195,889 of record NZ_JAQNDO010000001.1, on the reverse strand, counting down.
GGGCTCTCCTCCGGCTCGGCGTATGTGTTCGTGCGGAGCGGCGCGGTCTGGACGCAGCAGGCCAAGCTCCTGCCCAGCGACGGCGCGGCAGGCGACTTCTTCGGCAGCTCGGTCGCGCTCTCGGGCGACACGGCGCTCGTGGGGGCGGAGAGTGACGACGACCAGGGGACCGGCTCCGGCTCGGCGTATGTGTTCGTGCGGAGCGGCGCGGTCTGGGCGCAGCAGGCCAAGCTCCTGCCCAGCGACGGAGCGGCAGACGACGCCTTCAGCATATCGGTCGCGCTCTCGGGCGACACGGCGCTCGTAGGGGCGTACGGCAGCAACGACCAGGGGAACTCCTCCGGCTCGGCGTACGTGTTCGTGCGGAGCGGCGCGGCCTGGATGCAGCAGAGCAAGCTCCTGCCCAGCGACGGCGCGGCAAACGACTTGTTCGGCATATCGGTCGCGCTCGCGGGCGACACGGCGCTCGTGGGGGCGCAGGGCAACGACGACCAGGGGACCAACTCCGGCTCGGCCTACGTGTTCGTGCGGAGTGGCGCAATCTGGATGCAGCAGAGCAAGTTCCTGCCCAGCGACGGGGCGGCGTACGATGGCTTCGGCAGAGCCGTCGCGCTCTCGGGGGACATGGCGCTCGTGGGGGGAGGCGACGCTCTGCTCGACGGCTCGGCGTATGTGTTCATGCGGAGCGGCGCGGTCTGGACGCAGCATTCCAAGCTCCTGCCCAGCGACGGGGCGGCGAACAACTTCTTCGGCCGTGACGTCGCCCTCTCCGAGAATACGGCGCTCGTGGGGGCGCTCGCGGACGACGACCAGGGCGACGCCTCCGGCGCGGCGTACGTGTTTTTCTTCGGCGAGCTCAAGAGCAACGGCGAGGCCTGCGCGGCCGGGCTGTATTGCGCGAGCGGCATCTGCGTCGACGGCGTGTGCTGCGACGACGCCTGCGGCGGCGGGTCTCCGAGCGATTGTCAGGCGTGCAGCGTCATGATGGGCGCGGCCGTGGACGGGGTCTGCGCGGCGCTCGCTGCGGGCACGGAATGCCGCGCTTCGACGGACGTATGCGACAGGGCGGAGACGTGCGACGGCACGGCGAAAAATTGCCCGATCGACGGTGTAAAGCCATTCGGCACGGAATGCCGCGCTTCGGCGGGCGCATGTGACACCGCGGAGACATGCACCGGCATTTTCAAAGGTTGCCCGTCCGATGGCATAAAGTTTTTCGGCGCCGAGTGCCGCGCTGCGGCGGGTGCCTGTGACGTGCCGGAGACGTGCGACGGCCTCACGATCCATTGTCCGTTCGATGTCAAGAAGCCCTTCGGCATCCCATGTCGCGCTCCGGCCGGCATGTGCGATGTGGCCGAGGTGTGCGACGGAGCTCTGGCCGATTGCCCGGCGGATGCCAAAACCGCGCCGGGCACGGAATGCCGCGCGTCGGCCGGAGCGTGCGATGTGGCGGAGACGTGCGACGGAGCTCTGGATGGCTGCCCCGCGGATGCGCAGGCGTCCGACGGAACGCCGTGCCAGGGAGGCGTTTGCATGAGCGGCGCGTGCGAGTCGGGGACCGGCGGGAGCGGCGGCGGCGGCGGGAGCGGCGGCGGCGGCGGAAGCAGCAGCGGAAGCAGCAGCGGAAGCGGGAGCGGAAGCGGCAGCGGAAGCGGAAGCGGCAGCGGAAGCGGAAGCGGCAGCGGAAGCGGCAGCGGGAGCGGAAGCGGCAGCGGAAGCGGCAGCGGAAGCGGAAGCGGCAGCGGAAGCGGAAGCGGCAGCGGGAGCGGAAGCGGCAGCGGGAGCGGCGGTGACGGCAGCGGCGGGAGCGGCGGCGGCCCAATCGCCGAGGAGGGCGGCTGCGATTGCCGCGCCGCACCTGGAACTCCGAGCGGGAGCCCTGGCACGCTCCTCGGTTTGCTTGGCCTTGGTCTGCTCGCCTTACGCCATCGCCAGTCTGCCGCCCTGAAGAGCGGGCGCTGCTTTTGACCGGACGCTTTACCCCGAGCGGCGCGCTCGAGGTCGTCAGGGACAGGTGCGGTCTGCGGTCATCATCTGCTTGTTGCCGGCGCAATTGCTTACGCCGGAGAGAAACGCCGGTCCCACCACGGTAAAGTTGTATTCGCACGTGAAGTTGTAGGTCGGCCATAGGTAGCGCACGCGCCGCCTCGGGGGGAGGGGAGACCCGTCACGCCAGGCAATGATGAAGACCTCCTGCACGAGGTCGTCCACCTCCCGCTCCGGGACGCCGCGCTGGAGAAGGGTGGAGCGGACGAAGGGGCGGCATTCGCGGTAAAACCGCTCGAAAGACGCTTGCGAGGAAGGAATGCGCGCAGGTTTCTTGGCGGATTCGGGATGCGGAGAAGGATTGGATCGACGACACCATCGCGAACAACTGAGCAGATTGCGCGCGGGAGCGGGGGGAGGCGGAAGCGGAACCGGCAGCGGCGGCAGCAGCAGCATGGTTCCGGTAAAACCGATTCGTTCCCCGACGAACCTATCCCTTGTCCCCCCCGTGCTCTCGCAGTAGAGCGCTCTCGTGCCTTCCCTCTTGCACGAGGCGATCATCGAGCTTTTCCGCAACCGTCCGGTCCTGGCGGCGGAGCTCCTTCACGAGGCCCTGCACATCCCGTTGCCGCCGTTCACGGAGGCGCGGATTGCCTCGGCGGATCTGACGAACATCATCCCGCGCGAGCTTCGCGCCGATCTCCTCGTCTTGCTCCTCGACGATCAACCTGTCCTGGTCATCATCGTCGAAGCGCAGCTCCCGTGGGATGCGGACAAGCCCTTTGCCTGGCCTGCGTACGTCGCCGGTGCGCGTGCGCGTTACCGGTGCCCGGCGTGCTTGCTGGTCGTCACGCCCGACGGAGCGCTCGCGGCGCGTCTTTCGCAGCCGATCGTGCTCGGCCCCGGACAGGCTTCGATCACGCCTCTGGTCCTGGGGCCGGAGGGGGTGCCCGTGGTGAAGGACATCGACGAAGCCAAGGAAAGGCCGGAACTGTCGGTCCTCTCGGCGCTCGCGCACGGACGAACGGAGGGAGGGATTTCCATCGCGGTGGCGGCGCTGGCAGCGGGGGCGGGGCTGGATGCGGAGCGAGCGAAACTCTACGCGGATCTCGTGCTATTTTCGCTGGGCGAAGCTGCCCGGACAGCCCTGGAGAAGCTCATGAGCATTCCGAACTACGAGTACCAGAGCGAATTTGCCCGCAAGTACGTGCAGCAAGGTCGCGAGGAAGGGCGCGCGGAAGGAAGCCTAGAGCCAGTTTTGCGACTGTTCGAGCGACGGCTCGCCCGGCCGTTGACCAGCGACGAGCGTGAGAACCTCGCCACGCAGCTCCGCAAGGAGGGCGCCACCCGGCTTACGGACATGGCCCTTGATCTCTCCGCGGCAGACCTCGCTGCCCTGCTCGTCGCGAACAATGGGCGCTGATCATCAGCCGCCGTAGCCGCAGCAGCTCCCTCGCTACTTTCCCCCCATCGCCCGCGCCCGCTCCTCCGCGATCCGTTTCCTCAACTCCTCCGTCATTCCCCGCTTCTGCGCCGCGCGTTCGAGCGCCATCACGGCCTGCGCGTGTGCGCCTCCGCGACTCGCAGCGTCCGCGAGCGCGAGCCACCGGGCCTCGGTCGGTTCTTCGCGGGCCGCGCGGTCGTAGAGCGTGAGCGCGGCGCCGGCGTCGCCGCGGGTCTCGCGGAGGCGCGCGAGGAAGGCGGCTGCCTCGGCGCAGGCGGAGGCCGAGAGGCAGGTCGCGGCGAGGAGGTCTTTGCTGGCCGCGTCGATGCGCGCGACGCCGGGGACCTGGGAGGCGATCTCGACGCGCGCGCGCAAGCAGGCGGCGCGCTCCTTGACGAGCGGGCATCGCGCCGCGAGCCGGGCCTCGGCGTCCTCGCTTTTGCCCTCGGTGACGAGGGAGCGCGCGCGGATCCGATCGGCCATGAAGTCCCCGGGGAACGCGGATTCGAGCGCGGCCGCGTGCGCCTCGATCTCTCGCATGCAGCGAGCGCGATCGTCACACGTGCCCTTCACGAGCGCGTCGAGCAGGGCGTCCGCGGCGCGCACGCGCGGGCCGTGGGCGCCGGGATTTCGCGTGATCGCTTCGGCATCGAGGCGCGCGCTGAGCGTGGCGTTGCCAGCGTTCCGCGCCTGCACCGCGAGCTCGTCGAGCATGGGCGTGCCCGCTTTGCCTTCGGGGACGGCGCCGCTCAATTCGCCTTCGTCCTTCGAGAGCCGGACCGCGAACACGCCCGCGGGGCCCACGAGCGAGCTGTCTTGCGTGACGGCGATCCGCAGCTCGAGCAAGGCCTGGCGGCGCGCGCCGCGGCTGGCGAGGACCTGCGCGAGCAAGAGGTGCGCGCGGCCGTTCACGTGGCCTCGTTCGAGGGTGCGCTGGAGCCACGGGAGCGCGCTCTCGCGTTTGCCCTGGTAGGCCGCGAGCGCGCCGATGAGCGGGAAATACGGCTCGGCCGGGTGGCGGCGCATCGCCGCGCGGAGCGCGCCTTCGAGCGCGTCGTGCGCGGCAGGATCCGCGGGGTTCGTCGCTTCATACATCGTCCGGATCACGTCGCGCTCGGCGCCGACGTCTGGATGTCCGAGCCGGAAGGAAGCGGCCGCGAGCGCGAGGCCCACGAAGAGCGCGATCGCCGGCGCGAGGCGCGTGAGCTTGTTCGGGGCCTTCGCGGCGAGGCCACGCGAGGGGCGCGAGCGCGCGCGATCTCCCCACAACGAGCCGAGCACCGTGGCGAGGGCGAAGCAGACGGCCGGGATTTCCAGCGAGAGGTCGGCGAGGTTCTGGAGGAGGACCACGACGACGCCCGTGAATGCGGCCGCCGCAAGACGGCTGCGCAAGGCGCCGAGGCGCGAGGGGGCGAGCGCCCACGCGAAGAGGACGAGCGACGCGAGCGCGACGGGCGCGCCCCACTCGACGAGCCACTGCGCCGGGAAGTTCTCGATGTACGCGAAGACGACGTGGCCCGAGCTCGCGCGGTACGCAGGGAAGACGCTTTCGAAGGCGCCGCGGCCGATGCCGAAGATCGGGTGCTCGCGCAAGACGGGCAGCGCCCAGCGCACCATCTGGAGTTTGTCGAGGTTCTTGTCGTAGAGCTCGAACCAGGTGTCGCGCGTGCCGCCGAGGAGCGCGAGCGCAGCGCCGCCGAGGAGCGCGGCGCCGAGGAGCCATCGGAGCGAGGGTTCGGCGTCGCCGCTGCCACCGCGACGCGCAGCGCGGATCCGCAGGAGGAGCGCGAGCAGGAGGACGCCGAAGATCAAGGCGATCACGCCGCCGCGCGAGGCCGACGTGACGTCGACGGCGACGAGGAACGCGACGCCCGCGGCGACGAGCCAGCGCGGCGCGACGGGATCGTGCATGAGGGCGAGGCCCATGCCCGCGAGCGCGCCGAGGTTCAGGTAGCCGGCGAGGGTGTTCGCGTTGATGAGCGGTCCGACGTGCCACGGAGGCAGCGCGACCGAGGGCGTGTAAAAGCCGTAGACCTTCGTCAGGCCTGCGAGGCCGTGCACGACGGTGACGAGCGCAACGGCGAGGGCCGAGAGGAAGACGAGGGTGATGCCGGTGGCGGCGCCGCGGCGCGCGGACACGGCCGCCGAGGCGGTGAAGATCGCGGCGTAGGAGGACCACTTCAGGGCCTCGACGATCGAGCCGCCGGGATCGAGCGAGAGGCTCGCGAAGCGCGGGCCGGCTTCACCGAAGGGCAGGAGGGCGCGGGACCAGACGTCGGCGTTGCCCGGCGCGAGGCGCTCGAGCAGGGCCATCGGCAAGGGCACGGCCTGCAGGAGCGTGTAGGCGGCGAGCGCGGTCGCGAGGAGCGCGGGCAAGGCGAGCGAGACCGAGCCCTTGCGCTCTTGTTCGCGTTGAAGCGCGAGGGCAGCGGCGGCGAAGGCGAAGGGCGCGAGGAGGGCGACGACGCGGACGTGGACGCCGCCGAGCGCGAGGGCGGAGCTCGCGACGGTGAGGGCGACGAGGGCGACGAGGGGCCGAACGGAGCCGGAGCTTCCGCGATCTCGGCGCGGGCTGGATCGGGAGGTAGGAGGCATCCGAGGCTCGTGATCGGGGCGCGCGGGAGGGAGCCGAGTGTATCGCAGAACGATCGGGCGTCGGGGCGCGAGATGGCGCCGCGCGTTCGTTGACGCCGGGTCGTGTTCCGCAGAGGATTCCTGATCATGGAACGTTCGTCTCGCCGCGGGCGTCGCGGCCTTGCTTCACTTGGGATCTCTGGCATCGCTGCGCTCGTGACGGGCGCGTGGCTCGGCGCGTGTAGCCTCGATCAGCTCGGGTCGGCGCCGATGGGACAAGCGTCGTCGTCGTCTTCGGGCGGGAACGGCGGCGGCGCGACCGTGGGGCCGGGCGGGATGGGCGGCGGCGGGATGGGTGGCGACGGCGGGATGGGCGGCGTGGGTGGAATGGGCGGGGTCGCCGTCGGTGGAATGGGCGGCGTGGGCGGCGTCGGTGGAACGGGCGGCGTCGGTGGAACGGGCGGCTCGGGCGGCGGGGGGCCGGTGGCGATCCGCGAATGGACGGCGACGACGCCTCCTGCGGCCACTTTACCCATTTACACGTTGCCAGGCGACTGGCTCAAGATCGAATGTCCGACGGCCGATAGGACCTCGCAGGTGGGTCCGCACAGCCTGAAGCTCCCCTATCCTGCGAACGCAGCACGTCCGAGAAACGTGGGGCCTGCCTGGGGGCTCAGCGTGGAGAGCAAGCGGAAGAACAGGATCTGGAACGGAGAATCGTGGATGGGGGTGGGCTGGACGACTCCGGTCGGGGCGGTCGGGATGGCAATCACGCCGGGGCAGCCGGATCCGGCGGGAGGTATGAGCGCCACGAGATTCGATTCCACGGGAAAACAGCAATCGAACTATTCGACGCTTCCCAAGGGATACGGGTCAGCATGGTTTCGTGGGCAGGGTGATGTCGGCCCCTACGCCTATTTCGTCATGGAGCCGGGAAACTCCGGGTGGACGGTCGACGTCATCGATGATGCCGCGAACTGGAAGCGTTACGAGGTCGGCGAGGACGACGGCTATTTCCTCCTGGAGACCCGCGGCGATGGGGACGGGGATCCTGCGCCGATCGAGACGCCGACGGCGGTGTTCGCCTATGGTGCGCAGCTCGAGACGAAGGACAACAACAACAGCGTCAAGTATCCATCGAGCTACATCCCGACGACGCAGGCACTGGAGCGTGTCCGGGAGGCCGACAAACTCTCCGTCATCGCCCCGCCGATCGTCGCGCCGGGCGGCTATTTCCACGTGAAGATCCGTTTCGCGCCGAATTATGCCACCGCCGAGACCACGGAGAACGAGCACGATTTGCTCAACATCAACAACGATAACCGTCTCTTTTTTCGGTTCTCGGACAAAAAGATCGTGTTTCGTATCGACAAGGTCAACCTCGAATCCGCCGCGCTCGCGTGGACCCGGGATCAGGAGATCCAAGTGGAGGCGATTCACTCGGCGACCGAACAAAGGCTGATCGTGTCCGGGGGCGGCACCTTCTCGGGGCCGGCGCAGGCCCCCGTCCCGGTGAACAACTCCTTCTACGTCCTCGGCAACGGATCCGGCGCCCAGGAGTGCGCGGATTTGCGTTACCTCGGGTTCTTCGAGCCCAATTGAAATCGTCCTGTCGCGGTAGAGTTTTTTTTGCCGAGGTGGAAGTTGCAACCCAAGGAAAATCGGTCCCCGTCCGCTTGACGTGACCGAGGGCCGTGCGCAAAACGTCGATGCTCTCCCGGAGAACCAAATGAGCAAAACTCTCGCGGTCGTTCTCGCTCTCGGTGTTTGCGGCGGCGCCGGCGTGGCGGCGTTCGCCTACATGAAGAAGCCCGAGCGCGCTGCCTGCGTGCGCATCGCCGACCTGTGCGGCGAAAAGAACGGGACGAAGGACGACCTCGACCGCTGTGTCGAGGAGGTCGAGCAGTGGCGCAAGGTCGCCGGCGACGAGCCGGTCGACAAGGGGATCGAGTGCGTCGACGGGGCCAAGACCTGCGGCGAAGCCATGGGCTGCGTCGCAGGCGCCGGCATGAAGGGCTTTCAGAACGTCGTCGACGACTTCTTCAAGGGCCTCGGCAAGGGGCTCGGCGGCAGCAAGAAATAGCCGCCGGTCCGTCTCAACCCGGGCGCGATCGGATGTAAGGCTTGCCCAGGTCGCGCCCGCCCGACGGCAGCGGCGCATCCTCGGGAAGATCCAAGCAACGGACGAGCCCCTCCTCGATCCGATATCGATATCCACTCTCGGGACAAACCATGATCCCGTCAGGCCCAGGCCGCCCGAGCTTCTGCCCGTGCCGACTCATGGTGCCCGTGCGTCGCGCCGGGACGCCCGTCATCAGCGCATAGTCGGGGACGTCCCGCGTGACGAGCGCGCCGGCGCCGACGAACGCATGCCGCCCGATGGTCGTGCCACACATGATCGTTGCATTCGCGCCAATCGTGGCGCCGCGGCGGATCACGGTCGTTTCGTAGAGGCCCCGGCGATCGATTTCGGCGCGCGGGTTCGTGACGTTCGTCAGGACGCAGGAGGGGCCGAGAAAGACTGAATCCTCGACGATCGTGCCCTCGTACAGGGAGACGTTGTTCTGGATCCGCACGTCGTCCCCGATGACGACGCCGCTCGCCACGAAGACGCCCTGGCCAAGCACGCAACGCTTGCCAATCCGAGCGCCCGGCATGACGTGGCAAAAATGCCAGATGCGCGTGCCCTCGCCGAGGGAGGAAGGCTCGTCGACATAGGCGGAGGGGTGCACGAAGGGGGATTGCATTAATCAGCGGCTCCCGTGCTCCCATAACCCGAACGAGCCGTGGACGGCGCGCGGCGGGCCAAGGACGGCCGCGGCAGGGCTCGCCGTGCGCCCGAGGAGGAAGTGCGCGCGTGCTTCGGCGAGGCGGCGCGGGAGGCCGTCGGGGGCGTCGAAGGTGGAGGCAGAGGCGGGTTTGCGAGGATCGAGGTCGCGGTCGAGGACGACGTCCTCGGGGCGGCCGAGGGCCGCGGTGATGGCGAAATGGCCATAATCGCGCACCTCGACGAGGACACGTTCGCCAGGGGGGACGAGCGCGCGCGCGGCGTCGCCGATGGCGACCTCGTCCGTGCGCGGGACGAAGTCTTCGCCGCGGAACCAGCGGCGGACGATGACGAGGCTGAAGACGAGGAGGGCGACGGCAGCGGTCGCCGCGCCGAGGCGGGCCTGCCGGCTCGCGCGAGGGAGCAGCGTGGCCGCGAGGTCGCCAACGACGAGGGCGCAGAGAAGGAGGCCAACGAGGACCGCACGCTCGGGGTGATGCGTCGGGGCGCCGTCCTTGACGAGCGCCGCGGAGAGGGCGACGAGCTGGAAGAGGGCAAGGGCGAGGGGGCGCGCGTACGGGCGGAGGGTTTCGCGGGCTGCGGCGCGGAGCGAGGGGAGCGCGGCGAGGGCGAGGAGGACGGCGAGCGCGCTGAAGAGCTCGGGCTCGTGGCGAGCCATGGCGAGCGGGTAGGCGAAGAGGCGCGAGAGAAGGGCGTCGGCGTCGCCGCCGAGGGCGCGGCGGTAGGCGGCGACGCGGTCGAGGGAGTCGAAGGCGCTGCCGCGGGTGAAATGGTTCCAGAGGACCCACAGCAGAGGGCCGAGGAGCGCGAGGGCCGCCGCGAGGACGAAGAGGGCGCGGTCCTTGCCGGATCGGTCGCGATCACGGAGGGCGTCGAGGCCGGTGAGGGCGGCAAACGCGGCGGCGATGGGCCAGACGTCGTACCGCGAGAGGGTGGCGCCGAGGAGCGCGAGGCCGCCGAAGAGGCGCGCCCGGGGCTCACGCGGGCCCACGAGCGAGGCCATCGCGAAGAGGGCGAGCGCCGCGGTGGGGAGCTCGGGGACGGTGGCGACGCCGAGGCGCGCGCTCCAGGGGAAAACGGCGGCGAGGGCGGCGCCGAGGAGGGCGGCGATTCGGGGGTTTGGGGGCGCAGCACCGCTTGTCGGCGCGAAGCCCCCAAGCGTGGATCGATTCGCGAGGCGCTCGGCCGCGAGCGCGACGAGCACGGCCGAGAGGACGCCAAGGACGAAGGCGGTGACGCGCGCGACGAGGAGCGTACGTCCCGCGCCGAGCATGGCGGCGCCTGTGATCCAGAAGGGGAAGGGGAGCCAGCTCGTGCCGGTCGGATCGAGCTTCGGGGCGTGGGCGAAGTCCTGCGCGATGACGACGCGCGCGAAGTCGTCGTCGCTGACGGCGCGAAAGCCCGTGGCGATCACGATCGCCGCCGCGATCACCTTGACGAGCGCAACGAGGCCGAGATCGCGTCTCTGCAACAACGCGGGCAAGGGGATCCGCCTCGGGCGCGGCGCTACTTCTGCTGCGTGTTCTCGAACTGCTTGAGCTCGCGATCACCCGCGGAGGACAGGTACGCGAGGGACATGCTGGTGACCATGAAGATCGCGGCGCAGATCGCGGTGAGGCGGGTCATGAAGTTGCCCGCGCCGCGGCCGCCGAAGACCTGCGCACCGCCGCCGAACGACGAGCCGAGGCCTCCGCCGCGGCCCTGCTGCAGGAGCACCACGAGGATCAGGAAGATACAAACGATGACGTGGATGACGTTGAGCAGAGTGGTCAGCATCGGCGCACGGCGACGTTCTACCCTCGTTCCGCGGCGTCCGCCAGCCGCTCGGCGCTGTCGATGATCTTGCCGAAGCCGGTCGCGTCGAGGGAGGCGCCGCCGACGAGGGCACCGTCGACGTCCGCCTGGCCGAGCAGGCCCTCGGCATTGTCACCCTTCACGCTGCCGCCGTAGAGGATCCGCGTGGACGCGGCGAGCTCCTCGGAGACGCTCGCGCAGAGGCCGCGGATCATCGCGTGGACCTCCTGGGCGTCCTCGGGACGAGCGACCTTGCCCGTCCCGATCGCCCAGACCGGCTCGTAAGCGATGACGCCGAAGCCCGGGCGCTTGGCAAGCTCGTCGAGGAAGGCGCGGGTCTGGCGCTCGACGACCTCGAGCGTCTTTCCAGCTTCGCGCTCCTCGAGCGTCTCGCCGACGCAGGCGATCGGCTGGAGCTCGGCGCGGATCGCGGCGGCGATTTTTCGGGCGATGAGCTCGTCCGTCTCGCCGAAGATCTGTCGGCGCTCGCTGTGGCCGAGGATGACCCAGGTCGCGCCGGAGTCTTTGAGCATCGGCGCGCTGATCTCGCCGGTGAAGGCCCCGGCGGGCTCGGGGTGCATGTTCTGGGCGCCGAGCATCACGGCGCTCTTCGACTCCCAGAGCTCGTGCGCGGCCGCGGCGAGCGCCGTGAACGGCGGGCAGATCACGACGTCGACGCGGGCCGAGCGGCGCGCCGCCTCGACCACGCCGAGGGCCAGGCTGCATGCGTCCTGGCCACCGGCGTTCATTTTCCAGTTGCCCGCGATGAGGGGGCGGCGCGCGACGTTCACGACGCTTCCTCCGCCACGGCAGAACGAAGCGCCTCGACGCCCGGCAGCTTGCGGCCCTCGATGAGCTCGAGCGCAGCGCCGCCGCCCGTCGAGATGTGATCCATGCCCTTCGCGATCTCCTCGCCCGCGGCGCGCACGGCCGCCGCGCTGTCGCCGCCGCCGACGACGGTGAAACCTTCGGCGCGGGCCATGATGCGCGCGATCTCGAAGGTGCCGTTCGAGAACGGCTTCGACTCGAAGAGGCCCATCGGGCCGTTCCAGAAGACGGTCTTCGCGCGCTCGATGGCATTGCCGAAGAGCTCGATCGTCTTCGGGCCGATGTCGAGCGCCATGGTGCCGTCGGGGATCGCGTCCACGCTGACGGCCCTGCCGCTCTCCGCGTCGAGGCTCTTGGCCACGATGACGTCGACGGGCAAAAGGACCGACGCCCCGCGATCGCGCGCCTTCTGCAGGATCGTGCGAGCGAGCGGGAGTTTGTCGTCCTCGATCTTGCTCGCCGCGACCTTCTTGCCTTGCGCCGCGAGGAACGTGTTCGCCATGGCGCCGCCGATGCAGAGCGTGTCGACGACGTTGAGCAGCGACTCGACGACGGCGATCTTGTCCGACACCTTCGCGCCGCCGAGCACCGCGACGTACGGCTTCTCGGGACGATCGAGCAAGCGGGCGAGCGAGCGCAGCTCCTTCAGCATGAGCAGGCCCGCGCCGCGATCGCGGATCATGCGAGGCAGGGCGTGCACGGAGGCGTGGGCGCGGTGGGCCGCGCCGAATGCGTCGTCGACGTAGATGTCGCAGAGCTCGGCGAGTTGACGCGCGAAGTTCTCCTCGTCCTTCTCCTCCTCCTCGTGGAAGCGGAGGTTTTCGAGGAGGCAAACCTGGCCGGTGCGCAGGTCGTGGATGACCTTCTTCGGGCCATCGCCGACGCAGTCGTCGGTCAGGTGCACCTCGTAGCCCGTGAGCTCCGCGAGGCGCGCGCCGGCCGGTTCGAGGGAGCAGCCCTCATGCTTGCCCGGCTTCGGTCGGCCGAGGTGCGAGGCGAGGATCACCTTCGCGCCCGCGTCCACCGCGACCTTGATCGTGGGGATCGACTCACGGATGCGCGCGTCGTCGGTGATCGCGCCCGTCTTCTTGTCGAGCGGGACGTTGAAGTCGACGCGGATGAAGACGCGCTTGTTCGCGAGTCCGCCGTCCTTGGCGAGGTCCTCGATCGATCGGATGCCAGTGAGCTTCATGGCTCAGACGCCCTTCGCGGCCATGAGCTTGGCCAGGTCGATCATGCGGTTCGAGAAGCCCCACTCGTTGTCGTACCAGGAGAAGACCTTCGCGAACCTGTCGCCGATGTGCTGCGTGAGCGTGGCGTCGAAGATGCTGGAGTGCGGGTTGCCGATGTAGTCGCCCGAGACGAGCTGGAGCTCGGTGTACTCGAGGATGCCCTTCATCGGGCCCTCGGCCGCGCGCTTCATCGCCTCGTGGATCGCGTCCTTCGAGAGCGGCTTCTCCGTCTCGAGCGTGAGATCCACGAGCGAGACGTCGACCGTCGGGACGCGGATCGCCTGGCCGTCGAACTTGCCCTTGAGCTCCGGGATAACCTCGCTGAGCGCCTTCGCCGCGCCCGTCGACGAGGGCACCATGTTCACCGCCGCCGCGCGGGCGCGGCGCAGATCACCCTTGCGATGCGGGAGATCGAGGATGTGCTGGTCGTTCGTGTACGAATGGATCGTGGTCATGAGGCCCCGCACGATCCCGAACTGATCAAGCAGGACCTTCGCGACCGGCGCGAGGCAGTTCGTCGTGCACGAGCCGCACGAGATGACGCTGTGCTTGGCCGGGTCGTACTGCTTGTCGTTCACGCCCATGACCACGGTGAGGTCGTGGCCCTTGGCCGGCGCGCTGATGATGACGCGCTTGGCGCCCGCGTTCTGGTGCAGAGCGGCCTTCGCCTTGTCGGTGAAGAGGCCGGTGCACTCGAGGACGATGTCGACGCCGAGGTCCTTCCAGGGGAGTTCGGCGGGGTCCTTCTTCGCGAGGACCTGGATGCGCTTGTCGTCGAGCGCGATGTAGCCGTCGCCGTGGCTCACCTTCGCCGCGCGGAACTCGCGGTGGATGGAGTCGAAGCGCAAGAGGTGCGCGAGCGTGCCGGCATCGGTGAGATCGTTGATCGCCACGATCTCGAGATCCTTCTCGCCGCGCTCGACGAGCGCGCGCACGATGCAGCGACCGATCCGACCAAACCCGTTGATTGCAATCCTCGTCGCCATCGGAGACTCCTGGAAAAGGTGTGGTTTCGGGCACGATACCTAGCCAGGTGGCCCCGATCGGTCAAGCGAAGGTTCCGCGACGAGCGAAGACCCCGTCCGGGCCGCGATCGCAGCCTCCGCCGCCCCGACCGGCCGCGCGCCCGTGATCAGCGCGCGTAGCCGTGAAAGAACGCCGAGCCATCCTCCGCGACCACGGTGATCCGCGGTGCGCGGGGGCAGACGAGGATCAGCGCGCTCGTTACCGACGGATCGAGCGGGACACGGATCCACCCGCTCTCCTGCCGTTCGAGCAGCCGCGCATCCGCACCCACGGCCCACGCGCCGCCCGTCGTCGGATCGACCGCGACGCCCACGAGATCCCGCGTCGTCTGCACGCTCTCCAGCGTCGCCACCGCGCCGCCGTGCGTCGGCTCCACGCGGAGCGCATGTCCCCCGCTGCCCACGGCATACGCGACGCCGCCGGGGCCCGCCGCGATCGCGTAGAGGTGCCCCGTTCGTCCCCAGGGAACATCGCGCGCGCCGCGCTCGCTGATCTCCACGAGCGTGCCTTGCGTGCCGACCGCGATCACGTGTCCGCTGCTCGTGCGCGTCACACCCGCGAGGCGCGCCGTGTCCGGCGCGGCGAGCATCGTGGGCGTTCCTTCGTTCGGCAGGAAGAGCGCTACGCCGCCCGGGCGCGACGCGCGCTCACCGACGAGGACGATCCCCCGTTCGTCCGCGTGCGCCGCGAGCAGCGTGATCTCGCGCTCCGGGAGCGTGATCCGCCGCAGCCCGCCGCGCGGCGAGAGGGCCGCGCAGAGCCCCGCGTCGCCGAAGAGAAGGAGCTCGCCCGACGGGAGCCGCGACAGGCCTCGCACGGCCCGCGCGTCGATCCCCGCGGGCAGCGGCGCCGCCGACCACGCGCCGTGCACGAGCCGGTAGAGGCCTTGCGTGCCGAGGGCCATGATCGCGCGTCCCTCCTCGACGACCATCGCCGCGCGGAGGCGCTCGCCTGCGATCGCGGGGCCGAGCATCTCCCACGCGGGCATCGGCGCGGCGACCGGCGCGGCCGAGGGCGGCGGCATCGGCATCGCGGCGGCGAGGCGAGCGCCCTCGCTGGATCGCGGGAAGACCGAGTCGAAGCTCACGGGCTCTTCGGGCGTGCTCCCGCCGCTCGCCGTCGGCCGCACGGCTTCGCGCAAGAGCGGCTCCAGCGCGAGCCAGAGCTCCCGGATCGACCCGTGCCGATGGATCGGATTCGTGCTCGTGGCGCGGCCGATCTCCCGATCGAGCGCCGCCACGAGATCCGGCCGATCCCGCAGCTCCGCCGGCAACGTGGCGCGCACGCGGCCGAGCTGCGGCCGGTCGCCCGTCATGAGGCGGAGGAGCGCTTTCGGCTTCGGTTCGCCCGGCTTCGGCGCGAACGCCGCGGTCCCGCAGAGCAGCTCGTACAACACGGCCGCGAACGAGTACACGTCCGCCTCCGGCCCGATGGGGCCCGGGAGTTGTCCGAAGCTCTCGGGCGCTTCGTAGAGCAGGTTCGGCGGGTCGAGCGGATCTTGCGGGCCGAGGGTCGTGACGAAGCCGTCCGTGATCCGGGCCGTCTCTTGGCCGCGCTCCTGCGCGATGAGCACGTGCGAAGGCTTCAGGTCCCGATGCACGCCGCCCGCCTCGTGCAAGGCGAAGAGCGCCCGCGCCACGTGCCCCATGAGCCGACGCGCGCGCGCCGCGGGCAGCCCGAAGCCGCCGTGCGCGGCGATCACCCGCGCGAGGTTTTGCCCCGGCAGATACTCGCGGACGACGCACGGCAAGGCGCCGCGGGGGCTCTCGATCGTGCCGTGATCGATCACGTGCGCGAGCCCGCGCCGCTCCGGGAGCGAGGCGAGCAAGCGGTGCAGGACGCTCGCCTCGCGGGCGAATCGCAGGAGCGCTGTGCCGCCGTCGACGAGCCCGGGCCGGTACACCTTCACCGCGGCCGTCGCGCCGAGGACCTCGCTCGTGGTCTTGAAGACCCAACCGGAGCGGCCTTCTCCGACGAGCTCGCCGAGCTCGTAACGGACGCCCTGGGCGCCATCCAGCACCCGGCCGATCAGGCTTTGTCGGAGTTCGGCGTCCACGAGAGCCAAGCTCTACGAGGAAAATGGAGCCGCGAAAAGACGCGAGCGCGAACCCCTCGTGCTCCGAGAGGCCGCGCTCGTAGGGTCAGCTAACTTTGGTGGCTCGACTTACACGCCGAGGAGCTTGACGAGGTTGTCCTTGCTCGTCAGCCCCACGTGCGTGCCTGCCTTCGCGCCGCCCTTGAAGACCATCACGGTCGGGACGCTGCGGATGCCGTACTTCGCTGCGACCTTCGGGGACTCGTCGATGTCGAGCTTGCCGACCAGCGCCTTGCCCTCGAACTCGTCGGCGACCTTGTCGACGATCGGGGCGAGCTGCTTGCAGGGGCCGCACCAGGTGGCGGTGAAATCCACGAGCACCGGGACGTCGGAGTTCAGGACCTCGGACTCGAAATTCTGTTCGTTGAAGCTGCGGACGTTCTTGCTAGCCATGGTGCCTCGTTCTCCGCCGGGCCGTTGGCCGTTGGCGCCTGTTGCAGGTACCCGCACGATCCGGTAGGGCAACGAAACGTAACTTCGAGAATCGGAGCCGACAAGGCTTCCTGCTGACGCTCCCTTTCTGCTACATGACCCCACGCTCCCGTGCGTCGGTCGGGGAGCCCACGAGCTCGAATGGCCCCGCGGATCCTCGTCGTCACGCCGACCTACAACGAGCGTGACAACCTCCCGCGCTTCGTGCGCTCGGTGCTCGAGGTCGTCCCCGAGGCGCACGTTCTCGTCGTGGACGATGCCTCGCCCGATGGTACCGGCGCCGTCGCGGACACGCTCGCCGCCGAGGACCCTCGCACGACCGTGCTGCATCGACCGGGCAAGCTCGGGCTCGGCACGGCGTACGTGGACGCGTTTCGGCGCGCGATCGAGCTCGGCTACGACGTCGTCGTGGAGATGGACGCGGATCTCTCGCACGATCCGAAGTACCTGCCCGCGTTTCTGCAGGCGATCGAGGAGGGCGCGGACGTCGTGCTCGGCTCGCGCAACGTGCCCGGCGGCGGCGTCCTCGGCTGGGGGCCGGGGCGGCACGTGCTCTCGAAGGGAGGCTCGCTCTACGCGCGGACCATCCTCGGCGTGCCGATCCGCGACCTGACCACGGGCTTCAAAGCGTTCACGCGTCGCGCCTTGCTCGCGATCGACATCGAGACGCTGCGCTCGAACGGCTATTCGTTTCAGATCGAAACGACGTACCGCGCGCTGCGGAAAAGCCTGCGCGTGACCGAGGTGCCGATCGTGTTCGTCGATCGGCGCGCGGGCCACTCCAAGATGAGCCGCAGCATCTTCGCGGAGGCCGTCGTGGAAGTGTGGCGCCTGCGCTTCGACGCGCTCACCGGCCGGCTCTGACGTCAGCGCATGAAGCCGCGTCGTTGCAGGCTGACGACGCGTCCGAGGGCGACGACCTTGAGCGCGGCCGGATGGTTCTCGTACTCGTCCTGCTGCATGTGCGCCTCGGCGACGATGCGCGCCTTGAAGCGCTGGAACATCGGTAGCTTCTTCGTGAGGCTCTCGGGCAGGTACGCGGGCATCAGCGACTGCGAGCCCGCGGGCACGAGGACGCTGCGGATCCAGGGCTCGCCGAAGACCGTGCGTTTCTGGTAGTGCCGCTGTTCGAGCAGCATCCGCTCGGTGTGCGAGTCGAGGTAACTCGGCGGCAGCATGCGGTTGCCCTGCGCGAAGGCGTCCTTCACCTGCTGCGTGAGCCGCTCGGCGACGCCGCTCGAGCTCGACAGCCACGGCGTCTTGAGCAGCTCGTTCACCGTGTCCACGGTCTCCTTGAGCTTCTTGTCGCCCGCGATGAGCGGCGAGACCGCCGTGACCGTGGCCTTCAGCGTTTCGAGCTCGTCGAAGGGGAACGTGAGCTCGGCCGAGACGAGCACGAGCGGCGGGGTGAAGGTGCCGTCGTCGGCGACCGCATCGCCGATGGCCTCCTGGATGCCCTCGGCGTCGGTGGTCGCGCCGCGCGTGAGCACGGCGAAGACGTCCTTGCGATCCCGCACGTCGGGCGGCTCCTCGGGCGGCGGCTCGTCGTCGAAGTCGAGGTCGCGTGGCTCGGGCTTCTTGTCGAGCAGGAGCTTCCAGCTCGGGTGCTCGCGCATCTTCGGCGCGGCTTTCGGGTCGTACCAGATGAGGTCGACGACGTCGCGCGAGGGGCCGCGGTGGGTGTACGGCCGCGGCGAGACGGCAGGCGAGGGCGAGGACGAACCGTCGTTCGGTGTCGACCATTGGGCCGCGGCGGCGGCTGCGTTCGAGGCTGCGGCAGCGCCGACGGTCGCGGCGTTCGCGACGGCGACGGGCGGCGGGGGCGCGGCTTGCGAGGCGCTGGAGAACGCGGCGACGGCGGCCGCGCCGGCGAGGCCCGCGGCGGCCATCGCGGTCGCCGTGGGGGCGATCGGGCTCGGCGGGGACAAACCCGCGGCCATGCTGCCCACGGTCGGCGCGGGGATGTTCTCGCCCCCGCCGGCGCGCGCGGACGGGTTTGCCCACGGGCTGTCGAGCGGCGAGGGGCTCGGCGAGGGCGGGGCCTGCGGGACACGCGCGGGCAGCGGTGGAGGCGGCGGCGCGGAGGGTTGCGCGGCGGGAGGCGCGAACGGCGTCGCGGGCGGCGGCTGGGGTTGCGCGGCCGCGGGCGCGAACGGCGTCGCGTTGGGCACGGCCGGCGAGGGGACGCTGGGGGACGACGATTTGCGCGCGGCCGAGAGCCACGGCGGCGCGGCATCTCCAGGCGGCGGACGATCGGCCGGCGGCTGCGGCGCGCTCCCGGCGGGCGCCACGTTCTTCGCCGCGATGAACGGCAGGCCGCTCGCCGTGGGCGCGACGCGGGGCTGCGGCGACGCGTTTTCCGCGCGCGGCGCGCTCATCTGGCTCAGCGCGGAGACCGCAGGCGAGGGCGACGGCGGTTTGGCCGGGATATCGCCGGCCACGTCGGGCCGCAGGAACGGCACGGTCGCGGGCCGATGCGGCTTGCTCGGGGGCGGCGTGGACAGCGCGGGGGCTTCGGCCGGGGCCTCCGGGAGCGGCTCGCCCGCTTGCCCGCTCGCGACGAGGAGACGCTCGACGTCGGCCCACGTGAGCCGCTGGCCCGGCTCCTCCATCGCGACCACGACGCGGCCGAGCCCGTGCGGCCTGTCGAGCCCGATCTGCGCGCGCCACGTCAGCGTGCATTGCGCCCGGTCCGTGTCGATCCAGAGCGTGTCGCACTTCATCGTGAGGTCCTGCGGGTTTCCGCCCGGCCGGACCAAGAAGGCGCGCGGATGCAGCCCCGGCAAGCTCGTCACGAGCCGCGGGTGCTGCGGGTGCAGGTTCTCGAGCACGATGCGCTCGTTGTCGCGCAGCTCGTCGAGCTGCTGATCGCGCGGGGCGCAGTCGAAGTACGCGGGATCGATGTCGTCGGGCACCGGCTGCTCGCGGACGATCTGCTGCGAGAACGACGACGCGTACGCGCCGAGCGCTTCCAGCCGGCCCGGCCACGTCGGCGCGATCGGGCCATACCCGATCGGGGGGATCACGTCCGCGCGGCTCTGCACGAGCAGCCCCGGCGGCTGCAAGTTCGGCACGGGGGAGACGCCGTACGCGTCCGGCTGCGCGTCGGGCCGGATGCCCACCGGGTTCAGCGTGTCCGGACCACCGGTCGCGCGCTCGTAGCGCAGCGGCACCTTCGTCACGCGGCTCGTTTCGCGCACGGCGCCGTCCGGGCCGTACACGCGCTCGCCGAACGCCTCGATCGATTTGTCGATCCCGCCGACGACGAGGCGCGTGAGGATCGACCGGGACGCTTCGCCGCGCGAGGCGAACGCGTTGCCCACGAGCACCACGTCGGCGCGCACCTTGAACGGAACGAGATCACTCGGCGAGTACACGCTGCGCGCGGGATCGTCGTTCCAGTGGTTGTCGTCCTCGTTCGGATCGTCCTGGTTCGCGGCGAGGCGCGACTGGACGGGCGCGAGGTCGTACGTGGCCTTGCAGACGACCGTGAGGACCCACCCGCCGCGTCGTGGCTGCCAGAGCAGCGACGCGACCCGGAAGGGACAAACCGTGACGACCTCCATGACGGGGTGATACTAATCGACCGTCGCGAAAGCCGATACGGGGGTTCTGGCATGAAGGCGATGATCTCGGCGCGTCCGTGGGTTTCTGCGTGTCTTCTGTCGCTTTTCACGGTCGCGTGTGGGCCGTCCTGGCACGTGGTGGCCAAGGCCGTGCCGAATCCGTTCGTGAACCAGCGCAGCTTCGCGGTGGAGCCCGTGCACTTCGAGGGCGTCCAGATCGGCGAAAAGAGCGAGGCAGAGTACCAGGCGTCGAAGGACGGCGATCAGCAGGCGAGCTGGGACGAGGACAAGCGTGCGTTCGCCGGTGAATTCGGCCGGGAGCTCGCCGAGGAGCTGCCCGAGGTCCAGTTCGTGTCCGCGCCCGCGCCGAGCCCGTTTGTGGTGCGACCCGTGGTCACCTTCGTCGAGCCTGGGTTTTACGCCTACGTCGCGGCGCGGCCCTCGGAGGTGCGGATGACGCTGGAGATCTGGGGCGCGGGGCCCCAGCGCCTCGACGTACTCCAGTTTCGCGCCGTCGTGCCCGCCACGATGACGAACCCGTCGAGCGGCGGCCGTTTGCGCAGCGCCGGCGAGATGCTGGGCGCGCAGGTGGCGGAATACCTGCGGACGCGCGTCTTCCCGGATTAATGCAGCGTGTGCCAGTCGCCGTCGTGCTCCACCTTGGGCACCTCGGCCTCCGGCGGGAACGTTTTGCCGAGGTCCTCGCGCGCGTCCTCGATGCTGTCGATGCGCTCGATGAACAGCGGCGCGGGCGCAGGCCGCGGGCGCGGGGGCGGGCGGCTCGGGGGTTCCATCGTGAGCGGCCGCGGCTCCTTGCGCGGCGCGGGCGTCGTCGTCCCCGCGCGCCGACGCTCGAACACGCGCCGCACGAAGAGGACCAGCACGCAGAGCGCCCAGACCCCGATCCCCGCGAGGAACACCGGCAAAAACCCGTACCGTCGCGCGAGATCCTCCCGCCACTTGAGCTCGATCTGCGCGAGCGGCGCCTCGTGCGCGGCCGCGAGCGCCTGCTCGAACGGTTCGCCGCTGCGGGCCCGATCGAGCGCCCCCACGAACGCCGCCCGGCGAGGTTTGTCCGTGAGGAACCGCGCGAGGTCCGCGGCCTGCGCATACGCGAGCGAGGTCTCCGGCGCGTCGGCCGGCAGGCCACCTTCGAGCGCCGCGACCCCGTGCAGGCGCCTTTGCAGCGTGGCGAGCAGGAGCGCCTGCGCGCGGATCGCCGACGCCTCGCCCGCCACGTGCGCGGCGAACCCCTCGTGCAGCCAGAGCGGCGCGGGCTTGTGGTCGAGCGTTTCGTCGAGCGCCACGTGCGCGAGCGCGTGGGGCAGGGCCACGGCGAGATCCGTCGGCTCCAGCGATCGATGCGAGCCGAGGCTCGTCACGACGAGCCGCTGCTTCGAGAACGCGAGCGCCGGCGCATACCCGGGCACGTCCTCCATCGGGCCGAGCGAGCGCACCTCCTCGGGCACCGCGGCCACGCGGATTTCCACCGCGCCGAGGACCTCCCGGCCGAGCAGCTCGCTCATGGCCTTTCGTGCCCGGAGCACCGCGGGGATCGCGGCGCGCACGCGCTCGTGCGCGGAGGGGTGATACGCGAACGTGAGGCCTGCCTCCTGAAGCTCCAGGTATCCCGTGGGACGCGCGGGCACGTCGGCGCGTGGATCCGTCACGGCCGGCGCATCATGCGGGCGCGAGGGCGCGGCGAACGCGTCCGCGGCGACGAGGCACGACGCGACCGACACGAGGACGAGCGCCCGCGACCCCGCTCTCACGGCGCGACCTGTCCTTTCAGCCGGACCATGCCCGTCGAATCCTCCGTCACCTTCGACGTGATCAGCACCGCGGCGCCCGCGGCCACGATTGCGCCGAGCGGACCCCAGAACCAGGCCGACTTGTAGAACGGCTTGCGCGTCGGCTCCTCCGGCTTCGGCAAGGCGGGCGTGCTGGTTTGTTTCGGCGCGATCGGCGGAGGCGGCGCGGCCTGCGGCACGATCACGAGCTTTCGAAGCGTCGATGCGGCGCCGGGCCACGTGTAGCGGATCTCCCCGGCCTCGTTTCGTTCGATCGTCGGCCCGAGCTCGATCGACTCGTAACGCGCCGTTCCCACGCGGAGCACACGCGCGACGGGACGATCGCCGGCCATCGACACGGCGACCACGATCTCGGCCTTCTGCTCGGCGCCGAGCGAGGCGAGCAGCCTGCGGCTCGGGGCATCGTCGTTCGCCGTGAGCGCGCTCCGCACCTCGGCGAGCTCGCGCTCCTTCGCGGGCGCATCCGGCGCGGCGGCCTCGCCGGCGAGCAGCCGCGCCGCCCGATCGTCGAGGCCCGGCCGGAGCACTTCATCCCGGTAGATCTCGCGCGCGAGCGGCTTCGCCGCGGCCTCCACGCCGCTCCCGATCGCCACGACGACCGCCCCGCGGCCTGCCGGCGCCGCCGCCGTCGTCTCCGAGCCTCGCGCCTCGGGCTCCGCCGCCAGACTCACGCCTGCGGATCCGAGCCACGTCCCGCACCCGGCGAGGGTAAGGGCGAGCACACGAGAACGCATGTGCGGATTTTACGGAGTACCTATCGCCCCGTCAAAGTGTTTTTCGGTGGGCGCCAGGCCCATTCTGGTCACAGCTCGCGCTGGTAGACGCGATATTTCTTGTAAATGCGGCCGCCCATCAGCCGGATCCCCGCATTGATGGCCGCGTTGTCTTCGAGCGTCCACGAGAGCTCGCCGCGCTCGAGGCCGAGCAGGTGGGCGGAGCGGTTCATCGCGACGTAGAGGAACGCGGAGAGCCCCGCGTACTTGCGCACGTGCCGGAACTTTTTCTTGATGCCGAGGATGATGAGCCGCCCGCTCTTCGGCCCCTTTACGCGCAGCCGATAGAGGAGCTTCGCCACATTGAACGGGAAGAGGCTTCCGTCGAAATCGCGGATCACCTCGTTGATGTTCGGCAACGCGAGCGCCACCGCGGCCGGCTCGCCGTCGATCGAGACGAGGTAGGTGATCTCGGGGAACAGGATGAGCTTCATGTCGGCCGCCATCTTGGCGAGCTCGCGCTCCGAGAGCGGCACGAAACCCCAGTTGTCGCTCCAGGCGTCATTGAAGATGTCCATGAGGACGCGGACCTCTTCGCCGAAACGCGCGGGGTCCAAGTGGCGGACCGTCACCTCGGGCATGGCGAGGACCTCGTCGTGCGCCTTCTGCGCGCGCGTCGGAACCGAGCCGACGTCGTACGTCCACGCATAAAAGTCCTTGAGCTTCGCGAGGCCTGCCTGCTCGATGAGCCCGCCCTGGTAGGGCCGGTGGTGGGGCATCATGATCATCGGCGGCGTATCGAAGCCCTCGACGAGGCAGCCGAGCTCCTCGTTGATGTTGAGCGAGAGCGGCCCGCGCAGGAGCTTCATCCCGCGCGCGCGGTTCCAGTCCGCGGCCTTTTCGAGCAGGGCCCGCGCGACCTCCGGGTCGTCCGTCGTATCGAGGAACCCGAAGAACCCGGCCGCGTCCTTGTGCCGTTCGAGGTGCGCGTGGTCGATCTGCGCCGTGATACGCCCGACGCGGCGCCCGTCCCGGTAAGCGACGAACGCCTGCACGTCGCCGTGGTCGAAGAACGGGTTCTTCTTCCGGTTGAGCCGGTCCTCGATGTCCATGTCGAGGGGACGCACCCAGGCGGGATCGTCCGCGTAGATGTCCCGCGCGACGTCGAGGAAATCCCGCCGCCGCTTCTTGTCCTTCTCGCCAAGCTCGACGATCTCGATGGCCATTGCCCGCCGTCCGTACCGTTCGGAGGCCGGCGACGCAAGAAGAAACGAGGGAACATGGAACGAAATGGGGCAGCCCGCGTACGGACCACCCCATTTCGTTGCGCCGCGCGAGACGCGCCGCTTCAGTTGATCTGGATGTTGAACCCGGAGGTGCCGTCGAGGCCCTTGCCGCCGACGCCGCCCTCGGGGTTCGTCCCGCCGTTCGCGCCGAGACCGACCGCGCCGGTCGAGCAGCTATTGCCGGTCCACGTGAACGTCACGCCGCCCGTGCGGGCGAGGCACGCGCTTGGGCCGCCGCCGCCGCCGCCGCCGGCGCCGCCGGCCGCGCCCTTGCCGCCGTTGCCGCCCTTGCCACCGGGACCGCTGTCGTCGCTGTTGCCGCCGCCGGTCCCGCCGACGCCGCCGAGTTGGCCCACCGCGCCATTACCGCCGAGCCCGCCCTTGCCGCCGGCGCCGGCCAGGATCTCGTTGCCCGTCACGATGACCTTGCCGGCCACGGCGAACACACCGAAGCTCCCGCCGCCACCCATGCCGCCCTTGCCGCCATTGCCGCCCTTGCCGCCGCAGCCGCCGCTGCCGCCGCCGCCGCCCTTGTCCCATTCGTTCAAGCAGGCCCCGTTGCCGCTGCCGCCACCGCCGCCGCCGGCGCCGCCGCCGCCCTTGGCTGGCTGCGCAGCCATTCCATCGGTGCCATTGGCGGTCCGATAGAAGTGGTCGAGCACGCCGCCGAGCGCATTGCCGCCCTGACCGGCCGCGCCTTGCGTCGAGTCTGTGCCGTTTTGCCCATTCCCGCCCGGATCCCCCGCGTCGGCGATGAACGGCGTGCAGCCGTTCGCCGGCGCTCCCGCTCCGCCCTGCGTGCCGCCGAAGCCTTGCGCGCCGTTCTGCCCCGCCGACGTATTCTGGCCGCCGTCGCCGCCCTTTCCGCCGGGGGCGTCGCAGACGGGCGCCGCGCCGCCGAAGCCGGAGTTGCTGTTCAGCGCCGCCCCGTTGGTCCCGTTGATCCCATTGGGCGCCGACGACTGCGCGTGCAGCATTCCATTGGCCCCGACCGAGCCGTCGTTCCCTTTGCCGATCGTCATCTTGTTGTACCGCACGTAGAGCTGCCCCACGCCGCCACCGAGCCGCACGCCGTACGTGCTCTCGCCCGCGCCCTGCGGCGTCGCGGCCTCGATCGTGATTCCTTCGATGTGCGTCTCCTGATCGATTTGCGGCGCGTAGAACACTGTGCCCACGGCCTTCACCGTCGTCGTCACCGCCTCGGATCGCCGGAAGCGGAAATCGGCATTGTTGTGGTCGAATCCGCCGTAAATGTTGATGCCCGAGACCACGGTCACGGCCTCGTTGTAAATCTCGCCCGAAAGGCAGACCGACGGGACGCCCTTCGATTGCGCCTGCTGAATGGCCGCGGCGATCGTCTTCATCGGGTCCTGCCGCGTGCCTGCGCTCGCGTCGTTCCCCGCGCCGGCGGAGACGTAGATGCACTGCTCGGCGACGCCGTCCGTCCCGTCGCAGTTGTCGTCCTTGTATCCGTCGTCGATCGGATCTTTGTCGGCGCTCACCAGTGTGCACTGATATTCGCAGCCGCACTGGGCGCCCGTGAGCGGGTTTCCGTCCACGTCCCAGGTGCCCGCGGGGCAGCCCATGGAGCATGGATCGACCATCCCGCCGCCCGTTCCACCGCCGCCCGCGCCGCCCATCCCGCCCGCGCCGCCCATCCCGCCTTCGCCACCTGCGCCCCCTGCGCCCCCTGCGCCGCCCGCGCCGCTCGACGAACTCGACACGCTCGAACTCGACCCCGAGCCGCCGCCCGAGCCGCCGCCCGCGCCCCCTGCGCCGGCCTCGCCGCCTTCGCCGCCCGTGCCGCCTCCGTTGCCGGATCCGCCGATGCCGCCGGTGATGCCTCCGGACGTCACGGACCCGCCCTCGGCGCAGCCTGCGACAGAAACGGCCCCTACCAACCCGATCAAGCCCAGTGTGGTACCAAGAAGAAGACGCGCGCGCATGCCTGAATCTTTCTCTCCCGCGCCATCGCTTGGCAAGGAGTTTTTTTCATTTCGACGAACGCCGTACAGCCCGAATGTGATCGTCCGACCCGGGCCCTCCGGGGCCGTCGCAAAATGCGACGCAAGCGCGAGTGTCCCGGCCTGGGTTGACGGCTCTCCCCCCGATCGGGCACCATCGAGACATGAACCGTATCCACGCCACTTTGCTTGTTCTATCGGCATGCGCCCTCGGCGTTGCCTGTGCGCCCGACTCGAACCTGCCGCCCTCGGGCAATCCCGGCGGCGCCGGCGCCGGGAACACGGGCGGCTCGGGTGGCACGGGCGGCATGGGCACGGGCGGGGATATCTTCGTCGGCAGCGGCGGCAGCAGCAGTTCGAGCGGCGTCGTGGATCCGGGCTGCGGCCTGCTCACCGAGCAAGGAAAGTCCGTGCCGCTCTCGCTCTACATCGCGTTCGACAAGTCGAGCTCGATGGTCGGAACGAAGTGGAACAGCGCCGAGGCGGGGCTCGCGGCGTTCGTCAACGATCCGAACTCGGCGGGCACCTCCGTCGCGCTCAATTTCTTCCCCCTGCCGGCCGAGTCCACCTGTGATCAGATGCTCTACAAGCCGCCCGTCGTGCCCTTCGGCGCGCTGCCGGCGAACGCCGAGCCGATCATTCAGGCCATCGCCGCCGAGGACCCGAACGGCTTCAAGACCCCGATCTACCCGGCGCTCGGCGGCGCCCTCCTCGCCTGCGCCGACGCATTGCAGCAAAAGCCGGGGACGGGCTGCGCCGTGTTGCTCGTCACGGACGGGCAGCCGGCCGGGCCCGCGCCCGTGTGCAGCGGCGTCAATCCGGAGGACCCGCAGGTCATCGCGAACCTCGCGGCGACGGGCCTCTCGCAATTCAAGGTCCGCACGTTCGTGATTGGCCTCCCGGGCGTCACGCAGGACACGGTGAACCTCATCGCGGCGTCGGGCGGCACCGATTCGGCGATCCTCGTCGGCAGCGTGAACGTCCAGGTCGAGTTCCAGAATGCGCTCGCGAAGGCCCGCGGCAAAGCCTTGCCCTGCGATTACGAGATTCCGACGAAGGTCTCGGGCGGCGAGGTCGATCCGGGCTTCGTGAACGTGCTCTTCACGCCGTCGAGCGGCGGCGAGCCGGAGACGATCCTCCAGGACAAGGATTGCACGAACGGCCTCGGCTGGTATTACGACAATCCCGTCGTCCCCTCGAAGATTTCGTTCTGCCCGGCCACTTGCGACGCCGTCCGCAAGGATTTCGGCGCGAAGGTGCAGATCGCCCTCGGCTGCAAGACCGAGGTGGCCAAGTAAAACCCCGGGGCGCGCGGCCGCGATCTACGTCCGTGCCGCGCGCTTCCAGCGGTCAAGGCCCCGGGTTCGGGCTCGGCGCTTCTCCGGAGGGATCGTGGGGCAGGCTCCCGCGGCGGGAGCGGAAATACGAATAGGGCGTGTAGCGCAGGAAATTCGAGACGCGCGACGTATAAATGTCGGCCGAGCGCTCGATCTGCCGCGCCAGGTGGCTCTTGTCGTTGCCTGTGCGCAGGAGCAGGCCCCAGCGCGAGTTCGAGACCTCGGCCGCTGCCTTCGCGAGCGGGGCGATTCGATCGTCGAGCTCCGCGAGCGCCGCCTTCAGCGCGCCGAGCCGCGCGAGGACCTCGTCGCACGACGGCGCTTCCTCGGGCAAACCATATTCTTCCCTGTGCCGCTGGGCGAGCAGCCGGAGCTGGCAGGAGGCGAGCTCGAGCGCCTCTTTTTCCTCCATCAACGCGCCGAGCCGCGCCTCGTCCACGCGGGACGCATAGGCCGCCCGCACCTCTTCTTCGAGCTCCCACAGAATGAGCGCCGTCCGCCAGCGCAGCACGCTCTTCGACACCCGCACGTCGCCCCAGATGTGGTCCCCCACGTACAGGATCTCGTCCCCCGAAATCCCGAGCGAGCGCTCCACCTGCGTCGCGTCCCCGCCGAGGTACGAGCCGCCTTCTTTGAGCGGCCCGATCCACGGCCGGAGCAGCCCGTCCTCGCTCACGACCTCGAAGAGCGGCGATTTCTGCATGAAGAAATCGGGCTTCCGCGCCTGCACGATCACCACGTCGAAGAGATCCCGCCACCGCATCCCGTTCGGCAGGAATCTTTCGAATGCGTAACGCATCATCGCATCCGTGTATCCCCACTCCGAGTTCGTGATGAGCAGGAGCTTTTTTCCGGCCCGCTGCTGGTCGAGCAGCGCGAGCGGCGCCTCCGGGTCGAGCACCACGAACCGGTCCGGATCCGCGATGATCTCGGCCTTCAGGCGGCCCTCCATGTGCGCCTCGTCGAGGCCGCTCTTCACGAGCCGATAGAGCTGCTCGTAGCCTGTCCCCGCCGGCATCTTTCCCGCGTCCGCGAGGTCGACGAGCTGGGCGTACATGCACGCCTCGGAGAGCGAGAAGAGCGTGTTCAGAAAGACGAACCGCGGCTCGGCGAGGTCGATGATCGTCCGCGCGTACGCCGAGCGCATCGGCTCGAAATCGAGCAGCGATGTCCCGTGCATCGCGCGCTTCACGTAGCCGAAGCGGTTCACCTTGAGCAGGTTGCCGAGCTCCGTGTCGATGATGAGCCCCCGGATCACGAGCTCCGGATCGAAGCGGAGATCCTCCACCGGATACCCATGCGCGAGCAGCCGCGTCCGCAGATGCTCGTACGCCAGGCGCTCCCACTCCTCCACCTGATAATGGATGAGCGTGTAGTCCATGTCGTAGCCGATCGCCTTGATCGACCGCATGTTCATGGTCCGGTTGCAAAAGATGCCCCGCTCGCGCGGCGGCTTGCCCGGCAGACCGTCGAAATACGACATTCCTCGAACTCTCCTCGAACCCTGCAACTCGTCCTTCAATAGGGCGGCTTCGCCGTCGCGTACGGCTCGGCGAGCCCTGTCTGGAAAAACTCCACGTATTGCGCCTGTCCCTCCGGCGAGAAGATGAGCTCGCCGTGCACGGCGAGCTTCGTCCCCTCGATCCGGTCGAACTGCGACATCACCAGCGTCGAGCCGGCCTTGCCGTTGCCCGTCAGCGGCCCCTCCGCGGCGGGCAGGCCGCTCACCGGGCGGATGGCATTCATGAGCGTCATGCCCGAGGCCCGCGCGAGTGCTTCGCTGGTCGAGTTCGGGACGATCGTGTCGTTCATGACCACCTGCAAGAGCACGTCGCGCGGCTTCGATTCCGGTGCGCCCGGCAGAGGTTCGCCCGACGCGAACCGAGCGTAGTTGATCGGGTCGCCCGGGTCCACGATCGCCTGCGTGACGGCGAAGAAACGAGCGAGCGCGCCGTCCGGCGTCTTGGGTGGACGCATCGCGTCGACGAGCAGGCCGAACGTGCCGGAGTCCCGCAGCAGCATCATGAGCCCGTCGCCGCCCACGTTCCAGACGGCTTGCCGGATCTCGGGCGCGAGCGCGAGGATCGTCGGCCCCTGCACGGACCCGAACGAATGGCCGATGTAGAGGATCCGCGAGGTATCGAGGTCGGGCTCGCCGTCCGGGGCGCCGACCGGCAGGAGGTCGAGCGAGCCGAGCGTATCGACGAGCCGCACGAGCTCGAGCTGATCCGACGCCATTTGCCGGAAGTTGTCCCGCGCCTTGCCGATGTCGAATTCGCCCGTCGCGCTGTCGATGCCGAAGAAGCCGAACGCGGCGAGCAGGGCATTCTGGCCCGGCTTTTTCGCGCGCGAGCCGTGCTCGGGCGAGTCGATCCCGAAGACGGCCGCGCCGTTCGGGTGAATGGCCGCGAGCCTTTGGGCCGTGCCCCACGTGCCGTCCTTGTCGCCGCCGAGCCCGTGGCCGTAAATGACGACCGGCCTCTTTCCGCTCACCTCCGCCTTCGAGAACGCCAGGAACACGTCGAGCCCGACCTCTTTGCTCGCGACCGGCGTCCCTCCCTCGAAGGACCATTTCCCCGTCTCGCCGCGATATTCGGGTGTCTCGTACACGCCCCGAAAACGCACGCGCCCGCCCGGCTCGGCCGGTGTCTCGACCTCGAAGGGCGTGAGCAACGCAGGCGGCGGGGACTTTCGTGCGGCGACCCCCATCGCCTCGATCCCGGCGCGCACCGTGGCCGTGGTGAATGCGGTCGCGAGCACGATGTCTTCGGCGTGGAAGAGCCCGCTCGGCAAGGCCTCGTCGATCGCCTTGCGCACCTCGTCCCCGTATTCGCCCTCGGCCGTGCCTCCGAGGAGCGCCTGCATGTCCGGCGATCGCCGCACGGGGGCTCCATCGTCCGCGCGGAGCACCTTCGTCGCGACGAACAGATACCGTGTCCCGGGACGGAGCGGCGTGGCGGGCTCCGCGACCAAGGTGAAATCGTCCGCGAAAAACCCGTCGTCGGGCTGCGGGAACCAGCGGGGGATCAGCCCGACGGGTTTTCCTTGCTCGGGCGAGTCCGGGTCCACGTCGACGAGGTAGAGCGGCGCGCCTGGCTTTTTGTAGTCCTCCGCGTCGAGGATGGGCCCGAGCAGCGGCGGCTCCGCGTACGGCGCGAGCACGAGCGGACGCGCGTCGATGGGGCCGCTGAAATTCACCACGACGCCGCCCACCGTGGAGAAACCATCCATTTCGTTCAGAAGATCGACCGTGCCCTGATAGCTGGTCACCAGCGGATCGGCCGCCGTGTCCGGCCCGATCCGCACGCGCCGGCCCGTGGCGGTGGCCGCGTCGGCCGTCGTGTATCGATCGGACGGATAGGGCGAGAGGACCGTCTCGGCGGGCTTGCCGTAGAGCGCGACGACGCCGGTCTCCGGCGGCACGGGCAGCTCCGCGGGGTCGCTGCAAGCGGAGAGGAGCAGGGCGGCGAGGGGAAGGGAGAAGGCAAGGGCGCGGCGCACGACGGCAGCCTACCAGAAAGCGCGCCCGGCCGCAGGCCGTTGATCCCGATCAGGGCATCTTGCAGGCCATGAAGTAATTCGAGGTGCCGAACGAGAGCAGGCCGTCGCCGCCCCAGGTGGGGTACGCCTCTTTGAGCTTCGTCACGGCCTCCTCGGCCGTCGTCGCGGCATCGAGGATCGGCTTTGCGTCGTTGAGGTACTTCTTGTCCTCGTCGATGACGGCGGCCGTGGCCTTTTCGCCGTGGCCCGGATAGAACGTCGTGAAGCCCTTCCCGGCGAGGGCGTCGAGGTTCTTGATCCAGCCGTCGAAGTTGCACTCCGCGAGCCAGAGGTGCTCCTTGTTGTAAAGGAGATCGCCTGCGAAAAAGGCCTTTTGCTCGTTCAGCGCGAGCCCCGCGGCCTCCACGCTCTCGCCCGCGTCGCCGATCTCGACGACGTCGAGCGGATGCCCGTCGACCGTGATCGTGGTCCCCGCGAGCGCGGTGAAGGCGACGACCTTGTCGGGCACCTGGCCGGGGAAGTTCGTCTGGGCGAACGCGAGCGTACCGTCCTTTTTCGCGTTGTAATCGGCGAGGACCGCGGCCGTCGTCACGAACTTCGCGTCCGGGAACGCCGCGCGGATGACCTCCATCCCGAGGTAATGATCGGGGTGGGCGTGCGTGAGCCAGACGGTGGTGAGCTTCTTGTTCGTGCCTTTGACGAGGTCGACGACCTTTTGCGCCTCCGCGGTGAAGAACTGGCCATCGACGAGGACGACCTCGGTCGGGCCCACGATGAGGTGCGAGTCGACGCCGAATCCATCGGGCGAGACGTGGGTCTGCACTTCGATCTCCGAGTCGCCGCCGCCGTTCCCACCGCTGCCACCACTGCCACCGCTGCCGCCCGATCCCGACGAGGAGGACGAGGTTGTATTGTTGGTATTGTTCGTATCGTCGCCGCAAGCCACGACCGCGAGCGCCGCGCCGAGGCCGAGCGCGAGCCAAAGACCTTGCTTCATGATGAATTCGCTCCTTGGAAGGATGAAAGCACCGCGAAGCTAATGGGCACGGATACGACTGTCAAACGAGGAACGTATTGGCGTGAGCGATGTCACCCATGCAGGGCGTGAATGGGTGGGCCGTTCCTACGCGATGGAACCGACCAGCGACCTCGACACGCCCGATTCAGCGGCCTGAACCAAGAATCCGCCGGAACGTCAAATTCATCCTCGCCCCCCGCCCGGCCTGCTTCGGCACCCCGTGCCGATAATGGTGCTGCGTCGTCCCCGCCATGACGAGCAGATTCCCCTCGCCGAGTTCCAGCGTCACCTTCTCCCCGCCTTTCTTCTTCGGTTCCAGGACAAACTTCCTTCGCGCCCCGAGCGACAGGGACGCGATCACCGGGTTTTCCCCGAGCTCGGGCTCGTCGTCGGCGTGTTTGCCCATCGAATCGTCGCCGTCTCTGTAGTGGTTCACGAGCACGCTGTTGAACGTGCAGCCCGCCGCCGCCTCGACCCGCGCTCGTAGCGCCGAGAGCGCCGGCGTCCAGGGGTTTGGCGTGAGCGACAGGCCCGAATACGTGTACGATGCGCCCGCATCTCCGTGCCAGGCCGATAGGCGCGGCTGCAAGATCGATTTGCCGAAGAGCCGGATCGTTTGCTGCTGGAAAGGGACCTCCGCGAGCAGCGCGGGAAACGAGGTGTCGGCCTCGTCCGGCGTGAGAAACGGGTCGTGGAAGAGAAGGAATCCCCCGCTCTGGAGCTCAATCCTTGTCACGGGGGTAAGCCCCTCCGCGCGGCGTCCTGCGTGCCGCGATCGCGATCGTCCCCGCGCCGCCCGCGAGGAGCAGCGCGCCGGGGCGCGACGAGCCCGCGAGCGCGAGGCCCGAGATGACGCAAAACAAACCGAACGCGAGCGTCGGACCGGAGAGCCGTTCGTCCTCGGGCGAGCCTTCGGGGGGCACCGTGGGCCTCATGCGGTACGGATGCGCCATGCGTTCATCGTACCAGGGCGGCGCGTGGAAGGGTATGGGGTTTGGGGCGTAACGCGGCTCGTCCGCATGGAGCCCCAATCGTCAAGCGGGGCGAATGAAAGTTACCTGCCGTCCGCCCGGGCCCAGCCGTCCTCGCCGACGAGCGGGACGAACCGCACCGCGCCGAGGTTTTGCTCGGAGAACACGCCGTCTTCCGCGCCCCGCGTGACGAGGACGAGCTCTTGCTGGTGTTCGTCCGGCCCGACCGGAATCACCATACGGCCGCCCGGCGCGAGCTGGTGCAAAAGCGCCTGCGGTACACGCGGCCCGCTCGCCGTCACCGCGATGGCATCATAAGGTGCGCGTTCGGGATATCCACGGGTGCCATCTCCAGTGACCACCCGGATGTTTGCGTAGCGGAGCGACACGAGCCTCGCGGCGGCCTCGGCGGCGAGGAGCGGGTGGCGCTCGACGGTGACGACCTCGCGCGCGAGTTCGGCGAGCACCGCCGCGGCGTACCCCGAGCCCGCGCCGATCTCGAGGACCCGCGCGTTCGGCCCGATCCGCAGGGCTTGCGCGGTGAGCGCGACGATGTACGGCTGCGAGATCGTCTGGCCTTCGGCGATTGGGAGCGGTCTGTCGAGGTACGCCTCGGGCTCGCGCCCGGCGGGCACGAAGGCGTGCCGCGGGACGCGACGCATCGCATCGAGCACCCGCGGGTCCTCGATGTCGCGGCGTGCGAGTTGTTCGTCCACCATCTGGTGACGCGCTTGCTCCATCGGATCCATGACGGGGACGCGCTCGACGCAATCGTCGTGCCGAGCTCCTTTCGTGCGGGACGTCAAGAAGAGCACGCGCGAAGCGGCGCGACCACGTCCTTGGTGCGCGGGGCTTCGCGCGGGCCCGCCGAGCGACGCCCCAAATCCCGCGAGGAGGTCTCGCTCACGCAGGAGGGATGTTCGTCGCGCTAGGGTTTTTCGGCGCTCCGCCATAGAATGGGTCGGCGATGGTGACCAGGAGCAGCGCGAAGGGCGGCACGATGAAGACCAAGGGGACGACGAAGGGCGGGGTCAAGGGCGCGGCGAAGAAGGCGACGAAGGGGGCGGCCAAGGCGCCCGCGAAGGGCGTGGCAAAGAAGGCGAAGGCCTCGGCCAGGGCGGCGAAGGGCAGCGTGACGGCGAAGATCGAGGCGAGGGCCAAGGCGGCGGCGAGGGCCGCAGCCGCGGCGCCGGTGGAGCTCATCGACGAGCCGCCGCCGAGCCTCATGGGTCGGCCGTTCCGGCGCCTCGCGTGGGGCTACGCGCTCCTCAGCGAGATGCGCGACGACGCGATGAACGAGTTCGACGTCGAGGCGGGCACGAAGGTCGCGATCGAAGGCGAGCTCGATCGGCTTGCGTACGTGTACGTCGTGCAGATCGCGGCGGAGGATCGGTCGGTGGAGATCCTTTATCCGCCGAAGGGCGGGGCGCGCCGCATGCGCCCAGGCACGAAGACGCGCATCCCCGGAGGTTCGGGCTGGATCGTGACCACGAAGAAAGGCAAGATCCGCACGATCGCTTCGTCGGCCCCGATCACGGACGTGACCACCCTCGGCATCGACTGAGCCATCCTCCCCCCACGTCACGATCGAGAAAAGGCGCGGCCGCGTGCGTCAAGGCCGCGGCCCCCGCCGATCCTCCACGTAGCGTCGCAAGAGCTCCGGCGTCTGCAATGCGTACGAGCGGATCTTCTCCTGAAAGAGGAGCTTGATCACGCCGAATTCGAGGTGCAGAAGGGCGCCATAGGTGAGCAGGGTTTTTCCGCCGTCCGCGGGGTCGACCCGGAAAAAGCCCCAGCAATCGCCGATGTCGTGGGGCCGCGTCGGGTCCATCCAGAATCGGACGAGCGACGGGGTTTCCCGACGCGCCCGGACGGTGTATTCGCCCGAGACCGTGGCGCCGCCCTGGCGGAGCGTCAGGAAAAAATCGTCGCCCTTGCGGCCGACGAGGCGCGCGTCCTGCGTGAGCGGGAAAATGTGCCGGTACGAGCCCGGGTCGAGCAACACGGCCATGACCTCGGCGGGCGGCGCCGCGATGACCACGTACCCGAGGCCGCCAATGAAATCGCCCTCCGGGAGCTCGACGTCGAAGGTCCGCCTGACGACCTCCCCCCGCGCGAGGCGGGCTTTTTCGTCCGTCGTGAGGGCGCCGGCGTGCGCGCGGCCCGGAAACCCGAGGACGAGGGCGCAGAGGACCGCGAGGAGGGCGAGGAGGCGGCGCGCCATGTCCTCCCACGGTGAGGTCGCGTCGGTCCCGGCGCAAGCCCCGCGTCGACGACGAAGGGCCCCTTCCGCCCTGCGGCCGCGTATACTCCCCTCACCATGTACGCCGGTCACCTCGACTTGACGCAGCCCCTCGTCTGGACGGTGGACGACGCACTCTCGCCCGCCGACTGCGACGCGTATATCGAGCGCATCCGGACAGGGCACGCAGAGATCGCGCCGATCGTGGGCGAGGACGGGGAGCCGGAGGTCGATCTCGAGGTCCGGAACAACACGCGCGTGATGTGGGACGACGCGGCGGAGGCCGACGGGCTCGTCGCGCGGGTCGCGCCGCACGTGCCGAAGCTCCTGATGGGCATGAAGCTCGCGGGCGGCAACCCGCGCATCCGCCTGTATCGATACGGCCCCGGCGAGCAACACGGGGCGCACTGGGACACGGTCGTGCACCTCGACGGCGGCGTGCGCAGCCTGGTCACGCTCGTCTTTTACCTGAACGACGACTTCGAGGGCGGCGAGACCGATTTTCCGGAGCTCGAACGGCGCATCACCCCGCGGCGCGGGCGCGCATTGCTGTTCCAGCACCGGATCCTCCATATCGCGAGCCAGGTGGCCCGCGGTGAGAAGTTCGTCCTGCGCACGGACATCCTTTACAGTCCGGTGTGAGGCGCGCATGCGGAGCGGCGACATCGTGGACGGGCGGTTCGAGCTGGAGTCGCGGGCGAGCTCCGGCGGCATGGGGACCATCTGGCGCGCCCGCGAGCTCGCGACGAACGAGACCGTGGCGCTGAAGGTCCTGCGCGATCCCGAGCACGGCGCCGAGCGATTCCTGTCCGAGGCGCGTATCCTCGCGCGGCTCGAACACCCGTGCATCGTGCGGCACGTCGGGCACGGGCTGACGGCCCACGGCGAGCCGTACCTCGTGATGGAGTGGCTCTCCGGCGAGGACCTCGCCACGCGCCTCGCGCGCGCGCCCCTCGAAATCGACGCGGGCCTCGCGCTCGTGCGCAACGTCGCGGATGGGCTCGCCGCGGCGCACGCGCGCGGCATCGTTCATCGGGACATCAAGCCGAGCAACATCTTCCTCGTCGGCCGGCGCGTCGATCGCATCAAGCTTCTCGATTTCGGGATCGCGCGCGCGTCGACCGGCTCGACCCTGCACACGCGCTCGAGCTCCGTGCTCGGAACGCCCGGCTACATGGCGCCGGAGCAAGCGCGCGGCGACGGGGTCGTGGGGCCGCGCGCCGATGTGTTCTCGCTCGGCTGCGTGCTCTTCGAATGTTTGGCAGGACGACCGGCATTTCAGGGTTCGCACCCGATGGCTTTGCTCGCGAAGCTCTTGCTCGAAGAGCCGCCCGAGCTCGCGGTCGTGCGGCCCGAGGTCTCCTCCGCCGTGTCGAGCCTCTGCACGCGCATGCTTTCGAAGGATTCGGGAGAGCGGCCGGACGATGGGGCGGCCCTCGTGGCCGAGCTCTCCGCCATCGGCGGGATCACGTCGTCGAGCTCGCCGTCCGTGCGGAGCATGACGCCGTCGCGGCTCAGCGAGCGAGAGCGGCGTCTGCTCTCGATCGTGGCGATCGCAGGCACCGCGCGCAGCGCGCTCGCGGAGGTTCGTCGCATCGCGGATCCGCTCGGCGCGTTCGTGGATACGCTCGCCGGGGGCACGATCTTGATGGTGTTGCCGGGCGTGGGAAGTCCGGCCGATCAGGTGCTGCGGGCGGCGCGCGCCGCGCTGGCGATTCAAGCGGCCTCGTCGGATCGGACCATCGCGCTCGTCACGGGCCGCAGCGATCTCGCCGATCGGCTCCCCGTCGGGGATCTCGTCGAGCTCGTGGCATTGCTGATCGATCGCGCGCGCGAGGACGGCCGACCCGGGGTGATCGTCGACGAGGTCACGCGCGCGCTGCTCGATCCACGGTTCGAGGTGCAGGAGCACGCCGGCCATGCGTGGCTGCTGCACGAGCACGCGCGCGGCGAGGAGACGCGTACGCTGCTCGGCCATCCGAGCCCGTTCGTCGGCCGCGAGCGCGAGCTCACCACGCTGCTGGATCTCCTGCAGCAAGAGTTCGACGAGCAGCGCGCGCAGTCCGTGCTCGTCACGGCGCCCGCGGGGATGGGGAAATCCCGATTGCGGCAGGAGCTCATCACGAAGCTGCAGAGCAACGTGCCCGATTTGTGTCTGGCGGTGGGTCGCGCCGATGCGATGCGCTCGGGCGCCGCGTTTTCGGTGATCGCGTCGGCGTTGCGCATGCTCATGCAGATCGAGGTCGGCGAGCGGCGCGAGGTGCAGCAGGAAAAGGTATCGTCGGCGGTGCGCGCGCTGCTGTCGGGAGAAGCGGCGGAGCGGACGGCGCCGTTCCTGGGCGAGCTCGTGGGGGCGGCGTTCCCGGACGAACGCAATCCCCTGCTCCGGTCGGCCCGCGAGAATGCGCCGCTCATGGCGGGCCGGATCGAGTCGGCCTGGGTCGAGTTCATGCGCGCCGCGGCCCGGAAGGGGCCGACGTTGCTCGTGCTGGAGGATTTGCACTGGGGGGATGGTTCATCCGTGAAGCTCGTGGATACGACGCTGCGCGAGCTGCGGGACGAGGCCTTCGCGGTGGTCGCGTTTGCCCGGCCCGAGGTGCACGATCTGTTTCCGCGGATATGGGCGGAGCGGACGCACGAGGTCCGGCTCGGTCCCTTGCCGCGCCGCGCGGCGTCCGCGCTGGTGCGCGCGGCGCTCGGGGCCGACGTCGACGATGTGCTCGTGACGGCCTTCGTGGCGCGGTCGGAGGGAAACGCGTTTTACCTGGAAGAGCTCGTCCGGGCCTTCACGGAGGGGCGCAGCAGCGGCGCGTTGCCGGAGACGGTGCTCGGGATGGTCGAGGCCCGGCTCGCCGCGCTTCCGCCGGACGTTCGCCATTTTTTGCGCGCGGCGAGCGTCTACGGGGAGGTGTTCTGGCCCAATGGAGTGCGGCGGCTGCTCGGCGGTCGCAGGCCTGTGAACGTGGATGCCGCCCTCGATTACTCCGTGGCGCGTGAGTTCGTGATGCGTCGGAATTCGCGGCGGTTCGTCGGCGAGGAGGAGTATGCGTTCCGGCACGCGCTCCTGCGGGAGGGGGCGTATGCGATGTTGACGGAGCGGGACCGCGCGCTCGGGCATGGGCTCGCGGGGGTGTGGCTCGAACGCGTGGGCGAGCCGGATCCCTCGGTGCTGGCGATGCATTTCGAGCGCGGCGGGCAGGGCGAGAAGGCGGCGTACTGGCACGCGCGGGCGGCGCAGACGGCGATGCGCGGCAATGACCTCCAGGCGGGCGTGCGGGCCGTCGAGCGGGGCCTCGCGGCCGGGCCGACGGACGAGGTCGCGACGGATCTCTGGGCGCTCCGGGCCCGCATCGCCTCGGCCTCGGGCGATTACGAGGCCTCGCTCGCAGCGGCCGAAGAGGCCCTGCGCCGCACGACGCCCGGATCCGTGGCCCATTGCATCGCGCTGGAGGGCGCCATCGGCGGCGCGATGCTGCTCGGCAGGCACGATACGTTGCAGGACCTGAGCCGGCGGGTCTTGCAGACGGAGCCCGCGCCGAATGCGCTCTCCGCGCTGGCGCGGGCGCTCGCGCCGCTCATCGCTGCGCTCGCGGCGAGCGGGAATGGCGACGCGTTCGTGTTCCTGGAAAAACTTCGTGCGACGATGGGGGCTGGCGTCGAGGTGGAGCCGTCGAGGGCCGGGGCGCTCGCGTATGCGTCGGCGATGGTGGAGAAGAACCTCGGCCGCAATCCGTGGCTCGCGAGGCAACACGCGCTCGATGCCGTGCGATCGCTGGAGCA
Source organism: Polyangium mundeleinium (assembly GCF_028369105.1). Classification (NCBI taxonomy): domain Bacteria; kingdom Pseudomonadati; phylum Myxococcota; order Polyangiales; family Polyangiaceae; genus Polyangium; species Polyangium mundeleinium. The sequence goes on along the minus strand of NZ_JAQNDO010000001.1, from coordinate 11,157,501 downwards.
GGGCGGGGAGCGCCACATCGTGCCGATCGTCACGGGGATGCTCGTCGGCATTTGCACGGACCTCGGCGCGTTCGAGGAGGCCGAGTCGTGGCTGGACCGCACGGAGGCGCGCCCGCCGAGCATGGCGGCAAACGTGGTCGCGGCGTACCTCGCTCAGCTCAGGCTCGCGCAAGGCCGGTTCGAGGAGGCGATCACGGTGTCGCGCTCCGTGGCGGAGCGGGTGCACGGCAAGGACGGCAACGTGGTCAGCACGCTCGGCGCGATGACGCTGATCGAGGCGCATATCGAGCGCGGCGACGTGGACGAGGCGGCGTCGAGGATCGATGCGACGAGCAGCCGCGGAAACCTGATCGTCAGCGCCTCGTGCGCGTGGTTCCGATCGAGGGTCCTGCTCGCGCGGGGCCGGCCCGCCGAAGCGGTGCACGTGAGTCGCGAGGCGCTCGCGCTCCATCGGCAAATTGGCCCGCGCGGGGTGGAGCGTGTGCTCCTCACGCTCGCCGAGGCCCTCATGGCCGCCGGGGACACGGAGGCGGCGAAGGGGACGTTGCGCGAGGCGGCCGACGAGCTTTCCGCGCGTGAGCTGGCGATCGGAGATCCCTCCTACCGCCGGCATTTTGGGGAGCGGGTCCCCGGGAACGTGCGCATTCGAAGGCTCTCGGGGGCGTGGCTCGGGGGGCCTTCGCAATAGCCGTCGGTGACGGGTCGATGTCACCCGCGTAGACAACATGGCAGCGCCGTGACGGAAGGGTGTCGCGCGCGCCGCGCGATTGCTTCGACGTGGCCGGTCGATTAGGCATCGCCCGCAGTGAACGGGCCGTCCTCGAAAGGTGTTCGTCTTTGCCTCGCGCTCGCGTTCGTGCTCGCGGCGTGCGGCGGGCGGACCGAGGAAGAGGCGCGCAAGGCCGAGATCACGAGCGTCATGGCCCGGGCCGACGAGCCGCTCCTCCGCGCGAGGCCACGCCTCTGCGAGGGCAAATACGCGCGGATGGCCGCGAGCGCGTACGATTTTTATCGGGGTACGGTGCCGCTTTCGCTCCACGATTTTCGAGGGAACAACTTCGGCTTCGGCGCCTCCGCGTATGCCATCGCCGGGCCGCTCGTGCCCGCGCTCGGCGATCCGCACCCCGAGAATTTCGGCGCGCTGCTCGCGGCCGACGGGACGCTCGCGCTGGAGCCGAACGATTTCGACAGCGCCGATTTCGCGCCGTATCTGTGGGACGTCCGCCGCCTCGTCGCGGGAATGGCGCTCGCCGCGCGCCTCACGAATGCCGACGAGCCGGCGGCGCAGGCAGCGACCGCCGCGGCCTCGCGTGACGTCGCCCGCGCCGCGGCGGAAGGGTATGCGGATGCGATCGCCGCCCTCGCGAAGGGCGGGCCCCGCGAGCGGATCACGGAGGGCGGGGGAGATGCGAACCTCGATGATCTCTTCGAGCGTTCGATCGAGGATCGGGACGCGCGCGCCGAGCTCGACGAGCTGACGACGCTCGACGGCAAGGTGCGGCGTCTTCGCCGGGGTGTGCTCGATTCGGAGGAGCCGACGGGTGTGTATCTCGACGTCCCGCCGGCTGCGTATGCTGCGCTTCCTTCGGCGATCGAGCGATACCGCGGGACGCTCCTCGAACCGCCGCCGTCCGCGTTTCTTACGCTGCTCGACGCTGCGCGCGAGCTCGGCTCGGGCGTCGCGAGCTGGGCGCGGGTACGGGTGATCTTGCTCGTGCGCGGCCCGACGGATGATCCGGCCGACGACGTCGTGCTCGAATTGAAGGAACTCGCCGACAGCGGGCTCGCGGGCCTCTATCCGCCGGGCGTGTTTTACGACGGCGTCGCCGAGCGCGTGCGCCTCGCGTCCCGCGCGGCCTGGGCCCGGCCCGATGCGGAGCCGTTCTGGGGGACGACGGAATGGATGGGGTTCGTCTGTCAGATCAAGCGCGAGAGCGCCGGGCAAAAGACGTTGCGCACGAGCCGCATGCGCGAGGAGCGAGGGAGCCCGGCGGCGCTCGCGAGCCTCGGGCGGCGTCTCGGCGGCGTCGTGGCGCGGGCGCATGCGGCGGATCCCCTGGGCACGTCTTGGGCCGTGGCGGATGTGGCCGCGGTGATCGGCCGTGACCCGGCCGGGTTTGTCGCGGAGCAAGTCGACGTCGGGGATCGATATGCGGCGCAGGTGATCGTTGATTGGAGGCTGTTCCGGGAGGCCTTGGAGGAGCGCGGGCCGCGCCTCGGTGTCCCGATGGATCTGGCGGATACGCCGCCGCCTGATGTGCGAGCGCTTTATGGCGATGCCCACGCGCCTTGACCTGGAGCGACGAACCCGCATGCGTAGTTTCGCCCTGACGACGAGTTTCGCCGTGATGTTTGCCGCCGCGGGACCTGCCGCGGCGCAGGAAGTGGCCGCGCCCGCAGCCGCTTCCGCGCGTACCCCCGCCCCTGCTTCCGTGCCCGCGCCCGATCTCGAGGGTATCGCGGCGCCTCCCACCGCAGCGGGGACCACGGGGCTCAAGGTGACGCCGGGGCTCGAATTGTTCGCGCAATACGCAGTTCGATGGACGGCGACCGAGCCGGGACAGCGAGCGTGGTTTCACCTGTTCGAGGTGCCGCGGGTGCACGGCGCGATCACCGGGGAGTTTGGCCCGGCCGTGGGGCGCGTCGTGATCGAAGGCGTGCGTTCGGCGAGCGAGGGAGCGCTGATCGGCGTGGCGGGCGATAGCATCGTGCTGCGGCTTCGCGAAGCCTGGGCCGGAGTTCGGTATTCGTCGTGGTTCGTGTTCTCGGCCGGCGTGGTCCCGACGCTCACTGTGCCCGAGCTCGAAGGGACCTGGCGGCTGCGGGTCGTCGGCCCCGCGCCGATCGAGCAAACCGGAATGCTCTCGCCTGCGGACCTCGGGGCGACGGCGCGTGTGAACTTGCCGCGGAAATATGGGTTTGTCGCCGTTGGTGCTTACAACGGCGAGGGATATACGAACCGCGAGCTGAACCGGGGGAAAAACATCGAAATCGCAGCCTCGGTGCATCCCGCGCCCGGCGGGGCTGCGCGGCCGCTGGCGATTTTCGGGTCGTACGTGGTGGGCTCGTCGGGGACGGGGCTTTCCCGCGCGGACAGGCTGACCGGTTCGGTTCTCTGGCAAGGCATTCGTGTCCGCGCGGGCGCGTCGGTGACGCACGCGTGGGGGCTCGCGGACGATGGCGCGCGGCGATCGCTCCTGGTGGATGGCTTCGTGCGGCTCGAGCCCGTGGATCGGCTGATCTTCGGCGTGCGCGGCGCGTACTGGAATCGGGATCTCGGCGGGGCGGGGGATACGGTCGCGACGGTGACGGGGTCGATCGGGTATCGCGTCGTGCAACCGCTCGAAGGGCACGTCGCCGTGACGCGGCAGGCGCCGGGGGAGGTCGCGCGGGCGGCGCTGCCCGGCTCGGATTTTTGGGAGCTCCGGCTCGCGAGCCGGGTCGTTTTCTGACGAAAGGAGACCACGAGATGGCGCGGATGGAGTTTTTCCTGGCAGGGGTGTTCGTCGCGGCAACCGCCGCTCTCGGCTGCTCGGAGGCGAGCGAGGATCGGCCTCCCACGGGGGGCGCGAGCAGCTCCGCGGGGCAAGGCGGCGGCGGAAATGGCGGGAGCAGCGGGAGCGGCGGGAGCGGGCAAGGTGGTGGCGGCGGGAGCGGCGCAGGCGCGGCAAAGGTGGTGATCAACGAGATTGCGGCGACCGGCGAGGAGTGGATCGAGATCGTCAACGTCGGCGACGCGGTGATGGATCTCGACGGATACGGGATCGCCGATCAGGACGGTGACGCGCCGAAGCTCGCGGAGGCCGTGCGTTTCGAGGCTGGGACGAAGCTCGCGCCTGGCTCCTACCTCGTCATCGTCGCGGGCCTCGACGCGCCCGAGGCAGGTCCGCAAGCGGAGTGCCTCTCGGAGGGCGGGCCGGCGACCTGTTATCAGGCTGGCTTCGGAATCAGCGCGTCGAAAGGCGACAAGATTTTTTTCCTGTCGCCGAGCGATGCGATCGTCGAGGAGGCGGCCTATCCGGCGGAGGCCGTGGCGGATGGGTTGACGTTCGGCCGCGTGCCGAACGGGATCGGCGATTTCGAGGCCTGCGAGCCGACGCCCGGAGCGGCGAACACGAAGGCGCCTTGAGGATCAGTTCGGCACGATGACGAACTTGACGCCCGGGAGGTTGATGCCCGGGCCGCCGAGCCGGAGCGTGCCCTCGACGAGCGAGATGCTCTGATCGGCCTGGTTCACGGTCTTCACCGTGCCCGTGATCATCGCGGCGTCGGCCACGCCGCTGGGGTTGATCGGCAAGGCGACCGGCTGCATGTAGAGTTTGTCGCCGTCGAGCCGCGCCCACACCTCCTGCCGCTGCTGGTTGCCGAAGAGCTGCGGTTTCACGATCAACGTCATACCGCCCGGGCGCGGGGTGTCGCTCGCTTCGAGCACGTAATCGAGCGGGGTCATCGAGCCGCCGGGGCCGGGGACGGTGACGGTCATCTTCATCGTCTTGGGCCACATGCCGATCGCCGGGTTCGCCACGACGAACTCCGTGCTCCGCTCGCCCCAGAGCGCGCCGCCCGAGAGGAACGGAAGGCCCGGCAAGGCGCGGAATCGGTATTTCGCGCCGGCGGTGAGCGGCGCCGCCGGGACGAACTCGACGAGGCCGCCGGTCACCACGACCGAGCCCGCGACCTTTTCGCCCGCCTCGGTTTCCAGCGTGACGTATTCCGCAGCGAGGTCGGCCGCGGTTTTTCCTGGCTGGGAGTCGTCGATCGGATCGGTGAACGCGACGCTCGGGCGAACGTTCGGGTAGACCGCGTCGTCGCTGTCGATGTCGGGCCAGATCCCCAGCGGGTGTGCGCCCTTCGGCGTGAGTTCGCGCAAGAACTGGAGCAAATCGGCCTTTTCGTCGGTCGTGAGGTCGGCGCCCACGTATTGGATGGCCACGTCGAGCGCCGCTTCGAGGTCGCGCGCCTGTCCCTTCACGAAATACACGCCGTGGCGGTAGACGCCGAGGAGCGAGGGGATGTCCGCCGGTTCGCCCGATTTGCCGACGGGGATGTATTCGCGCGAGGTGTAAAGCGGCGGCGCGTGGCAGCCATAACAAGCGGCTTTGCCCTCGAAGAGATCCTTGCCGCGGGTCGCGGCCTCCGTGAAGCTGCCGTCAATCCGGGTATGGCCCGTCTCGCGCGGGGCGCCGAGGAGCGAGCTGAGGAAGGCCTGCATGCCCAGCGCTTCCTCGGGCGTGGCCGGGCGGCCGACGATCGAGCTCGGGCCCTGATACCCGAAATTGTCCGTGTTCGAGACGTACGCGCCCCATTCGAGCGGCGTGGTCGCGTCGAGGAGCTGGAGCGGCCGCACGTTGTGCCAGATCTGCGGGCCGAAGCGCCAGACCATGCCGTCGTTCTGCGTTTCGACGTGGCAACTGGAGCAAGCGTGGTTCGAGGCGAAGCCGCCGCCCGGGCGCGTGAAGACACGCTCGCCGAGGGCGATGTTCGCCGGGCGCGGGTCCTCGGCGAGCGAGACGGTCTGCACGACGGCGCCGGTCGCGTCGAGGAAGCTCGCCTCGAAGCTCTGGTAGCTGTGGACAGCGACGTTGTTTCCGAGCTTGACGAGCGCGCGCGCGCCGGGGCCGACGGCGGCGCGGCCTTTTTCGGCGAGCGTGGCGCGGTCGAGGGCCACGACGACGTCGGAGGACTCGGACGCGACCCAGATCGTGTCGCCCACGCCGAGGACGCCCGAGGGATTGACGACAGCGCCGCCGGAGCCCGATTGTCGCGTGAGATCGACGCGGCGGAGGACGGCGCCGTAGTCGGGTTTGGCCGGGTCAGCCCCGAGCACGACGACCTCGTGGAAGAAGGGCTCGGCGCCCGGCGCGGACTGCGAGGGCTCGGGGTCGCCGTCGGTCGAGGCGACGTAGAGCTCGGCGCCGTCCTCCGAGAGCGCGATCGACCGGAGATCCGCGGCGACACCGGAGATGGCGAGCGAGACCTTTTGGGTCTCGGTATCGACGATCCAGATGTCCTCGTCGTCGCCGGGGCCGTACGTGCCGCGCGTGTCCTTGATCTTGTTGCCCGAGCGGTAGGAGGCGACGAAGAGGCGTTTTCCGTCGGCCGAGAGCACAAGGGCGCGCGGGTCGAAGCCGACGTCGATCGTGGCCTTGACCTCGCGTTTGGCGAGGTCGACCACGGCGACCTTGCGCATCGTGGCGAGCGAGACGTAGAGCGTCGCGCCGTCGGGCGAGATGGCGAGGCCGCTCGGCTCGTCGCCGACCCAAAGCGCATCTTCGAGGATGTTGCGGTCGCGATCGAGGATGCCGACCGTGTCGCCGCCGCGCTGCGCGACGTAGACCTTCTTGTCGCCGGGGTGATGCGCGATCGCGGCGGGCCACGAGCCGACCGTGATTTCGCCGGCCTTCGTCCACTGGCCATTTTCAGCGACGAGGCGCGTGACGGTGTACGAGGCGCCGTTCGTGGTCCAGAGCTCGCCGTCGACGACGGCCGCGCCGTGGAGCGGCGTGAGGTGGTGGTTGCGGAAGCGCGCTTGCGGGGGGCGGGCGACGGCGCGGAGCGTGAGCTCGGTCTGCGCGGGGTCGTTGAGGCGGAAGGTGTACTCGCCGGGGACGTCGGGCGTGAAGCGCGGCTCGGGGGCGCCGGTGTTGTAGACGGCGTTCTTGCTGTCGGGCGGCGCCGAGACGACCTGCCACGCGAGCTCGGCGGGGCAGCCGGCATCCGTGAGGAAACGCGGCAAATAAAAGGTCTCGCCGAGCGTGTGGGCGCGCGGGTTCTGGAGCGGAAGGAGCGCATCGGCGCAGGCGACGCCGGGGGTGCCAGTGCTCGAGCTTCCGCCACCGACGCCGCCCATCCCGCCGTCACCTCCGACGCCGCCACCCCCCCCGCTGCCGGAGGCGCTGCTCGAGCTCGTGGTCGTGCCCGGGTTCGTCGGGTCGTCGCTGCACGCAACCGCTGCAAACGGCGCGCAGCCAACGAGGATCGCGAGGAGCTGAGATAGGCGTAAGGATCTCATGGTTTGTCTACCCTTTGTGGAAGGTGTGTAGACAGTCGCAGACACACGGGACCCTTGCAAGACCTATTTTAGATCCTTCGAGATACAAAACGCCAGGGCTGTGAAGCTGGGATCAGGCCCGCTGGAAGTCCGAGGGGCGGCGGCGGGCGAGGTAGTCGGCGATCGGGGGCAGGGCGCGGACGTCGTCGAGGAAGCGCTGGAGCGAGCCGTGGCCGTCGAGGCAGGAGGGGACGACCTCGCGGTGCGATTCGAGGGTGTCGAAGGCGAGGAAGTCCGCGTGCGTGGGCGCGGGGCCCGCGAAGTAGAGGGCGCCGCGTTCCTCGGATTGTTCGAGCAAACCTTCGAGGGTCGTGCGGAAGCGGGGGAAGACGTCGCGGAAATGCGCGTCGGTGGCCGCTTGATCCTTGAGCCAGCCAGGGTTGTACGCGACGCGGTTCCACGCGGTGCGGAGCTCGAGGACGGTCTCGGCGACGACGTCGGCGCGGACGCGCTCGTCCTCGTTCGTCCCGTCGAGCCCGAAGACGCGGGCGAGGTGGCGGAGGATGGCCTGGCTCTGCGGGATCACGCGTTCGCCTGCGGGCGTGCGCTCGACGAGGACGGGGACCTGGCCGAGAGGGACGGTTTTCTTGAGGCTCGGCCAGTCGGCGCGCGGGATGCCCCGGTCGACGTACGGGGCCCGCGCATAGGCGAGCAAAAGGCGGATCGACTCGGCTCGGCCGCGGATGTCGAAGTAGACGAGCTCGCGCTCGGGATCATGGCTCATGCCTCGCGAGGAGACCCGAGCCGGCGAGGGGCGTCAATCGGACCGGGGCCGCGTTTGCCCGGGAACGCGATCGCCGGCGAAAGAAGCTCGACGCGGCGCGGGATCCCTTGCTAGATACGCGGTCGGCATGGCGACCATCGAGCTCCTGCGTCACGGCCGAGAGATGGGGGCCCGGCTCGCCGCGGACCTCGGCGAGGCGACGCGGGCCTGCATCGCGGTGAGCCGCGCGGAGGCGAGCGCGCTCGGGGTGGTCGATCTCGTGGGGTTCGTGGAGCGCGGCGGTGAGCTGATGCTGCTCTCCGGGCTCGACGGGTACGGGACGGAGACGGCGATGCTCCGGCGCTTCGAACGGATGCCGGGCGCGCGTTGCCGCATCTACCACGCATGGAGCGGGACGGCGTTCCTGCCGCGGCTCTACGTGATCGACGTCGGCTCGCGGCGCGTGGCCTACGTGGGCTCGTCGGATCTCGCGGCGTCGGGGCTCGCGCGGGATCTCGCGGTGAACGTGCGCATCGAGGGGAGCGCGTCGGAGCCGGAGCTCGAACGGCCGATGCGGCTGTTCGAGGAGCTCTTCTGGTCGGAGCTGTCGTGGCCGCTGTCGTATGCGTTCGAGGCCGAGTACGAGGCGCTGCGGGCCGCGCGCCGGGCGGCGATCGAGCGCGCGCCGGACCCTTCGGCCGAGGCTCGGCTCGGCTTTTCGGTGGCCGAGAAGCTCGGCGAGCAGCGCGGCAAGGCGTCGGCGCGGCGGCACCTGCTCGTGGTGACGGCGAAGAACTACGCGCTCTGCATGCAGACGAAGAGCTTCGGGCGGCGGAGGCAGGCCGAGCTCGAGCGGTACGGCAAGGGCGATCCGTTTTTTTTCCACGTGACGGGGCGCGGCCGGGGCCTGCGGGCGATGGGCATGTTCACGGGGGAGACGTACCGCGACGAGGCGCCCTCGATCCGGGGGATGGACGGCGGGGCTCCGCCATTCCGCAAGAAATTCGTGGTGCTCGGGGAGCTCGGCAAGGAGATCCGGACGCGTCCGATCCTGGAGTCGTTGCGGCCGGGCGCGCCGAAGCACTGGTTCAATGGGTTCGTCCAGGATAGCCATACGCTTTCGATCGAGGACTTCGAGGCGCTTCGCGGGGCGTTCGTCGCGGCGCTCGCGGAGGAGCAGGGCACGTCGAAGGCGAAAGCGGGCTGAGAGCCGTCCGTACCGGACCCCCCGTGCGCCAGGACAAAGAGACAAAGAGACAAAGGGACAAACCTGCGCGATGACAAACCCACGGTCCCGGAAAAACCGAGCTTGACGTTCGAGGAAAAACCGAGCATGGAAGAGCCTTGGTCAGGTACGCAGAGTTCGGCGTCCTTCCCAATGAGGGCCCGTACATGCGAAAGGAATCAGCTCGACCCCGAAAAACGAGCACCCGCAAGGACGTTATGGCGGTGGCGACGAGACGACGAACGAGAGATGTTCGAACGGAGGAAGACGAGACACCGCCGGAACTCCCGACGGAGCTCGCGCTGGGCAGTGACGGTTTGATCTACGTGAATGCAGAGGGCATCGATCCGGCGCGGTATGCCGGGCGCAAGATGTTCACGGGATTCGCGATGACGCCGGACGAGGCCGAGCGCGCCGTGGAGGAGATCCATCGGCTCGCCTTCAATGTGACCGTCAGCGCGCAAGCTGGGGCGGCGAGGTCGAAAAAAAAGAAAAGGGGGTGAAGGAGTCGTTCAGGGATCAACGATACGAACGTCGAGGAACCAAGGGCCGCTATCCTGGCCGAGCCCATCGATCTGGAGGAAGTACGTGCCAGGATCGAGGGTGAGATCGAGGAAGCTTTTGTTTTGGCCGTAACCGACGGCGCAGGCCTTCGGGACCTCGACGCCGGGGCAATCGGGGCCTTTTCGCACATCGAGGAGCGTCGTGTACCCCGATCCGCCCATGTCTAGCACGACGCGTTTTTTATCAGACAGGGAGAGCCCGAGGAGCTGGTCACGTGCCCCGCCCTCGGGCCCTCCACCTTGATCACAGCCAGCATTGAAGTTCGCCGTGGCATTCGCGGTGTTGCCCTGGAAAAAACCGCCCGTCGAGGGGATCATGAGCACGTCGGCGCAAGCGTCGGCGAACGGCACGATCAAAGGCGGCGTGGTCTTGCGGACGAATGCGGTGACTTGCGCGGGTTGACCGAGGAGGGATTCGGCGACGACCCGGTAATCGCCGGCCGGTATGTTGCGCTTGCCGATACGGAGAGGTGACTGCGAGCCAGGATCGCAGATGAGCTGATCCGAAGGGTCGGCGCACGCCGGGAGGGCGAGCGTGACGGCGCCGGTATCGCCCTGGGAGATGCGCTGGACGAGGAGGACGTCGGAGGCGACGGGTAGCGAGAGCGTGTAGGCCGCGTCGACGGCGCCGGGCAAGCAGCCGAGCTTTACGTCGTCTTGCCGATCGAGGAGGTCGACGTCGCGCGTGACGTTGGGCGTGATCGCCGGGGCGCCCTCGCAGGTTTCGTCAGGGAGAGGCTCAGTGGGCGGCTCGATCACGACGGTCGTGGAGACGATCGTGGGGGCGCCAGCAGCGACGGCGACGTGGTACGTGCCCGCGGGGAGCGCGTGGCGGAAGACGTCGACGATCGGCGCGCTCTTGCAGGTGATCTCGTTCTCGGGCAGCGCGCAGGCCGCGTCGCGGAGGGAGATGACGGGGAAGCCGTCGCCGTCGACGGAGCTCGCATAGACGTGGACGTTCGCGGGGGAGGCGAGCTCGAAGCTGTAGAGGAGTTCGCCGGTGAGCGGGGTGCAGGTGATGCCGACGTCCGTTGCGGCGTCGACCAAGGTGGAGAAGAAGGGCACGCCGAAGGAGATGGGCTCGGCGGTGCCGCAGGTCTCGTTCGTGGGAACGGGCTCGGGCGGGAGGAAGGCGACGTCGAGGATGACAGGCGTGTCCGCGTCGGCGAAGACGTACAGCGGCAGCGCGGTGGTCTTCGCAGGATCCCCGAGGCCGCGGCCGCGGATCTTGGCGAAGCGGCCGCCCTGGGGGTGGAAGAACGATGTGCCGCAGGTGATCTCGGTCGAGGGATCACCGCACTGGCCGAGGAGGGCAATGGCGACGTCGGCAGCGTTCGTCCGGGCGGTGATCTCGACGTCGACCGGCGGGCCCGCAGGCAGGACGATCGCCGCGACGACGTCACGCGCGGCGGGCTGGTTGTTGACGTTGCAGGAGGCGGCGAAGTTCGCGGCGGCGGCGGTGGTGTCGATCGTGTAGGCGCCTGGCGCATCGATCACGAGAGGATCGGTGCAAGTGTCGTGCTTGGGTGAAGCGCAGTCGGCTTCGTCGACGGCGCCGTCGCAGTCGTCGTCCTTGCCGTTCGCGCAGACCTCGGGCAGCGCGGGGGAGACCTTGGGATCGTCGTCGTTGCAGTCGCCCTTCGCGATGCAGTGGCCGTCGGGCACGCCGTCGCCGTCGGCGTCGCGCAGGACGTGGGTGCAGGCGCCCGTGGACTCGACGCAGGTGTCGATGGTGCAGACGTCGCCGTCGGAGCAAGCGACAGGGGGGCCGGGGAGGCAGCCGAGCTTGGGCGCGCAACGCTCGACGCCGTCACAGTAGACGCCGTCCTGGCAAGCCGCGTCGTCGGGGCTGTGGCGGCAGCGCGCGATCGAGGTGTCACAGACGTCGACGGTGCAAGTGATGGCGTCGTCGCACTGGGCGTCGTCGTTGCAAGGGCCGCCGAGGGTGTCGTCGGGCGTGCCACCGTCGTCGGGATTACCGCCGCCGGCACCGCCGCCCGTGCCGCCGTCGGGGTCGGTTGCGCCGTCGGGGCCGGCGTCGAGGGTGAAGGGGTTCGGCGCGGTGGATGGCCCACAGGCGCTCGCGAGCGCGGCCACGGGGAGGAGGGCCGTGATCCAGCGAAGGTGTCGCAGGAGCCGGGGCCGCGGAGCCTTCGTCTCGGCGCTCGTCATGGCAAAGGAAGAGGAGGCAGGTCCGCCTTCAGCGTAGCAGGGCAGGACGGGTTCTGGCATCATGCGTCGGCGCGATTTCTCGAAGAAAGCGCAGAGGACGGAGATCGGGTGACGAGCGATCGATTGACGCGCAACGAGCTGACGTGGCTGCTCGCGCAGGAAGCCCGCACTGCAGCGCAGAAGCTCCGCCAGGGAGTGATCATCCAGGACGGGCCCCCGGGCTCCGTTCGCGTGCCCGACGGCGAGAGCACGGTCGCAGTGGAGACGACGCTGAACCAGCTCGACGAGGCCGTCGGCATGCTGGCGTCGCTTCACGGGCATCCCGCGAGCCGAGGGCGGCGAGGCAAGATCGATCTCGCACAGCTCATGTGGGAGGTCGCGCCCGAGGCGCGGGTGCAGATCGAGATGGGCGAGGGCACGACGGTGTTCGGCGACGAAGCCGAGCTACGTCGCATGCTGCTCTTGCTCGTCGGTCAAGCAGGCGACCCGGCGAACGCGAAGGGCACCTCCGAAGTGAGCGTGCGCCGCGACGGCGAAGAGGTGAAGGTCAGCGTGGTGCTCGGTCCGGACCAGCCCGCGACGTTCGAGTCGGAGCGCGCGTGGCTGTCGCGCATGGCGATCCGGCACGGCGGACGGCTCGAGCTCGACGGCTCGATGCAGACGCTGGTGCTGCCGGCCGACGTGGACATGCAGCGGCAGGAGCTCGAGAACCTGAAGCGCGAGCTGAAGGCCGCGCAGGAGCAAGGCGAGGCCTACGCGCGCGAGCTCGCCGCGGTGTTCGCGAGCGGCAGCGCGAGGGTGTCGAGCACGCCGCCGGCGAGCGCATCGATCGAGCCGGTGAGCAGCGAGGGGCTCGCGGTGCTCGTGGCCGGCGTGCGAGGGCTCGTGTCGGAGCTGCGTGGCATCTTTTCGGCGATCACGCGCGACCTCTTGCCGCTCCGGGATCGGCAGGGAGAAGTCGGCGACATCGTGGCGAGCGCGATGCGGCACGTGACGGCGGCGTCGGAGACGATGGGGGACCTCGCGCGGCTCGGCGCGTGCCCGATCGGCGAGCTGCCGCGGCACGTGGACATCGCCGAGGCGCTGCGGGACGTGGTGCGCGACGACATGGGGCGCGCCGCGCGGCACGATGTGCGCGTGACGCTACACGCGCCGCAGAGCGCGTACGAGGTGACGCAGATTGGGGCGCTGACGGTGCTGATGCACGCGCTGCTCGATCATGCGATCAGCGCATCGCCGCCGGGCACGGAGGTGGTGCTGACGCTCGCCGAGCATACGAGCGGCGGGTACGCGCTCACGGTCGACGACGCCGGGCACCCGCTGCCCGAGGCGGCGAGGACAGGCGTGCTGAGCCGTGATTTCGAGGTGCTAGCGGCAGGTCGTCCGGCGGGGATCTCGCTCATCGCCGCGACGGCGGTCGCAGCGCACGTGCGCATGCACCTCGAGATCGAGGATGCTCCGAGCGGCGGCGCGCGCGTGCGCCTGGTCATTCCAAAGATGAGCGCCTAGAGCAGCGACTCGTTCGCTGCTCTGCGAGGTCGCGAAGCGAGCTCGCCCCGGGGGGTGAATCAGCCGGGCTTTGCCTGGCTGAGAGGGGGACGCGAGGCGTCCCCCTCGGGACTAACGACCCCGTCCGCCGGCCGCACCGAGGAGCGCGAGCGCGCGCTGCAGGTCGGCCGGCGTCACGAGGCCAACGACGTGCTCGCCCTCGTCGAGCACGAGCACCGCTTCCGCTTCGCCATTCACCAGCGCATCGAGCGTGGCCGCGGCGTCGTCACGCGTGTGCACGCGTGGCACGTCCGTCCGCATGGCCTTGCCGACGGTCGCGTCGGGCGCGCGGTGGAACTCGGGCCGCGCGAGGTCCCACGCCGTCACAACGCCGAGCACGTGATCCGGATCGAGCGCGTCGTGCTCGTGTGCATGCTCGTGCTCGTTGTCGACCACGAGCGCGCCCGCGAGGTTCTGCCGGAAGAGCCGCCGCGCGACCTCGCCCGCGCGTTCGTCCGCGTGCGCCTCGCCGAGCCGATCGGTCATCACCTCGGCCACGGGCAAACCTTCGAGGACCTGCCTCCACTGGCTGCGCCCCTGCTCGCCCGCCGCGCCCATGTACACGAACACCGCGATGAGCACGAGCAGCACGTTGAACGAGAGCAGACCGAAGAGGCCGAAGAGCACGGCCATGCCCTTGCCGATCGTCGCGGCCACGCTCGTCGCGCGTCGGATGCCGAGCCGCGTCGAGAGGAGGCCGCGGAGGACGCGGCCGCCGTCCATCGGGAAGGCAGGCAGGAGGTTGAACGCGCCGAGCACCGCGTTGGCGAGCGCGAGCGCGAGGAAGGCGACGCGCACCTCGGCGAGGAGCGGCAAGAGCGAGGCGAGCCAGCAAGCGACCGCGATGCCGAAGCTCGACAGCGGCCCGGCGAAGGCCATCCACGCCTCGCGCTCGGGCCGCACGTCACGCTCCATGCGCGAGACGCCGCCGAGCATCATGAGCGTGATCGATCGGACGCGGACGCCGTTCGAGACCGCGACGAGGCAGTGCGCGAGCTCGTGCAGCAGGATGGAGACGAAGAGCCCGACCGCGAGGATCGTGCCCCACACGAGCGGCGGCAGGTGCAGGTCGCTCCGCGGGACGCCAACGGCGTCGGCGATGGCCTTGAACTGGGAGGACGTGACGAACGCGACGTACGGGAGAAACAGGACGAGCGTGATGTGGAGCTTCACGGGGATGCCGCGAATGCGGAAGATCGTCCAGCCTCGGTCCAACATGGTGGCTCCTCCGGTGGCAGCGCGCGCGCCGGGCCGAGCTGCTCCCCCGGCGAGGGGGCAACACGCGTGCCCCGAGGTCGCTCGACGCGCGGCGAGGCAGGAGGCGCGTTACGCGGCCTCGTCGACCACGTCGCTGTCGATGTGGAAGCCCTCGCCGTCGGGCGTGCTGATGAAGCGCAGCGCGCCAGAGGCTTCGAGCGCATCGCAGAGCTCCTCGGCTTCGAGCTGCGAGACGCCGAACCGCTCGCAAAGCGCGTCGCGCATCGCCGTCTTGCCAGGAAGATAGTCGGCGCCGACGAACGTGCCGAAGCGCGCGCGCAGCGCCCGTCCCGCGCTCGCAGGCCCGAGCACGAAGGTCTCCTCGGGCTCTTGCTGGTGTTGCATCGAAAGGCTCCCCCCGAGGTTCATGGAGACGCGCCGCCGAGGCACAAGGCCCCTTCCTCGCGAGCGATCAACGGGGGTTCGTCGCAACGGGTCGGGCGAGCGGGTGCTCGAGCTGCAAGGCGAGGTCCACGCCGAGCCAGAGTCCCTCGACGGCGCCGCTTAGCCCGCCTGCGGTCTCGAAGCGCGTGGGCCGGAGGATGGCGCCCGGGCTCAGGTGAAGGCCGAGCCACGCGGGGCCGAACGCGCGCACGTCGACGCCGAGCAGGCCGCCCGCGCGGCCGGACCACGCGTCCCGCGCGCCGAGGATGCCGTCCGTCGCGCGCGCGTCGCCGAGGTGCAGGAAGCCGAGCGCAGCGTCGGCGCCGAGCGCGAGGCGGACCGACGAGCCGAGGTAGACGCGGTAGTCGACCGCGAGGCCGACCTCGAACCAGCGCGTGGCGCCGGCGCTCGTGGGGCCCGTGAGCCAGCGGGCGGTCGCGCGCTCGCTCACGCTGGCGCCGTGGAAGCCGAGCGAGGCGCCCGCGCCCCACAAGGTGCCGGACGAACCGGGCAGGAAGACGAAGCTCGGCGCGGCCGACCAGACGATCGCGGGGGCGCGCCGCGCCGCGAGCTCGAGCTCCTTCGGCGTGGGTGTGCGCGGGGCCGGGGCCTTGCGGGGCCGGAGCGGGCGCGCCTGCGCGCGGACGAGCTCGTTCGCGGCGATGGCCACGAGGCGCGCGGCCACGTCGGGGTTGAGGCCACCGATCAGGAGAAAACGTCGCGCGGCGGCGCGTTCGGCGAGCCGCGCTTCGATGAGGACCTCCGACGGGCTCGGCAGGTCGATCCACACGTGCGCCACATCGTCGCCGAGCGGGCCGCTCGGGCCGGGCGCGAGCGTGCCCGTGTCGTCGAGCTCGATCTCCAGCAGGCGCCGCACGCGGGACTCACCGCCGAGCGCCTCGGCGGCGGCGCGCGAGAGCGAGAGGCGCACCTCGACGCGGCGCGGGGCCGTGGTCGCCTTCGCTTCGGCAGGCGCGCTCGGCGCGGGCGCGCTCGGCGCAGCTCCCTCGGCGCGCGCGGCGCTCGGGGAGAGGGCGAACGTCACGAGGGCGGCGAGCGCCTTGCGTGCGGCCGGCGAGCGCCACGCGCAGGGCGTTTCAGGGCGCGCTTGCGTCGCCGGCTCCCGCGTCCGGTGATGCTTGGGGCTCCTCCTGCGTGGGCTCCTCGCCCGAGAGAATACGCTCCACGTCCTCCTTGCACCGGCCATCGGGGTACTTGTTCGAATACTCCGTGCCCATGCGCGCCGCCTCATCCTTCCGACCGGCGCGGTGCTCGGCGCGGATCTGCTTGCAGAGGGCGTCCTCGGCCAGCACACCTTTGAGGCTCCGCGCACGCTCGAAGTACTTTTGTGCTTGATCGGCCTGGCCCATCTTCTCGTACATGCCGCCGAGCGTGAAGGCCGCGATCTCCGCGTAAGGATCGTTCGGGAAGCCCTCGACGACGCGGGTGAGCGCGAGCAACGCCGCGGAAGGATCTCCACCTTTGGCGCGGGCGATGTCGCCGATCACCACGAGCTCGGCGGCGCTCCTCGACGACGCGATGGCGCCTTCGATCCCACCAGGCTGCTGGCGCAGGAGCTCGAGGGCCTGGGCGAGCTCGCCTGCGTTGTACTTGGCGCGCCAGTCGGGCGCCGCGATCGCGACCGCCGGTGTTTCGGGGCGCAGCGGCAGCGCGAGCGTGCGGGAAGACATGTCGCGCGGCATCGGCGCGATCGCGCGGCGCGGGCGCGGATCGGGGTTCGTCGGATCGTCGTGCGGGGCCTCGGCGAGCGCGATCATCGGCACGGCTTCGAGGCCGTCGCCGCCGGAGAGCTCACGCGAGCCGGCAGGCCAGGAGACGCGCGCCGATCCACTCGCCACGCGCACGTCGATGTCGGCCTCGTTTCGCCGGACGAACACCACGCTGCCCGCGCGCGCGAAGAGGGCCGCGCCCTCGGCGACGAGCGCGATCTCTGCGGCCTTGGGCGCGCCGGCCGTGTCCACAGAGGCCTCGCCGCGCAGGAGGCGCAAGGTGACGGCTTCGCCTTCGCCGCGCTCGACCTCAACGGTGGCGCCGGGCGAGAGGGTCAACGTGCCGCCGCCGGGCAGCGGATAACTCGCTTGCCGGGTGCCTGCAGCGAGCACGCTCGGCGACGCGTTGTTTTCGGCCGAGATCGCGCGCACCTCGGTCGGACCGCCTTCACGGCTCGTGCCCGTCCCGACGTAGAGGCCCGCGCAGAAGGCGGCGACGGCAGCGGCGGCGACAGCGATCAGCGTGCCCGTCATGCGTGAGCGTTCGGGTTCGCGGCGTCCGGGCAGATCGTGCTCGAGCCGCTCCCAGACGCGCTCGATACGCGCCGGATCCGCGTGATCCCGCAGGTCTTGCGGGCGCAGGGGAGGCACCACGCGGCGGGTCATTGGTCAACCTCTTTGCTCACCGGTTCTTCCTTGCCGGTCGGGTCGACGAAGTGTTCGTCGAGGAAACGCTGCGCGCGCGTGATACGACGTTTCACGGTGGCGAGCGAGCACCGCGTGAGCCCGGCGACAGCTTCGAGCTCGTGCCCGTCGATGCAGCGGAGCGTCCAGGCGATGCGCTCGTCCGAGGGGAGCGTGCGCAGGAGCGCGTAGATCTGGGCGAGCTGCGCGCGCACGTGCGGCGAGGCCTCGGGGCTCGCGATCGCGTCGAGATCCACGGGCTCGCTCGCGCGGCCGAGCCCGAGGAGGTTCAGGAGCTTGCCGCGCCGCATGCGCGAGCGGACCGCGTGCACCACGATCGAGCCGAGCCAGCCGCGGAACGCTGCGCGATCGGTGAGATCACGCAGGCGCTCGAAGGCACGGAGGAACGCGTCGTGGACGATGTCCTCCACGTCGCGGGGCGAGCCCTCGATCCGCGTGGCGAGGTTGATCGCGAAGGCCACGTGGCGCCGGTAGAGGATCTCGAGGGCCTGGACGTCGCCCTCCGCGCCGAGGCCGACGAGCTGCGCGTCGGGCAGGTCGGCGAGCGCGGAGCGGCTGCCTTTGGGGGCGCGCGAGGTCTCGGGCGGGCGCTTGGCTTCGGCGCGATCGTCGGCGATGGGCGTAGCGGCCACCTCGTCGCCCTCGTTCGTGGGGCGGGGCGATGGCTCGACGAGCCGCAACCGACCGCGCTGAAGTCTCGGCGCCATTTTCGTTAATCCTGCGTGTCTAAGGACGCTCAGGGTGTGGCAGGTGGCTCACGGCGGCTACAAAGATTTTTTTGGAGCTCGCGTGAGCCGTTCCAGAGACCTTGGGCGTCCAGGGGAGTGCCGCAGGTCGGACGTCTGCGGGAGCTTCTAGCTAGTACGGAGGATCACAAACATGATCAAGCACATCATCCTCGCTCTCTCGGTTTCCCTCCTCGCGGTCGCCTGCGGCGGCGCTCCGGCGGAAGAGGCGAAGTCGCCCGAGGGTGCCCCGGCCGATGCGAAGCCGGCCGAGGGTGCTCCGGCCGATGCGAAGCCGGCCGATGGCGCCGCCCCGGCGGGTGACCAGGCTGCGCCGCCGGCTGGTGACCAGGCCGCCCCGAAGTGAAACGACTTACACCCCGGCGATCCGCTTTCTGCGGATCGCCGGGGTGTCCTTTTTTGTGCGCCTGAAAGAAGGCCGCGCGGGCGCAGCGCGGGGATGCCACGTCGGGTAGGATCGAAGCTCGCTCGCTTCGTTTTCTTTCGTATCGACAGGTGGATCCCATGCAGAGCTCGCGGCGCTTCGTGCAGAGGTCGTTCGTCGGGGTGATGTTGCTCGGCGCGCTCGGCGCGTTGTTCCCCTTCGCCGGCTGCGGTCGCACGAGCATCACGCCCGCGGAGGGGGGAAGCCTGGGCGGCGACGGCGCGTGTGGCGACGGCACGTGTGATCCCGAGGAGACGTGCGCGACATGCGCGCAGGATTGCGGGTTCTGCGCGGGATGCGGCGACGGCGCGTGTACGGGGATCGAGGCCTGCGAGAACTGTCCCGTCGACTGCGGGGTGTGCGCGAGCTGCGGCGATGGAACGTGCGGCGACGGGGAGAGCTGCGCGACGTGTGTGCTCGACTGCGGCGCGTGCGCGGGCTGCGGCGACAAGACGTGTGATCCGAACGAGAGCTGCGCGACGTGCCCCGTCGATTGCGGGCTCTGCCAGACGTGCGGCAACGGCGCGTGC
Source organism: Polyangium mundeleinium (assembly GCF_028369105.1). Classification (NCBI taxonomy): domain Bacteria; kingdom Pseudomonadati; phylum Myxococcota; order Polyangiales; family Polyangiaceae; genus Polyangium; species Polyangium mundeleinium. The sequence goes on along the minus strand of NZ_JAQNDO010000001.1, from coordinate 11,138,463 downwards.
GACGCGAGCGAGACGTGCGCGTCGTGCCCCGGGGACTGCGGCGCGTGTTCGAGCTGCGGCGATGGGTTCTGCACGGCGCCGGAGGACTGCCTTTCCTGCGCGCCCGACTGCGACGCGTGCCCGAGCTGCGGCGACAACGAGTGCGACGCGGGCACCGAGAACTGCTTCACGTGCCCTGGAGATTGCGGAAAGTGCGCGGGATGCGGCGACGGTATCTGCACCGGGACCGAGACGTGCGCTTCGTGCCAGACGGACTGCGGCGTCTGTTCGGTGTGCCCGAACGGCAAGTGCGAGGCGTTCGAGACGTGCTCGATCTGCCCCCAGGACTGCGGGACCTGCCAGACGAAGGGTTGCCTCGAAGTGGTCACGTGCGCCCTCGGGTGCCTCGATCTCGGCTCGAATCCCCCGAAATTCAGCGTGACGTGCGTGGCGAACTGCGTCGCCCAGGGCTGCGCCGACGTGCAGTTCTTCGTGGACCAGGTGCTGACCTGCGCCGTCGGCGTGCTTCCCGACTGCGGCGGAGACTTCGGGTGCATCCAGTCCGAATGCGGCGCGGAGTTCGCGGCCTGCATCGGCGCGAAGTGCAACTGACGCCCGTCCCCAGGTGAAGGAGGGGCCTCTCTTGCCCAGGGCTTGCTCGATCGACGGGCAAGCCGTGTAGCATCGACGCGTGGCCGAGAACGACGAGCGCCCCGACGAGCCGAAGGCCGAGGACAAACCCACCCCGCAAGCGCGACCCGCCATGATGTCCGTGGACGCGGGCTGGGACGTGCCGGACAAGGGGAAGCCCGCCGCGCCCGGAAAGCCCGCGCCGCCCGCGCAAGCCGCGCAGCCGCCGCAAGGCGCGTCCGCGCCGAAGCCCGCGCCGCCCGGCAAGGTCGTGCCCGCGGTGGGGCCGCTCCCGCCGAAGCCCGCGACGACCGTGGTGCGCGCAGCACCGGAGCCCGCCGCGCCCGCGCAATTGCCTCCGATGGCGCCGCCACCGCTGCCGCCGATGGCGCCGCCGCCCGTCCCGGGGCGTCCCGCGCCGCCGCGTCGCGCGACCACCGTCGCGACGGGAGCCGCGCCTGCCGCCACGCCTGCGGCTGCACCCGCCGCGCCCACTGCGCCCGCCGTCGCGCCCGCCGAGCCTGTCGCGGCAGTTTCGAACGAGCCGGTCACGCTCGGCGTCGAGCTTACGCGGCGCGCCGAGCGCATCACGAGCGCCGATCCCGTGGCCGCGGCGCGCGCCCTCGTCGAGCGTGGTCTCGTCGAGGAGCGCGTCGAGCACGATCGGATCGCGGCGCGGCGCTCGTTCGCGGCCGCACGCTCGATCACGCGCGCGCTCGGCCCGGCGCTGTCGCGGCTCCGGCACCTGTTCGAGCCCGAGGATCGGCTGGAGCGGATCTCGGTCATCGACGACGAGCTCGTGGTCGCGGAGAGCGACGCCGAGCGCGCGGATCTGCTCGTCGAGCGCGCGCGCGCCACGGCCGATCTCGGGCGCTGGCCCGAGGCGCGCGCGGCCTACGGAAAGGCCCTCGAGCTCGTGCCCGCGCACCCGCACGCGCTGCGCGGCCTGGAGGCGGTGCTGCGCCGCGAGATCGAGCGCGCGAAGGGGCGTGATCTCGCGGAGTCGCTCGCCAAGCATCTCGAACGCATGGCCGACGCGTATGCCCCCGAGGCGGGCAAGCCCGACGGGGACGCGCGGCTCGCCGCGTGGCTCCACGTCGAGCGCGCGGCGGTCCTCGACGACATGCTCCAGCAACCGGCGCTCGCGACCGCGGCGCTCGAACGCGCCGTCAACTTCGAACCCGCGCCGGGGCCGGTCCGCGCGGCGCTCTCGCGGCACCACGTCCGCCACGACGAGCCGCGCGCGTACTGCGACTCGCTCTCCGCCGAGGCCGAGCACGAGCTCGAAGATGATCGCGCTTCGCGGCTGCTGTACACGGCGGCGCGGATCCAGGGGGAGCGAGCGCGGGATCCACACGAGGCGATCTCGCTCCTCGGCCGCGCCACCTCGCGCGCGCCCGCGGGGACGCCGACCGCGCGCCGGATCCTCACCGAGCTGAGCCGGCTGCAGGAGCAAGAAGGGGCGCTCGAACAGGCTTCGATCACGCGGAAGCGCGAGCTCGCCATGCTGACCGGGCAGGAGGCGATCGCGCACGCGCACGTGCGGCTCTCGGAGATCTACGACGCGCTCGGGCAAGCGGAGAACGCGGCCGTTCACGCCGAGCAGGCGCTCCTGCACGATCCCGTGGACGAGTCGACGCGAGAGCGGCTCGACCGCGCGCTGCAGCGCCTCGGCCGGCACGAGCGTCGCGTCGAAGTGTGGGCTGCGGAGGGCAATGCCGAGCGGCCCGCGCACCAGCGCGTCGCGTCGCTCATGCGCGCGGCCGACATCTGCGAGCGGCACCTGCGCAAGCGCGAGGACGCCATCGCCTACCTGAAGGCGGCGTGGACCGTGAACCCCGGCGATGCCGCGATCTTCGACGCGCTCACCGCGCTCCTGGAGAAGCCCGCGCGCGAGCCCGACGCGGCCGTGCGCGCGCGCATTGACCTCTACACGCAGGCCGCGCAGGCCCAGGCCGAGGCGCCTCGCAAGATCGCACTGCTCGAAAAGCTCGTGAGCATCTGGGAGGACGAGCTCGGTCAGCCCGAGCGCGCGATGGAGGTGCTCGATCAGATCCTCGCGCTCGATCCCGTGCGGCGCACCGCGGTCCTCGCGATGCAACGAAACGCGCAGCGCGCCAGCGATTACCGCAGGCTCGGGCAGGCGCTCGTCGCCGAGTCCGAGCTGACCCAGGATTCTGCACTCAAGCGCAGGCTCCTGCTCCGTGCCGCGGACGTGGTCGGCGAGCGCATGGGCGATCGGGATCGCGCGATCGATCTCGTGGATCGGGCGCTCGCCGTGAAGGCGACCGACCCGGACGCGCTGCGCGCGCGCTTCCGTCTGCTCACGCGCGCGGGCCGGAACGAGGAGGCGAAACAAGCGCTCCTCGGGCTCATCCGCAACGATCCCGCAGGGTCGTTCGGGCTCTGGATCGAGGTCGCGCGCTTCGACGAGCTCCGCCTCAAGCGCCCGCAGGAGGCCGTGAAGGCCTACGAGGAGGCCGCGCGGCTGCGCCCCGATCACCCGATGCCTGGGCTCGAGATCACGCGCCTGCTCCGCGCCACGGGGGATCATCGTCGCCTCGTCACCTCGCTGAAAAAGCTCGCCGACGGTGCCTCCGGGCCGATCGCGCGCGCGAGCTTTCTGTTCCAGGCTGCCGAGGTCGAGGAGCTCTTGCTCGGCGATGACCAGGCCGCGCTCGCGACCCTCGCGGCCGCGGATGCGCTCTCGTCCTCCCCAGAGGGCGCCTTCGATCCGGCCGTCGTCGAGGCCATGGAGCGCATCCTCGTGCGGCGCCGCGCGACCGACGAGCTTGCCGCGCTTTACGCTGGCTGGCTCGCGCGTCACCCGCCGGCGTCCGTCGATCACGCGATCCGCATCGCCTTCGCCGACGTGCTCTGCCGCAAGGATCGCCGCGAGGCCGTGGGGCTGCTCGAAGGGCTCACCACCGTCGTGCCCGATCACGTCCCGGCGTTGCGCATGCTCGAGCACCTGCACAGGAGCGCGCAGGCCGTCGCCCTCGCCGATGTTCTCCGCGGGCAGGCGGCCGCCGCGCGATCGGTCATCGCCCGCACGGGCGCGCTCGCGCACCTCGTCACGCTGGAGGAGCGCATCCCGAGTGACGTGGTCCTCGACGCGCTCGGCCGCGTCGTCGCCGAGCGCCCGGCCGACAGCAGCGTCCACGACGCGATCATCCGCATCGCCGGTCGCCTCGTCGAAGGCGCCATCTCGCCGGCCTCCACGGGCCCTGCGGGCGCGCTCCTCCTCGCGTCGATCACCGCGCGCAAATCCCTCGCGCGCGAACCTTTCGCCCGCGGATTCTTCCAGCTCGAAGAGGCGATCCTCGTCGAGGCCAAGGCCCGCGGCGGCGACGCCTCGCTCGCCCGCGCCTCGCTCGCCGGCTACCGCGACACCCTCGCGCTTTTCCCCGACAGCTTGCTCGCCGCGCGTGGCCTCGATCGGCTCGCCGGCGAGCTCGGCGATCGCTCGGCGCTCATCACGGCGAACCGCGCGCTCGCCCGGATCGTCGAGGGCGCTCCTCGCCGTGCCGGACACCTCGTCCGCGCCGCACAGCTCACTGCCGAGGAGCCCGGCCTCATGGGCGAGGCCCTCGATCTCTACGAGAACGCGCTCCGCGAAGACCCCGACTGCGAGCCCGCTGCGCGCGCGCTTGCCCGGGGCCTCGCGCTCGATCCTGCGCGCCTCGCCGATCGCCTTGGCGCCGCGCTCGAACGCGCCACGTCGTCCGCGCAGATCGTCCTGCTCGGCACCGAAATCGGCCGCGCCGTCCTTCGCCACCACGAGGCCGGCGGCACCTCGCCCGATGCGAGCATCGGCGTCGCGGCCATGCGCCGTGTCCTCGCCGAGACGCCCGACGACGTCCCCGCGCTCATGCTCACCGCGCGCCTCTACACCGCGCAGCGCCTCCCGGCCGAGGCTCGCGACGCGTGGCAGCGCATCGTCTCGATCGCGGCCGTCCCCGAGGCGCGCACCGCGGCGTACTTCGAGCTCGCGACCCTCTACGAAGGCCCGCTCGCCGACCTTCCGCGCGCCGAGCAGTGCGTCCAGGCCGTGCTCACGATGGAGCCCTCGAACGCCTTCGCGCTCGACCGCCTCTACCAGATCGCCGCCAAGCGCGGGGATCACGCGCTCGCCGTGCATGCGCTCACGCGCCTCGCGGACGCCTCGCCCGACGCGCGCACCCGCGTCGACGTTTGCCTCCGCCTCGCCGAAGCGCAACGCGAGGCCGGTGATCGTGCAGGCATCGTCCGCGCGCTCTGCGACGCCATCGCGCACGGCCCGACCGACATGCGCCCCTGGGGCGCCCTCGCGCGCCTCTACCGCGTCGAGACGCCCGACGGCGCGGCTCAGTATGTCGCGGCGATCGGCCAGGTCCTCGAGATCGCCTCTGCGCGCCGACTGCCCATCGACCCGCGCTGGCTCACCACGATCGGCTTGCTCGAAGTCACCGTCCTCGTGCGCCCGCGCGACGGCGTCGTGCACCTCCAGCAGGCCGTCGCGCTCCCCAGCGCCGGCCCCGAGGCCCGCGCCGCGCTCGGCCGCGGCCTCGACGCTGCCAACCGCAACGCCGATGCCGTCCAGGTCCTCCGCGACGTCCTCGCGACCGACATCGACGCCCTCGCGAAGACCGGCGAACTCTCCGCTGCCCTCGCCGCGCTCGAATCTGCGCTCGCCAAGGATGGACGCGCCGAGGAGCGCCTCACCGTCGAGGAGGCCCGCGCTTGCCTCGGCGACGTCAAACCCGACCGCATCACGCGCCTCCGCGCGCGCCGCATGTCGCCCGAGGCGCTGCCTCCCGGCGTCTTCGCGGGCCCCGAGCTCCACCGCCTCATCGTCCCCGAGGCCCAGAGCCCCATGCTCCTCGCCGCCGCGGCCATCGCGCCCATCGCGCACAAGGCCTTGCGCTTCGAGCTGTCGAGCCTCGGCATCTCCTCGCGCGACCGCATCGGCTCGCGGGACAACAGCTTCACGTATCGCCTCGCCGATCGCATCGCCAAGAGCCTCGGCATCGAGGGGTTCGAGCTCTACCTCTCGCAGACCTGGCAGGGCATGCCGCGCGTGTATCCCGGCGATCCGCCGGCCATCGTCGGCCCCGTCGCGTTCGCCGAGCTGCCCGAGCCCGAGCAAGCCTTCGCCCTCGGCCGCCTCTTCGTGCGGATCGCGCTCGGCCCCACCTGGCTCGACGAGCTCGCCCTCGAGTCGTGTGACGCCCTCCTCATCGCCGCCATGCGCACCGTCGATCCCTCCTTCGGCGCGCGTGACCTCGGCCCCGTGCGCGAGCAGGCTGCCCAGGCCTTCAGCGTCCACGTGCAGCGCGCCATCGGCCGCAGGCAACGCAAGCTCCTCGAAGAGATCCTCCCCTCCGCCGCGCCCGGCTACGACATCCGCCACCTCGCTGCCGGGGTTCGTCGCAGCGAAAACCGCCTCGGATATCTGCTCTCCGGCGACCTCGTCGCCGCGATCGATCACCTCTGCCGCATCGATCGGGACGTCGCGCGCGCGGCCGAGGATCCTCGCCTCGTCGTGCTGCATCCGGTCACGGGCGACCTCCTCCGCTTCGCGCTCAGCTCGCCCTCGTATGCGGAGCGGCGCCGCGCGGGCACCGTCTGGACGAACGCGTAACGCTTTGGATCAGCGCCGACGCCAGGGCTCCGACGGGTCGCCGTCGGAGCTTGGCGGCGGCGTGCTCGGCGTGCTCGGGAGGCTCGGCGCGGCTGGCAGCGAGGAGATCCGCGCGGGCGCCACGCTGCTCGCCGGCGGGCTCGTCTTCGTCTCGGTCCTCCACGCCGACGAGGATGCGGGCGGCGGCGGCACCGACGGCATGTCCGAGCGATCGCCGAACAGCGCGGTTTTGAGCGCCGATCGACTCATCGCCGGCGGCGTCAGCCTTCGCGCGAGCCCTTGCGCCCGCTCCGTGAGCTGCGTCGTTCGTTCGAGCCGGATGGCCATCTCGCATGCCGACGCGCCTGCGAGCATGCACCGCCCCTCGTCGAGGATCACCGGCTGCTCCATGTTCGCGCCGAGCCCTCGCACGATGCCCTTGATCAGCGCGCAGCCCTTCAGGTGCGACTGGTACACCAGCACCACTTCACCGTCGCGCCCCCAGCGCGCGGTCACCGGTGATTGGGGCGTCACATCGCCGCTCCGTTGCGCCATCCGCTCGATGAGCTCCTCGCTGTGCACGAGCAGGTCGAGCACCCGCCAGCGTGGATCGACGAGGTTGCCGTAGACCTTCAGGAGCTCGGACGCGAGCGTGTCGCCGAAGCTCTCCAGCACGAGGGCGGGCGACATGCCCGTCATGCGCGACATGCTCGTCGCGAGCGCGGAGAGCTCTTCGCCCGGGTACGACTGGGAGGGCAGGTACACCCGTTCGGCGACGCCGGCTTCGTTCCGGATCGTTCGCCAGAGCTCCTCGCCGAGCCGTTCGCGTACGTAGTTTTGGAACCCGAGGAGAATGACGCCCAGCACCACGGCCCCCTGCCTCGCGCGTTACGGTCGAGCGAGGCCTGAATGGGTCAAGTATGCAAGATCAACGCCGGAACCGTCTCGAACATTCGATACGCGTTCTTCCCGATCTCGACGACTCCGCCTGCCCTCCGTGGGACGTAAGCCCACGTTCGTGTGCCCGCTTTTGCAACGGATGGATTGCGACTTTGCAATGCGCGGGCGAGCTACTTTTTGTTCCAGTCGATCTTGTCCCACTCTCGCTTTTTCGTCTTCTTCGACGATTCGGTACCCGTCGTCGGCGCGCCGGATCCGGCGTTCGACTTCGTCGTGCTCGCGCCGGAGCCTGCGTTCGCCTTCGTCGTGCTCGCGCCGGCCCCGGAATCGGTCGACGGCTCGTCGTGCCCGCGGAACACCGCGATGCTGACGAACAGGAGGATCAAGCACACGAGCGCCGCGATCAGCGCCGGGATGAGCGGGATCTTCCGCGGCTCCGAGGGCGCTGTAGCGGCCGTCGTGATCAGGCTCTTCGCCATCGGCGGCGGCGTGTGCGCGGCCGACAGAGGCGCGGGCGTCGGCTCCGACGCGCGCGGCGAGGCTTGCGCAGGCGCCGAAGGGTGCGACGCGCGTGACGAGTTCGTCGCTTCGGGCGCTTGCGTCGGCGCGGGCGTCGGCTCCGACAAACCCAGGCTCGCCACGCTCGCCATCACCGTCGGCCCGTACAGGATCGACGCGTTCGCCTGCGCGGTCGTCGCGGATCGTGGCCCCGTCCCGGTCGGGCTGCTCGGCGGCGAGACCGTCGTCACTGCGGCCACGACCGTCGGCGCGGAGATCACGCCCGGCATCACGACGCCGATGCCCGCCGCCGTCGCCGACTCCCCTGCGCCCATCGGCGGCGGCGGCACCGTCGGCGCTTCGGCGAGATCGATGTTTGCCGGCGCGGCCGCGGGCGTCGTGATCAGCGCGGTCGGCAGCTCCCCGGCGGCGAGCTTTTCCAGCGCGTACGGCGGCGGCTCTCCGCGCAGGAGCGCGCGCACGTCGCGCTGCATCGTCGCGGCGTCCGGGTAACGCCGATCCGTGCGAAACGCGAGCGCACGATCGACGACCATGCACACCGACGGGGACACGTCCTTCACCAGCGTCGCGAGCGGCGGCGCCGGCTCGGTCGACATCTTCACGAGGATCTCGGCCTCGGTGTTTCCCTCGTGGATGCGCCGCTTCGCGAGCAGCCGGAACATCGTCGAGCCGAGCGCGAAGATGTCGGCGCGCCCGTCGATCTCGACGCCGCGGATCTGTTCGGGCGGCATGTACGGCAACGTCCCGAGCATCGAGCCGATCTTCGTTTGCACGGCGTGTTGCGAGTTCCGGAGCCGCGCGATGCCGAAGTCGAGCACCTTCACGTGCCCGGTGTTCAGGACGAACACGTTGTCGAGCTTGATGTCGCGGTGGACGATGTTCTGGGCGTGCGCGGCGCCGAGCACCGAGAGCACCTCGTCGACGTACGTGAGCATCTCCTCGACGGGCATCGCGCCGAGCCGCTTGAAGCGCGCGGCGAGCGACTCGCCTTCGAGCAGCTCCATCACGATGAACGGCAGCCCGTCGTGGGTCGTGCCCATGAACAGGACCTCGACCGCGCCTGGGTGACGGAAGCTCGACAGAACACGCGCTTCCTGCTCGAAGCGTGCCCGGAGATCCTTCTGCCGCGCCACCTCCGGGTGGAGGATCTTCACCGCGTCGCGCCGGCCGATCTCCTGCACGCCGACGTACACGGCGGCCATCCCGCCGACGCCGATGAGGCTCTCGAGCCGCCACGTGTCGCGCAGCGTGGTCCCGACGCGCCGCTCCCAGAGCTCCCGATCCTCCATGCCAGCGCTCCGATATGACCGTTTCCGGGCGGCCCGGTCAAGCGGCGCCTTCGTGTGGGGTGGTCTCCGTGCTTCCCACGTGCTGTCGACGGACGGAGGGGCCGCAAAGCTCCCGTCGCAACCGAAAAACGAACGAGACTACGAGAGATGCCACGAGAATCCAACCATTCACGGACGGATGCGGCTAGGATACGCCCCAACCGGCTTGCTTGGCGCGGGATGAAACGCTTGGAGGTGTAACGTGCGGATGCAATCGAATTCGCGGGGGCTCGCGGCGGTGATGACGCTCGCGGGGCTCGCTTTGATGGGACTTGTTGCAGGCTGTGGTGGGGACGAAGGCTCGGTCACCCCGACCGGAACGGGCGGGACGGGCGGGGAGGGCGGCATGGGCGGAGCCGGCGGCGGCGAGCCTGTGTGTGGCAACGGCGTCGTCGAGGGCACCGAGGCGTGCGACGACGGCAATACCGTCGTCGGCGACGGTTGTGAAAGCGACTGCTCCTTCTCCTGCAACAACGCGACCCCGGTGACCGGCGACGCGAAATGCGACGACGGCGATCCCTGCAACGGCGCCGAGACCTGCAAAGACAGCCACATCTGCGCGCCTGGGGCGAACGCGCCCGACGGCTCCGATTGCGGCACGGGCAAGGTCTGCAATGCAGGCGTCTGCGTCGACGACACGTGCGGCGACGGCTTCGCCAGCCCGAGCGAGGAATGCGACGACGGCAACATCGAGAACGGCGACGGCTGTGATTCGTGCAAGTGGAGCTGCGTCTCGGACGACCCGACGCGCGACTGCTCGGGCCTCGATCCGTGCGTCGGCTCCGTCTGCGACGACGCCACGCATACCTGCGGCAATCCTATCGGCAACGGCCAGGTCTGCGGGATGGACTCCGTCTGCGTGAATGGCGCCTGCACCTCCATCGTATGCGGCGACGGCGTCATGGATCCCGGTGAAGAGTGCGACGACGGCAACCTCATGGACGGCGACGGCTGCCAAGCCGATTGCACGCTCCCCCCTGCGGCGTCGGTCTGCGGCAATGGTGTCCGCGAGCCTGACGAGCAATGCGACGACAGCAACACGAAGAACCTCGACGGCTGCGATTCCGCGTGCAAGTTCGAGCAGATCCAGCGCGCGACCTGGCTCAAGATGCAGTTCGCCACCGACGCTGGTTTCTGCCCTGCGAACCGCCTCGGCAGCGCCATCGCCACCGCAGCGCAGAGCCAGCTCCAGACCTCGCTCGACGACGGCGTCCTCAACGGCTCGATCAGCATCATGTTCAAGACGCTCGGTCTGAACGACCTCAGCGGCACCTCCGACCCGTCGATCGAGATCGGCGTCATCCAGGGCACTCCTGTCATCCCGATGGGCGCCATGTACAACGGCACGGCCGATCTCGATTGGTGGTACACGATTGCCCCGGTCTCCATCGACGCGAACCGCAATCCGCTCGACAAGCTCACGGGCTTCATCAGCGCCAAGACGCTCACCGCGGGCCCGGGCAAGCTCTCGATCGGCGTCAACTTCGCGGGTGCGCCTGGGGCGCTCCGGATGAGCAACGCGCGGCTCACGATGTCCGTAGGCGCCGTGAGCACGCCCCTCGCGTCGACCGGCAATACGCCGGGCCACCTCGCCGCGGAGAACCTCGATCCGGCGCTCCAGAGTTATGCGAGCAATGGGCAACCGAACGACAACGGCGCTGGCAAGCTCTGTGGCAACGTCAGCGCGGCCTCGCTCGACCAGATCCCGGTCCCTGCCGACCTCGTCGCCGGTGGCGCCATCCCGTGCGACCAGGGATATACCGCGCAGAACTCCCTGCTCGACGTCATCATCGGCGGCTGCACCGTCTTCAACTTCGTCACGGTCATCGCCGTCAGCCAGCCTGATCAGGTCGATCCGAGCGCGCCGGTCGCGGGCGCGGGCGGCCCCTACACGCTCACGGCGAACGCCATGACGAAGGCGGTCAACGCCTGCCGCGACAAGAACAACCAGACCGCCGACCTCAATACGTGCCTCAACGCTGCGGCGTACTCGTCGTTCTTCAAGTTCGCGACGGGCCGCGTCATCGCGAAATAGGGCGATTCCCCTCTTCCCACCCCCCGCGGTTTCGACTAACCCGGGCTCCCATGGAGCTCGGGACCGCGGTTCGTCACGACGTCACTCGACTCACGGAAGAGGACATCTACCTCTTCGCCGAGGGCACGCACACGCGCCTCTACGAGAAGCTCGGCGCGCACCCGATGACCGTCGACGGCGTCCAGGGCACTTGCTTCGGCGTATGGGCCCCGGACGCCGAGCGTGTCTCCGTCGTTGGGGATTTCAATGGTTGGGACCGCGAGGCCCACCCCCTCGCGCGCCGCGGCGGCTCCGGCATCTGGGAAGGCTTCGTCCCAGACGTCGGGAATGGCACCGTCTACAAATACTTCATCGCCTCCCGCTTCCATGGGTACGTCGTCGAGAAGGCCGATCCGTTTGGCTTCCGGCACGAGATCCCGCCGAAGACCGCGTCGGTCGTGTGGGACCTCGCGTCGCTCGACAAGGAGCCGCGCAAGCCTCGCCAAAAGCGCACGAGCCACGACAAACCGGTTTCCATCTACGAGGTCCACCTCGGCTCCTTCCGCCGCGCCGTCGAGGACGGAAACCGCCCGCTCACCTACCGCGAGCTCGCGGACGAGCTCCCGGAATATGCCGCGCGCATGGGCTTCACCCACGTCGAGCTCCTGCCCGTCATGGAGCATCCGTTCGGCGGCTCGTGGGGCTACCAGATCACCGGATATTACGCGCCTACCTCGCGGTTTGGCGGCCCCGACGATTTTCTCCACCTCGTGAATGCCCTCCAAGACGCTGGCCTCGGCGTCATCCTCGATTGGGTCCCCTCGCATTTCCCCTCCGACGAGCACGGCCTCGGATATTTCGACGGCACGTACCTCTTCGAGCACGCCGATCCGCGCAAGGGCTATCACCCCGACTGGAAGAGCCTCATCTTCAATTATGGCCGCAACGAGGTGATGAGCTTCCTCCTCTCGAACGCCCATTTCTGGCTCGATCGGTATCACGCCGACAGCCTGCGCGTCGACGCCGTCGCCTCGATGCTCTACCTCGATTACTCCCGCAAGCACGGCGAGTGGGTTCCGAACCGCTATGGCGGCCGCGAGAACCTCGAGGCGATCGATTTCCTCCGCCGCCTCAACGAATCGATCTCGCGCGCCTTCCCGGAGGTCCAGACCTTCGCCGAGGAGTCCACCTCCTGGCCCATGGTCTCCCGCCCCGCGTACGTCGGCGGCCTCGGGTTCGGCTACAAATGGGACATGGGCTGGATGAACGACACGCTCAAATACATGTCGAGCGACCCCGTCTATCGCAAGTTCGTCCACAACCAGCTCACGTTCCGCATGATGTACGCGTTCAGCGAGAGCTTCGTCTTGCCGCTCTCGCACGACGAGGTCGTCCACGGCAAGGGCTCGTTGATCGGCAAGATGCCCGGCGACGAGTGGCAGAAATTCGCGAACCTGCGCCTGCTCTTCGCGTACATGTGGGCCCAGCCGGGGAAAAAATTGCTCTTCATGGGCGGCGAGATCGCGCAGAAGCGCGAGTGGAACCACGAATCGAGCCTCGACTGGCACCTGCTCGACGAGGGGCCCTACCACGCCGGCATGAAGCGCTTCGTCCAGGCGATGAACCGCCTCTACCGCGACTATCCCGCCCTGCACGAGCTCGACACGAGCCCCGAGGGGTTCCAGTGGATCGATTGCAACGACGCCGACCACAGCGTCGTCGTCTTCTACCGCCGCGCCCGCTCCACCGACGCCCTCGTCCTCGTCGCCTTGAACTTCACGCCCATGCCGCGCCAGCGATATCGGGTCGGCCTGCCCCGCGGCGGCCGCTGGAAGGAGCTCGTCTCCAGCGACGCCCTGGAGTTCGGCGGCAGCGGCATGGGCGGCGGCGGCGACGTCGCCGCGGAGAACATCGAATGGCATAGCCGGAAAAACTCCGTCGAGATCACCCTCCCGCCCCTCGGCGCCGTCTTTTTCGTGCACGAGGGCCTCGCCGTCTCCGAGCGCCCGCTCGGCGCCGTCCACCTCGGCGAGGACCGCGCCCGCTTCCGTGTATGGGCCCCGAACGTCGGCAAGGTCGAGCTCGTCCTCCAGGGCAAAGTCGAGCGCCGCATCCCGCTCGAACCCGAGGCGAACGGCTACCACCAAGCCCTCGTCGACGGCATCGCCCCCGGCGCGCGTTACCATTACGACCTCGGCGACGGCAAGCTCCGCCCCGATCCGGCCTCGCGCCTCCAGCCGGAGGGCGTCCACGGCCCGAGCGAGGTCGTGAAGAGTTTTTCCGACCATACCCCTGGCTGGACCGGCCGCCCGCTCGAAGAATACGTCATCTACGAGCTCCACGTCGGCACGTTCACCCCCGAGGGCACCTTCGACGCCGCCATTTCGCGCCTCTCGTACCTCCGCGAGCTCGGCATCACGGCCGTCGAGCTCATGCCGGTCGCTGCGTTCCCCGGCGCGCGCAACTGGGGCTACGACGGCGCGTATCCCTTCGCCGTCCAGGCCTCCTACGGCGGCCCCGAGGGCCTGCGCCGCTTCGTCGACGCTTGCCATTCCGAGGGCATCGCCGTCATTCTCGACGTCGTCTACAACCACCTCGGCCCCGAAGGCACCTACCTCGCCGATTTCGGCCCCTATTTCGCCTCGTATTACCACACACGCTGGGGCGACGCTCTCAACTTCGACGGACCACATTCGGACGAGGTCCGCAGGTTCTTCATCGAGAGCGCGCTTCATTTCGTCACGCAGATGGGCATCGACGCGCTCCGCCTCGACGCCGTCAATGCAATCGTCGACAACTCCCCGTTCTCGTTCCTCGAGGAGCTCGGCGAAGCCGTCCACCGCCGCGCCTCCGAACTCGGCCGTTTGGTCCACCTCATCGCCGAGAGCGACGACAACGACCCGCGCCTCGTCACGCCCACATTCCAGGGCGGCTACGGGCTCGACGGCGTCTGGAACGACGACGTCCATCATGCCCTCCTCGCGCTCCTTTCCGGCGAGCGCGTCGGGCACCTCCAGGACTTCGGCCTCGTCGAGCAGCTCGCCAAGACGTTCCGCGAGAATTTCGCCTTCACCGGCGAATACTCCAAGTATCGCCTGCGCCGCCGCGGCCGCCCGGCTGCGAGCATCGACCCGCGGCGCCTCGTCACCTTCGTCCAGAACCACGACCAGGCCGGCAATCGCCCGCGCGGCGAGCGCATCTCCGCGCGGGTCTCCTTCGAAAAACAAAAGCTCGCGGCTGCCGTCGTCCTGCTCTCGCCCTTCCTGCCCCTGCTCTTCATGGGTGAGGAATACGGCGAAACCGCGCCGTTCCCGTATTTCACGAGCCACGGCGATTCCACGCTCGTCGAGAATGTCAGGAAGGGCCGTGCGAAGGAGATGGCCCGGCTCGGCTATGCGGAAGAGCCGTTCGATCCCCAAGACGAGGCCACGTTCCGACGCGCCAAGCTCGATTTCCAGCTCCGCACCACGGGGGATCACGCAAAGCTCCTCGCGTGGTACAAAGAACTCCTCCGGGCGCGACGCGACATCGGCGCCTTCGCGGCGGAGGGCGGGCGGCAGGCCGTCGCCTTCGAGGACGAGCGCCTCCTCTACGTGCGGCGCTGGAACCGTGACTCCGAGGTATTCGTGATTTCCCATTTCGGCGACCACCCCGTCTCCGTCACCTTGCCCGTGCCTTCGGGTACCTTCCGCCGCTCGCTCGCCTCGTCCGAGGCCCGCTTCGGCGGAAAGGGCGAGACCCACGCCCCCGAGGAAATCACGTCGACGGGCGTCGTCCGCGTCACCCTCGGCCCGTCCGAGGCCGTGCTTTACGTGAGGGCTCGATGAAGGCTCCCGAACGGTACGTCTGCGTCCACGGCCATTTTTATCAGCCCCCCCGGGAAAACCCCTGGCTCGAGGCCATCGAGCAGCAGGACTCGGCCGCGCCCTGGCACGACTGGAACGCGCGTATCACGGCCGAGTGTTACGCGCCAAACGCCGCGGCGCGGGTCCTCGACGGGGAGGACCGCATCACGCGCATCGTCAACAACTATTCGCGCATCAGCTTCAATTTCGGCCCCACGCTCCTCGGGTGGATGGAGCACCACGCGAAGGAGACCTACCGGGCGATCCTCGCGGCGGACGAGGCGAGCGCGCGTCGCTTCGGCGGGCACGGCTCGGCCATGGCCCAGGCCTACAACCACCTCATCATGCCGCTCGCGAACCTGCGCGACAAAGTCACGCAGGTCCGCTGGGGCATCGCCGATTTCGTCGCGCGGTTCCGCCGCAAACCCGAGGGCATGTGGCTCCCCGAGACGGCCGTCGACACCGAGACCCTGGAGGTCCTCGCGGCCGAGGGCATTACGTTCACGCTCCTCGCGCCTCGCCAGGCCGCGCGCGTCCGCCGCATCGGCGGCAAGGAATGGATCGACGTCCGCGGCGGCCGCATCGACCCCTCGATGGCCTACCGCGTCGAGCTCCCCTCGGGCCGCTCGATCGCCGTCTTCTTTTACGACGGCCCCGTCTCCCAGGCTGTCGCCTTCGAGCGCCTCCTCGCCAATGGCGAGCATTTCGCCGGCCGGCTCGCCTCCGCGTTCGACAGCAAGCGCACCTTCCCGCAGATGGTCCACATCGCCACCGACGGCGAGACCTACGGCCACCACCATCGATACGGCGAGATGGCCCTCGCCTGGGCCCTCGGGCACATCGAGGCGCACGGTTTGGCCAAATTGACCAATTACGGAGAATTCCTCGAACGCCACCCCCCGACGCACGAGGCCGAGATCCTGGAGCGCACCTCGTGGAGCTGCGCCCACGGCGTCGAGCGATGGCGCGCCGATTGCGGCTGCCGCTCCGGTTCCCCGCACGGCTGGAACCAGTCCTGGCGCAAGCCCCTCCGCAGTGCCCTCGACGCCCTCCGCGACGAGGTCGCGGGCCCCTTCGAGCGCGCGGCCGAGCGCCTCTTCCACGACCCCTGGGCCGCGCGGGACGCGTACATCGAGGTCGTCCTCGATCGCACCGCGAGCACCCTCGCGCGGTTCTTCGCGGCGCACGCGACGCACGTCCTCTCGGCCGAGGAGCAGAGCGAGGCCCTCTCGCTCCTCGAGCTCCAGCGCAATGCGATGCTCATGTACACGAGCTGCGGCTGGTTCTTCGACGACCTCTCGGGCATCGAGACCGTGCAATGCCTCCAGTATGCCGGCCGCGTCGTCGAGCTCGGCGAGGCGCTCTTCGGGAGGAGCCTCGAAGGCCCGTTCCTCGAACACCTCGAAAAAGCGCGCAGCAACCTGCCCGAAATGGGCGACGGCCGCCGCGTGTGGGATCGCTTCGTCACCCGGGCGCGCGTCGATCTCCCGGCCGTCACCGCCCATTTCGCGACGAGCCTCGTCCAGGACGGCCCCCCGAGCACCTATTGTTACGACGTCCACGTCGAGGGCCTCGAAACGCACGAGCGCAATGGCGCGAAGCTCCTCCTCGGCCGCACCCGTGTCACGAGCCGCCTCACGCTCGTCTCGGAGTCCCACGACTTCAGCGTCCTCCACCTCGGCGATCACCGCGTCGCCGGCGGCGTTTTGCAGGACCCCGAGGGCGACGACCACATCGAGCGCCGCGCCGAGCTCGTCCGCATCTTCGAATCGGGCGACATGGAGGGCACGATGCGCCTCTTTTATCGCCGGTGCGACCGCACGATCGACTCGCTCGACGCCGTCTTTCGGGACGACCAGCGCCGCATCGTCGAGCGCCTCCTCGCGCCCACGCTCGCCGAGGTCGAGGCGGCCCAGCGCGCCCTCTTCGAGCGATATGCGCCGCTCCTCCGCCGCCTCGCGCCCTTGCGCAGCCCCACGCCACGCTCCTTGCTCGTCGCGGGCGAGCTCGTCCTCGGCGCCGACCTCTTGCGCGCCGCGGAGCGCGTCCCGCCCGACGTCCTTTCGATGCGGCGCCTCCTCGCGCAGGCCAAGGAACAGGACCTCCACGTCGATCGGGCCGCCGTGACCTTCACCCTCGGCCAGAGCCTCTCCGCGCTCGCCGAGCGCCTTCGCGAGAGGCCCACGGATCCGCTCCTCCTCGCGGATCTCGACATGGCCGTCGAATTCGCCCACCGCGCCGGGTTCCCTGTCGACCTCTGGGAAACACAAAACGTGTTTTACCGACTCGCACATACCATCTACCCCGAGATGCGCACCCGCGCCGACGAGGGCGACGCCGCGGCACATTCGATGTGCCTCGCGTTCCAGAGCCTCGCCGAGCGGCTCCGCGTCCGCCTGCCCGAGGGCGCCGCGCTACCGCGCCTCCGCTCCCTGCGCGGGGAGGAAATCGAGGAAATTCCGTGAGCGCTCGCCGCGCGCCGTCGAAATCAAACAAGAAGCCAGCAAAGAAGGCCGCAAAAGCGCCCGTGAAAGCGCGGGCCCGCATCTCGCGCGCCGAGCCCGACGACGCCGTGGAGCCCGTTTCCTGGTGGGAAGACTTCTACCGCGTCGTCCGTCGCATCCCGCGCGGCCGCGTCACCACGTATGGCGTGATCGCTGCCCTCGCCGGACACCCTCGCTCGGCGCGCCACGTTGGATTCGCGCTCGCCGCGCTGAAGGACCCCGACGGGAGCAGCCGCGTCCCCTGGCAGCGTGTCCTCGGCAGCCGCCCTCGCAATCGCGCCGCCGTCACCATCAAAGATCCCATCAACGGCGCCCTCCAGCGCGCGCTCCTCGAATCCGAGGGCGTCACGTTCGATACGCGCGGAAATGTCTCGCTCGACCGTTTCGGCTGGGCCGGCCCCGGCGCGAAAAAGCCCGCTGCGCCGCGCAAACGCGCGCGCGCCTGAGCCCCTCGCTTTAGGCCCGAATCTTGCCATCTTTCGTGGTTTGGATGCAGGCGTTGCGTCCTCATTGGCGTGGCCTTCGCGCCACCACGACCTTTCATGCATCGAGGCGGCACACCATGACCCACGCGAAACATCCTTCCCCTCTTTCGCTTGCGCTTTTCACGCGAATTTTGCGCGCCGCGGGGCTCACCGCGGGCGCGACCCTCGTCGTTGCGGCGGCCGCGTGCGGCGGCAACGTGGTCATTGATGCGGGCACGGGCGGCACGGGCGGCACGGGCGGCACGAGCGCAACGGGCGGCACGGGCGGCATCCTTGGCCACACCGTCGTCAGCTCCAGCGTTGGCGTCGGCGGGACGGGCGCTGGCGGCGCGCTCCCCTGTGAGAACCCGCCGCCCCCGAATGCCGAATATCGTTTCCTTTGCCTCCCGGGCTCCGTGGGCGGCAATTGTCCACCCCTCGCCGACGTCCAGAGCGAGCTCATGAAGCAGGTCCACGGCACCGACGAATGCGTCGGCTCCGGCTCCTGCTGCTATGACATCCCCGGTGCCGGCTGCCAGGACCTCGCGATCAGCGCGCAATGCTGCTACCACGTGGCCATCATCTTCGAGTCCTGCGAAGGCCGCCCCTTCATCGTCGACGGCGAAGCGCGCACCGCGGAGCCCGAGGCCCGCGCCGATTGGCTCCTGCAAGCCGGGCAAGGTTTGGCCGAGTGCCTCGATCTCTCGAACCTCGATCCCGCCACGCGCCGCGCTCTCGCCGACTACTTTACGCGCTCCGGCCTCTACGAGCATGCCTCCGTCGCGTCCTTCGCGCGGTTCGTCCTGGAACTCCTCGGCGTGGGCGCTCCCGCCTCGCTCGTCTCCGCCGCGCAACAAGCCCTGGCCGACGAGGTGCGGCACGCCAAACTCTGCTTTGGCCTCGCCAGCGCCTACGCCGGCGCGCCGGTGGGTCCGGGCCCATTGCCCATGCCCGCGCTCGCGATCGGGCGGACCCTCGCCGACGTCGCGCTCGCCACGGCCCTCGAAGGTGCCGTCAACGAGACGCTCTCCGCGCTCGTTGCGGGCGAAGAGGCCCTGCGCGCAACGGACCCCGCGGTGAAAGCCGTGCTCGTCTCGATTGCCGAGGACGAGGCCACGCACGCAGAGCTCGCATGGCGCACGCTCGCGTGGGCGCTCGACGCGGGCGGGCCCGAGGTCGCCCGCACCCTCGAAAAGGCATTCACCATGGCCGTTTGCCCCGAACCGGAGGACCTCGTCGCCCCCGGCGCGGACCCGGACAAAGTCGCGGCCCACGGCTGCCTCTCGGCCGCGGATAAACGTGACGTCATGCGCCGCGCCATGGCCGACGTCGTTCTGCCGGCCGCGCGTACGCTCCTCCGCGCGCCTCGCGCCGGCCGGTCAGTACGCGATGACGCGCACGGACTGGACAATCTCGCGTAACGCCTGCGCGACGCCTTCCGTCTCCGGGTGCCGGACCAGCACGTACCCTTCGCCCTCGTAGCTCGCCGATCGCGGCTCGCCGACCTTGGGCCATTTCACGTCCGTGATCATCCTGCCGAGCTTTTGCTCGGCCTCCTCGATCCCCAACACCTCGCGCACCACGCCCGGCGCTTGCCCGCGCAGGAACGCCGCGCCCGTCGCGTACTTGCGCTCGCGCGGCGCCTCGAACGTATCGAATGCGATGAGCCGCGCGACTTGACCGTACATGTCGAAATCATGGGCGCGCGCGTTCAGGTTCATGAGCTGCGCGCCGCCCGGCCGCGCCGCGACCTCGGAGAGAACGATCCTCCCGTCGTCTTGCCGGAACCATTCCATGTGGCAAATGCCCGTCTCGAGCCCGAGCACCGAGAGCGCCCGGAACCCGAGCTCCCGGATCGGAGCGAACTCCGGCCCGCCGATGTCCCGCGGCAAGAGCACGCACCACTGGATCCACGGATTGTCCACGACCTCGATCGGATTCGGCAGGTACCGCGAAATCGAGTGCCAGACCGGCTTTCCCCCGATCACCACCGCATCGAACGTGTGCTCGGCCCCGCCCACGAACTCTTCGAGCAGCACGGGGGACGCTGCGGTGGGCGAGGAGAGCGAGAGCACGCGATCGAGCTCGGCCTTATCTTTTACGATGAACGTGCCCGCCGAGCCCACGCCGGCCGGCGGCTTCGCGACCAGCGGAAAACCCACCTCGTCTGCAAAACGCCGCGCCTCGGCCTCGTCCGTGGCGAGGCGGTGGCGCGCGCAGGGCAATCCCGCCGCGCGCAGCACGTCTTTCATGCGCGGTTTGTCCCGGAAGTTCCGGATCACCTCCGCGCCCGGCCCCGGCAGCCCCAGCGCGTCGCGCGCCTCGGCCACCGCGACCTGCACGAACTCGCTCACGCCGAGCAGCCGGTCGACGGGCGCGACGTTCGCGTGCAGCCACCGCGTCGCCGCCACGAGCTCCGCCGTGTCCTGCACGTTGCTTACGCGAAAATGCTTCACGAGCCGGCCGAGCAGCTCTGCCGGCAGGTTCTCCTCGACGTCCTGGCTCACGACCGCGAGCCGGAGAGCCGGCACGTCGAGCAGGGCGGCGATGAATCGGATGGCGCTCTCGTTGAAGAAAGGCGTGACGAGGACGGCGAATCGCATGGCGGGCGCCACCATACTCCGTTCGTCCCGGTCTTCAAGGCGTCGTTCGTGACGTCTGCGTGGCGGCGTCGGCGTCGTCCGCCGGGGCGGTCGCTCCGCCGACCACGATAACCTCCGTGTCCCCCGCCTCGGGAGGCGCCTGCAATCGCGAAAGGAGCTCCTCGTACCGCCGCCGGAGGGCCGGGCGATCCGGCGCGTTCCGTGTCGCTCGGTACCGGGCGTCGAGCGCCCGCTGGAAATCCCCGCGCGTGATCCACGACTCGGCGATCCGATCGAGCGCCGTCGCGTCCTCGGGATCGAGCGCGAGCGCCGCCTCGTACGCCGCGTGCGCTGCGTCCTTCTCCCCGCGCGCCTCGTGCAGCCGCCCGATCGCCACGTGAATCCGTGGGCCATCCCGCCCGAGCATCACGAGCCTGCGCGCCGCGACCTCGACCCGCGCGAGATCCCCGGCCGCGGCCGCGCGCCGGATCCCCATTTCTTTCTCCCAGGCCGCGCCCGCCCACGCGCCCGCCGCGACGAGCCCCGCCGTGACGAGCCCCGCCCGCACCCCCCACGCCCCGAGGCCCTTCGCCGCCGGGGCCGTCTGCAGCGCCGCGCTCATTTGTCCAACGAGCACATTGCCGACCGTTCCGTCCCGGAGCTTCCAGATCGCCCCGTCGAGGATGAAGTGATGCACGTTCACTGCGGCGGCCACGAGCAGCCCGAGCCCCGATTCGAACGGCAGGATCCCGAGCGCGCCTGGCGCGCAGACGAGAGCGGGGAACACCCAGATCGCCGCGCCCGCGAGCACGGTTTTCCCGAGATACGTGAGCCCCGCCGGCGCCGCCTTGGCCACGCTCCCGGAGGCGCGCGCGTAATGGAACGAGATCCAGAGATATTGCACGCTGTGCGCGATCGCGACCCAGATGAACGCGAGCGCCGTCGCGCCGCCCGGACCATAAAGCGCCGGTCGCAAGAAGCCGAGGAGCACGGGCAGGACGAACCACGCGGCCTGGCTCGCGACGAGCGCGAGCGCCGGCACGAGCCGCGCAGTCCCTGCCATCTGCGTGAGCTTCCGGAGCACGACGCCCGTCACGACCACGTACGAGATTCCCGCGACGGCCAGCGCTCCCAGGGCAAACCGCGTAGGAATACCGAGCGGCGCGAATCGGTAAGCGGCGCTCGCCGCTTGCAGGGGATCGGCCCCGCCCGCGGAAGCCGAGCCGTGGATGTTCACGAAGACCAGCACGAACGAGAGGACGAACGACGTCCAGACGAGCCGCCGGAGCGCCGGGCTCGGCGTGATCCCGGCCCGGCGCAGGAACATCATCACGAGCCCGAAGTTCTGCGCCGTGTAATGCCACGGGCTCCACGTGAGATAGAGCGTGATGAGCCACGTCCCGAGCCTCGGCGCGGCGAGCGACCCCGCGAACGTCGCCCAGATCAGGAAACCGAGGGGGAATGCATAAAGAAAATACCGCTTGCGCGCCGATTCCGTCCCGTAGACGCGGAGCAACGTCGCCCCGTAATGCGGAATCCCCGTCACGAGCACGACGAGCGGCAGCCACCCTTCGAGCGAGCCCATCGGCGCGCCCGTCGCCGCGAGGGCGAGGACGAGCAGCCCATACCCGATCCCGCATCCGAGCAGGAGATCAGGCCATGGACCGAGCAGCCAGGGCCGGGGCGCCGCGACGGCGGTGGACATCGCGGCGCACTCTACCGCGACCGAACCGCCCCGGCCATCCCGCGAACGCGCCGGATCAGCTCCCCTCGACCTCGGCCTTCAGCGCGTCGACGAGCCGCTTCTGGTCGGCGCCCGCGGGCACGCCTTCCTTGGCGAACATCACGCGTCCTTCCTTGCCCACCATCACCACGCCCGTGATCTCGTTCTTCAGCTTGTACGCCGAGCGCATCCCGCCGGTCCAATCGCAATAGACCGTCGTCCCCTGCTTCTTCGTCTCGTCGCGGACGGCGTCCTTGACCGTGCCGCGCGCCGGCCAGAAATCGTAGGGGCTCACGTCTGCGACGATCAAGAGCGACACCTTCGACGTATACGGGCCCGATTTCAGGAGCTTGACGAGCTCGCGCCGGAATGCCTCGCTCTTCGGCGCCGACGTCCGGTCGTCGTAGACGATGACGATCGGCTTGCCCTTCAGCGATTTGATCTCGACCGCCTTTCCGTCGGCGTCCTCCACGCGTGCGTTCGGGGCGACCGCCTGCTCCGAAAGCACGGCCAGGGCGGGCGCGCTCGGAAGCGCCGTCGCCGCGAGAAGGGTGATTCCGAAGGCGAGCACGGTTCGTCGGGCAGAAATCATTGCCCACCAAACAAACCGCTTTTTTCGGAGGCTGTCAAGCTCTCCACGATCGGCCGAGAACAGCGTTCGCCCCGGACATCAATTTGCCGTCAGGTAGAAAAAGGCGATGCACATCTCGTCGTTCGTGCCCTGACCCCAGGACGTCGTCGTGTCGCGCCCGCGCGTGTCGTACGTGCACGTGATGCGCATCGAGTCGCCCCACGAGAGGTCGATGGGCTTCGTGTAATGGGCGAACCCCTGCCAGTGGAAATCCCAGCTGTTCACACGGGCCAGGCATTTCTCTTCTCCGTCGTGCATCGCGGTGACGAGCATCCCCGTCCCGAGCTTGTGCATGTGCGGCCAGAGTCCCCACAAGGTGAGATCCACGGGCACGGGCTGGACCGCGGTCTGGTCGACGCTCGCTTGCCTCGGTGGCAAGAGGAGGTTCGTGGCCGCGATGCGCTGCACGATGGCCTCTTTCGGCACATTCCGGGCGAGCATGAGGTCGATCCGGGTGCGATCGGCGTGGCGCCCATTTTCTTGATTGTAATGGATCTGCAGGATCGTCTTCCGCCCGGCGCGCATGCGCAGCCCCGTGCCCTCGGGGAAGCGAAGCGCCCCGCTGCCGGGGCCCGCGCCGACGAGCCAGCGCGCGTCCGGCACGTGGATGTCGTCGATGCACGAATACCCGAATCCGGGCTCGGCCGCGTCGAGCGCCTCGGCCGTGGCCTCCGCTTCCTTCGTGTCGATGGAGAAGAGCGTGAGGTGATGCAGCATCGAGGCGACCCCCGGGCGAACGTGGAAGCCGGTGATGAATACGTCCTCCGTGAGCCCGGGATCGAGCACGAAGCACCGGTAATCGTCGAACTTCGCGGCATCCGGGGTATACGTATCCTTCATGTCGATCGTCATGTCGACGCGATCGAGCTCCGCGAGGGCCCGCGGCGCGGGGGCCGCGCCCTTCGGCGGCTCTCCCTCGGGCGCGCCGGCGCGGGCCCAGGCCTCGATCGTCTTGATCTGCGCGTCCGTGAGCCAGCGGCCCTCGACGTACGTGTTGCATTCGCCGCTGTTGTCGAGGACGAACGGAGGCATGCTGCGCGACGTCGTGGCGATGCGGAGCGCCTCGGCGGTCCGGCGCGCGTCCTCGTAATCGACGAGGGAAAACGGGGCAATGCCGCCCTTGTCGTGGCAACTCTGGCAATGCTCGGCGAGGATGGGCGCCACGTCCTCGTGATACGTGGGGATCCGGAGCGGGGAGCTCGCGTCTTCCTCCTTGCTGCCACACGCGACCAGCGAGAACATTGAAATCGTAGCCAGCATCCACTGTGTCCGTGTCATCGAGCCCTCCTTCTCGTGTCGGGGGCGACCTGCATGGTCTTTCGCGGCCGCTGCACGGCGCGTTCCAGAACCCGGCGGGCCGACATCTCGTGGCACGCCTCGTGCACAGCTTGCTCGGGAGGGAGGCCGCCATGGCTCACGCGATCGTCAAGGAATTCAAGGACTTCCTATCTCGGGGCAGCGTGATCGATCTCGCGGTCGCCGTCGTCCTCGGCGCCGCATTCAATGCCGTCGTCACGACGTTCACGAACGGCATTCTGATGAACCTGATCGCGGCGATTTTCGGCAAACCCAACTTCGACGAGCTCTCGTTCCGGATCGGCCATGGAGTGATCGAGTACGGGAAGTTCCTGACCGCCGTGGTCAATTTCGTGATCGTAGGATTCGCGCTCTTCCTGTTCGTGAAGGCGCTCAACGCGGCGAGGCGGCCGCGGCCTGCGGCGCCTGCGGTGCCCCAGGAGACGGACCACGATCTTCTCGCGCAGATCCGCGACGCGTTGGTCGCGAAGACCCCCTCGCGCGCCTCGTAGTCACGATACGCGACATCACCGCGCGGAGCTGTGGTACGCTCGCGGCGTGGATCGTTACCGAAGTTTACGCCTCTCCCTCCTCGTCGCGATCGGCGGAGCCGCGTGCTCGGCCTCTCCTCCTGCCTCGTCCGGCGCCGGGGAAGGCGCCGTCGTCGCCATCCCCACGACGCCTTCGAGCGCGACGGCCGAGCCTTCGCCCGAGGGCGAGCCCGAGCCGGAAAAGTCGAAGCGCGTCGGCTGGGTGGCCGAGAAAAACGGGAACGTCCACCGCGCGAGCCGCGTGACGTGCGACGCGACGATCGACATCCCCGCCTGCGCGGGCACGGAGAGGCACCAGTCCTGCAAGACGGACGCCGATTGCACGGAGCATCCGCACGGGAAGTGTACGAGCGGGGTGGGGCAGGTCGGCACGTATTGCGGCTGCACGTACTCGTGCGAGACCGACGAAGACTGCGGCGCCGGGAAGGCCTGCATCTGCAAGGGCACGGGCGCTTTGCGCGCGCGTAACTCCGTCTGCGGGGAAGCGTCCTGCAGCACGGACGCCGATTGCGGGGGGAGCACCTGTGGTTTGTCGGCATACCACAATGGTTGTTACGAGCAGGTCACGCTCGCTTGCCGGACCAAGGAGGACACCTGCAAGAGCGACGCGGATTGCGGGAACAGCCCGCGGCCCGGCGGATCCTGCGTGGCGATTGGCGCGAAGGGCGCGAAGCCGACCTGGCAATGCGCGTCGATGTCCTGTGTGATCGGCCGGCCCCTCGTCGTGGAAGGCGAGACCCGCGCCGCGAAGCCGCGCGCCCGCGCCGACTGGCGCGCGCCGCTTGTCTTCGACACGGGAGACCTCTCCGCGGAGGCGCGTGAGGCGATCACGGCGCACCACGCGGCCATCGCCGCCATGGAGCACGCTTCGATCGCGAGCTTCGCGCGCTTTTCGCTCCAGCTCCTCGCGCTCGGCGCGCCCGCGGAGCTGCTCGCCGAGGCGCAAAACGCCGCGCGCGACGAGGTGGAGCACGCGCGGATCGAATATGCCATCGCCTCCCGAATCGGAGGGCGAATCATCGGGCCGGACAAACTCCCGGAGGCGACGGCGCGGCTCGCGACGGACGTCGTTTCGTTCGTGGAGGCGCTCGTGGTCGAGGGCTGCGTGGGCGAGACGCTCGGCGCGGCCGAGGGGCAGGAGGTGGCGCGTTACGTGAAGGACGAGGGTCTACGGGCCGTGCTCGCGCAGATCGCCGAGGACGAGGCGCGGCACGCGGCGCTCGCGTGGAAGACCTTGCAATGGGCGATGGGCACGTTCGGGGCCGAGGCGCGCGAGGCCACCGTGCGGGCGTTCGAGCGGGCCCGAGCGATGCACGAAAAGGATCCCGCGGCCGGGCCCGTGGAAAACGAGGAATTCGGCGTGCTCGGGGCACGGACGCTCGGCGCGCTGCGGCGCGAGGCGCTGCGTGAGGTCGTGGCGCCGTGCCTTCGTCAGCTCGGGCTTGTCGCCTGTTCTTGAGATTCGGCCGAGCGCAAGGCAGACTCCGCGCGTGGCAAGCAAAGGACGACCGTACCGTACGGTGACCGTGGAGGGCTTCGAGGTCCTCATCGGCCGCGGCGCCGAGGACAACGACTACCTGACGTTCGACGTCGCCAAGCCGCACGACGTGTGGCTGCACGTCGGCGGCGGGACACCGGGCAGCCACGTCATCGTGCGGAACCCCGATCGCGTCGAGGTCCCCCGTTCGGTCGTGGAGATCGCCGCCGCGGCGGCCGCCTGGTATTCGAAATCACGGGGGGCGCCGAAGGTCGAGGTGCATTTCTGCCGCGCGTCCGAGGTGTCGAAGCCGCGCGGCGCTCCCGCGGGGCTCGTGGAATTGGCCCGCTACAAGAGCGTCAAGGTGAAGCCCGCGGCGCCCGCGGGCGCGACCGATTGAGGGGGAGGCGGGGGCGGTCGCCCTCAGCTCGCGGTCGGGCAAGGCGTCGACACGGTCAACAAGGGCGTGCGCGGGGTCCGGGAAGGCGTGCGCGGGGTCCGGGAAGGCGTGCGCGGGGTTCGAGAAGGCGTCCACGAGGTCCGGGAAGGCGTCCACGAGGTCCGGGAAGGCGTCCACGAGGTTCGGGAGGGCGTCCACGAGGTTCGGGAGGGCGTCCACGAGGTTCGGGAGGGCGTCCACGAGGTTCGGGAGGGCGTCCACGAGGTTCGGGAAGGCGTCCACGAGGTCCGGGAAGGCGTCCACGAGGTTCGGGAGGGCGCCCACGCCATTCGGGAAGGCGCCCACGCCATTCGGGAAGGCGCCCACGCCATTCGGGAGGGCGCCCACGCCATTCGGGAGGGCGTCCACGCCATTCGGGAGGGCGTCCACGCCATTCGGGAAGGCGCCCACGCCATTCGGGAGGGCGTCCGCGAGGTCCGAGAGGGCGTCCACGCCATTCGGGAAGGCGCCCACGCCATTCGGGAGGGCGTGCGCAGGGTCCGAAAAGGCGTGCGCGGGGTCCGGGAAGGCGTCTACGCGGTCACGCCCCCCCTTCATCCGCCCCGCGAAACCCGTATTTCCGGAGCAACGTCCGCAGGTGGCTGCGGTCCATCTTCACCCGGCGCGAGGCCTCCGAGATGTTGTCGTGCGTCGCCCGCAAGAGCGCCCGCACGTACCGCCGCTCCCATTGATCTGAAGCTTTTTGCTTGCACACGCGGAAGGGAACCTCGAGGTCGATGTCGTCGTCCCGATCCTTGACCCCCGGGGCCGGCTCGACGTCGTTTCCGAGCGCCAGGATCGCCGGGTCGTTGAAGAGGACGGCGCGCTCGATCGCGGCCCGCAGCTCGCGCACGTTGCCGGGCCACGATTGACGGCGGAGCGACTCCAGGAGGTCGTCCGGGATGGGGTTGTCAGGGACGAGATCGGCGTGGAAATGGCGCGCGAGCCGCTCGATGTCGCCGGTGCGCTCGCGCAGCGGCGGGACGTGGATGCGCACCACGTTGAGCCGGTAGAACAGGTCGGCGCGGAATGCGTTGCGGTTGACCTCCGTGCGCAGGTCGCGGTTCGTCGCGGCAATCACGCGGACGTCGAGCTTGACGCGCTGGTTGCCGCCGACGCGCTTGACGCTGCGCTCCTCCAAGGCGCGGAGCAGCTTCGGCTGCATGTCGAGGGGCAGCTCGCCGATTTCGTCGATGAAAATGGTGCCGCCCTTCGCTTGCTCGAATGCGCCCGCGCGGTCGGCCTGCGCGCCCGTGAACGAGCCCTTGACGTGGCCAAAGAGCTCGCTCTCGATGAGCGTCGGCGCGATGGCCGCGCAATCGAGCACGACGAACGGCCCCGTGGCGCGCGGGCTCGCCTCGTGAATGGCCGCCGCGAGGACGCCTTTTCCCGTGCCCGTCTCGCCTTCGAGGAGCACCGTGCTGTCGGATTGCGCGACGCGGGGCAAGGCCGCGAAAATGCGGCGCATGGCGGAGCTCTGGCCGAGCAGCGGGCCGAAGCCGTCTTCGGGGCTCAGCGCCTCGCAGATGTCCTCGTTCACCTGGTCGACGAGGAGCGTCGTCCGGCCGACGCGCACGCGGGCGCCGGGCTCGACGTAACCGGAGAGGACACGCATGCCCGAGACCCAGGTCCCGTTCGAGGAGCCGAGGTCCTTCAAGAGATACCCCTCGGGCGTCGCCGAGAGGCTGAAATGGTGGCGCGAGACGGTGGGATCGGCGAGCACGAGGTCGTTTCCCTGGGCCGTGCCGACGGAGACCTCGCGCATCTCGGCGCGGAACGAGGCGCCGGAGCCGGGGCCCTCGATGACGGTGAGCGAGAAGCCGTCGAGGCGTAGCTCCTTGGCCCGGGAATGAAGGGGCAACGTGCTTTTCACCGACATGGCCGCGGAGCCTACCACGGCGAAGGCCTCGCGTGGGCAACCCGTGGTATCCTCGGACGGAGGGTGCAATCATGCAAACAGGGAAGGCGGTGTGGATCGCCCTGCTTCTGGCGGCCTCGGGCCTCGTGGCCTTCGGCTGTCAGTTCGTCGCCGGGATCGCGGGGCTCGAAGCGACGGATGGTAGCGGCGAGACGTGCGACGAGGCGGCGTGTGGTCCTTATGCCTGCAATGCGGAGGGGACGGCCTGCAATACGAGCTGCAGCCGGATGATGGGGGGGTGCAAGGAGGACGCGGTTTGCGTCGCGCCGATGAACCAGCCCGGGAGCTGCAACGAATGCGGATGGTCGGCCCTGGGCGAGGTCTGTCCGAGCGCCGAATGTGATTCCTGCGCTGGAAACGTGTGCACGAGGATCTGCGACGCGCCGAACGAGTGCATGCAGGCCGACATGGACGCCGGGACCTTCACCTTGACCCTCGATACGAGGGC
Source organism: Polyangium mundeleinium (assembly GCF_028369105.1). Lineage (NCBI taxonomy): Bacteria > Pseudomonadati > Myxococcota > Polyangiales > Polyangiaceae > Polyangium > Polyangium mundeleinium. The sequence continues at coordinate 11,109,613 of NZ_JAQNDO010000001.1, read as the reverse complement.
GGCGCCCGTCCGGCTGGAGTGCAAGGATCAATGCAACGACGTTCTCGTGGGTTGTATGGGCGGCTCGCGCTGCGAGGTCGTCTGCGAGGAGGGGGGTTGTCAAAACTTGACGGTGAAATGCGGCCCCGACGGCGAGTGCAGCCTCGTCTGCAAGGGCCAGAGCTGCGCGGGCGCGACCGTGGTCTGCGGCGACAACCGATGCACGGCCACGTGCGACACCGCTGTCGAGATCGAGCAGACCTGCGGCGGCTCGTGTGATTGCACGTCGAACGGATGCCTGTGAACGTCAGAACGTGCCGCGGAGCCCGATCGCAAAGGGGCCGACGAGCGGCGTGACGGAGACGGCGGGCGGAGGCACATTCTCGTGTTTCGGCGCGAGGGCGATGCCGGCGATGCCCACGCCGAGGCCGAGGACGGCCACGCCAAACCCGATGTTCGATACGTTCGCCAGGGTATTCGCCGTGGCGAGCGCGTCGGCTTGCCCCGGACACTGCGAGCCGTTGCAGTTCGGCAGGAGCTCGCTCGCCTCGACCAGCGTGAGGATCCCCGTTACGGCCCCGACGAGCAAGGCCGCGCCGCCGACGCCGAACCCCGTGACCAGGAGGACCGTGGAGGCGCTCGGGCCGGTCGGCGCGGGGCTGCGGGGCTCCGCGGGCGGCGGCTTCGTCTGCGGAATGGGGGGCAAACGTTGGGGCGGCGGCGGCGGTGGAGTCGCCTCGGGCGGCGGCTCCGGCGCGTCTTCGAGGGCGGGGATCACGACGGGAATCTCGCCCGGCTGCGCGGGCACGAGGATTTCGCCGGTCCAGGCCCGTTTGCCCGGGGCCAGGGCCGAGACGGTGTGTTTGCCAGGGTCGATGGGCAAGGGGACGTTCAGCGCGGCGACGTCGATGGGTTTGTCGTCGAGCTTCATTCCGAGGCCGGTGGGCGGCGCTTCCATGCGGAGGACGACGTACGCGAGCTTCTTCTTGAGCTCGGCCACGTGGTCGCGCGCGAATTGCTCGCGGTCCTTTTGCCCTTTGCCGCGCGCGAGCGAGGCGGCGGATGTGTATTCGGCCCAGGCCGTCGCGGTCTTTCCTTCCTTTTCGTGGCAGACGGCGAGGTTCAGCAGCGTGCCGAGCTTCGGGTCGAGGCGCTGGCTCTCGGCGAGCTTGAGGCAAGCCTCGGCATAACGGCTCTGATCGAGGAGCGCGCGGCCCTGCTGGAAGAGCGCCTCGGCGACCGCGATGGATGCGCCTTCGGGCGATTGCGCGCGCGCGCGGGCGCCAGAGGAAGTCACGCCGAGCGAGAGCAAGAGGGCAAGGGCCCAGCGCCTCATTCGCGCTCCCCGAGGATCGGATCGAGGCTCGGCGGTTTCGACGGCATCTTGATCTGTACGGGTTTGGCCGGGCGCGGCGGTGGGGCTGCCGAGGCCGACGTGGTCGGGGCGGGCGCGGGGGTGATGTCCGGCGGCGCGGCGGACGGCGGGGGGCTCGGGATCCGCTCGGGCTCGGGGGATTCGTTTTGCATGCCGGAGCCCGCGCCGGGCCCGAAAGGCACGTCGCTCGGAGCGCGCGAGCGCGAAAGGAACGAGGCCGTCCCGCCGAGGGCGGCGATTCCGAGCAAGGCGAAAAGCCACCGGGCGGACGGTCCATTCTTGCGATGCACGCTCGACGAATCGAGGGCGGACATGCGCTCGGTGGACGAAGGCTCGGAGCGCGCGTGGGGCGTCTCGGCGGGGGCGGAGCGGCCGGGCTGCGCGGTGGCGCGAAGTCCCCCGCTTTCGAGCGGGCCGCGGGCGCTCTCGAGGCTCGAATGCAAGGGCAGACGGGGCGCGAGCCCGAGCAGGGCCGCCTGCGCGACGAGGGCGGCGACGGCCTCGCCCGCCGACGCGGGGCGATTGCGCGGGCGTTTTTCGAGCATCGCGAGGACGGGCGCGTCGAGCGCCGGGGGGAGGTCGGGACAAACGCTCGCCATGGCGGGGGGCGGCTCGGTGTCGTGCTTGAGGACGACGTCCATCGCGGAGTCGCCGGCGAATGGCACGGAGCCCGTGAGCATTTCGTGGATCATCACGCCGAGCGAATAGATGTCGGACCGGGGGTCGACCTTCTTGCCGCGCGCCTGCTCGGGGGACATGTAGAGCGGCGTGCCGAGCAGGACGCCGGAGCCGGTTTTGTGGGCGACGTCGTCGTCCATGAGCTTCGCGATGCCGAAATCGAGCAATTTGGGGAAATGGGAGCCGTCGCGCTCGGCGGCGAGGAAGACGTTCTCCGGCTTGAGGTCGCGGTGCGTGATGCCTGCCTCGTGCGCGGCGTCGAGCGCGGAGGCGACGCCCTGGGCGATCTGGAGGGCCGTCGGGAGGGGCAAGCGGCGCTTCTGCTGGAGGAGCGTGGCGAGCGTCTGGCCCTCGACGTATTCCATCACGAAATAATGCCGGCCGCCGGGGAGCGTGTTGAAAGAAAAAATGTCGATGATGTTGCGGTGGCGGATCTTGTTCACTGCGCGCGCTTCGGCAATGAAGCGGGAGACGGTCTCCGGATCCGAGGCGAAGCGCCGGTTCAGGACCTTGACGGCGACCTTCTTGCCGATGAGCGGGTGCTCGCCCGCATAGACGTCGCCGAACGTCCCACCGCCGATCTTGCGATCGATGCGGTACTCGCCGACCATCGTGCCGGGCCCGAGCGTGTCGTCCGTCGGGAAAAAATCGGGCGATACGAGCGCCGCGTCGTGCGCCGGGCATACGGGCACGTCGTCCTCGTAGCTCGCACGGCACTCCGGACACATTCGCATACGAGGCCGGATGTTACCGTTCCCGGGTGTTCCTTGGCTACACCTTCGAGGAGCGATCGGGCCCACGAAACCACGCTTGCCGAGCCCGGAGGACGCGCCATGATGCGCGAGATTTCCAGGCAAGATGCTTGGAGGACCAACGGCAGGGGAGGGGTACGTGACGAAGAAAGGTCATCCTTTCGCGGTCTTGGGCACGTGTGTCCTGGTGGTGCTCTGCGGGTGCAGCGACGACGTCGACGGGGCGTCTCAAGGCGTCAAGGAGAGGAAGAGGGCCACGGCGGAAATCACGCCGTCGACGGGCCAGAGCGTGATGGGGCTGGCCGCGTTCACCGCGGAGAATGGGCAAGTCGAGCTCACGCTCCAGTTGAATGGCCTCAAGCCCGGGGTTCACGCGGTGCACATCCACGAGATGCCTGACTGCGGCATGGACGGAAACAATGCAATGGGGCACTGGAACCCGACGAACGAGGCGCACGGGAAGTGGGGGACGCCGCCGTTTCACCGTGGCGACATTGGCAACGTGACGGCGGACGCGACGGGAAAGGCGTCGCTCTCGCTTCGAACGGATCTGTGGACCCTCGGGGACGAGTCGTCGTCGACGGACGTGTTGAACCACGCATTCATGGTGCACGCGGACCCGGACGATTTCACCACGCAGCCCACCGGCAATGCAGGCGCTCGGATTGGCTGCGGCGTGATCAAGCGGAATCCGTAGCCTCGGGCCCTTCCGCGGGCTCGGGCTCGCTCGCGAGCAGCTCCAGCACGGGGGGATCGGGGACGAGGACGAGCGCGGGGGCCGGGGCCGGGAGGGGCGCGACGATCTCCGGGGGCGCGGGGTTCGCCGCGGCGGCCTCGGGCTTGGGCTTGTGCGTGAAATAAAGCGCCATTCCCGTGAAGAGGCAGCCGCCCACGAAATTGCCGGCCGTGACGGGGAGCTGGTTCTTCAGCCACCAGTCCGCGAACGTGACCTTCGCGCCGAGCATCATGCCGGCCGGAATGACGAACATGTTCACGACGGAATGCTCGTAGCCGTGCGCGAAAAACACGAGAATCGGTAGCCAGGCGGCGACGATCTTGCCGACGGTCGCCGTGGACGTCATGGCCATGACGACGCCGAGACAAACCATCCAGTTGCAGAGGATGCTGCGGACGAACACGCCCACGAGGCCGGCGAGGCCATACTGGGGGAACTGGGTCTTGGCATGGGCGATGGCGACGATCTTGTTCGCGACGGCGTCGGGCGGGACGCTGCCCATCATCGTGAGCGAGATCGAGAGGAGCCACGCATAAAAGAGGCTGCCGGCGAGGTTCGCGAAGAATACGACGCCGAAGTTGCGGACGAGCTGCCAGAAGGTGGCGCGCTTGTCGAGCATCGCCATGGGCAGGAGCGCGAAGTTGCCCGTGACGAGCTCGAGGCCGAGCAGAACGATCATCACGAAGCCGATGGGAAAGATGACCGCGCCAGCGACCGGGAGGGTGGTCTGGACGGTCGTGGTGATGGCGAGGCTCGTGGCGAAGCCGAGGAGCGCGCCTGCGAGAAAGCCGCGGATCACGAGGTCCCGGAGCGACGCCGCGGCCTTGGCCGCGCCCGCGTCGAGCATGGTGGAGACGACCTTCGACGGAGCGACGTAGTCCATGAACGGCGCCATCATCACCCGCGCGCGGCGCCCTTGGGAAGCCCCTCGCCGGAGGATCGCGGGAACCCCACCAAGAAACGGCGTGTCGCTCCGTCTATCTGCGGTCCGAGAACCCAAGGGTCCGATCGGGCCCCTGGGTGTGATACAACAAACCAGCCATCGAGGTGTACATGAACCCGAAGCGGTGGAGTTCGCGCGTGATTCTGGGGGTGTCGTTGCTCGTCACGGGGGCGGCGTGGGCCGAGACGGCGCCGGCGCCGGCACCGGACGCGGGAGGCGCAGCGGCGCCGGACCCCGCGGCCGAGGCGGAGGCGTTCCTGAAGACGTGGGAGGAGAGCGGCAAGCCTCTTTGCGAGAAGAACGAGCCGGGTTGCGCAGCGGCCGGGCAGGCGCTGGTGAGGGCCGCGGCGGCGTTCGAGGCGGCGCACAAGCGAGACAAGGCGATCGCCGTGCGGAAGATGATCCTCGACCCGAAAAACCGGCTCGAGTACACGGAGTACGGCAAGGACACGGCGTTTCTTCTCGCCGCGAATTTGCAGTCGATCGGCGAATACGCGGAGGCTGCAAGTTATTACGAGTCGGCCGCGCGCAAGTTCCCGAAAATGGACCAGGCGCCGGCGGCGCTGATGGACGCGGTGGCGCTGCGGGCCGGGCTGAAGGATCAGAAAGCGGCGGTCGAGGACGTCGAGCTGTTCGTGAAGAATTACGGCGCGAAGCAGCCGGAGACGTCGGCGAAGCTCGCCGTGGCGGTCGCGGATTTCCTGGTCGGCGAAGAGAAATGGGCCGACGCGCGCACATGGCTCGGGAAGTGGACGGCGGCGGTGGACAAGGCGGGGAGCCTGCAGGAGCGGATCCACGCGCACACGCTGCTCGGGCGCTCGCTGGAGAAGCTCGACGACAAGAAGGGCGCCGCGAAGGAATACGAGATCGTGCGCGCGGCGTGGAAGGATCCCGAGGCCAGCGTGAAGCAGCTCGCGGCGATGGGCGGCAGCGATCAGGAGCAAATGCGGCGGCTCGCGCGGTCGTTGACGGACGTGGGCGAGGCGTTGTTTTTCTTCGCCGAGCAAAAGCGAGCCGAGGTCGACGCCATCCGGTATCCCGAATACAAGGGGCCCGCGAGCCGTGACGAGGTGATGAAGCACATCAACACGAAGGTCGTGGATTGGGTGAAGAAGAAGCGGCCGGCGATCGAGGAGGTGGAGAAGGCTTATGCCCAGGTCCTCGCGCTCCAGCCCTTGCCGCCGCCGCGGTGGGTCGTGGCCTCGGCGTCCCGCGTGGGGATGTTGTGGGGGAAGTTCGTCGCAGAGTTCCGCGCGGCGCCGATCCCGAAGGAGTGGAGGGGCAACGGGCCCGTGCTCGGGACGACGATCACGTACGAGGAGCTGCGGAGAGCTTATTATGAAAAGCTCGACGAGGCGAGCGAGCCCCAGAAGCTGCAGGCGAAGAAGTCGTTCAAGGTTTGCGTGGATTATTCGGCGAAGTATCAATACTTCGACCAGTACGCGCGGACGTGCAGCGTGTGGCTCGCGAAGAACTACCCGAAGGAGCACGTGCTCGTGGAGGAGCTCGTTCCGCGCCACGCGGGCGGGAGCTTCATGCTTCAGCCGTCGCCGGTCGCGAAGGCCGCGCCCACGCGCTGAGCTCTTTCGTATCCATCAAGGACGAGGGCGCGCGCCGGTGATCCCGACGCGCGCCCGGTCGTGCTAGGGAGAGCGCATGACCCCCGACGAACCCTACCTCATGCCCTCCCACGTGAGGCTGCTCGTCTCGGACACGGCGCGCGCGACAGCGTTTTACGAGGCGCTCGGCTTCTCCTGCGTGAATCGCGACGGCGTGTTCGTGCACCTGCGCTGGGCCCGGTACGCCGACGTGTTCCTGGTCGGCATGCCGGCCGGCGTCGAGCTGCCAGGGCAACGCGGGCTCGGGGTGATCCTGTGCTTCCACGTGCGAGACGAGGTGTCGCTCGACGAGCTGCGCGCGCGGGCCGAGGCCAGCGGCACCGCCGTGGACGGGCCGCGAAACCAGCCCTGGTTCACGCGTGAGCTCGTGGTGACGGATCCGGAAGGGTACAAGCTCGCATTCGTGACGCCGAGCGAGCGCGTGGAGGCGTAGCGCTCACTGGCAAGCGAGTCGGCAGCGCGAGGCGGCCGAGAGGCATTGCGCCTGGCACGATTGCCATCGGCCGTACTCGCTGCTCAGGGTCGGCTCGCTGCCGCAGCCACCATTGCATTGTTTCTGCGTGGCGGAGCAGCGGTCGACGCAGGCCGTGCCATTGTCCGGGAGCGCGGGTTTGTCGGTGGTGGCCGGCGTTTTGCGAGGTTGCGTGGCGGGCGCCGCGCGGGTCGAGGCAGGCGCGGGCGAAGGGGTGTCGAAGAGGTCGGAGCCTCCCGCGGGAGGCGCGCCGCCGGCGGAGTCCGCGGGGCGCGTGGGGCGGGCGGCCGCGGGCGGACGGCCGAGCATGGGGCGCATGCCGCATTGCTCGTAGGCGCCCTTGAAGAGGTCGGTACCAGGCTCCTCGTTGGGGGCGAGGGGCAAGTCGCAGCCACGCGCGAGATTGCCGAGGCTGCGGCGGACGGCGTCGGCCGCGAGCCGCGAAGGTCCGCTCTCCCGGAGAGGTCGTTCGCCCTTGGCCATGGCGTCCGTGCCGACGAGGAGTGGCGCCGGGCCGGACGCGTTCGAGCCGGCGCGGCCCACGAGGAACGCGCCGACGGAGGCGACGACGATGACGACGGCGGCGATGGCGAAGAGCAAGGTGAAGCGGCGGCCGTCGACGGGTTGCGCAGACTCACGCGGAGCTGTGCCGGGCCAGACGGGAGCGTAGGGATCACGGAGGAGCGGAGCTTCGGGGCCGCGCGGAGGCTCGACGACGGTGGGAGCGGGCGCGGGCGCGGAGCCGGCCTCGGGCGCGGGAACGGGAGCGGGCTCGGGAGCGGCAGCGGAAGCGGGCTCGGGAGCGGCAGCGGGCTCTGGAGCGGCAGCGGCAGCGGCCTCGGGCGCGAGGGGCGCGAGCGGCGGCGGCGGCGGGAAGGCGAGTGTTGCGGCGGGGGCTCCGGCGCGAGCGATCGGCGCGGGCCACTCCATCAGCGGTCGCGCTTGTTTCAGCGCTTCGACGAGTCGATCGAGTGAGCCTTGCCGCTCGAAATGCCGGACGACCTCACGCGCGACGTCCTGGATGCCGCGACCCTCGCCGGGCAGGCCGGTCGCGCCGAGGCCCTCGGCGAGCTCGCGTAGATCCTTGGCGCTGAAACAAAGCGTGATGCATCGGCGCACCTCGGCCGGGTCGTAGCTCGGCCGTTCCCCTTGGTCGCTCACGCCGGGGAGCTTACCCCGGCCCGCGGGTCATGGGCACCGGAAGCGCTCCTTCGCCCGTTCGAAACGAGACGATCGGGGGTGGGGGCGCAGCTCGGCTTGCTTGTCCGAGCGTGGCCCCCGAGCGCGGAAGGACTCGGCACGCGCCGTGAAGGCGAAAGCGAGGGACATGAAGCAAGGAACGCCCGCGCCCGCTCGGATCGAGCAGACGTCGTACCACGCGGAGCCCGCCGAGGCCGTGCTCGCAGCCCTCGGGAGCTCCGAGAACGGCCTGCTCACCACGGAGGCCAAGCGCAGGCTCGCCGAGCACGGTCCGAACGTGCTGCCGAGGGCCGCCCGGGAAGGGCCGCTCGTGCTTTTGTTCCGGCAAATCAAGAGCCCGCTCATTTACGTGCTCATCGCGTCTGCAGCGCTCGCCTTCGCGCTCGGGAAGGTCACGGACGGCGCGGTGGTGCTCGGCGTGGTCGTGCTGAACACGCTGATCGGGTTCATCCAGGAGTATCGCGCAGGACGGGAAATCGAGGCGCTCTCGAGCCTCGTGCCCGAGCTCGCGACGGTGCTGCGCGACGGCGGAAGGATCACCTTGCCCGCGGAGGAGCTCGTGCCCGGCGACGTCGTGCTCCTCGCGGCCGGTGACAAGGCCGCGGCCGACATGCGGCTCCTGCACGTGAAAAACCTCGCGGCCGACGAGGCGCCGTTGACGGGGGAATCGGTGCCGGTGCGCAAGCACGTCGCGCCAGTGCCGAAGGACGCCGCCGTGGCCGATCGGAAGAGCATGGTCCACGGCGGCACGTTGCTCACGGTGGGCACGGGGCAAGCCGTGGTGGTGGCGACGGGCGCGCAGACGGAGATCGGGAAGATCTCGTCGATGCTGCGCGAAGCCGCGGAGCTCGAGACGCCCCTCACGCGCTCGCTCGCGCGCGTGGCGCAGGTGCTGACGGTGGCGATCGCGATCGTGGCGGCGCTGATGGTGGGCGTCGCGCTCATGCGCGGGTATCCGCTGCTCGAAGCGGTGCTCGCAGGGATCACGCTGGCGGTGGCGGCGATCCCGGAGGGCTTGCCGGCGATCATCACGATCGCGCTGGCGATCGGCGTGCGACGGATGGCCGCGCGGCGCGCGGTGGTGCGGAAGCTGCCGGCCGTGGAGACGCTCGGGCAAGCCGGCGTCGTGTGCACGGACAAGACGGGGACGCTGACGCGGAGCGAGATGACGGTGTCGGCGATCTGGGCGCCGTCGGGGGGATACGAGCTCTCGGGCGTGGGATATGCGCCGGAAGGCGAGCTGCGGCGTGAAGGAAAGGCCGTGGGGGCGACGCCGGACGACGTGCGCGCGCTCCTCCGCGCCGCGGCGCTGTGCAACGACGCGCGGCTCGTGCAACGCGAGGGCGGGGGCTTCGGGATCACGGGGGATCCGACGGAAGGCGCGCTCGTCGTGGCGGCGCAGAAGCTCGGGATGACGGGCGACGCGCTGCAGGAGGAGGCGCCGCGGCGCGACGCGATCCCGTTCGAGTCGGAGCACAAGTACATGGCGACGCTGCACGTGACAGCGTCGAGCGAGCAGGAGATCCTGATGAAGGGCGCGCCGGAGGTGGTGCTTGGCCGCGCGAGTCGACTCGCCGGTGGCGCGCCGCTCGATCGAGCCGCCGTGCTCGAACACTTGGAAGGGATGGCGTCGCGCGGGATGCGCGTGCTCGCGGTCGCGTCACGCAAGCCGGAGCGGCCGCTCGCGGGGCTCGGCGAGGCGGAGGTGGCGAGCGGCTTCGAACTGCTCGGGCTCGTGGGGATGATGGATCCGCCGCGGCCAGAGGCGATCGAGGCGGTGAAGGCGTGTCAACGCGCGGGGATCACGGTCAAGATGATCACGGGCGATCACCCGGTGACGGCGAAGGCGATCGGGATCGAGATCGGTTTGCTCGGAGCTGCGGACGAGGTGGTGACGGGCCGCGAGCTCTCGGCGATGTCGCCCGCGGAGATCGCAAAGGCGGTGCAGACGCGGAACGTGTTCGCGCGCGTCGCGCCGGAGCACAAGCTCAGGCTCGTGGAGGCGCTGCAAGCCGCAGGGCAGGTCGTGGCGATGACGGGCGACGGCGTGAACGACGCGCCGGCGCTGAAGCAAGCGAACATCGGCGTGGCCATGGGGATCACGGGGACGGCCGTGGCCAAGCAAGCGGCCGACATCGTGCTGACGGACGACAACTTCGCGAGCATCCGCGCGGCCGTGGAGGAGGGGCGGCGGGTCTACGACAACCTGATCAAGGCGCTCGCGTTCGTGTTGCCGACGAACATCGGCGAGGCGCTGGTGCTCTTGCTCGCGGTGCTGTTCTTCCCGCTGGTCGACGGGCGGCCGCTCCTGCCGATGGCGCCCGTGCAGATCCTCTGGATCAACCTCGTCGCCACCGTGACGCTCTCCTTGCCGCTCGCGTTCGAGGCCAAGGAGCCGAACCTGATGGAGCGGCCGCCGCGCCGCACCAACGAGCCCATCCTGGGGCGGTTCGTGCTCGTGCGGACGGTGATCGTGGCGCTCCTGATGACGGCCGGCGCGTTGGGGCTCTTCCTGATGGAGTACCACGACAAGCTCGGCGAAGGCGTGTCCCCGGCGTTCGCCCTGCGCGAGGCGCAGACGATGGCCGTGACGACGATGGTCCTGTTCCAGGTGTTCTACCTCCTGAACTGCCGCTCGCTTCACGGGTCGTCCCTTTCGATCGGGCTGTTCTCGAACCCGCTCGTGTACGTGGGGATCGGGACGCTCCTCTTGCTCCAGTTCGGGTTCGTTTACCTGCCGTTCATGCACACGCTCTTCGGGTCGGCCCCGCTCGGCGCCGCGGAGTGGGCGAAAGCCGTGGCCGCCGCCCTCGTGGTCCTGCCGGTCATCGGCCTGGAGAAGTGGTGGCAACGGCGGCGCTCCCTGCGCCGGACCGGACGTACCCCGGGCGGGCCGAGCTTCCGGGTCTTCCGCCCGCGGCTCCGCCCCAACCCGTCTTGAGGTCGGCGGATACTCGAAAATGCCGCCGGCGCCGCTTTCCTCGGAGCGGGCAAGGCTATACCCTCGCCGCGTCGGAGAAAAACCTCCCGCGGAGCTCGATGGAGACCGAGAGACCAAACGTCAGTGCGCCACGCGCGCCAGCGTGTCCGCTCGTGGGCCGGGACGAAGAGCTTTCCCTCCTCGCCGAAAGCCTCACCGCCGTCGAAGAGCGGCGCGACACGCGCATCGTGACGATCGTCGGACCCGCAGGCATCGGCAAGACGCGGCTCGTCGAAGAGTTCGTGGCGTCGCGCAAGAACGAGGTCCGCGCGTTCGAAGGCAGCGCGCGTGACGGCTCGGTGTCGTTCTCGCCGTTCGCGCGGCTCATCCGCTCGCGCTTCGGCCTCGTGCGCGGCATGGACCCGGACGAGGCGCGCGCGACGATCCGGCAAAAGCTCGAAGGCGTGCTCGAGTCGCGGCGCGTGAGCGACGCCGTGACGTTCCTCGGGCAACTGCTCGGCCTGACCGAGGAGGAGAGCCCGCTGACGCGCGCCGTGAGCGACGACCCGCACGAGGCCGAGCTCGTGCGCCGCGCCGTGGTGAAGGCGTTCCTCGAAGCGGACGCGCAGACGGGTCCGCTCATCCTGGTGCTCGAAGACCTGCACGAGGCGCACGAGGACGCGCTCTCGCTCCTTCGGTACCTGCTCGAATACCTGACGGGCCCGATCCTCGTGATCTGCACGGGCCGCGACGATCTCGTCTACCGGCAGGAGGACTGGGCGCGCGTGGGCGAGCGCCGGCACACGCTGCTCGAGCTCGGCCCGCTCGGCGATGCGGACAGCGCGCGCGTGTCGAGCGCGATGCTCGCCGTGTACACGAACGGAGGCGAGGTGCCCGTGCCGCTCGTGGAGACGGCGTGTGCGTTCGCGCGAGGCAACCGGGGCTCCTCGCGCAGATGGTGGAGATCTACGCGGCCGAGGGCGTGATCGGCGAGGCTGCGACGGAGGAGGGCGAGACGCGGCTCGTGCTCTACCCGGAGCGGCTCGCGGCGGCGCGGCTGCCGGCGACGGTCGAGGACGCGGTGCAAGCGCGCGTGGCCTCGCTCGACGAGGACGAGCGCACGGTGCTCGAACAAGCGGCGGCGATGGGCGCCGTGTTCTGGAGCGGCGCGTTCGTGGCGCTCGCGCGCACGGGCCTCGAAGCGCCCGACCTGTGGGTGGAAGAAGAGACGGGCGACGTCGCGCGGATCGGGCGGATGCTCGACGGCCTCTGCAAGAACGGTTGGATCCTGCGCCGTGCCGGGACGATTTTTCCGGGCTCGGTGGAGTACGCCTGGGCGCGGAGCGAAGAGCGCGAGGCGATCACGGCGCGGACGAGCGCCGAGGCGAAGAGCCTGTCGAACCGCGTCATCGCCGACTGGATGGAGCACCAGCCGGGCGTGCGCACGAGCGAGGAGCGCATCGCGTCGCTGGCGCGTCACCGCGAGCAAGCGGGCGAGTCGATCCAGGCGGGCATCGCGTACCTGGAGGCGGCGGCCGTGGCGCGGCGCAGGTACGCGAACGGCAAGTCGTGCGAGTACTACCAGCGGGGCCTGGAGCTGCTCGGCGACTCGCACGACGGCGCGCGGATCGACGCGCTGCATGCGTACGGCGACGTGCTCCAGTCGATGGGCTACATCGACGACGCGATGGCCGCGTTCCGCGGGATGCTGACGCTCGCGTACCGGCTCGACATGAAGAAGAAGGGCGGCGCCGCGCACAACCGCATCGGCCGGCTCTTCCGCGACATGGGCTCGCTCGACGAGGGCGAGCGGCACCTGACGACGGCGATGTCGCTCTTCGAAGCGTCGGGCGACGAGCGCGGCGTGGCCTCGACGATCGACGACCTCGGCAAGATCGCGTGGCTGAAGGGCGAGTACGAGTCGGCCCTGACGAGCTTCCGCGACGGGCTCGCGCGGCGGCAGAAGCTCGGCGACCGGCGCTCGATCGCACTCTCGCTCAACAACGCGGGCCTGGCGCTGCAGGACTCGGGGCAGTTCAAGGACGCGCTCGAGGCGTTCGAGCAGTCGCTCGCGATCCGGCGCGAGGTCGGCGACCTCGTCGGCGTGGTGACGACGCTGAACAACCTCGGGACGATCGCCGAGGAGCGCCGGAACTTCCAGAAGGCGCTCATGATGTTCGAGGAGGCGCTGGAGGTCGCGCAGCAGATCGGCGATCGGAACAAGATCGCGCTCGTGCTGACGAACATCGGGACGACGTACTACCGGAGCGGCGAGCCGGAGAAGGCGATCGGCGTGCTCGTGCGCGCCGAGGGCCTGTGCGACGAGCTCGGCGATCGGCTGAAGCTCGCGGAGACGCTCCGCGCGCTCGGCAAGGCGTACCTGATGCAAGGCGACCTCGGGAAGGCGCGCGACTGCATCGGACGCGCGGTGGACCTCTTCGCCTCCGTGCGCAGCAAGGTGCACCTCGCCGCGGCGCTCCGGACGCTCGGGGAGATCACGGCCGCCGGCGGCTGGGGGCACGCGCATACGACGAGCGCGCGCGAGTACTTCGACCGCGCCGTTGCGATCTTCGAGCAGAGCGGCAACGAGGTGGAGCTCGCGCGGACGTTCAAGACCTACGCGCGGTTCCTGCGCAAGAACCCGGAGCTCGCCGGCAACGAAGAGGTGCAGAAGGAGGCGGGCACGATGGATGCGCGCGCCGAGGCGATCTTCGGGCGGCTGCAGATGACGAGCGGGAGCAAGTCGGAGCTGCCGCCGTCGCCGGAGGCGGAGATCGAGGTGGGGTGACGGGAGCCACGCCTCCGTGCTACCCGGCATCCATGTCGACCCTCGCCACGCCGCTCCCCCCACGCAACGTCAGCGACTCGATCACGACGATGACCGAGTACGTGCTCCCGACGCACGCGAACGCGCTCGGGAACGTGTTCGGCGGGCAGATCCTCGCGTGGATCGATCTCTGCGCGGCGATCTGCGCGCAGCGCCATGCAGGGAGGCTCGCGGTGACCGCCGAGTTCGACGACGTCTCGTTCGAGGCGCCCATCAAGGTCGGGCAGGTCGTGCTGCTCCGCGCGCGCGTGACGGCGGCGTTCCGCACGTCGGTCGAGATCCTCGTCGACGTCGAGGGCGAGGACGCGCCCTCGGGCAAGCGATGGCGCTGCGCGCACGCGTTCGTGACCTTCGTGGCGATGCAGGAGGTCGACGGCGCGCTGAAGCCGGCGCCCGTTCCGTCACTCGTCTGCGAGACCGAGGAGGATCGGGCGCTCGCCTCGGAGGCGAACGATCGAAGGAATCAGCGTCTGGTGCGGCGCAAGCGCCGCGACGTGCAACGAGGATTGGGGTGAGTAACGGGGCTCGAACCCGCGACAGCTGGTACCACAAACCAGCGCTCTACCAACTGAGCTATACCCACCGTGGTACGACCCCTGAGGGGCAACACCGGGCGCGCACTATACACGGTTCGCTGTAGCGTGCAACGACTTCGTTTCAGATCCCTCGCCACCGCTCGGCGGCCGTCGTCCGGGCCTGCGTGACCTCGCCCGTGTGCCGGAAGGAGGCGGGCGGCGCGTGGCTCGACGCGGCGTCGGCCGTGACCGCCCGTGTGGCGCCGATCAGCGTCGCCGCGAGCGAGCTCGAGAGCGCCGCGAGGTCGTAGCCCCCCTCCAGGAAAAACGCGAGCCGGCCCTCGGCGCTCCGCTGCGCCGCGCGCGCGATCAGCGTCGCCATCGTCGCGTAGCCCTGATCGGACACGCACATGTCCGCCAGCGGATCCCGCTGGTGCGCGTCGAACCCCGCCGACACGAGGATGAGCTCTGGCTCGAACGCCTCGAGCACCGGATCGACGATCTGCCGGAACGCCTCGGCGTAGACCCGATCCCCTGCGCCCTGCGAGAGCGGCACGTTCACCGTGTAGCCCTCCGCGTCGCCCGCGCCCTTCTCGCGCACGCCGCCCGTGCCCGGGTAGTACGGGTACTGGTGGAGCGAGATGTAGAGCACGCGCGGATCGGTCCAGAAGATGTCCTGCGTGCCGTTGCCGTGATGGACGTCCCAGTCGAGGATCGCCACGCGTTCGAGGCCCTTGGCGAGCGCGCTCGCGGCCGCGACCGCGACGTTGTTCAAGAGGCAGAAGCCCATGCCGCGGCTGCGCGTCGCGTGGTGGCCGGGCGGGCGCAGGAGCGCGAGGCCGGGCGCGCGCAGCTCGCCGGGCTTCTGGCTCGACGGGTCGAGCAGCGCGTCGACGAGCGTGACGCCGGCGCCTGCTGCGCGCCGCGCTGCGGCGACGGACGAGGGCGCGAGGTACGTGTCCGCATCGAGCGAGGCGTGATGGCCGGCGAGGTTCGCGAGGCTTGCGAGGTAGGCCTCGTCGTGCACGCGCGCGAGCTCCTCTTCCGTCGCGTCACGTGTCTCCACGGGCACGATGCCGAGGCCTTCCCCCGCGCAACGATCGAGCGCCGCGCGCGCCGCATGCAGGCGCTCGGGGCGCTCGGGGTGGTAGCCGCGCGAGCGGTGGTCGTCGAAGAGCGCGTCACCGACGACGAGGATCTGCGAGGCGGGGTTCGTTGCGATCATGGCACTCCGGCGGGGACGGTTGAGGACTCGCCCGGGCGGATGGTAACGTCCTTACCCCGTCGCCCGCAAAGGAGGGCGGCCTTTTCATGCGCGCAAAAATCATTGCCGTTTTTACGGTGGTCGTGCTGGTGGTAGGGGTCCTCGCGTTTGCCTTGACCCGGGCCTCCTTGAATCCGGGGTCGCCCAGGGCTGACGCGGCCCGAGCGCTGGTCGCCGCCGAGGCGGTTCTTCGGGTCCAGGCCGGGGAGGCCGAGCGGTGGCTCGCGTCCCAGGCCGCGGATCCGAAGGTCCGTGAGCCGTTCAGCGCAGGCACGGGCCAGGCCAGGAGCGACGGAGCCACGGGTGTGGCGAACGGTATCAAGAGCGCCACCAGCAAGGCGCCCGTGATCGCCGGGCTCGGGCCCTCGCTCGTCGTGCTCGTGGACGCGAAGGGCACGGCGCTCGGCCGGGACGGCTCGCCGTTTCTGCGCGGCGATGATCTGGGCGGGATTTACCCAGCGCTCCGGGCTGGGCTCGCCGAGGGGCAGACGGGCTCCGACGTGTGGGTGACGCCCGCCCGGAACGAGCAATTGCTCGTGTCCTGGGCGCCCATCCGGGGTGAAAACGGGCAGGTGCTCGGCGGGCTCGTGCTCGGGACGGCGCTCGGCGACGGGCGCTTGACGGACGTGGCAAACCAGACGAGCGGGGCCACGCTCTGGTTCGAGGTCAAGGACAAGGACGGCTATCGCATCGTCGCGCAATCGAAGGGCGGCACGCCGGACCTCGCCGCGGCGATCGATACGAAGCAGCTCGAAGCGGGCGCGACGTCGGCGCTCTCGACGGGCCAGGCCGTCGACGTGGCGGCGCTGCCGCCCGATTTCGGCGTGAAGGTGGGCCCGCTCGGCGGGTATGGCGACGGAAAGCGCGCGCTGCTCGTGGCGGTGGCGCGGGCGAATGCGCCGGCGGCGACGACGCTCTTGTTTCCGTTCCTCGGGGCGATTGCGCTCGGCATCGTGCTCGTGGCCATTGCGGGGCACGTCCTCGGGCAATCGATCATGCGGCCCATCGAGGAGGTCGAAGAGGGGCTGCTCGCGATCATGAATGGCCGGACGGACCTGCGCTTCCAGATCGAGCATCCGGAGCTCGGCGGGCTCGTCTCGCGGCTGAACAGCCTTCTGAGCCAGCTCCTTGGCATGCCGGAGGACGAAACCGGCGCGCCGCCGCCGGCGCTGGCGGTGCGGGACAAGGGACCCGAGGAGGCGCTCGCGGTGGACGAGTCCCTCGCGAACAACCAGGCCTCGGGCAGCGATTCGACCGCGCTCGGCGCCGAGGACGAGGCCGCGTATCACGCGCGCATTTTCGACGATTACATCCGCGCGAAGAAGAGCGTGGGGGATCCGGTCGATCACATCACGCGGGAAGCGTTCCGCGCGCGCATCGTGGCGAGCGAGAAGCAGATGGCGCAGAAGCACGGAAAACCCGTGCGGTACAAGGTCGAGGTGCGGGGCAAGGAGGTCGTCCTGCTCGCGGTGCCGCTCGGGTGAAGGAGAGTATTCCGAGGACGACGACCGACGATCCAGGGCGCGCAGCAAGTTTATCGACAGCCTGCTAGCCGCCCCACCCCTGCTCGGGCTGGTCCCAGGCACTCAGGCGGGTGAACGTCCCGTCGCCATCGGAGAGGGCCACGTACGTGCGATTGATGGTGCCGAGCGAGCTCCACACGAGGTCGGCCCGATTGTCGGAATGTCTCCGTCGACGATGTAGATGCCTGTATCCGGCTCTCGGTAGGTTTGAGCCTCGAATTCCTCGAAGCTCATGTAGGTATCGCTGACGTTTTCCTGATCCATTTCGGCCGTGCAGCTCGCCAAAGGAAGGACGAGCGCGCCGAACAGCAACGTCGCGGTCTTGAACATGGTGAAGGGACGAGCGGTCCGCATACAAACAAGCTCCTTCGGGAAGGAATGGTCGTGCCCTCACAGACCCGGTGGAGAGATATATCCTGGTCTGTTGTAGGGTGCGCAGGGGTACGAGGCTGTCTTTCACGAGTCAGGACGGCTGTTAGGCTCCACGCTTCATTCCCTCACGGCACATGGGGAAACACGCGCCCTCGGTTGCACAGACCTCCTGGAGGCGGTCGTGGACCTCTTGGAGGAGGTCGAGTGACCTCCTGGAGGAGGTCGTGGACCTCTTGGAGGCGGTCGTGGACTTCCTGGAGGCGGTCGTGGACCTCCTGGAGGCGGTCGTGGACTTCCTGGAGGAGGTCGAGTGACCTCCTGGTGCCGGTCGTGAACGTCCTCGACCCGGTCGCGGACCTCCTGGAGAGGGTCGCGGACCTCCTGGAGGAGGTCGAGTGACCTCCTGGTGCCGGTCGTGAACGTCCTCGACCCGGTCGCGGACCTCCAGGAGCCGGTCGAGGACCTCCAGGAGCCGGTCGCGGACCTCCAGGAGGCGGCCTCGGACCCCTTGGCGCCGGTCGAGGGATCCCCCCTCGGCGCCGGGTTGTAGGAAAGCGAGGACCGCGGCAGGACGGCGCAACGAGATTGTTGGCAGCGGACATGGATACGCGTATGGTGGGCTTGCCTTCTAGTGGTGGTGACTGATCTGGGGGGATGATCCTCGGGGGGGAGAGTTCGGTGAAAGAGCGCGCGCTGACGAAAGGGATGAGGTTTGTCTCCACCTTCGTGATCGCGCTCGCTGTCGCGCGATGGAGCTCCGCGCAGGGGCTCCCTGACAAGGCCGCGGCGGAGGCGCTTTTCAACGATGCGCGCCGGCTGCTCGACGAAGGCAAGATCGCCGAGGCGTGCCCCAAGTTCGAGGAGAGCCATCGCCTGGATCCCGCATCGGGAACGGCGCTGAACCTGGGCGACTGCCTGGAGAAGCTCGGACGCACGGCGAGCGCCTTCATGGCCTTCGGCGAAGCCGCGGCGATCGCGCGGCGGGACGGGAATACGGGGCGCGGGGAGGAAGCGGCGCGACGAGCGCTCGAACTGGAAGGGCGCCTCTCGCGGCTGGCCGTGATCGTCCCCGCTCCGAGCAGGGTTCGAGGGTTGACCCTCTGGCGCGACGGCGCGGCTGTCGCGGAGGCCCAGTGGGGCACGGCCGTCCCGCTCGACGGGGGCACGCATGTCATCGAAGCCCGGGCCCCGGGCCGGACGCCGTGGAAGGTCGAGCGGACGATTCGTGAACCGGGCACGGTGCGGGTCGAGGTTCCCGTGCTCGAGGTGGCGGTCGAACCGAATCGGCCCTTCATCCCGGAACACAGCAAGACGCAGGCAGTCGCGGGGATCGTGCTCATGGGCGTTGGGTTCGCTGGATTGGGCGTCTCGCTCGCGCTGGGAGCCGCCGCGGACGACAAGGACGCGGCCTCCAAGGACCATTGCCTTCCCCGGGATCCGAACAAGTGTTACCCCGAGGGCGTCGCGCTCCGGAACGAGTCCATTTTCCTCGCCAACACCTCGACGGTCGTGATTTCCGTGGGGGCCGCGTCCTTCTTGCTCGGGGGGACGTTGTTCCTTCTCGCAACGCGCTCCCGTCCCGCGAAGCCCACCACGCACGCGTGGGTGGTCCCGACGTTGTCTCCGACGAGCGCGGGTGTATCCATGGGCGGCTCCTGGTGAGGCAAGGCAGGAGCCGTCCCTCATGCTGCCGGGGCTGTCGATCGGGCAAATCCTCCACGACAAGTATCGCGTCGAGCGTGTGCTTGGCGCCGGGGGAATGGGCGTCGTCGTAGCGGCCCGTCACCTCGCGCTGGATCAGCTCGTGGCGATCAAATTGATGCACGGCGCCGCGAGCCCCGCCGACGTGGGGCGCTTCGTCCGCGAAGCACGCGCCGCCTCCCGATTGCGGAGCCAGCACGTCGCGCGTGTCCTCGATGTCTCCGCCCTGGACGACGGGACGCCGTACATCACGATGGAGCACCTCGAAGGACATGATCTCGCGCACGTGCTGCGCGAGCGGGGTCCCCTGCCCATCGCCGACGCCGTCGATATCCTCCTCCAGGCTTGCGAGGCGATCGGCGAGGCCCACACGCTGGGCATCGTGCATCGGGATTTGAAGCCGGCGAATCTCTTCCTCGCGCAGGGCGTGGATGGCTTGCCGTGTGTGAAGGTCTTGGACTTCGGTATCGCGAAGTGGGCGACGTCGGGGACCGAGCGCCTCGACCCGACACGTCCGATGGGCTCGGCGCCGTACATGGCCCCGGAGCAGATCGCCGCCCCCGAGCGGCTGGACGCCCGCGCGGATGTGTGGGCGCTCGGCGCCGCGTTTTTCCACATGCTGTCGGGCAAGCCCCCGTTTCACCACGAGGGCGTGTGCACGGCCCATGCGATGATCCACGCGGTGCTGCATCGTCCCCCGTTGCCGCTTCGGGTCCTTCGGCCCGAGGTGCCCCCGGAGCTCGAAGCGGTGGTGATGGCGTGCCTTGAAAAGGACATGTCCACGCGGCTGCCGAGCGTCGCTGCATTGTCGACGCAGCTCTCGCCTTTCGGGTCGGAGCATGCCGCCGTGTATTCGCGTCGTATCGCCCGCATGCTCGGCGCGCCCGATTCGGGCCCCGTATCGACGCTGCGTAGCGCGTCGCCGAGGGAGGTGCCCTCGGGGCTGTCGACCGCGCAGCGTCTGGTCTCTTCCACGACGGAGCCCACCGCGGCGACCCGGCCTGCGCCTGGCGATTCGGGGACAGCGCCGAGGGCGCGCAAGGTCGCTGGAATTCTCGGCGTGACGGGTCTCGTCGTTTTTGGTGTCGTCCTCGGCGCGAAATGCGGCGCGCGCGTCGTGGGGGACGGCGCAGCCGCACCGGTGCGCATCGCGCTCGAAGCTGCGCCCGAAGCGACCTCGCAGCCCACGAGCACAACGCCACGTCAAGAGGAAAATGCTCCGGCGGCCTCGTCGGTGCGCTCGGGAGCAGCATTCACGTCCACAACAGCCGCACCACGCATGGCGTCATCGTCTACTGCAAAATCGTCATCGATAAAAATTCGAAGCGGTCCCTCGGCGCCCCCCCCGTTGCCTTCTGCGTCCGCGGTGATGCCCACGCCTCAAAAAGATCTTTACGGATCGAGACATTAGGCGATCGTTCGTGTCCACGGAACATGCACACGCAGCCCCTCTCCGGTGCGTCAACGTAAAGTTCGAGAGGGACCAACGCGGCGCGTCGACATTTGCGTGACATTGAAGCCCTACGTTGAAACCGTAGTGAGCTGGGCATATCGCAGCAAAAAAACGCGGGCCTGAATGTTGACATCGCCGTCTGCGCGTCGGTAACCTGCACCTATTGTGCAGCTTACGCAGATGGAGGGGGACCATGCTGCAAGCCAGGGGGGCAAAGGTACGGGGTACAGCGTTCTTCGTCTTCATGCTGCTCGTCGCTGGGGTTTCGCGTGGTTGCGGTGGCAGCACGCCGCCTTGCGCGGTTCCACAAGACGACGACCCATGCACCCTCGACCAATGCGAGTCCGAGATCGCGACCCACTCGTATCTCGGCGATGGTCACCCCTGCTTCCGCGGGAATCTGCAGGGGGTGTGTCAACTCGGGATTTGCCTGATTCCATGCAACGACAACACGGATTGCGTGACGGGGCTGCCCTGTAACGTGGCCCAATGCACGGGCGGAGCTTGCGCGATCGTCCAGACCGATAAAGTCGGGCCCTTCGACGACGGAAACCCATGCACGAAGGAGGGGTGTGTCGACGGCGAGCTCGTGTCGTGGCCTCTCCCCGATGGCACGACGCCCGCGGCGTATTGTGCGGAATGCCTGGAGGGCGCTTGTCGTACGTGCAAGGTGCCCACGGATTGTGGGAAATCGACGAGCTGCTTGAAGTGGGCCTGCGTCCAGGGGCAATGCGCTGCGCTCTACAATGACGACGGCTACCCTTCCCTCGAACATGACATCCCGGGCGACTGCCAGAAGTGGGTCTGCAACGGCAAGGGTGGCACGAGGCTCACGGCGGACATCGACGATCCGCCGAAGACCGCGGAGACGTGCATGACGTGGACGTGTGTCGCGTGGACGCCGGTCCTGGTCCCTCAGAACGATGGGGAAGTCTGCCTCATGGAGGTTGGCGTGAAGGGACAATGCAATGCCATGGGCGCATGCGTCCAGTGCATGACCGACGACGACTGTCCGGCGATGGAGCGTTGTCTCCTGGGTGCTTGCACGACCTGTCACGACGGGGTGATGAACAACGGCGAGACGGGCACGGACTGTGGCGCCAACTGTGGCTGGTGCGGCGGAGCGACGTGTCTTGCGGACAGTGAATGCGCGTCCGGGCATTGCGCATTCATGGCCGGCGAGTCAGGAGCGAAGGTGTGCTGCGACGCTGCTTGCGACGGTGATTGCCAGGAATGCGACAACGACGGCGCTTGCAAGCCCGTCCCGCTCGGGGAGCCCGATATCGATACATGCAACAGTCCGGCCCAAGCGTGCGCCGGAACGACGTGCAAGACCAAGAAAGGATATCCATGTCTATCCAGCTCCGATTGTGTTTTCGGTAGTTGCGTCAACCATACTTGCTTGTGATCGAGGGTGCCGATGTACAAGCGACATGTATTCATCTTGCTGGGCTTTTTCCTCCTCGGAGGATGTCGGGGTATCTTGGGAATCGAAGATGCCACGTTGATATGTGCGTATGACGAACCAGGTTGCTCGTCGTGTATTCGGGAGACGGACTGCGGTCCTGCGACGGAGTGTACCTCTTGGTCCTGCGTGGATTCGACGTGCGTCCATGTGAACACGACCGCGGGCACTCCATGCTCGCTCGGCGTATGCACCGATGGCGATCCTTCCGAATGTGTCGCATGCGTCGTCGACGCGGATTGTGGAAATGGGGGACACTGTAGCGAACACGAATGTTATCATTGTAACGACGGTATCCAGTCCGGGCCGGAGCTCGGTGTGGACTGCGGCGGTGCATGCGGGATGTGCCTCGGATTGCCGTGCTCTGAGGCGAACGATTGTGTGAGCGGGTTCTGCGTGGACAGTGTTTGCTGCAACGGCCCATGCGAGGGGGTCTGCACCACCTGCAACAACGCGGAGGGAGACTGTTCGAGCCTGCCGAAGTACGCACAAGACGATGCCCCTGTTTGTAGTGGCGTGAACGTGTGTGACGGCTTTGGCGGCTGTCTCCTGCGTCCCGGGGAGATTTGCTCCTCCGACGTCGAATGCGCGAGCTACCGCTGTGAAAAATCCCGATGTGTCAAGCTCAGCGGAGAGCCGTGCAACTCGCCGCTCGACTGCGTCGACAACGGCTGCATGAACGGCGTCTGCATGCAGTGAAGCCATCCCTCGGCATCCCACGAAGTGCCGCCGTGGGCGGATGAGCAGAGCACGGGCAATCCATCGATAAAAGCGCTTGACGGATCGCGGTTGGCTTGGTTGACCTCCCGTGAGAGATCGCGACCCGAATGCCAGTGCCAGCCGGGCTGTCGGACGGAAGGCGACCGCCCACGCCGGCCCGGCGACGAGATGCGCCGTTTTCGCGATGGAGAGGTGCGCCCATGTTCCTGGCTGGACCGCTCGATCGATTTCCGCTCTGGATGCTCCTGGGAGGCACGATCGTGGTCCTCCTGCTCGCCGTCGAGGGCGGCTATCGGTTGGCAGGCTACCGGCTGCGCCACGCCGCGCACGAGCAAGCGGGCCACGTGCTCGCCCTGGTCACGACCACGATGGGCTTGCTGGCGCTCGTCCTGGCATTCACGTTCAGCTTTGCGGCGAACCGCTTCGAGGCCAGGAAACAGGTCCTCGTCGACGAGGCCAACGCCGTCGAGACGACCTACCTGCGCGCCGGCCTGCTCCCCGGTGACCGGGGCGGGAAGGTCCGCGCGATGTTGCGTGACTACGTGGACGTGCGTCTGGACGCGGTGCAGCTCGGCAACGTCGAGCAGGTCTTGCAGCGCTCGGAGGAGCTGCACCGGGAGTTGTGGAAAGAGGCGGAGGCCGCCGGACGAGAGCAACCCGATTCGGTCGTCGTGGGGCTCTTCATCGAAGCGGTGAACAGGACGAGCGAGCTCCACGCGATGCGCGTGAAGGTGGCCGTCCGGGGGGCGCTGCCAGGGGCCCTGTGGACGGCGCTCTACGTCGTCGCAATCCTGAACCTCATGGCCGTCGGGTATCACGCCGGTCTGGTCAAGACGCCCCGATCCCCGACGCTCGTGACGCTGGTCCTGAGCCTCTCGGTCGTCCTGATGCTGACGGCCGACCTCGACCACCCGCAGGAGGGGGCCCTGAAGGTGAGCCAGCAGGCGATGATCGATCTGCGGCGCAAGATGGGCGATTGAGCATCACGCGTGCGTCGGGCGGACCGGCGAGGATCGGAAGGGCGCGTCCCGCCGGGGGTGGGAGGAGGAGCGCCGAGGGAGGGACGAATGACGGAGATAACCACCGGAGACAGAGCATCCACGGACGCGGGGGCGTGGGCAATGCCGCACCCCTCCGCCGAGGAGCACGCGGCGCGCGGCAAGGCGGAGCGCGAGAAGATTCCACGCGCCGCCCACGCGAGCTGGGAGGCGCCGTCCCACCGGCCTGATCCGATCGCGCTTTTGGAGGAGCAAGCGAAGATCCGCGTGCCCGAGCTCGTGCCGATTCGCCATGGCCGGATGCTGGTCTCCCCATTGACGTTTTTTCGGGGCGCCGCGTACGTGATGGCCTCCGATCTGGGCGCCACCCCCCGCTCGGCCCTGAGGGTGCAGCTCTGCGGCGACGCGCACCTGTCGAATTTCGGGGTGTTCGGATCCCCCGAGCGGCGCGTGATGTTCGACATCAACGATTTCGACGAGACGCTTCCGGGACCGTGGGATTGGGACGTGAAGCGGCTGGCCGCCAGCATGGAGCTCGCCGGGCGCGACAATGGCTTTTCGAAGTCGGCGCGCTCCGACATCGTCCAGGCGACCGTCCGCGAGTACCGCGAGGCCATGCGGAACTTCGGGGCGCTCGGCAACCTCGACGTCTGGTACGCGAGCCTCGACACCGAGCAAATCATCGAGCGGTTCGGCTCGCGGGTGGGTCACAAGCGTCTGCACGTCACCGAGCACAACGTCGCGAAGGCCCGGACGAAGGACAGCTTTCAGGCCTACGAGAAGCTGACCCACGAGGTCGACGGCCGGCGGCGCATCATCAGTGATCCTCCCCTGATCGTCCCGATGGACGAGTTTTTGAAGGGCGTGGCCCGCGAGCAACTCGAGCAGCAAGTGCGCGAGATCCTGCACGGCTATCGCTGCACCCTCCAGACCGATCGGCGGCACTTGCTGGAGAAGTACGATTTCGCGGACATGGCGCACAAGGTCGTCGGGGTCGGGAGCGTCGGCGCGCGCGCTTGGATCCTTCTGCTCCTCGGCCGTGACGACCAGGACCCGCTCTTCCTGCAAGCGAAGGAGGCGCATGCGTCGGTCCTCGAGCCGTTCCTCGGCAAGAGCGAATACGGCAACAGCGGGCAGCGCGTGGTGGCGGGCCAGCGGCTGATGCAGGCCGCGAGCGATATCTTCCTCGGCTGGCAGCGGGTGAAGGGCGTCGACGGGATCGAGCGCGATTTTTACGTGCGCCAGCTACGCGACTGGAAGTTCTCGGTGGACATTGCCGCGCTGGATCGGGCCGCATTGACGGCGTACGGCAGTCTCTGCGGTTGGACCCTCGCGCGGGCGCATGCGCGCTCGGGCGATCGGATCGCGATTGCGGCCTATCTCGGGAAAGCGGACACCTTCGACAAGGCGACGGCCGCGTTTGCGGTCGCCTATGCCGACCAGACGGAGCGCGACCACCAAGCGCTGACGGCCGCAGTGAAGAATGGGCGTATCCAGGCAGAGACGGGGGTTTGAGCGGCGGGGGCGGGAGCAAAGAAACGTCGAGCGGAACTTGCTGGCACGCCGGGACGCCTGCTAGGCGTCGAGGAGGAGGTCGCGGCTGGCTCATGGGGTTCTGGGTTCGCAACCGATCGCGGATGGAGAGGGCTCCAGGGAGCACACGCCTCTCGCGGCTGGCTCGTGGTGGGTTCCTTTGCCTCGTCGTGGGGGGATGCACGCGTGGCCAGCCGGACGAGGCGGCGGTGGCCCCTCCGAGCGCCATCGCTCCAGCGCCGAGCGCCACGTCGTCCGCCGCGCCGAGCGCCACCGCGTCCGCCGCGCCGCCGGGGACACCGCCGGAGACGACGGCATCGGACGTCGAGGAGACGCCTCCGTCGGCGCAGCCCACGGCGCCGCCTTCGTGCCCGAGCACCCTCCGCGTCGAGAAAGGGGATTCCTTCGAGTCCATCACCAACCGTTGTTATGGGAGCCGGACGTATCAAGACCTCCTCGTGTCGCACAACCACCACGAGCGGAAGGGGCTTCGCGCCGGCGAGACATTGAAGATTCCGCCTTTCGAGACCCTGGCCCGCGAGCAGGTCGCGGCGAAATGGGCGAGCGAAATGAGCGCGGTCGCCGCGTCGTACACCCACTTCGTCCGTGTCCAGCCCGAGATCGAGAAGCAGCTTCGCGCGCAGAAGCCGGGGGCGGGGAACTATCGGCCGAGCGCCACGGCGAAGCGCGAGCTCGACGCCGCCGCCAGCGCGCTTCGCCCTGTCGTGGAGCACCTGCGCGCAGCCGGGGTTCGAACGAAGAAGTTCGCCCAGGCCGTACAGGCATTCGAGCAACTCGCCAGCGGCGAGGGTAGCGTCTCCACCGACTACGCGACCGAGGAGATCCACCAGTGCTTCTCCTACGGCATTTCGGCGCTCAAGTAGGCGCTTCCGCGCCCGCGTGACGCCGGCCCCAGCTCGCCGGCCTTTCGCCTCGGCGTCATGAATGAACGAATGCGAGGACGCATTTCCCTATACCTGGTTCGGCAAGTCGGGCCTGGGCGTCAGCGTCACGCGCAATCAGGGGTCGCACATGCTGCATGCCCTCCGGCATGTCTTCGGCCCCCTTCAATCGGTCGTCGGGCAGATGCAGACGCAGTTGAAGACGTGGGAGCTGCCGAGTGGGGAAACCATGCAGGTGGAGACCGATGACACTTCACATGCCCTGCTCCGGTTCGCGAACGGCGCGATGGGAACCCTGACGACCTCGTGGACCGCGGCCGATTGCCCGGGTTTTTCTATCGACGCGTTCGGCAGCAAGGGACGGCTGCGGCTCGACGCCCTGCGCTATCCGAGCATCGCTTCCGCCAAGCTGTATGCGGGCCAGAGCGATTACGCCATGGAGCCCAGGGGCCAGGAAGTGCCGGTTCCGGAGCGCTTGTGCACGGTCGACGGCCGCGTCGTCGCGCCCGACCCGGCGGATGGGAGCGGCGAACAGCGCGTCTCGCTCGGGAGGCTTTTCGACGGATTCACGCGGGCCATCCGCGACGGGGGCGAGCCGCCAGCGAGCTTTGCGCGTTCGCTTGAAGTGCAAAGGATCCTCGAGGCGCTCTACGCGTCGCACCGGCGCAAGGCGTGGGTCGACCTCACGCCGGGAGCAGACCTCGGCTGAGTACCAAAAAGGCGTGGGCCTCGCGCCAACCACTTCGCGAGGCCCCACCCGAGCAGGCGAAATCAGGGCATCATCGAGCCGCCGCCGCCAGCGCCGCCCATTCCGCCAGCGCCGCCGCTGCCGCCCATTCCGCCAGCACCGCCCATACCGCCGGCGCCGCCGCTACCGCCCATTCCCCCAGCGCCACCCATACCGCCGGCGCCACCCATTCCGCCGGTACCTGCGCCGCCCATTCCGCCGGCCCCGCCGGGCCCCGTCGTGCTGCTGCTCGACGAGGTCGTGGCGTTGTTTCCGACGGGAATGTTCTCCTCCTCCTGGTCCCCGCACGCGGCGAGCGCGACACAGGACAGCGCCGCGCACGTGAGGGCCATGGCAAGGGTTTTCATGGGATCACTCGACGAAGATCGCCCCCGTCATCCCGCCGAGGGCGTGCGTGTCACAGTAATAACCGAACGTGCCCTTGTTCGGGAGGTTGAAGCTCGCCATCGTTCCGGTGGTCGTCTTCTTGATCGGCGAGGCTGCGTCCTCGGTCTTCATGAGCCCCTCGACGGTACCGCCCACGAGCGGGTGGACCGTGAAATTCGAATCGAAGATGACGTCCGCCCCCGCCTTCACGCGAATGCACTTCGGCGCGTACGAGAGGCCCGTGGTCTTCACGGTCGCCGACGCGTCGGCCGTGTGATCCTCGGCCATATCCACCGTACAGCCATTGACGGCCATCATCTCGCCGCCGCCGGCGCCGCCCATACCGCCCATCCCACCGGCGCCGCCCATCCCACCGGCGCCGCCCATCCCACCGGCGCCGCCCATCCCACCCATGCCGCCCATCCCACCGCCGCCCATCCCACCCATCCCACCGGTGCCGCCCATGCCGCCCGTGCCACCGGTGCCAGCCGTCCCGCCCGTGCCGCCGCTGCCGCCCGTATCGTCGCCACAACCCGCGCCCGCAGACAGCATCGCGCCGACGACCAGAAGCATACCGATTGTTCGCATGTTCAAGCTACCAACCTTTCTCGCGTGGTCCGGCTCCCCCCGGATGCCGGATCCACATAGGACGGGAAGCCTATCACCCTTTCCGTATCCGCGTCTTCACGGATGCACGACTTCGACGTGGCTGGAATCTCCAATTACCATCTCCGCGCATACAGATCCCGGCGGACATGGAATGCTGGATGACGGTCCTCCCCGGATGCCATCGTTCGTCCGCTCGGCCCTTCCGCCCGGGCGAGGATCGGCTTACCTTTCCAGGTGTCGTGATGCGCTGTGCACCTCCGCCGGATTTTCGGTACGTGTGGCTGGTCCCGGGTCCGAGCTTCCGGGCGCTCACGCTGGCCGCCGGTACGGTGGGGCTTTCGAGCCTCGGGCTCGCGCTCGGACCGGAGACGGCGGCCTGGTCGCTCACGTCTGGCTCGCTCCCGATCGGGCTCGCCGTGGCGGGCGGCGCAGCGTTCGCTGTGGGTCTCGTGCGGCAGATCCAGAGGCCACGGGCGCCCTCCGGGGCGCGCGAGGTCAACATGGCCATCGTGCCCTGGGGCGTGCTCGTCGATCCGGGCGCCGAGGCGCGTATCCTGCGCTGGTCGGCCATTCGGAAGGTCGAGGTCGAGGTGAAGCACACGCTCCGCGGCGGTACGCCGGCGATCGTCTCGAGCGTGGTGACGGTGCAGACCGAGCACGACGTGCTCGCCGGGCACGCGCCCGGGGCCGTGGGCCTGGAGTCGCTGACGGTGAACCTCGACGCCTACACGGACGAGGCGTCGCGCCCGCTCGCCACGGACCTCGAAGGAATGGACGTGCTCGACGAGGACGGGCTCGGGCCCGTGGTGGGCCTTCTCCTGCGGCACGCGCAGGAGCTCTGCTCGACGAGCCGGGGGGCGGCGCGGCTGTACTTGCCGGCGGGCGATTATCGCCGGGCCTTGCTGCGGGCGCCGGGTCCCGAGACCGTGGCCGTGCTCGGCCGCGCGCTCGCGGGCGACGTGCCGGGATTGGCGGATCCGCGGCCGATCGCGGCGCTCTGCGCGGCCTTGCTCGGCGCCCAGGCCGTGACGCCCAAGCTCCTCCGCCTGTCGAGCTCGCCGCATCCGGTCGTCGCCGCCGTGGCGCGCGCGGCGGCGTTGCGCCTCGGGGTCGCCCCCGCGAAGGTGGGGTCGATCGAGGAGGTGGACGAGTTTTTGTTCGAGGAAGACCGCGCGACCATCGCCCGGATCGCCGCGGGAATCGATTGAGCGGCGCGTCGGATCTTTCAATTTCATCATGTAATCGAAGGAAAAACAGACGGGACTTTCTTGCGGGCCCCCTTGTTCCCCTGCTAGCTCTCGTTGGAGGAGAAACGGTGGTGCAGAGGCGGCGGATCGTGATGGGGCTCTTCGGGCTCGGGGCGCTTGGGCTCGGCGCTTGCGCTCGCTCGATGCCGATGCCCGGCGAGACCACGTCGAGCGCCGAGGGCGGTTCCGCCGCGTCCGCGTCGGCCGTGACGTCCGCCTCCGCCGCCGCGCCCGCGGCCACGGCCCTCCCCGCCGGCACGACCGCGCCTGCCGCCGCGCCTGCGCCCTCGCCCGCGCGCTGGGCCGACGCCGTGCGCCTGGAGCGCTGGGACGAGGCCGAGGCGCAGCTCGACGCGTTGCCCGAGGTCGATCGGCAGCGGCCCGAGATGCGGTACGTCCGGGGGCGCGTCGCGCTCGAACGGGGCGACGCGGCGCGCACGGTCGAGCTCTTCACGGGGCTCGAAAAGGAGCTGCCGCTGCTCGTGGACGACATCGTGCGCCGGCGCGCCGAGGCCGCGTCCGTCGCGGGGCCCTTCGCCGAAGCCGCGGCGTTTTTCGGCAAATCGAGGTCGCCTTCCGACCAGCATCGCGCCGCGCTCGCGCTGGAGAAGGACGGGCAGCTCGCCCAGGCGCGGTCGATCCTCGATCGCGCGCTCG
Source organism: Polyangium mundeleinium (assembly GCF_028369105.1). NCBI lineage: Bacteria > Pseudomonadati > Myxococcota > Polyangiales > Polyangiaceae > Polyangium > Polyangium mundeleinium. The sequence goes on along the minus strand of NZ_JAQNDO010000001.1, from coordinate 11,080,039 downwards.
CCGCGGCCGGTCGGTCGCGCAAGAAGAGCGACGAGGCGAAGCTCCGGGCCGCCCGCGCCCGGATCGCCGAAGCCCAGGGCCTTATGCCCATCGCGATCGCCGACCTGCGCTGGCTCGCCGTCGAGGCCGCCGGTTTGCCCGAGGGTGAGGCCGGCGCGGCCGCGCTCGATCGGCTGAAGCAATCGCTCGCGCCGAAGGATCAGCTCGCTCGCGCGCTCACGCTCGTCCGGGCAGGCCAGGCCGAATCGGCGGTACCGATCCTCGACGAGCTCGAAAAAAAGAAGACGGTGCCGCTGCTCGACGTGCTCCACGCGCGGGCCGAGGCGAAGCTCAAGGCGCGCGATTATCCCGAGGCGGAAAAGGCTTTCCGCGTGCTCTCCACGTTGCCCGGCCCGCGCAAGGTCGAGGCGATGTATCAATCCGCGAATGCGCTCGCCCGCGGCGGTCAGGCCGACGAGGCGATCAAGCGCTGGCTCGACCTCGCCTCGCGGTTCAAGAAAAATAGCTGGGCCGAGCGCTCCTTGTACCAGGCCGCGCGCTGGCTCCTGCTCCGCGGCCGTTATGACGAGGCCGCGCCGCTTTATACGCGGTACCTCGCGCTCTTCCCGAAAGGCGCCTACCGCGAGGACGCCGAATACGAGCAGGCGCTCGCGCAGCTCTCGGCGTCGCAGCCGAAGGTCGCGCAAAAGACGCTCGGCAGGCTGGCGAAGGCCGCAAAAAAGCCCGACGAGGCGCAGAAGCTCCGCGAGCTCGAAGGGCTCGCCGCCTTCCGCGCCGGCGACCGCGACGAGGCCGTGCGCATCTGGACCGAGGTCGCCCGCACGTTCCCGCTCTCCTTCGCCGCGCTCGCCGCCCGCTCGCGCCTGGCCGCCGCGGGCGCGCCCTTGCCGCCCTTGATCGAGCCTGCGGCCGTGCGCCCGGCGAATCCACTCGACCTCGATTTGCCGGATCCGGCGCGTTTGCTCGTCTCGATCGGGCTCGACGCCGAGGCCGAGGGGAGGCTGGTTCCCTTCGAGCGCGAGGCGGCCGCGCGGTTCGCCGGTCGTGAGGCCGAGGCGCTTTGCGGCATGTACGGCAAGCTCGCGCATGCGCGGCGCCGGTATCGGGTGGGCGTGGCGCAGGTGGGAATGCCGCAGCTCCTCCGTGCGCCGGGCGAGGCCGATCGCTGGGCCTGGGAGTGCCTTTATCCGCGGCCTTACCTCGACGAGGTGCAGAAGCTCGAAGGGGAGCACGAGGTGCCCCGCGGGCTCGTGCATTCGCTCATGCGGCAGGAGAGCGCGTTTGATCAGGAAGCGCTCTCGCCCGTGCTCGCCGTGGGCCTTTTGCAGCTCATGCCGAAGACGGCCGAGAAGGCCGCGGCCGAGGTCGGCATGAGCTTCGAGCCGTCGCGGCTCAAGAGCCCGCACGTCAATCTCCGGCTCGGCTCGTATTACATCGGCAAGCTGCTGAAGACGTTTCGGAAAAACCCGGTCCTCGCGGTGGCCTCGTACAACGCCGGTCCGAAGGCCGTGGGGCAATGGATGCGGCCGGGCGTGGACGCGGAGGCGGATCTCTGGGTCGCGCGGATTCCCTACGACGAGACGCGCAATTACGTGGCGCGCGTGCTCGGGAACCTGGCGCGATATCAATGGATGGAAGGCGGCGACGCGGCCGTCGCGCCGCTCGTGCTGGAGGTGCCGGTCGACGTCGAGGTGCCGCCGGACGCTTATTGAGGGGGAAGGGGAGGCGGGAAGGGGGCTCGATCGGAACCGAGCCCCCGCGCCGATGTCACGGGCAGGCCATGACGTTGTTCGCCGCGCCGGGCGTGGGCTGCCCGACCTTGAACTTGTCGCCATTCCTGCGACCGTCGCCGCAGCGCTGGATCGATTGCGTCTCCTGCACGCCGCCCGAGCCTTCGCTCACCTGCGTGCGGCCCGGCGTGCCCGCGGGCCCGATGAGGACGTCGAGCAGGCCGGCGTCGGCCGTTTGCCCCGTGGAATAGACGAGCACGTCGATGAGGCCGTTCGCCTTGACCGCCGTGCCCGAGGGGAACGACGCCGGGGCGGCCTGGTAAATCGCCACCGCGTCCTGGCCATTCTGAATCACGCTGGCCGCGCTGAAAGCGATGGTCGGCGCGGGCGTCATCCCCGGGCTGCCGACGACCAGCATGCCATTCGCGTCCGTCGTGCCGGAGAGCGCCGTCACGGGCGTGTACGAGAGATCGTTGTTGCCATTGTAGAGGACGAGCGTGTAGCCCGCGAGGCTCACGTTCGGCACGCCCGTCGTGATCTCGACGAACTCCGCGGAGTCCGTGCCCATCTGGTCCGAGTCGAGCTCGTTGATGAGCAGGTGAATCACGGTCACCTGGAACGGCGCCGTGTCGCCGCTCGGCGTGGTGACGATGAGGTCCTGCAGCGCGATCGGCGTCGTGTCGGGCACGTTCGTGAGCGTGATCTGCGTGTTGTTGTCGACCGTGAACGTCTGATCGACGCCGCCGATCTTGACCACCGTCGCGCCCGTGAAGCCATTGCCCGTGACGACGAGCTTGCCGCCGTGCGCGATGACCTGGTAATCGACCGCCGTGACCTTCTGGGCGACGCACGCCATGTTGCCCGCGCAATCCGTGTCGGCGCAGTCGACGAGGCCGTCGCAATCGTCGTCGACGAGGTCGGCGCAGGCCATTTCCATCGTCATGCCGCTCGGGCAGGCGCACGTCATCGACGCGGCCTCGCAGACGAGGCCGTTCGCCCCGCACGACTTGTCGGCGCAATCCGTGTCGGCGCAGTCGATCGCCATGTCGCCGTCGTCGTCGGTGCCGTTGCTGCAGTTCTCCTGCGGCAAACACGCGGGATCGGCGGCGCAGTCGGGATCGGCGCAATCGATCATCATGTCGCCGTCGTCGTCCTTCATGTTGGTGCAGGACTCCGTACACTGCGGCGCCATCGCGCAATCGGGGTCGGCGCAGTCGATGAGGTTGTCGGCGTCCTCGTCGAGCATGGCGGTGTCGCAGACCTCGGCCGTCGCCACGTTCGCCGCGCCCGGCGTGATCTGCGTGGTCGCGCGCCAGTCGACGCTGTCGTCGCTCGTGTCCTGCCCATTCGGATAGCGGATCATCGAGCGGATCGGCGAGGCCGCGGCCTGGTTGTCGGACGCGGTCGTCGGCGTGCCCGAGACCAGCGAGAACGTCTGGCCGCCGAGCATCACGGCCGTGACCTGGCCGTCCGGCGTGCCGTTTTCGTACGAGAGCCCGTCGAGCAGCGTGTTCGTCTTCGTATCGAAGAGCGCGACGCCGTCCGGCGCGCCATTCTGGATGTTGTCCATCGGGTTCGGGAGCGACACGACGATCGCGGCCGGATCGATGTTCGTCACACCCGTGGACGCGACGACGACATATCCGCCGGCCGCGAGCAACCCGGAGAGCTTGGAGGGCGTGCCGTAGACGACGTCCGCGCCGGCGGGGCCCGTGCCATTGACGAGGATGACCTCGACGCCGTCGAGCATCACGTCGCCGCCGGCATTGTAGATCTCGATGAACTCGGCCGTGTCGGCGCTGGCCTGGTCATAATCGATCTCGTTGATGACGAGCTTGCCGCACGCGGGTGCCAGCGCGCAGTCGGCGTCGGCGCAGTCGATGTCGCCGTCGTTGTCCTCGTCCGCGCCGCCCGTGCAAGCCTCGGCGCACGCCGCCGCGCAGTCGGCGTCGGAGCAGTCGACGTCGCCGTCGCCGTCGTCATCCATCATGTTGTTGCAGATCTCGGTCGGGGGATTGCCGCCGCCGGACCCGCCCATACCACCGGTGCCGCCCATACCCCCGACGCCGCCGGTGCCGCCCATGCCGCCGCCGCCCATGCCGCCGCCGCCCATGCCGCCGCCGCCCATGCCACCGTCGCCGCCGACGCCGCCGGTGCCGCCGCCGCCGTCGCCGCCCTGGCCGCCGGTGCCGCTGCTCGACGAGCTCGTGGTGGTGTTCTGCGTCGGTTCGTCGCTACAACCGGCGACGCCCACGGCGAGCGCCGCGAGGACCCCCGCCACCGAAAGAGATCGAAGCTTCATGGAAAAACTCCTCATCGAGGTCCCACGCCCGGGATTGGCACTACCAGGCGTGGGGACCGGATGAAAGAGGCTTTTCAGGAGAGACGGGTTGTTCGGAGGAGACCGGGCGGCGTGAGCGTCGGAACGATCACGGGCAGTTGATCTTCGTGCAACCTACGAGACCTTCGGGGCTACACGTGCACGTGTTGCAACCGTCACTCGCCTGCCACGAATCTCCGGGTTGGTAGGTTTGTTCATTGTAGGTGCACACGACGGCGCACGCCTTCTCGGTGCAAGCGACCGAGCCGTCAGGCCCGCACGTGCACGTATTGCAGCCGTCTGTCGAGGGGAAGGAGTCGCCGGCCTGGTAGGTTTGTCCGCCGTACTCACAGGGGAGGCAGGCCTTTTCGGTGCAGCCGACCATGCCGTCGTCGCCGCACGTGCACGTATTGCACCCGTCGCTCGAAGGGAACGTGTCGCCGGGGTTGTAGCCGATGCCGTCGACGATGCATGCAGGCTCGGGGCAGGCCTCCGCGGTGCATGTGACAGAGCCGTCATGCCCGCACGTGCACGTATTGCAGCTGTCGTCCCCGGGGAAGGTATCGCCCTCCGTGAAGACCTTGCCGTTCACGGTGCACGTCGCGAGGCACGCCAATCGCGTGCAGATGGTCGACCCATCGGCCTGGCAGGTGCAGGTGTTGCAGCCGCCGGGCGCGGGGAATTCTTCGCCGACGGAGAATTGCTTGCCGTCGACCTCGCAGGCGCCGCCGCCCGCGGCGCCGACGAAGATGCAGCCCGCAGCCGAGACCGAAAGCGCCGCGAGGGTGAAGGCCGAAAAGCAGGAAGAAAGGGTTCGTCGGATCATATCGACTCCTGTGCCAGCATGGGCCAGCCCAACGGGCCGGCCGAGCGGCGGAGGAGCCTAGGAAGAACCGTGCCAGGTGCAGGAATTCGTCGGACGTCCAAAGGCCGGACGTCCAACGGCTGGACCTCAAAACAGGGGCGGGGAGAGTTCCCAGCCGAGGAGGCCCGGGGTGCGGGCGCGGTGCCTACCGAGGTTGTCACCCGGGAGGGCCGGGCCGTCCGCGGCCCAGCGCGCGGTGAAGGCGTCGCGGAGCACGAGTTCGGCGAGCTTGCCGCGCGGGGAGAAGCCCCACTCGGCCTCCTGCGAGACATCGTCCGGGTCGGCATAATACCGCCACACGAAGAAGCCCGCGCACGAGCGGCTGTCGAGCAGCGGCGCGATGAGCGCCTCGTACGCGAGGGCCTGCGCCTCCTCGTCGATCGTCACGTCCTTCATGCCGTCGGGCCACTCCCACGGCCGGATCGCCGGATCCTTGCGGGTCGTGTACCCGATCTCCGTGAGCACCACCGGCCGCCCCCACATCGCCGCGAGCCGCTCGATGCCCTCGGCCACCTTGCGGCCACCCGCGAGGAGCTCGTCGCGCCCCGCGCCGTCCTTGTCGGCGAGCGGGTAGAACGCGTTGATCCCGACGAGGTCGAGCTCGCCGAAGATGAGCGTGTCCTCGGCGTCGTCCCAGTTCGCCGAGTAGGTCAGGAGGCCCGGGTAGACCCGACGGACCTCCTGGATGATCGGGTAAAACAAGGCGGCGCGGCCCGTCGTGACGAAGCTGCGTAGCTCCACGCCGACGCTGAGCATCTCGGCGCCGCCCTCGGCCGCGACCTCGGCCCAGGTGAGCAGGAAGCGCTTGTACGCCGCGGCCCAGCGCTCCCAGGCCGCGTCGTCGCCCGGATCGATGAGCGCGCGCCAGCCGCCGGTCTCGACCCACAGGTGCGGCACGAGGAAGACCTTGAGGCCACGCGCGTGCGCCTGCGCCATCGCGTGAAGGACGTTCGCGCGGTTCTCGGCGAACGGCGCCTCGAAGGTGAGGTCGATCCCGTTCGGTTTCAGATCCCAAACGCGACCGAAGGGCGTGAGGCTGACCCACGTGGAGCCGAGCGCCTTGGCCTCGTCCATCGCGCGGCCGCTCGCGGGGCTTCCGTAGCCCTTGCCCGCGTGGCGGAGGCTCTCGATGGGGCCGATCGTGAGCCCGCGGATGCCGCCGCGCGACGCGTCGGCCCAGGCCGTCGGGCCATGGGGCGCGGCGACGGGCGTGGCGACGGAGGCCGAGGCGGGAGCGGCAGCGGCCAGGACGAACAGGCTTGCTGCGGCGAAGGAGGTCCTCACGTTGGGCGAGGGGATATAGCGCGAGAAACCCGACGTGTGATTTGCTTTTCGCAGTCTGGTCGGGCGCGAGCAGGCGAGCGAAGAGGAAGAACATGGACAACGAAACCATCGGGAGCACGCTGGATCAGGTCGCTGATCTCCTGGAGATCGAAGGCGCGAGCGTGTTCCGCGTCCGCGCGTACCGAGGCGCAGCGCGCACGGTCTCCGCGCTCGCCTCACCCGTGAGCACATTGCCCGAGAAGGGGCCGGGCTCGCTGGAGGAGCTGCCGGGCATCGGCAAGGACCTGGCCGGCAAGATCCGCGAGCTCGCGGAGTCGGGCGAGCTCGCGCTCCTGCACGAGCTGAAGTCGCGCACGCCGGAGAGCTTGATCCACCTGCTGGAGCTGCCGGGGCTCGGGCCGAAGCGGGCGAAGGCGATCCACGAGGGGCTCGGGATCGACACGATCGAGGAGCTCGAGAAGGCCGCGCGGGAAGGGCGGCTGCGCGCGCTGAAGGGCGTGGGGCCGAAGCTCGAAGCGCAGATCCTCGAAGGCATCGCGGCGCGCGCGGCGCGCGGAAAACGGATCTCGCTCGCCGAGGCCGAGGCGCAGGTCGAGCCGATCGTGGCGCGGCTGCGCGCCACCGAGGGCGTTTCGCTGATCGAGGTCGCCGGGAGCTACCGCAGGCGCCGGGACAACGTGGGCGACGTGGACATCCTCGTCGCCGCGGAGACGAGCGTCGCGATCGGGAAGAAGCTCATCTCGGATCCTGCGACGGACAAGGTGCTCGCGGACGGGGACACGAAGACGAGCGTGCTCTTGAAGAGCGGGCTGCAGGTCGATCTGCGCGTGGTGCCCGTGGAGTCGTTCGGCGCGGCGATGCACTACTTCACGGGGTCGAAGGCGCACAACATCGCGATCCGCACGCTCGGCGTGCGCCGGAAGCTCAAGATCAGCGAGTGGGGCGTGTTCCAGGAGGACAAACGCGTCTCGGGCGAGCGCGAGGAGGACGTGTTCGCCTCGGTGGGGCTTGCCTGGGTGCCGCCTGAGTTGCGCGAGGATCGGGGCGAGATCGACGCGGCGCGAGAAGGGAAGCTGCCGAAGCTCGTGGAGCGCGCCGAGATGCGCGGCGACTTCGTGGGAGGGAACCTCGACGCAGACGGCATCGCGGCGATCGCGTCGGCGTGCGGCGCGAAGGGTGCGGCGTGGCTCGTGGTGCTCGGCGCGTCGCGCAACGAGATCGAGCGCGCGCAGAAGCACGCGGGGAAGGTGAAGCTCTTCGCCGGCGTGGTGGTGTCCATCGGCGCGGACGGTTCGATCGGGACGAGCGAGGACGTCGACGTCGTGATCGGGGAGATCCACGCGGCCGACCTCGACGAAAAATCGCTCACGCAGGCGCTCGTCGCCGCGGCGAAGTCGGGGCGTATCCACGTGCTCGCGCGGCCGTTCAACGGGAGCAAACCGAAGCAGTTCGACGTGGAGGCGGTGGCGAAGGTTTGCCGCGAGCACGGCGTGCTCCTCGGGCTCGACGCGCGCCCCGCGTTCCTCGCGGGCGCCGACGGCTACGCGCGGGCCGTCAAGGACACGGGCGCGCAGCTCGTGATCACGAGCCGGGCGGCGAACGCGGAGCAGGCCGCGCACATCCGCTTCGGCCTCGATCAAGCCCGGCGCGGCTGGTGCGAGGCGAAGGACGTGGCGAACACGCTCTCCGCCGAGGACGTCGAAAAGCTCCTCGCGCGCGGCTGATCAAGTGCCGAGCATCAGAGCGGCGTATCGGGCGGCAAGCCGGCGGCCCAGACGAACACCTCGTCGACGCCCTGGGCCACAAGCGCGATCAGCAAGGTCACGACGACGCCGAGCACGAGGCCCACGAGCCCGTGCAGGTACCCTTTTCCGCGCCGCGTCACCCAGCCCCAGGCCGGCATGCAGAGCGGCCCGTACCACATGAGCACCGCCCCCCAGGTTGCCGCGTTCCAGGCGCGCTCTCTCTGCTCTTCGGACAGGCGGCTCTTGTCCCAGCGCTGGAGCGCGTAGGTCAGAGCGATTCCGAGCGCGAACTGAAGGGCAAAACGAGCGACCTGCATGCGACCCCGAGCGGGAGGCGGATGCTACCCGAGCCCGCTCCCGTCTGGGGCGGTCAGCGCGGGGCTTGACGCGCTGCCGTCCTCCCGCGGGCCCGGCGTGGAAACCACAGAGCTTCGAACCCAAACCCCCTGGCAAGGGCGACCGAACAGGCGTAGAGGGGAGATCTGCCCTGCGACAAGGGGAGCGCGAGGGCGTGGACAGGAACCGACCATGACGACGAACGCGCCCAGCGACATTCGCAACGTTGCTCTGATCGGCCACAAAGGAGCCGGCAAGACGTCGCTCGCCGAGGCCATGCTCTTCGTGGCGAAGGCGACGCCCAAGCTCGGCAAAGTGGACGACAAGTCGAGCGTTCTCGACGACTCGGCCGAGGAGAAAGACCACGCCGCCTCGCTCGAAGCGAGCGTTGCCTACCTGCATTGGAACGGCAAGAAGGTGAACGTCGTGGACACGCCCGGCGAGGGCAGCTTCCTCGCCGAGACGCGCCTCGCGCTCGGCGCGGTGGACGCGGCGGTCCTCGTCGTGAGCGGCAAGGACGGCGTGCAGCCGATCACCGAGCGCGTCTTCGGCTGGGCGCGCGGGCAAGGCCTGCCGATCGTCGTGGTCGTCACGAAGGTCGACGCGGAGAACGCGCAGCCCGACGACGTCGTCGCCGAGATCAAGGCGCGCCTCAAGGCGCCGCTCGCCGTGATGGAGCACCACGTCGGCGAGGGCCTCGACTACCAGGGCATCATCACGCTGCGCACGAAAAAGGCGTGGATCGGCAAGCCCGAGGCGCCGAACGCGATCGCGGCGGGCGCGGTGCCTGCTGATCTCGCGAGCGTGCTCGAGACGGGCCGCGGGAGGCTCGTCGACGATGTCGCCGGGACGACCGACGAGCTCACCGAGAAGTACCTGACCGAAGGAGATCTCACACAGGAGGAGCTCGATCAGGGCCTGCGGGACGCTGTGCGCGAGGGCAAGATCGTCCCCGTGTACTTCGCCTCGGGCACGCGCCCGAGCGGCGTCGCGGCGCTGCTCGACGGCATCGTGGAGCTCATCCCGCCGCCCACCGCGCATCCGACGTGGAAGGGCACGGTGCCCGGCGGCAAGGTCGGTTCGACGCCGGCTGCGGCCGAGCGGCCGAGCTCGATCGACGCGCCGACCGCGGTGTTCGTCTTCAAGACCTCGATCGATCCACACGCGGGCCGCACCTCGTTCGCGCGTGTCCTCTCGGGCACGCTCAAGGCCGACAGCTCGCTGCTCAACGCGTCGACGGGCAATGCCGAGCGTGTTGGCAAGCTCTTCAACATCGTCGGCAAGGATGCGAAGGCCATCGACGAAGCGAAGGCCGGTGACATCGTCGCGCTCGCGAAGCTCAAGTCCACGCTGAGCGGCCAGACGCTCTCCGACGAGAAGCACGCGTTCCTGTTCACGGCGCCGGAGCTGCCGCCTTCCCTGTTCTCGCGCGGCGTGAAGTTCGAGGGCAAGGGTGCCGAGGACAAGGTGAGCTCGGCGCTCTACAAGCTCACCGAGGAGGATCCGGGCCTCACGGTGTCGATCGAGGAGACGACGCGCGAGCTCGTGGTGTCGGGCCTCGGCTCGCTGCACCTCGAGATCACGGTCGAGCGCATCCGTCGCCGCGTGGGCATCGACTGCCGCCTCGGCGCGCCGCACATCGCCTACAAAGAGACGATCACGAAGCGCGTCACGGGCGTCGAGGGCAAACACAAGAAGCAGACGGGCGGCCACGGCCAGTTCGGCGTTTGTTACATCGACATGGAGCCCATGCCGCGCGGCGAGGGCTTCCTCTTCGAGGACGCGGTCGTCGGCGGCGCGATCCCGCGCCAGTTCATCCCCTCGGTCGAGAAGGGCATCGTGAAGTCGATGGCGAAGGGCTTCCTCGCCGGCTTCCCGCTCGTCGACCTGAAGGTGCGCCTCTACGACGGCAAGTACCACGACGTCGACTCGTCCGACGCGGCCTTCCAGATGGCCGGCAGCAAGGCCTTCAAGGCCGCCGCAGCGCAGGCCGGCGCGGTGCTTCTCGAGCCGGTCGTGAAGATGCAGGTCGTCGCGCCGAGCGTGGCGACGGGTGACGTGATCGGCGACATCAACAGCCGTCGCGGCCGCATCCTCGGCACGGACACGGTCGAGGATCAGACGATCGTGAACGCGTACGTCCCGCTCTCCGAGGTGCTCGAGTACGAGTCGAAGCTGAAGAGCATGACGCAGGGCAAGGGCACGTTCTCGATGAGCGTCGACCACCTCGCGATCTGCCCGCCGATGGTCCAGGACAAGGTCATCAAGGACAGCGGCTTCAAGGTCACGGAAGAGGAAGACTGATCTCGAAGCGCCGTCGCTTCCGATCGGTCAGGCTCCGCATCGCCGCCGCAGGTTACGTCCTGCGGCGGATGGGGCCGCCCCTCCTTTACGCCTCCCTCTACCTCATCGTCGCGACGTTCGTGCTGCGCTGGGATCTCCGGCGCGGCGGCGAGCCTTTGCCCGACTTCTCCGAGACGGTCTGGTCGCTCTGGACGCTTCTCGTCTTCGAACCGACCGAGCCCTTTCCTCACACGCCCGTCGCGCGCGCCGTCTTCTGGTTGACCCCGCTCGCGGGTCTCTTCCTGCTCGCGCAGGGCGTCTTCAAGATCGGCGCGTCGCTCTTCGACCTCGCGACGCGCCGGGAGGTGTGGACCTCGATCATGACCGACATGATGAACGGGCACGTCGTGGTGTGCGGCGTCGGGCACGTGGGCTACCGCGTGATCGAGGAGCTCTGCATCCTCGGCGAGGACGTCGTGGCGATCGAGCAGAACGACACGAAGGGTTTCATCGAGCAGGTGCGCGAGAAGGGCGTGCCCGTGCACATCGGCGATGCGCGTCGCGACGAGCTGCTCGAGAAGGTCGGCGCCAAGCGCGCGAAGGCCGTCGTGTGCGCGACGAGCGACGACCTCGCGAACCTGGAGATCGCGCTCGACGCGAAGCGCATGAACCCGAGCGTGCGCGTGGTGATGCGCATGTTCGATCAAAGGCTCGCGGGGAAGGTCGGCGGCGCGCTCGGGCTCGATCAGTCGTTCTCGACGAGCGCGCTCTCCGCGCCGCTCATCGCCATCCAGGCGACGTACGAGGGCGTGCACGCCGCCTACCGGATCGACGATGTCGTGCGCGTGACGGCCGAAGTCACGGTCGGCGCGTCGCAGGCCGAGGTGACGGTGATGGACCTCGAAGACCGCTTGCCGTGCCGCATCGTGAGCCGCCGGAAGAAGCCCGACGAAAGCTTCGCGCCCGTACGACCACGTGACGTGCTCCGCGGCGGCGAGACGCTCGTCGTTGATACGGCCGCCGTGGATCTGCCGGCCGTTCGCTTTCAGCTTGGCTGAGGGAGGCGCTCAGCGCGCGCGCTCGGCCGTCGCGCGGGCGCCTTCGCTCGATCGTTCGGGCGTGAACAAAATCCGAAGCGCCATCGCCGCGATTGCGCCGCCGACGAGCGGACCGAGCACGAATACCCAGAGCTGATCGAGCGCGACCCCGCCCGCGCAGAGCGCCGCACCGAGCGCGCGCGCCGGATGCGCCGGCAGCCCCGTGACGGGCATGCCCACGAGGTGCACGAGCGTGATGCCGATGCCGCCCGCCGCGGCCGAGAGCGCATGCTGCGTGGCCGGGCGCGCGCGATCCGCCCCGCCGAGCAGGACGAACGCGAGGATCGCCGAGAGGCCGATCTCCGCGGCGAGCGCGGCGTTTGCGCCGTAGAACCCGGGCGAGTGCCGCCCGAACCCGCCCGAGAGCGCGTCGAACACGCCCGGCGCCCCGCCCGGCCTGCCTCGCGCGATCGTCACGGCGAGCCCGACGCCTGCGGTCGCGCCCGCGATCTGCGCCGCGACGTACGGCAGCACGTCACGCGCCCGCATCCGCCCGGCGAGCGCGGCGGCCACGGTGACGGCCGGGTTCAGGTGCGCCCCGCTCACCGGACAGAGCGCGAGCGCGGCGGCGGCGAACGCGAGCCCGAACGCGAGCGCGATCCCGATCGTCCCGAGCGCCGCCCCGCCCACAGCCGCCGCCCCGCACCCCGCGAAGACCACGATGAACGTCCCTACGCCCTCGGCCCAAGCTCGCCGCATGCCCGCGCCTCCTTTGTCCCCCAAGCGTAACCCAGGGCTGGCCAGGAGTTCCCCGCGCGCTGCGATTTCAGCCGGCCGGCTGGCCTCCGCTCCACCACGACTGGGCGAGCGAAGCATCCTCGACGGTATCGATCTCCATGTACCCGCCGAACGTGTCCACGCGGTGCATCGCCTCGCCCCGCTCCAACATGTGCTGCAAGAGGTCGATCAGGTACGCCTTCTCGAACGTACGTCCCTCCCGGAACACGCCCTCCGGATGCGCGACCTTCGCCTCGTCGTAGGCGTGCACGAACCGCCGCGCGCCGTCGGCCGACAGTTTCATCACGCCGATGAACTCGCCCGCCGCCTGCTCCGATACGATCCGCCGGGACAGCTCCACGACACGCCGGTCGTCCGCGCGCATCTTTTCCGCGTCGGTCTCCGGGTGCTGCGAGCGGCCGTGGTAGCGCCTCCGCCAGTCCGTGTCGCAGGCGAGCGTGATGTCCCAGGGCGCGCGCACGAGATCGGCGACGATCTCGGGGCGGTAGACGATGTCCGCGTACGTGGACACGAAGCCCTCGGCGAGGTGCTCGCGGGCGCAGAGCAGCGAGGCGAGGATGTTGTTGTGCTCCCAGCGCGTGTTCTCGACGTAGGTCAGGTCGGGGTACCGCGCCTGGATGACCTCGGCCTTGTAGCCGCAGATGAAGATGATGTCCTTGCGGGCGAAGCCGCCGGCAGCGAGCGCCTCGAGGATGCCGTCGAGCATCGGGCGTCCGAGGACGGGGACCAGGGTCTTCGGGATCTCTTCGGTCAGGTGGCGGAGCCGGCTGCCGCGGCCTGCGCCGATGATGATGGCCTTCACGGGCTGGCTCGTTAGCATGCCTTCGGGCCGGCGTCCTTTGGAGCACAAAAAGCCGCGAGCGGCCCCGGAAGACCGGAGGCCGCTCGCGCGATGGGTGAATGCGTGGCCGATCAGACGTCGTTCGAGCAAGCGCTGACCGCGGGGCCGCACTTCGCCGGATCGTTCATGCAGGCGAGGCAGTCGGCGTTCGGGGCACCGCCCGTGCAGAGGCTGTCCTTGCAGAGCGCCTCGCAGATGTTGCCGGACTCGCAGGTGCAGGCGTACGCCGCGCTGTAGAGCTCGTCCGCGGCCTTGCCGTCGGGCGTGTCGCAGAAGGTGAGCTCGGGATCCGAGGCCGCCTCACCACAGGACTCGGTGCACGCCGAGCCGCCGGAGCCGCCCTGGCCGCCCTGGCCGCCCTGGCCGCCGTTGCCGCCGTTGCCGCCGCCGCCGCCGACGCCCGGACCCGAGCCGCCGTCGCCACCGGAGCCGCCGCTGCCGGTGTTGTCGACGACGACACATCCCGCCGCCAACGCCATACAAGCCACTGCACCGAGCATCGCAAAGAATCGCATCTTCATTCGAGTTCCTCCCAGGTAAGCACCCGAGTTCGACAAGGACGTGCCGAGGCTAGCAGAGCTCTCCGCTCGGGCCAACCGGGGGCAAGAGCCCCACGACGGAGCGAAGCATCGGAAGCAAGCGAGCCACAAGGCGAGCCAACACGCGCGAACGGGCTCGGGTTCCCGTTCGCCGCTTGGCCAAAAAACTTGGACGACGCCGTCCACGGTTCATTCAAAGCTCAAAACGTGGATCGCGGCGCGGGTCGGGCCGAGGTGGTTTCTGGCCTTCCCACCCTCTCGCTGTCCGTGGACCGACGGAAAGATGACTCTCCCGTGACGGTGCGTGCCGTCCCATGTCGCTTACCAAGGAGCGATGGCAATCGTGCTGTTCTTCGTCGGGCACTGGACGTTGTCCATATTTTGCCAGACGTTTTTCCTTCATCGCTATGCCTCCCACCGCATGTTCACGATGAGCAAGGGCTGGGAGCGCTTCTTTTATCTGCTCACGTTCGTCGCGCAGGGCTCCTCGTTCCTCGTGCCGCGGGCTTATGCCATCCTGCATCGGCATCACCACGCCTATAGTGACACGGAGCGGGATCCGCATTCACCACGCTACACGGGCAATCCATTCGCGATGATGTGGGGGACGAAGAAGCGTTATCACGACCTCGCCTATCGCATCGAGAAGCCCGAGCCGAAGTTCGACGGCGGATATCCCGCGTGGGACCTCGTCGACCGCATCGGCAGCGACTGGCCGGGGCGGCTCGCCTGGGGCGCGGCGTATGTCGTCTTTTATCTCGTGTTCGCGACAGCCTTTTGGCAGTTCTTGCTTTTGCCCGTGCACTTCCTGATGGGCGTCATTCACGGCGCGATCGTCAACTGGTGCGGTCACCGGTATGGATACCGGAACTTCGATAGCAAGGACGACTCGCGCAATACGCTGCCGTTCGACTTCCTGACGATGGGCGAGCTCTTCCAGAACAACCACCATCGCTTCGGCCAGGCCCCGAATTTCGCGGTGCGCGCCTGGGAGCTCGACCCGACGTGGCACGTGATCCGGCTGCTCGCCTTCCTGAAGATCATCGACCTCGGCGAGCGCCCGCAGGTCGGCCGCTACGAGTCGACCCTGGAGGTCGCGCCCGTCATCGATACAGGTTCGTGAACGACTGCCGCAGGTTTTCCGGCGAGAGCGCGTCCTTGCGCTGGTGGAACTCGGGCAACGCCGCCTGGTAGGCCTCGTCGAGGCGGAAGACCGAGCTCCGGAACTCCGGCGCGAAGATCGGCGCCGTCGCCGCCCCGAGCTCGAGGACGTCCTGGTATTGCCCGCGCTCCTTGAGGATCTGCGCCGAGAGCCCGTACATGAGCAGGCCGCCGGGGATCGCGCCGAGCGCCGTCGTCCCCACGGCCGGATAACAAAGGCGCACCGTCCGCACCCCGAATCGATCTTGGATCTCCTGCATCGTCTGCCGCTGGAGCTTCTTCGCGCCGGCGAGCGGGCCCATCGCGTAGACCGGATCGTCGGGCTCGTAATCGTAATCGCAGAACGAAACGACGCTCTCGCCCCGCGCGAGCAGGCCCGCCGCCGCGAGCGGCTCTGCCCAGAGGAGCGACGACGTGCCCATGAACCGGTTCGTCCGCTCGATGTCCGTGTCCGTCGCGACCTCGACCTCCACGAGCCCGACACGACGGATGTTCTCCGGTCGGCCGAAATCCGGGATCTGCAGGATCGGATCAAACACGACGTCGATGTCCTTCACGTTCGTCGGGCCATGCTCGGCGTACCGCTTTGTCGCGCCCGCCGCGATGCCGTTGACGAGGTGGACCGCGCGGTACTGACCCTTCAGCGCCGCGACGACCTCCTCCACCGTCTCGGGCTTCGTCGCGTCCGCGTTCCAGATGCGCGCCGTGAGCCCCTCGGCCGTCGCTGCCTCGACGAGCGCCGCGACGTGGTGGCCGCCGATCTGCATCTTTTCGCTGTCGTAGTGCACGCCGAAGACGGCCGCGCGCTCGCCGAAGAGGAGCTGCACCGCGAGGGCCCGCGTGATGCCGTTCGAGCCGCCGAGGATGACGACGGCCGTGTCCTTCGCGAGGCGCGCGCCGCGCGGTCTGAGCAGGGTCCGCTGCGCAGCGAGGAGCTCCCGCGCGACACGAGGGCCGTCCTGGGCCAGCGCTTGGACGATGGCGCGGCGATCGGTGCCGCCGAGCGGGAGCTTGCGGAAGACCTCGAGGTTCATGTCCGTAGCCTCTTACCATGGTAAAGAGCGCCGTGGTGAAGACGGTCCTTTTGACGGGCGGCACCGGGTTCATCGGCCGGCGTCTCACGGAGACGCTTCTCCAGCGCGGTGATCGCGTGACAGTGCTCACGCGGGATCCCAACCGAGCGCGAAGCAAGCTGCCTCGAGGTGCGACGGCCGTCGCGTGGGATCCCGAGCACGAAGGTCCGTGGCTCGACGAGATCGGGCGCGCGTCCGCGATCGTGCACCTCGCGGGCGAGCCCGTCGCGCAGCGATGGACCGACGAGGCCCGCCGCGCGATCGTCGCGAGCCGCGTGGACTCGACGCGCCTCGTCGTCGAAGGCATCCGTCGCGCCGAGAAGAAGCCCGAGGTGTTCGTGTGCGCGTCGGCCGTCGGCTACTACGGGCCGAGGCCGCCGAACGAGGCGCTCGACGAGACGGGCAGCCGCGGCGAAGGGTTTCTCGCGGACGTGGTCGAGCAGTGGGAGGCCGAGGCGGCGAAGGCCGAGGCGCTCGGCGTGCGCACGGTGATGCTGCGGATCGGGGTCGTGCTCGGCGAGGGCGGCGGCGCGCTGGAGAAGATGCTCTTGCCCTTCAAGATGTTCGCGGGCGGGCCGATCGCGCCGGGCTCGCAGGTGATCGCGTGGGTGCACGCGGAGGACGTCGTGGGCCTCGCGCTCCTCGCGCTGAACGACACGCGCGCGCGCGGCCCGCTCAACGTCGTCTCGCCCGAGCCTGCGACGAGCAAGGAGCTGGCGACGGCGATCGGTCGCGTGATGCGCAGGCCCTCGTGGTTCACGACGCCCGAGGTCGCGGTGAAGGTCGCGCTCGGGAGCGAGGCCGTCATGATTTTGACGACGGGCCAACGTGTGGTGCCTGCACGCGCCAAGGAGCTTGGCTACGTGTTCCAGTACCCGGCGCTCGTCCCGGCGCTCGCGTCGATCCTGACGCCGTAGCGGCTCTGCGGAGCGCCTCGCGCTTCGCCGGGGAGAGTGACCGTCCGCCGATCCTTCTCCCCGGCGAAGCGCCTCAAAAGACGCCGGCCACCGGGAGTCGCCGAGAAGTCGACCTTGTCGAGCAGCAACTTCCCGGGGGCCGGGACGGCCTAGTGAGACGCTCCCCCCGAAGCGCGCCGTCCATGAGTCCATGCATAGGCCATCTTCGTCTCCGGATCGCTCGGGACGAGTTGGAATCCCGTGTCCGGTCCGGACCTGATGTCCCCGTACGAGACGTACGCGGACATTGAAATCCGGTGGCTGGAAAGGCCTATGACCAGGGGGTTTTCAGCCGATGCCGCGGCTTCGGAGGACCTCGCGGACGGCCGATTGGGCCGCGCTCGAGAGGCCAGGAAGGGCGGACTTCGCGACGTCGACGAACTTCATGCCGCGCGCTCTTTTGAGGGCCTCGATCGCAGCCTGACGCTCCTCGCGGCCGTCATGCTCGATCACCCCGAGGAGCATCTCGGCCGCCTCCAGCGTGTCGATGCGCGCGAGCGCCTTCACCGCAGAGGCGCGCACCACGGGGCTCGGCGACTCGCGGTAGATGCGGGAGAGCGGATCAAACGCGTGCGGGAATCGCAGTTCTTCAAGCGCCTTGGCGCCCTCCTGGACGACGCCGCCCTCGGCATCGACGAGCGCGTCGCGCAGCGTGATGAACGTACGCTTGTAAAGGAACCGCGAGAGCGCGCGGACCACGGCGATCCGTACCTCGCGCTCGGGCCTGCGGAAGAGAGCCTCGAGCGGCGAGAGGATCGTGTAGAGCTCGACCAGCGCGAGCTGCTCGGCGAGCGTGGCGTAGAGCTGGCTTTGCGCCGTTCGTCCGGGCGAGGCTTCCTCCTCGGCCTCGATCGCGAGCGCCGTGAGTCGCGCGAGCATGGCGCGTCGTCGCGTTACCTCCGACCACGCAGACGGGTCGAGCACGACGTCGCCTGCGGCCTGGCTCGCGCTGCCGCGTTGCTCCCACTCGACGAGATCGACGTGCCAAACCTCGGGGAAGCCGACCTCGTGGCGGAGGTGCGCCGGCAAGGGCTGGCTCTCGATCCGGAGGTCCTGCGCTTCGACGTAGCGCTTGCGCGCGTTCGTGTAGTGCTTGCGCCGCGCCTCTTCGAGGTCGAGCGCCGCGAGCTTCTCGTAGACGCCGCCGACCTTGCCGTACTGCCCCGCCTCGCCGAGCGCGATCACCGCCGCGAGCAGCGCGTTCTCCGCGATCGACGGCGGCGCGCCGCGCGCCTTCGACGCTTCGGCGACCTCCTGCCAGAGCCGCGCCTGCGCGAGCGTCCCGAAGTTCGCCACGGCCGGGAGCCCCTCCTTCCGCGCGTAGGCGCTCATCTCGCGCGCGAGCGTGGCCGCCGCCGAGACCTCCTTCTGCTTCTCCGCCGCGGAGAGCGCCTCCTCGTACGATTGGAGCGCGTAATAACGCAGGTGATCCTCGCGCAGGATGCGGATCACGTTCACGTAGCCCTCGAGCACGTGCTCGAACTCGCCGCTCTCCCGGCCGATCGCGATGAGCACCTGGTAGCAGTCGAACGCGCGCTCGCGCTGGCCGATCGTCTCGTACCGATCCGCCGCCTCTTCGAGCAGGTGCACCGACGCCACCACGGCCTCGCGCGCGGCCGCGGGCTCGCCCGTGCGCATCGACGTCCGCGCGAGGTTGAAGCGCGCGAGCCCCGCCGCGTAAAAGTCCCCGCCCGACGCGCCGAGGACCTGCGACAGACGCGACCAGAGCGCGCGCGACCGGTACAGATCGCCGCCGCGTTCCCGCGCGATCGCCGCCTGCGCCACGAGGCCCGCCGACTCGTACTCGTCCGCGGCCTTCGCGTAGAGCGCCTGCTTGCGCGACGCGTCCTCGGCCCGATCCGCCCACGCGAGGTAGGTGCGCGCGCGATCGATCATCGGCACGCGCCCGCTCGTCACGAGGTCCCGCTGCCCCTTCTCGCTGCCCGTGTACCAGTCGAGCGTGAGCGCGCCGCGCTGATCGCCGATCGCGACGAGCACCTCGCGCAGATCGCGGACCGCGGCGGCGTATTCCTCCTCGCGCGCGATGGTCTGTCCGAGCGCCGAGACGAGTGCAGTCCGCGCCCGCCCGAGGTCGCCCCGCGCGCTCGCCATCCGTGCTTCTTCGCGCAGATCGGAAACCGGCCGGCCGCTCACGCTTCCGCCCCTTTCGCCGCGCCCTTGCCCGCCTCTTCCCCGGAGGACGCCGTCGTCTGATCGAGGATCGACCGCGCCGCGTTGGCGCGCGCCGAGCCGCTCGACAAGGTCGCGTGGTCGACGACCCAGTGCGCGTCGAGCAGGTCGAGGTAGTCGAGGTCGAGCTTGCCGCCCGAGGGCAGGATGAACACGGCCGCGATGTGCGCCGAGCGCCGCACCGCCTGCACCATCTCGCGTGGAATGTAGAGCGCCGCGTGCGTGAAGAGGTGCACGACGGGCGAGCGTGGATCGCGGTGCCGGTGCAGATCGAGCTCCGTCGAGAGCTCGGCGAACACGCGCGCCGGGTTTCGACCGCGCTCGCCCTTGAACGAGAGCACGTGCGCCGTCGGCAGCTTGTCCCCGTGCGCCCGGTGGATCTCGTAGAGCCGCGCGTCGAAGAAGCGGAACGCCACGTCCTCGCCTTCGAGCAAGAGCTTCTTCGCCGTGGCGATCGCCATCCCGCGCGCGAACGTCTGCCGGTCGCCGCGCATCGATGCCGATGCGTCGACGAGCAGGTAATGCACCCGCTTCTGCTCGTCGCGGCTCTGCTCGCGCGCGTAGTAAAGCACCTCGTTGTCGAGCAACCTCCGCGCGAGCTCGAGGTCGTCCCAGGCGAGCTCCGTGAGCACGAGCCCGTCGATCGATCCACGCGTCCCGATCCCCGAGTACCCGTGCGCTGCCGTCGTCCCCGCCGCCGGCCGTGTCTTCGTCTCCAGCACGCTCGGCAGGATCTCCAGCGAGAAGTTCACGATGTCGTTCGCCTCCGGCGACTCGAGCGCCGCGAGCAGATCGACCTGCGTCAGCGCGCCGCCCGCGCCCTCCGCGCCGAGCATGCCGAAGAGCCGGAGCGTGTCGAGGTCGAGCGCGTCCGTCATCGTCAGCACGAAGAGCCGCGAGACCTCCAGCGCCGAGATCGCCGACGCCTCGAAGCCACGTCGCGCCGTGGAGAAGAGCTGCGGGAGCTGCGTGTCGATCCGCTCGAAGAGCGACGCGTCCATCGGCACTGCCGCGCGGTACGCCGGCGGCACGTTCACGCGCGACGCGACCGCGCCGAGCAGCCGCGAGAGCAGTACGATGACGAGATCGTCGCTCATCTTGAGCTCCGGCGCGCGCCGCGCCGCCTCGCTCTGCCCGAGCTCTTCGAGCACGCGCCGGTAGCCGTCGAGCAGCCGCTGGAGATCCGGCATCCCGCGCGCGATCGACGCGGGCTCGCAGCGCGGGCCGATCTCCACGTGATCACGCGACGTCGCGAAGAGCAGCCCCACGTCGTGCACGAGCGCGAACGGCAAGACGACGCCGAGCCGCCCGAGCCCCTCGTGCCACTTCACCGCCCGCAGCGCGAGTACGGTGCTCCCAGGGCGCACCTGGGACAAGGCGAGGGAGCCGAGCGGCCCCGTCACCGACGTATCGCCGAGGAGATGGTCGGGGACCGGCACGGCCAGACAACCTAGCAGGGAGCCGGCGCCAGAGAATATCCTCTCCGCGCTTGAGCCTCCTCGATGGGATCTTGGTGGCCGACGAGGCCCTCCTCCGCGCCGCCCGCGGCTCGCCCGCCTGGGCCACGCCTCTCTTTGTCGCCGTCACCTTCCTCGGCGGCGGCTGGGGCATGCTCGCTTTCATCCCCTTCCTCGCGCGCGACGCGACCCGCGCCACGACCGTGCGCCTCGTCGCCGCGCTCGTCGCAACGAGCGCCCTCGTCTCCACCGTGAAGGCCCTCGTCGGCCGCGTCCGCCCCTGCGACGCGCTCGACGCCTGCGAAGCCGTCTTCATCGCCTCGCCCGGCGGACACTCCTTCCCGAGCGGACACGCCGCAGGCTCGTTCGCGTTCGCCGCGTTCGTCGCCTCCGTGCGCCCGGTGTTCGCCGTTCCTGCGTTCGTCTTCGCCGCACTCGTCGCCTGGTCGCGTTGCTTCCTCGCCGTGCACTACCCGAGCGACATCCTCGTGGGCGCGCTCGTCGGCACGTCGATCGGGCTCGTCGCGGCGCGGCTCCGCGGGCGCTTGGACCTCAAAGGTTCATCACGCAGCGGAACCCGATCACCGGCGTCGTCGCGTCCGGCACCTGGTGGAACCGGAACGCAGGATTGAGCCACTGCTGCACGCCGCCGTTGAAGCCGCCGCCGCGGATCGCCTTCCTGTCACCCGCGGGCGCGCCCTTCGGGTTGATCTGCTCTTCGTCGGCCTTGTAGGTCTCGTACCAGTCCGCGGTCCACTCCCACACGTTGCCCACGAAGTCGTCGGCGCCGAAGCGCGTCTTGCCCTTCGGGAAGCTGCCGACGGGCGCCGTGCCCGGGTAGCCGTCGTCAATGTCGTAGAGCGTGCCCGTGAGCTTGAGGCCTTGCGCCTTCTCCCACGCCGCCCACTCCTTGCCGCCCGCGTTCATGTGCCCTGCCGCGGCCTCGTCCGCGCCCCAGGGGAACTTGCGCCCGTCGGAGCCGCGCGCCGCGTACTCCCACTCCGCCTCCGTCGGCAGGCGCTTCTTGCGGAACTTGCAGTACCCGTCGGCCTGGTGCCAGCTCACGCAGTTGGCCGGATGGTTCTCGCGGCCCGCCTTGCCGAACGTGCAGAACTCCGAGTACGCCTCGCGCTTCTTCTCGTGCTCCTCGTCCGTGCTCCCGGCCGTCTTCGGCCAGTTCGGCGCGACCTCCGGGCGCTTGCATTCGCCCTGATCCGAGCACTCCTTGTACTCGGCCGCCGTCACCTCGTGCAGGTCGACGCAGAACGTGTCGAGAATGACCTTGTGCGCCGGTTGCCAAAGCTTGAACGACGCTTCGTCCGAGCCCATGAAGAACTTGCCGCCCGGCACGAGCACCATCCCCGCCGGGCACTCCGTCGGCCGCGCGGCCGCAGCGATCGCTGCTGACGAGCTCGCGTTCGGCGCCACGCTTGCCACCGGCGCGGACGAGGCCACCGTCGGCGTTCCGCCCGAGGGCTTCGTGAACATCTTGTACGCGGCGAAGCTGCCGCCGAGCAGCGCGATCGCCGCGAACGCCGCGAACGCCATGAGCCCCTTGCCCTGATCCGCGGCCGGCGTGTTGCCCGTCGGCGCACTCGGCGCGGCGGGCGGCGTCGCCAGCGATCCCGGCGGGTCCTGCGTCGTGCGTTGCTGCGCGCCCTGCGATCCTGTCAGCGCGGGCGATCCTTGCATCACCGCGGTGCCGCCGTTCGGGCGCGGGAGCGTCTCCTGCAGCGCTCCTGGCATGCTCGCGCGTGACGCCGCTCGTCCGCCGGGCGACGACGTGATCGACGACGACACGCCGCTCGTCGTGCCCGGGTTCCACGCGATGTCCGGGAACACGGCCTCGTGCAGCGCGGCCCAGAAGCGACCCATCGACGGGTACCTGTCCGTCGGCGCGACCGCGAGCGCCTTCTCGAACACGGCCTCGACCTCGGGCGAGACTTGCACGCCGAGCGTGCGTGGCGTCGGCCGGCGCATCGGATCACGGCTCGCGAGGGCGAACTGGATGAAATCCTCGCCTTCGAACGCCGGGATCCCGCCGCGCAACACCTCGACCATGATGAGCGCCATCGCGAACACGTCGGTCCACGGACCCGTCGCGCCGTACGATCGGCTGAACTGCTCGGGCGCCCCGTAGTTCGGCGTGAACGCGGTGATCTCCTTGCCCGTCTGCGCGAGCTCCGCCGTCGCCGCCGCGTGATCGGCCATCACCTTCGCGATGCCGAAGTCGAGGATCTTCGTGAACGGCGAGGGCCCGCGCGGATCGCCGATGACGAAGATATTTGCGGGCTTGATGTCGCGGTGCGCGATGTTCTTCGCGTGCGCGATCTCGAGCGCCACGGCGACGGGTTCGAGCAGCGCGAGCGCCTCGTGGATCTCGCGCGGCTTCGCGCCGCTCACGCGCTCCACGAAGAGCACGTGATCGAGCGTCTTTCCTTCGAGCCACTCGAGCACCATGTACGGGATCCACATCCCGTCCGCGGTCGTGAACTTGCCGATGTCGCGCGCCTGCACGATCGCCGCCGAGCGGCTCGATAGGCTCGCGAGCAGCCGGCCTTCCTGGATGAACCCGTCGAGCAGCTCGTCGCGTTTGTTCTCGGGCGCTTGCGCGAGGATGCGGAAGCACTTGATCGCGACCGGCTGCTGCCAGATGAGGTGCTCGGCGCGGTAGACGACGCTGAAGCCACCCTCGCCGATGAGCGCGTCGATCCGGTATTTCTCGGCGAGAATCGTCCCGGTGATGCCGAGCGGGTCCTGTTGCGGGCTCGTCGTCATGGGAAAACGCGGAGGTGTCGGCTCATGTTCGTTCGCGGGCGACTATACCGCGCTCGCCCGCCGCGTGCGTGCCGGGATCGTGATTTCCTTGCTCGACCGCGCCGAGGACCACCCCGCGCTCCCCGAGGTCCGCGAGCACCTCGGACGTGCCTCGCAACACCGCCTCGTCGAGCGGCTCCCCGAGCGCCGTACACGCCGCCGTCACCGCCTCCCCGAGCCGCGCGCCTTCGAGGAGCCGCATGAGGATCGCGGCCGCGAGCGGCGAGAGCACGAGGCATCGGACCTCGTGCGCCCCGTCCCGGTACAGGAGCAAGGCCGTGGGCTGTTCTTGCGGCTCGCCCGACGTTTCCTCCGGCAAGCGGTGCACGGCCCACGTGGTCCGAACGACCCGGGCCGCGCCGCCGAACACGACCGCCCGATCGAGCGCGAGCGGAAGGCCGCTCGGCTCGCCCGCCACAGCCGCCGCTGCGACCTCGAATCGCGCGACCTCGTGACGCGCTAGATCGGCAATCCACGGCGGAACGGTCGGATCCGCGGCCCATCGCGCTGCAGCCCAACCGACGAACTCGGCCGCGGCGTCACGCAGGTACGGCGAGCGCGGCAGCGCCTCGTCGAGCCAAAGGTCCAGCGTCGCCTCGAACTGCGCCCCGAGCGCAGCCGCCGTGCGAGGCATCTGCGCCCGTACGGCCCCCACGATTCCGCGGCGAACGAGCGACCTGTACACCCCGAGCCGCGTCTCCGCCGGCGGCCCTTGCACGACCGCCGCGAACGTCGCCGCGACCTCGGCGATCGCGGCCCGCCCCTCCTCTTCTTCAGCCACGCGCCCGCGCCTCCCGCGCCGCGAGCCCTGCCTGGTAGGCCGCTTCGACCCGCGACAGCTCCCGCAGCAGCTCGTCGAGCGGCGGGATCGCGTGATCCCGCTCCAGCACCACGGGCACGGGCCCTGTCCGCTCGATCGTCCACGTGAGCAGCGACAGCACCTCGCCGAGCACGTCTGCGCCGTGCGTATCGATCACGAGGTCCGTCCCGGCGCGCTTCTCGTGCCCCGCCACATGGATCGCGGCGACCCGATCGAGCGGGATCTCCGCGAGAAACGCGAGCGGATCCGTGCCGTCGTTGATCGCGTTCACGTACACGTTGTTCACGTCGAGCAGAAGTTTTGACCCCGAACGATCGAGCACCTCTGCGACGAACGCCGCCTCCTCCATCTCCGGCGCGCCTGGCACGACGTACCGCGTGATGTTCTCCACCACCATCGGCAATCCGAGCCGATCCTCGGCCTCCCGCACCCGCGCGGCCACGTACGCCGCTGCGCCCCGCGTCTGCGGCAGCGGCAACAGCTCGTGCGCCATGCGCCCCCCGAACCCCGAAAAACACAGGTGGTCCGAGTGGAACGGCACGCCGAACCGCCGCGTGAAGGCGGCGAGCTCGCGCATGTACGCGTCATCCAAGGGATCGAGCCCGCCGAGGGACATCGAGAGCCCGTGCGAGAGCAGCGGACATCGCGCCGCGATCCGTTCGAGCGCAGCCGGGACGAACCCGCCCCGGCGCATGTAGTTTTCCGGCGCGACCTCGAAAAACTGCGCGGGCCCGAGCGGCGCGTCCGCCTCGACCCGCGCGAGCACGTCGTCGAGAAAGTCGAACCTGAGCCCGAGGCCGACTCCCGTGATCGTCGACCCGAAAGCCACCCGTTAGCCGCAGGATCCTTCGCCGCAGGCCGCCTCCGCGCCCTTCTTGGGCGCCGCGGCCTTTTTCGGAGCGGCCTTCGGAGCGGCCTTCGCCGTCGTCGCCGGAGCCGGCGCCGCTGCGGGCGCGGGCGTCGCTGCGGGCGCCGCCGGAGCTGCCGCCGCCGCCGGGGCTTCCGTGGGCGCGGCCGCCGCGTTCGTCGCGCCTGCCGCCTCCGTCCCTGCCGTCGACTCGGCCTTCTTCTCGTCCGTCGCGGCGCTTGCGGGGGCCTCGGCCTGCGGCTCCTCGGCGGCCTTCACGGGCTCCTGCGTCCCGGCACAACCTGCAATCATCGCGCTCGCGCCGAGGGCCGCGAGGGTCTCGTAAATGCTCTTCGCGTTCATCGTCTGCTCCTCGATACCTTGGTGATCCAACTACGGCCTTCACCCCCGCGCGGATCCGCCGCCCAGCATCCGCGCCCTCCCCGAGGCTTTCGTCGTCGCTCCTCTACTCTCTGCCCGAAGCGCCTCGGGCGGCAACAACAAAGGCTTGACAGCCCACGGCGACCTGACCTTCGCCGCGTGACGCCGCGCCTCGCGCGCCTGCTGTCCGCTCTCGCGGCACGACTCGGGTCCGGACCGCCCGTCTGGACGTGCAGGGTCCGACCTGCACAGCCACCATGGCCCGCAGCATGCACCGGGACACGTGCAAGGCGAGACTCGTTCTCGGCAAGGACCTCGAGCATTCGCTGAGGAGGAAGCAATGACCACCGGACGAATCGTGGCGGCCCTCGTGGCTTTTGCCGCCCTGGGAGCGCCGACCTTGGCCCACGCGCAGGACACCCGGCGCGGCCTGCCGCCGGCCGATCAGCCCGCCATTCGCCAGATCCCGAGGCCGACGGCGTACTCCGTGGAAGGCGGCGCGGGCATCGTCGGGTTCCTGGGCGGCGTCGGCAGCCTCGGCCCCGGCTGGAACGTGCGCGTCACCGGCATGATCAACGATCGCTGGGCGGTCGAAGGCAACTACCTCGGAAGCGCCAACACCCGCGCCGATACCCGCACCCAGCTCGTGATGACGTCGCTCGACGCAGGCTTCCGTTACAACCTCGCCGAGGCGAACCGCCTCCCGCTCCAGCCGTTCATCGTCGGCGGCGTCGGGTACGCCGGCTTCGCGGGCAGATACGGTGACGGCTTCACGCTCGTCGTCCCCGTCGGCGTGGGCGCGGATCGCATGCTCACCGAGAGCATCAAGGTCGGCGCGCGCTTCAACTACCGCCCGGCCTTCTTCGACAACCTGGGCTCGAGCATCACGCCGGTCAACGACGAGCCCGGCGCCGACACCTGGTCGCTCCTCGCGCAGATCGGCGGCGGCTTCTGATCAAGAGGAGGGGCGGACCTGCACGGGTCCGCCTCTTTCCGTCGGGACGTACGTCTCAGCGACCCGCAGCGATCCGCCGCGCGAGCGCGCGCACGGTCAGCGGCGCGGACCCTTCCACCTTGTTGTTCACGAGCACCATGAGGCTTCGGCCCTCGCGGGCGCAGCGCGCTGCGACCTCCACGACGTCGGCGCGGGACGCCTCGTCCGTCGCCACGATCTTGTCGAAGGGCGCGCAGATCCGCCGCCGCTCCTCGTACCTCTCGCCGGGGCGTATGGACAACCGGCACACGACGAGCGGCGCCGTCAGGATCTTCGGCACCGCGAGTTGCCGGCCGATCGTGGGCATTCGCTCCCACAGGCCGAGCACGTGTGTCACCTCGTGCCGCGCGAGCGTGTCGAGGTACGCCCTCGAAAGCAGCTCCGGGTTTCGGAGCTCCACGGCGTAGCGAAACGATCGCGGCGCTGCTTCGAAGAACCGATCGAGCCGCTCGGCGAGCTCGCCGGCATCCATCCGCTCCTCGGCGCGGATCGGCGAGAGCACGAGCAAGAACACGCCCACGTTCCGGGAAAAACTCTTCTCGATCGGAACGAGCACGCGCTCTTCGAACGCGCGTGGATCGAGGAACCAGGGGGAGCGCTCTCCCGTGTGGGGATCCCGCCGCGCCACGATTCCGCTCCACACCTTCATCGCGCAGCCGTACCCGTCGGGCAGATCGTCGCGGTACCGCGCGAGCTCCTCGGCGCGCAGCGGCGCGTAGTAGCTCCGATCGATCCCTACGGTGCGGAACAGCGGGTTTCGCGTGTAGAGCCGGAGCCCGTGCGTCGTGATTTCCCGCTCGGGGATATCCTTTGGGTAGAAAATTCCTCTCCAGCCTGGGAACGTCCACGTCGACGTCCCCATCTGAACGGTAGGAGCGAGCTTCTCGGCGATCGCGCGGTCTGCATCGATCTCGGGGAGCTCGGGCTCGGGCTTGCCCGAGAACAACACGAGCTGCTTCATGGGAAACACCTTCGGCCGGGCGAGCCGCGAC
Source organism: Polyangium mundeleinium (assembly GCF_028369105.1). Lineage (NCBI taxonomy): Bacteria > Pseudomonadati > Myxococcota > Polyangiales > Polyangiaceae > Polyangium > Polyangium mundeleinium. Next base: position 11,052,573 of record NZ_JAQNDO010000001.1, on the reverse strand, counting down.
GAACCTAGCATGCGAGGCTCGTTTCGTCTCGCCGCGGACAAACCCGAGGGTTTGGCGCCGGCTTTCGGGTGAACTGCGCTACAAGAGCTTTCTGCTTCTGCCGTTCTTCGCCGTCCGTCGCGGGCTTCGTGCTTTGCTCGCGGCCGTGTGGTGGACTGTGATAGGGGTGGCATGGTAGCTGCTACCCGCGCGTGCGCGAACGGCCGCTTGCGAAGCATGTTGAGACACGTCGCGAGCCACCACGGTTGGACAGACGGCACTCGACGTCGACGTCGGGACCGGCTAGCCTTTCTAGGCCGACGGTCGGCCGCCTTCGAGGTCCCGATGTCGATTGTCAAGACCATCACACCGGCTCCGCCCATGGAAGCCGAGTTCGCCTCGAGCCGATACAGGATGATCATGGCGGCTCGCTTTACAGTGGGCGGCTTTGCACGGGAGTGGGGGCACTGTCATCTGCTCGCGAACTACCTCGCTCGTTACGTGAGCGCGAACGAGGGGGACCCTGAGCGTCATGCGACGCTGCTTTCGACGTTCATCAACGAGCTTCTCGAGGTCATCTATCGCAACCACGCGGCAGACGGGCAGATCGAGCTCATCTTCCGCAGGCGAGCCCGGCACGTGATCCTGCAGATCACGCTCCCGGTCACCGAGCAGAATCGAGTATTCTATCGTATGGCCGTGCAGATCGTGAACCAGCCCGATCTCAAGAGCTGGTATCGCGCCAGGCTGGAGGATCCGGCGGACGGCGAGGATACGATGCTTGGTTTGCTCGAGCTCGCCGCCGTGTATACCTGTACGCTCACGATATCCGAGCCGCCGGGCCAGGACCGGTTGAGCCTCTTCCTCGAGCTGCCAGAGGTCGACGATATGGGGGAGGTATGAGCAACTCCGTCGCTCCCGCGTCTTCGGGTACGCCGTCCTCCGGCGTACCTCCTTCATGTATGCCCGTGGCCCTCAACATGAGGCTCACGGGGAACGAGGAGCAGGAGGTTACCCTTACGGGTACGTTGCGCCCGTTCGTCGCTGATGAGATGGCCTCGGTTCGCGCTTCCCTCGAGCAGGCGGCTCGAAGCGCGCGAGGCACGTTGTGCGTGAACTTGAAGCGGCTCAAGTACATGAACAACGTCGCGTTCCTCGAGCTGAACCGCTTCGTACGCTGGGTGGCGCATGCGCGCCCGGACCTTCGTATCAAGTTCGTCCTCTCCAGCGTCATTCCCTGGGCCATACGCAAGTTCCAGGTCATTGCCGAGCTCTATCCGGCGGTCACGATCGAGGTCTATGACAAGGCCCTCTATCCGACCCAGCCGGTGCTCGAGGACGACGAGTTCATTACCGTCCTCCGGATGCAGGAGAAGCTCATCTGGCATCACGAGCAGGAACTCCTGACGCAGCACGGCTTGCGCCCGGGGCTGCGCGTGGCCGACATCTGCTGCGGCCTCGGCTGCTTCGACATCTTCATCCAGCGTGACTTCCGGCCAGAGTACCTCGTCGGCGTCGATCATTCGAGGCCCCTCCTGCGGTATGCGCGGCAGGTGGTATCGGATTACGGGCTGGAGAACATCGAGTATCAATACGGCGACGCCGCGGCGCTCCTCCTCGCCGACAACTCGTTCGACTTCGTGGCCTGCCGGCTATCGCTTCAGATCTTCCATCAGCCGGAGAAGATCCTCCACGAGCTCGTACGGATATGCCGCCCCGGCGGGCGTATCTACATCACGAACGAGATGCTCTCCTGCGTGGTTGGCTATCCAAACGAGGAGGTCATTCAGCAGGGGTACAAGAGCTTCCTCCAGGTGAGCCGTCAGGGCGGCGTGGATCTCGACATGGGGCCGAAGGGGCGTTTCCTCCTTCAGGGCGCTGGGCTCGAAGATATCAAGATCAGCCAGATCAACATCAGCAACACGAACTCCGACCCGAACGAGCTCGCGCGGGTCGTCGAGCTCTGGATCCGCGTCGCCTGGCAGTTCGGCGCGGCGGCTGGCGTGGATCCATCCCATCACGCGGATGTCGAAAAGGGTTTGCGGGCACACATGGAAACGATCCTCAGCGATCGTGGCTATGCGGTATGGCCCATCATCGCTGCGTCGGGACGTAAGCCGTTCCGGACCAGCTGATCTCGGCGGCGAGCCACAGGAGTCAAGGAAACGTCGATCGTCGGACGCGAACGTTGGCCGGGGAAAGGGCGCATGTTTCGTGTGGATCCCAGGACGCAGACCGTTTAACGTGGCACCTCTGCCGGGGCCCCCGAGGGCGTTGCCAGGAGATAGGTAGACGTGTCGTCAGACGCTCGTGAGAGTCTCAGAGGAGCGAAGGCCAACGGCCTGCTCGCGAGATTCAAGAAATTCAACACCAAGTTTCTTCTGGTCACGGGCGTCAGCGTTCTGCTCGGCGCGATCCTCAACATGCTCGTGGCCCGTCAGGGCATCCACAAACTGAGCCTGGAGGCGACCCGCGAGATCGAGGCGGGCCTCAATATCGCCTACCGCGAGTCGCTGACGAACCACCTTGTCGACACGAGCCAGCACGTCAACTCGAGCTTTCAGCAAGCCATCGCCGACCTTGAGGTCGTCTCCGACATAGCGCAAACCATCGTCGACAAGGACGGCGACATGAGTGGCATCCACGCCACCCTGTCGTCGATGCCGTATTTCAAGGATCGGTTCTCGTTCACCCCGCCGACGCAGCGTAAGGACAAGGACGGTAAGGATCAGCCTGCGGGGGATTGGCTGCAGAACGACCCCACGGAGCCCTCGGTCATCACGGCCTGGGGCTACATGCAGAAGGACGGCGTGATCCTGCCCGACGCGCAGGCGGCGATCGACAAGTCCGCGTACCTGGACCTCATCCTGCCGTCGTTCACGCGGCATGGGGCGCCGAAGCTCCAGATCTACATGGTCGGGCCGCCCGCGTATCCGTTCGTGCGCCTTTCGCCATACGCGGACCTCGGCAAGGTCTTCGATGAGCTCTATCCGGGCCATAACAAGACGAACTTCTACGAGTTCTTCTATGCCGGCCTCATCCCGAGCTGGGAGACGTGGATCAAGGAACCCGGCGGCGTTCAGGCGCGCAAGACCCACGCGACGATCTTCCCGCCGTACATGGATGCTGGTGGCGGCGGCCTGATCATGACGATCTTCCACCCGGTGTGGGCGAAGGATCGGACGGGCATCGAGGGGGCGGTCGCCGTTGATCTGACGCTGGAGACGCTCATCACGTACATCAAGGACGTCAAGCTCGCAGAGACGGGCTTTGCGTTCCTCGCGCAGGCGAACGGCAACGTCGTCGCGGTGAATGACACCGGCGTGAAGAAGCTCGGCCTGACGACAAAGGCGGACAAGCAGGGCCTCGAGCTCCTGCATCGGTTCTTGAAGGACAGCACCGAGTCTGAGGTCGCGGCGATCGCGCTCCCGACCGACGTGGCGGTTCACTACCGCGAGGATGTGCAGATCGGCGGGCAGCCGCACATCATGGTGCTGAAGCAGTTGACGACGTTCCAGACCCTGGCGGACGGCAAGATCGCGCCGGAGAACTGGACGCTCGGCTTCGTGGTGCCGAAGAAAGAGATTTATGCGTCTTTGTACAAGGCGCAGGATGCGATCGAGGCGAGCCGGACGAGCATCGTGGCGAGCCAGGCGTTCGTCTCCTTCGGCTCGATCCTCGTCCTCATGGCGGGCGTCTTCCTCGTCTCGCGGAAGATGACCGGCACGCTCGTGGCCCTCTCGGAGGGCGCGACGCGCATGCGCCAGGGCGACTACGCGGTGCGCGTGCACGTGACGAGCGAGGACGAGATCGGGCAGCTCACGGCGGCCTTCAACGAGATGGCCGCCGAGATCCAGGCCCATACGAACAACCTCGAAGCGCTCGTCAAGGCACGGACCGGGGAGCTCGAGGACGCGAACAAGGAGATCATGAGCCTCAACGCCCAGCTCGCGCAGGAGAACCTGCGGCTCGGCGCGGAGCTCAACGTGGCGCGGCAGCTCCAGCTCATGGTGCTTCCGCCCGCGCAGGAGCTGCAGGAGATCAAGGACCTCGACATCGCGGGGTACATGTCGCCTGCGGACGAGGTCGGCGGTGACTATTACGATGTGCTCCGCGGCAACGGCGTCATCAAGATCGGCATCGGCGACGTAACGGGGCACGGCCTCGAGAGCGGCGTGCTCATGCTGATGGTGCAGACGGCGGTTCGTACGCTACTCGCCAGCAATGAGACCGATCCGACGCGGTTCCTCGGCATCGTCAACAAGGTCATCTACCAGAACATCCAGCGCATCAGCTCGGACAAGAACCTCACGCTGTCGCTGATGGACTACAGTGACGGCAAGCTCCGGCTCACGGGGCAGCACGAAGAGGTCATCGTCGTACGGTCCTCGGGCGAGCTCGAGCGTGTGGACACGACCGGGCTCGGGCTCCCGGTGGGTATGGACGAGGACATCACCGATTTCCTCTCCAACACCGAGATCGCTCTGGAGTCGGAGGACGTCGTCGTTCTCTTCACGGACGGGGTGACGGAGGCGGAGCGCACCGACACGGCGCAGTACGGCGTCGAGCGGCTATGCGAGATCGTCTCTCAGAATCACAAGAAGACGTCGCAGGAGATCAAGGACGCGATCATCGAGGACCTGATGAACCACATCGGAACCAACAAGGTCTACGATGACATCACCGTGTTGGTCATCAAGAGGCTATGACGCGTAGGAGACCGGCAACACTATGAGTGAGATCATTGGCGTCTATTCGCTGGACGATTCGTTCAGCGAGCACATGTCGTTGACCCTGTACCCGGATTCGTTCGCGGTGCGGTGGAGCCTCTGCAACCTCACGGCGAACTTCATGGCGGAGTACTTCGCCGAGCTCTTTCCGGATGCGGACAACGACGGGAAGCTCATCAGCCGGGCGGAGGTCAGCGGCGCGGTGAGCTATGTGTTGAACGAGCTCGTGGAAAACGCCGTCAAGTTCAACCGCAGCGGTGACATCAACGTCACGGTTGGGATTGGCAAGGAAGATCTGGTGTGCCTGGTGAGCAACCACATCGCCAACGGCGAAGTCCCTCCGCTGCGGGAGAAGCTGCTCGAGCTCTCGCGTGAGGATCCGGGGGAGCTTCTGCGTCGCCAGGCCGAGGCCAACGCCGAGGACGTCGAGGCGACGGGCTCCGGGCTCGGGTATCTCATCATCATGAGCGACTATGGCGTGAGCCTGGGGTGGAAGCTCGATCCGGTCTCAGCGCAGAACACTTGCATTAGGACGATGGCGCGGCTGCCCATCTTGAAGGAAAGGGCGAGAATGGAAATCAAAGGTGGAAACTATCGAGTCTGGTACGACCCCGCGGAGGTCACGGTCTACTTCGAGGGTATCTTGCGCCTCGGCGGACCGCAGGAATACCAGCCGATCGAGGATCTGCTCGAGAAGGTCCTCCTGGGCAATGCGAAGTCGATCACGATCGACATGCGCACGCTGAACTTCCTGAACAGCTCTGGCATCAACGTGCTCTACAAGTTCGCCATCGCCATGCGGAAGAAGGGTGACGTGCAGCTTGTCGTCCGGGGCTCGAAGGCCATTCCGTGGCAGGGCAAGTCGCTCCCGAACCTCAAGAAGTTCAACCAGAACTTCGAGATGATCTTCTGTGACTGATGGGAGAGGGGAACGTAGGGCGTCTGCGTTAGAGGATTTCTTCGAACGATGACCGCATCGAAGGACAGCTCGTCGGATCCGGTGGCCGAAGCTCGGTCGGAGCAGACGGATCTCGAAGCCGTCAAGGCGCTCCTATCGGACGACGCTGCTTGCAAGGCTTTGCTCGCGCGCGAGGGTGGGGCTCTCGAGCTCCTTACCCGGTGTCGGGGCTTGGTCGAGCAATGCGAGCGTCTCCGAGCCGACATCGACGAGATGTCCGTGGTGCACGAGCTCACGCTCGAGCACGCGACGCGCATCGAGAACGAGCTCGAGCTTCAGCACCGGACCCTGAGCGAGGACCTCGAGGTTGCCCGAGGGATCCAGCAGGCGCTTTTGCCAGACGCGTCCGCGCTCTCTGCGGAGCTGGAAATCGCCATCTACCACAAGCAGCTCGCGGAGGTTGGAGGAGATTACTACGATTTTTCCCAGCTACCCGGGGAACGCTTCGCTGTCAGCGTGTTCGACATCTCGGGGCACGGGGTGTCGTCGGCGCTCATCATGTCCTTCTTGAAGGCGCAGATTGAGAATGCGACGCGGCGTTCCGACAGCCCGAGCGCGATCGTGGATTGGGTCAACCGTGCATCGTATGCCTTCCTCCGCGGAGTGAGGCGGTATGCCACGGTGAACTTCGTTGTGTTCAGCGATCGGTTCATCCGTTACGTTTCCGGAGGCGGATATGGGCTCCTGGTCCGGCACGGGATGCAGCGAACGTTCAACAGGGTGGGCAATTACATCGGTTTGAGGACCAAACCGTTCCGTGAGTTCGAGCTGCCGTTCGAGCAGGGAGACGTCCTGGCGCTGTACACGGATGGTATGGTCGAGGCTTTAGATGCAGAGGGAAAGGGTTATACCGTGCAACGTCTCAACGACATCATCGCGCGGCATAGCGAAGAACCCGTCCAGGATATCCTGAAGAGATGTGTAGACGACTATACGTCCTTCAGGGCCGAGGACATCGACGACATCACGCTCCTCATCATGCGAAGGTGCGCTAAATGAGCGCCGGGGGCAACCGGACGCAGACGGCCGTCGGAGCGTCGATTTCCATCGCGCCGCTCGATCACGTGGCCGGCGACGTGGCAGGCCTGCTCGGGAACTTTCTCTTCGACCTTTTGGGGATGTTTTACCCGCGGCAGATCTGCTCGAAGGCGAACGTGGTCGTCATCGAGCTGGTCACCAACGTGATGGAGCATTGCTCGATCCGGGACGGCGCCTTGCGCGTCGACCTGAAGATCGACGGCGACGAGCTCATGATCACCGTGGCGAACCCCGCCACGGAAGACGAGTTCAAAGCCGTCCGCGATCGCTTCACCATCATCGCCAACGCCGAGGACCCGCGGAAGCTCCTCGCTGACACGGTCTATCGCCGGCGTATCGACAAGGCGAAGGGAGGCCTCGGCCTCATGCGACTCACCGCGGAGAGCAAGTTCAAGCTCACGGCTGAGTACGAGCAGGGGTTCCTCGTTGTCAAAGCGCTATTCCCGATGAGAGGTTTCGCATGAAGGTCCTCACCTATGGTGAAATCATGGACGGCGGACTGAGCGTGTTCCACTCGGTCGCGAAGCTCGATGATCATCACCTGATTCTGACGTTCGAGGGCGTCATCCGGGTGGACAACCCCTACCGCTACCTCCACACGTACCTCGAGGAGCTCGCGAAGGTCCTCCCCCGGCAGTCCGTCACCGAGACGACGATGGACTTCGTCAAGATGCGCTTCTGCAACTCGAACGGGTTCTACGTCATCATGGATATCGTCGACGCGGTCTACAACCTCGTCCCCGGCCGCGTCACCGTGCGCCGTATTGCTGACGACGATTGGCAATGCGAGACCCTGCCCATCCTGCTCAACTTGAGCGAGGAGCACATTGCCGCGAGGACGAACTTCGAGGACGTCAAAGCGCCCTGACCGTCTGAACGCTCGAACCGCCGAGCGTCCCGTCCCTCCCCATGATCCGTTTTTGCTCAAACGGATTTCCTTTCCATCCATTCCACCTCGAATCTCTGCTTGCAGGACGCCGCCGTTCGTCCAGAATCGCGGTGTCGCGAGATCCGTAGCTATTTCGTTCCGATCGCCGGAACATCGCGGAGCCAAGAGGTACGGTATTGAACCGCTCGGAGGCGCCTTCGACACGCGCGGCGTGGAAACGTTACGCGGTGGCGCTCCTATCGGCCGGGTTCGGTCACGGCGCGCGCGCATTGCTGACGCCGGCGGTCGGCAATGCCGTTCCGTTCATCACGATGTTTCCCCGCCGTGGTGCTGAGCGGCTGGTATGAAGGATTCCGTGCCGAAATGCTCACCACACTCGTCGGCGGCTCCAGCGTGGCTGGTTTTCCTTCGACACGATGAGCCGACGCTCGGCGGGTCGATCGAAAAGGTCACGAGCCTGGTCGTTTTTCTCCTGATGGGCGTGCTCATCCGTTGGCCCACGAACGAACGCAACGCGGCGATTGCGCTCCTGCGCGAGGCTCACGAAAGTGAGCGCTTGGCGCGGCAAAACGCCGAGCGAGCGACGGCGCGCGTGGAGGCGCTGCGCAGCTAGGCCGAGGCGGCCAATCGCGCGAAGGACGAATTTCTGGCGATGCTCGGGCACGAGCTGCGCAACTCGCTCGCCCCGATGGGCACGGCGCTCGAGCTGATCCGCATGCACGCGGCGGACAGCTCGGCCGACCCGAGCAGGTGATCACGCGGCAAGTGCATCACCTCGGCCGGAGGGTCGACGATTTGCTCGACGTCTCGCGCGTCGCACGTGGCCTCATTTCGCTCTCGAAGCGCCCCACCGAGCTCGAATCGGTGATCACGCGGGCGCTCGAGATGGCGAGCCCGCTGCTCGAAGAACGCCGCCACCACGTGACCATGAACGTGCCGCGGACTGGACTCTCCGTGAACGCGGATCCCGACAGGCTCGCGCAGGTCTTCGCCAACCTTTTCACGAACGCGGCGAAGTACACCGAGCCCGGCGGGAGTGTCGAGGTCTCGGCCGCGCGACATGGCGAGACCCTCGTGTCCGCGGTGCGCGACACGGGCGTGGGCATGAGCGCAGAGCTGCTCGCGCGGGTCTTCGAGCCGTTCGTGCAAGGCGCGCAGGGCATGCGAGGAAGCAGCGACGCTGCTCGCGGACGTGATCCGCGCGCAGGGATGGCTCGTGGCCGTGGCCTTCGACGGGCCGCAGGCGCTCTCGATGCTCGAGTCATTCGCGCCGGACGTGGCCGTGCTCGACATCGGGCTGCCGGTGATGGACGGCTACGAGCTCGCCGCGCGGATCCGCGAGCATCTGGGGGCGCGGCGCCGCGCCTGCTCGCGGTGACGGGGTATGGCCAGGAGGAGGATCGCAGGCACACGGCCGAGGCGGGCTTCGAGCACCACCTCGTAAAGCCGGTGAGCACAGACGTGCTCCCCGCTGCGATGAACGGGATGCGGTGAAGACTCTGCGCGCCACAGTGGATTCGAACCACTGGCCTTCGGCTCCGGAGGCCGACGCTCTATCCAGCTGAGCTAGTGGCGCACGCCGCGTTTTCGGACGCGGGGGCCAGCAACCTAGCGGGAAGTTTGCCCCTGCGCAAGCTCTTCGAGCGTCCTTTGGTGTGGGGTCCGTCGGGGCCGTCGTTTCCGGGGCTCGGGCTCAAAACTTGGCCCTCTCGGCTGACTTCCGGCATCCGGGGCCCATGGACGCACGCAAGCGGCTCTCCCTCCTGGCCCTCGGTGTGCTTGCGCTCGCCGGGTGCAAGGGCAAGGGCTCTCCTGAGGGCATCGTCAGCTTGTCCGCGCCTGCCGAGCAGGTCGCGGCGGATCCGGCGACGGTCCCCAAAGAGGGCGGCCCCCGCATTGGCGCCGTGGAGATGGCGGCGCCCGTCTACCTGAAGCCGGATCGAAGGTCGCCGAAGATCGGCTACCTGCGCGCGGGCGCGACCGCGGTGCGCGGGGAGAAGCCGGCTGCGTTCGACGACTGCCAGGGCGGGTATTACCGCGTCCTTCCGGCTGGATACATCTGCGCCGAGGGCAGCGCGTCGATCGACATGAAGCACCCGATCTTGCGGGCGCTCACGCGTCGGCCGGACCTCTCGAAGCCGATGCCGTATCCTTACGCGTTCGTACGAGCCATCGCGCCGAACTACTACCGGCCTGCGTCGAAGGCCGAGCAGTTCCAGTACGAAATGCGGCTGAAGGAGCACCTCCGCAGCTACAAGCGCCTCCAGAAGAAGTGGGATGCGATCGAGGTCGGCGCGAACGACGTGCCGCTCGACGCAGAGGGCAACGCGATCGGCGAGCCGCCGACCGAGGCGCCGGACCTCCCGGATCAGGAGCTCTACGGCGGCGATGGGAACGACGCGATCCCTGGTTTTTCCAGGGCGGCCGCAAGATCCCGAACATCTCGACGTTCAAGGTCCCCGACTACGCGATCATCACGAACCGCGTCGCACGGCACGCGGGCCTCGCGCTCATCGGCACGTTCGTCGGCGACAACGACCGGCGCTTCGCGATGACCACGGATGCGCGCCTCGTGCCGACCTCGAAGCTCAAGCCTGCGCGGGGATCGACGTTCCACGGCGTCGACATGCGCAAGGGCTGGGAGCTGCCGCTCGCGTTCGTGCGCGTCCCCGACGCGTACAAGTACGACACGAGCAAGCGCTCGCTCGAGAAGGCGGGCAAGCTCGCGTTCCACACGCCCATCCAGCTCACGGGCAAGAGCATGCGGATCGGCGAGACGCGCCTCGTCGAGGCCAAGGACGGGACGTGGATCAAGGACAGCGACGTGGCGATCGCGGTCAAACCCTCGGAGCTGCCGAGCTTCGCGGCGAAGACGAAGAAGTGGATCGACATCTCGATCCTGAGCCAGATCCTCATCCTGTACGAGGGGACGAAGCCGGTCTTCGCGACGGCGGTGGCGACGGGCCGCGACGGGCTCGGGGATCCCAAGAAGACGTACTCGACCGTGCGCGGCACCTTCAAGATCCGCGAGAAGCACGTCACGACCACGATGGACTCGCACGAGGTCGGCAACAAGTTCGAGCTGCGCGACGTGCCGTGGGTGCAGTACTTCGAGGCGGGTTACGCGCTCCACGCGGCGCCGTGGCACGACGAGTACGGAAAGCCCCGGAGCCACGGCTGCATCAACCTCTCGCCGATCGACGCGCGCCGCGTCTTCATGTGGACCGATCCGCCGCTCCCCACGGATTGGCACGGCGTGCAGGCGAGCGAATCCACGGGCGAAGGCACCGTGGTGCACATCCACCCCTGAATCTCCACTCCACGCGCGCGGGCGCTCTTCGACGTCAGGGTTTGACGGCGGAGAGCGTCCAGTGTCGATCGCTCGTCTTCCGCACGGCCGACGCGGGGATTCCGAGCGGCGCCACGAACGTGGCGATCTCCGAGACGGTGAGCGCCGCGGCGAGCGAAGCGCGGAAGAGAGATCGTTGGTGCTCGAACGATGGCACGGCGGCCGGATCGGCCGGGCGCTCGCCGCCGTGGAGCGTGACGAGACGATCGATCTCGGCTTCGGTCTCGGGCCGGTGGAGGTCGCGCACAAAGAGAAGGCCACCGCGGGAGGTCACGCGCCACATCTCGGCGAGGACCTGCGCGGGCTCGGGGATGTGGTGGATGATCGAGTTCGACACGACGGCGCCGAAGGATCCGTCGGGGTAGGGCAGGGCCTTCGCGTCGATCTTCGCGACGGTCACGCGGGAGGCGAGGCCCGCGCGCGTGATGTTCTCCCGGGCGAGCGTGAGCATGTGCTCGGCGAGATCGATGGCCACGACCTCGGCGTTCGGCGAGAGCGCGCAGAGCTCGATCGGGATGCGCGCCGTGCCCGTCCCGACGTCGAGCACGCGCTTCGGGACCGGGAGAACCGCGAGCACATCCTCGCAGAACGCGCGGTTCACCGCGGCGTGGTCCATGGCGTCGTAGTCACGGGCCTCCTCGGGGGTGTCCATGACCTCGGGTTCGAGGACGCGCGGGAGCATGGGTTCGCCTCTTCCTTTGGTTCTTCAGTCGAGACCGAGCGCGTCCTCGAACGTCGCCCCTTGCGCCAGGAGCCCCGGCAAGCCGCCCGTATGCACGAACAGGATCCGCTTGCCGGCGAGCGGGCCGCCCGCGCCTGCGAGATCCATCAGCGCCGAGAACGCCTTGCCCGTGTACACCGGGTCGAGCACCATCCCGGACAAACCGGCCACGCTCGTGATCAGGCGGCGTTGTTCGGGCGTGCTCACGGCGTAGGCCGGGCCCTTGTGGGCGTCGTCGACCGTCACGCGCGCGGGCTCCGGCAGGCGCGGGTCGAGCGAACGCGCCTCGCGGACGATGCCTTCGATCCGCGCCTGGAACGTGGGCGCATCATCGCAGACCGCGACGGCCACGACCTCGCTCGCCACCCCGTGCAGCGCTGCGCCGAGCGCCGCGCCCGCCGCCGTGCCGCCCGATCCACACGCGACAACGACCGCGTCGAACGCCTTGCCCCCGCCGAGCCCGAGATCGATCTGCCGCCGCACTTCGCCCATCGCCTCGACGTACCCGAGCGCGCCGAGCCCGTTCGATCCTCCCTCGGGGATCACGTACGGCTTCTGCCCCTCGGCCCGCAGCTCCTCGGCGGCCCGGTCCAGGATGCGCTCGCGATCCCGGTACTGCTCGGGCGTGATCAGCCGGATCTCCGCGCCGGCGAGGCGGTCGATCAGCACGTTGCCCTCCAGCGGAGGGTCGAGCGACGGATCGTTCGTCCTCAAAAAAAGCACCGCGCGCAGGCCGAGCGAGGCGGCTGCGAGCGCCGTGGCGCGGGCGTGGTTCGATTGCAGGCCCCCGCAAGTGAGCACCGTGTCGCACTCGAGCGAGAGGGCCTCGCCGAGCAGGAACTCGAGCTTGCGGATCTTGTTGCCCGCCTCGGCGCCGCCCGTCATGTCGTCGCGCTTGACCCAAAGGTCGATGCCCGTCGCGGCGGCGAGCCTTCGCGGGCGCTGGAGGGGGGTCGGCAGGTGGGCGAGCGGAAGGCGCTTTCGAAGACTCATTCGATCTCGACGAGCTTGGCACCCCCCTCGACGGTCGCGCCAGCGGTCACGTAGACCTTCTTCACCCGACCGTCGCGCGTGGACGCGAGCTCGTTCTCCATCTTCATGGCTTCGACCACGACGAGCGGCCGCCCCGCGTGGATCTCGTCGCCCTCGGTCACGAGCACCTTGAGCACGCGGCCCGGCATCGGCGACGTGATGAGCCCCTCGCCGCCGCCGCTCCTGCCGCCCTGCACGCTCGAAAGCGCGCGCAGCCGTTCGTTCTCGACGCGCGCGTAAAACCGCCGCGACGACGTGACGACGCCGACCTCGGGGGGCGTCCCCTCCATCCAGAGCTCGACCGAGCGCCCGCCGAGATCGAGGTGCACCGCGCCCTGGTGGTCGTAGGCGTCGATCGCGAACGATCGCCCCTCGACCTCGGCGCGGATCTCGCCCGAGGGCAGCACGGTCAGATCGACGGGGACCTCGCGGCCGGAAGGGAATTTGACGAAGTAACGCATGAGATCAGTTGGCTTTCGGCACCAGAGCGCAGCGGCCCTCGTAGCACATGCAAGGGTTCACGTCGGCGCTCTGGCAGTCGGCCATCATCGAGCAGACCGTGTCCGGCTTACGCGGCTCGGCACGTGACGCCGCGACGCATGCCCGCGCATGACACGGCACCGAAGGCGCGCAGTCCGCGTCCTTCGTGCACGCATCGTCGCTCTTCACGGGCGCGGGCAAGCTGCAGACGAACGGGCCCGGCGCTGCTCCACTGGGAGGGCTGCTCGCCACGGGCGAGCTCACGGCGGCGCCAGGTCCCCCACCGCCCGACACGCCCGGCTCGGCCGTCGGCTCGCCGCTCGGGGGCGGCGTGGTGGTCTCGGGTCCGGGTTCGGCCGCGCCTGCGCAGGCCACGAGCGCGAGCGCGAGCGCCGCGCAGATCGATCGCACGTTCCGCATCGGGGGCGGGAGCTTAGGCGATCACCCCTTGCCGTGAAAGTGCCGCTTACTAACGTGGCGCGCGTGCACACCCTTTCGCCTCTTCTCGTTGGGCGCCCGATCACCCTCGCCGATCTCGAGGACGTGAGCCGTCGCGGCCGCCCCGTCGCCCTCTGTCCCGAGGCCCGCGCCCGCATCGTCGCCTCGCGCCGCGCCGTCGACGCCATCGCCGAGGCCGGCGACGCCGCGCCCGCGGTTTACGGCATCAACACCGGCTTCGGCGCGCTCGCCGAGACGCGCATCGCCGAGCGCGACGTCATCGCCTTGCAGAAAAACCTCGTGCGCAGCCACGCGACCGGCGTCGGCCCGGATCTCGGCGAGCCCGAGATCCGCGCCATGATGGTCCTTCGCGCGCAGGTCGTCGCGCTCGGTTATTCCGGCGTGCGCGCCGAGGTCGTCGATCTGCTCCTCGCCATGCTCAACGCGCGCATCGCGCCGCGCATCCCCTCGCAAGGATCCGTCGGCGCCTCGGGCGACCTCGCGCCGCTCGCGCACCTCGCGCTCACGCTCATGGGCGAAGGCGAGGCCTCCTTCCGCGGCGAACGCATGACGAGCGCCGAGGCCCTCGCGCGCGCCGAGCTTCGCCCTGTGGTCCTCGCGGCGAAGGAGGGCCTCGCGCTCATCAACGGCACGCAGTACATGGCTGCCGTCGGCGCGCTCGCCGTGCGCGACGCGCTCGCCCTCTGCACGATCGCCGACGTCGCCGGCGCGATGAGCCTCGAAGCGAACAAGGGCTCGAAGCGCCCCTTCGACGAGCGCCTCATGGCCGTCCGCCCGCACCCGGGCCAGGCCGCTTGCGCCGCGAACCTCCGCGGGATGCTCGACGACAGCGAGATCATGCAGAGCCACGCGGACTGCCCGCGCGTGCAGGACGCCTACTCGCTCCGCTGCATGCCGCAGGTCCACGGCGCCTCGCGTGACGCCCTCGGCTGGGCCGCCGACGTCCTCACGCGCGAGATCAACAGCGTCACCGACAACCCCACCATCTTCCTCCGCGACGACGGCGGCGCCGATCTCCTCTCGGGCGGCAATTTCCACGGCCAGCCGCTCGCGCTCGCGCTCGACCTCGCGGCCATGGCTGCGGCCGAGCTCGCGAACATCAGCGAGCGCCGCGTCGAGCAGCTCGTCAACCCTGCGCTCTCGAGCGGCCTCACCCCGTTCCTCGCGCCGCAGAGCGGCCTGCACTCCGGCTTCATGATCGCCCAGGTCGCGAGCGCCTCGCTCGTCAGCGAGAACAAGGTCCTCTGCCACCCCGCCAGCGTCGACTCGATCCCTTCGAGCGCCGGCCGCGAAGATCACGTCAGCATGGGCAGCGTCAGCGCCCGCAAGCTCGCGCAGGTCATCGAGAACGTCCGCACCTCGCTCGCGATCGAGATCCTCACGGCCGCCCAGGGCATCGATCAGCGCCGCCCCCTCCGCTCCTCGGCCGCCGTCGAGCGGGCGCACGCGGCCGTCCGCGTCGTCTCCCCCACGCTCGACGAGGACCGCCCGCTCTATCGCGACATTGCCGCCGTCCGCGACATCGTCCTTTCGGGCGCCCTCCGCCGCGCGGTGGAAGAGGTCACCGGGTCCCTCCGGTAACCTCACGAAACACGCCCGACTCGCCATTTCGATACGGTTACGATACATTCGTTCAGGTGATTTCCGGGCGTGAAGATCCCTTTCCCGCGGCGGCCGTGCGCGACCTCATCGGCATCGTGCGGGCAATGTATGCGGCCGCCAAACTCGCGGGGGCGGGGCGCGTCGAGCTCCAGCGCATCGAGCGCGTCGGACGGGACCTCGCGTCGGCGCTCACGCTCGCGCAGCGGAGCGGGCCGAACACGATCGGCGCGTCGGCTGCGTGGAAGCGGGCTGAGGAAGCGGCGCTCCGCGCGGGCGACCTCGTCGACGCGTTGACGCCGGCCGAGCCGCTCGTGCACGCCGCCCGCGCGCGCATCGCGGGCAAGGCCGTGGCCGAGGGGAACAAGAAGGCGAGCGCGCGGTGAGTTCGCCGGTGGCGCACCTCTGATATCCTCGCGGCTTCGCGAGGGACCCCTGGACCAAGACCAAGCGATGCCCCGTTCGCCGCGCCG
Organism: Polyangium mundeleinium; assembly: GCF_028369105.1. Lineage (NCBI taxonomy): Bacteria > Pseudomonadati > Myxococcota > Polyangiales > Polyangiaceae > Polyangium > Polyangium mundeleinium. The sequence continues at coordinate 11,036,866 of NZ_JAQNDO010000001.1, read as the reverse complement.
GCGCACTCTTTTCGCCGGAACTCTCGCCCTCGTGATGCTCTCGGCCTCGCCGATCACGCGCGCGGACGTGCCTGCTCCTTCTGCCGTCGAGGCGCACGCCCACGCGTATCAGGGCACGTGGGAGTACCGCTGGGGCGACTCGCCGCGCGACCCCATGAACGCGTTCGTCTGGGCCACGCCCGCGGTGAACGACGGATGGCGCGCCTTGCCCCCGCAGGCCACGCCCGAGGGCCGGAACGGCGCGCGTTTCCTCTGGATGCGCACGCGCCTCGTCGGCCACGTCGAGCGCGAGCCCGTCCTCTACCTCCGCGGCGTCGATCAGATCGTCGAGGCGTACCTCGACGGCGCCCTCGTCTACCGGTTCGGCGCGTTCGAGGGCGACGGCGCGCTCCGCTTCCAGGGCTACAAGCCGCACTTCCTCCCGCTCGGATCGAACTTTGCGGGCAAGACCCTCACGCTCCGCATCCACTCCGATCACGTCAACATCGGGCCCTACGGCGACTCGTTGATCGGCCCGCGCGCCGACCTCGCCCTCGACGCCGTCCGCGCCGACCTCCCCGCGCTCGCGATGGGCATCCTCCTCGTGTCGGCGGGCCTCTTCGTCCTCGGCCTTTTCCTCTCCGAGCGCCGCGACAAGTCGAACCTCGCCTACGGCCTGCTCGCGCTCGCGCTCGGGATCTACCTCCCCGCGGCCGCGCCCATCCGCGGCCTCCTCGTCGACGCGCCGCTGCTCTGGGTCCACGTCGAGTTCGCGAGCCTCTACCTCACGCCGATCTTCTTCGCCGCGTACTTCGAGCACGTCTTCGGCCCCGACCGCTTCCGCCTGCTCCGCGGCCTGCAGTGGGTGCACGCCGCGTACTTCCTCGGCTCGGCCCTCCTTGTCGCGCTCGGGCTCGTCCCGGTGCTGCGCACGCTCCTGCCCTTTCAGATCCTCCTCCTCGTCACGATCCTTCTCATGACCTCCCGCGCGGTCCTCCACGCGACGCGCGGCAACCTCGACGCGCGCATCTTCACGGGTGGGTTCCTCCTGGCCGCTGCTGCGGCCTCGCATGACGTGCTCAAGGCGATCGGCCTCGTCCCGCGCGACCACGTCTCGCTCGGCCACGTCGGCATGTTTGCCTTCACCCTCTCGCTCGGCATCATCCTCGCGCGCCGCTTCGTCGAGGTGCACGAGCGCATGGGCCGCTACTCGCGGGTCCTCGAGCTCAGCCTCGCCTCGGCGCAGGTCCTCGATCGCGGCGGCCAGGCCCGCGTCGCGCTCGACGAGATCATCCGCCTCCTCGGCGCGCGCGCGGCTCTCCTCTTCGTCACCCACGAGGGGGGCGCGGTCGCGGGGGCCGAGCTCGAAGTTGCCGCGGGCCGCGAGGCCGGTGGCGTCGAGATCCCGCTCGCCTCGGTCATCGCCGGGTTTGCCTCGAACCTCGACGACCTCGTCGAACAGGTCCGCCTGCGCCGCGAGGCGCGCGTGTGGAAGCGCATCGAGGACACGCGCCGCAGCGCCATGGCCGCGCCGCTCGTCGTGCGGGACGAGCTCCTCGGCGTCCTCTACCTCGAAACCGACGAGTCACGCCGGCACTTCGACGACGCCGACCTCTCGCTCCTCAACGCCCTCGGCGAGAAGCTCTCCATCAACATCGTCTCCACGCGTGCCGTCCGCGCCGAGCTGGAAAGCTCGCTCCACCAGAAGCGCATCGCCGAGCAGGCGGTGCTGCTCGAAGCCGCCGCGCGCCTCGCGTCGGGCGACATCAAGACCCCGATCCCCGTCGACGAGAAGAGCGAGTTCGCGGACCTCGCGCGGGGCCTCGACCAGATGCGCCGCGACGTGCAGGCCAAGATCCGCACGATCGAAACCAAGAAGGCCGAGGTCGAGGTCCTGAACGAGGAGCTCCGCCGCAAGATCCAGCAGCACACGACGAGCCTCCTCTCCTCGCTCCGCACCGACGTCGACGTCGACGAGGACGAGCTCGTCACCGCCACGCCGAGCTTCGAGGTCGGCGCCCTCATCGCCGAGCGGTACCGCGTCATCGAGGAGCTCGGCCAGGGCGCGATGGGCGTCGTCTACGAGGTCGAGCGTGTCCGCGACGCGCGCAGCTTTGCCATGAAGGTCCTCACGAGCCGCAGCGACAAGCTCGCGATGGCGCGCTTCGTGCGCGAGGCGCAGATCCTCTCCCGCCTCGACCACCCGAACCTCGCCTCGATCGCCGACGTCGACGTCACCCCCGAGGGCCTGCTCTACCTCGTCATGGAGCTCTGCAAGGGCAAGCCGCTCCATCGCTGCAAAGAGCGCTACCGCGACGTCACCTGGTCCTGCTCGGTGCTCCGCCAGATGGCCGCGGGCCTCGCCGCCGTGCACGCGCAGGGCGTCATCCACCGCGACCTCAAGCCGGGCAACGTCATGGTCGCCGAGGACGCCGAGGGGCATGCGCAGGTCAAGCTCGTCGACTTCGGCATCTCCACGCTCACGGGGGAGGTCCAGGAGCGCCCGCCCCTCTCCGAGCGGCCTCGCGAGCTCGATTCGCCGCCCTCCACACGCCGCAGCATCGCGCCGCCGCCGCAGGAGGTCACGCGCACGGGCATCCTCGTCGGCACCCCGACCTACATGGGCCCGGAGCTCGCACAGGGCTCACGCCACTGGAAGGCGCACTCCGACGTCTTCAGCCTCGGCGTCATCGCCTACGAGATCCTCACGGGCAAGCGCCCCTTCAACGTCCCGCCGATCTTCGTCGGCATGCAGGGCCAAACCCTCCCGCGGCCTACGGGCCTGCGCCGCGTCGAGGGCCTCCAGGGCGGCCTCGCGCTCCTCTTCGAGCGCTGCATGGATCCCGACCCCGCCGCGCGCCCCACGGCCCAGGAGGTCGCGGATTCGCTCGGCAAGTACGGGTATCGCTGACGTTGGGTGTGGAATTCCCTCGCGAAACGGGGAAGCACGACACCCCGACCAGCGTCCCGCACCGACCGACGGTGCTTTCAGGTGACCCGGGGCAGCCGCGACGACCGACCGACGGTGCTTGCAGGTGACCCGGGGCAGCCGCGAGCACCGATCGACGTCCTTGCAGGTGACCCGGGGCAGCCGCGAGCACCGACCGACGTCCCTGCAGGTGACCCGGGGCAGCCGCGAGCACCGACCGAGGGTGCTTGCAGATGACCCGGGGCAGCCGCGAGCACCGACCGACGTCCCTGCAGGTGACCCGGGGCAGCCGCGAGCACCGACCGAGGGTGCTTGCAGGTGACCCGGGGCAGCCGCGAGCACCGATTGACGTCCCTGCAGGTGACCCGAAGCCGCCTCCAGCCGCCGCTTACTCGGCGCGAAGCACCCGCACGGGTTTTCCATCCGGCCCCGTACGAATCTCCCCCGGCGGCTGCGTCAAGCTCGGCGCGCCCGCGTTCACGGTGAACGACTGCACCCGCTCGCGCACGCGTCCGTTGAACGTCCCGCGCACCCGCACCGCGAGATCGGCCCGCGTCGCTGGCGCCGTGAACGACACCTCGACGCCGACCTTCTCGCCCTGACCGAAACGCCGGTTCTGCACGGGCTCCTTCGCGCTCGTCACGACGAGCCCGTCCACGCCCCAGACCTCCACGGTCACATCGCTCGCGGCCTCCTCGAAATCGACCGTCAGCGCTGCGCTCGACGCCGCGAGCTTCCCCTCGACCTTCACGGGCGCCCCCGGCTTCTGCGTCCGCACCTCGCCTCCCTCCTCGGCGTTCGCCTCGGCGAGGGGCGCTTCCGGACCGCCGAGATCGGGCTCCTTCCGCTCGACCGTCCCGCACGCGGCCACGACACAAGCGAGCATCCACAGCGCGCGCATCTCGTTCCCTTTTTTCATGGCAGGACCTCGATCGTCACTTCGTACGGGCCCGAAAATTCTCCGTAGCCCTGCACGTTCACCACGTAGTCTTCGCCGGCGGTCGTGGCGAACGACACCGTCTCCTCGCCGCTCTCCGACGCGGCGCTGTCGAGCTCCTTGCCGCGCAGGTACACGTAAAGGTCCACGTCACTCGTCGCGCTCGAGCTCACCTTCAGCGTCCCGCCCGTGCCCTTCACGCGGAGGAACCGGTTCTGCCCGAGCAGCGCCGGATCGATCCCGCCGATCAACGTCAGCTTCACCGACTCGTTCACTGCCATCGGCACGAACACCGGCAGCGCCCCGGGATCTCCGGCCGTGTGCGTCTCGCCCGTCCCCCACGCGTCCGTCACCGGATCGATCCCGAACGAGCTGCCCGACCCGTGATGCCCGACCAGCGCGTCGATCGCCGTCGCCGCTTCCGGATGCGCGCTCTTCAGCCCCGCGACGAACGGGAACAGCGTGGTCATCGCCGGCGTCGACTTCAGATCGCCGATCATCACCGCGTACACGCCTTGCAG